>NZ_JARUBJ010000002.1:92500-1488750 GCF_029626145.1 Micromonospora sp. WMMD961
GGTGGATCACCAGGAACGCGTCGTGCACGTCGATCGGACCCGACAGCAGATCAAGGACGCGCCACCGTTCGACCCGGATTCGGCCGACCCGGACTACCGGGAACGCGTCGGCACCTACTACGCCGACAGCTACCTGCCCCCGCCCGGGGCCATACCGCGGATATTCTGACTGGGTGGTCCGGCTGGGCAACCGCGCGTCGGAGGCGGTCGACACTGTCGACGGCCTCCCACTCGGTGCGCAGCCCGCGATCGCGATCAGCCCCGGCGATGGCCGGGAGCAACTTCTGAACGTCCTCCGTGCCGGTGGTCTGCGGTTCCGCGCCGGCGCGCGATGGCGGTCGACTCGCTGAGTCGATCCCGCTGACCGAGCAGAGCTGAGCCAGCTCTGCTCGCGCGCGCCCACGCGTCACCCATCCTCCGGACAACGAGAGGCACCACCATGTCCGTCGCACGAATGCTCACCGGCGACCGGCCCACCGGCCGCCTTCACCTCGGCCACTACGTCGGCAGCATCGCCAACCGGGTGCGGCTGCACCGACGCTACGAAAGCTTCTTCATCATCGCCGACCTGCACATGCTGACCACTCGCAACCGCCGCGAGGACATCGAACAGGTCTCCGGCAACGCCCGGGAGATGGTGACCGACGTCCTCGCCGCCGGCGTCGACCCGGAGCGGGCCACCTTCTACCTCCAGTCCGCGATCCCGGAGGTAGGTGACCTCAACACACTTCTCCAGAACCTGGTGACCGTGCCCCGGCTGGAACGGGTCCCGTCGCTCAAGGACATGGCTCGCGACGCGGGCAAGGAGGAGATGCCGTACGGGCTGCTGGGTTACCCGGTGCTCCAGGCCGCGGACATCCTCTGCGTCAGGGGCGAGGTGGTCCCGGTCGGCCGGGACAACGCCGCGCACGTCGAGGTGACCCGGGAGATCGCGCGGCGATTCAACCACCTGTACGGCCCGGTCTTCCCGGTGCCCGAGCTGATCCAGGCGGACACGCCGAGCCTGGTGGGCACCGACGGCGCGGCCAAGATGAGCAAGAGCCGCGGCAACACGATCGCCCTCTCCGACGACGCTCCCACCGTGCGTCGGAAGGTGCTCGGCATGTACACAGACCCGAATCGGGTACGGGCCGACGTGCCGGGCACGGTGGAGGGCAACCCGGTGTTCGCGTACCACGAGGTTTTCAACCCGGACCGGGACGAGGTGGCGGACCTGGCGGCCCGCTACCGGGCCGGGCAGGTCGGTGACGTGGAGGTCAAGGAACGGCTGGTCGTCGCGCTGGAGACGTTCCTGGCACCGATCCGCCAGCGTCGGGCCGAGATCGAGGCCGACCGGGGGTTGGTCGACCGGTTGATCGTCGAGGGCACCGAACGGACCCGTCAGGAAGTCCGGGAAACCCTGGTCGAGGTACGCCGGGCGATGGGGTTGACCGGCGCGTACCAGAAGTTGCGGCGGCGGGCGGAGCGGAGCCGCCGGCGGCCGACGGACGCCCCGGCCTGACGCCCGGAACGTCCGTTCGCCGACGCGCGCCGGGTCCACCGCCACAGCGCCGCGGGACTCTCACCGGATGTGGACGTCCGCCAGATCGAGCGTGATCGGCGTCCAGGTGAGGTCGGGGGTTCGGTCCTCGTGCCGGAGGTGGATCCGGCGTCGCGTGGGTACGACCAGACCCTCGACCTCGGTGGCCCCGCCGATGTAGTGGGCGGTCGGCGAAAAGCCGTTGGCCCGGGCTGATAGTCGATGCGTCGCAGCAGCCCGCTGTCGTCGAAGTAGTACAGCTGGGTGTCGTTGTGGGTGTCCAGCCCGTGCGGGAACGTGACGCGCAGCCCACGCCACTTCTCGCCGCTCTCCGTCCACGGCTCGACCTCGTGCGCCTCCTTTCCGGGGTGTAGCCGGCGAAGGTCGATCGGGGGTCCGTCAGTTCCTCGAGCAGGCTCGCGTCAGCGGCGGTTAGGGTGACCTGGCCGGTTTCCCGGTCGTACTCTGAGCCGTCGGCCTGCGTTCTCCTGGATCAGGCACGCAGAATGCGAGGATGAGGGGGATTTTCGATGTTCGTCCGGTACCCGCCGGTGACCGGCACCGGACGACGATGTTCGAGATCTTCTTCGACCTCGTCTTCGTGTTCGCGCTCACCCGGGTCATCACCTTCATGGCGCAGCCGCCGACCGCGCTCACCCTGGCCCAGGGGCTCATCCTCCTCCTGTTGCTGATCTACTCCTGGGGTCCGTACCTCTGGTTGGGCAACCTGGTCCGCGCGGACGTCGGCCCGGCCCGCGCGGGCACCCTGCTGGCCATGGCCTCGATATTCGTGGCCGCGCTGGTGCTGCCGGACGCCTGGCGGCAGGGCCCAGAACTCTTCGACGCGCCCCTCACGCTCGCCCTGGCCTACGTTGTCACCCGGGCGGTGCAGCTCGTCGTGCTGCTCTGGGCGAGCACCGAGGACGCGCCGCTGCGCTCGACCCTGCGGTTCTTCACCGTGCCGGTGGTGGCGGCCTGGCTCCCGCTCATAGTTGGCGCGTTGCTCGGTGGCGTCGCCCAGACCGTGCTCTGGACGGTCGCGTTCCTGGTGGACATCGGCGGTTCCCGCGTCGCCTCCGTCTACCGCCCGTGGCCGCTGCGCAGCCTGGACCATTTCACCGAACGGTTCGGACTGGTGCTCATCATCGCGCTCGGCGAGGCGCTGATCGCCGCCGGCACCGGGCCGCGGACGATGGCGCCGAACGGGGCCGGCCTGCTCGCGGCGTTACTCGGTCTGGTCACCACGATCTGCCTGTGGTGGCTCTACTTCGACCGGTTGGCACCCGCCGCCCGGCGTTCGGTCATGTTGGTGCCGGACGAGCGGCGCTCTCTCGTGGCCAGCGACGCGTACGGGCTCGCCCACGCCCCCCTGATCATCGGCGCGATCTTCATCGCGCTCGGTATCGAGCAGGTGCTCGGCCAGCTCGCCGAGGAGCCGTCGCATTCCGCACGGTTGAGCTGGCCGGCGGCCAGCGCCCTCTACGGCGGCGCCACCCTCTACCTGCTCGCGCGGTTGGTTTTTCGCCGGCTGACCCTGCGCACCGTGCGTCCGGGGCAGATCGTCGTCGCGCTGCTGCCGCTGGTCCTGCTGCCGATCGCGCGGTCCCTGCCCGCGCTGGCCGAGCTGGCCCTGCTGACCCTCCTCCTGATCGCGGTCACCTGGCACGAGCGGCGGATCGACCGGCGCGACCCGCAGATTTCACCGGCGCGACCGGTCCGCCCCTGAGGCCACGGAGGAATCCGGACGTCGTGTCGATATCCCGGGCCGTCGTTCGTCGTCATGCTGTACGGCGACCCGCCGCACCGAGAGGAGCCGAAACGTGAAGTACATGCTGCTGTTCATGAGCCCCGTGATCAACGGGGAGGCCGTCGACAACGGGTGCAGCTTCGAGGACTGGATCCGCTACGACCGGGAGATGAAGGACGCCGGGGTCTGGGTCTCCGGGCATCCGCTACAGGACCTGACCACCTGCACGACAGTGCAGGTCGGGCCCGGCGGCGAGCGCACGATCACCGACGGGCCGTTCGCCGAGACCCGGGAGTTGCTCGGCGGGTACGACGTCATCGACGTGCCGGACCTCGACGCCGCGCTGGACTGGGCGGCCCGCAGTCCCGGGGCCATCGGCACCGGATCGGTCCAGGTCCGCCCGATCTTCGAGTTCGACATGCAGGCCTGACCGTGCCGGACGACGAGGCGGCAGTCGGGTCGTCGGTGGAGGCGGTGTTCCGGGAGGAACGCGGTCGCCTGCTCGCCTCGCTCGTGCACCGGTTCGGGGATCTCGACCTGGCCGAGGAGGTCGCCTCCGAGGCCATCGAGGCGGCGCTGGTGCACTGGCCGACCGACGGTGTCCCGAGCCGACCTGGCGCCTGGCTGCTCACCACCGCCCGGCGTCGAGCGGTGGACCGGCTGCGACGGGACAAGGCGCTGGCGACGCGACTCGCCGTACTCCGGGCCGAGGCCGAGCGGGCCGACCCCGCCCCGCCCGCCGACGCGGACCGCGACCTGCCCGACGACCGGTTGGCGCTCTTCTTCACCTGCGCGCACCCGGCCCTGGCCGCGCCGGATCGTGCAGCACTCACCCTGCGCTTCCTCGCCGGTCTCAGCACGGTAGAGGTGGCGCGGGCCTTCCTGGTGCCACCGGCGACCATGGCCCAGCGGCTGGTCCGGGCCAAGCGGAAGATCCGCGACGCCCGCATCCCGTTCCGGGTGCCCGGCCCCGACGAGCTGCCCGGTCGGCTGCCCACGGTGCTCCAGGCCGTCTACTCCGTCTTCACCGAGGGGTACGCAGCCAGCTCCGGCCCGGATCTCCAACGGGTCGACCTGGCCGAGGAGGCCATCCGGCTGGGCCGGATCCTGCGTCGGCTGCTACCCGCCGAGCGGGAGGTCGCCGGGCTGCTCGGCCTGATGCTGCTGGTCCATGCGCGACGTGACGCGCGTACCGGTCCGGACGGCGCGATGATCCTTCTGGACGACCAGGATCGCGGACGCTGGGACCGCCCGATGATCGAGGAGGGGCGCGGGCTGGTCGTGGTCGCGTTGACCGGCCCCGCCCCGGGCCCGTACGGGGTGCAGGCTGCCGTCGCCGCCCTGCACGACGAGGCCGCGGACGTGGCCAGCACCGACTGGCCGCAGGTGGTGGCGCTCTACGACGTGCTGCTCAACCTGGTGCCGTCGCCGATCGTCGCGCTGAACAGGGCTGCCGCGGTGGCCATGCGGGACGGGCCGGAGGCAGGTCTTGCCCTGCTCGACGAGTTGGCCGACGATCCGCGGCTGCGTGGCCACCATCCCTACCCGGCGGCGCGGGCCGACCTGCTGCGCCGGCTCGGCCGGTACGACGAGGCGGCCGAGGCGTACCGCAGCGCGTTGGCGCTGGTCGGCACCGAGCCGGAGCGGGCGTACCTGCTCGGCCGGCTCAGAGCCGTCACGACCGAGTGAGCGGTAACCTTGCCCGGGTGAGTCTGCCTCTGCCTCCCGGTGAGTTCGCCGCGTACCTGTTCGACTGCGACGGCACGATTGTCGACTCGATGCCGCTGCACTACGTGGCCTGGCAGCGGGCCCTGGACGAGTGGGGCTGCGAGTTCCCGGAGGAACTGTTCTACGCCTGGGGTGGGCGGCCGACCGCCGACATCATCGTGACCCTGAACGAGCAGCAGGGTCTGGCGATGCCGGTGGCGACCGTCGTCGAGAACCGTGAGCGCATCTACCAGGAGCTGTTGCCGCAGCTCGCCGCCGTGCCCGACGTGCTGGCGCACATCCACGACGCACACCGGCGGGTCCCGTTCGCGGTCGTCTCCGGCAGCACCCGCGCCTCGGTCACCGCCTCCCTCGACGCGCTCGGCCTGCTGGACCGGTTCGACGTGCTGGTCTGCGCCGACGACTACACGCGGGCCAAGCCCGACCCGGAGGCGTTCCTGCTCGCGGCGGAGCACCTCGGCGTACCCCCGGAGTCCTGCCTGGTCTTCGAGGACACCGACCTGGGCATCCAGGCCGCGACGGCAGCCGGCATGGCATCGGTACGCGTGCCGCTGCAGCGCACCCGCTGAGGTTCAGGCCACCGTCAGCAGGAGCTTCCCCGCGTAGGAGGTCTCTAGGCGCTGGTGTGCCTCCCGCACCTTGCCCAGCGGGAACGTCTCCGCGACGTGCACCACGAACGGTCCCGCCTCGATGAGTTCGTTGAGGCGCTGCAACTGCCGGGGGTTCGACTCGCCGTCGTACGCCCGGACCACGACACCGGGACGTTCGGTCGGCTCCGGCCGCACCCCGTGGGCGTACGCGACCACGCCGCCGTCGACAAGCGCCTCGGTGAGACGGTCCACCGCCGCACCGCCGGCCATCGCGAGGATGGCGTCCACTCCCGCCGGTGCCGCGTCCCGGATCCGAGCGAGCACGTCGTCCAGGTCGCCGTGGCCGTCGAGGGAGATGTCGGCACCGAGCCGGGTCACCAGTGCGACGCCGTCCGACCCGGAGGCCACGGCGATGACGTTCAACCCCTGGCGCTTGGCCAACTGCACCGCCAGGTGACCCTGACCGCCGCTCGCCCCGAAGATCAGCAACCACGAGCCGGCCGACAGGCTGAGCGTGTCGAGCCCGGCCAACGCGGTCAGCGCGTCGGTGGGCATGGCGCCGGCGTGCTCGGCCGGCACTCCGTCGGGCACCTTCGCCGCGTACTCCGCCTTGACGGCCGCGTACTCGGCGTAGCAACCGCCCTTCGGCCGGGTCGCGGCGGAGACGTAGACCAGCTCTCCGACCACGACGTTGGACACCTTCCTGCCGGCCGCGATCACGGTTCCGGCGCCGTCGGAGCCGGGCACGATCGGGAGGGAGGAGCCCTCCGGCACGAGGAGGCCCTGCCGCTCGTACGCGTCCCACACCCCCACGCCGGCGCTCAAGACCTTGATCAGTACCTCGTCGTCGGCGATCTCGGGGATCGGCAGCTTCCGCAGCGTGATCACCTCCGGCCCACCGAACTCGTCCAAGGCCGCGGCCTGCATCCGCTCTGGCACATCCCCGTCAACCATGTGGATTCCCTCTCCGTGCCGGCGCTCCCGTCGCAGCATGCCGCCTCGGGGACAGCCGTGACCGGGTGCCGAACGCCGTTCACCCACAAGGACGACCGGGCCGGACTGACACCGCGATGGGGCGTAGCCGGGGCGGACACGGGAAAGGCGGGTGGGCGGACCGCGACGACGGAGGGAGCACAGCCGTGCAGGCTCCGTCGGCACGGGCGACGGCCTGGCTGCTGGTGGCGTTGGCCGCGGCCTCCGGCTGCGTCGACGTGATCTGCCTGATCAGGCTCGGCGGGTACTTCGCCAGCGTGATCACCGGCAACCTGGTGCACTTCGGCCACGCGCTCGCCACGGCGGACACCCGTGCGCTCGCCGGTGCCGTGGTGGCGGTGGGTGGTTACGCAGCGGGTGTCGCCGCCGCCACGCTGCCGTTGCGCCACACACCGCCCGGTTGGAATCGCCGTACCGCCGTGGTGACGGCGGCCGAGGCGGTGCTGCTGCTCGGCTTCACCGTCGGCTGGATGGCCTGCTCGGCGCGTCCCGGGTACGGCTTCGGGCTCGTACTGCTGGGGACGGCGGCCGTGGCGAGCGGCATCCAGAGCGTGATCAGCGTCGGCGCCGGCGTACGCGGGGCGTCGACCACCTACCTGACCGGCTCGCTCACCGAGCTGGTCCGGCGTCGCGTCGTCGATCCGCACCGCTTCGCCGATCTGGGTGGTGTGGGGCGGCTGGCGGGGTTGGTGGCCGGCGCCGTACTCGGCACCGTGGTGCTTCGCACGGCTCCCGCTTGGGCGTCGGTGCCGGCGGCGGTGCTGGTGCTCGCCGTGATCGCCGTCGCCGTCGGCCTGACCCGCCGTCGGGCGGTCGCCGCCGCCGACCACGGCCGGCGGCGGCGGTGACGGTGACGAGCCAAGATCAGGACGTCTGCGGCTTGGGGCCGCGCAGCGCCTGCTCGACGGCGTCGCGGACGCGGGCGTCCTCGCGTGCCTTGCGCTGCGCCCGGTTGCGGCGCCGGTAGAGGTGCGCGCCGACGAGCAGTGCGATCAGGACGACGAACACCAGCACCGCAATCCACGGCAGCGCCCAGCCGTGCGCGGTGACCTGTACCGGCTTGAGCGAGGTGGTGGAGCCCGACGCGTCGGTGAGCAGCGGGGTGAGGGTCGTGGTCGCGGCCAACGAGATGGTGGGAGCCACCCCGTGCACCGGCACCGTCACCTTCCAGCTCTCGCCGGGCAGCAGCTCCGGCGGCGCGGCGATGTCGCCGGCGCGTACCCGCAGCAGGCCAAACGGGCCCGAGACCGTCACCTTCTGCTGCCCGGACAGGGCGGCGTTGCCCACGTTGTGGACCGTGTAGGTGATGGTGGCGTCGCCCTTGGCGAACGGGTTCGACGGGCCGGCGTACGCGACGTGGAGGTCCTCGATCGCGAGGTTCGGCTTCAGCTCGCCCCCGACGCGCAACTTGATCCGGATGCCGAGGCGTCGGTCGACGTTGATGCCCTCGGCCTGGTCGGCCTGGGTCAGCGCGGTGAGGATGCCGCCGACGTAGTCACCGGGGGTGGCGTTCTCCGGGACGCTGATCTTGAAGGGAACCTGCGCGGTCTTCCCGGGCTGGATCACGACGCTGTCGGCGGTCGCCTTCGCCCAGGCACCGATCGCGACGGACTTCTTGTCCCTGGTGAGCAGGTCGAGCTGGCCCGCGTCGGTGGTGAAGCCGTCGGCCGCGTAAACGGACAGGGTCAGCGGCGCCGGGCCGCGGTTGGCCACGACCATGGCGTCCTCAACGGCACCACCGGGATTGACGTTGTAGCTGTAGCTGGACCGAGCCTCGCCATAGCCGTTGGAGGCCGTCCGGACCGTCCAGGCGACGTTGCCCTCCGCCGCCAAGGCGGGGACGGCACCGACACCGACGGCCGCGGCGGCCGCGAGCAGGGACAGTGCGGTCGTACGGAGGAGTGTCTTCCAGCGGGGTGCGGACGGGTACATGTCGGTTCCTTGAGGTGATCTTGGGAGGAGTGCACATGGGTGGCGGGGTAGGCCCCCGAAGGTGCCTACCCCGCCGCATGGAGCAGTCCGGTCAGCTGCTCAGCGCAGTGATCGTGAGGGTGGTGCGGTAGCTACCCTTCGCGATGCTGTCCGGGATCTTCAGGTCCAGGTCGGCGCCGAGCTTGGCACCGCCCCGGGGGTGGCCCTGCACGGCCGCCGCGAGGCCGCTGGAGACCGAGAGGCCCTTGCCCTGGTCGTCGAAGGACGACAGGACCGGAGCGCCGGCCTCGGCACCCGCGCCGCCGTCGAGCACGTACGGGTTCCAGCCCAGGTAGGAGCCGGAGAACGTCTTGTCGGCGTCCTGGAAGTCGCCGACGTTGGCCGAGATCGACCACGGGGCGAGCGAGCGGCGGCTGTCCGACACGAGGATCGGGTTGATCTTGCCGTTCGCCTGGAAGTAGGTGCCGTCGCGCTCCTGAGCGGTGCCCAGGTCGACCAGCCCGTTGTAGCCGTCGATCGTCCAGCCGAACTCACCCGGAGCCGGGTTCGGCACGTTCACCTGGATGGCCTGGCCGTCGCCGTTGTACGGGTGGATCGTGGTGTTGTCGACGATCGAGCCGACCGGCTGGCCCTCCGGGGTGTTGACGCAGGAGACGCCCTTCTCGACCGCCGCGTTCGGTGCCGCGCAGGTGCCGCTACGGATGTTCTGCAGGACCAGCTTGTCAGCCTTGACCTGCACCTTGACGTAGCTGCGCACGTGCTCCTGGTTCTGCGCCGAGTTGAACCAGTAGTTGCTCGGGTTCAACGGGTCCGGGCCCAGGCCCTCGACACCGGTGCCGGAGCCGTCCGGCTTCTTGATGTCGTAGTACTTCGAGCCGGAGGCCGAGTTCGCGGTCACGTAGATGACGCCGCCCGGACCGGGGAACACGTCGGCAGCACCCGGCTGCTCGGCCGGGTTCTCCTTCTGACCGTTCTTGATCGAGTAGCTGCGGGTGTAGACGTGGTCGTGCCCCTGCAGCACCATGTCGATGCCGAGGTCGGAGAACGCGGTCGTGAAGTCCTTCCGGCGGTTCTTGTTGTCCGTGTCGGTGGAGTGGCTCGCCGCCGAGTAGATGGCGTGGTGATAGACCAGCACCTTCCACTTCGCCTCGGATCCGTGCTTCTTGACCACGTCGGAGACGTACGCGACGTGCGCCGCGTCGCCGCCGAGCGACCCGTCGGCCGGGTTGACGTAGCTGTTGCTGTTGATGTCGATGAACAGCACGTCCTTGTAGATGTACCAGTAGTCGCCGCCGGAGCGGGTCGACTGGTCCCCGTTGTAGTACTGGGCCGAGCGGTCCGTGTTCGGGGTGAAGTGGTGCTGCTCCCAGGACTTACCGCCGACATCGTGGTTGCCGATGGTGGCGGCCGTCGGGTACTGCCGCAGCTGGTCCGGGGCGAGGTACGCGTCCCACTGAGCCTCGTTGTTCGCGGACTCGACGTGGTCGCCGCCGGAGACGAGCAGTTCGGCGTTCGGGTTCGCCGCGGTGGAGACCTTCAAGGTCTCCGCCCACCCGGCCTGGTCCTTCGCGACATCACCGGAGGCGCCGATCTGCGGGTCGCCGAAGAACAGGAAGTCGAAGTCACCCTCGAAGTCCCGCGTCTTGAAGCTGTAGGTCGGGGACCAGCTGCCCTCGGCACCGACTCGGTACGAGTACGCCGTGTTCTCGCGCAGGTTGCTGATCGTGGCGTGCCGGTTGAACCCGGTGGTGGAGGTGTTTGCCGCGCCGACGGCGTCGAAGCCCACGGCACCGGCCGGGAACTCGCCGTTGACGATCTCGGCGGTCGGGGCGAGCTGGATCTTCTGCGCGGTGTCGGCAGAGGAGTACCAGGTCACGATGCGCTGGGTCTCGTCGGCGCCGACGCCGAGGACCACACCGGTGATCATGGTGGACTCGGCCGCGCTGGCGGTGGCCGTCAGGCCACTGCCGAGGGCCGCTCCCATTCCCAGGAAGCCGGCGACGACCCCGGCGACCAGGCGCCGCCGCACGAGCCCGGAGGCCCGTGTCGAGGTGCTCAATGTCATCGACATTGTTCCCTTTTCAAATAGAGAAATGGATGTGTCTTCACCCGACACTGGGGAAGCAAATCCACGCTTTCGTTGCCCGATGAACCGACCGTGAACATGATCTTGCGAAAGACTGCACTTCGCGAACTACTTAGCCTTACTCAGGACCCGGAAATGCGCTGCACAAACCAGACGAGCCCCATGATGGACACCACCCCCGAAACAGCACCGGTCGCCCACAGACCGGCTTTCGGCGCACGGCGACGCAACACGAGCAACAGCGGGAAGACGATCGCGATAATGGTCAACTGCACGACTTCGATACCGACGTTGAACACCAGCAACGACCACAGCAGGGTCCACGACCACGCCTCGTCGATGCCCAGCGCGCCAGCGAAGCCCAGACCGTGCACGAGCCCGAAGCAGAACACCACGCCGAGGCGGATCCAGCCGGCCCGGTCCAGACTGAAGTGCCCGTGCCCGGGCGTCTCCAGATCGGCCGCGTGGGTGCCCCGCCGCCAGATCCCCCACAGGTGCCAGCCCGCGACGACGGCGATCGACAACGCGATCACCGGCTCCACGACCGTCGCCGGCACCTCCACCAGGCCGAGGGCGGCGAGCATGAACGTCACCGAGTGCGCCAGGGTGAAGCTGGTGGCCGCGAGCACGATCTCGCGAAGCCTCCGCGACCCGGCGATGAGCGCCAGCAGGAACAGGATGTGGTCGATCCCGGACAGCAGATGCTCGGCGCCCAGCAGGAAGAACTCCCCGAACCGGTCGTACCACGCCTGCCCGGTCGAAAAGGAGGGATGGGCCGCGTCGAGTGCCGCGCTGCCCGTACGGCCGTCGATCTCATAGGTGACGATCGTCTTGGTGCCCTTGACGTAGCCCTCGCCGTCCGGGAAGAGGTCGCTGCGTACCTCGTGCTCATCGCCCCGCTGGGCGCAGGTCCAGTCCAGCAGCAGATCCGCGTACGGCACACCCTCGCGCTGGCCGGTCGTCGCGTCGCCCACCTGGGTCGGCCGGCAGGCAGCACCCCCGGCCGAGACCGAGAAACGATCGGACACGTACCCGAGCACCGTCGACGCATGGCTCTTCAGGGCTGCGGCCTGGGCGCCGGAGTCACCCGCCTCGAATGCCGCGGTTCCCGCCTGGAAGAGCGGATCGTCGCCGCCGAAATCGGCGGCGGACACGACGAGAAGGTCGTATTCGAGTTCGAGCGTCGTGCGAATGTGACCCTCGTCTCCCGACGTGATTTTCGTGTACACAGTCGACGAGAATCCGTGCGCGGACGCCGCTTGAGCGCCCAGAAGCGGGATCACCGCTGCGGCAATCCCGACAGCGGTGACGATAACGGTACGGCGGACGCGGCCCAACATTCGACTCCCTCGGTTGGCCAGTGCACGTTGCATGCCGTGGGTGAACACCAACCCGCACGCCGACGAACCGCCGGAAAACAAAATCCCGAACGGCCACCCGTAGATTGCCGGCGACCGGAATTGCGATAGGAATACGAGAAAGCACGCGCACTTCCCCGCCCACCACCCGGAGGACGATCACCTTGCGCCCCCCGCTTCGGGCCGTTGCCATGCTGGCCGCGATCGCCGCGTTGGTCACCGCCTGCAGTTCCAGCGACGACTGGTCCCAGCCGCGTCCGACACCCAGCGCCGTCGGCACTCTCGGCCCGGGGTTCGTCACCCCCTCCACGAAGCCCGCTCCGGAAGCGACCATCACTCCGCAGCCGGGCTCCTGGGCCGGCATCCATCCACCGAAGGACTACCGGGTGGTGCTCCTGACCGCCGGCGACGACACCCCGACCAAGTCCCTCGTGACGGCCGTCAAGGCGTGGGCGGACGACGAGCACGTCGACCTCCGGACGATCGCCGTCGGTAACGCGCACGACGCCGTTCCCAGCATCGCCAAGGCCATGGAGATGGGCCCGGACCTCATCGTCAGCGCGGGCAACGATCTCGTCGACCCCCTCGCACTTGTCACCCCGAGCCACCTGGACGAAAAGTTCCTGGTGGTGGGCGCGGAACTGGCCGAACCCACGCACAATGTCACCGCCGTCGACTGGGACGGCGCGTCCTTCCGTGGCGAAGGGCTCGGGGCGTCCTCGACGTACGACCCGGCCTCGTTCACCGGCGAACGGTGCGCCGCCGCCATCCGGGCGGGCGTGGCCGCCGTCCTCAGCGACCTGACCGGGATCGTGGTCTGGCTCTGACGATCGGGGCCGCCCCTTGGCCGACAGGGACCGGTACGGAGGCTGGTGACCTCCGTACCGGGCCTGAGCGTTACGCCGCCGAGCAGGTGGGCGTCATACCCGTACCGGTGCCGGTGCCCTGGTAACCGAACTCGGTCGACTGCCCCGGCGCGATAGCGCCGTTGTAGCCGACGTTCGTGAACGAGACCGTGCCGGTGTTGCCGCTCCGGTTCGCGCTCCAGACGTTGGTGATGCTGGCACCCGAGGGCAGGGTCATGGTGACCGTCCAGCCGTTGACGGGTGTGGCGGCGGCGGTCACCCGCACCGTGGCGACGAAACCGCCCGTCCACTGGTTGACCGACATCGTCGCCGCACAGCCACCAGCGGTCGGAGGCGGCGTCGTCGGAGGCGGCGTCGTCGTCGGAGGCGGCGTCGTCGGAGGCGGCGTCGTCGGAGGCGGGGTCGTCGGAGGCGGCGTCGTCGGGCCGTCAGCCAGGACTGGCGTCTGCCAGTCCCGCCAGTCGGCCAACCGACCGAGCGCCCTGCTGGAAATCCGGATCACGCCCGGCTCGTTCCCCGTCCTCAGCAGGAACTTCCGGATGTTGTTCTGCAGCGGGGTACGCCACTCGGGGCGGTTGGCACAGTGGCTGCCGTCCTGGACGTCGGACCAGTAGGTGATGTTGTCGCCCGCTCCGAGCGCCCGGTAGACCTCCGCGCCACCCAGGGCAGCGACACTCGCCGACCGGGGACCGAGGTTGGCAATGTGCGGGTTGTCCATGATGAACAGGCCGCGCGGCGCCACCATCGCGACCATCTCGTGCGTGTCCACCGGTAACCGGTTCGGGCTGCCGGTGAAGGAGCCGAACGCGTCACCAAGCCACGGCTGCTCCCCGTACGCGCTGCTCAGACTCTGCGCACCCTCACCGGGGATGCCCCGGAAGATGGGAACACCCGCGCTGCCCGATTCGATCGGCATGGTCAGCGCGATGCGTTGGTCGAACGCGCCGATCGCGAAGGCCCCCTTGCCGTAGCGGGAACAGCCCGTGACACCCATCGCGTCGGCCTTGAGGATGCCGGTGCCGGACTGCTCGATGACGTCGATGATCCGGCTCACGCCCCAACCCCAGGCCGCGAGCAGACCAGTGCTGCTCGACGAGCCATAGATGCTGTAGAACGCGCCCTGCTTGTTGTTCCGGGGCGTGCCCTCACGGCCGACGGCCAGCGGGTCGTAGCTGATGACGGCTGCGCCGGTGGCCTTGATGGTGGCCGTGTCCGCACCGAATCCACCGACTACCACGACGGCGGGGAACGGGCCGGTGCCGCTCGGCAGTTCGACCCGTGCCGAGAAGCTGGAGCTCCTGCCGTTGTGCGAAACGTTCACGGCGATACCGGTGTTCGAGACCGTCCCCGTGACGGTCGCCGGCTTGGCTGGCTTCTCGCCGAAGACGAACTTCTCCGCCAACTCCTTTATCTCCGCCCGGCGGCAGCGCCAGTCGGAGCGTGCGGTGATGGTCTGGCCGTTGAGCTTCTTGAACGGGTCGGGAAGCTTGGCGTTGGTGGGCAGCGAACCGAGGTCCGGCAGAGCGGGCACCGCGCAGTCCGCGCCCTCGTCCTCCACCGCTGCGGCGGCCATGACGCTGGCGGCGGCCTGCACGGTCGTCCGTGCGACCACTGTTACCGATCCCGCGACCGTGAGGGCTGCTGTCGCCAGCACGACGACCGCCGAACGAAGCTCCGAACGAATGATCACCAGGCTCTCCTTCCAAGCATGGTGGGTGAAGGGAAGGAACGAGACGTGATCGATGATCACGAATGCCAGCCGCACTAAGCCTGGGCCCGTTCATCGCAGCCTGTCAATCTATTTCCGAAAGTTTCGACGCCCTGACCTGCGTCGCGCCCGTCATCGAGGGCCACGACCCCCCGCAACCAAGCCAGACGACGCGGCAATCCCGGGTTCAGCCCGAGCAGAGATCCGTCGGAAACATTTCGACAACCGGCGACCGAACGCCGGCCGGGATCGCCCGGCTCGGTCACGGTGAACCCGGCACTCGCGGGCGGCAGGTACCGAGGTCTGGCGCCGGGGGCGAGGGCAAGCCGAAGCCGGCCCACGCCGACGACGCCCTCGCCGTCGCCGCTGTCGACGCCGACGACCAGCGGGCCTACTCGGGCCGCCGCCCCGGACCGGCCTCCGGGACCTCAGGCGGTGAGGGCACCGTCGATCGCGATGGACGCGCCGCTGATGAAGGTGGCCTCATCGCTGAGCAGGAACGTGGTCAACGCGGCGACTTCGTCGGAGGTGCCGGCGCGCCCGGTCGGCTGTTCCGACAGGTAGCGCTCCGCGGTCTCCGGCGCCTGGCTGACCACGCCCTGCCAGAGCGGAGTGTCGATCAGGCCGGTGATCAGGGCGTTGACCCGCACACCGGAGCGCGCCACATCCAGCGCCGCCGAGCGGGTCAGACCGACGACGCCGTGCTTCGACGCGTTGTAGGCGGCCTGCGTCGCGTCACCCTGCACGCCGGAGACGGAGGCGTTGTTGACGATCGCGCCACCGCCGGAGGCGATGATCGCCGGAAGTTCGTACTTGAGGCCGTAGAACACGCTCGTCAGGTTGAGGGCGAGCGACCGGTGCCAGTTGTCGCTGCTGGTCTCGCGGACGCTGGCCATCGGGCCGCCACCGGCGTTGTTGAACGCGCCGTCCAATCGCCCGAACTCCGACACCGCGCTGTCGACGAGCCGCGCCATCTCTTCCTCGACCGTCACATCGGTTGGCACGAACAGGACGCTGCCACCTGCGCTCCTGATCCGGGCGGCCGCCTCCTCGCCCCGGTCCTTGTCGCGGGCGCCAATCACGACGTGTGCCCCCTCGGTGGCCGCCCGCTGCGCGAACGCCAGGCCCATGCCCTGCGTACCGCCGGTCACGACCAGCACTTTCGAATCCAACCGTCCGGACATCTCGTCTCGCCTCCACTCGACTGGTTGAGCCCTGCAGTCCGCAGGGCTACGCGGGGAAACGCTAACCGTTTCTGGAACGTTCGACAAAGTAATGCCACTCACATTACCGGCTGGTGAATCGCATAAGGTAGTCGATATCGCCAGGAAATATCGCCTGCGGACCCCTCCCCCCACGGCAACTGCGGGGAAATACTTTGCCGTACGTTACATAACGCCGATGCATCAGCGGTGACCGAGGACACGGTGCGCGGAGCCCTCCGGCAGGGTGGAATCAGATGCGTGAGCAGAGCACACACCACGAGTGACGGTGAGATGCGTGCTCTGCCGGATCGTCGCCCGGCCGCCACCGGCGATGACGACGCTCCCCCGTCGGACGAGCCGGTGCGGGCGACAGCGCACCGGCAGCACTGGGCGGTGCAGACGATGGCCATCGCGCCCGACGACCAGGTCTTGGAGATCGGCTGCGGACGAGGGGCAGCGGTCTCCCTGGTCGCCGACCAGCTCAGGACCGGCCGGATCATCGCCGTCGACCGCTCGGCGACGATGGTGCGACTCGCCATCGAACGGAACGCCAGCCACATCGCCGCCGGCAGGGCCGAGATCCGATGCGCCGGATTCGAGTCGGCCGACCTCGCCGCTCACCGCTTCAGCAAGATTTTCGCGGTGAACGTCAGCCTGTTCTGGTTGGGCGACGCGACGCAGCAGATCGACCGGGTACGAAGCCTGCTGGCACCTGGCGGGCAGCTCTACGTCTTCGGTGAGCGGCCCACCGCCGCACACGCCACGGCGAATCTCACCGCGACCGAACTGCTGCTGCAAACTCACGCCTTCACGACAACCAGGACGAGCGCCGTCCGCGGTAAGGGCCAGGTGCTCACCTGCGTCATCGGCACACCGACCGAGTAGGGCAGGGCCCCTCGGGCCTTGTCGTTCTCTGGGACCTGCCGGGGCCAGGACTGGCAACCGGCAATTGATCTATCGGTCCCGGTGCATGTCCATCCGGGTTGCGGAGATGTCGTAGCATTGACCGCGAACGTTGTTCATCCCGGTGTGGGGAGGGATCGGCATGAAGTTCGACATGGGGGCGCAGACTCTCGGGAGCCTCACGAAGCAGACCCAGGGGTCGTCTGATGACCTCGGGAGTTTGATCAAGCAGTTGATCGTTGCGGCCGAGCCGCTGCAGGGCAATTTCAACGGTGCGGGTCGGGCGGCTTTCGACTCGTTCAAGGCGAATGCTGATTCGATCACTGCTGCGCTAAATTCGGCGTTGGGTGCGATTCTCGGCGGCCAGGGCGGGATGGATTCGGCGTTCGGTCAGGGTGACACGGAGATGGCCGACAACGCGTCGTCGGCTGCGGGTACGGCCAATTTCGACGCGGCCAGGTTCTCGAGTAGCCGCTGATCCGGGGGAGTGGGCAGGTCATGAGCACAGACCGACGCAGCTTTGACGTGGGAACTTCGCAGCAGGTCCAGGGTGACCTCGCCGGGATCATCGCCCGGCTGGAGGCGGTGATCTCCCAACGCAGCGCGGATGTTTCGGCGGCGATGGCGGACTTCCAGGCCGACGGTGTTTCCGAGGAATACCGGACGGTCGAGGATCGGTGGAACCGCGCCGCGGGTGAGGTACGCACGATCATCGATCTGGTGAAGACCACGATGGTGAAGAACGACGAGACGGCGACGACCACACTGGCCAAGGCGCGCACGGCGGTCCAGTCGATCGGCTGATCGGGTGTTCTTCGAGTGTTGACGAGGGAGCACAAGCGTGAGCGCCTGGGATATCTCCCCCGGTGGAGTGCGTGATGTCCTGAATCGCACGCATGCCGCAGCCGCCCCGTTCGAGGGGCAGATGAAGAATTTCAACTCGGCGTTGGAGGGTTCTGCCGTCCAGTCGAGTTCGGAGATCGTCGGGCAGGCACTTCAGGGCTTCGTTGAGTCGATCCGCGCGGATCTTGAGTTCGTGTTCACTCGCACGGGGGCGTGCATGAATGCGGCGGCACAGGCGACGAACGCATATGTCCAGGGTGATCTGGACATGGCCGCGAACGCGCAGCGCAGCGCCTCGGCGGCACCCGACCCGTCGGCCACCATGCCGGGTCCGGGCCGTCAGGCGGTGCCACAATGATCAATCCGGGGGAGATCCCGCAGATCCCGGGAAACATGGAACTGCTGGCCACCCACGCACAGACGATCAAGACCACCGGTGTCGACTTCGCCAATACCGGTCAGGCGGTCGACACCACCTGGCAGGGGTTGGCCGCGGTATACGAGGCACCGGAGGCGGCGCAGTTGTTCGCCGCGTCCGGCCCGATCCGCACCGTGTCAGCGTCGGTCGGCGAGGACGTCCAGGCCGTCGGCACCGCCCTGGCCACCTATGCCACAGAGGTCAAGGAGATCAAGGCCCAACTCGTGGCGCTCAAGGGCCAAGCCGAACAGTTCGTCGCGTCCACCAGGGACGACGACGACTGGCGTGAGGACGAAGGCAAGGTCAACCAGCACAACGGGTTGATCTCCGCGGTGAACACGCAGGTCGCCGCGTTCTTCGAAGCGCAACGCAAGTGCGCCAACACGATCAACGCCCTCTACGGTGGCCGCCAGTACCGGGCCGACAACGCCGACGGCCAGGCCGACGACGGCGAGTACGGGTTTGACGCCAACACCCTCAACGCGGCAGCCGGTGAGGACGGGGCTCTGCCCTGGGGCAGCACCGAGGAACACGACCGCGGCTTCCTCGGTGACGTCGGGGCGTTCTTCGGCGGCGTCGGTGAAGGCTTCGTCACCATGCTCGGAGACCTCGGTGCGCTGATCGGACGCGACCCCACCACCGGCGAATGGAGTTGGGACACCGCCGGGCAGTCCTGGCTGGGTCTGGGCAAGTTCGTCTGGGCGGTCTCGATCTACATCAACCCGGTCACCATCGTGATCGACCAGACCGTCGGCATGCCGTTCATGGAGAAGGGCGAAGCCGGCAACCTTCTCCTCAACGCGGGCAAGAGCATCATCGCCTACGACATGTGGAGCGAGGACAAGTCGAGGGCTGGGGGCCTCGCCGCGTTCAACATCGTCTCCGCCGTCGTCGGCACCAAGGGCGCCGCCTCCGGTCTACGCGGCGCCGGCGCAGCCGTCAACAGCATCCGGGGCAGCGCGACCGCCGCCCGCATCAGCGCCGGACTGGTCCGCGCCGGCAACTGGCTCGACAACCTGCCCACCGTGGGCGAGGTCGCCATCAACTTCGCCAAGAAGTTCGACATCCAGATTCCGCAGCTCGGGCTGGTGCCCGCGATCGCGGACGACGTGCCGACCACACGCGGCTTCGACGTCGAGATGCCGAGCGACCGCAGTCCCAACACCATGAACATGGACGGCGGCAACAATCCCGGCGGCAACACACCCGGCGGGCGCACCCCGGGCGAGTCCACGACAGGCAATCTCCCCGATGACAACCCGCCGGTGAGAAACCTGCCCGAAGACACCCCGCCCGTCCGGAACCCTCCGGACGACACCCCGCCCGTCAGAGAGGTGCCGGACGACAACACGCCCTCCGGCAACGTCCCCGACGACAACACCCCCGGCAACGTCCCCGACGACAACACCCCCGGCAACCTGCCCGACGACAACACCCCCGGCAACCTGCCCGACGACAACACCCCCGGCAACCTGCCCGACGACAACACGAGGCTGCCCGACGGGACGCAACGCATACCGGAGGACCGCACCGCTCCCCAGGAACTCGGGCGGGTGGAAGGTGACGTCACCCGCGACGCCGACGGTCTCATCACTCACGTCGACGGCAAGCCGCTGGACGAATACTTGCGCGACACGGCCACCCAACGCACCGACGAAATCCGGAACATGCGCGACACGGGCGTGATCTCGGCGAAGGAGACCGGCCCGGTCAACTCGGTCGCTGTCGACCTGCGTACCGGCGAGGTCTTCGAGGGTGTCAACGGGCGCCCGAGGGACGTCATCCCCGACGAGAACCTGCACCCGGTACTGCGGGAACGCCTCGAACAGATGCGCGCCGACGGTCCGTACCCGCAGTACAACCGCGACGGCACCCCGATGATGCGCGACGGCGAGCAGGTCACGACCCCGTACCCGCACGGCGACAACCCGCTGCGACACGCCGAGGTCAAGGCCGTCAACGAGATGTTGTGGCGGCGCGGCCCGGACGTCGACGCGAGTGTCATGTCCGAGTTCCGCGTCGACAACCGTTTCCCGTTCCGATCCGATGGGCAAGTGGCCGCCCCGTGCTGCGCGAACTGCCATAGGCTGCTGGCGGGCACGCCCAGCAACGCCGGGCGTCTCACCTATGACAGCGGCCATCCCGATAGCCAGTTCATCCCGGAGTAAGGGCTATGCGAGTCGATTACGACGACGTCGAGACCGAAGACGACCTGCGGGTGACTTACCAGGGCGAACCGTTCACCGGCGAGGTGGTCGAACGTTCGCCGCAGGGTCAGGTCATCGCTCTCACCACGTACTTCCAGGGCATGGAGGACGGCCCTTCCGCCGAGTGGTACCCGACCGGCGAGCGTAAGGCTGAGGGCAACGTGCGTTACGGCACGGCTGTCGGCGTACACGAGGAGTGGCACCGCAACGGCAACCCCGCCGCCCGTGTCGAGTTCGACGACCAGGGCAAAGTGCTCAGCCGGCAGCGCTGGGCCGAGGACGGCACGCCGATCGAAAGCTACGTCGCGCAGGGCTGAGCACGTGCTGCCGGGCGAGGGGGTAGGTGAAGCGCCTACTCCCCCGCAGCGGCCGACCTGACGATGCCTCCCTCCCGGCCCATGGAGTTGATCGCCTGTGACAGGCCGCTGGGTTGCCCCCGAATTGCTGGCCGCCCTGCCCGTTCCGTGGCGGCTGGCGGATCCCGTCGAGCGTGGCAAGGCGACGCGAGAGCTGCCGCCCGACCCGAAGCAGCAGGCTGAGGCCGTACGGGCGTTGGAGATGTGTCTCGCCTACCTGGTGGGCGTCAGGGACACCTACGGCGACGAGACCGACTGGGGGCTCCCCCGAGCGTTCTTTGACGACTACTGGTTCATCCTGTACGCGAGGCTCAAGCAGTCGATGCCAACCCTCGCCGATGTCACCCCCGAAAGGGTGCGTGACTGGGCCGAGACGTACCTGGACGCGGAGGACGTTTTCGGCGCGACCTGGACGACGCCACCGGACGACGTCGTCGACCGCATCGGCCGGTCCTGGGTCTTCTTCATCGTGCAAGGGGCGACGGAGAGCCTGATCCGGTGGTTCCGCCAGGTCGGGCCCGATCACCTGGACGATGCGGAACGAGCCCGAGTGGTGGACCTCCTCAAGGAGGCCACCCCTCGCTTGCAGTGGCGGCTGACGATCATCACCATCCCGACGATTCCTCAACTCGGCGGACCAGCCGAGAAGAGCTACTTCGATCGTCTGGCCAACGAACCGGACCTGCCCGAGAAGACACGCGCCGAGGCGGAGAGCGTCAGTTCGTTCATCGACCGCGCCCACGAACCGATCTAGTCGATCTCAGCCGTTGCCCTGGCCGGCGGTGCTCAGGCCGTACCTGCGCAACACCGCGGTGAGGTTCTCGTACGGGGCGCCCGGCCCCCTGTCCACCCTGTACCACCACGCGCGGCGCGCGCCCCGGCCGAGCGCCCGACCCGGGACCGTCTCCGGCTCGGAGTCGAGCGCCTGTTCCTGACGGCCGACCAGGATGCCCAGCGGCAGCGCGGGGAGGCTCGGCGTGCTGGACCGTAGCCCGCGCGATCGGCCCGGGTGCACGGTCACGATCATGCTGCGCACTGTCGTCGCCAACTTCTCCGCGAGCGCCTCGACCGTCTCCTCGTCGACCTCCGACAGCGGAGGGCCGGCGATTCGGAGCTGTTCGCGGACGCCGACGTCGACCCGCTCGACCGTCAGGACCCCGAGCAGCGCCGAACGTTGCTCTCCGCCGACGATCGCCACGCTGGATGGTGCCGGTGCCCGCGTACGGCAGAACGACGTGAGCTCGCGGCGCGACCACCGCTCGGTCACCGGCTCGGCGACGCCCCAACCGACCGGGTCGTTGCCGGTGAGGGCGCGCACGGCGGCCTCGGTGCTGCCGCCGAGTTCCAGGGCCTCGGTGGCCGGGTGCAGCGTGACGATCTGGATCTCCAAGCCGCCGGACCAGGGTACGGCGGTCGGCAGCGGACCACCGGTAGGCGACCCGTTGGACGCCGAGAAGCATCGGCCGTCCCAGTGCAGAGGCAACCCGGTGAGCCCGTCGCGGTACTGGTCGCCGGCGCGCACCACCCACTGACCCTGGGCCTGCGCCAGCATCACTTCGAGCGGGTACGTGATGGAGCCGTCGGCCGGTGTGACGAGTTGGAGCAGCAACCCGTTGCGGACCGCGTCGACCGCCGCTTCGGCGAGCCAGGGTGAGAGGCCCACGACGACGCGGTGCTGGTGCAGGACGACGGCCCGGTCGGTGATCGTGTCGGTCGCGCCGGTCATCGGTTCGCCCATGTCAGTCCTCCCGTTATCGCTACCAGCGCGTCGGCGAAGCGGCGGGTGACCTCGGCGGCCCGCGGGTCGCCGTCGGGTGCCCGGCTCTCCACCCACCAGACCTGGCCTCCGAAGGAGTCGTCCAGCGTGACGCCGAGCAACCGTTCCGCCTCGCCCGGCACCTGTACCAGCCGCGCGGTCTCGACGGTCAGCAACAATCGACCGTCCGCCGGGTCGAACAACTGCACCAACCCGGCCGAATCCACAGTGTCCATCTTCAAGTCGGAACCGACCGCGACCAGGGCACCGAGCATCGTGGCAGCGTCGGGCTCCGAGCGGCACAGGGCCACCGCGTCGTACGTCATCAGTGCTCCTTGGTTTCGCCGAGGTACGCGGTCTGCGTCATGCGCGGGGCGTTACCTGGGCGGATGAGCTGCCCGCGCCCCACCGGTAGGACCGTTGGCCGCACCCCTGTGAACAGTTGGCCCTCGGTGCGGTCACCGGACATGAGCAGACTCAGACAACCGGCCTCGCGCACGGCCAGCGGGAACGGCTCGAACAGGCCGCGCGACGCACCGGCCACCCGGCGCGTCATCACCACGTGCAGCCCGGTATCACGCGCGGCCGCCACATACGGGACGAACGCGCCCAGCGGTTGGCTGGCCGACGCGGCGAGGATGTCGTAGTCGTCGATGAGCAGCACGATCCGTGGCCGTGCCAGGTCGGACGGCTGCCTCGTGGCCAGTTCCTTGCACACCGCCGCCGACAACTGCTGGGCGAGCGTCGCGTTGGTGGCGTAACCACCGAGGTAGGACTCCGGCACCACGTCGGCGAGCCCTCGGCGCGGGTCGAACACGGCGAACACCAACTCGTCGGACGTGTACTGCCCCATCAACTCCTCGGCTACGAGCCGCAACAGGTTCGTCTTACCGGTCCGGGGGTCACCGAGGACGAGGAAGTGTTGGTCTCGACCGAAGAGGTCGAGCACAGCGGGGGTGAAGTCACTCTCGAACCGGCCGAAGGGCACCACCCCGTGCCCGGCCGGGGCGGTGGCGAGATCGGTCAGCGGCAGCACCGCGGGGAGCACCCGCACGGGTGGCGGCAGCGGGCCCGACCACGATCCGCGTACCGACTCGGCCGCCGCGACCAGCCCGGCGGTCGCCGGATCCGGTTGGCCGTCGAGGCGCGGCAGGGCGACCTGGGCGAACAGCTTCCCGCTGGTCAGCGCCCGGCCGGCCTGGTCCGACGAGATGCCCCGGGCCAGCCTGCCGTCGATGCTGGACTCGGCGGGCTCGGTGAGCCGCAGCTCGATGCGGTTGGCGAAGGCGACCTGCTGCGCGGCGCGAACCTCGTTCCACCGCCGGGCGGTGCCGATCACGTGGATGCCGTACCGGCCGCCCCTGGCAAGCAGGTCGTGCACCTTGGGTTCGAGGCTCTCGAACTCGGCGTTGAGCTGGCCGTACCCGTCGATCAGCAGCACCACGTCGACACAGCCCACCTCCGCGCGTACGTGTTCGCCAGCGGCGCGCAGGTCGTCGATGGTGTCGAACTGGTGCTGGGTGTAGATCCGCTGGCGCTGCGCGAGCATGGCGTGCACCTCGTCGACGGTGCGGCGGATGCGCTCCCGGTCCTCGCGACTGGCGACGCCGCCGACGTGGGGCAACCCGACCAGGCCCGACAGCCCGTTGCCGAGCAGGTCGATGCCGTAGATGCCGACGTCGGTAGGGCGGTAGGTGGTGGCCAGTCCCAGCGCCAGGGTGCGCAGCGCGGTCGTCTTGCCGGTGCCGGGCCCACCGAGCACGAGTGCGTTGCCGCCACTGCTGGCCAGGTCGACCAGCCAGGGGCCCTGCCACTGACGGGCCGGATCGTCGAGGCGGCCGAGCGGCACCGGGAGCCCGTTGCCGGCCGACCCGGCGATCTCCAAGCGGAGCCCCTCCGGGGTGCTGCGGATCCCACCGGCCGCCTGGTCGAGGGTGAGGGCGGGCGGCAACGGCGGCAGCCAGATCGCCTGAACGCGCTGGTCACTCGTGGCCATCTGCTCGACCACTGTCGAGAGCAGCGTCGGGCCCGTGGTGCGCCTGGTCGCCTTCGGCTCCTCGGGTACGCCGTCGTCGGTGTCCCGGCGGACGGTGCCGATCACCGGCATCGGCTTCGCCATCGGGCCGACGATCGGGGCGAGTTCGGCGTCGGCTCCGTCGGTGAGCGGGCCGGAGACGTAGGCGGCCTTGAACCGCTGGTAGATCGAGACGTCGACCTTCAGATACCCGTTGCCGGGCAACGGAGGCAGTTGGAACGCGTCGACCGTGTCGAGGACGGTGCGCGACTCCATCTCGGTGAGCGTGCGCAGCCCGAGGCGGTAGGCCAGGTAGTTCTCCAGGCCGCGCATCTTGCCCTGCTCGACCCGTTGGCTGGACAGCAGCAGGTGCACACCGATCGACCGGCCGATCCGGCCGATCCGGAGGAACAGGTCGATGAACTCCGACTTGGCCGCGAGCAGCTCGCCGAACTCGTCGATGAGCACGAGCAGGTGCGGCAGCGGAGGCAGGGTGCTGCGCTCGCCCTGCACCGCGCGCAGCAGGTGGTACTCGACGATGTCGGTGACCTTTCCCGCGTCGGCGAGCAACTGCTGGCGCCGCTGCACCTCACCGTCGAGGCTGGTGTACATCCGTTCCACCAGCGCGGCGTCGGCGACCAGGTTGGTGATCAGCCCGGAGACGTGCGGCATCTCGGCGAACGGTGCGAACGTCGCACCACCCTTGTAGTCGACGAGCACCATCGCCAGCCGTTCGGGCGGGTGGCTCGCCGCCAGGGCGAGGACGAGCGTCCTCAGCAGCTCGCTCTTGCCCGACCCGGTGGCGCCGACACACAGCCCGTGCGGGCCCATGCCGAGCTGCGCGGATTCCTTCAGGTCGAGTAGCACCGGGCGGCCCACCGGGTCCACACCGATCGGTACGCGCAGGAAGTCCCGCTCGCCCCGGGGCCGCCACAGCGTGGCCAGGTCCAGGTTCGTGGGATCGGACAACCCCAGCAGGTCCTGGAAGTCGGCCGGCGGGGTGCCCGTGCCGTCGTCGTACGAGTCGGCCGACAGCCGCAGCGGTGCGATGGCACGGGCGAGGCCCTCCACCAATGGCACCGGCACCTCGTCGACAGTGCCGACCACGGTCATCGGCGGCGACGCGGTGAGATCCTCCAGCGCGAGCGCACCCCGGTCGATGGTGATCCGCCGGGAGATGTCGCCAGGCTCCTGCAGCCGGTCGGCGAGCAGGTGGACCACTGTGACACCGAGGCTCCCGAGACCGACGAACTGGTCGGGGCTCGCCAACGCGCGGGCAACCTCGCCGTGGGCGTCGTCGATGACCAGCAGCCGCGACCGGGTGCGGGCCTCGGCACGTCCGGCGTTGTGGCGGAACGACTTGAGCGCGTTCGTGGCCCGCTCCTCCAGGTCCGCGGCGAGGAGTTCGGCGAGCGTCTCGGGGGTGGTGACCAGCAGCGGGGTGGGGCCGGTCGGGCCGATCGAGGTCCGGTCCAGCAGGTGCGGCAGCCAACGCGCCCACCGCCAGGTCGTCGCCCGCTCCGGCGTGGTGACGATCGCGAGCGTCACGTCGTCAGGGGCATGGAACGCGGCGACCTGGACGAGGATCGCGCTGGCAAGGGCGACCACCTCGTCGTAGTCCGGCGAGATCACGCTGACGTCGCCGGCGCAGTCCAGGTCGACCCGGACCGGCAGCCCCGGCGTCAGTTCGAAGCGGCGCATCAGCGACTGCGCCTCGTGGCGCATGAAGGGGTCGAGCGGGTTGGTCGGTGTGCTCTGCTCACGCAGTTGCATCGGCCGGACGGGTAGCGCACCCATGCCTACCCGTACCCGCAGGAAGTCGATGTCCGCGCGGCGGCGTTCCCAGAGTCGCGCCGGGCTGCGGATCACGTCGAGCAGCCGGCTGACCGGCGGGTCGAGCACTGTCGCCTGTTCCTGGAGGCGTTGCTCGTCCTCGCGTAGCTGCTCGCGTAGCTCTTCCAGGTAGTCCTGGTACCGCTCGCGCTGGACCCGGCGCTGCCGACCGGCCTTACCGAGCTGGGTGAGGTACATCGCCCCGGCCGCCGCCAGCGCGACGACCATGACCACCGCGCCCAGCGCCGCGAAGCCGGAGCCCCGCAGGAACATCATCATGCTCATCGCCACGCCCGCGCCAGCCATCGGCAGCAGCGCCTGGAGCCCCACCGCGGATCGCCCGTCGGGCAGCTGCGGTGGGGCGTCCAGCACAAGCGGTTCCATGGTGGACGCCGGGCGGGCGACCCGGGTGGGGCGGTGCACCATACGCGTCGACATCAGGGCGTCCTCCGGTCACATCCGCCGGGCCGTGGCCAGCGCCAGGCCGGCCGCACGGGTCGCCTCGACAAGCGTCGCCTCGCCGATCTGCGACGGCGTGATGAGCGCCCCGGCCGCCAGGTGACGGTCGTAGGGCAGCACCACCACCGGCACGCCGGTGTGTTCGATCAGCTCGCGGGCGGCGTCACCGAGGAGCGCGTCGCGGCCGTCGGGGTTGCTGGTGCTCAGGACGACCACCACCCGCGCCAGCCACGACCCGTACCCGCCGTCGATGATCCGGCGCAACGCCTGGTAGGTGGCCCGGACCCCGTCCGGCGTTCCCGCGGCGACGAGCACCACCGAATGCGCGTCGGCCATGGCCGCCGCGGCGGTGCGGGACTCCAGGCCGGGCGGGCAGTCGACGACGGCGACCGCGAAGAGCCGCGACAGCGCCCGGGTCACCTCGCTGCACAGCGTCGGGTTCGCGGTGCCACTCGGCAACACCCACAGGCCCGTTCCGGTACGCGGAAGCAGCGGCTCAAGCGCGCGGAGGTCGCCACCCCGGGCGGCGATCAGGTCGGGCGCCAGCCGTTCCAGGGGCGGTTCGCCCGGCGCGCCGAGTCGCCAGGTCAGTGAGCCCTCGTACGGGTCGGCGTCGGCGGCGAGCACCGGATCGGCCCGTCGCGCAGCGAAGACCGACGCCAGCACCGCTGCCACAGTGGTCTTTCCCGCCCCGCCGTGCACGGATGCCACCGCGATACGCCGACCGGTGTGGACCGGCACCTGCACCTCGGCCGCGAGGTCGGCGAGCTCCCTGGTCGCCCGGCCACTGCTGAACATTCGGCTGGCGCTGCGCCACAGTCGCCGCAGTGCCGGGTCGCCGGGGCGGATGCGCCGCACGAGCGCGAGGTCGTCCGGCTCCGACCTCGCAGGTTCGCCGGGCGCCCGTGGTGTCGGAGCCGGACGGGGTGGCGTCGACGCCGGCTGCCGGGGGGCCGCAGCCGGGGTGGCCGAGCCTCCCGGCACCCGCCGCTGCGGGGGGTGCGGTCCGTGCCCCCCGGAATGGGTCGGCCCGGGAACCGGTGGAGCACTCATGCCACCGCCTCAATCAGAACGTGTTGAGAAGTCGCGAGTAGAGCCCGAACACCCCGACCGCGACGGGGACCAGTGCCATCACGGTCAGCGCCTCGACGCGGTCGGCGTACTGCCGGGCTCGCGCCAGGGCGTGCGGCGGCGGCCGGTAGGCCAGGATCACGAGGGTCACCGCGCAGAACGCCAGCGCCACCAGCGCCGGGCCCCACCACACACCGGGAGCGTCCCGTGCCCAGCGCGCCAGCAGTCCGCCCGCGATCACCAACGCCCCAGCCACCAGCCCCGCCACCTCGACGGTCAGCGGGAACGCCCGCATCCGCAGCAGCAGGGCGGTGGCCACCAGGGCCGCCAGCACCAGCGCCCAGGGGCCTGCCGCAGCGGCCAGCACGAGGCCACCGAGCGACGCCGACGCCGTCGTCGCCAGCGTCGCCACCGCCAGTCCGCGGTGCGCGGAGTCGACCGCGGCCAACACCGCGACCCGGCTCACCGCCTCGTCGTTGCTCCGCCGGTCGTCGAGGCGGGTGAGCCCGGACGCGATCATCGCGAGCCGGGGTAGCAGCCCCAGCAGCCCCACCGACACGATCGACAGCACCGCCGCGACGCGCTCGGCGGGCACGGCGAATGCCAGGGGTACGCCCCAGCCGGCGACCAGGATCAGCAGCGTTCCGCCACCGAGGACGCCAGCCCGGCGGTTGCCCGTCACCGCACCCACGGCGAGCACGATGCAGCCGGCGCCGATGGCCCAGAGCGCCCAGCGCAGGGTGCTGCCGCTCGCCAACCCGGGCACCATGCTCATCGTCGTGGCGGCACCGCTGAGCAGGACGGCGATGCCGACAGCCCGCCTGCCCACCAGCCCGACGAGGAGGCCGGCGAGCGCGACCACACCCCCGATGACGCTGACCGCGACGGGACCCAGTCGCGGGGCGGCGAGGACCGCCGCCATCCCGGCGGCGACCAGGCACACAGCCGTGGCGGTCCACATCCGCGGAGTCGTGCCCCATCGCCCCTGCCTGCGGGCGAGATCGTCGCCGAGTTCGTCGGCGACGTCGTGCACGATCGCCGCCGGCGGCGCCTCGGAGATCGGGTCGACCCGCAGCATCGCGCCGTCACTGACGGCCGCCTGCCGCAGGCTCCCGGCCGGATCGAGCACCGTGCCGTCGAGGGTGCTGATCTGGTAGCCCCGGGAATCGTCCATCGGCTGGTGCCCGACCATGGCGACGATTTCGGGCAACATCAGACCGAGCGGCTCGTCGGCTGGCAGCACGAGGTCGATCTGACGGCCCGCCCCAGCCAGCGTCACCCGGCTGAGCTGACCTGCGGCGGTGGAAGGCTGCGTCTGGGTCATCTGAGCCCCTCCGACTGGGCCGGTGGCGGGTTGCGTGCCTTCTGCTGGTCGGCGATGACGCCCTGAAGGAAGGACCAGCCGACACAACCCGCGCAGGCCACGGCCGCCAACACGAGCCCGATCCGCAACCAGCGGAACCCGTCGCCGGTGGCACGGACGCGACGCTGCCTGCCCCACAGCAGCAGCTCACGCATTCGGGCGCGGCGGACCGCGACCGACTCGATGAGCTGGGTGTCGTATTCACGGGCCACGGCCCGATTCTATCCACGATCGCTAATCCAACGGGGGTGACGATCGGGTGGCGGCGCCGCGCCCAACTGGTCGTTTCTCGTGAACGGGCCCGCGACGGAGTCTCCGTCGCGGGCCCGTTTTCCACGGATCAGCGTCGCACTGTCACCAGGCCCGGCTCAGCGCTGCAGGGTCAACAGACCCGGCCGGTACGGCAGCAGACCGTAGTCACCGCCGGAACTGGGGGAACGACCCTGGTAGAGCAGTTGCAGATTGCAGGCGTTCACGGTCATCGTCTGGTCCGCGCTGGTGCGCAGCAGCTCACCGTGGCTGATGTCGTTGGTCCAGGTCGCACCACTGTTGGCCTTGCCCGCGAACGGGTTGCTCTCACTGGTCGCCTGCGGCGTCCACGACCCACCCAGGCTGCTCGCCGTGAACGACCGGAAGTACCGGCCCTGCGACCCGATCGCCTCCACGATCATCAGGTACTTGTTCAACCCCTGCAGCTTGTACACCTGCACCGCCTCGAACAGGTTGTTCGTGGTGTCGGTCATGATCGTCGTGTAGTTCGACCCGAAGCTGCCCGGGAAGTTCCCGATCGGCATGCTCGCCCGGTAGATCCGACCGTTGTCCCCGGCGAAGAACAGATACATGTTCTGGTCGTCACCGATCACCGCCTGATCGATCGGACCGGTACCCGAGTTGGAGATACTGCCACTGAACAACGTCTGCGGCGACGACCAACCATTCGGGTTCGTCGGATCAGTCGAGGTCCGGTACGAGAACGCCGGCCCACCCCACTGATACGCCAACACCCAGATGTTACGCGGCGCGAAATAGAACAACGACGGCGCGACAGTCCCCGAATTCATCGCGTTCTGACTCGCCGAAGCCATCTGCGAGTAGTTCGTGAACAGGCCGAAGTTCATCGAACCCCAGCTCGACCCGAAGTCGTGCGTGGTGGCGTACACGAGCTGCTGACCGTTGTACGGGGCGACGGTGAAGTCCTTCAACGACACCCAACCCGACCTCGGCTGCGCCAACGCACCAGTCGACGACCACCGGTACGACGAGGGAAGGTCACAGGTGCCGGTGGGCGGTGGCGTGGTGGTGGGGGGCGGGTTGCTCCCACCGTCGACGCGGACGAGCTGCCACTGCTGGTTGGCGCCGTTCCAGTCGTCGTACTGCACGATGTTGCCGCCGTCGGCGGTCGAGGCGCCCTGCACCTCCATCACCTTGTTGCTGTTCCGGCTGATCAACCGGACATAGCCGCTGTCCGAATCAGCCAACCGGAACTGCTGGTTGGTGCCGTTGTTGTCGGACCACTGCACGATCGCCGCACCGTTGGCGGTCGAGCGCTGGTAGACGTCCAGCACCTTGCCCGACAGCCGCGACTTCAACCGGTAATAGCCACCGCCGGAGTCCACGAACTGCCACTGCTGCTGGTTACCGTTGTTGCGCGCCCACTGGGTGATCCGCGCGCCGTCGTTCGTCGCCAGGTTGTACACGTCCAGGGCCTTGCCGCTGTTGCGGTTCACCAACACGTACCACGCGCTGGTGTCGACAGTCGCTGCGGCGGCGGGTGACGACACCACCGTCACGGCGACACCGCCGACCAGAACCGCAGCCGCACCGGCGGCGAGGATGCGGGGCAACCACCATCGCCGCCGCGGTGGCGCGATCGATGGAGACCTATCAAGGGCAGACATGATCCTCCTTCAGTGACCACAAGCCGAACGGTCTGCCCGAGATGGGCGTACCGCGACACGTGCCCGGGCGCATGCGTCGGAGGAGTTAGCGCTAACAAGCCGCCTACATGCCCTGGTGCACGCCTGATTCGAGGTCGACGAAGCAGGCTCGCCCGGTAAGCCGTGGTGTCGTCGCCCTTAGGCATCGACTGTGAGCGATAACATGCCGTTCGTCAAGACGTAACGTGCTGGGAACATCGACCGATGCCACGCCGCCGTCGGTAAACCGGCCCGTCGTCCACTACCAACGGCAGACCACCGCCCGACAGCACCCCTCGGGACCGCCTTCGTTGGCGCTAACATCGATGCTCGGCCATGGATCTGAGAGCTTACGCGGATGGTGCGACCGGCAACCGCATGCCGAGCCACTGCTCGGCGCCCCATGCCTCGAACCGCTCCACCTCGGAGAACCCCAACTTCGCCGCGAGCCGCATCGAGCCGGCGTTGGCGGTCTGGGTGGTGAGCACCACCGGCTCACCGGGCAGGACGCCGTCGAACCAGCCAAGTGCCGCCGCGCACGCCTCGGCGGCGTACCCGAAGCCCCACGCTTGCGGCACGAACAGGTAACCCAGATCGGCCTTCCCGACGGCGGCCGGCCGACGGTGCTCCATTGCTCTACGGAGCAGGATCTGACCGATCATCGCCCCGTCGAGATCAACGACGAAGCTCCCGGACCACCGCTCGGGCACCCCGGGTAGCTCGCGCTCAAGCTCGGCACGCGGCCGAGGACCGCCGAGGTAGGTATGCACCTCGGGCGACGCCAACAGGTCGATGAACGCCGTCCGGTCCCGGGCCTCGGACTCACGGAGCACAAGCCTCTCGGTCCGGATCGGCTTCGGCGGCCAAGCGACGGTTCCGAGGTCGATCATGTCGGCCAGCTAATCATCAGACTCCACCAGCGACCAAGACTCTGCGCGGGCTGCTTCACCGTGGCGCGGCAGCAACCGGTTGCGGTTCTGCTGGGCCGGTCGGCAGTACCACCATCGTGCGCAGCGGCGAGAGGAAAATCGGTATCCAGGCGACGGCCATGCCGACGGTGCCGCACCAGAGCGCAGCGCGCAGCGACACGTACTCCCCGACGAAACCGGCCAGCACCGAGCCGATCGGCAGCGCCCCGGAGAGCACGAAACGCATGGTGGCGTTCATCCGGCCCAGCATCCGGTCCGGGGTGATGGTCTGCCGGAAGCTGACCAGCAGGACGTTGTCGATCGACGCCTTCGCCATCATCAAAAGGTAGGCCACGGCGGCGACCCACAGCCAGACGCCCCGGTCGGCGAAGGGCAGCAGCAGGTAGACGGGTGCCACTGTCGTCGCGGCGACGATGAGGGTCCGCCCGTAGCCGAAACGCAGCGAGAGTCGCCGGGCGGCCATCGTGCCCAGGACCGCGCCCACGCCGCCCACGGCGAAGAAGACGCCGACCAGCCCTTCCGGCAACCGCAACTCCCGGACGATCAGCAGCGGAACGATGACGACGATGACAGTGGAGGCCAGGTTCACCAGCGCCCCCGATGCGGCGACGGCACGCAGGGCGGGCTGTCCGGCGACGTACCGCAGACCCTCACCGATCTCCCGCCGCAGATGCCGGGACCCGTCGGGTACGACAGGTGCCGGCTCCGGGCGGCGGATCAGGCACAGGCAGAGAAACGACCACAGGTACGTGACCGCGTCGACGGCGATGGCCACCGGCGCGGTCAGTGCCTGGACGAGCGCGCCGCCGGCCCCTCGGCCGACGATCCGGGAGACCGCCTCGGTGCCGGCGAGGCGGGCGTTACCGATCACCAGGTGCTCGCGTCCCACGACCGCCGGCAGATAGCTCTGCGCCGCCACGTCCGAGAAGACCCTGCCCGCGCCCACCAGGAAGGCGACGACGAAGAGTTGGGTCATCGTGAGGATCCCCCACCACCACGCCAGCGGCACCCAGGCCAGCAGCAGGAACCGGACGAGATCGGCGGCGAGCAGGACGGGACGCCGACGCATCCGGTCGACCCAGACACCGGCGGGCAGGCCGATCAACAGGAACGCCGCAGTGGTGGCGGCGTTCAGCAAGCCCACCTGCTCCGGGCCGGCCTGCAGCGCCACGACCGCCGCCAGAGGGAAGGCGATGTAGCTGATCTCGCTGCCGAGCCGACTCACCGCCGTACTCGCGAAGAGCAGCTCGAAGTCCCTATTCGCCATGCCGAGAGGATGCTGCGACACGACCTTCAGCTCGATAGATTTAGACCAGGCTAAATCCCAGGAGGGCGATGCTCACCATCGGGTTCTCGGCGTACGACCTCGCGGTGATGCGGTTCGCGTTCTCACCGATGCAGGAGATCGTCGCCAGCGTCCGCGTGCTCAAGGATCCAGCGGCGCACGCCCTGCACGTGCCGTGGGTCAAACAGGTGGCACCCCGGGTGGCCGCGGCAGCGGGTGCCTTCGACCTGCTGTTCGCCCTGGTTCCGGTGCCGAGCTGGTACATCCCCGACTTCGTCACTCCACCCCCGACGACGCCGGTGCCCGACCTGCAGACCGAGCTGGCGGATCTCCGCCGCATCGCACCGCAGCGGGTGCGCACGGACCTGGATCGGTTGGCGACAATGCGGGACCCGGCGCCGCGGAGCCGACCCGCCGCGCGGGACAACGCCCAGGCGCACAGGGAGGATGCCGAGCTGCACGCCCTGTGGACCGACCCCGCCGAAGGGCTGGATCGCCTCGCCCGGCAGATGAACGACTACTGGCAACTGGCTGTCAGCAAGTACTGGCCGCGGTTGCGTAGCCTGCTGGAGGCCGACGTCGTGCACCGCGCCCGCCGCCTGGCCGACGGCGGCCCCACGAGCCTCTTCGCCGACCTGGCGTCATCCGTGAGCTGGCAGGACGACCAGCTCACGATCGTCCATCCACGCTTCGTCGGTCACCGCCAACTGGACGGCGAGGGACTGCTGCTCGTCCCGTCGGCATTCGTCTGGCCGACCGTCTTCACCAGCACGATGCCACAGTGGCAACCGACCCTGACCTACCCCGCCCGCGGCGTGGCGACACTGTGGGAGAAGCAGACCACCGCGGCCACCCCAGCGCTGGAACGGGTGATCGGACGGTCTCGCGCCCGACTGCTGCTGGAGCTGGACGCACCGGCCTCCACCACGGAACTGGCCTACCGCACCGGACTGACGCCCGGAGCCGTCTCGCAACACCTGAGCCTGCTGAGGTCGGCCGGCCTGGTGGGCGCGTCGCGCAGCGGACGGCTGGTGCTGTATTTCAGAACCGACGTGAGCGACAAGCTACTGACCGAGATTCGCGACTGACACCACCAACAACAAATCACTCTCAGTGATCGACTGTGTCCAGCACGACCCGTCCAACGATCCTCGTACGACGGGAACTGCCGATTCGGGATCGCAAGTACCGCATCGTGGCGGACGTCGGTGCGGCCGCCGGATCCCTGGTCGCCTACCGGAAACGGACACCCGATTCGGGACGAGAACAGGGGCCAGCGCGCCGCCGGCCGTAGGTCGAAGCGGTGGAGGCGCCATCACGTCAACCTCGATCACCCGGGGTTGGACGATACGGGCCTGAACAGGCGAGCAGCACCGAACAACCGGGCGCCCTCCACCAGACGGGAAAGTGGGCGCGAAAATGGCAAAGAAAAGGCCGCGACCTGTCCTTGCAGGTCACGGCCTTTCCGTCTGTGCGCCCGAAGGGACTCGAACCCCTAACCTTCTGATCCGTAGTCAGAATGTCGAAGCGCAGTCTTCTACAACTAGCACTCTACACAAAAGTCGTCCGACCGCAAGCCTTTCAGTCCGTTCGCATCCGGTTACGTCCGCCCAGGTCCACGCCCTGCACGGGAGACTCATCCGCAGCCGTCGATAGTCAGGTGGGCACCGCGCTTCCTGGCGGGTCCGGCTCCGCAGCGGTGCGTCCGCGTCAGTTCCCCGACGTCCGAGCAGCCACCGAGCAGCCACGATCGCACGCGTACGCAACCGTCGCCGGCACGCACCTCGTCCTGCGCAGGCAGGAGATGAACACTGCGGCCGGCATCGTCACATCGAGAGCTTGCACTCACGCCTCGAACGCATCCCCGCCCAGCTGCCAATGCCGCCGATAGCCATTGCTCCCATCAGCTTGCGTCCCGCGTCGCGCCGCACTCGCTCCGACTCGACTGCCTCGACCTGTATGGACCTATGATCCCGGACCCTCACTGCGCTCCGGCCCGGATTTACCCCATTCCATCCACACTCGGCGAATGCCGAGCATTTCGCAGGGAAACGGCCCTTCACCGCCTGCTGCTTCCCGACGATGAGCCCACACCACACCAAGGGAGAGACCATGAATAGTCAGGGCGTCATCGGGAAGCGGTGCGGGTGCGTCGACACGGCGACGGGCCGCCGCCGGGGTAGTTCCTGCCCGCGGTTGCCGGAGCGTGAGCACGGCAGTTGGTACTTCCACTGCTCCACACGTAACCTGATCGGCCAGGCCGAACGGATACGCCGAGGCGGATTTTCGTCGCAGGCGGCGGCCCGCCGGGCGCGGGATGAGTTGCTGGCGCTCTCACGGGAGGGGCAGGCAGGCCGGTCGTGGACGGTCACCCGCTGGTTGCGGTACTGGTTGTCGACCAGGACCCGGATCCGGCCGACCACACGGATGCACTACACCCGCGACATCGAGCAGTTCCTCATCCCGCACCTCGGGCAGCTGATCCTCGGGGACGTGACCTCGCGGCAGCTCAACGCCGCCTTCGCCGCGATCGCGGCCACCCGCACCCGTGCCGGGCAGCTGCGGTCCGCCTGCACTCTGCAGCACCTGCACACCACGCTACGGGCGGCGCTGACCGGCGCGGTCCGCGAAGGGCTGATCCGAGACAACCCGGCCCGGCGCGTCGAGTTACCCGCGCGCCCTCGCCCGCAGGCGCAGGTGTGGACCGAGGCTCGCGTCGCCCAGTGGCAGGCCAGCGGCGAGCGTCCCACGATCGCCGTGTGGACGCCGACGCAGCTGGCCAGCTTCCTCGACTACGTCCGCGACGACAGCCTGTTCGCTTTCTGGTGGCTGGTCGCCCTGCGGGGGCTGCGCCGCGGTGAGGCCGCCGGGCTGCGCTGGACCGAGGTCGACCTGCGCACCGGCCAACTGTCGGTGGTACGGCAGCGCACGACCGCCGGCTACGACGTCCACGAAGGGCCACCCAAGTCACAGGCCAGCCGCCGCACCGTGGCGCTGGACCAGCACACCGTGCGGGTGCTGCGCCAGCACCGCGAGCGGCAGCGCCAGCGACGCGCCGCGCGAATCGACGTTGGGAAGATGGGCCACGACAGTGGCTACGTGTTCACGGGTCCCGACGGGCTACCGATTCGTCCCGGCTACCTCACCCAACGCCTGCGGCTGCTGGTCGGCCGGGCCGGGCTGCCTCCGATCAGGCTGCACGACCTGCGGCACGGAGCCGCGACCCTCGCCCACGCCGCCGGCGCCGACCTCAAGACGGTTCAGGACCAGCTCGGGCACGCCACCATCCACCTGACCGCCGACACCTACACCAGCGTCCTACCCGACACCCAACGCCAAGCGGCCGAGGCCACCGTTCGCCTCGTCCTCGACGCCGCCACACCCGGCGACGAGATCCGCCGCCAAATCGAGCACAACAGGACACCACCGCAGGACCCGACCGCGGAAGAGCAGGCACCCTCAGCGCGTGGGTGCTGGCCGCGGTGGAAGCCGTCACGACCTACCGGGGAATCCGGGAGACGGACCTCGAAGCGGCGCCTCGGTCGCGTCCGCAAGCCACTCTGACGGTTCGGGGCGTGAGGGCCAAGCGCAAGAAGGCCACGATGTTGGCGGCCGGTTCCTCGAACAAGGCTGAGGGCCAGGGCAAGAGCGCCCAGGGAGCCAGTGATCGTCTTCTCCAGTGGAGACGCTGGTCGCTCGACTCACGCCTGAGAGGCACCCTCCAGCGACATACGGGTCTTCGCGTGCGACAGCAGCAACGCGGCGCTGGCTCGCACCGCCTCTTGTCCATCTTCCTGAACACGTAGATGTACGTCTCGGCATTGGTGACCGGGCTAGCGTGGCCGAGGTCGCGCTGGATCATCTTCAGGTCGACCCCGCCGCCGGCGCCACCCCCTCGGCCGGGTGCCGCAGGTCGTGCGACCGCACCGGCGGCAGCCCCAACCTGCATGGATCGGGCTCTGCCAGAAGCACGGATGACTGGCGAGGCGGCGCTATCGGGTGATTCGTTCATCGCTGAGTGTGACGCTGTGGCTGGTGCCGGACATAAACACGGTAGGAGGTGCCATGGACGTCGCGGAGAAGCAGTTCACCGAGTTGTACGAGCGTCATCACGGGGATGTGTGGCGGTACGTCGCTCGGCGGGTCGGCAGGTCGGACGTCGGTGATGTTGTTGCCGAGGTCTTTCTGGTGGCGTGGCGACGTCTGAGTGATGTTCCGGCGGGGTCGGCGTTGCCGTGGTTGTACGGGGTGGCTCGTCTGGTGCTGTCGAACGAGGCCAGGGGCCAGCGGCGGTGGCAGGAACTGGCGCTGCGTGTTGCGGCGGAGCCGGACCGGTCGATAAGTGTGGATCATGCGGACGAGGTGGTCAGCCAACGTGACGTCGCGGTGGCGTTCGGCCGGCTGTCCGCCGCGGATCAAGAGGTCTTGCGGCTGGTGGCTTGGGAGCGGCTGAGTGTCGCTGAGGCCGCAGTCGCTCTCGGCCAGTCCCGAGCGACGTGTGCGATGCGGCTGATGCGGGCTCGCCGCCGGCTTCGCATGCAACTGGGCGTGATGGGTGACGGGGCGCAGCGGGCAACGCGGGCGACGCCGTCGATGTCGAATTGGGGTGCATGAGATGAATGCCGTCAATGAGGTCCGCCAGTTGCTGGGCGGCCTGGATCCGGCACGAGACGTCCATCCGGCCGACGAGAATCGGCGCGTGCGGGACCTGGAGCGCATCCTTGCCTCTGACCGCGCTGTGGGCAGCGTCAGGTCACGTCTTCCGCGGCGCCGTCTCGTGGTGGCGGCAGCTGGCGCGGCGGTCCTGGCAGTGGCTGCTGGCGGGGTGGCGCTGGAGACGTTTCGGCAGCCGCAGCCAGCGTTCGCGGCGACACCCGCGATCCTCAACTACGGTCCACCCGCAACCGCGGAGCCGGCCAGCGCCAGGTTGCAGAGGCTGGCTGCGCTCGCGGCGGCGCAGCCGGTGCCGCAGCGCCCGGCGGGGACGGTGGAGTACCTGGAATCGGCGAACTGGTTCCTGAACTCGTCGATCTCCGGTGGCCGGACGACGTCCGCTGTGGTGCCGCAGCAGTGGCAGTCCTGGCGAACCGACGAAGACGCCGGGCGGATGGTCAAGAAGGACCTGCCGCCGACGTTCCGGACAGACGCCGACCGGCGAGAGTGGCAGCGGCAAGGTGGCCGCATCGGCTCCTCCGAGGAGGTGCGCGACTCCGCCACCGGCGGCTTCTACAGCCGCTTCCAAGGCCCGGTGCCAACGGACGCCGGGGTACTGCGGCAGTGGCTGACGGCCGGTGCCTCGGCGCATGAAGCGCCGGTGCAGTATCTGGAGGACGTCGCCGAGCTTGCCGGTGTGCGGTTGTTGAACCCGGCGCAGCGGGCTGCGGTGCTCCAGCTACTCGCCGACCTTCCGGGCGTCACGGTGACCGGGACCGTCACGGACCGGGCTGGGCGTCCCGGGGAGGCGTTCTCGATCGTGTCAGACGCTCATGGCCTGCCTGCCCAGTACACAGTGATTGTCGATCCCGGTACCGGCGCGCTGCTGGGGTATGAGGAGATGTTGACCACGACGGCGGGGAAGCTGAACGTGACGGTTCCTGCCGTGATCAGTTACCGGTCCTATCTAGTCGCCGAGTACGCCGCAATGCCGCGTTGACAGCGCTCGGGTGGGTGGCGTCTTCGACGCCACCCACCCGACGGTCGCTGCCGTTCAGCTCAGGGCGTCAGCCGTAGATGTCCTCGGCCCTGTCGTTGTAGCTGCCCAGGTTTCCCGAGGCGGAGCAGGCACCCATGTTGCGGTTGTCGCCGGCCCCATCGCCGAGGGTGCCGCTGTCGCTGCCCGAGCAACCGGTCCAGCCGCCGTCCTGGTTGTTGACCCACGAGGAGGTCTTGTCCTTGAACCCCCACTCGTCCAGGTCGTGCCAATACTCGTCGCTGAACTGGAGCTTGCGGCCGGCGAAGTTTGCGTGCTCGAAGATGCACAGCCAGTCGTTGTCGCAGCCGTAGTAGGCGAAAGTGCCGATGGGGCCGTCGGCGCCGAGCGACGCGCGAGGAGCCAGATCGGCGCTCGCCTCCGCGTCGGTGGCGTAGCAGCGCACCTCGGTGCGGGACAGGACGGCGCAGACCTGGGCGCCTTGCCAGCTCTTGGACAGGTCGATGGTGCGCCCCTGGAACGAGGCGGGCGATGGATCGCGCAGCGACGGGTTCGCGGTCGCCGGGCTCGCCAGTGCGGTCACGCCGAGAACGGCGACCGCCGTGCTGGCGAGTAGTCTGGTTCGTGTCCTCATGGAACCTCCTCTGGATAGGAATGAGGGCGATTGCGGCCGGGGTGTTGGCGCACCGCGGCTGCGAACTGTCCGTCTCTCCGACGGCTGGTTCCGTCGGAGAGGCGGACAACCTGCTGCCGAAGCTAGACCTCGCCAGTTGCTGGCGCGACCCCGTAACGCGGGTAGGCGAGGTTTGCTCCGAAGGTCGCAAATCGCACGTTGTGTGTTCGCTTCATCACCTTAATGTGATGGTGATTCGTGTCCAGCCCGGTGCAATCGCTCGCTGCTGAGCACTGCGGTCCCGTTGCCGTGACGCCGCCTAACCGCTCCCGAACCAGGTCCTAGCGATGCCGTGGAGCCCGCTCTGTCCGATGCGACAGAGCGGGCTCCATCCACACACACGGCTTATGTGGTCGCGACCCGCCGCAGCGACGACATGATCACCCTGATGATGGGCATCGCCCGCGCGGACGACCTGATCGCCGGTCTGCCGGCTGGGGCGTGGTGCCGGCTGTCGGCCGGCGCTGGCGCCCACGGTCCCGGGAGTACTGGGGGCGCGGGTGTCGGTGGGTATCGGCGGGCACGCTAGCCGAGGGCGCTGCCTGCTCGCGCGGCATACCACGGGAAAAATCGTCCGCCACGTCTGCTTTGGACCCCACCGCCCTTGCCTAGGCTAGGGGTGCTGGCCGAGGGCGTGCAGGCCATGTCCACCGCTTAACTCGATCTTGAGCTTGCGATCAACCATGCCTTGCCCACTCACACGGTCATGCACGAGTTCCGCTTCCTGAGGCTCCGGCGAGCCGGCTCCCGACATACGAGCGTCGAGCGGACGCCCGCGACAGCGGCAAGTCATTGCGGCCGCGGTCGGCGTTTGACAGCTAGTACTACCCGCTCGATTCACGCCTGGGAGGCACCCTGCAGGGACATCCGGATCTTCGCGTGCGACAGCAGCAGCGCGGCGCTGGCTCGCACCGCCTCCTTGGCCATCTTCTTGAACACGTAGATGTAGGTCTCCGCGGTGGTGACCGGGCTGGCGTGACCCATGTCGTGCTGGATCATCTTCAGGTCCACCCCGGCCGCCGAGGCCAGCCCGGCGGCTGCGTGCCGCAGATCGTGCAACCGCACCGGCGGCAGGCCCAACTGCTTGACCAGCTTCGCGAACCGGCGGGTCAGCCAGTCGGGCTGCACCGGCCGCCCATTGGCGTGGACGAACACCCGACCCGTCGGGCCAGCGCCGCCGTGACGGCGCCGCTGCTCGCGCCACAGCTCCCATAGCAACGCGACAGTGGCCTCGTCGAGGGCCAAGGTCCGCACCCCGGCTGCTGACTTGGGCGGGCCTATGTGCTCCCGCCCGCCGATGACGATGACCTGCTCCCGGATCGTCAACTCGCCCGCGGCGAGGTTGATGTCCTCCCAGCGCAGCCCCGCCATTTCTCCTCGGCGCGGGCCGCGCAGCGCCACCAGCCACCACAGCACGAACAGCGGATCGTCGCGCACCGCCTCCAGGAACCGCGCCAAGTTGTCCAAATCCCACACCGCGACCCGGGGACGCACGCCGGTCTCACGCCACACCGTCGCATGCTCGTCATCCCAGACGACAGCATGGGGACGCGCCCCGTTCGGCAGCCGTAGATCCCGGGCGGGATTGTGGCCGACGATGCCCTGCCGCCGCGCCTCCGACAGCGCGCTGCGCAGCACCGCGCGGACCCGGCTGACGCTTCCCGCCGAGATCAGCCGCCCGCCCCGCACGACCTGACGGCAGATCGCGTCCATGGCCCGCTGAACGGTCTTCACCCGCAGCTTGCTCAACCGATACATGCCCAGCTGCGGGATCAGGTACTTCTCCACGATGCTGCGGTAGTTGAGCACCGTCGTGGGCCTCAACCGGCCCTCCATCTCGGACAGCCAGAAGCGCAGCCAGCGTCGCACCGTCCACGTCCGCGCCACCGCCTCCGGGCCCGGCAACCGGGCCAACTCCCAGCAGGCCCGCTCCGCCTCAGCCAAGGTCGCGAAGCCACCCCTTCGCACCCGATCACGGCCACCGTCTGCTCCGGTCACCTGCAAGGAGAAGTACCACCGACCATGGCTGAGATCTGCCAGCCGAAAGCAGCCGGCACCGAACTGCTTACCCGTCACCTCGTCACGGCAGCCGCACCGTCGATACACCCGACCAGGCCCCTCCGAGCAGCGCATCAGCACCAGCCCCAAGCGGTCTGGACCAGCAGGGTCACCAGCCGCGCCGAGCATGCCCCCGCAGCAAACCCCGAACACACGAATTTCTCGAACCACAAGCTCACCGTCGATCAACTTTCTAAGAGATCGACTACGAACCAGGCGGGTTAGGGACTCGAACCCCTTCGCACGCGCACCTTCTCGATCCGCTGCGCGCTGGCACCATCGACCAGTTCAGCGACGCCATGCGGAGTCCTGAGCGTGTGTCACAGACGTGACTCACACCTGACTCACATCGACGCAGGGGAGATAGCCAGTTGGCTATCTCCCCTGATCAAGATGGTGCGCCCGAAGGGACTCGAACCCCTAACCTTCTGATCCGTAGTCAGATGCTCTATCCATTGAGCTACGGGCGCTCGTGCTCAGCCAGTGTACACACCCGGCTTTCGCGCGGAGACTCCGGGATTCGAACCCGGGAGGGGCTTTAAGACCCCAACCGCATTAGCAGTGCGGCGCCATAGACCAGACTAGGCGAAGTCTCCCTGGTGGCCCTGCAGACCACCGCGCCCGAGGATACAGGTCGCCACCCACCGGGAGCAAAACGACTTCCGGGGTACGCCCGCCGGTGCCACCCGCCCCCGTGTTTCCCCGCTGTGCGACGGGGTGATCAGGACTACGCTCCATCGATATGCAGGAGCAGCCGCCCAGCGAGCCGACCCGTCGAGAGCCTGCTGAGAGAGCGCGTCGACGCTCCCCACGGGCCACCTTCACGCCGCCGGTCGCCGCCGAGCAGCCGGCGACTCCCGGCGAGGATCCTGCGGCGGCGACACCACCTGCAGCGGCGGCGGGCCAGCGTCCCCGACGGGCCAAGGCTGCCCCACCGGTGCTCTTTCAGCCCCCGGAGCCGGACCGCGCCCTGCCCCCGAGGCCGAGGCGTGCACCGGGCGCCCCGACCAACGAGGCGGGCGCCACGACGAGCGACCCGAACGCGGAGCAGCCGACACCGCCGGCCGCCGGAGCGAACGCGGAGCGGGCAACACGGTCGAGCGCCGCCGCGAACGGCAACGAACCAGCGCCACCGACCGCCGAGGCGGTTCCCGCAAGGCCAAGCCCGGCGTCCGTCGAGCAGCCGCAGCCGACAACCACGACGCCCAAGAACGCGACAGCCGAGGCCACGACGCCCGACACCACGACGCCCGCGACCGCGACAGCCAAGGCCGCGAGGCGCAAGGCCGGTCCACCGAAAGTCCGGACGCCGCAGACCCAGGCGCCGCAGACCCAGGCACCGCAGGCCCAGGCGCCGGAGGACCGCACTCCGCCGGCCCGGACCACTCCTGCCGGTAAGACCACCGCCAGGAAGGCGACGGACACGGCTACCGAGGTGACGCCGAGCACACCGGCAGCGGCCAAGAGCCACGCCAAACGAGAGGCGACCCCCCGGAAGAGCACCACGCCGAAGAAGGCCATCCCGGCACCCGTGGTCGAGCAGCAACCGCCGGCTTCGGGGCGTACTCCGGAATCGGAGCTGCGGGCGGTGGCCGCGCGTGTGGTCGACCACCCGGGGTTCGCGCCGGAGCTGTTGGCTCTTGCCGCAGTGCGGGCGCTCGGGCCCGGCGCGGCCGAGTGGGCGGCACAGCTGCGGAACCGGTATCCGGACGCGTCGGCGGACGGCCTGGCCCGGTTGGCCAGCCGGCGGTTCGTCCGCTCGGCGGGCGCGGGTGGGGCGACGGCCGCGCTGGCCGGGTTCTTCGCGCCGCTGGCCGAGCTGACGTCGGTGCTGTGGACGCACGCGAACCTGGTGCTGCACCTGGCCGCCGCGTACGGCAAGGATCCGGCGCACCCCGATCGGGCCGTCGAGCTGCTGGTGCTCACCCAGGTCCACCCGGACGCCGCGAGCGCCGAGGCGGCACTGGCCGCGGCGCAGGCGGCGGGCGAGCCGGTCGAGGAGGGCTGGCCTCGGGCGGCGGAGGCCGCCTGGCGGCTGGCCGCTCCGCTCACCGCACAGGCCGGCGGCTGGGTCGCGTTGCGGCTGGCGGCCCGGCTGCTGCCGGGTGCGGCGATGCTCGCGGCGGCGCTGGGCGACGCGGCGGCAGCCGACCGGCTCGCGGCCCGGACGGTGGCCGCCTACCGGCCCGCGCGGCGCGGACCGGTCGCACCCGGCTGACAGGTCAGAGCCGGCTGACGGGTCAGAGCCAGTCGAACCACTCCCGGGGCAGCAGCGCGTAGCCGACGAAGGCGGCCACGTCGAGCAGCGTGTGCGCGATGACCAGCGGCATCACCCGTCGGGTGCGCAGGTAGAAGAGGCTGAACACGACGCCCATCACCGCGTTGCCGACGAAGGCGCCGAAGCCCTGGTAGAGGTGGTACGAGCCGCGCAGCAGCGCGCTGGCCGCGATGATCGCCGCCAGCCGCCAGTGGAGCTGGCGTAGCCGGGTGACCAGGTAACCGACCACGATCACCTCCTCCAGCACGGCGTTCTGCACGGCGGCGAGGATCAGCACCGGCACCGTCCACCAGAGGTCCGGTAGCGCGGCCGGCACCAGCGTGGCGTTGAGCCCCAGCTGGGCGGCCACCCAGAACAGGGCCAGCCCGGGCAGGCCGATCAGCGCCGCCAGGCCGGCCCCACGGGCGAAGTCCTGGCCGGGCCGCCGGGCGTCCAGGCCGAGGGTCCGCGCCGGGTCGCCGGGGTCCCGGCTGAGCAGGTGTACGGCGAGCAGCACCGGCAGCAGCGCGAACACGATGCCGAGCAGTTGGTACGTGAGGTCCAGCCACGGTCGGGGCGACGCCGAGGTGTTCAGCGAGGCGGTCTGCCTGGAGAGCGGACCGTCGGCGGTCAACTTCGCGATGATCGAGACCAGCGCGTAGATCGCGGACTGGCCCAGGGAGAGGCCGAGGACCAGCAACGTCTCGGTGCCGAGCAGTCGGCGGGACACCGGGCGGGTCAGCTCAACGGTCACCGCACCACTCTGCCCGACGGGTGGCACCGGTGACATGGCCGACCGGCCAGCATGAGCCGATCGCACATTCTGTGCGACCGGTCGACACTCTCCGTGGAGATTCTATGGGCGCCCGATCCGCTGCCGTCTGGAGAAGGAGCGCCCTGTGGACAACCTCGCGCGGTTGCTGAAGGAGAGCTGGACCCTGGTCGAGGACGACCGGGCGCGGTTGAGCGGGCACTTCTACGCCCGACTGTTCCTGCTCGACCCCGCCCTGCGGCAGCTCTTCCCGGTGCAGATGACCGGCCAGGGCGACCGCCTACTGGAAGCGATCATCACGGCGATCCACACGGTCGACGACCCGGAGAGTTTCGACGAGTTCCTCCGGGCGCTGGGCCGCGACCACCGCAAGTACCACGTCGACGACTCGCACTACGCGACGATGGGAGTCGCCTTGCTGGACGCGCTTCGTAGCACCGCCGGCGACGGCTGGAACCTGGAGTACGACCAGGCGTGGCGGGAGGCGTACGCGGCGATCACCGACCGGATGGTGGCCGGTGCGGAGGCCGACGACGGCCCGCCGTTCTGGCACGCCGAGGTGCTGACCCACCAGCGGTACGGCCCGGACACCGCCGTGCTGACCTGTCGGGCGCTCCAGCATCCGTTGCGTTGGCAGGCCGGGCAGTACGTGAGCCTGGAGGTACCGCGCCACCACCCCCGGGTGTGGCGGAACTACTCGATCGCGAACGCACCGAACGACGACAACCTGCTGGAGTTCCACGTGCGGTCGCCGGAGGCGGGCTGGGTCTCCGGCGCGCTGGTGCGTCGGGTGCGGCCAGGTGAGCTGCTCCGCTTGGCGGCACCGATGGGGTCGATGACCCTGGACCGCAGCTCGGAACGGGACGTCCTGTGCGTGGCCGGCGGGGTCGGCCTGGCGCCGATCAAGGCACTTGTCGAGGAGTTGGCCACGTTCAACCGGACCCGGTGGGTGCACGTCTTCTACGGTGCCCGGCAGGCGGCGGACCTGTACGGCCTGGCCGGGTTGCAGGAGTTGGTGGCGGTACACCCGTGGTTGTCGGTCACCGCCGCGTGCAGCGAGGAGCCGGACTTCGACGGGGAGCAGGGCGACATCCCGGACGTCGTGGCCCGGTACGGCCCGTGGACCACGCACGACTGCTACGTCTCCGGCTCGGCCCGGATGGTCCGGTCCACGTTGCGGGTGCTCGCCGCTGACGAGGTGCCGCCGCCGCACATCCGCTACGACACCTTCGGTGACCTCTAGACGTTCCTCCCCCCACACCGGGGCGCGTGCCCCTGCCCCCTGGGGCACGCGCCCCGGCCCCACGGTCAGTAGCGCCAGGGGTGCCCGGTCTCGCGGTATTCCTCGACCGGCACCAGCGGCACACCGGGCGCCATCCGGTCGACGTAGAGCCGGCCCTCAAGGTGGTCGATCTCGTGGGCGACCAGCCGGGCCATCCCGAACTCGAACGACGTGATGATCCGGCTGCCGTCCCACTGGGCGTGCTCCACGTCCAGCCGGAGGGGTCGGGGCACCAGACCACGGTGGTCGAAGAAGGAGAGGCAGCCCTCGTACTGCTCGTCGGTGTCCGGGCCGGCATCGACCACCCGGGGGTTGAGCAGCACGACCGGCTCCGCCGAGCGGTCCGGGGGCCGGACCACCGCCACCGCCCGGCCGACGCCGAGCTGCGGAGCGGCGACCCCCACGCCCTTGCTGAACGGGTGCAGTTCGTCGAGCCGGGCCAGGGCCGTGGTGAGCCGGTCGACCAGTTCCCGGGCGACGGGCTCCTCGACGGGCAGGTCGAACGGCCGGACGTGTTGGCGGAGCAGATCGTCCCCGCGTTGCACGATGCCGAGACCGCGCATCCGGTCGCTGGGCCGTACCCGGACACCGCCGGGGCCGCTGTCGGGTTCCCCATCCGGTCGGGCCCGGAAGCGCCACTGCATCCGGTAGCGGGCGTTCAGCGGCGGGTCGTCGGTCTGCCAGTCGTAGATGGCCCGGTCGCCCTCGTCGTGCCGTTGCGGAGCTGTCCGCAGCGGGCCCTCCTCCGCGGAGAGGGAGGTCTCCACGCCCCAGACCTGCGGGTCGAGTGGCGCGGGCAGGTCGAGGCGTACGGCGAGTTGCCGGGTGGGCAGCCGGACCGCCCGCTGGAACCAGGGGCCCCACTTGTCGTGGCCGACGCTGTACGCGTACTCGATGGTGGCCCGGTCACCCGGGTAGAGCGGGAACCGCCGTTCCCCGTTCTCGAAGAGCAGCCAGATCTCCTTGAACGCGTCCCGGTCGTGTTTGGCACGCCAGTGCATCGGCTCCGGATCGCCGCCACCGTCGTCGCGGCGGGCCTGTAGTTGCAGCTCGGCGAAGGTGAGCGGGTGCTCCCGGTGGTGCCGGTTGGAGCGGCCGGGGTCGTTCGGGTAGCGGTCCACGGCGACCCGGACCAGGTAGCGGGTGACCGGCTCGGTGCCGGCGTTGTACAGCTCGCGGTGGATCACACACCGGTAGCCGTCGTCGGTGTGGGTGAGGGTGGCGAGTTCCCGTTCCACGACGAGGCCAGTGCCCGGTGGCAGCCACTGCCCGGGCGGGTACTGCTCGCGGGGCGGGTGACCCGTGCGGGTGTGACGGAGGTCGTCGTACTCCCGGAAACGCTGCCAGATCGCGCCGCTGGCCTCCAGGACGGCCTCGGCGCGGCGGGCGAAGTCCTCGGTCGGCCGGTGCCGGCGGCCCTCGACGTGACTCACGTAGGAGGGGTCGAACCCCATCAGAACAGCTAGTTGTTTCTTGGACAGCCCTCGCCCGGTCCGCTGTCGGGCGAGTTCGGCCGCGAAGGAGTCGGCAGCCCGTTCGAGGGGTGAGGTCGTCATCGGCTTCCTCGTGGCCGGGGCTACAAGTTTCACGTTCCGTGGCCGAGCACACACGTATTTGGCATCTTGTCGACACTCTGATTGACAATTTACCGATAGACATCGATCCTGCGGCGGCGTTTTTCTGCAGAACCGCCGGGTATTGGCCGAGGCAGGAGGCGCTTCTCCCGCCGGCAACCGGCGTGACCTGGGCCTCCCGATCCAACCAAGGCGAGGCTTCCCTTACACCCGAGGCCGTGGTTAGGCTAGCCTTAGCTCAGGACGGCAGTGGTCGTCCGCCGGGGCACACTCCTCGGTCACGCGGACGGGGGATCTCAGGTGACAGCGGTGCTGCCGGGGCGGGACGTCGCCGCCACGCCACTCGCCCCCGTCACCGCGGCGCTCCGCGCCATGTTCGGCACCGACGATCTTCCGGGGCTCGCCCCGGGTCTCCTCGTGGACGACGAGTTCGGCTGGTCAGCCGCCACCACCCTGATCGACGGCAGCCGGATGCCGGAGCTGCTGAACGGCGCCGCCGCCCGTTGGGGTGGCACCCCGCACGCCTGCGCCGCCTTGGCCTGGAAGTCGTACAGCTACTGGACCGCGCTGCCGGTCGTGCTCGGTTGGGCCTCGGCCCGCCGGGTGCCGCTGTTCGATCCGGCCGACGTGTTGATCCACTTCGAGGACCATCGGCAGCTGCTCACCATGGGCCTGCGCCGTGGGATCACCGTGGCGGTGCTACCGAACGATCCGCTGGCGCTCGCCGGCCTGCCGGAGGTGCGGGTCGTCGCCGACGAGGCGGAGCTGCTGACCGCACTGCGGGTCTCCCTGCTCGACTCCCACCTGGCACCGCTCATCACGGCGATCCAGTCGGAGGTCCGGGTGGGCACCCGGACGCTGCTCGGCTCGGTCGCATCCGGCATCGCACACGGCATCCTGCGGGCTGCGGACGCCCTGCCCGGGTCCACCGTGCAGAGCATCGACACCCTGCTCGGCGCCCTCGGCCTGACCGACCTGATCGAGCTGGTGCCCGGCCCGACCGGTGAACCGACCGTGCAGCGGCGCACCTGCTGCCTCGCCTTCACCCTGCCCCGGCCGAAGGTCTGCCAAGGCTGCTGCGTCCGCTGAGAGTCCGCCTCAGTCGGTCAACGGACGGACGTCCCACACCCATACACCGCCGGTGAAGACCGGCTGGATGCCGGTCAGCTCGGTCATGCCCCGACGCAACGCGTCCTCGTGCTCGTGTGGGCCGAGGATGACCACCCCGGCCCGCCAGAACCGCAGGTCGTCGACCGCCCGGACCCGGCTCTGCGGAGTGATCGGCGGCACCGCCCCGGTGCGTCGGATGGTGGCGAAGAAGCTGCTGGTGGGGCGCGGTGTGGCTCCGAACAGCGCGACCTTGGGAGGCTCGGCGCTGGGCCGGGTGTCCGGGCCGAGGAAGTAGCCGCGGGCCAGCGGCATGTCCAGCCGGGTCGCCGCGGACCAGCGCAACGGCTCCGCGTAGGTGGTGTCCGGCAACGGCAGGGCGACCACACTGCGCCCACCGGCCACGTACGGACGCCACGCCCCACTGGTCACGAAGGTGGGGATCGGGTCGAGATGGGCCACGGGCAGGGGGGTCGGCACGATCGGGAGCAGGGCCATCACGACCACCGTGGCCGTGACGAAGTGGATCTGCCCCCGGGCCGACGGGTGCGAGTTGGCCAGTTCGCGGGCGCGTTCGGCGCCGTAGGCGAGCAGCAGCCCGATGATCGGGGTGATCGCCAGCGCCCACCGCGTCGGCACCACGGAGTGCAGGATGGGCAGGTTCTCCAGCGCCGCCCAGGGGCCGGGCACACCCGTCCCTTTGTTGTCGAAGCGGACCTCACGGCCCAGCGAGAGCACCGCGAAGAGCAGCCCGAGCCCGGCCAGCGCGAGCACGACGACCGAGCGGCGCAACCACCAGACCAGGGCGATCACCAAGACCACCAGCGCCCAGCCGAAGAAGCTGTTCTCCTCGGTCGGGTTCTTGGCCAGGCCCGCGGCGGTGCGCGCGTTGCCGGCGAGTGACTCCCGGGAGTACGCGACGAACGAGGCGAGGTCGCTGGAGTAGCCACGGATCAGGCGGGACAGCCCGGAGTACGCGTCCGGGCCGAAGAACTGCACGTACAGGGGGTACGCCAGCAGCAGCCCGGCGACCCCGGCCGCGACGGCAAGACCGGCGAGGAACGGCCGGGTCCGTGCTCGGATGTCGGGGCGGCCGAGGGCGAGCACGCCGATGACCACGCCGAGCCCGATCGCGGTCATCAGCAGGATCTCCAGGTTGAGGAAGGCCTGCCAGACGATCACGAGCGCGAGGAGGACGCCGTTGCGCAGCCAGCGGCCCGGGTCGCCGAGTCGCAGCGTGCGCCAGATGATCAGGGGGACGACGAACTGCGACACGATGTTCGGGTGTCCGTTGGCGTGCGACACCATCGCGGGCGCGAACGCGCAGAAGCCCGCACCCACCCATGCCGGCCCGCGACTGCCGATCAGGACCCGGGAGAGCAGGAAGTACCAGGCGGCGGCGGTGGCGATCATGCCGGCGGTGAGAAAGACCAGGAATGCCGCCCGCGGCCCGAACAGCAGGGTGATGGGAGTAAATGGCAACGAAATGGATAACACGGACGTATTCGCCATCAGATTGACGCCGTCCGGGACGTTCATCTGATTCGAATGGAACGGGTACGCGAAATGCGTGACGACCCGCGCACCGTGCGCCATCATCCATTCGAACTGCGACTGATCGGACTTGTTGTCCCGCACCGCACTGCCGGGGTCGAGCCAGAGCCGACCGGTGACCCAGAAGCCGAGCAGCACGAAGCTCAGCACGGCGGCCAGGTCGACCAACTTCCCCCGACGGCGCCGCCGAGCATCGGCGGAGACCCCCTCCACCGACGCGGCGGCCGGGCCGCCGACGCCACTGGGCGGGTCCGATTCGGGAGTAGTCATGACAATTCGTAGGGTAGTCACGGGCTGACGCTGCCGTGACATGTTTCGGGGTATTGCCGTACTATGTGCCTGGTTCGCCGACCGCCGATCACGAACCCACCCCCCGACCACAATTCGGCCACCCCCGATGCCCCGATTCTTCTGCCCTCCCAGCGGATGATTCACTCTGTCGGTCCAGGCACGGGTCGAGTTCATATCGTGAGGAATCGACGCATGGCAGAAATCACTGGGGATCAGCGCGTGCAGTCCGAGGTGCTGGAGGGCCTGGCGACCGCTGTCAACCACCGTCGCTGGTTCATCGAGCTCGCGGTGCCGTACCTCGGCGACGACCCGATCGAGATCGGCAGCGGCCTCGGTGACTACGCCCTCGAGTGGTCGGAGCTGCTGCCCCGGTTCACCGCCACCGAGGCCGACCCGGACCGGCTGGTGCAGCTCAAGGAGCGCCTCGCCGCGCGGCCGAACATCGACGTCCGGCAGATGTTGCTGCCGCACAACGACCGGGGCGATTACAGCGCTGCGGTCTCGTACAACGTCCTGGAACACATCGAGGATCATGTGGGCGCGCTCAGCAGCATGCGCGACCTGGTCCGACCCGGCGGGGCCGTGATCATCATCGTGCCGGCGTTCCAGTTCGCGATGAGCCCGGCCGACATCGCCACCGGGCACGTCCGCCGCTACACGAAGAAGACCCTCCAGGCGGCGATGACGGAGGCCGGCCTGACCGTCGAGAAGATCCACTACGCCAACGCGCTGGGGTTGATCGGCTACTTCATGGCGACGAAGGTCTTCCGGCTGATGCCGAAGGAGGGCCCGATGGTCAAGGTGTACGACACCGTCGTCCTGCCCGCCACCAAGGCCGCCGAGCAGCTCGTCCGCCCCCCGTTCGGCCAGTCCGTCTTCGCGGTGGCCCGCGTCCCCTCCTGACCCACCCGGGCCGCCCAGCCCGGTCGATCATGGAGTTGTGGTGCCAGGTTTATTACCTGCCGGGTGTTTTGCACCCACCACAACTCCATGATCGACGAGACGGGGCGTTACTCCTTGATCTGGTACGTGGGGCGGATCACCGCTCTCGCCAGGGTGTGGAACGTGAGGTTGAAGCCGACGTAGGCCGGGCTGGCGTCCGGGGTCAGGTCCAGGCGCTCGACGTCCACCGCGTGCACCGCGAAGACGTACCGGTGCGGGCGGTCACCGGGCGGCGGAGCCGCACCGCCGTACCCCTGCTCGCCGTAGTCGTTGCGGACCGAGAACGCGCCACCGAGGTCGGTGCCCGCCGCGCCACCGGCCCCGGTGGGCAACTGGGTGACGGTGACCGGCACGTTCACCAGCACCCAGTGCCAGAAGCCGCTGCCGGTCGGTGCGTCCGGGTCGTAGCAGGTCACCGCGAAGCTCTTCGTCTCGGCGGGGAAATCCGACCAGGTCAGCTGCGGCGAGACGTTCTCGCCCCCGGTGCTGCCGTGCGCGTGCCGGGCGTCCATCGGCTCACCGTTATGCACGTCGTCGCTCGTCAGCGTGAACGAGGGCAGCGTCGGCAGCAACTCGTACGGGTCCGGGGCAATCGGTCGTTCCAGGGTCATCGGGACGAATCCTTCCGGTGTGCGGAGATACCAGCCCCTTCTTACCCCGCTGCGTCCCGTCCGACGACCGGCACTGTGGTTTTCCGGAGCTACGGTGGAGTCCGGGCAACGTTCCTCAGGGGGACATCGTGGCCGGGATCTGGCGGGACTTCGCGGTAGCTGTCCTCACCGCGTTCCGCCGCCGGGACGAACGGGCCGCCGCGGACGAGCGCCGACGGGCAGTCGAGCGACTGGCCGAGGAGACGATCCGCCGGGAGCGGCGGAGCGCGGACCCGCCGGAGTGACCGGAACACGGGACGCCGCAACCCTCCGGGACGACCAGTCAAGATGATCTGATGTGGCGGATCGTCCGATCCCGGCCGGTGGCCACCGCAGAGACGCACCGACCGACGCTGTTCGAGGTCTTCTTCGACCTCGTGCTCGTCTTCGGGCTCATCCGGGTCACCACGTTCATGAGCGAGCGACCCACGTCGGTGACGCTGGTACAGGGCCTGCTCGTCCTCATGCTGCTGTGGAACTCCTGGCTGGTCTATGCCTGGCTGGGCAACTACGTCCGGCTCGACGTCGGGTTGATCCGGGCGGGCGTCCCCGTGGCGATGGCAGCCGTCTTCCTCATCGCGTTGGTCCTCCGCGAAGCCTGGGAAACCGGCAGGGGTACGAGGACACCCCGGCTGATCCTGGTGCTGGCGTACGTCGTGGTGCGGTCGACCCAGTTCGCTCTCTTCTACTGGGCGTCGGTGGACGATCCCCGGCGACTCAGAACCGTTCGGCTCTACGCCCTCACCACAGCGCTGTCCTCGATCCCACTCGTCCTCGGAGCCGTCGCCCACCTCCCGCTGCTCGCCGGAACGATCTACGTGGCGCTGGGAGTCGAGGAGGTGATCGCCGACCTGGCGCACGGCAAGAGCCAGCACACCCTGCACTGGATCCCGGCTGTCGCGCTGTTCGGCGGGACCACCCTGTACCTCGCCGGCCGGGCGACGTTCTTGGCCCTCAGCGTCAGGTGCGTACGACCCGAGCAGTTTCTCGCGCCCGCCGTGGCGCTGCTCCTACTCCCCGTCGGGCGTTACCTGCCTGGCCTGGCCGCCCTCAGCCTGCTCACCGCGTTCCTGGCCGTGCTGCTCAGCTACGAGGCGTGGACCAGAGGCCGGTCCGGTGCGTCAGTCGACCCGGCCGAATCGTGATCCACTCGCCTTCCGGGAAGTCGCGGAACCCAAGACGTCTCGATACACCAACGTCGGCGAAACCGAGTCGATCACGGTTGCGGAGGGTGTGGGATTCGAAGCCACGAAGACATCGCCCTTAACATTGACCACGATCGGCGGCTCACTCCACGCGTGGCAACAGCCAGATTGGTGGGCGTGGCGGGCCAGGTGCTCTCCATACGAGCCGTCAGGGAGGTCGAGCCATGACGAGGAGCGTTGCCCTCTCCGCTGCCGTCGTCGGAGCTGTGGGAAGCCTGCTCTCCGCCATCACACTTCCGTGGGCCCATTACGGCGACATCACCGTGCCACTCACCAGATTCCCCGGCTGGGGTGGGTATGTGGGCAGTGTTCTGGCGCTGCATGCCTGCGTCGCCTGGGCCGTACTCAGTCGGGCCGCCCGACCGACGCTCACCCTGGCAGCCACCGCCGCGCTGAGTCTGGTCGCCGTCGGATCGACGCTCCTCCTCGCGCTCACCTACGACGAAGCGTCAGCCCTGTTCGATGGAGCGGTACCTGCGGTCATGCCTCGTCCAGGGCTCGGTGGCATCGTCGCCGTCGTGGCGATCCTCATCAGCACCGGTGCGGCAGCGGTCAGCGGCGCAGACCACCGCGCGATGGCGGCGGCACCGGCCAACGCTGTCCCGTAGCGCAGCCGTTCAGCCGAAGCCTCGGTTCAGGTGGCGTGTTCGGCCTATGGTGACGACGAGTGGGGGCCTTCTGACCACCGGTCAGGTTGCCAAGCTGCTCGGTTCGTCGCGTCAGCAGGTGGTCAACCTGCGCGAGCGCGAGTTTCTGGTGGAGTCTCAGAGCACCCGACCGGGGCGTGGCTACACGCTCGAACCGCACGACTGCGTCGTGTCCAAGCTGACAGCTGGCAGGGAGAAGCACCACGCATTCGCCGACGCGCTGATCCGGGCCGGGCTCACCGAACCAGCAGTGGTCGCCGAGCGGATCGAGATGGTCGACGTCCATCCTCTGGTGCTGAAACGGCTGAGGGACTGGATCGCCATCTACCTGCCGGCAACCTGACGGCTGCAGATCGGCGGTCGCACCACTCTGCAGACTTGCCTAGCCCCCCACCAGCCCTCCAGCAGCAAACAGCCCCGACCGGAGTCGGGGGTGAGCTGCGTAAACACCCCACCAGGGGAAGCGGAGGGTGTGGGATTCGAACCCACGAAGACATCGCTGCCTTACCGGTTTTCAAGACCAGCGCCATCGGCCACTAGGCGAACCCTCCTGGGCCGCCACCCGCAGGCGTACGGCCACGCACAGTCTGCCACGGCTCCCGTCGGACGGCCCGGCGTCCCTCCCCGAATGCGCCGGCCAGGCGGTCCACCGCGTCCACAATGGGCTGGAGGGTGCGCCTGCGGCATCGGGTGCGATCGGGTAAGACTGACTCCATGAAAGCGATCACCATCCCGCAACCCGGTGGACCCGAAGCGCTGGTCTGGGCCGAGGTGCCCGACCCGGAGCCGGGCCCGGACGAGGTGATCGTGGATGTGCGGGCCAGCGGGGTCAACCGCGCTGACCTGCTACAACGGCAGGGGCACTACCCGCCGCCGCCGGGCGCGCCCGCGTACCCCGGGTTGGAATGCTCTGGGGTGATCACCGTGGTCGGCGCGGAGGTTGCCGGATGGGCGGTCGGGCAGCAGGTCTGCGCGCTGCTGGCCGGCGGCGGGTACGCCGAGCGGGTGGCGGTGCCCGCCGGGCAGTTGCTGCCGGTGCCGGCCTGCGACCCGGTCGACGCCGGAGGGTTGCCCGAGGTGGCCTGCACGGTCTGGTCGAACCTGGTCCAGGTGGGGCGGCTCGGCGCGGGTGACACTCTGCTCGTGCACGGTGGCGGCAGTGGGATCGGCACCTTCGCGATCCAGCTCGGGGCCGCACTGGGCGCCACCGTGCTGACCACCGCCCGCGCGGAGAAGCACTCTCGGCTGCGTGAGCTGGGGGCGTCGCACACGATCGACTACCGGGAGCAGGACTTCGTGGAGGAGGTCCGGCAGGCCACCGACGGTCGCGGCGTCGACGTCGTCCTGGACATCATGGGCGCGTCCTACCTGGGGCGGAACGTCTCGGCGCTGGCCACCGGCGGACGGCTGGTGGTGATCGGCATGCAGGGTGGGCGCAGGGCCGAGTTGGATCTCGGTGCGTTGCTGACCAAGCGGGCGAGCGTCGCCGCGACGTCGCTGCGCTCCCGGCCCCTCGCCGAGAAGGCGGAGATCGTCCAGGGCGTACGGGACGAGGTGTGGCCGTTGATCGAGGCGGGCACGGTCCGACCGATCGTCGACCGGCGGCTGCCGATGACCGAGGCGGCGGAGGCGCACCGGCTCGTCGAGTCGAACGATCACTTCGGCAAGGTGCTGCTCACCCTGGGGTGACGTCGGGAGGGGCGTCCGCTGGTCGTGGCAGCATCAGGCGTGCGCCGGGCCCTTCGCCGGCCAGTGCGTCCCCCGGGTTGTAGAGCACGCAGCGTTGCAGGGAGAGGCACCCACAGCCGATGCAGCCGTCCAGGTTGTCGCGGAGCTCGGCCAGCAGCCTGATCTTCTCGTCCAACCGGCTCCGCCAGCTCGCGGAGAGCTGCGCCCAGTCCTGTGGGCTGGGGGTGCGGCCTTCGGGGAGCGAGTCGAGTGCCGCCCGGATCTCGTCGAGCGAGACGCCGACCTGCTGGGAGATCCGGATGAAGGCCACCCGCCGCAACTCGGCGCGGGCGTAGCGGCGCTGGTTGCCGCCGGTCCGGTCGGCGCGAATCAGCCCGAGTCGTTCGTAGTAGCGCAATGCCGAAGGAGCCACGCCGGAGCGAACGGACAACTCGCCAATCGTCAACGAATCCGGCATCACAGGTCCTCTAGTTGAAGTGCACTTCAACTAGAGATTAACGGGTGCCTGTCAGCGGGGCGCGGGGGCGGGGCGGCGGCGGGCGCGCTCGCGGCCGAGGATCCAGATCGCCTCGACCCCGTCCTTCCAGGTGATCTTCTTGCCCTCTTCCCGGCCACGCGCCCGGTAGCTGATCGGCACCTCGTACGGGCGGATCCGGCGGCGCAGCAGCTTGCCGGTCACCTCGGCCTCCATGCCGAAGCCGCGCGAGCGCACCTCCAGCGACCGGTAGAGCGCGACCGGCATCAGCTTGAAGCAGGTCTCCAGGTCACCGATGTACGAGTTGAACAGCACGTTGGCGGCCATCGTGACGCCCTTGTTGCCCATCACATACCAGAAGCTGTAGGCACTGTGGCTGCCGAACGTGCGATTGCCGTAGACCACCGTGGCCCGCCCGTCGAGCACCGGGTCGAGCAGCTTGGGGATGTCCTGCGGGTCGTACTCAAGGTCGGCGTCGAGGATGACCATGTAGTCACCCTCCGCGCTGTCGACCGCCGTCTTGATGGCGGCACCCTTGCCGGCGTTGCGCTGGTGGGTGATGACCCGCAGGCGTGCGTCGTCGGCGCGGCCGAGGACCTCGCCGGTGCCGTCCCGGCTGCCGTCGTCGACCACGACCAGCTCGATCTCGCAGGGATAGTCAACCGCCAACGCCTGCTTGAGGGCATCCGCGATGCGTTCTTCCTCGTTGTAGACCGGCATGAGGATCGAGAGCTTCACGGGAATCTCCACGGTGGCGACAACACGTCGGGCATAGCCTAGCCTGGCTGGTTAACCCGGCGCCCGCCGCCACCGTCGGGCAGTCGGCGTGGCGAGCGCAGGCGGATGGTGTTTACTTCCGGCCATGTCGGCTGCCGGCTCCCTGCTCGCGGCGGTTCCCGCCGCCTCGGTGCTCCTACTCACCGTCGCGCTGAGGTCGCGCGCGGTCGATGCGGTCGCACCACTGCGACTCGCCGTGGTGCGCTCCGCACTGCTGACCGGGGTGTACGCGGTACTCGTCGTCGAGCTTCTCGGCGCGGTGCACGCACTGACCCGGCCGGCCTTCCTCGGCGCCTGGCTGCTCTTCCTGGTCGCTGCTGCGACAGCCGTCGTCCTGCGGCGACGCTCGAACCGTCCCGTACCGCCTCCCGCCGCCACACCACGACCGGTGCCGGTCGGCGCGGTGGTGTCCGGCGGCAGCCCCGACCCGTCCGTCGAGCCCCCCGCGACCAGGACCGACGCCGCGCCGACACAGACCCCACGGGCGCCCTCCGGCCGACTCGCCGTGGCGGTCGACGCCTGGCGTACGGCTGGGCGGGGCGAGCGGCTGCTCGTCGGCACGATCGCCGGGCTGGTCCTGGTGGAGCTGCTGGTCGCGCTGCTGGCCGAGCCGAACAACTTCGACTCGCAGACGTACCACCTGCCGAAGGTGGAGCACTGGGTGGCCCAGGGCGACCTGGACTTCTGGCCCACCGCCATCCACCGGCAGGTGACCATCCCGCCCGGAGCCGAGTACCTGCTGCTGCACCTTCGCCTCCTCACCGGCGGGGACCAACTGCACAACCTGGTGCAGTGGGCGGCCGGAGTGGTCTGCCTGCTGGTGGCCGCACGGGTCACCGCGCAGCTCGGCGGCGGCCGGAGGGCTCAACTATTCACGGCGTTCGTGCTGGCGACCACGCCGATGGTGGTGCTCCAGGCGACCAGTACGCAGACCGACCTGGTCTGCGCGGCGTGGGTGACCTGTGCGGCGACCCTGGTGCTGGACGGGCTGCGGCGGCGTACCGGCTGGGGCACGCTGCTCGGGCTGGGGGCGGCCACCGGCCTGACCGCGGTGACCAAGACCAGCGGCCTGATCGCGGTCGGCCCGCTGCTGGTGCTCTGGGGATTGGCGCAGCTCCGACTCGCCCTGGCCGGGAACGCGGCGACCTCCAGCCTCGCCGCGGGCACGGCGACGCCCGGCCCGGCCGCGAGCACGGCGAGCAGCGCGGTTCGGCGACCCCGGCCGGTCGGTGGGGTGGCCCGCACGGTCACCGGTTCGGTACTGATCCTGCTCGTCGCGGCCGTGGTGGTCGGCCCGTTCCTGGCCCGGGTGACGGCCGAGTTCGGGCACCCGCTGGGGCCACCCCGGCTGCGCGAGTCGATCCCGATGGAACGGCACGACCCGCAGTCGATCCTGATCAACGCCCTACGGATCGGGCACACCGCGTTCGACACGCCGTTGGCGCCACTGCGCCGAGCCGGGGCCGAGGTGATCATCGAGGGCGCGGACGTGATCGGCGTCGACCCGCAGGATCGCGCGATCACCTTCGGGCGGGAGATCTTCCCGGAGCCGGCCTGGTACCCCGACGAGGACCGGGTGGCCTTCCCGCTGACCGGGGCGCTGGCGCTGATCGGTGCTGTCGTCGCGGTCGCCCGTCCACGCCGGATCGACAGCGAACAGGCCGGGCCGCTGCGCGCGTACGCGGTGGTGGTGCTGGCCGCCGTCCTGCTGCACACCTCGATGATCAAGTGGCAGCCGTGGGGCAACCGGCTGATCCTCTACGCGGTGGTGCTGGCGGTGCCGCTGGCCGGACTCTGGGTCGACGCGCTCCTGCGCCGCCGCCGCGCGAACCCGGTACGCCGGTCGGTGGCCACCCTCGCGGCGGTCGCCGTGCTGGCCACCTCAGCGCTGGCCGGAGTGCTCGCGCTGTCGTACGGCTTCCCGCGCCGGCTGGTCGGCTCCGGTTCGGTGTTCACCACCTCGGACTGGGACACCCGGTTCCTGCGCCGTCCGCAGTGGGCCGACGAGTTCCGCTGGGCGGCGACGGAGGTCCGCGCCAGCGGCGCCCGGCGGATCGGCCTGGTGCAGCAGAACGACAACTGGGAGTACCCGTGGTGGCTGCTGCTCCGGCAGCCGGACGGGAGTTCGCCGGAGCTGGTGGCACTGCAGTCGGTGCTGCCGGAACGACCGCCGGCCGACCCCTCCTCGGTCGACGCGATCGTCTGCACCGGCAGCCAGCCGGCCTGCACCAAGCTGGTCCCAGCCGGCTGGCGGTTCGCGTTCCGCGGCTACGTCGGCTACGCCCTGCCGCCGGGGCACTGAACGGGGATGTCCGGATCGTCCGATCCGGGCGGTTCGGCAGCCGGCGCGCAAGGATCCGAGGCACATTCACATCTATTGATCCGCACGTTACCGTCTGGTAACTCAGTCGACGTCCCGCGACTGAGCCGAAAGGAGTGCGTCGATGCCTGCTATCCCCGCCAGGCGCGAACGCGTGACCCGACGACGGGCCATCACCGTCGCCGTCGCCGTCGCCGCTCTCGTCCTACCGATGCTCGCCGGACCGGCCACCCCCGCCAGCGCCGCCGACCGCCCGACCGTCCAACCACTCCCCGCCAACCTCGAGGCAATCCGGGCCGCCGAGGCCACCGCCCTCTACGGCAGCCCGGCGATCCGCCCGATCGACCAACGCCGCACCGCACTGGTCACCATGGGCGACAGCGAGATCTCCGGCGAAGGGGTCGGCAACTACGTCCCCGGCACCCACCAGGACGGCAACTGGTGTGACCGCTCGTACGACCAGGCGGTGTTCCGCACCGGCATCACATCGGACGCGCAATACAACATCGCCTGCTCCGGTGCCACCCCGTGGAACCTCATCGCCGGCGGCCCGACCCAGCACAACGAACTGAACCAGGGCGACTACCTGGGCATCAAGGCGCGCAACACGCACGTGAAGCTGATCTGGGTGGTGGTCGGCGCCAACGGTGACGGCACCATCCAGTTCGGGCCGGTCGCCACCGACTGCGCCGTCCGCCGGGTCTTCTTCCAGGGGCCCTGCTACCCCACCTACACCGACCAGTGGACGATCCGCACCGACGGCAGCCGGCAGGCCGTGGAGTCGGCGCTCACCGACATCCGGCAGACCATGACGAAGGCCGGATACCTGCGATCGGACTACGAGCTGGTGCTGATGTCGTACCCGAGCCCGGGCAGCCCCGACGTGGAGGACAACCCGAACTTCCCAGGCTGGTACTCCGGTGGCTGTCTGCTCTACCTCGCCGACGCGGCATTCGCCCGGAACAAGGCGGTGCCGCTGTTCGAGTCGGCGCTGCGCTCGGCCGCCGCGAACACCGGCACCCGTTACCTGGACGCCAGCCGGCTCTTCCACGGGCACGAGGTGTGCACCGACAACACCTCGGTACGCGGCCTCTACATCGAGGTCGGCATCTGGAACGAGAACGCCGCCCGCCAGTCGTTCCACCCCAACGCCCGTGGGCACGGCATGTTCGCCCAGTGCATCACCCAGTTCTGGAACTCCGGTCAGGACCGGGCCAGTTGCGTCGACCCGGCCAGCACCGGCAGCGGTGTGCTCTACCCGGGCCTGTTGGACTTCAGGCAACTGCGCAACCTGGCCACCGGCACCTGCGTCGACGGCAAGGGGTACGACTCCCGCAACGGCACCGTGCAGCAGCCGTACTCCTGTCACGGTGGTCGTAACCAGGGTTTCTGGTACGACTCGACCCGGCGGTCGCTGCACTCGGAGCTGTCCCACGATCGCTGCCTGGACGTCTCCAACAGCTCGATGACCCCCGGTACTGCGGTGAACATCTACGACTGCAACGGCACCGGGGCCCAACAGTTCGTCTTCTCCGGCAACCAGATCAAGCCGGCCGCCGCGAGCAACCTCTGCGTGGCGTTCGACAACCCGTTGCTGGGCAGCTCCCGCCTTCGGTTGGCGAACTGCGGAAGCAGCACCCGGCAGCAGTGGTCGTTCGAGGCCCGTACCGCCGCCAGCCCGGTCGGCTACGGTCACGACGACTTCATCGGGTCGCGCGTGTACTGATGAAAGGAAGGGCCCCTTTCTAACGCTCCGCGTTAGAAAGGGGCCCTTCCTTTCACTTGGCGCGGGGGATGAGCACGAGGCGTGCCACGCCCTTGTCGCCGTCCTTCGCGCCGGCGACCCCGAGCGTCGCGCCGACCTTCACCTCGCTGGGCTGCACGGTGGCGCGCCGCTCGACGACCCGCAGGTCCTCGGCGAAGGTCCAGGTCATGGTGAAGCCGTCGGTGGACTTGACGGTCATCGACGAACCGTCGACAGCGGTCACCTCACCGCGCTGCACGGCCACGGTCTGCGTATCGCCGTCCTTGGTCTTCACCACCGCCTCGCCGTGCAGGGTGTTCTTCCGCAGCAGCACCCGCGCCTGCCGGCGCTTGCGCCACTCCTCGCCGCGCTTCTCCCGGGCCTTCTCCTGGGCCGTCGGGGAGGCGCCGGGCGTCGGGGTGGCCGGCGCGGCGACGGTCTGCACGTCCAGCTCGTCGGCGTCGAAGCCCATCGCGGTCAGCGCCTGACCCTCCACGCCCATCGCGGCGGCGACCTCGACGGCCGCCTCCCGGGCGGGCTGGCTGGCCACCTCGGCGGCCCCACAGCCGCCGGCACCCAACGCGAGCGCCGCGAGCAGTGCCGTGGCACCGGTGGCGAATCCCCAACGTGACATGACGTTCCCTCTCGTCCGATGGAGCCCTCAGCCTGCCCGGGAACGGCGAGCGGAGCGTCAGGACGATGTTCGGGTCAGGTAAGGATCACCGGGCAGCCGGACCGTGAAGGCGGCGCCGCCCTCCGGCGCGTGCCCGGCGGCGATCTCCCCGCCCAGCCGGCGGACCAGGCCGGCGGCCAACGCCAACCCCAACCCGCTGCCCACCTTGCGCACCCCCCGGTACCGCTCGTGCAGCGCCCCGCGTTCGAACGCCACCGCCAGGTCGTCGTCGGTGAAGCCGGGCCCGCCGTCGCGGACCTCCAGCACACCGCCGGCGGCCGGGCCCGCGCCCGCCGGCCGGACCGCGAGCACCACCGGCGACCCCGGGGGTACGACCCGCAGCGCGTTCTCCAGCAACCCGTCCAGTACCTGCCGGATCCGGCCCGGATCGGTGTACGCGGGCACCGGTCGATCGGGCGTCTCCAACCGGAACGGCACCCCCACCGCCGCACACCGGCCGGACCAGGTCGGCTCCGCGTCCACGGCCAACCGGGTCAGGTCCACCGGCACCGGTTCGAGGGGAAAGTCGGCCGCCTCCAGCCGGGCCAGCGCCAGCAGATCCCCGATCAGCCGGTCCAGGTGTTGGGCCTCGACCAGCATGGTCCGACCGGTGTCGACGGTGTCGTCCGCGCCGAGCACCCCGTCGGCGAGCGCCTCGGCGTACCCCCGGATCGCGGTCAGCGGGGTGCGCAGCTCGTGCGAGACGGACAGCAGGAACTCCCGCTGTCGCCCCTCGCTGGTGGCCAGCGCGCCGGCCAGACCGTTCAACGCCTCGGCCAGGTCGGCGACCTCGTCCGGTGGCTCGACCGGCACCCGGATGGCCCGGTCCCCGGCGCGCAGCCGCGCGGCGGCGGTGGCCGCGACGCGGATCGGTCGGGCCAGCCGGCGGGCCAGCAGCAGACCGGCCACCACACCGGCGGCCAGCCCGGCCAGGAGTGGCAACCAGAGGCCGCGTAGCACCTGCGCCCACAGCCCGTCGGCCGAGGGACGGGACAGCACCACGCCGTTGCCGTTGGGCAGCGCCCGGCCCTCGACCATGGCGCGTTTCCCGTTGACGACGCGCCGGACCGACACGTTGCGGCCCTGCTCGATCCGCTGCACCACCCGGGGTGGCAGGCCTGGGCGGTCGACCATCCCGCGTCGGATCAGGTACGCGTCGATGCCCTGGTTGCGCAGTTGCTGGATGAGCCGCTCCTCGTCGGTGCTGCGCCCCCGGTCCAGGCGGGTCCGCAGCACCTCGGCGGCGAGCCGGGCCTGGGCGGAGAGCGCGTCCTGGTCTCGCTGCTCGGCTCCGCGGATCGCCAACGGCACCGCCACGATCGCGGTGACCAGCACCGACACCAGCGCCACCGCGCACGTGACGAGCACCGCCCGGGCGGTCAGCGTACGGCCGAAGCGGACCCGCCGAGGTGCGGTGGGCGGGTGGGCGCCGACCACCGGCAGGGCCATGGTCGGCGACTCCACGCGCCCGGAATGGTCAGGCATCGACCGCGTACCCGACGCCGCGGTGGGTGCGGATCACGCTGGCCGGGCCGAGCTTCGCCCGGACCTGGGCGACGTGCACGTCGACGGTGCGGGTGCCGGCGTGCGCGGCGTACCCCCAGACCCCGGCCAGCAGCTCCTCCCGGGTGAAGACCCGACCCGGCCGGGCCATCAGGTGGGCCAGCAGGTCGAACTCGGTGGAGGTGAGTTGGACCGGCGCGCCCGCCACGCTGACCGTTCGGCGGGCCGGGTCGAGCGTCACCGGACCGACGACGCGCGGCCGCTCCGCGCCCTCCGGGCCACCGGCGGAACGGCGCAGCACCGCCCGCACCCGGGCGACCAACTCCCGTGGGCTGAACGGCTTGGTCACGTAGTCGTCGGCACCCAACTCCAGGCCGACGATCCGATCCACCTCGTCGTCGCGGGCGGTGAGGAAGATGACAGGTGTCCAGTCACCAGCCTCGCGCAGCTGACGACAGATCTCGGTGCCGGGCAGGCCCGGCAACGCGATGTCCAGCACGCAGGCCACCGGGCGTAGCCGGCGGGCGGCGCTCAGGCCGGCCGCACCGTCCCGTTCGAGGTGGACGCCGAACCCGTCCCGGGTGAGATAGAGCCGGACCAGGTCGGCGATGGCCGGCTCGTCCTCGACCACGAGGACGAGCCCGCAGTGCGGCGGTTCGACGGTCACCGGACCATGATTCCCGACTGCGAGGGTCGGCGCGATCGGGGCGTGTTCGGGTTCGGTAAAGGCGGGACGACACCCGGTGCGGGGTCAGCTCACCAGGACGGAGCGAACACGTCGGGCCGTGCCACAGCCGGTGCGTCACCGATGCTGGCGACGACCCGCGCGCCGGGTGGCCGCAGGCGGGTCCGGAACGCCTGGTTGAGCAACGCGTCGAGCTGCCACACCTGCTTCGGGTGGCTGGTCCGGATCAGGAACCGTTCGCGGATCCCGTCGATCGCGGTGGCCGCCATCTCGACGGACTGCAGCCGTGGGTCCGGGCTCCAGGTCACGTTGCTCAGCTCCCGCAACTCGGTGTTGAGGTGCAGGCGCAGTCGGTGCAGGAGTCGGGTCTGTTGGGTCACCACCAGGCGACGGTGGGTGAGCAGCAGCAGGTAGTCGCCGGTGACCGGACGGTCGGGGCGGCTGCAACGGGTGACCAGGATGGTGGCGTCACCGGAGCCGACGCAGCGCCGGAAGACCGGCATGTGCCGGCTCACGGTCTGCACGGCCAGGCCAGCCTCGGCGGCGGCCGGAAGGAACGTTCGGGAGAAGACGTCCATGACCTGCCCAACGACGTCCCCGACGGGGTGACGTGGGTCACGCAGGATTTTTGGAAGTTCCACGCCACGGGTCGCACTGGCTGTCCGACTTCCGACTCGGACGGATCATGGTCAGGAGTCGGGCTGGAGCGGATCGGCAGCGAACAACTCCGCCAGCCAGCCGGGCACCGCGTCGGCGTACTCGGCACGCGACTCGTCCGGCGTGTCCAGAGCCCGCTGCCAGGAGAGCGACCGACTCACCGGACCCAGGTCGATCGCGAGGTCGGCGGCCTCGACGAGGGTACGGCGGTCGTACCGGTCGGTCCACGCCTCCAGGTACGCGTCGCGCAACCGAGCCAGCTGGCTGTCGTCGGCTACCGGATTCTTGGCGTACCGGATGGCACGCAGGGTCACCAGCAGCGTGCCGAACGGGTGCGCCACCGACGCGTCGCCCCAGTCGAAGTAGCGGTATCCGTCCGGGCCCGCGAAGACGTTGCCGTCGTGCAGGTCGTCGTGTTGCACGGTGGCCGGAATCCCGATGTCGGCGAGCCGGCGGCACCGCTCGGCGTACGACGGCAGCTCCGCCCGCAGCCGCTCGTACATGTCCTGGCTGAGCCCACCCTCGGCACCGATCAACAGCGACCCGTGATCGTCGAGCAGTTCGACCAGCAGCCCGGGCAGCACGTCCGGGCGGTGGTCCGGCACGCCCAGGGTGACCAGTTCGTCGGCGCGCGGCGCGGTGGCGAGTTGCAGCGCGGCGTACCCGGGCAGCGCCCGCTCCCAGTACGAGAGGTCGGGGTCGCGGCCCAGCACGTCGCGCAACGACTCACCACCGTCGGGCAGCAACGACCAGCCCTGCTCCCGGTCCACCGCGATCGGGGTCAGCACCCGTTCGGGCGTCAGCTCGGCGAGCGTCGCGACCAGGACAGCCTCGTGCACCGTGCCCGGATTGTTGGCCTTGAACCACACCGGTCCGTCGTCGGTGGGCACCCGCCAGACCAGCGACCACGGACGCACCCGAGGCTCCACCAACCCGGTCACCCGTCGACCGGCGCGGCTCAGTTGCGCGTCCACCCAGGACCGGGCCCGCACCTGCCACTGCTCGCTGGACCAGTCGGGGGCGCGCTCACCGGCGATCGTCGTCACGCTGGGAACCTTAGGTCGCCTCCCGGACGGGGGCGAGACGTTTTCCCAACCGGTCAGATCAGCTCGACGATCGTGGCGTTGGCCATGCCGCCGCCCTCGCACATCGTCTGCAGGCCGTAGCGGATCCCGTTGTCCCGCATGTGCTGGAGCATGGTGGTCATGATCCGGGCACCGGAGCCGCCGAGCGGGTGGCCGAGGGCGATCGCCCCACCACGGGGGTTCAGCCGCTCCGGGTCCGCCTCGGTCTCCGCCAACCACGCCAACGGCACCGGGGCGAACGCCTCGTTCACCTCGTACACGCCGATCTCCTCGATGCCCAGCCCCGCGCGGCGCAGCGCCTTGGCGGTGGCCGGGATGGGGGCGGTGAGCATGGTTACCGGGTCGTCGGCGGCGACCACGGCGGTGTGGATCCGGGCCAGGGGCCGCAGGCCGTGCCGGCTGGCCCAGTCGGAGGTGGTCACCGCGAGGGCCGCGGCGCCGTCGGAGATCTGGGACGCGGACCCGGCGGTCACCACGCCGTCGGCTCGGAACGGGGTGGCGAGGTCGCCGAGTTTGTCCAACGTCGTGTCCCGGCGGATGCCCTCGTCGGCGGCGAACTTGCCACCGTCACCGAGCGGCACCGGGGTCAACTCCGGGTCGAACGCTCCGGCGTCCTGCGCGGCGGCCGCCTTCTCGTGGCTGGCCAGCGCGAACTCGTCGAGCTGGGCACGCGACAGGCGCCACCGCTGTGCGATCAGCTCGGCCCCGACGCCCTGGTTGAACGGCAGCGGCGCGTCGTCGGCGAAGCCCTCGACACCCCGGTACCGGTCCCGGAGCTGGTCGCTGAACGGCATGCCGCCGGCCACACTGGAGCCCATCGGCACCCGGGTCATCGACTCCACCCCACCGGCGACCACCAGGTCCGCCTGGCCGGAGAGCACCGTCGCGGCCGCGAAGTGCAGCGCCTGCTGGCTGGACCCGCACTGCCGGTCCACTGTCGTGCCGGGCACCGTCTCGGGCCAGCCGGCGGCGAGCACGCCGTTGCGGGCGATGTTCCACGACTGCTCCCCGACCTGGGACACGCAGCCCCAGAAGACGTCGTCGACCTGCGTCGGGTCGAGCCCGGTGCGCTCGGCGAGGGCACGCAGCACGTGCGCCGAGAGATCGACCGGGTGGACGCCGGCGAGGCTGCCCTTACGCCGCCCGACCGGGGTACGTACCGCGCCGACGATGACCGCGTCACTCATGTTTACTCCCCGGTAACTTGGGCTGCCCCGATCCTACGTCGTCCATCGACCGGCCGTCCGCCCCAGACCCTCCGGTGCCGATCATGGAGTCGTGGTGGGCAGAAGTTCCCACTTCGCACCATATATGGGGCACCACAACTCCATGATCGACGTGAGCGGGGGGCGGTGATCCGGCGGACCGCTGGCATGCTGGGCGGGTGGATGACATCACCGGACCCCGGCAGTGGCGGGTGCCGTCGAGTCTGCCTGCGGCGAAGCTGGCCGGCGCGGTCCTGCTGGTCGCGCTCGGGCTGCTCTTCGCCGACGGCGACCCGGTGCGGTTGGTGCTGGCCGTCCTGGCCGCCGCCGCGCTGGCCGGTTGGGCGGTACGCGACGTGATCGCGCCGGTCCGGTTGGCGGTGGATCCGGCCGGACTCACCGTCATCCGCGGGTTCGCTGGTCGCCGGCTGCTGCCCTGGTCGGAGATCGAGGCGATCACCGTGGACCGGCGACCGCGACTGGGACTCACGTCCGAGGTGTTGGAGATCGACACGGGCGAGTCACTGCACCTCTTCGGCCGATTCGACCTGGGCACCGCCCCAGAAGAGGTGGCCACCGAGCTGCGCGCCACCCGCCGCTCCTGACACCCGAGAGATCTTGGAAGGAAACCGCCCCTCCGGGGGCACCTTCCCTCCAAGATCTCCATTGAGCGGTCAGCCGAGCAGCTGTGCCGTGCGGACGAGGACCAGGCCGACCAGGACCAGCAGGATGATCGCGCCGCCGACGACCTGCACCAGCGTGCGCCGACCACGCGGCGCGTACGCGAGCACCAACGCCATCAGCGCGCCGACCACCAGACCGCCCAGGTGCCCGGGGATGGAGATCCCCGGCACGGTCAACGTGAACACCAGATTGATCACCAGGATCGGGATCACCTGGGAGATGTCCCGGCCCATCTTCCGCTCGATGATGATCAGCGCGGCGAAGAGGCCGAAGACGGCGGTGGACGCCCCGGCGGTGGCCGAGTTCTGGGCGCTGAACAGGTACGCGGCCACGTTTCCACCGAGGCCGCCGACCAGGTAGAGCGCACCGAAGCGCAGCGGGCCGAGGTTTGCCTCCAGCGACCGGCCGAGAACCCACAGCGCCCACATGTTGAGCAGCAGGTGGATCACGCCGTAGTGCAGGAACATCGCGGTGACCAGGCGGTACCACTGACCGTCCGCGATCCCACCGAGCGTGCCGTCGGGGAAGACCGCCAGCCCGAGCACCGACCCCCAGTTGGTCAGCGGGGTGCTGCCGCCCATCAGGCCGCCGAAGCCGGAACCGCCCACCGCCGCGTCCCCACCCCGGTCGGAGGCGATGGAGAGCAGCATGAGCAGCACGTTCACGGCGATCAGCGCCTTGGTGACATAGCCGTGCCGGCCGGCCGCACCGCCACCGAAGGCGGTACGCGCCGGCCGGACACTGCGACGCCCCTCGTTGACGCACTCCGGGCACTGGTGCCCGACCGACGCATCCCGCATGCACTCCGGGCAGATCGGCCGGTCGCAGCGGGTGCACCGGACGTAGGTCTCCCGACCGGGGTGCCGGTAGCAGACCGGTGTGGTCGGCGGTGACTCGCTCACCGGGCCGACCCGCCGTCCACCGCCGCGCGAACCACCGGCGCCGGCCGGTGCGGTGCTCCGGAGCGCTCAATCATGCGAGCAAAGGTACCTCGCCGGTCGGTCAGGCAGCAGACCGCTCGATCTCGACCCGCTCGATGACGACGTCCTGCAGCGGACGGTCGCTCGGGCCGGTCGGGGTGTTCGCGATCGAGTCGACGACCTTCACCGACTGCTCGTCGGCGACCTGCCCGAAGATGGTGTGCCGGTTGTTCAGGTGCGGCGTCGGGGACACGGTGATGAAGAACTGCGAACCGTTGGTGCCCGGTCCGGCGTTCGCCATCGCCAGCAGGTACGGACGGTCGAACCGCAGCTCCGGGTGGAACTCGTCGGCGAACTTGTAGCCCGGCCCGCCCCGGCCGGTGCCGGTCGGGTCTCCCATCTGAACCATGAAACCGCTGATCACCCGGTGCGAGATGGTGCCGTCGTAGTACGGACCACTGCCCGGCTGACCGGTGCGCGGGTCGGTGTACTCACGGTTGCCCTCGGCCAGGTCGACGAAGTTGCGGACGGTCTTCGGCGCGTGGTTGGGGAAGAGCTCCAGCCGGATCGGGCCAGCGTTGGTGTGCAGGGTGGCGTAGACAGCCTCGGCCACGGGTACTCCTCACTCGTTGGTCAGTTCCATGCGGATCCTCCCATGTGCCCGATCTGGCATCGCGGAGGCATCCGAAGGTGGAGGATGACGAAGGAACAACTCCCAGGAGGTAGGACCGTGTTTGGAATCGGGCGGCGGCAGTCCCAGGGGCAGCAGGCCTTGGCCGAGCTGAACCAGAGCATCAGCCACCTGATGCTGGCAGCCAACCACGCCGCGAAGGGTGCCGGCGCGACCGTCGGCCCGCGGGTCCAGGTGGCCCGGGGCTACGTCGGGCCGACCGCGGCGAAGGTACGCGACCGCGCGTCGACCGGTTGGGGGACGACTCTCACCACGCTGGCACCGCTGGCGGCGGCGGCCCGTGACGGCGCCGCGCAGGCAGGGCCGATGACCAGGAAGGCCAAGTCGAAGACCATGCGGATCACCGGTAAGAAGAAGCAGCCGCGCCGTCGCGGCTCGATGATGACCGGCCTGTTGGCGGCGGGTGCCATCGCCGGCCTGGCCGGGGCGGTCGCGCTGCGTCGCCGTCGGGAGCAGCAGGAGTGGGCCGAGTACGACCCGACCCGCAGCACCCTGGAGCCGATGCGCGACGACGTCGACTCGATCGAGGTGCGCACGCCGTCCGCCACCAAGGGGAGCGACGGGTCCGCCATGACCGGCGCGGCGGGGATGACCGGCGCGGGCAGCTCGGCGGTCGCCGGCGGCACCACCGGCACGGCCAAGCAGACCGGCGGCCGCCCGACCGACAAGGTCCCGTCCGTCGCCGAGGGTGCCACGGACGTCTCCGGTCGGCCGACCGACGACCTCACCAAGGCCCTGGGCAAGGACACCGCCCGCACCAACGGGCGTCGCTGACCCCAGCGATCACGCGTCGAGCGCCGGCGAGGCGGGGGCAACCCGCTCGCCGGCGTTTGCGCGTACCGGCGCGGCGCGCTCCCGCTGCGGGTCAGAGCCAGCCGTTGCGGCGGAACCAGCGGTAGAGAGCCAGCGACACGCCGAGCATCAGGGCCAGGGCCACCGGATAGCCGTACGTCATCTTCAGCTCGGGCATGTTGTCGAAGTTCATCCCCTCGACCCCGGCGATGGAGGTCCAGACGGCGGCGATGGCCGCCCATGCGGCGATCTTGCGCATGTCGTTGTTCTGGTCGACGGTGACCTGCGCCAATCGCGCCTGGAGGATCGAGTTCAGCAGGTCGTCGTAGGAGTTCACCTGCTCCACGGTGCGGCTCAGGTGGTCCTGCACGTCCCGGAAGTAGCGCCGGATCTCCTTCGGCACGTCCCGGTTGACCTGCGAGGTCAACGTCATCAGCGGCCGCTGCAACGGCACCACCGCCCGCTTGAACTCCACCAGCTCCCGCTTCATCTGGTAGATCCGCTGGATCCGCCCGTGGCCGTGCCGGTCGAAGACCTCGGCCTCCAGCACGTCCAGGTCGTCCTCGATCTGCTCGGCCACCTCCAGGTAGAGGTCCACCACCCGGTCGGTCACCCCGTACGCCACCGCCCAGGGGCCGTGCAGCAGCAGATCCTGCTTGGTCTCCAGGTCGGCTCGAATCGGGGCGAGCCGGCAGGCGTCCCCGTGCCGGACGCTGATCACGAAGTTCGGGCCGATGAAGAGCATCACCTGACCGGTCTCCACCACCTCGGAGTTCTCGGTCAGCTCGGTGTGCTCGCAGTACCTGGCGGTTCGCAGCACCAGGAAGACGACGTCGCCGAACCGCTCCAGCTTGGGGCGCTGCTCGGCCTTGACGGCGTCCTCGACGGCGAGCTCGTGCAGGCCGTAGGTCTCCGCGATGGCGGTCATCTCGGCCAACTCCGGCTGGTGCAGACCGATCCAGACGAACCCGTGCTCCTCGCGGCGGGCCGCGGTCAGCGCCTCCGCGTACGTCCAGTCGCCGGGTTGCCGCTTGCCGTCGACGTAGAGCGCACAGTCGACCACCGAACTGCGGCCGGGGTCGGCGGGGATCGACACCGGCGGCGAGCCTTCGGTGTGCAGGATCCGCGTCATCGCCCGCACCGGGGAGGGCCACGCCCGGGGACGCAACACCCGACCGGTGGTCGACGGTGCCGTCCGGTCCCGCTCTGTCCGATCCGTCATCGCGTCACCTCCCGCGCTCGGCTGCGGCTTGCAGGCTACGCCGACTGCGGTCGAGTGAGCGTGTGACGGCGGTCGCGTGGGCCTCGGGGTGGTGCCGGGCGGGCCGGGCCGCATCGGGGGGTGTGCGGGGACGACACGGCCCACCCGGCACCCGTGGGGGCGGGAGGTTGTGCTGCCGCGTCACCCGGGTCGCGGCCAGCCCGGGGGAGGGTCGGGCGGTGATCTCCGCGACGTAACACGAATGACGCTCGCAGCATTGTGGGCCGCCGGCCGCCCGGACGGGAGTCCCGGGACGGCCGGCATCGTCGTTCTGTCAGGAAGCCGACAGTTGGGCTCGGCTGCGCACGGCCCCTGCCTCAGCTGCGGACAGCCCCTGCCTCAGCCGCGCACGGCCCCTGCCTCAGCCGTGCACGGCCCCTGCCTCAGCCGTGCACGGCCCCTGCCTCAGCCGCGCACGGCCTCGACGGCGTCCGCGAGGCGACGGACACCCTCGTCGATCCGATCGGCGGTCACCGCCGAGAAGGCCAGTCGAAGGGCGTGCCGCCCACCGTCCAGCACGAAGTCGCTGCCCTTGACCACGGCGACCCCACGCTCGGCGGCGGCCGGGGCCAACCGGTCGACAAGCACGTCCTCCGGGAACTCCACCCAGAGGAAGTAGCCGCCGTCGGGCTCCACGAACCGCGCCTGCGGCAGGTGCCGGCGCAACGACTCGGCGAGCACCTCGGCCCGCTCGCCCAACGCCGCCCGTACCGTCTCGATCGAGCGGTCGATGTCGCCGGAGACGCAGAACTGGTGCACGATCGCCTGCGACACCATCCCCGGGGAGATGTAGAGGCTTGTCGCGTTCTTGGCGATGTCGGCGATGAGGTCCGCCGGGCCGACCAGATATCCGACCCGGACACCCGGGCAGACCGTCTTGGTGAAGCTCGACGCGTGCACCACCACGTTGCGGGTGTCCAGCGAGAGCATCGACGGCAGCGCCTCGCCACGGAAGCGGATGTCCGCGTACGGGTCGTCCTCGAAGATGGTGAACTCGTACTCGGCGGCCAGGTCGAGCAGCTCCCGACGCTTCTCCAGGGAGAGCGTCATGCCGGCCGGGTTCTGGTAGTTCGGGATCACGTGCGCGAGCCGGGGCCGGACCCCGGACTCCAGCAACTTGCGCAGCTCGGCGGTGTCGAGGCCGTCCGGCTGGACGGAGATGCCGTGCAGCTCACTGCCCATCCGCTGGAGGTTGAGCAGCGTCCGGTCGTACGTCGGGCGTTCCACCACCACCGCGTCGCCGGGGCGGACGAGGTGGTCGAAGAGGAACGCGTCGGCCTGGAGCGACCCGTTGGTGACCAACACCTGGTTGGCCTCGACCCCGTGCTTCTCGGCGATCCACTTTCGCAGCGGAAGGTAACCGACGGAGGTGCCGTACGCCGTCACCCCCGCAGGGTCGGCGTCGAAGGCGCGGACGGCGGCGGCCTTGAGCCCCTCGACATCGACGATGTCCAGCGAGGGAGCCCCACGGGCAAAGGAGATCAACTGCTCGGCGGTCATGGATGTTGAGCGTACGGGCGGCGGCGGGGGGCGCGCGGACGGCACGGCGATGTCCGCATCCTGAGCCACCGGGACGGGTGACCCGGCTCCTCCGGTCGGCGACAACTCAGACCGGAAGGGCGAGCGCGTCGTGGTGCGCCGCCCGGGAAAGCCCGTCAAACTGCACGCCGACCGCGTCGAGGAGCTGACTCCAGTCGAAGTAGGAACGCCAGGCGGTGATCCGGCCCTTGCGGGCCCGGACCACGTCGGCCACTTCCCAGCTCACCGTCCGACCGGTCGGCGCTACGGTGCCGTACGGCGAGTGCAGCGTGCCGGTGTGGGTGCCGGTCAGGCGCAGCTCGACCGCGGCGCCGCCGCCGGTGCGGACCGCGCCCAGCGCGTCGACCCGCAGGTCCGGGAAGGCGCCCGTCCAGGTGCGCAGGAGTGCGGGCAGCTCGATCGGTCGGACCGTCACGCCCGGCATGGCGTAGAACGCCTCCGGGGCGTAGAGATCCGGCAGGCGGGCCACATCCCGACGCAGGAGCATGGCGTACTGCTGCTCGACCAGGCGCTCCGCGTCACGCATCGGGCCCTCCCCTGCGGGCGACGGCCCCTCCGCGCCCGCACGGGATGCTTACCCATCGATCCGGCAGGGCAACCCTCACCCGGTCAGGTCGTGTCTCACCCGGTCAGGTCGTGGCGGCCGCCTGGCTCTCCGCCCACACCCGCATGATGTCCCGGACCGAGATCACCCCGGCCACCTCCCGACCGTCCAGCACCACCAGGTGCCGGAAGCCGCCCCGGGCCATCGCCGCGGCCGCCTCGGCCACCGTCCACTCCGGCCCGGCGTAGACCACGTCCCAGGTCAGGTGGGCACCTGTGCGTTCCACGTCACAGTCCAGGCCCGCCCCGACGGCCTTCAACACATCGCGTTCGGTCATGATCCCGACCCCCTCGGAGTCCGGGTCGATCACGACCGCCGACCCGACGCCGCGGGCCGACATCATCCGGGCCGCCTGTCGGAGCGTGTGCTCCGGACCGACGACGAGGATCTGGCTGGACATTGCATCCCGTACCTGCATCACGCATCACTCCCTTGGGACGGTGGCATCCGGTAGGGACATGGTCGTCGGTGGATGTTTCCGGGACAAGGCCGCGCCTTGGCACAACACGAACGCTCGCTACTGTCGGATGGTGTCCACCGAGCCCCTGCGCTGCGCCGGCGCGCTGATCGTCGACCACGACGGCCGCATCTTCTTCCAGCGACGCTCACCCCACCGACGCCTCTTCCCCAACTGTTGGGACATCGTCGGCGGCCACGTGGAACCCGGCGAGGACATCGACGCGGCGCTTCGCCGGGAGATCACCGAGGAGACCGGCTGGTTCCTCTCGCACGTCCTGGACCAGGTGGGCGAATACACCTACGTGGGCGACGACGGCCTCACCCGGATCGAGTACGACTTCCTGGTCCGCGTCGACGGCGACCTCGACCACCCGAGGCTGGAGCCCGGCAAGCACACCGAGTACCGCTGGCTCGCCGAGCACGAGGTGACCATGCTGGACGAGCACCGCGACGTCAACGACGGGCTGATCCGACGCATCGCCGACGAGGGCTTCGCCGCCCTCCGGTCGATCGGTCGGTGAACAGCGTCGAGCTGGCCCCACACCGGCTCGCCGGGCTGCTCGCCCCGGCCGTGGACCGGGTCTTCCGGGCCGGCATGCTGGCCGGTCGCGACGGTGGCGGCGCGGTGCTGGCGCAGCGGTACGGCGGAGTGGCCGCGACCGGATTCCTGGTCGACCTGCGCACCCGGCTGGCCGCACCCGGTGGCAGCGTCGACGGCCCGAGCTTCGCGGCGGTCACCCGGTACCAGGACCCGGTCTCCTGCCGCCGGGCACTGGACAAACAGGTGGCGTACGGGATGCTCCACCGCAGCGCGGACGGCACGCTCTCCGCCAGCGAGCGCGGGGCGGCCTTCCTGAACGAGCTGTACCAGGTGCACGCCGACGTCACCGAGGAACTGTGGGCCGGGCAGGACGAGCGGGTGACCCGGATGGTGACGGCGCTCGGGCGGCTGCTGTCGTACGCCCTGGTGCTGGCCGACGAGGAGGGAGACCAGGCGGGTTCCGCCTTCACCGCGATGGCGCCCCCGTACGAGCCGGACGGCACCCCGTCGGGCGTGCTGCTGCTCAACCGGCTCGGCACGCTGCGCTACCACCGGGCCGACGCGCACGCCGCCGCCTGGGCCGCCGCCGGGCACACCGCAACCAGCGTCGCCGCACTGCCGGCCGGTCCGGAGCGGACGGCCATCGAGCTGGAGACCGACCGACGGGCGGCCGGCCCGTACGCCGCCCTCGGCGCGGAGGAGCGACTCACCCTGCTGGCCGACCTGGCGGCGTTACCCGGCTGACCCTGCCCGCCGGCCCGGGCCTGCCCGCCGGCCCAGTCGCCGGCTGACCCTGCCCGCCGGCCCGGCCGCGTCACCCGGCTGCCCGGTTGACCAGAGCTGGCCGACCGGCCGGCGCTATCCTCCACCGATGACGGGCAGCAGGACGAGGGAGGATGTCGCGATGATCGGAATGGTGCTCGCGGCCGGAGCTGGACGCCGGCTGCGTCCGTACACCGACACCCTGCCCAAGGCATTGGTGCCGGTGGACGGCGAGACCACGATCCTGGACATCGCACTGGGCAACCTCGCCGAGGTCGGGCTCACCGACATCGTGATCGTGGTCGGCTACGCGGCGGACGCGGTCCGCGAGCGGCAGGCCGACCTGGAGAAGAAGTACGGGGTCACGATCACCCTGGTGCACAACGACAAGGCCGAGGAGTGGAACAACGCGTACTCGCTCTGGCTGGCCCGGGAGTACTTCGCACGCGGCGTTCTGCTGGTCAACGGGGACACTGTGCACCCGGTGAGCGTGGAGAAGACCCTGCTCGCCGAGCGCGGTCCGGGCATCCTGCTCGCGGTGGACACCCTCAAGCCGCTGGCCGAGGAGGAGATGAAGACCACCTTCGACGCCGCCGGCCAGCTCACCCGGATCACCAAGATCATGGACCCGGGCGAGGCGTACGGGGAGTACATCGGCGCCACGCTGATCGAGCCGCAGGTCGCCGACGCCCTCGCCGACGCGCTGGAGGCGACCTGGCGACGGGACCCGAACCTCTACTACGAGGACGGCTACCAGGAGTTCTCCGACCGGGGCGGGGAGGTGCGGGCCGCGCCGATCGGTGACGTCCCGTGGGTCGAGGTCGACAACCACGCCGACCTGGCCCGCGCGCGGGAGATCGCGTGCCGCTACTAGCACGGAGCATCCTCACGCCGCTGCACATCGACGTGCGGCGTGGGGCGGTCGCCGACCTGGCCGCGATCCTCGCCGACGGGCGGATCTCCTCGGGCGGTGACGTCGCGGTGGTGGTCGGCCCCGGCCAGGGTGCCCAGATCGCGGAGCTGATCCGACCGTCCCTGCGGACCGCTGACGTGTTCACCGTCGCCGGGGGCACGCTGGACGCCGCCGACGATCTCGGTGGCAAGCTCCGCGCCCGGTCGTACGACGCGGTCGTGGGCATCGGCGGCGGCAAGACCATCGACGTCGCCAAGTACGCGGCCACCCGCCGAGGGCTGCCGATGGTGTCGGTGGCGACCAGCCTCGCCAACGACGGAATCGGCTCCCCGGTGGCCAGCCTGATCACCGACGGAATCAAGGGCTCCTACGGCGTGCACATCCCGATCGCGGTGATCGTCGACCTGGATTTCGTGGAGAGCGGCCCGGACCGGCACAACCGGGCCGGCATCGGTGACGTGATCAGCAACATCAGCGCGCTGGCCGACTGGGAGCTGTCCCGCCAGGTACGCGGCGAGCCGGTCGACGGACTGGCCGCCTCGCTCTCGCGAGCGGGCGCCGAGGCGGTGCTCAACCACCCGGGCGACATGGCCGACGACGCGTTCGTCACCGTGCTGGCCGAGGCGTTGATCTCCAGCGGTCTGGCCATGGCCGTCGACGGCACCAGCCGCCCGTGCAGCGGCGGCTGCCACGAGATCATGCACGCGGTCGACTCGCTCTTCCCCGGCACCGCCTCACACGGCGAACTGGCCGGGCTGGGCGCGCTGTTCTGCACCTGGCTACGCGGGGATCTGCGCCGCTTCGGGGAGATGGCTGCCTGCCTCGCCCGGCACGGTCTGCCCCGGCTCCCCGCCGAGGTGGCGCTCACCGACGACCAGTTCGTCGAGGCGGTGCAGTTCGCACCGCGTACCCGGCCGGACCGGTACACCATCCTCGAACACCTGGCACTGTCGCCTACCGAGACGCGGGAGCGGCTGGCAGACTACGCCGGTGCAATCCGCGACCAGCTTGGCTGACCCCCGTCCCACCGTCGCCGACTTCCACCGGGTGAACCGGGGCGGCGGCCTGTTCAGCGAGTCCATCAGCCAGTGGCTCGGTGCCGTCTTCGCCCTGGTCGCCCAGCGGCTCGGGCTGCGCCCGACAGCGCTGACCCTCGCCAACCTGGTGCTCGGGCTGGCCACGTCGATCACGGTGGTGGCGCTCGCCGGCCCGGTCGCCGCCGGTGACGTACCGGCCTGGGTGGTCGGCCTGCTCGCCCTGGTCGGCTGGCAGGTGGCGTACTCCCTGGACTGCGCCGACGGGCAACTCGCCCGGGTGACCGACCAGCGCAGCGCGGCGGGCGCCCGGATCGACATCCTCTGCGACGTGGCCGCGCAGATCGCCCTGGTGGCCGCACTGGCCGCCACCGCGGTGGCGCAGGAGCCGTCCACCCCGACCTGGCTGGTGGCGACCTTCGCCGGCACCTGGATGGTCAACCTGGTCACGTCGGTGATGCAGTCCGGCCCGAACGCGGCCAGCATGGTCACCTCGACCTCCCTGCCGGTCCGCCTGGTGAAGCTGGTCCGCGACTACGGCGCGGTGATCTTCGTGGCCGCCCTGGTGCTGGCCGTGGCACCCGCTCTGGTCCTCTGGGTGATGGTCGCGTTCACCATCGTCAACGGCGGCTTCCTGCTGGCGAGCATCGCCTTCTCGGCCCGCGCCTCCCTGCGCTGACCCGCCGCGCGCGCCACGCCCCGCGCGCGCCACGCCCCGCGCGCGCCACGCCCCGCGCGCGCCACGCCCCGCGCGCGCCACGCCCCGCGCCGCGCCGCGCCGGCAAGATCCGCACAACATCCCCGAAGTTGCTGCCTCCAACGCCTGGGAGACCCCAACTTCCCTGATGTCGTGTTGATCTTGCCGGGTAGGTCGCTGCGTCATCCGCTCTGCCGTCCTACAAGGCGACCCCCAGGCCCAAGGTCGCGCTTGATCCAGGAAGTAGGGGCATCCCCACCCTGCCGCGAGACCACTAGATCCTGGATCGAGCGCGATGTTGACCAGATTCGGCCGCGCGGCGCGATCGGCCGCACGGCGCAAGGCAACGCCGCGCTGGGCACGGCGCGAGGCAACGCCACGCTGCGGCACGGCGCAAGGCAACGCCACGCTGCGGCACGGCGCAAGGCAACGCCGCGCTGGGGCACGGCGCGAGGCAGCGCCGGGACGGGGTCAGGTGCGGGTGGGTGTGCGGGTCATGCCCGCGTAGATGTCGATGAGCTGCTTGGTGACCACGTCGGGGTGGAAGGTGCGCTCGTACCGGGCCCGGGCGGCCGTGGCCAGCCCGGACGCGCCGGCCCGGGCCACCGGCAGGGCGGCGGCGAGCGCGGCCGGCTCCGGGGCGACCACCCAGCCGGCGTCGCCGAGGCCGATCCCGGCCGGCATGGCCGGCCCGCCGCCTCCCGCGACGGCGGAGGCGTTCTCGGCCGGGCCGGTGCCGGCGGGCTCGTGCGGGGCGTCGGCGCCGAGCAGGTACGGAATTCCCCCGAGCGCCGTGCCGAGCACCGGCCGACCGCTGGCCAACGCCTCGATGATCACGGTTGGCAGCACGTCGTGCCACATGGAGGCGGCGATCACCACCGCGCTCGCCTCGACCGCGGCGCGCACCCCGGCACGGTCGAGCTGACCGAGGTAGACCACGTCGGGTCGCTCGGCGGCGGCGGACTCCACCAGCGGGCGCAGCTCGCCGTCCCCGGCGATACGCAGCGTGCCCAGCGCGCCCACCGGGTGCCGCCGCCAGGCGTCCAGCAGCAGGTCGACGCCCTTCTCCGGGCTGAGCCGGGCCATGTAGAGGAACCCGTCACCCAGCGGCGTCGGTTGACCCGGGTCGGGCACCGAGTTCGGCTTCACCACGATGCGTTCGTCCGGAATGCCGTAGTCGCGGAGGTGGTCGGCGATCGCCGAGGTGAGCGCGACGTACCGGTCCACCGAACGCCAGGTGCCCCGGTGCACCGCCAGGGTGGTCGCCATCAGGGCACTCTGGGCCGCCGAATCGCGGTAGCAGCGGTGCCTGATCGCCGGCACCCCCAGCGCCCGACCCTTGCAGTCCTGGCAGATCACCCCGTCGCGGAAGTAGATCCCCGAGGAGCAGACCTGCCGGTAGTTGTGCACCGTCTGCACGACCGGCACGCCGTGGCGGTGCGCGGTCCGCACCACCCACGGCGACAGCAGGGGGTACGGGTTGTGCAGGTGCAGAACGTCCGGTCGGTGCTCGGTGAGCAGTCGGCTGAGGTCGTGCTGGGCGCGCGGTGCCCAGATCGGCGAGATCGGCAGCAGCGCCTTCGCCGCCTTCGACATCGACGGGATCTCGTCCGAGCTGCGGATGAACGGCAGCACCTCGACGCCGGCGGCGGTGAGCTGGGCGATCTCCGAGTCGACGATGGTGTTCTCGCCGGAGGGTTGGGCTTCCCGGTACCGGTTGTGTGCCACCACGATTCTCACGGGAAAGAAGGCTACCGTTGGCTGGTGCCCGAACTACCGGAGGTTGAGGCGCTCGCGGGTTACCTGCGGCAGCGCGCCGTGGGGCGGCGTGTCGAACGGCTGGAGATCGCCGCTATCAGCGCCCTGAAGACGTACGAACCGGCACCGACCGCCGTCGCCGGTCGGGCGGTGGTCGATGCCAGCCGGCACGGCAAGTTCCTCGACGTGCTCTTCGACGGTGACCTGCACCTCGTGGTGCACCTGGCCCGGGCGGGTTGGCTGCACTACCGGGAGGCGTTCCCGACCACCACTCCGCTGCGTCCCGGCAAGGGCCCGATCGCGGTGCGGGTACGCCTGGACGACGGCTCCGGCTTCGACCTGACCGAGGCCGGCACCCAGAAGAAGCTGGCCGCGTACCTGGTCACCGACGTGTCGACGGTGCCCGGGGTGGCCAAGTTGGGCCCGGACGCGCTCGCCGCGGACCTACCCACGTTCGCCGAGCGGCTGCGTAGCCGGCGGGGGCAGGTCAAGGGGGTGCTGACCGACCAGTCGGTGCTGTCCGGGGTGGGCAACGCCTACTCCGACGAGATCCTGCACGCCGCGAAGCTGTCCCCGTTCGCGATCACCGACCGGCTCACCGACGCCCAGGTCGCCACCCTGCACGCGGCCACCCGGCAGGTGCTCGGAGACGCGGTCGAGCGGTCCCTGGGCCAGCGGGCGGCGGAGTTGAAGGGCGAGAAGCGCTCCGGGCTGAAGGTGCACGCCCGCACCGGGCTGCCCTGCCCGGTGTGCGGGGACACCGTGCGGGAGGTGTCGTTCGCCGATTCGAGCCTGCAGTACTGCCCGACCTGTCAGACCGGCGGCAAACCTCTCGCTGACCGACGGTTGTCCCGTCTCGTACGGTGAGTAATTCCACTCGGCGACTACGGAGCGGAATCGGCCTTCCTGAGCGGAAGCTCCGGTCCGCCGTTCTCGCCATGCGCGCATCCATCGGTATAGTGGCCCGGTCCCCGGCTTCTGAAATGGTGCGGAGCCGGCCAGATCCCGCCGGCACCATCGGTCGCCAATCTCCTTCGGGGCAGCGACCGGTCGGAGCTCGCGTGGGAGACTGGGACGGTGGGCGACCCGGGCCCTCACGCCGAGTGAGCGGCCCGTGTCATGCGGGAGGACATGGGTGAGGTGACGGCAAGCCTCCAGCGCCCGGTAACCAACGAAGGCCGGAGCAGACTCGTGCGGCACGTCGACAGCTTCGAGATCCAGCCGCCGACGCCGCCGTCCCACAACGGCGTCCCTCGGTCGGCATGGACCAGGGCGCGACGCCGTGTCTCCCGTTGGCACCGCCCCTACATCGCGATCCTGCTGCTCCTCGACTTCGGCGCGGCGGCGTTCGCCAGCTGGATCGCGATCCAACTGTTCGACCAGGCCGCCTCCGGGTTCACCGACCTCAAGCAGGATCCGACCTGGTTCCACACCGTCTCGTACCTGCTGCTTCCGCTCGGCTGGGTGGTGATCCTCTGGAGCAACCGGGCGTACGACCGGCGCTACCTGGGGCTCGGCCCGGACGAGTTCAAGCGGGTGATCCGGGCCGCAGTGACGGTGGCCGCGAGTGTCTCGTTCCTCGCCTTCGCCACGAAGACCGCGTTGTCCCGTTGGACCGTCGGCACGGCCCTGCTCGGCGCCCTGCTGTTGATCCTGTGGGGCCGGTTCGTGGCCCGCTGGGCGCTGCACTACATCCGGCGGCGGGCCGGTCAGGCCGCGCACCGGATGGTGCTGGTCGGCACGCTGCCGGAGTGCCTGGAGGTCTACGCGGCGGTCACCCGCAGCCCGGCCGCCGGGCTGGTGCCCGTCGCCATCCACATCACCGACGGGTACGCGGCGGCGCGTGGCATGCCGACCCCCGTCCCCGTGTACGCCGGACGCGACGTCCTGGCTCTGGTCCGTGAGGTCGGTGGCGACACCATCGCCGTCTGCGGGTCGGCCAGCGCCGAGCCGGGCGAGCTGCGCCGGCTGGCCTGGCAGTTGGAGGGCTCGGGCGTCGACCTGGTCGTCGCACCACAGCTGACCGACATCGCCGGGCCCCGGGTGCACATCCGGCCGATCGAGGGTCTGCCGCTGCTGCACGTCGAGGAGCCGACCCTCTCCGGTCCTGCGCTGCTGGCCAAGAACCTGATGGACCGGGTCGCCGCCGGCCTCGGTCTGCTGCTGCTGATCCCACTCTTCGTGGTGATCGCCGTGGCGATCAAGATCTCCGACCGGGGGCCGGTGTTCTTCCGCCAGCCTCGGGTGGGGCACGAGGGCCGCACGTTCCGGGTGTGGAAGTTCCGGACCATGTACGTCGACGCCGAGGATCGGCTGGCCAGCCTCGTAGACCGCAACGAGACCGACGGCATGTTGTTCAAGATGAAGCAGGACCCCCGGGTCTTCCCGGTCGGCGGCTTCCTGCGGGCCTCGTCGCTGGACGAGCTGCCGCAGCTGATCAACGTGCTCTGGGGTGAGATGTCGCTGGTCGGGCCCCGCCCGCTGCCGGCCGACGACGGCGACTTCCTGGGCGACGTACGCCGCCGGCTGCTGGTCCGCCCCGGCATGACCGGCCTGTGGCAGGTCTCCGGCCGCTCCGACCTGTCCTGGGACGAGTCGGTCCGACTGGACCTCTACTACGTCGACAACTGGTCGTTGGCGTACGACCTGAGCATCCTGTGGCGCACCGTCGGGGTGGTGCTGGCCCGCAAGGGCGCGTACTAGAGGGTTGGCGCGCCGGCGCGCAGGGGCGAGGATCGCTGCGTGGCTGCCAACCTCTCCGCCGTGGTCGGCGTCGTCTCCCTCGTCACCGCGCTGACCGCGGCGCTGCTGGCGGTGCTGCGGCTGCGGGCCCGCCGGGGCATCGCCACCGCCACCCAGCGGGCCACCTACGAGGTCCTGCACACCGCCGGCCTGGCCGCGGAGCCGCTGCGGGCGGGGCTGAGCGAGGCGGGCGCGACGAAGGCCGTACGCCATCTGCGGGCGCTGGTGGGCGCGGTCGGGCTGGCGCTCACCGACGCCGACCGGCTGCTGGCCCTCGACGGTCGCGGCACGCACCACGGCGAGCAGTTGCTCGCGGCGGCCCAGCGGACGGTGGACTCCGGCCGATCGACCGTACTCGGTGAGCAGGAGCTGCACTGCGACCGGGTGGACTGCCCGATCCGCGGGGCGGTGGTCGCGCCGTTGCAGGGGGCCGATGGGCGGGTGGTTGGCGCGCTGGTGGCCGTGGCCGACAGCCCACCGCCTCCGGGGTTGGTGCAGGCCACCCTGGAGACGGCGCACTGGGCCGGTAACCAGCTCGCCCTGGCCGAGCTGGACTCGTCGCGGGAGCGGCTGGCGCGCGCCGAGATCCGCGCGTTGCGGGCGCAGATCAGCCCGCACTTCATCTACAACGCGCTGACCGCGATCGGCTCGTTCGTCCGCACCGACCCGGAGCGGGCCCGGGAGCTGATCCTGGAGTTCGCGGAGTTCACCAGGTACTCGTTCCGGGCGCACGGTGAGTTCACCACCCTCGCCGAGGAGTTGCGCTCCATCGACCGTTACCTGACCATCGAGCGGGCCCGGTTCGGCGACCGGTTGCAGGTGCGGTTGCAGATCGCCCCGGAGGTGCTGCCGGTGACCCTGCCGTTCCTCTGCCTCCAGCCGCTGGTGGAGAACGCGGTCCGCCACGGGTTGTCCCGCAAGCCGGGCACGGGCATGGTGAGCATCGAGGCCCGGGACGCGGGCGCCGAATGCCACATCACGGTGGAGGACGACGGAGTGGGAATGGATCCGACCACGCTGACCGCCGGCATCGCCGAGCTGGCCCGCGGCACCGGTGACCCGGGTGACGACACGGGCCAGCACGTCGGCCTCTCCAACGTCGACGAGCGGCTGCGGTCGGTCTTCGGAGACCGGTTCGGCCTGGTCGTGGAGACCGGGCTGGGCTCGGGCACGAAGGTGAGCATGCGGGTGCCGAAGTTCCACCCGGGCGTACGGGCAGGGTCGTGACCGAGCGCACCGGGACGGCCGCGGTGAGCGCGTCCGGTTTCCTCCGGGTGCTGGCGGTGGACGACGAGCCGCCCGCGCTCGACGAGCTGGCGTACCACCTTCGGGCCGACCCCCGGGTAGCGCGGCTGCACACCGCCGGCGACGCGACCGAGGCGCTGCGGCTGCTCCGCGACGGTGACGTGGACGTGGTCTTCCTGGACATCCGGATGCCCGGGTTGGACGGGATGGAGTTGGCCCGCGTGTTGCGCCGGTTCGCCCGGCCGCCGGCGATCGTGTTCGTCACCGCGTACGACGACGGCGCGGTGGACGCCTTCGACCTGGGTGCCACCGACTACGTCCGCAAACCGGTGCGCGCCGACCGGTTGGCCGAGTCCCTTCGTCGGGTGATCGGGTCGCGGGTGGTGCCGTCGCACCCGGCGGCTATGGCCCGCGCCGAGGAGGACCCGACCATCCCCATCGAGTTGGCCGGCACGACGCGGATGCTGCCCCGTTCGGCGGTGCGGTGGGTGGAGGCGCAGGGGGACTACGCCCGGTTGCACACCGCGGAGGGGTCGCACCTGGTGCGGGTCTCGCTCGCCACGTTGGCGGAGCGCTGGGCCGATGCCGGTTTCGTCCGCGTACACCGGTCGTATCTGGTGCAGTTGAAGTTGATCGCGGAGTTGCGGTTGGTCAACTCCGGCTATGTCGTGGTGATCGACGGCACCGAGCTGCCGGTGAGCCGGCGGCACACCCGGGAGCTGAAGGACAAGCTGGTCAGGGCCGCGAAGCAGGACTGGAATCGCTGAGCCGGGAATGGAACGGCACCTACCGTACGTTGTACGCTAGTCCGTACGACTTCCGGGAGGCTGCCGTGACCGTGACCCCGTTCGACGCCGAGACCGAGTTCGACCGCCAGGTCGACCGCCTGGTGCACCTGGGCTACCCGGCCCTGGCCGGGCTGTCCGAGACCGCCTTCCGGGACCTGGTCGCGCCACTGCGTGCCAGGGCGGTCGACGGCACCGCCGGGCTGCCCGCCCCCACCGACGCGCGGGTGCCGTTCCTACTGGTGATCACCCGGGACCTGGTCGGGGTGCCGGAACGGCTGGGCCTCACCACGCTTGCCGGCAAGCGCAAGCCCGGCGTCCTCGACCGCAACTACGCCGAGGACGACCTGCCGCGCTTCGACCCAATCAAGGAGTTGGAGGTGCCGGCCGGGCCCGCGTACCTGCTCTTCGACGTCGACCGGGGCGAGGAGTTCCGCAACCTGGCCCCGGCCACGGCCATGGAGGGGATCACCGCCCAAGGTCGACTGCCGCTCACCATCGACGAAGGGCTGGCCTTCGTCACGCTGCACCCGGCCGCGCTGGCGAGCAACAGGTGCTTCTCGCTCGTCGGATCCCGGTGCGGCGACAAGCGGGTGCCGGCGCTCTGGATCAGTCAGGGCGCACCGAAGTTGGGCTGGTGCTGGTACGGCAACCCGCACACCTGGCTCGGCTCCGCCTCGGCCCGGCCGGAGCGCGTCGGCCTGGACTGAGCATCTACGAGGGGAAATGCCCGGTCGTGCGGATCCGACCGACCGGGCACCCCGCAGTCATCACCCGTGACCTATTCTCCTGACACCGATTCGCGTACGGGGCGCCGGCTCGGGGCAGGCGGAGTCTGCTCGATCGCCCCACCACCATCACGTTGGGACATCGATGCAGCTAATCCCAGGCCGCCGCGGCCTGCTGGCCGGTGCCGTCGTGGCGGCACTCGTGCTGCCCGGGGCCACTCCGGCCCAGGCCGCGCCGACAGGCGTCGTCAGTGGACGAGTCACCACCAACACCGGCACCCCCGCCGCCGAGGTCCAGGTGCAGCTCTACCGGAGCGACAGCTACGCGTACGTCAGCTCCACCAACACGGACTCCGACGGCAACTACAGCCTCGGCGGGCTGCGGGCCGGCTCGTACCTGGTCGGCTACTTCGCCATGGATCGGCCCGAGCAGTACCACCACCAGAAGGTCAGTCCCTTCGACGCCGATCCGATCACGGTCACCGAGGGCGGCACCACCCGGGTCGACGAGCAGCTCTTCGAGATCGGCACCATCGCGGGCCGTCTCGTCGACACCGCCGGCGACCCGGTTGTGGATCTCAGTGTGGACGCCCGGGAGTCCGACACCGGTGCCCTGGCCTGGGGCCGCACCGACGACCAGGGCCGGTTCACGATCGCCGTGAAACCGGGTGGCTACGTCGTGAGCATGCGCCCGATCGAGGGCTCCTACCAGGAGCAGTACGTGCCCGGGAAGCTCGACGCGGAGAGCGCGGACGTCTTCCAGGTGAAGGCGGACGAGACGACAGTGGTCAACGACACCGTGTTGCCGACGGGCGTGCTGGCCGGACGGTTCACCACCGCCGCCGGCGCTCCGCTCGTTGATGCGTCGGTCGACGTCAGCGCCGCCAACTCCTACGGCGGAGCGTGGACGCAGACCGACGCGAACGGTGAGTTCTCCGTCCAGGTCCTTCAGGGCGCGTACAAGGTCGGTCTGAGCGCCGGCGATCGGCAGCAGTACTACCGCGGCACGTTGACCCGCGAGGAGGCCGACGTCGTCGAGGTCCGGGGCGGGCAGACGACGTCCATCAAGGACAGCCTGCTCGGCACCGGCACGGTCACCGTGTCCGCCGTCGACTCGGTCACCGGCGCCCCGATCGCTGACTTCTGCGCCCAGTCGGTCTGCAGCAACGGCACCGGCACGGCGACCGTCACCGACCTGCCGCAGGGCCGCCACACCATCTACCTGGACGCACCGGATGAGCTTCACTTCAACCGCGAGGTGACCGGGGTGCGGGTCAAGGCGAACAGCGACACCAAGCTGACAGTGAAGCTGAAGCCCGCCGCGGTCATCAGCGCCACCATCGTCGACCGGCAGAGCGGGTCGCCCGTGCCGAACATCTGCCTGGACGCGTTCCTGCCCAAGCAGGTTTCGCTCCGCGACGGCTACGGCGACTGCAGCGACAGCAACGGCCGGATCCGGGTCGGGCCGCTCACCGCCGGCAGCTACAAGCTCCTCGCGGTGCCCCGCAACGACACCTACGGCCGCCAGTGGGTGGGTGCCGACGGTGGCAGTGGCGACGAGCGGGAGGCCGCAGTGGTCACGGCGACCGCTGGTCAGGTCGCCACCGCGCCGCAGGTGAAGTTGGACCGGGCCGGCACGATCACCGGCAGGATCACCGACCCGTCGGGGCAGCCGATGCCGAACGTCGGTGTGTCGATCCTGACCGCCCACCCCGGGGTCGGTGCCGAGGACGCCACCACCGACGAGAACGGCAATTACACCCTCAAGCGGCTGGGCCCGTACTCCTGGCCGTTGATGGTCGGCGGCTATCAGTACGCCAGCGAGTGGTCCGGCGACAAGACCAGCCGGTTCACCGCCACTCCGGTGACGGTGACCGCCGGGGCGGCCGCGACCTACGACGCCCAACTCGACCAGGGCACCGAGCTGAGCGGCACCATCCGTACGCCGGACGGCACTCCCTTCGACAGTGGGTTCGTCGTCGCGCGCAGCGTCGACACCGGCGACATCGCGGGCAGCGGCTGGATCAGCGAGGGGCAGTTCAGCATGCGCCTCAAGGGGCCGCAGCGGATCTTCTTCACCTACAACGTGTCGCTCGGCGACGCGTACTTCGACGGCCGCTACCTGGTCACCCAACCCGACGGCACCCGCAAGTTGGAGCGGTTCACCGTCCCGGCCAGCGGCAGCATGTCCGTGGCGCTGGTGGTACCGACCAGCTGACGGTCGACGTGGCGGGGCCGGTGGCACTGTGCCACCGGCCCCGCTTCGGTGTTTACGGACTTCAGCCGGCATGCTCGCCGGGTTATCCACAGGCGTGAGCCGTTCTCCACAGGTTATTCACAACGCCACCCACTGATCTCCACGGCCACTCCCTACAGTCAGGACCCATGACGCAACGTCGGGTACTGGTGGTCGAGGACGAACGGACCATCGCCGAATCCATCGCGGTTCGACTGAGGGCCGAAGGTTTCGCGGTGGAGATCGCCATGGACGGGCCGAGCGCCGTCGCGCAGTTCCACGCCGGGCATCCGGACCTCGTCGTCCTCGACGTGATGCTGCCCGGCTTCGACGGCCTGGAGGTGTGCCGCCGGATCCAGACCGACCGGCCGGTGCCGGTGCTGATGCTCACCGCCCGGGACGACGAGACCGACCTGCTGGTGGGGCTCGCGGTCGGCGCTGACGACTACCTCACGAAACCGTTCTCGATGCGGGAGCTGGCCGCACGGGTGCATGTCCTGCTGCGCCGGGTGGACCGGGCCGCCACTCCCGCGTCGCCCGCCATCCGGATCGGCGACATCGAGATCAACGAGGCCGAGCGGCGAGTCCGCCTGGACGGTGCCGACGTGCACCTCACCCCGACCGAGTTCGACCTGCTGGTTCACCTCGCCGGGCGCCCCCGCACGGTGCTGCCCCGAGAGCGGCTGCTCGCCGAGGTCTGGGGATGGGTCGACGGGAGCGGCACCCGCACGGTGGACAGTCACATCAAGGCGCTGCGCCGCAAGCTCGGTGCCGACCTGATCCGCACCGTGCACGGAGTCGGGTACGCCCTGGACCTTCCCGCGTGACCGGCCGGCTCGTGGACTGGCTGGATCAGGTACTGCCCCGTCCGCTGGATCCGGTCCGGTCGATCAAGATGAAGCTCGGCGTCCTGCTGGTCGCCTCCTGGGCCGTGGCCATCGGCTACTTCTGGTACGGCATCGGATGGCTTCCACCGGGCACCTCGATCACGGTCATCTCCATCGCGCTGGTCACCTCGCAGATACTCGCCCACGGGATGACGTCGCCGCTGCGCGAGATGACGGCCGCGGCCGGCGCGATGGCCCGGGGTGACTACACGCGACGGGTACGCGCCACCTCCCGGGACGAGGTCGGTGAACTGGCTCAGGCCTTCAACAAGATGGCCGAGGACCTGCACGCCTCGGACCAGCGCCGGCGTGAGTTGATCGCCAACGTCTCGCACGAACTCCGTACGCCGATCACGGCGTTGCAGGGCGTGTTGGAGAACATGGTGGACGGGGTGGCCGACCCCGAGCCCGCGGCGCTGCGTTCGGCGTTGGCCCAGACCGAACGACTCGGACACCTCGTCGCCGACCTGCTCGACCTGTCCCGCCTCGACGCCGGCGTGGTGCCGTTGCGGCGGGTGCGGATCGACGTGGGCGACTTCCTCGACGAGGCGGTGGAGCACGCCACCGCGAGCGCGTCCGGTGCCGGCCTGGACGTGCGGTTCGAGCTTCGTGACCTGCCGTCGCCGCTGTGGGTGAACGCGGACCCGTGGCGGCTGCACCAGGTCTTCGCGAACCTGCTCGACAACGCGGCGCGGCACAGCCCACCGGGCGGACTCGTCCGGGTCAGCGTCGAAGAACACGGTGACCACCTCCGCTTCGAGGTGAGCGACGAGGGCCAGGGCATCCCGCCGGGCGAGCGGTCCCGGGTCTTCGAGCGGTTCACCCGCGGCGACCGGTCGGCCGGCGGCGGAACGGGTCTCGGCCTGGCGATCGCCCGATGGGTCGTCGAGCTGCACGGCGGCCAGATCGCCGTCCTCGACCCCATCGGTCCACACCGGGACGACCGGCCCGGTTGCCGCATCCAGGTCAGCATCCCGAGCAACGGGTCCCATCGAGAAGAGGCCGCATGACCAGCCCTGGCAGCGTTCCCGTTCCGGCCCCCGGGCCGACCGGATCGCAGGTCCCCCCGACTGTCAGACCCGGCCCGGCCACCCCGCCGGCCACCGGTCAACTTCAGCCCTGGCCGCCCGCGCCGGTCCTGCCCCGGCCGCCGTCGTTCACCGAACGGCGCTGGCCGGGACCGTCCGGGGCGGCCCGGCCGCTGGTCCTGGCCGCACTGACGGCGGCGACCGTCGTCGGCGCGTCCGCGCTCACCGTCGTTCGCCCCGGTCTCGGCTGGCTGGTGGCGGCGCTGGCCGGCGTCGCCGCCCTCGCCACCGCCGCCGTCGGCACCACGACCACGCCCGGCACCGCCGCCGCGTCTTCGCCGACGACGCAGCCGACCAGCCCTTCCACGGCCGCGCCGACGCCGGAATCCGCCAACCCGCCAAAGGCCACGACGACACCGGGACCGACGAGCCCCGCGACACCGGAGCCGAGGAGCGTTTCGACCGCACCGGCCACCACGCCACCTGCGGCGACCGCCGCCCGTCCCGGTGCCACGGGGGCACCGGGGCGGGTGGCACAGGTCGTCTGGGTCGCCGCGACGATCGCGTTGGTAGCCGTCGGCACGGTCCGGGCGGCCGGTTGGCTCTTCGTCCTGTGCCTACTCGCGGCGGCGGTGACCGGCACGCTGGCGCTGACCGGCGGGCGGAGCCCACTCGGAATGCTCGTCGCCGCGACGCTGCCGCCGGCCGCGACGGTACGGGCGCTCCCCTGGGCGGTACGCGGGCTGCAGAGCAAGCGGTCGCCCGCCTCGGGTGTCCCGATCGGGCGCATCCTGACCAGCCTGGCCATCTCCGCCGCACTGCTGATGCTGTTCGGTCTGCTCTTCTCCTCCGCCGACGCGGTCTTCGCCGACCTGGTCACCGGCCTGCTGCCCGACGTCTCGTCGGCAGGTGTGTTCGACTGGCTGGCACGGCTGTTGCTGATCGGCGGGGGCCTGCTCGGGGGCGCGTTCCTGGTCAGTCGCCCACCCGACCTGGAGGGTCTACGCCCGAAACCACCCCGGACGGCGCACCGGCTGGAGTGGACCCTCCCGCTGGGGATGCTCGTCGCCCTGTTCGCCGTGTTCGTGCTGGTCCAGTTGACCGTGTTGTTCGGTGGCGCCGGGCACGTGCTGCGTACGGCCGGGCTCACCTACGCCCAGTACGCCCGCGGCGGGTTCTGGCAACTACTCGCCGTCACCGCGCTCACTCTTTTGGTGATCGCCGTCGCCGCCCGCCGCGCGCCGAAGGCCACCCGGGCGGACCGCCTGCTGGTGCGCGTACTGCTCGGTGCGCTCACCGGGCTCACCCTGGTGATCGTCGGCTCGGCGCTCTACCGGATGCAGGTCTACGCGGACGCGTACGGCGCCACCCGGCTACGGCTCGTCGTGGCGACCATCGAGCTGTGGCTCGGGCTGCTCTTCGTACTCGTCGGGGTGGCTGTGGTGCGGCTGCGGGCGGACTGGCTGCCCCGGTTGGTGATCGGCACGGCGGTGCTGGCGCTGCTCGGCCTGGCCCTGGTCAACCCGGACCGCTTGATCGCCGAGCGCAACGTCGACCGGTACCTGCAGACCGGCCGCCTGGACGTCGGTTACCTGTCCGGGCTGTCGGCGGACGCCGTACCGGCACTGGTCCGGTTGCCCGAGCCGGTACGCGTCTGCGCGCTGGGGCAGATCGCCGCCGAGTTGCCCCGGGACGGTCTGTGGGCGACGAACCTCGGCCGGGAACGGGCGCGGCGTGAACTCGGCTCGATCCGGGTGACCGCGCGGGTGGACTGCCCCGGCACCGGATACCGGTGACCGTCACGGCTTGACAATCGCGCACGGCGGGCGAGACTGCCGGGGTGGCCAAGCAACTCCCTGACGTCGGGTCGGGCGGTGCGGTACCGCCGCCCCGGCGGACCCGGATCGTGCTGGCCGACATCACCCGGCAGGACACCCGTGCCGAGCGGACCCGCGCCGAGTTGGCCCAGCAGACCCAGGTCGGTGAGGCGCTGGTCCGCGGCCTGGTCCGGGCCCAGCTCGCGTTGGCGCTGCGGCTCTCACTGGTGGTGGCCATCGGGTTGGGTGGGTTGCCGTGGTTGTTCGCCATCGCACCCTCACTCGGCCGGACCACGGTCGCGGGCGTCAACCTGCCGTGGCTGCTGCTCGGCGTGGCCTCCTTCCCGTTCCTGATCGGGGTGGGCTGGGCGTACGTGCGGCTGGCCGAACGCAACGAGCAGGACTTCACCGACCTGGTGCAGCGGCCGGAGCACTGAGGTGGGCAACGATTTCGTGGTGCCGGCCATCGTGGCGGTCACCCTGGTCACCGTCGGGATCGGCTTCTACGGGCTCCGGTTGGCCCGGACCACGTCCGACTTCCTGGTGGCGTCGCGGGCGGTCAGTCCGACCTGGAACGCCGCCGCCATCGGCGGGGAGTACCTGTCGGCGGCGAGCTTCCTCGGCATCGCCGGGCTGGTCCTCAAGTACGGCGTGGACGTGCTCTGGTACCCGGTCGGGTTCGCCGCCGGGTACCTGGCCCTGCTGCTCTTCGTGGCCGCGCCGCTGCGCCGGTCCGGCGCGTTCACGCTGCCCGACTTCTGCGAGCTACGGCTGGGGTCACGCCGGCTCCGTATCCTGGCCACCGCCTTCGTGATCTTCATCGGCTGGCTGTACCTGGTGCCGCAACTCCAGGGCGCCGGGCTGACCCTGGCCACGGTGGCCGGCTCCCCGTACCCACTCGGGGCCCTGCTGGTGGCGGCCGTCGTCACCGCGAACGTGGCGCTGGGCGGAATGCGGGCGATCACCTTCGTGCAGGCGTTCCAGTACTGGCTCAAGCTGACCGCGCTCGCCGTACCGGTGATCTTCCTGGCCCTGCAGTGGCAGGCCGACGGGCGCCCGGCGGTGACCCCGCCCGACGGGCCGACGTTCCGGGCCGCGACCACCGTCGTGGTCGAGCACCGCGCGACCCTCACCCTGCCCGACGGTGACATCCGGGAGGTACGCCCCGGCGACGAGTTGACCTTCGCGGCCGGTGACCCGGTGCCGGAGGTGTCCGGGGTGGCGACCGAGGCGAACGACTGGCTGCTGCCCAGCGCCGCGGGGGACGACGACCGAGGACTGTTCGCCACGTACTCGCTGATCCTCGCCACGTTCCTGGGCACCATGGGCCTGCCGCACGTGCTGGTCCGCTTCTACACGAACCCGGACGGCGCAGCGGCGCGCCGGACCACACTGGTCGTGCTGGCCCTGGTCGGTGCCTTCTACCTGTTGCCCACCCTGTACGGCGTGCTCGGCCGGATCTACACGCCGCAGTTGCTGGTCAGCGGGCAGACCGACGCGGTGGTGGTGTTGCTGCCCGGCGCGGCCCTCGGTGACGGCACGGTGGGCCGGCTGCTCGCCGCACTGGTCTCGGCGGGTGCGTTCGCGGCCTTCCTCTCCACCTCGTCCGGGCTGCTGACCAGCGTCGCCGGGGTGATCTCGACGGATGTTCTCGGCCGAGGCTCGGTACGCGGCTTCCGGCTGGCCACGGTGATCGCCGGAGCGGTGCCGACGGTGTTGGCCTTGCACGTCTCCGGGATGGACGTGTCGCAGGTGGTCGGGCTGGCGTTCGCGGTCGCCGCGTCGAGCTTCTGCCCGCTGCTGGTGCTCGGCATCTGGTGGCGGGGCCTGACCGACCTGGGCGCCGCCGCCGGGGTGCTGGTCGGCGGCGGGGCGGCGATCGGGGCGGTGCTGGTCACCGTGCTCGGCCCCCCGTTGTCCGGTTGGCCGGCCACGCTCACCACGCAGCCGGCCGCCTGGACGGTGCCGCTGGCCTTCACCGTGATGGTCGTGGTGTCGATGGCGACCCGTCGACGGGCACCGGCCGACGTCGCGGCCACCATGCTCCGCCTGCACACGCCCGAAGCCCTCCGGATGCAGTGACCTGGTCCAGGTGCCCGTACAAGGGCTGAGGGCTCAGTGAGGGACTTACTACACTGCGTCCGTGACCTACCCCTTGAATTTGAATAGATCGATCTACGAACTGCTGTCGACGCTCGGCCGCAGCGACGCGGGCAGCGCGGCGGAAACGGTGCCGGTCGTGCAGGGCACCGGGGAGGCGGCCGACGGCATGGTCCGGGTCGTGGCAATCCCGGGTGGACAGATCGAATCGGTCTGGATCGACCCCCGCATGATGCGAGAGCCCTCGGAGACCCTCGCCGAGCACATTCGTGAGGCCACCAACTCCGCGCTGACGGACCTCCGCTCGGCGCTGGCCGCCGTCGCTGCCGCGCCGGACACGGCGGCGTTGCTGGAGCAACTGCGCGAGGTGCAGCGCAGCGCGGTGCCGCAGTTGCAGGGGATCATCGACACTCTCGGCGACGTCCAGGAACGCCTTTCCTCCGGCAGGCGGCCCTGAGATGGCCCGGGTTGTGGACCCGGACGGGCTGCGCGACGCCGGCACCAACCTGCAGGACATCTCCGACCGTTTCCTCACTGAGCTGCGCACGTTCCTGGCGGACCTTCAAGGGTTCGGCGCTCCCTGGGGTGGCGACGACATCGGCAGCCTGATCGGTGCCGCCTGCGAGGAGGTGACCGCGTACGCCGCCGAGTGCTTCGAGTCCGCGATCGAGGAACTCGGCGTGGTCGGCGTCGACCTCAACCGGATGGCGCACCTGATCGACGAGGACGAGCGGGCAGTCGCGGAGCGCCTGGCCGGCCTCGGCCAGCAACTGGGGTGAGCTGACGTGGGACTGCAACTGCCGGGTGAGCTGGCCACCTTTCTCAGCATGATCGGTTACGACTGGCCGCAGGCGGACGAGACTGCCCTTGTCGAGATGGGGCAGCGCTGGCTTGCCTTCAGCGGCACCCTCCAGACCCTGACCGCGGAGGCGAGGCAGGCGGCCGAGCCGGTCACGGCCGGCAACACCGGGGCCGACATCGAGGCCTTCCAGCGATACTGGACCGAGCAGGACGGCCCGGCGCAGGTCCTACAGGACGGGGCGCTGGCGGCAACCCTCGCCGGCACCGGGCTCATGATCGTCGGAGCCATCGTCCTGGCGTTGAAGATCCAGGTCATCGTGCAACTGGTGATCCTCGGCGTCCAGATCGCGCAGGCGGTGGCGACCGCGGCCGCCACGTTCGGCGCCACCCTCGCAGAGATTCCGATCTTCCAGATGATCACCCGTGAGATCGTCGGCCTGCTGATCGACGAGGTGATCGGCGCACTCCTCGATGGGTAGGGGCCGGGGAGGAAAGCTCGTCCGCGCCGCTCTCGAACACATCCGTAAGCAACGTAGACGTTCCCGCACGGGAGAAGGAACCGGCGGTATGACGCCGGAACGGCTCCGGCACACGCTGCTGGGCGAGCGTGACGGCCGGGCCTCCGGTTGGCACCACCGCCCAGGCGGCATCGATCCACCCGGTGCCAAGTTGCTGAAAGTGACACGCCGCGACACGAGAACCGGTGTCTACAACGGTCGAGTCGCGTTCCAGAACCGTCGTACCGGCGCATGGCGGGAGAAGCGAGGAGGTAGCACGTTCTTCCCGGACGATTGGACACCGGCACAGGTGGACAACGCCGTGAACCGCGGTTTCAACTCCCCCGATGTGGTCAAGGACCCGGAGACGGGGCGGTGGTCCAGCATCTTCCGCAACGTCGAACTGGAAGGGTTCTACGATCCGGACACTGACACACTCAGACACGGTTACCCCGTTCTGCGGCACCCTGGAGGTACTCCCTGAGCACCATCGACTTCTACTGGACCGAGCGAGGTCGGGCTGAGTACCGTACGACCGATCCACGGCTTCAGTGCATCGGAATGTGGCTTACCGGGGACATCCAAGTGGTGCACGAGCTCTGCCTCGACCTGCTGGCCGACCTGGAGGACATCGCGGCAGGGCGGAAGCAGAGCGAAAGCTGGGAGGGCAACGCGTGGGCTGCGGAACTCAGCGCCGGTGGCGTTGACCTGCAGAATCTCTGGCGGGATGTGCTCAAAGCCCACTATCCCCTCCCGGAAGCCCGCCGCGTGGTGGCTCAGTACTGGCGGTTGCTCGCGGAGGACCCGGACCGTACGCGTGCCGTGATGGAGTGGGAGCGCGAGAACGGTCGCCAGCACCCGTACCAAGGACTCTGATCGCATGATCCACTCCAGATCGGCCATCTGGAACTGATCAAGCGTCCTACGACTTCAGGATGATCCCGGTCCGCCCGCCGCCGGACGGCGGAACTGGCGGTCGCCGGATAGCGTCGACGCATGACTGTTGAGCATCCCGCGCTCGCACTGCGTGGCCTGGCCAAGCGGTTCGACGGCACGATCGCGGTGGCCGGCGTCGACCTGGACGTCCCCGCCGGCTCCTTCTACGGCCTGCTCGGCCCGAACGGCGCCGGCAAGACCACCACCCTGTCGATGGCGGTCGGGCTGCTGCGGCCGGACGCCGGCTCGGCCCGGGTGCTCGGGCAGGACGTCTGGCAGGACCCGGTCGCCGCGAAGCAACTGCTGGGCGTGATGCCCGACGGGGTCCGCCTGTTCGACCGGCTGACCGGGGCGGAGCTGCTCGCGTACAACGGGTTGTTGCGGGGAATGGACCCGGCGGTGGTCGACCAGCGGGCTGCGGAGCTGCTGGACGTGCTGGCGCTGGCCGACGCCGGTCGGACGCTGGTGGTGGACTACTCGGCCGGCATGAAGAAGAAGATCGGCCTGGCCTGCGCACTGCTGCACGGTCCTCGGGTGCTGGTGCTGGACGAGCCGTTCGAGGCGGTCGACCCGGTCTCCGCCGCGCTGATCCGGGACATCCTCACCCGGTACGCGGCCGGCGGCGGCACGGTGATCTTCTCCAGTCACGTGATGGAGGTCGTCGAGCGGCTCTGCTCGCACGTGGCGATCCTGGCCGGCGGCACCATCAAGCGGGTCGGGACGATCGACGAGGTCCGCGGTGACCGCTCGCTGGAGCAGGTGTTCGTCGAGGTGGTCGGCGGGCGCACTGCGACGGGCGAGGAGCTGTCGTGGCTGTCGCGGTGAGCACTGAAGCCGGGCCCACGGCACCCGTACGCACGGTCTCCGCTCGGCACTTCGTGCGGCTCAAGCTGCGGGTGATGGGCAACAACTTTCGGGGTCAGGGTTGGCGGATCGCACTGTTCATCGGCGGCGCGATGCTCGGGCTCTGGTTCGCCGCCAGCGGTTTCCTCCTCTTCGCACTGCCCGGCCTGACCGGCGAGGGCCAGTACGCGGTGCTGGTCGCGGCTGCGGGCGGCGGCCTGCTGGTGCTCGGCTGGCTACTGCTGCCACTGGTCTTCTTCGGGGTGGACGAGACGCTGGACCCAGCCCGGTTCGCGCTGCTGCCGTTGCCCCGCCGCACGTTGGTGACCGGGCTGTTCGCGGCGGCTCTGATCAGCGTGCCGGTGGTGGCGGTGCTGATCGCGACGCTCGGGCTGGTGCTGACCTCCTGGTCGCTGGGCGGTTGGTCGGCGGGGTTGGTGGCCGTGGTCGGTGTGGTCGCGGGGTTGCTGCTCTGCGTGGCGGCCAGCCGGGCGGTGACCAGCGCCTTTGCCACCATGCTGCGGTCCCGCCGGGTACGGGACCTGGCGGCCGTGCTGCTGGCGGTGGTCGCCGCACTTCTCGGCCCGTTGCAGATCTTCGGCCTCGCCGCGCTGCGGGAGGCGGACTGGACCGGGCTGACCGGCGCGGCGACGGTGATCGGCTGGACGCCGCTCGGCGCACCGTGGACGGCCGGCATCGACGTGGCCCAGGGGCGGGTGTGGGCGGCACCGGTCAAGTTGCTGATCACGGTGGTGGCGCTCGGCGCCCTGCTGGCCTGGTGGTCGCGCTCGATCGAGTCGGCCATGGTGGGTGCGGCGAGCGGTGGTAAGGCCCCGGTGCGGCGCGGAGTCGCCGGTGGCGCGGTCGCGCAACTGTTTCCCCGGGTCGCCGGCTGGGCCCGCCGGGACCGGTTCGGTGCCCTGGTGGCCCGGGAGGCCCGGTACTGGTGGCGGGACGCTCGCCGCCGGGCCAACCTGATCACGATCGCGGTGGTCGGCATCTTCGTGCCGGTGATGATCAACGTTACGGGCGGGGACTTCGCCGCCATGAACGACGAGGGGTTTACCGCGGCAGCCGGTGACAGCTCACCGGTCGTGGTCACCATCTCGATGGTCTTCGTGGGCGTGCTGGCCGCCGTCACCCTGGCCAACCAGTTCGGCTTCGACGGCAGCGCGTACGCCGCGAACGTGGTGGCCGGGGTGCCCGGCCGGGTCGAGCTACGGGCACGGATGACGGCCTTCTCGCTGTACGTGCTGCCGATGCTGGCGGTCGTGGCGGTGGTGCTGTCGGTGCTGCTCGGGCGACCGGGCTGGATCGGGCTCACGACCGGCAGTCTGGTCGCCACCTACGGCGCCGGGCTGGCGGTGAACAGCCTGGTCTCCGTGCTCGGGGCGTACTCGCTGCCGGAGACGAGCAACCCGTTCGCCATGAACAGCGGCGCGGGCCTGACGAAGGGGTTGCTCACCCTGCTGGCCATGCTCACCTCGGCGGTCGCCGCGGTGCCGATGGTGGTGGCCGCCGCGCTGCTCGGTGACGCCTGGCTCTGGCTGGCCCTGCCGGTCGGAGCGGCTTACGGGCTGGGCGCGGCGCTGCTGGGCGCGTACCTGGCCGGCGACGTGCTGGACCGTCGGCTGCCCGAATTGCTGGCCACGGTCACACCGCGGCGCTAACCGGGGCGGCGACCTGAGGTCTGGGCAGCATCGGCGACGAAGCCACGCCAGGCGGCCGGAGCGAAGGTGAGGACCGGGCCGGAGCGATCCTTGCTGTCCCGGACCAGCACGACACCGGGCACGTTGTCCGCCACCTCGACGCAGGCACCGCCCGTGTCGCCGGACCGGGTCGACGTACGCCAGCGTGGTTCAGCAGTCATGGTGTCACCTTCAGCTTCCGGATCAGATCCAGCGTGGCACCCGTGGACAGCGCCTCGCCGAGCAGATGGTCGGTGCAGCGTACGGGCTGGGCGCGGCGCTGCTGGGCGCGTACCTGGCCGGCGACGTGCTGGACCGTCGGCTGCCCGAACTGCTGGCCACGGTCACGCCACGACGCTAAACAGCGTGGGGGGACGGGGCCTGAGCAGCGCTGGCGACGAAGCCGCGCCAGGCGGCCGGAGCGAAGGTGAGGACCGGGCCGGAGCGATCCTTGCTGTCCCGGACCAGGACGACACCGGGCACGTTGTCCGCCACCTCGACGCAGTTGCCACCAGTGTCTGTCGAGCGGGTGGACGTGCGCCAGTGAGGCTCAGTGATCGTCATGGTGTCACCTTCAGCTTCCGGATCAGGTCCATCGAGGCACTTGTCGAGAGTGCTTCGCCGAGCAGGGTATCCCACTTGCGATCAATATGGTGGAGAATCTCCGGGTCGTCCATTACGTGTCCGCGTGCGGCGTTCTCCAGGTAGAGCACCCTGTCCCCGTCTGGCAGATCGGCGAACACGAAGCCACCCCCGAAGCCGGCATGCTCCCCGACGCTCAGGGGGATGACGTGCAATCGGGCGAACGGCAGGTCTGCCACTTCGAGCAGTCGGCCGAGTTGGGCGTTGAGCACGGCGTGACCGCCCACCGGGCGGTGAAGGCCCATCTCGTCCACCAGGAAGACGCATGTTGGCGGGGCATCCCGGGACATCAGCAGTTGGCGTTCCAGACGAACCGCGACAAGCTCGTCAACCGTGGCCGGTGAATTCAGTCCGCCCGCCGAGATAACAGCGCGGGCGTACTCCTCGGTCTGAAGGAGACCGGGCACAAGGCATGCCTCGAAGGCACGTAGGCGCGTCGCCTGCTGCTCGTATCCACGCCAGGGGACAAACCAGGATGGGCCATATTCCTGGTCCGCGGCCCTGAGGAGTTCGGCGAGGAGGCCGCCGGTGGCTAGTGCCTCGTCGGCGGCGACCGCGAACTCCATGGTCGGCCGGCGTCGGCCGGTCTCGATGGCCGCCACCGTGGAGGGACTCCACCTGGTGGCCGTCGCCAACACCTCCTGGGACACCTCGGCACCGGCTCGGGCGGCCTTCAGCGCCCGCACCCACATTTCGACGTTCATCCTTACCTCTCCGGTAAGTACGCGATCGCACTGTGTAGTAAGCCCTGGCATCCTCCCCTGTCCGCGCTCTTCCGTCCAGGGTGGAGAGCACGCGGCCCGGCCGGTGGAGGCGACGTCCCGGCGACTGGGTCCTGCGTTCGGGCCGCCCCGGTCATCCCCCAGCCGGGGCGGCCCTCGTCGACCGGGAGGAGATCAGCCATGTTCGGGTTCATCCGGGGTAGGAACGGGGCGCGGTGGTCGTACCGGAGAAGGAAGCTGGCGGCACCGGCGACGGTGCCGGGCGCGGAGAGATCGGCGGGCGTGGCGGCTCGGCCGCCTGCGTGGGCGGACGGGCCGACGGTGGCCGTGCCGCGACCGGGCCGGGCGGGCTGGCTGACCCCGGCGCAGACCTGGCGCGCGAACGGCGGTCGCTGGTGACGTGCGCCGGTCGGGAGACCCGCGCGACCGCCCGCGTCGAGTGCTTAGCGCCAAGGTCCGCGCAGCATCAGGGATGTTGGTGCCTGCCAGGTGTCGGAGGCAGCAACGTCCGGGAAGTTGCGCGGATCGTGGCGTGGGGCGTGGGTCGGTGAGCCGGACGCACCTGCCGATGCGGCCGTTGTGGCGGTGCCGGGGTTGCGGGGCTGCCTGGCCGTGTCAGCCGGCGCGGCTGGCGTTGCTCGCCGAATATCGGAACGACCGGGTGGGGCTGCTGGTCTACCTGGGCACGATGATGGCGGAGGCGGGTGATCAACTGGCCCGCCTCAGCGGGCGACCCACCGATCTGCACGAGCGCTTCCTGGGTTGGGCGCGCGGCCGGGACGGCACAATGTTTCACGTGAATCATGAGCCGGGCGCCGAGATCCACCACACCGACCCGTTCGCGGTGCCGACCGGGCAGCGGTCGCCGGTACGCCGACTGCGCGGCCGACTCGCCGCACCGGTGACCCTCTGGACGGCACCCGGCCCGGCCGGGCTGACGGTGTCGTCCACGCTGGTCGCCGAGGGGGAGCCGGACCGACTGGTCGGGTTGATCGACCCGGAGTCCGATTTCTGGGCGGCGGCGGAGGAGGCGGGACGGTTCGCGGTCACCCCGCTCGGCCCACCGCACCGGCAGCTCGCCGACCGGTTCGCCGGACTGTTCCCCGCCCCGGGCGGGCTCTTCGCCGCCGACACCTGGATCGAGACGCCGTACGGGCCGGTCCCCGCGGATGCCGGCGGGTGGGCCGGGTGCCGGCTGGACACCGCCCGGGAGTACGGCTGGGGCCTGCTGGTGGAGGCCACCATCGAGGCGGTCGACCTGAGCGAGGCGGCCTCTCCGCTGCTGCACTATCGCGGTCGGTACCACGAGCTACCGGGCTGAACGGGCGACCGTCCGGACCGACCGGTCACCGGAGTGACCTGGGTCACTCGGCGCAGCCAGGCAACCGCTCGGCGCAGTCGACTGCCGGCGTCGATCTCGGCCTTCCCCGTCGGGGAGCGCGCTCTCTACCGTGCGCGAAACTCCTCTGACGCCTGTGAAGGTGGTGATCCACAGATGTCCACGGACACACCCGCTCCGGCCGCTCCCCAGTCGGACAAGTACCTGACCGTACAACGGTCGGACGAGTTCGCCGGGCTGCGGCGTGCGCTGCGCGGCTTCGTCTTCCCGATGACCGTCGCGTTCTTCCTGTGGTATGCGCTCTACGTCATTCTCTCCGCGTACGCCCGGGACTTCATGGGCACGAAGCTGTTCGGCAGCAACATCAACGTCGCGCTGGTCTTCGGCCTGCTCCAGTTCGTCTCCACGTTCCTGATCGCCTGGCTCTACTCCCGGTACGCGGACCGGAAGATCGACCCCATCGCGGACCGGATCCGCGCCGAGATCGGGGAGGTGACCCATGAGCACGGTCCACGCGGTTGAGACGTTCCTGGCGGCCGAGGCGGGCGACCACACCGCCCGCAACCTGACCATCACACTCTTCCTGGTCTTCGTGGCGGTGACCCTGGGCATCACCATCTGGGCCAGCCGGCAGACCAAGACGGCTACCGACTTCTACGCGGGCGGCCGGTCCTTCTCCGGCTTCCAGAACGGCATGGCGATCGGCGGCGACTACATGTCGGCCGCCTCGTTCCTCGGCATCGCCGGCATCATCGCGCTCTACGGCTACGACGGCTTCCTCTACTCCATCGGCTTCCTGGTCGCGTGGCTGGTGGCCCTGCTGCTGGTCGCCGAGCTGCTGCGCAACTCGGGCCGGTACACGATGGCGGACGTGCTGGCCTTCCGGATGCGTCAGCGTCCGGTGCGTACGGCGGCGGCGGTCTCCACCATCACGGTGTCGATCTTCTACCTGCTGGCGCAGATGGTGGGCGCCGGCGCGCTGGTCGCGCTGCTGCTCGGCATCCGGCCGGGGACGACCTTCCTCGGCATGGACGCGGACACCGCGAAGGTGGCCACCATCATCATGGTCGGCGCCCTGATGATCATCTACGTCACCGTGGGTGGCATGAAGGGCACCACCTACGTGCAGATCGTCAAGGCGTTCCTGCTCATGGGCGGCGCGCTGCTGATGACCGTCCTGGTGCTGGCGAAGTTCAACTTCAACCTGTCGGCGCTGCTCGGCCAGGCCGCCGAGGCATCCGGCAAGGGCAGCGCGTTCCTCGAACCCGGGCTGCGGTACGGCGTGGAGGTCGCCGGCAACTCGACACAGACGTTCTACAACAAGGTGGACCTGCTGTCCCTGGGCATCGCCCTGGTGCTCGGCACCGCCGGTCTGCCGCACATCCTGATCCGCTTCTACACGGTGCCGACCGCCAAGGCCGCCCGCAAGAGCGTGCTCTGGGCGATCGGCATCATCGGCACCTTCTACCTGCTCACCCTGGCCCTCGGCTTCGGTGCGGCGGCGCTGGTCGGCGGCCAGGCGATCACCGCGCAGGACAAGGCCGGCAACACCGCCGCGCCACAGTTGGCCGAAGCGCTCGGCATCGACTTCTTCGGTGGTGAACTCGGTGGGGCGGCCCTGCTGGCGATCATCGCGGCGGTCGCCTTCGCCACCATCCTCGCGGTGGTCGCCGGGCTGACGCTGGCCTCGTCGTCCAGCCTGGCCCACGACTTCTACGCCAACGTGCTGAAGAAGGGTGAGGCGTCGGAGCGGCAGGAGGTGCGGGTCGCCCGGATCTCCGCCCTGGCGATCGGGGCGGTGTCGATCGCCCTGTCGATCTTCGCGCAGAACCTCAACGTCGCGTTCCTGGTGGCACTTGCCTTCGCGGTCGCCGCCTCGGGCAACCTGCCGGCGATCCTCTACAGCCTCTTCTGGCGGCGGTTCAACACCTCCGGCGCGGTGTGGGCGATCTACGGCGGTCTCCTCTCGGCCGTACTGCTGGTGTTCTTCTCGCCGGTGGTCTCCGGCGCGGCGACCTCGATGTTCCCGGACCACGACTGGCAGTGGTTCCCGCTGTCCAACCCGGGCATCCTCTCCATCCCGTTCGGTTTCCTGTGCGGGTGGATCGGCACCGTCATCTCCAAGGAGCACGACGAGGACAAGTACGCGGAGCTGGAGGTACGCGCCCTGACCGGCGCGGGCGCCCACTGACGCTCTCCGACGGGCTCCCGCCGACGCCTGGCGTCAGCGGGAGCCCGTCGCCGTATCTGCGGGTCGGTAGGCTGAGCGGTATGAAGGTTGTTGAGCGCTTCGGGCCCGGTCACCGCATCCTCGTCACCGGTGGAGCTGGCTTCGTCCCATCGCATCTGGTGGACGTCCTGGTCGCCCGCGGCTGCACGGTGGTGGCGCTGGACAACTTCGTGACCGGCTCCAAGGAGAACGTGGCCCACCTGCTGGACCGGCCCACCTTCACGCTCGTCGAGGCGGACATCTCCGACGGCCTGCCGACCCACCACCCGGCGATGGCCGAACGGTTCGACGCGATCCTGCACATGGCCTCGCCGGCCAGCCCCACCGACTTCGCCCAACTGCCGGTGGAGATCCTCCGGGTCGGCTCGGTGGGCACCCTGCACCTGCTGGAGCGCGCGGTCGCCGACGGCGCCCGGTTCCTGATGGCCTCCACCTCCGAGGCGTACGGGGACCCGAAGGAGCACCCGCAGCGGGAGACCTACTGGGGCAACGTCAACCCGATCGGGGTTCGCAGCGTCTACGACGAGGCGAAGCGCTTCTCCGAGGCCGCGACGATGGCGTACCACCGCTACCGCGGGCTGGACGCGGCGATCGTCCGGATCTTCAACACCTACGGCCCGCGGATGCGCCCGGACGACGGCCGTGCCATCCCCACCTTCATCTCGCAGGCACTGCGCGGCGAGCCGATCACCGTGCACGGCACCGGCAACCAGACCCGGTCCATCTGTTTCGTCGAGGATCTGGTGCGGGGCATCCTGCTGCTGCTCGACTCGACCGAGACGGGCCCGGTCAACTGCGGGACCGAGCACGAGCTGACGATGCGGCAACTCGCCGAGTTGATCGTGTCGCTCTCCGGCAGCAGCTCCGAGGTGACCTACGTCACGCGCAGCTCGGACGACCCGGAGATGCGTCGCCCGGATCTCACGCTCGCTCGCGAACTGCTGGGATACGAGCCGACGGTGGCGCCCGAAGACGGCCTACAACGCACGATCGAGCACTTCCGGGCACGGCTAGGGTAACCGGTTCGTTGCGTACCGCCTGCCGCTGAGTGTCGCCTGAAGGCGGTGGTGGCTCCCGCTACGTACCCTGAGTTACATGTCCGCGACCTCGTCTGCCGGCGTCCCGTATCCGTCCCTGCACCGCAGCGCCGGGCGCGCGTCGGTGCCCGGCCCCGATCGGGGCGCTTCCGGGCGTGCCCGTCCGACCGAGGCACGCTTCTACCCGTCCTACGACGAGGGGGAGCCCAGGCCCGGCGGCCCGGCCGGGCCGAGAGGGCCCGGCGGCCCGGGTGGCACCGGTGGGTCGGGGCGACGTGGTCCGCGCCCGCGCTGGGGCCGGATCGCCCTCGTGGCCGGGGTCGCCGTGCTGGTGCTGGCGTTGCTCGGCGGCGTGGGCGCCTGGCTCTACGCCCGCAACCTGAACAACGACCTGGCCCGCACCGACCCGTTCGCGGAGATCACCGGAGGCCGCCCGGTCAAGGCGGTCGACGGCGCGCTGAACATCCTGCTGGTCGGCAGCGACTCGCGGGACCCGGACGCCCCGGTCGACACCAAGAGTCAGTGGCGCGCCGACACCGTCATCGTGATGCACATCCCGGCCGACCACCAGGAGGCCTACCTGGTCTCCATCCCGCGCGACCTCTACGTGCCGATCCCGGAGAGCGCCGGCGCGGCCTGCGACTCCGGTAGTCGCGCGAAGATCAACGCGGCGTTCGCGTTCGGCGGGCTGCCGCTGGCGGTACGCACCGTGGAGTGCTTCACCGACGTTCGGATCGACCACGTGATGGCGATCGACTTCGGCGGGTTCAAGGAGGTCACCGACGCCCTCGGCGGGGTGGACCTGAAGGTGGAACGGACCATCACCTCGATCCACAAGCCGTACCGGACGTTCACCAAGGGCACCAACCACATGGACGGCGCGGAGGCCCTGGACTGGATCCGGCAGCGTAAGCAGTTCCCGGACGGGGACTTCGCCCGGATGCGGCACCAGCAGGAGTTCCTGCGGGCACTGATGGACAAGGCGGCGAGCAGCGGCACGCTGGCGAACCCGAAGAAGCTCAACGATTTCCTCCAGTCGGTGACCAAGGCCGTAACCGTGGACCAGGGTTTCTCGGTTACAGACATGGCGCTGCAGTTCCGCAACCTGCGCGGTGAGAACCTCACCTTCGTGACCAGCCCGAACTCGGGCAGCGACACGATAAACGGCGAGTCGGTGGTGGTTTCGGACCGGGAGAAGGCGCTCGCCATGTACCGGGCCATGTCGGCGGACACCATGGCGGACTGGGTCAAGGCCAACCCGCCGAAGAGCAACGACGGCGGCTGACGGGGCGGCGGGCCCCACGGCCGACAGCCATCCGCCGTTCGGCTCATCGAGTGGCGACGATCGACTGAGCCCGAGGAACTTGGCGTCCGGATTGACACGAGCTGAACTCGCAAAGTCGAATTGATGTCCGTACAGTGGTGCCGCCCCCTCCTGATCACGAGCTGGAGCACGCATGCCGGTTCAGGCCAGTCGTCGCCCTTCACCCCCCGGGTCCGCCGCGCCCAGCGGTCGTGTCGCCGCGGCCATACCCGTGCAGGCGCGCTCCTCGGGCGACGGACCGGGTGCCCGACCGCCCGGCTTCGGCGGTGACGGCCCTGCGGGTGGCGGCGGGTCGCCGAAGAAGAAGACCAGGCGCAAGGACCCCCTCTGGGCCCGGCTGACAGTGGTCTTCGGTGCCGTGCTGATGCTGAGCAGCGGGGTGGCCATCGTCGGCAGCAAGGTGCTGATCGGGCAGGCGACCGGCGACATCGCCAAGGGCAACCTGCTGGGTGAGGCCGGCAAGTCCGACGCCGAGGGCGGGGCGAGCCTGGACGGCCCGATCGACATGCTGCTGCTCGGCGTGGACGCCCGGGAGCGCTGGGCGGCCGACGACGTGCGCTCGGACAGCATCATCATCCTGCACATCCCCGCCACGCACGACCAGGCGTACCTGATCTCGATCCCCCGGGACACCGAGGCGCAGATCCCCCCGTTCAAGAAGAGCGGCTACCCCGGCGGCACCGGGAAGATCAATGGCGCGTTCCAGGCCGGTGCCGCCAACGGTGGTGGTTGGGAGGGTGGCGCCCAGCTGATGGCGCAGACCATCAAGCGACTCACCGGCATCAGCTTCGACGGCGCGGCGATCATCAACTTCGGCGGTTTCAAGAACGTCATCGACGCCCTGGGGACCGTGCGCATCTGCGTCAGCCAGGAGGTCAAGTCGCTGCACATGTCGTACGTCGACGGCAAGCCGATGTGGAACGCGGACGCCAAGAAGACCGGCAAGCCGAGGACCCCGGTGGTGCACAAGAAGGGCTGCCAGGAGATGGAGGGGTGGGCCGCGCTCGACTACTCCCGGCAGCGCAAGACCCTCAAGAACGGCGACTACGACCGGCAGGCCAACCAGCAGCAACTGATCAAGGCGATGGCCAAGAAGGCCACCGACGGCGGGATGTTGACCAACCCGGCCAAGATGAACAACCTGATCAAGGCGGCCGGTAAGGCGTTCGTGCTGGACACCGGCGGTGTGGCGATCGAGAACTTCATCTTCACCATGCGCGGGGTCACCGCCAACGAACTGACCATGCTCAAGACCAACGGCGGCACCTTCCACGCCAACGGCAACAACACCGAGGGCTTGAGCGAAGAGACGATGGCCATGTTCCAGGCGGTCAAGCAGGACAAACTCGCCGAGTTCGTCTTCACCCACCCCGAGGTGATCTCCACCCGCAAGTGACGACCGGAAGTCGCGGAAAGCCAGCGACGGCATCGTCACCGCCCGTAGCCTGACGTGAGCAGGTTTCACGTGCGGCGTCGGGGAGGCGGTCACGTCCAGGTGGGGGCGGAACACGGGGGACGGTGCCGCAACGGTCCCGTCGGCCCGAGCACGCCGCGCCCGTGGGTCACGGATCATGCTCGGCATCGGCCTGGCCCTCGTCCTGCTGGCCGGGCTCGCCATGATCGGGCTCAAGACGCTCGGCAACCGGTACGACCGGACGGTGACCAAGGAGCAGTTGCTCGACGCCGACGCCCGCACCGACCACACCGACCTGGACGGGCCCCTCAACTACCTCCTGGTCGGCTCCGATCGCCGCCCCGGTGACAGTGGGCCGGCCCAACGCTCGGACACCATCCTCATCGTGCACGTCCCCGCCGGGCAACGGGAGGCGTACCTGGTCTCCGTCCCACGCGACCTGCTGGTCGCCATCCCGCCCGGGAACGGCTTCGGCGGCGGTCAGGACAAGATCAACGCGGCGTACGAGCACGGCGGCGGTGGACAGGCCGGAGCCCAACTCCTCTCCGCCACCCTGCACCGGCTCACCGGCATCCGGTTCGACGGTGCCGCGCTGATCGACTTCTCCGGCTTCCGCAAGGTCATCGACCTGCTGGGCGGAGTGGAGATGTGCGTGGACACCGAGGTCCGCTCGATCCACACCAACCGGGTCTTCCCCACCGGCTGTCAGCGGATGGACGGGGCGCAGGCACTGGACTACGTACGGCAGCGCTACGACCTGCCCGGCGGCGACTACGACCGGCAGCACCACCAGCAACAGCTGCTCCGGGCGATGCTGGACAGCGCCGGCAGAGCGGACCTGCGCAGCAACCCGCTCAAGTTCGACCAGGTGCTGCGGGCGGTCGGCGGGTCGTTGACCGTCGACACCAACGGCGTACCCCTGGAGGATCTGCTCCTCGCGCTGCGCGCGCTGCCGCCCGACGGGATGCGCGGCGTCCAGGTGCCGTCGTCGCCGCAGACCATCGACGAGGTCTCGTACGTGGTGCTGGACAACGGAGGCAACGGGCTCTTCGAGGCGGTTCGCGCCACTCGGGTGCCGGCCTGGGCGCAGGCCAACCCGCGCTGGGTGACCCGGTTGTGACGGTGGCGACGGCCCTGTCGGTGCCGAACCGGCCGGCGAGGATCTAGTGTTGCTTCCTGTGTTCGGACCCCAGGTTCCCACCGTGCCCGTGACCGAGATCGCCGACGACACCTACCTGCTGGACGTGCGGGAGGCTGACGAGTGGGCCGCCGGCCACGCTCCCACCGCCCACCACCTGCCGATGATGGAGCTGCCGGCCCGGTTGGCCGAGGTGCCCACCGACCGGGACGTGGCGGTCATCTGCCGCTCCGGCGGGCGCTCGGCCCAGGTCGTCGCCTACCTGATCAACAACGGTTGGGAGCACGTGCGCAACGCCGATGGTGGGATGCGCCAGTGGGCTGCGGTCGGCCGACCGGTGGTCGACGCGAACGAGCAGCCCGGCCAGGTCATCTGAGGCGCGCGGATGGGCGGGCCACTGGTCTTCGCGCACCGCGGGGCCTCGTACGACCTCCCCGAGCACACCCTGGCCGCGTACCTGCGCGCCCTCGACGAAGGCGCCGACGGCCTGGAGTGCGACGTCCGGTTGACCCGGGACGGGCACCTGGTCTGCGTACACGACCGTCGACTCGACCGCACCAGCAACGGTCGCGGTCTGGTCAGCGCGCGTACGCTCGCCGAGCTGGACGCGCTGGACTTCGGCTCGTGGCACCCGGGCAGCACACCGGGCGGCGACCTTCCGCCGGACGAGTCGCACACCCGGTTGCTGACCCTGGCCCGGCTGCTGGACGCCGTGGTCGACGCCGGGCGACCGGTCCGGCTGCTGGTGGAGACGAAGCACCCGTCCCGCTACGGCTCGGCCGTGGAACGGCGCCTGGTCGCCATGCTTCGCCGGTACGGGCTGGCCGACCCGGCGCCGGACGACCCGGTGCAGGTCACCGTCATGTCGTTCTCCCCGCTGGCGGTCCGCCGGGTCCGCGAGCTGGCTCCGACGTTGCCCACCGTGCTGTTGCTGGAGGTGTTGCCGCCCTGGCTGCGGTTGGGTCGGCTGCCGTTCGGCACCCGGATCGCCGGGCCGGGCATCGGTCTGGTCCGGGGACGTCCGCAGTTACTGCCCGCACTGCGCGCCGCCGGCAACCAGGTGTACGTCTGGACGGTAAACGAGCCGACCGACCTGGAGCTGGTGCTGTCCGCCGGGGTGGACGGGATCATCACCGATCGGCCGGCGTACGCCCTCTCCCGGCTGGGCCGCTGACCCGCCGGGGGTGCCCAAATCCAGGTCTGGGGGGCAGACTCGGCGCATGCCGGAGCGTATCGACTTTCCTGCTCTCCTCGGCGGCCACACCGTCGTGATCGAGATGATCAACTCTGGGGACGCCGGCCTGCCGGTCCTCACCCAGCTTCTCCGGGTGGCGCAGCCGGCACTCGGTGCGACAGGTATGGCCTTCGTGGAGTTCGGTCCGACCGGCGGTCGGGTGATCTCCGCGACCGGTGCGGCGGAGTGGGCTCTCGGCCGACCGCTGGCAGTGGACGACCCGGACACCGTCTGCCTGCTCGCCGGGCCGCGGGCCCGCCAGGTGCGGGTGGGTCACCTCAACGGCAAACTGGCCGCCGAGCTGACCGGCAGCGATCTGCGCTGGATGGTGGTCTCCCGGGCGGAGATCGGCGGCCACACCGTCGGCAGCCTGCACGCGCTCTACCCGGGCGATGACGAACCGGGCGCCGAGCAGCAGGGAGTGGTCGCCTACCTCGCGTCCTGCGTCGCGCACATGTACGGCGACCAGAGCGGCCTGCCCGTGCACGGTGACGGCCCGGTCGTGGCGGCCCTCGCCGACGGGCTGGCCGTGGTGGACCGGGACGGGTACGTCCGGCTCTGGAACCCGGCCGCCGCCCAGGTCACCGGCCGGTCGGCCGAGCAGGCGCTGAGCCGCCCCCTGCCGTTCCCACTGCCGCCCTCCGGTCAGGTGCGGGATCACCGGATGCCGGACGGCCGCTGGCTGCGGATCACCTCCGGTGAGCTGCCCGGCCCCGGGACGCTCCGGGTGGTCACCTTCCGCGACATCACCGACCAGCAACAACGCGACCACGACCGGGATCTGTTCGTCGCCGTGACCAGCCACGAGCTACGGACGCCGGTCACCGTGATCAAGGGGTACGCGGACACGCTCACCGACCACTGGGAGTCACTGACCGAGGTGGACCGGCGGCAGGCCGCCCGGGTGATCGGGCAGCGCGCCAACGAGTTGGCCCGGTTGGTCGACCGTCTTCTCTCCTCGGCCGCCGAGGCGGGGCCCGGGGACGAACCGGCGACGCCGTTCGACCTCGGCGAGGCGTTGCGCTCCGCCGTCGTCGACCTGCCGGCGGAGTTGCGCCGCCGGCTGGTGCTCCTCCTCCCGAACGACCTGCCCAAGGCCCTCGGTCACCGGCCCAGCCTGGCCACTGTGTTGACCGAGTTGACGACCAATGCCGGCAAGTACTCGGCACCGGACTCTCCGATCGAGGTCACCGCCTCGGTCGACGGTCAACTGGTGGCGTTCCGGGTCAGCGACCAGGGCATCGGCATCCGACCGGAGCACGTGGAGCGCGCGTTCGACAGGTTCTGGCAGGGCGAGTCCGGCGACCGACGCGGCTATCCGGGGGCAGGACTCGGCCTCTATCTCGTCCGCCGGATCGTTGAACAACAGAATGGATGGGTATCCCTACGTCCGAGGGCCGGCGGCGGTACGGTCGCAGAGGTGCGGCTACCCCGCTGTTGACCGAGGTGGCGCGACGTGGAGGCGACGGTGGCAGCGGCAGTGACGGATCGGGCGTGGTGCGTGGTGGTTCCTCACCATCCGGCCGGGGCACGGTTGGCCCGGCACAGGCTCGCTGACGAGTTGGCGGACGTCGTACCCCCGACGCTCCTCGCGGATCTGATCGCGGTGCTCGCGGAGCTGGTGGGCAACGCGGTGCGGCATGCCCGGCCGCTGCCCGGTGGAGTCATCCGGGTTGCCTGGCGGCTACGGCCCTCGGCCGGGGGCGCGCTGATCCAGTTGCGGGTCACCGACGGCGGTGCGAGCACCGGGCCGCGGATCCGGACGCCCAGCCTCGACGCCGCGGACGGGCGCGGGCTGCACATCGTGGCCGGCCTGGCCACCCGTTGGGGGGTCGAGCGGGACGGCATGGGCCAGCGCGTCTGGGCGGAGTTCGACCCGGCGCCGGCACCGCGACCCGACCTGGTGGCGGCGGGCTGCCCCCTGCGGTCTGCGGTCGCCGCCGCCCGGGTGGTGGCAACTTCGGTGATCGACGGGCGGAGGTCGGGTGGGTCCGGCCCACGGCGAGCCGGTCGGGCCTCTAGGCTGTGACGCCGTGAGCAAGCGTCGAAAGAGCCAGCGCACCACCGCCGACACCGCCCCCCGCCGGGACAAGGTGCGGGACATCTTCGTGCCGCGTCCGTTCGACGGGTTGGTCGACGAGCCCGAGTGGATCGCCCTGCGCGAGTTGGTGCCGGCGGCCTCCGCGCCGCTGCGACTGGCACCCGCCCTGGTCGAGGAGTTCGGCGACCGGTCCGCGACGCTCGCCACGGTGCTGCCGATGGCCGCGCCGGCGATCACCAAGCCGGACGGTCGGGTGCTCATCGGTCTCCAGCGCCACCAGCAGTCCGGTGACGTCTCCCGGGACCTGGCCGAGGCGCTGCTCTGCGCACTGCGGACCGAGCCGGGTGGCCAGGTGTCAGTGCCGCCGCTACCCGGCCCCGGGCCGCGCCTGCAGGACATCCTGGTGGACGGCCCACTGGACATCAGCATGCACGAGGGTTTCGAGTTCTGGCTCGACCCCGGAGCCGCCGACGACCCGACCGTCCAGGCGTCCCTGGAGCGGGCGAACGCCGCCATCTATCCGACGGTGCGGCTGAGCGCGGCGAAGGCCGCCTACTGGTGCCAGGTCCCGGAGAAGGCACACGTGCGCTGGGTGTTGCCGGACGACGAGGACGCCGCCCTGGACGCGCTGGCCCGGCTCGGCGCGGCCGGCTCGCTGACGCTCGGCGAGCAGACCAAGTTCGCCGGCATGTTCCGCGCGCACGGCCGGCTGGTCCCGGTCTGGGACCTGCCGGAGGAGACTCCGGCGACGGACTGGGAGGACCCGGTGGCGCAGTTCGCCAAGCGGTACGCCGAGGCGCTGGCCGCCGGCGACCCGCTGGACGCCGCCGGCCGACGCGCCCGCCAGGGTCTGCTCGGTCGCCAGCTCACCCTCCGCTGAGCCGCGGGAGGGCGCCGCTCACGGCGAACGCGCCCCTCCCCGCAACGGGTCGCGGGTGATCGGGCAGGACATGCAGCGTGGGCCGCCCCGGCCGGAGCCCAACTCGGAGCCGGCGATCGGGATCACCTCGATGCCGGCCCGCTCCAACTGGGCGTTGGTCTCGGTGTTGCGCTCGTAGCCGACGCAGAGCCGGGGCGCCAGGGCGAGCGTGTTGTTGCCGTCGTCCCACTGCTCGCGTTCCGCGGTGACCGGATCCAGCCCGGTGTCGATGACCCGGAGCACGTCGAGGTCCATCGCGTCGGCGGCGGCCCGCAGGAAGGGCGCCGGCCCGTCCACCCGCGGGTCCGCGCCGTCCGCCCCGGCGATCACGGTGTACGCGGACAGCGTGCTCGCGATGTTCGGATACATCAGTACGGCGTCCACGTCGACCATCGTGCAGACGGTGTCGAGGTGCATGGTGGCGCGTTTCTGCGCGATCGGCACCACCAGGATGGTGTGGGCCAGCCCGGCGGCGAAGACCTGTCGGCCGAGGCGTTCGGCACCGGCCGGTGTGGTTCGCTCGCCCACCCCCACCGCCAGCACCCCGGGTGCGAGCAGCAGCACGTCCCCGCCCTCCAGGTGTTCGAGGTTCGGGCGGTAGACGAACTCGGTGCCGGCGAAGCGTGGGTGGTGCCGGTAGATGGCGTCGGTCAGCGTGGTCTCGCGGCGGCGGGCGGGCATGGCCAGACTGGTGACGCCGACCCGGTCGCCGATCCAGAGCGACGAGTCGCGGGTGAACAACAGGTTGGGCAACGGGTCGATGACGAAGTCATGTCTGTTCATCAGGGTGTAGACAAGCCCGCCCGGCCGTTCCGAGCTGATCCGCAGCTCCTCGTGGGCCAGCCCGGCGGTGAGCACGTCGGCCAGAGCCGCCGGGTCCAGGTAGGAGAGGTGGTCGGCGACGCGGGCCCGCAGGGTGTCGCCGAGGCGTCGGGACCGCAGCACCTGTTCGGTGAGTTCGGTACGGGCGTCCGCCACGGCGAGCGTCTCGGCCAGCAGGGTGGCCAGGTAGAGCACCTCCACCCCGCGCTCGCGCAGGGCGGCGGCGAACGCGTCGTGCTCCTCCTGGGCGCGGCCGACCCAGGGGATCGCGTCGAACAGGAGCGAGTCGTTGTTGCGCGGGGTGAGCCGGGCCAGTTCGGGGCCGGGCCGGTGCAGCAGTACGGTGCCGAGCCGGCCGACTTCACTGTCGACGTAGTGGGTCACTCCCGCAGCGTAGGGCAGGGTTTGGCGGCATCCGACAAAAGAACTGTGGATGAATATGGCATTCATCCACAGTCATTCCGGCGCTCCGGCTTGCCGAACACCGGGAGTGACAACGTAGGGTAGTGAGGACATAACTTCGAGGGACCTTTTGCCGGAGGTCGACGATGACTGTCTTTCCCGCACGACGAGCCGTACCGTCCGCTCGGGCACTGCCGCCCGTCGCGGTGCCGCACCCCCGCGTCGAGTCACCGGGGGTTCTCGAACCAGTCCGTCCGACACCCCTCGAATGGGCCCGCCGTCGTCGGGCCGAGCGGGGCGCACGCCGCCTGGAGGCGGCCGGGGCACGGGCACTGGGCCAACTCGACCACCTCGGGCCCGCCTGGCACGTCATCGAGTGGCCGCGCACGGACGTGACAGACGTCCTCGACCGCGGTCAGGACGACCGCGCCGGGTTCCTCGCCATCGGGCCGAGCGGCCTGTTCGCCGTGACCATCGCCGACCACGGTCGGGCCAGGGTGCTCGTCGCCGGCGACGTCGTTCAGATCAACGGCAAGCGGCCCCCGTACGTGGCGGAGTCCCGCCGGGACGCCAAGCGGGCCAGCAAGGCCCTCTCCGACGCGGTGGGGCTACCCGTTCCGGTGACGCCGGTGCTGACCTTCGTCGGCTCCGGCGTGATCAGTGTCTACGGCCTTCCGAAGGACTGTCTGATGGCCACCCACCGGGAGTTGGACCGGCTTCTCGTCGCTGGTGGCAGCCGGATCAGTCCTGCCACGGCCGAGAAGCTCTCCCGGGTCGCACAGCACCCCAGCACCTGGTTGAACGGCACGTACCGTCCAACGGCCGACTACCGGTGGTACGACGAGGGCCGAACGGCCGCTGACAAGCCGGCCCACCGCCGGTAACGTCACCGGCGACGCCACGCGGCTCCGGTCCCCCCGTCCACCTCGCCGGTTCCCGCGCCGTCATCGGCCGCGTCGGCTCAGGCCGCGCAGCCCGGTGACCCGGTGCGCTCGGTGATTCCGTCGGCGACCCGCTAGCGTGGACAGTCGATCGGTGCACATAGGAGGCGCGGTGGCCCACGTCGAACTTTCGCTCTCGGAAGCGTTCGTGCCGGCGGCACTAGCCTCGACAGAGCCGGAGTCCGACAATGTCGGCCAATGGTCCTCGACAGTGTCGCGGGCCGATGAGCCATGTCTCCTGATCGACGCCGACACGAGGGTGGTGGCGATCTCCACGGCCGGCTGCGAGCTGCTCTGTCTGGGCGAGCCGGACGTTCTGATCGGGCGGCCGCTGCTCGACGGAGGGCTGCGCCTGCTCGACTTCACCGCCAACCGGGGCGTGCTGACCGAGGCCGAGATCGACAAGATCCCGCCGCTGCTGGCGCTCTCGTCCGGCCGGCTCGCTCGTGGGTTACTCCGAGTGCAGGCCACCTCGGGAAGCAGCTCTGACGCGACCGTCGACGCGATCTCCACCCCGGTGCTCACCGACGGGGCCGTCGCCGGCTCGCTCACCTTCTTCTCCGAGGTCTGACCTGCGGCGGAGTGTGTCGTTCGCCGCACGCGGCGTTCCTCGGGGGATCCCTCGCACAGGCCGTAAGGTGCCCTCATGCTCGATATCGCGCTGCTGCCCGGGGAATACGCTGTGTGCCGGCTGGCGGCCGGCACCACCCTGCCGGATGCGATCTCGAACGGCCTTCGCGACACCGAGGTCGTCACGGTGAGCTGGACCTCAGACGGGATCTCCGTGATCTGCCCAACCGATCGGGCCCCGGCGCAGACCGTGCTGGAGACCGCGTGGCGCTGTCTACGGGTCACCGCGCCGGTGGAGTTGGCCGGCACCGGCAGTCTGGCCGCGCTCGTCGACCCGCTGGCCGAGTCGCGGGTCAGCGTGGTCACCTTCTCCACCTTCGACACCGACTACCTGTTGGTGCCGGCCGTCCGGCTGACCGAGGGCACGGCCGCGCTACGGCGCGCCGGGCACCGCGTCACCGGCTGAGCTTCACCCCGAGGGCCGCTCACCCTACGATGGGCTCGGCCACCCCGGCCGCGAAGAATTCTCCGATGTCCCGAGGATCGGCCCGTGCCGTTCACCCAGCCCCGCCCCGCAACTCCCCCGTCGCGGGCGACGATTCACGTCCCGCCGGCGACCCGCGGCCGGACGACCGGCAATGCCCCCGTACGGACCCTGGCGGTCGCGCTCGCGGTGTTCGCCGTCGCGGCGCTGTCCGGCTGTGGCGCCCCTCCCGGGGTGCGGACGCCGACCGTCGTGCCCACCGGCAGCGCGGCTCCGCCGACACCCGGCCCGAGCCTCGCACCTACCACCCCGCCGGTGACCGCGCCGCCGTCCGTCGCGGTCACGCCCTCTGCCGACGCCGGGTCCGTCGCGACGGCCTGCCGGAACGGACCGACCGGGCAGCGGGTGGTGCAACTGCTCCGTGGCCGGGCGGGCGTGCTCCCGGCCAACGTCCGGGTCCAGGTCCGCACCGGCCCACTCTGCGCCGCCGACTGGCAGTTCACGGTGCTGGAGGTGACCGGGCACGAGGAACTCCAGGTGGTCACCCGAGGCCAGGCGAGCGCACCGACGCTGGTCACCGCCGGCACCGACGTCTGCACCATCGAGGTACGCGCCGCCGGGCCGGCCGGAATCCGCGCCCTGGCCTGTGAGGCCGGTCCGGCCACCCGGCCGGGTGCGTAGGCTGATCGGCATGCCGGGAACACCGCCGACACGCTTCGTCTACCTCGGGCCGGAGGGCACCTTCGCCGAGCAGGCCCTGCGCTCCATCCCCGCCGCCGAGCGCGGCACCCGCACGCCCGCCCGTAGCGTCGGGGAGGCACTGGACAGTGTCCGTGCCGGGGATGCCGACGCCGCGCTGGTGCCGTTGGAAAACTCGATCGGCGGCGCGGTCGGCGTCACGCTGGACGAGATGGCCGAGGGTGAGCCGCTGGTGATCACGCGGGAGGTGATCCTGCCGGTGGAGTTCGTGCTCGGTGCCCGACCCGGCACCTCACTGACCTCGATCCGCACCGTGGCGGCCCACCCGCAGGCTTCCACCCAGTGCCGGGGCTGGCTGCGTGACCATCTGCCGGACGCCGTAGTGGTCGACGTGCTCTCCAACGGCGCGGCGGCCGCCGGTGCCGGTGCCGGCGAGTACGACGCGGCGATCTGCGCACCGATCGGGGCGACTCGGCACCGGCTCGCGATACTCGCCGACAAGATCGCGGACCACCCGGACGCGGTGACCCGGTTCGCGCTGGTGTCCCGCCCGGGGCCGCCCCCGCCGCCGACCGGCGACGACCTCACCTCGCTCGCGGTCTACATCGCCCACGACCGGGTCGGCGCCCTGCTGTCCGTCCTCATGGAGCTGGCCGTGCGCGGGGTCAACCTGACCCGGATCGAGTCCCGCCCCACCGGTGAGGCCCTGGGCCGGTACGTCTTCTTCCTGGACTGCACCGGGCACGTGGCCGACGTACGCCTGGGCGAGGCGTTGCAGGGGCTGCGTCGGGTCTGCGCCGACGTCCGTTTCCTGGGCTCGTACCCCCGGCACCGGTGGACCGAGGCGGCGCGGGAACGGCCGGTGCCCGCGCCGGCGGGCCTCTCCGACGTCGACTACGCCGATGCGGCAGCCTGGCTGGCTCGACTGCGCACCGGCGAGTTGGCCTGACCGGGCCGGACGCCCCCGAGTTGCGGGAGCGCCCCGCCGCGCCGGTCAGCTCAGCAGACCGCCGAGCAGACCACCCTCCTGCTGCTGTTGACCGCTGCCCATCACCGGCGGCTCCTCGGACGGCTGCACCACCACGAAGCCCTGGCCGGCGAAGCTCATCGTGAACGACTCACCGGTGCGTCGTCCCAGCAGTGTGCCGAGGCCCAACTGCTCGGCCCGGTGGTAGCCGGTCTGGAGGTTGGCCGACCAGCAGACCGCGGCCTGCGGGTCGACGTACGTCGGGGCGTCCACGTTCAGCACGACCGGGGTGCCCTTGGTGGTGATGGCGATCCGTCCGTAGCCGCTGAACACGCAGTTGAACAGGCCGGACGAGGAGGCCATCCCGGCGCCGCCGACCATCCTGATGTCGTACTGGAGGGTCGAGTCGAAGGCGAGCACGCTGGAGCCGTTGATGGAGAGGGCGTCACCCGGCTCCAGGTCGATGATGTGCACGTCCTTGGCCAACTCGGCGAGGAAGACGTCACCCTGGCCGGACACCTTCATCAGCGGGACACCCTCGCCGGTGAGCTTCTGCTTGAGGAACTTGCCGAGCCCGCCCGAGCCCAGCGCCTGGAACTGCACATTCCCCTGGTAGGCGACCATCGAGCCGACCCGGGCCATCGCCTCGCCGTTGAGCTCGATCTTCAACATCTTGGAGTTCTGCAGCCGCATGCCGGGCTGTGCGGACTCCTTTTCCAGGTTCTCCGAGGAGAACAGCTCGCTGCGCATGAAAGGTGCCTCCTGACAGGATCTGCGGTCGCTGCACCGACGGTAGGCGACCAGGGCAACCACGACCAACGGTCGCGCGGGGGGCGGCGATCGGTCGCCCGGCGGCAGTGGGCGGCGCGGTCATCGGCCCGCACGGCTGTCGGCGGCACGGCGAGGGGGTGGAGCTCAGCCCCAGCCCAGCGCGTGCAGCCGCTCGTCGTCGATGCCGAAGTGGTGGGCGATCTCGTGCACCACCGTCACCGCCACCTCGTCGACGACGTCGTCGTCGTTGTCGCAGATCCGCAGGATCGGGTGTCGGTAGATGAAGATCCGGTCCGGCAGCACGCCGGAGTAGTCCCAGCCACGGCTGGTGAGGGCGTGGCCCTCGTAGAGGCCGAGCAGGTCGGCTTCGCCGGGTGGCGGGTCGTCCTCGACCAGGATCACCACGTTGTTCATCAGGCCGAGCAGCTCTTCGGGCACCTCGTCGAGGGCTTCGCCGACCAACTCCTCGAAGCGCTCGCGGGTCATCTCCACCGGCACCTCACCCATTCTGCCCGATGCGGGGTCTGCCGCGTCGGGTCAGCAGTGCGGTCGGCCGGCTCCGCAGGGCACGGAGAGAGTGCCCGCCCGAAGGTGGGCAGGGACTCTCTCCGTGGTCGAGCGTCTGTGTGTCGACCGGCTCAGGAAGCCAGGCGGGCGCTGAGGGTGATCTCGGCGCCGGGCGAGAGCAGGCGGGAGATCGGGCAGTTGGCCTTGGCAGTCTCGGCGAGCTTCTGGAACTCCGCGTCGTCGATGCCCGGGACCTGGCCGACGGTCTCCAGGTCGATGCGGGTCACGCTCATCCCAGCGTCGGTCTTGTCCAGGTGGACCTTTGCGGTGGTCTCGACCGAGGTGGGCGTCGAGCCGGCTTCGGCGAGGGCCTTCGAGAACGCCATCGAGAAGCAGCCCGCGTGCGCTGCGGCGATCAGCTCCTCCGGGTTGGTGCCCTCGCCCTCCTCGAAGCGCGACTTGAAGGAGTAGTTGCCCGACAGGCCACCCTTACCGGTGCGGACGGTGCCGGCACCCTCGGTGAGATTGCCCTGCCATTGTGCTGAAGCGGTACGGATAGGCATGGAGAGAACGCTAGCGGAAAGGTGACCGCCGAGCGACCGACCGGCACGGACGCACGCCCTGCGATCCCCGTCACGCGGCGCTGGCTGTGCCATGATTCGACCCAGGTCCGTGACCGGCGGAAGGATGGCCGATGCCCGAGGAGCTACCGATCCCACGGCAGGGCGACCGCTCCGACGGTCCGGCCGTCATCGAGTGGGGTGCCGACGACGACCCAACCCCGCGCCGCCGGTTCGGATGGTCCCCGACCGAGTTCCTGCGGGATCCTCGGCTGCCCCTGCTGCTCGCCGGTCTGGGCGCGGTGGCCGGGGTCGCCTCGATGGTCGGCGAGTGGCTGGTGATGACGCTCCCGACCGGCGGACCGGAGGGGGACGCCACGATCGAGGTGCCCGCCGGGGTGTCCGAGATCGGCGGCTTCGGTGTCGGCTACCTGGTCGGGCTCCTCGTCCTGGTCTGCACCGTGGCACTCGCGCTGCGGGGCACGGCAACCGTACGGCCGAACGCCCGGTTGGCCGGTCTGACCCTGAGCGGCGCCCTGCTGGCGTTGCTGGTCGCCGCGACGGCCACCCTCAACGATTCCGGTCAGCGAACCTTCTTCTACTCGACGCAGGACGGCTTCCGGGCCGAGTACGGTCGTGGTCTGGTAATGGCGTTCGCCGCCTGCGTGCTGCTCGGCGCGGCGCTGCGGCTGCTCCCGGCCACGCCGTCCGGCGAACCGGCCGGGTCTGCGCCGGACGACCAGCCCAGGGACGTGCCAGCGGCTCGCGCCTGGCGTCGCCGTCGGGACCGCGATGCGGTCCAGGAGGACGGTCTGCCCGCTCCGGCCGACCTGACGGTCGGCCCGGCGGCGCCGTTCGCCCGCCCCGACACCCCGTCCTGAGCTACACGGGTCCGGACGGCGGCACACAACGCTCGATGGACACCGGGGATGCGCCGTTCGTTGACGCCCGATTCGCCTGGAAGCCATGGATGCGACCCGTTCCGCGAGGTACGGTTGCTGCCCGCCGTCACGCCGGGCCTCGGCTTTCCCGACCGCACGGCAGGCTGCGACGGCGGCGGGCGAAGGAGGAACGATGACCCGCCCGGGACTGCCCAAGCTGATCGCGACCGACCTCGACGGGACACTGGTCCGCAGCGACGACACCGTCTCCGCGTACACCCACGGGGTGCTCGACCGGGTGCGGGCCGCCGGGATTCCGGTGGTCGGCGCGACCGGCCGGGGCCCTCGGCTGACCGAGTTGACCCGAAACGACATCCGCGCCGCCGACTTCCTGGTGATGGCTGGCGGCGGACGGGTGGTGGACCAGAGCGACCCGTCGGGTCCGTTGGTGCTCCGCGACGAGCGGCTGCCCGCCGAGGTGTTGGCCCGGCTGCTCGCCGACCTGGAGGCCGAGGTCGGCCCGCTGACGGTGATGGTCGAGGCATCCGACGAGCACGACGCGCCGCTCTGGGGTGACTACCACGAGAGCTGGCCGTACCAGGACCGGTTCGAGGCGCGGAGTCGCGCGGAGTGCCTCTCCTGCGACGTGATCAAGGCATTCGCCCGGACCGCCGACCACCACGTGGACGAGTTGCTGGCGGCGGCCCGCCGGATCATCCCGCCCCAGGTCGCCACGCTCACCCAGGCCGGGCTGGGCTTCATCGAGATCTGCCCACCGGGCGTGGACAAGGCGAGCGGGCTGACCGTGGTGGCGCAGACCCTCGGGGTCGACCCGGCCGACGTGCTGGTCTTCGGGGACATGCCGAACGACCTGCCCATGTTCGAGTGGGCCGGCTGGGCGCGGGTGGCGGTGGCCAACGCGCACCCCGACGTCCGTGCCGCCGCCGACGAGGTGACCTTGCGCAACGACGACGACGGAGTGGCGGTATACCTGGACCGGCTACTGTCCCGGTGATGGGAGAGACACCCCGCCTGATCGCCACCGACATCGACGGCACGCTGATCCGCGACGACCACACCGTCAGCCCGCGCACCGCCGACCTGCTCGCGCGGATCTCCGCGCGAGGCACGCCGGTCATCCTGGTCACCGGCCGCCCGGTCCGCTGGCTCAAGATGGTGTACGACCAACTCGCCGAGCCACTACCGGCGGTCTGCGCCAACGGAGCCGTGGTCTACGACCCGGTCAACGACGAGGTGCTGCGGGCCGACCCCCTCGCGCCGCAGCACCTCGCCGAGGTGGCCGAGCGGCTACGTGCCGAGGTGCCCGGCATCAGCTTCGCCGTGGAGATCCTCAACAGCCGGGAGATGCGACACGAGGCGCACTACCCGCTGCGCTGGGACGTCGACCCCGAGGGGATCCGACCGATCGAGACGCCGGAGGAGTTGCTCTCGCTGCCGGCCGTGAAGCTGCTCGCTCGGGCCGGTGAACAGGACCCGGATGCCTTCGCCGAACTGATCGCCACCGCCGTGGCGGGGCTGGCCGAGGCCACGCACTCGTCGTCCTCCGGCCTGGTGGAGATCTCTGCGGCCGGAGTGACCAAGGCGGCCGGCCTGGCCTGGTACTGCGACCGGATCGGGGTGAGCGCGGCCGACGTGGTGGCCTTCGGCGACATGCCCAACGACGTACCGATGCTGACCTGGGCCGGCCGAGGTGTGGCTGTGGCCAACGCGCACCGCGCCGTCCTGGCGGTCGCCGACGAGGTGACGTCGACGAACTCCGAGGACGGCGTGGCGGCGTACCTGGAAAAGATCTTCGGGGTGGGCTGAGCCGGGTTACAGGTACTGGCCGGTGTTGTGGCCCTCACCGCCGCCCGGCTGGCCGATGCCCGGCATCCCCGGCACCATGCCGCCGGGGCCGCTGGGCAGCGCCTGACGGCCGCCGCGCATCTGCTCCAACTGGACCCGGGCGGCCATCTGCTGGGCCACCAGAGCCGCCTGGATGCCGTGGAACAGGCCCTCCAGCCAACCGACGAGCTGGGCGTGCGCGATCCGCAACTCGCCCTCGCTGGGGGCCTTGTCCTCGGCGAAGGGCAGCGAGATGCGCTCCAGCTCGTCGCGAAGCTCGGGGGCGAGGCCCTCCTTGAGCTCGACGATCGACCGCTCGTGGATCTCCCGCATCCGGCTGCGGCTGGCGTCGTCGAGAGGTGCGGCCTTCACCTCCTCGAGCAACTGCTTGATCATGCTGCCGATCCGCATCACCTTGGCCGGCTGTTCGACCAGGCGGGTCGGGTCCTCGCCCTGTCCCTCGTCGGTCTGCATCGTGCCGATCGGCCGGCCGTCCGGGCCGACCACCACAACGGTGCCGGAGTGGCCGGAGTCGTCGGGGCCGGGCTCGTCGTCTTGTCCAGCGGAGCGCGCGTCGGTCATGGGGTCCATCTTTACCCAGCGATTGCGAACCATGCCGCCCGGGACCTACTCCCGGGGCGGAACCACCCGGGTGGGGCGCGCTACCGTCGCGCCATGCCTGTCGACCCGCGTGCCGTGCTGACCCGGCCCGCGCCGAAACCGGACCGGACCGTCGCGTACGGCGACCACCCGGATCAGGTGGCCGACCTGCGCGCACCGGCGGGGACCGCCCCGGCGCGGCCGCTGGTCGTCGTGGTGCACGGCGGTTTCTGGCGGGCCGAGTACGACCGACGGCACACCGGCCCGCTGGCGACGGCACTCGCTGCCTGCGGTTATCCGGTGGCGCAGTTGGAGTACCGGCGGACCGGGCAGCCGGGGGGCGGCTGGCCCGGCACGTTGACCGACGTGCTGACCGGGGTGGCCGAGTTGCCCGCGCTGGCCGCCGAGGCGCTGCCCGGCCGGGTGACCCGGGCCGCGCCGGTCCTGCTCGGGCACTCCGCCGGCGGCCACCTGGCGATGTACGTGGCGGCCACCACCCCGGCGACGGTGGCGGGGGTGCTCGCCCTGGCCCCGGTGGCCGACCTGGGCGAGGCGTACCGGCGGGACCTGGACGCAGGCGCGGTGGCCGCGTTGCTCGGTGGTGGCCCGGCCGAAGTTCCGGACCGGTACGCGGCAGCCGATCCACGGATGTTGGTACCCATTCAGACACGCACAGTAGTGATGCACGGTTCGGAGGATCAACAGGTTCCGGTGGAGATGAGCCGGGATTTCGTCACACGAGCCCGCGCCGCGGGATCCGATATCTCCCTTGTTGAACTACCCGGATGCGAGCATTTCGGGCTGATCGATCCGGCGTCGCCCGCGTGGCCTCAGGTCCTCGTTATGTTGCGGTCCCTGCACGATGATCACTAGCCATTGACGCAGCGTCGCGGACCAGGTAGAACGCCGGAGGGGCGGTGTTCGGCCCTGCAATGTTTCCTGGAAGGAACTCGGTGTCGCAGATGAATCGCAGGCGAGCGCTCCAACTGTTGGCCGCGCTCGGTACCACCGGGTTCGTCGCCGGATGTGGCTCCGACACCGACGCTGAGCCGACCGCTAACCGCAGCCCGGTCAAGATCGGTCTGATCACGCCGCAGGGCGGCGGGTTCAAGAGCATCGGCGACGACATCACCAACGGCTTCCAGCTCTTCCTGGATCTGCACGACCAGCGGTTGGGTGGCCACCCGGTCGAGCTGCTGACCGCCGACGAGGGTGACACCGCGAAAACGGGCAAGGAGGCCGTCGACGGCCTGCTCAAGCAGGGCGTGCTGGCGCTCACCGGCGTGGTCAACTCGGCGGTGATGGTCGGCATCCGGGACACCGTCGAGGAGGCGCGCGTCCCTCTGATCGGCTCGAACGCCTCACCGAGCAGCCTGCAGAGCGTCTTCTACATCTGGCGGACGTCGTACGTGCTGGACGAGGCCGGCCGCGCGCTGGGCCGCTACCTGCGCGACCAGTTGCCGGCGAACGGCCGCATCGCGATCATCATGCCGGAGAACGTCGGCAGCCCGGACGTGGTGCGCGGCTTCAAGCAGGAGTTCGGCGCGACCGACCCGCGGATCAGCGATCCGGTGACCTACACGAACGCCACCTCCAACCCGGGCAAGACCACGTACGCCTCGGACATCAGCAAGGCGCTCGCGAAGAAGCCCACGGCCGTCTTCTGTTTCTTCGCCGGGGCGGCCGCCGTGGAGTTCATCAAGCAGCTGCGGGAGAAGTTCGCCGGGCCCATCTACGCACCCGGCTTCCTCACCGAGGGCAACGTGCTGGAGAACCTGAAGGAGAACGCGCTGGGCATCCAGACCGCGCTGAACTACTCGGCCGACCTGAACAACACCTCCAACCGGGTCTTCGCCTCGGCCTACCGCAAGAAGCACCAGGTCACGCCCACCACGTACGCGATGGCGTCGTACGACGCGGCGCAGGTGCTCGACCAGGCCATCCAGCTAGCAGGCGGTAATCCCACGCCGCAGCAGGTCAACCTGGCCCTCGGCAAGATCGGCCAAATTGACAGCCCGCGCGGCATCTGGCAGTTCAACCAGCCGCGTACCCCGCAGCAGAAGTGGTATCTGCGGGAGGTGCAGCGCGACGGTCAGGTCATGTCGAACGTGCTGATCAACGAGCTGGCCACGCTGGGCTGAGCAACCCCCACAACGACGTCAGGGGCCGGTCTCCCGCTCGGGAGGCCGGCCCCTGGCGTACGCGGTGGACGTGCGGCTCAGTGCCGCAGTTCGGCGATGCAGCACTTCACGCTGCCGCCGCCCTTCTTCAGCTCGGCCAGCTCGACCGGGACCGGGGTGTAGCCGGCGGCCTTGAGCTTGCCGGCGAGGCGGGTGGCCTCGCTGTTGAGCACCACGTTGGCGCCGTCGCTGACCAGGTTGAGCCCGAAGGCCATCGCGTCCTCGTCGTCGGCGATCACCGCGTCCGGGAAGAGCTGGGTGAGCACCCGCTGGCTGGCCGCGGAGAACGCACCCGGGAAGTAGACGACGTTCGAGTCGTCGATGGCCGCGAGCGCCACGTCGAGGTGGTAGAAGCGCGGGTCGATCAGACGCAGCGACACCACCGGCCGACCCAACGCCTCCTGCGCCTCGGCGTGCGCCGGGATCTCGGTGCGGAAGCCGTGCCCGGCCAGGATGAGCCCGCCGTGCGCCTCCGGCACGTACGCGAAGTCGCCCTCGCCCTCGTTGGTCTCGCTCGGCGCGACGAACCGCCAGCCCTGCGACTCGTAGAAGGTGTGGTGCGCGGCGGCCTCGGCGGCCCGCTGCTCGTGCTTGAACCGTGCGCCGTACACGCTGCCGTCCACGGTGAACGCGCCGTTGGCGGCGTAGACCATGTCGGGCAGGCCGTGCTCGGGCGTGAGCAGATGCACCTCGTGGCCGAGGCCGAGCAGCGTCTCGCGCAGCCGGTCCCACTGTTTGACGGCCAGGTCCCGGTCGACCGGGGTGGTCACGTCCATCCACGGGTTGATCGCGTACTCGACCGCGAAATGCTCCGGCGAGCACATGAGATATGTCCGCTTTCGCGGGAATCGCTGCTGGTTCACGGTCACCAAGAGTAGGTACCGTAGAACTTTGGTAACAGCCACAACCATTGCTTTTCAGAGGCGGAACGTTGCAGATAGACGCGGTCGACCAGCGGATCATTGCATTACTCGTCGCGGACGCCCGTGCGTCGTACGCCGACATCGGCACCCGGGTCTCACTCTCCGCTCCAGCCGTCAAGCGTCGCGTCGACCGGCTGCGGGCCACCGGCGTGATCAGGGGATTCACGGCCGTGGTGGATCCGGCCGCCGTCGGATGGACCACGGAGGCATTCGTCGAGCTGTTCTGCGCCGGCCGGACGACCCCCGCGCAGATCGGAGTGGCCGCTCGCCGGCACCCGGAGGTGGTCGGCGCCTACACGGTCTCCGGCGAGGCGGACGCACTCGTCCACCTGCGTGCCGCCGACATCGCCCACCTGGAGGCGGCGCTGGAACGGCTGCGGGCCGAGTCCTTCGTGACGTCCACCCGCAGCACCATCGTGCTCTCCAGGCTGGTCGAGTCACCGGGCGTGGGCCCCTCCGCCTGACCCGGCTCAGCGGGCTCAGCCGGCTTCCGGATCTGCTTCCTCCCGGGTCGAAGCGGCGTCGGCCCAGAGGCACATGCCGGCGTTAGAGATACATCCCGGTGCGGTGCTCCGAGTCGTCGCGCCGGACCGGCTTGTCACCCTCGCCGAAGAACCGCTTGCCGCCGAACTCGCCGTGCAGACGATCGTCCAACTCGTCGGCGAGACCGGTCATCACCTGCACCGCGAGCATCAGGTGGGTGGCCTGGAAATTGCGGCCGAAGACCGGGATGGACGCCCAGACCGTGTCGTCGGCGCAGTAGAGACGGCCGATCGGCATCCGGTTGGTCAACTCGGAGAGCTTCACGTAGAGCCGCTCGGTCGGCTCGACCTCGGTGAGGATCGGGGAGAAGACGTCCACCAGGGGCGGGTTGTCCCGTACCCGCACGAAGACCATCGCCGAACCGGCCCGGATGTTGATGTCGCCGTCCGAGTCGACCTGCAACCGGTCGGTGTCCGACTTCAACAGCGTGGAGACCACGGTACGGACCCGATCCGCCAGGTCGAGCACGTCGTCCCGCTCGGCCTGCGCGGCTGCGGCCTCGGCCAGCGCCTCCTCCAGGTCGGCCTCGACATCGGCATCCGGGCCGAACTCGCTGCGCGCGGTGCCCAAGGGGTCCACCGCCAACGGCTCCCCCTCGGCGTCGTGCACCAGGTAGACGAGGAAGGCCGGGTGCGGGGCACCGTAGACGTCCCGCAGCGTGCGGGAGAGCAGCGCGGCGACCCGGGTCGACTCGGCCGTCGTGGCGTCCAGCCCGAAGGCGCCGCCGGAGCCGGCGACCACCCCGGGCGGCGACCAGCCGAGCGCGATCATGTCCGCCACCGCGCCCCGGTCCAGCCGGTAGCCCGCCGGCAGGGTGGCGTTCCCGACCGCGCGCGCCGACAGTGCGCCCTCACCGTCCACGTCGACGCTGATCGAGTAGACGGCGTCTCCGGTGCCGGAGGCGGTGGGGTCCAGCGTCACGTCGAGGTGCGCGCCCACCGGAAGGTCCCGCAGTCGTACGGCGAGCGCTCGGGCGAACTCCCGCCACGCCTCGGTCACCTTCGCCCGCAGGTCGGTGGTGCTGGGCTCGTCGAGCAGGATCGACTCCGCCGCTCCAGCGGGCAGCTCACCGTCCGAGGCCGAGGGGTGGTCAGCCGTCATGATCGCCTCCGTCCGTCACGATCACCCTACCCACGCCGCCCGTGCGTCGAATCAGCCCGGACCGGGATCGGACAACGGCGGTCAGGGGGCCGTCGGGTCCGCCGGGTCGGCGCCCAACTCGACCGGCCAGGTGCCGGCCAGCGCGCTGAGCCGGGCCGCGGCGTCCGCCGGGTCGGCGCCACGCCCAACTGCCACCCCGAGCAGGTACGCGGTGACCGGCGCACCCGGCCGCAGCACCTGGTGGGCGACGTCGCGGGCCAGGTCCAGCACCGCCGGCACGGGCACCCCGGAAGGGTCCAGCTCCAACTCGGCGCACGCCGCCGTGACCCAGTCGTCCATCACCGTCATCGCGCCCACTCCTCCGCCCGGCGTACGTCCTCGTCAGTGTCGCAGTCGAACCAGGGCGGCGGGCCGTCGCCGGACCAGGGCACCTCCCGCACCTCGAGCCCGGCCAGCAGCGCCCGGACCGGGGCTCCGGACAGGCCGCCACCCCGCTCGACAGTCAACCGGTCCAGCCCGGCCCGCAACGCGGCGACCCGCCACACACCGCAGAGCGACTGCCGCCGCCCGTCGCCGTCGACGAAGCAAGCTCCGTCGGGCTGGGGCTCGACCCGGGTGAGCTGATCCAGCAACTCGCCGACCGCGGAGCGGGTCAGCAGCGGCAGGTCCGCAGCGAGCAACGCGACCAGCGTCGAATCCGGGTCGAGCACTGCCAACCCGGCCGCCGCCGCGGCGACCGGACCACCACCGGGTGGGTCCTCCCGAGCGACGCGCACCCCGTTCGGCACGGCACCGACCGGACCGACCAGCACCCGGGGTGTGGCATCGGAAACAGCAGCCAGCACCCGGTCACGCATCGGGCGGCCCCCGACCGGGAGCGCCGGCTTGTCCACCCCGCCCATCCGGCGAGCCGCCCCACCGGCGAGCACCACCGCGGCGTACGTCCCCATCCGGCCACGGTAGCCGGGTGTTCGGTGCCCGGTGGCCGTGCGCGTCTGGCGGCGCGAGGTGGAGGATGGCGGGATGGGACGGGCAACTGATCGGCGGGGCGTACTCCGAATCGACCTGGACGCGGTGACCGCTGGGCGTGGGTCCGTCCGTCGTCCGGACACGCTCGCGGTGGAGGAGCCGCTGGAGATCCGCGTCGGCGCGGCCGGTCCCGGCCGCCGACGGCCGCTCGCCGTCACCATGCGCACCCCCGGTGACGACCTGGACCTGGCCATCGGGTTCCTGCTGACCGAAGGGCTGATCCGGTCGACCGACGACGTGTCGACCGCTCAGCTCTGCGCGGGCGCGGAGACGCCGAACACGTACAACGTGGTGGACGTGGTGCTCGCCCCCGGCGTGCCGGAACCGACCACCGACCCGTCCCGGAACTTCTACACGACCAGTTCCTGCGGGGTCTGCGGCAAGGCGAGCATCGACGCGGTACGCACCCGGTCGCTGTTTCCGGTCTCGGCGGATCCGCTCAGTGTGCCGGCCACGCTCCTCAGCGAGCTGCCCGACCGGCTCCGCGCCGCCCAGCGCGGCTTCGACCGGACCGGTGGACTCCACGCGGCAGGGCTGTTCACCCCCGACGGTGAGCTGGTGGTGCTCCGGGAGGACGTCGGCCGGCACAACGCCGTGGACAAGGTGATCGGCTGGGCGGTCCGGGAACGACGGCTACCGCTCGCCGGGCACCTGCTGCTGGTCTCCGGGCGGGCCAGCTTCGAGCTGACCCAGAAGGCCTGGATGGCGGGGCTGCCGCTGCTGGCCGCGGTGTCCGCCCCGAGCACCCTCGCGGTCGAACTGGCCGACGAGGCAGGGATGACACTTGTCGGTTTCCTGCGCGGCCGGACGATGAACGTCTACGCCGGGCCGCACCGGATCACTGTGGAGCGGCCGGCCTGACGCTCAGCGATCGAGCAGGTCGAACAGGCCGAGCCGGACGGCGGCGTCGCGGGCGATCAGGAAGCCGGCGATGCCGAGGATCCAGCCCAACGCGCTGCCCGCCTTGTTCACGATCCAGTTGTTGAGTCGGGCGAGCACCGGCTCGACCAGTGCCGGGCGGGCCACCCTGGCACCCAGCAGGAGCATCGCCGGCAACACCATGACCAGGCAGTATCCGGCCAGCAACGCCACCACGGTCGCCGAACCAACCCCGGAGGTGGCCAACAGACCCACCGCCCCGAGGTACGGAAGCATGGTCGCCACCTCGGCGAGCGCGGCGAGCAACGCGAGCCCGACCAGCCATCGGACCGAGGAGTCGCCGGCGGTCGCCCGGTCCCGCCACCGCAGCACACCACCGGTACGCGGACGCCGTTTGCCGTCGTAGCGGAAGCTGAGCGCCAGCATGCCGACGCCCAGGACGAGTTGCGCCCAGAGCACGGCCCGGTTGTCCAGCGCACCGCCCAGCGCGTCCGCGAGCGTGCTGCCACCGAAGACCAGCAGCAGCCCCACCGCCAGGTAGAACCCCGCGATCGTGGCGAGGTAGCCCAGGATCCGTCGGGCGTTGACCGGCCCGGGGGCGAGCAGCAGCCAGACCGGGATGAACAGGGTGCCGATGCTGGTGCTGTCGATCAGCGCCAGGCCGGCCAGCGACAGCAGCAATGCGGGGGTCACGAGATCATTCTCCGAGGCCGGAGGTGCCGCCGCGTCGATCGTGAAAGGGAGAAGCGCCTACATCGTTCGACGGATGCGCTGGTCGAGGGGCCCGCCCCGGACGATCGACCCCGGGGGACGAGGGATCAGCGCCGGGGCGGGAGTAGGTGGGCTATGCGCCAACCCTTGGTCCACTCGGGTTCGTTGATATCGGGGCATCCTGACGACCGGGACACCCCGTTATTAAGGAACCGAGCCGATCAACCCCAGTCGCGCCACCGACACCGGCTGGTTGCCGTCTGGGCCGTCCTACGCCGGGCGCGGTCCGCTAGGCGGCCACGATCTCGACGGCACCGCGGGAGATCTTGACGTCGAACACCATGCCGGTGCCGTTGGAGAGCCTGGCGAGCGTGGCGATCGACGGCGGCTGGTCGCCGGACTCCAGGCGCGCGATGACCGACTGGGTCATCCCCACCCTGCGGGCGAGCGCGGTCTGGGTCAGTTCGTTGTCGGCGCGGTACCGCACGATACGGAGTGCGACCTCGCGCGCGAAGGCTGTCCGATCCCACTCCGCGCGAAAGGCCGGGTCCTGCCGGCTGGCGTCGTCGATGACCTGCTGCGAGGTCTTGAGTTCGGAACGCTTCATCACTCCGCCTCCACGTCCTTGATCCTTCGCTCTGCGGCTGCGACGGCCCGGGTGAAGTTCCGCTGGCTGACGCTGGCCTCCGGGCCGATGGCGCCGACCACGAAAGCCTCGCCAACCTGTGCGTAGAAGACGCGCCATCGGCTGCGCCCTCCGCGTGGGCGCAGCTCACGAAGCTTGTCGGCAATTCTGATCTTGCTGGAGTGCGGGTAGCCGAGGTTGGAGCCAAGGCTTTCCAGCTTTTCGACCGCGTGCCCGATGGCCGCCTGTTCGAGCGCGGGTATGGCTTGCAGCTCGGTCGCGGCCTCTGGGTGAAAGAGGACCGACCAGCGCCGACTATAGCAAAATTGCGATACAGCTGCCGGGAGTTGTCCTGGGTCGGCGCGGCAACCGGCGACCGGCTCCTCAGCGGCGACCACGTCGACTCCTCCGGCGGGGGCGGATCACTCCCGGCATGCCGACCGACGGCCAGCCGTCCAACTCCGACGGGGGCACGCCGCGCCGAAGAAGGTCGTCCAACAACACGGCGAGTGAGTAGTCCGGGTGCAGGCTCAGCGTGCGTTCGAGCGCGACCGCCGCCAGCGCTCCCTGCCCCGCGCGCCAGGCCGCGAACGCCAGCAGCGCCCCGGGCGCGGCAACCAACTCCGGCTCGACCCGGCGCAGTATGTCGGTCCAGAGGGCGATGTCCCGGTCCCGACCGTCGGTGCGTTCCCAGGCGTGATCGCGGACCGGAAGGTGGGTCATCAGCAGGCCCAACCACGCCACCTCGTCGTCGTCGAGCCGCTCGCCGCGCCGCTGCCGACGCTGGGCCTCGCGAACCGCCGCCACCCCGGCGGAGCGCAGAGCCCGCCCGCCGAGCAGGTCACTCTCGGGCGCCCGCTCGATCAACTCGGTCATTCGTAACCCGGCGCGGGCGGTGGCCGCTCGTGCCGCGTCCCGGGCCGAATCGTCAACCGGTGCCACCTGCGCCACGAGCGCGGCCCGATCAGGCAGGGCGACCTGGCCCGCGAAGACCGCCGAGGCGGTCACCGGGTTGGCGCTCGGGTCGTAGCGCCGACCCTCGGGCGGGCAGCAGTCGGGCTCCGAGCAGAGGTAGGACCACCACCGACCCTCGGTCACCCGCAGCGCGTCGAGCACCTCGATCCCACCGGCAGTCAGCGCGACACGCACCGCGTCCACCGCCGGGGTGACGCGGTCGGGTGGCCCGTAACCGACCACGGTGGCGGACTCCGCGCCCTGCCTGCGGATCACGCCGGCCAGATGCCGTGCCCGCTCGACCAGATCGGTCGACGGGTCGGGCAGATCCGCGCGGGCGGCGAAGATGATCTGCCGGCCGAGCAACGCCACGGCGACCACGCTGTCGGTGGGATGGAACCCGAGCAGGTACGGCACTGCGGCGATCAGGTCGGCGGGCGAGCGGACGGTGAGTCGAGGGCGTTCGGTCGAGGTCATGCCGGTAGCGTGCGGCGCTCCGGTCGACCGTCGCCGCCCCTGTGGACGACACGCGACTTATCCACAGTTACTCACCGTGTTTTTCCTGCTCGGGCCGCATCTACGGGTGCCGCGGGAGGGTCGATGTCCCTCGGGCGCGGCCACGGTGTCGTGGGGAGCGGTTACCGTGCGCTGATGGACCTCGCGTACCTACGCGCGCACCCGGCACACCTGCCGACCTTCCGGACCCACCAGCGCATCCGGGAGACGCCGGTCGCCGGTGGAAACATCTGCGCCGCCGCCCGGCTCACCCTGGACGACGGCCACTCCGTCTTCGCCAAGTCCTGGCCCGAGAAGGCCGACCGGACGGCACCGGAGGGCTTCTTCGCCGCCGAGGCCGCCGGGTTGCGGTGGCTGCGGGAGGCGGGCGCGGTCGCCGTACCCGAGGTGATCGTGGCATTACCGGACCTGCTGGCGCTCGACTGGGTGGAGCCCGGCGAACCGACGCCGGAGGCCGCGGAGCGCTTCGGCCGGGAGTTGGCCGACCTGCATCGGGCGGGGTCGGCCAGCTTCGGTGCGCCCTGGCCCGGCTTCATCGGGTCGCTTCCACAGGACAACACCCCCACCGACGGGCCCTGGTCGACATGGTTCGCCGAGCGACGACTCCTCCCCTACCTGCGACGCTCGGTCGACCGCGGTGCGCTGACCGACGCCGACGCCACGTTGGTCGAGCAGGTGGTCGACCGGGCCGGTGGGCTCGGCGGCGACGAGCCGCCCGCGCGCATCCACGGCGACCTGTGGCCGGGCAACGTGCTGTGGGGGGCAGACGACCGTGCCTGGCTCGTCGACCCGGCAGCGCACGGCGGGCACCGGGAGACAGACCTCGCCCAACTCGCACTCTTCGGCGGCATCCCGCACCTGGATCGGGTGCTGGCCGCCTACCAGGAGAGCTGGCCGTTGCCGGACGGTTGGCGGGCCCGGCTGCCACTGCACCAACTGCATCTACTGCTCGTGCACACCGCGCTGTTCGGCGGCAGCTACCGAGATGCGGTGGTCGAGACCGCCCGTGCCGCCCTGAGCCGGGCCGAGCGCGCTACGGTCGACAGGTGAGCGTCGCCCCGGGGACCGACGGGGTCCTCGTCGACCGGTACGGCCGCGTCGCCCGGGACCTGCGCGTGTCCCTCACCGACAAGTGCAACCTGCGCTGCACCTACTGCATGCCGGCCGAAGGTCTGCCCTGGCTGGCCGGCCCCGAGTTGCTGACCGACGAGGAGATCGTCCGGCTGGTCCGGGTGGCCGTCGAGCGCCTCGGCGTGACCGAGGTGCGGTTCACCGGCGGTGAGCCGCTGATCCGACAGGGGCTGGTCGGCATCGTGACCGCGGTCGCCGCGTTGCAGCCCCGCCCCCGGGTCTCGCTGACCACCAACGGCATCGGTCTGGACCGGCTGGCCCCGGCGCTGAGCGCGGCCGGCCTGGACCGGGTGAACGTCTCACTGGACACCCTGGACCCGGGCCGGTTCGACCGGCTCACCCGCCGACCCCGCCTCGACGCGGTGTTGGCCGGGCTCGCCGGGGCGAAGGCCGCCGGGCTCAACCCCGTGAAAATCAACTCCGTGCTGATGCGCGGGGTCAACGAGGACGAGGCACCGGCCCTGCTGCGCTTCGCTCTCGACCACGACTACCAGCTGCGGATCATCGAGCAGATGCCGTTGGATGCCCAGCACGGCTGGGACCGCCGCACGATGGTGACGGCGGAAGAGATCCTGACCTCCCTGCGTACCGTCTTCGATCTCAGTCCCGACCCGGCCGAGCGCGGCGCGGCACCGGCGGAGACCTGGTTGGTCGACGGCGGCCCCGCCCGGGTCGGTGTGATCGCCAGCGTCACCCGCCCCTTCTGCGGGGACTGCGACCGCACCCGGCTGACCGCGGACGGCCAGGTCCGGGCCTGCCTCTTCGCGACCGAGGAGTCCGACCTGCGTGCCGCGCTGCGCAGCGGCGCGGACGACGACGAGTTGGCCCGGCGCTGGCGCACCGCGATGTGGGGCAAGCGCGCCGGGCACGGCATCGACGATCCCACCTTCCTGCAGCCGACCCGGCCGATGTCCGCGATCGGGGGTTGAGGCGTGGACCTGACGCCGCTGACCGTCCGCTACTTCGCGGGTGCCCGCGCCGCCGCCGGGCGGACCGAGGAGGTAGTGCCCGCCGGCCGGTCACTCGACGACCTCAGCGCCGAGTTGACCCAGCGACACGGCGACCGGCTCGCCGCCGTGCTGAAAGTGGCGAGTTTCCTGGTGGACGGCGTCACCTGTCATGATCGTCAGGCACCCCTGCCAGCCGGGGCCACGATCGACGTCCTGCCCCCGTTCGCGGGCGGCTGAGGGAGGCGCACGCATGTTGGCGGTTCTGGGGTTCGTGGCCGTCCTGGCTCTGATCACCGGCTTGATCCACTTCTACCTGTGGAAGCGGCTCGTCAGGGACACCACCGCCCCGGGCCGCTGGCGACGGATCGGCGGGATCGCCGCCCTGGTGCTGGCCCTGCTCGTGCCGGTCACCCTCGCCGGGACGCAGGCCGGGCTCTACTGGCTCGCCTGGCCGGGCTACCTGTGGCTCGCGCTGATGTTCTACCTGCTCGTGGTGCTGGTCGTGCTCGAGGTACCGATGCTGGTCACCCGGCTGGTGCTGCGCCGCCGGGTGATCGCCACGGAGCCGACCGCCGCGGCACCCGAGCCGGTGCTGGTCGGTGCCGCCGGGCCGACCGACCCGCCGGCCACCGGCGCCGTCGCGGCACCGGACCACGACCCGACCCGCCGGCTGCTGCTGGCCCGTGGGGCGGCCATCTTCGCCGGCCTCACCGCCACCGCCACCGTCGGGTACGGCGTCCGCACCGCCCTCGGCCCACCACGCCTCGACCGGGTGCAGATCCCGCTGGCCAAACTCCCCCGCAGCATGGACGGCCTGCGTATCGCCACCGTCTCCGACATCCACCTCGGCCCCCTGCGCGGCCGGGCACACACCGAACGGATCGTCGCCGCGATCAACCGGCTCGACGCCGACCTGGTAGCGGTCGTCGGAGACCTCGTCGACGGCTCGGTCGCCGAACTCGGCTCGGCCGCCGCGCCGCTGCGCGACCTGCGCTCCCGGTACGGCAACTTCTTCGTCACCGGCAACCACGAGTACTACTCCGGCGTGGAGGAGTGGGTCCAGGAGGTCGACCGGCTCGGCCTGCGGGTCCTGCAGAACAGCCGCCAGGAGATTCAGGCTCGCGGCGGCGTGCTCGACGTGGCCGGCGTGAACGACCTGGACGCGACGGGCGACAGCGGCCTCGCGGCCGGGCCGGACTTCGCCGCCGCCCTCGGTGACCGCGACCCGAGCCGCCCCGTGGTGCTGCTCGCCCACCAGCCGTTGGCAGCCGTGGAAGCGGCCCGGTACGGCGTCGACCTGCAACTGTCCGGGCACACCCACGGTGGCCAGATGGTGCCGTTCAACCTGGCCGTCCGACTGGAACAGCCGGTGGTCAGCGGCCTCGGCGAGGTCGACGGCACCAAGGTGTACGTGACCAACGGCGCCGGCTTCTGGGGGCCGCCGGTCCGGGTCGGGGCCGAGCCGCAGATCAGTCTGGTCGAGTTGCGCTCGGCATAGCGGACGTCACGTCCGCGCGTGGCGGCAGGCGGCCGGCGCGGCGGGCGTGACAGGATGCGGCGTGCCTCCGTTCAGCGCCGTACCCCCCGGTGGCCTACCGCCATTCGTCGCGGACCTGCACATCCATTCGAAATACTCGCGCGCGTGCAGCCGCGACCTCACCACGCCGAACCTCGCGTGGTGGGCCCGGCGTAAGGGCATCGGTCTGCTCGGCACCGGCGACTTCACCCATCCCGCCTGGTACGACCACCTGCGGGACACCCTTCGCCCGGCCGAGCCGGGGCTGTACCGGCTCGATGCCGACGCGGAGCGGGACGTCGCCCGCCGGCTGCCTCCCCGACTGGCGAGCGCCGCGGAGGCGGACCCGGTCCGGTTCATGCTGAGCGTGGAGATCTCCACCATCTACAAGCGGGACGACCGGACCCGCAAGGTGCACCACCTGATCTACCTGCCCGACCTGGACGCGGTAGCGCGGTTCAACACGGCGCTCGGCCGGATCGGCAACCTCGGCTCGGACGGCCGGCCGATCCTCGGCCTGGACTCCCGCGACCTGCTGGAGATCACCCTGGAGGCCAGCCCGGACGGCTTCCTGGTGCCGGCACACATCTGGACGCCGTGGTTCTCCGCGCTGGGCTCGAAGTCGGGCTTCGACGCGATCGCGGACTGCTACGCCGACCTGGCCGAGCACATCTTCGCCGTGGAGACCGGCCTCTCCTCCGACCCGGCGATGAACTGGCGGGTCGGCAGCCTGGACGGCTACCAACTGGTGTCCAACTCGGACGCCCACTCCCCGCCGGCCCTGGGCCGGGAGGCGACCGTGCTGGCCACCGAACGGAACTACTTCGCCGTCCGGGAGGCGCTGCGAACCGGTAACGGCCTGGCCGGGACGATCGAGTTCTTCCCGGAGGAAGGCAAGTACCACGCGGACGGGCACCGGCTGTGCGGCGTCAACTGGTCGCCGGAGCGCACCCGCGCGGCCGGCGGGCGCTGCCCCGAGTGCGGCAAACCCCTCACGGTGGGCGTCCTCAGCCGGATCGAGGAGCTGGCCGACCGCCCGGCGGGGCACCGGCCGGCGGGCGCCCGGGACGTCACCCACCTGGTGCCGCTCGCCGAGATCCTCGGTGAGATCAACAAGGTGGGCCCCCGGTCGAAGAAGGTCGAGGGGCGACTCAACGAGTTGGTGGCGGCGCTCGGCCCCGAGCTGGAGATCCTGACCACCACGCCGCTCACCGACGTCGCGCAGACCGGCGGGGAACTCCTCGCGGAGGGCATCGGGCGGTTGCGGCGGGGCGAGGTACGTCGGGTGCCGGGCTACGACGGCGAGTACGGGGTGATCACGCTCTTCGACCCGGCGGAGCTGGGCAGCCACGGGGGTACGGCACAGGAGACGCTGTTCGACGTACCCGTGCCGGCGCAGCGACGTCCCGCGGAGCCGCCGGCCCGCGCGACGGCCAAGCGCCCGGCGGCGGCCAAGGCCGAGCCGAAGCGCAAGCCGACTCCGCCGCCCGCGCCACCGATCGCGCCGCCGCCGTCACCGCACGAGCCGTTCGAGCCGATGCTGTCCGGCATGGAGGAGGTCGGCACCGGTCTGCTGGACCGTCTGGACGCGATGCAGCGGGTGGCCGCCTCCGCACCCGGCGGTCCGCTGCTGATCGTCGCCGGCCCGGGCACCGGCAAGACCCGGACGCTCACACACCGGATCGCGTACCTCTGCGCGGAGCTGAACGTCTTTCCCGAGCACTGTCTGGCGATCACGTTCACCCGTCGGGCCGCCGAGGAGCTGCGGCACCGCCTCGACGGTCTGCTCGGCCCGGTCGCCGAGGACGTCACCGTCGGCACGTTCCACGCGCTGGGGTTGACCATTCTTCGGGAGAACGCCGAAGCCGTGGGCCTACCGACCGGCTTCCGGATCGCCGACGACGCCGAGCGGTCGGCGGCACGGGCGGAGGCCGGCGACGACAACGCCAGCTACACGGCGTTGCTGCGCAAGCAGGACCTGGTCGACCTGGACGAGTTGGTGACCCTGCCGGTGGAGTTGTTGCGGGCCGATCGTGGGCTGGTGGAACGCTACCGGGACCGCTGGCGGTGGATCTTCGTCGACGAGTACCAGGACGTCGACGCGACGCAGTACGAGCTGCTGCGGCTGCTCAGCCCGGCGGACGGCAACCTCTGCGCGATCGGCGACCCGGACCAGGCGATCTACTCGTTCCGGGGTGCCGACGTCGGCTACTTCCTGCGCTTCTCCGAGGACTTCACCGACGCCCGGTTGGTTCGACTCAACCGCAACTACCGATCGTCGGCGCCGATCCTGGCCGCCGCCGTGCAGGCCATCGCGCCGTCCTCGCTGGTGCGGGGCCGACGACTGGATCCGGCCCGACTGGACCCGGAGGCCCCGCTGGTCGGCCGTTACCCGGCGGCCTCCGTCGCCGACGAGACCGACTTCGTGGTCCGTACCGTCGACGAACTGGTAGGCGGACTGTCCCACCGCTCACTGGACTCGGGCCGGATCGACGGCCGGTCCACGACGCTGTCGTTCTCCGACATCGCCGTGCTGTACCGCACCGACGCACAGGCAGCACCGATCGTGGACGCCCTGACCCGGGCCAACATCCCGGTGCAGAAGCGTTCCCACGACCGGCTGCGGGACCGGCCCGGAGTGGCGGCCATCGCGCGCGAACTGCGGCACGCCGACGGGCTGGGCGGCCCGCTGGCCGCCCGGGTGCGGCTCGCTGGTCAGGTCGTGGCGGAGCGGTTCGCCGTTCCCACCCTGGACGGCGCCGGCGGCACGGTCCGTCCCGAGGACGTCCGCTCGGCCGTGGACCTGCTGACCCCGTTGGCCCGGCGCTGCGGCGACGACCTGGAGGCGTTCCTGTCGCAGTTGGCAACCGGCGCGGAGGTGGACGCGCTCGACCCACGCGCGGAGGCGGTCACGCTGCTCACCCTGCACGCCGCGAAGGGCCTGGAGTTCCCGGTGGTCTTCCTGATCGGCGTGGAGGACGGGCTGCTGCCGCTGCGCTGGCCGGGCTCGACACCGGACGAGGACGCGGTCGCCGAGGAGCGCCGGCTCTTCTTCGTCGGCCTCACCCGCGCCCAGGACCGGCTGTACGTCAGCCACGCCAGCCGGCGTACCCGTCACGGGGTGGAGCGTGACTGCGCTCCGTCGCCGTTCCTCGGTGTCATCGACCCCGGCCTGTTCGAGCGGTTCGGCGAGACCGAGCCCCGTCGCCCCAAGGACCGTCAGCTCCGGTTGATCTGAGGTCCGGGGGCCTCGGGCGTGGCCGGCTCGTCGATGGGGCCGCCGGCTGTTCAGCCCAGGAGGATGGCGAACCACGCACCCGCGAGCAGGGCCGGCCCGAGCGGCAGCAGGGTGTCCCGGCGGACCCGCCGCGCGACGAGCAGGCCGACCACCAACCCACCGTGCAGCAGGTGCGGCAGGAGCAGCCCGATGAACAGGGCGTCCCGGCCCAGCCAGCCGAGCGGCAGGCCGAGGGCGGCGGCGAGTTTCACGTCGCCGAACCCGAGTCGCGAGCCGGGCAGCACGGCCAGCAGCACGTGCGCCGCGCCGGCGACCGTCGCGCCGGTCAGCGCGCCGAGCAGTCGGGCCGGCTCGCCGGACAGCAGCGCCACGCCGGTCAGGCCGGCGAGGGCCAGCAGGCCGGCGGCGAGCACCAGGGGGTCGGGCAGGCGCAGACAGGCCAGGTCGACCCGGGCCAGCACCAACCCCACCGCCGCCACCAGGAGGAAGACCGGCAACGCGGGATCGTCACACCGAGCGACGGCAAGCCCGCCGAACACCGCGGCCGACACCGGCGGACCGCGCCAGACCCAGGCGCCACGTCGAGGCCGGTGGCTCGGCGCGGCAGCCGAGCGCGGCCTCCGCGGCCGGGCCGGCGAATGGGTAAAGCGCCGGGCCAGCGGGGGTACGGCGACACCGAACAGCCCGCCGAGCAACGCCACCCCGACAGCAGCAGCGGCCGACATGGCCCGGAGGTTACCGGCGCTCGCTCACCGGCGAAGTCCCTGATCGTGATCCCGCGCTCGCCCGGCGGGGCCGTTCCGTGCTCACCACCAGTGCGACACCGGCGACGATGACCGCGCCGCCGAGCAGCACCTGCGGGGTGATCGGTTCGGCGACCAGCAGCGCACCGAGCGCCACCGCGACCGCAGGGTTGACGTAGGCGTACGTCGACACCAACGAGATGGGCGCGTTGTGCAGCAGCCAGACGTACGCGGTGAAGGCCACCAGCGAGCCGGCCACCATGAGGTAGCCCAGCGCCAGCCAGGAGCGGGTGCTGACCGTCGCCGGGTGGAAGTCGCCCAGCTCGCCCCGGCCGGCGGAGACGACGGTCAGCACCAGGGCGCCGGCGAGCATCTCGTACACCGTTGCCACGAAGGGGTCGATGGGCATCCGGAGGCGTCCGGAAAGGAACGACCCGACCGACCACGAGGTGGCCGCCGCCACCACGGTCAGGGCCCCCACCAGTGGAACCGCCTCCGAGTTACCGGCGGGCAGCACCAGCAGGACCAGACCGGCGAACCCCACTGTGACCCCGGCGAACGTCCAGAGCGGGGGCCGGTCGCCGGTGGCGGAACGCAACAGCACCACCAGCAGCGGAACTGTCGCCACCAGCAGCGCGGCGATGCCGGAGGGCACCGCCACTCCGGGTGGCCCGGACTCGGCGAGCACCACCAGGCCGTTACCGCCGGCGAGCAGGAGCACGCCGACCAGCGCGGCGGAGCCGAGTTGCCGCCGGTCCACCCGCAGTGCGCCGGGACCCCGGCGCAGCCGCAGCAGCACCGCCAGGATCAGACCGGCCACGGCGAACCGCAGTGCGGCCGACAACAGCGGCGGCAGCGTCTCCACCGTGATCCGGATGGCCAGATAGGTGGAACCCCAGAGCAGGTAGACCACGATCAACGCGGTCCAGATCAGGGCCGGTGTGGCGCCTGCGCGGCGGCCGGCGAGGGCTGCGGCGCTCGGTGGACGTGAGCTCATCAGTGGACCACGCTACGGTGACGTCGGAGTCGGCGTCGCACATTGGTGGCCGGCCTCTCACCACTCGTGCAGGAGGGCGGCATGACGAACTACGGACCACCGGGCGGGGGCGACCCGGGACCGTGGCGTGGACAACGACCCGACGAGACGCCCGGACGGCCGGTGCAGCAGCCTTACCCACCGGCGAACGAGCCCTACCCGCCGACGGTTCCGTCGTACCCGCGCGCACCCCAAGGGCGTCCCGGGCCGTACGACGGACCAGGTCACCCGCCCTACGGAGGCCCCGGTCCCTACGGAGGCGGTTCCGAGGGGTCTTACGGGCACGAGCACGGGCCACCACCCTATGGCGGCGCGTACGGGGCGAACCCGGCGTACGGGGGGCAGCAGTACCGGCCGGCCGAGGAACCGTACGGCGGCGATCCTGCTCCGGCACCGGGCGGGCGCGGTCGGGGGCCGCTGATCGCGATGCTGGCGGTCGTACTGCTGGTGGTGGCCGCTGGCGGTGCGTTCTGGCTGCTACGCGGGCAGGACGATCCGGCCCCGTTGGCCGCGCCGAGCGGGTCGCCCGCGGCCGGTGAGCCGAGCCCGGACGCGGACGTGGCCGAGCCCGCGCCGAGCGGCGCCGCACCGGAGTCGTCGGCCGACCCCCGGTTCGCCAAGGTCGGCCAGTGTGTCCGCAACGACGGCGCTGCGGGCGGCAAACCCAAGCTGGTGATCAGCGGTTGCGTCGCGAAGTCGTACGAGGTGCTCAGCCGGATCGACGGCGCGACCAGCGGCGAGCGCGACGCCGAGGCCAAGTGCGGCAAGGTCGAGGGTTACACCAACTGGTACTTCTTCGACAGCGAGCTGGACACTCTCGACTTCGTCCTCTGCCTCAAACAACGCTGAGACCACCCACCCCGGGGATTTGACATGACGACCTACGGACCACCGGGCTCCGACCAGCCGGACGACCCGCACCAGCGCCCTCCCACCGGAGCCGACGGCTCGCCTGCGGTCGATCCGACCCTGCCCCAGTGGGGCTCGCCAGCGCCGGCCGAGGACCCGACCCGGCAGCAGTGGGGACCGCCGCCGAGCGGCGCGGAACCGCCGACCGCGCCGATGTGGGCACCCCCGCCCACCAACCCGGAGCCGCCAACCGAACCGGTGTGGGCACCCCCGCCCACCTCGGGCCCCGGCTACCCGCCCACCTCGGGCCCCGGCTACCCGCCCAGCTCGGGCCCCGGCTATCCGCCGCCTGGGCCGTTTCCGCCGGCCGGGCCGGTGCCGGGTCAGCCGTCCGCGCCGTGGGGCCAACCGCCTCCGGGTGGGTTCGGTATGCCGCCCGGCGCGCCGGTGAAGAGCAACGGTCGCAAGATCGCTCTCATCGTCGCGCTGGTGGTGCTGCTCCTGCTCTGCCCATGCCTCGGCCTGGCCGGGTGGGCTATCTGGAGGGTCGCGGACGCCAGCAACGACGTCGACCCCATGCCGTCGGTGAGCGTGCCGGTGCTTCCGCCCGTCCTGCCCAGCGCCGCACCGACGCCGGACCTGCCGGACCCGGGAGAGGACGAGGAGTTCGCCCGGGGCGACTGCGTGGTGAACGAGGGCACCGAGGACGACGCGGAGTTGCGCAAGGTGCCGTGTGGCCCGAACACGTACCAGGTGCTGTTGCGGATTCCGGCCACCACCGACGGGGACCGCTGCGAGACGCTCGCGCCGCAGGCGACCGCGAACTACGTGCACGACAACTCGATCGACCTGTTCGACTACGTCCTCTGCCTGAAGGAACGCTAACCCTCGCTTGGCAAAACTAGGGCTGTCTAGCGTCCAAGCTAGACAGCCCTAGTTTTGTCTCGACGATCTCGACACGCCGGTAGCCCCATCTATCCATGTCTAGCCCCGAGGCTAGATGGCCCGATACTCTCCAATGCGTGGATCCGGTCCGCAACCCGTACGCGCCGGGCGCCGGTCAGCGTCCGCCCGAGCTCGCCGGGCGGGGGCGGGAGCTGGACGTCTTCGACATCGTGCTGGAACGCATCGCCCGGGGTCGCCCCGAACGCAGTCTGATGCTCACCGGGCTGCGGGGCGTCGGCAAGACGGTGCTGCTCAACACCCTCCGGTCCCAGGCGATCAACCATCTCTGGGGCAGCGGCAAGATCGAGGCGCGGCCGGACCAGTCGTTGCGTCGCCCGGTCGCCGCCGCCCTGCACATGGCAGTCCGGGAGCTCGCCCCGCGACACCGCGCTCCCGATCGGATCGACAGCTTCCTCGGCGTCCTCAAGGCGTTCGCCCAACGCTCCGCCCCGACCGGGCGGGCCGGCGCCGCCCCGAAACTGCGCGACCGGTGGCAACCCGGCATCGACGTGCCGGCGGCCAGCGGCCGGGCCGACTCCGGTGACATCGAGATCGACCTGGTCGAGCTGCTCAGTGACGCCGCGGCGGTGGCCAGTGACGTGTGCACCGGCATCGCCATCTTCATCGACGAGATGCAGGATCTCGGCCCGGAGGACGTGTCGGCGCTCTGCGCCGCCTGCCACGAGCTGTCCCAACTCGGCGCGCCCCTGATCGTGGTCGGCGCCGGCCTACCGCACCTGCCGGCGGTGCTCAGCGCCGCCAAGTCGTACTCCGAACGGTTGTTCCGCTACCAACGCATCGACCGGCTCGACCGGATCGCCGCCGACCAGGCGCTCTGCGCGCCAGCGGAACGCGAGCAGGTCGAGTACGAACAGAAGGCGCTCGACCTGCTCTACGAGAAGTCCGGCGGCTACCCCTACTTCGTCCAGGCGTACGGCAAGGCGACCTGGGACCACGCGCCGCGCTCGCCGATCACCGCCGCCGACGTGCGGGTCGCCGCGCCGGAGGCGGAGGCGGAGCTGGCGGTCGGATTCTTCGGATCCCGATTCGAACGGGCCACCCCCGCCGAGCGCGAGTACATGCGGGCGATGGCCATGATGTCGGCCGTCGAGGGCGACACGTCGGCTGTGGTCCGCGACGACATGGACGCCGCGGTGCCCACCGCCGAGATCGCCCGGGCTCTCGGCCGCAAGCCCGCCAGCCTCTCCCCGGCCCGGGATGCGCTGATCAAGAAGGGGCTGATCTACTCCGGCGAGCGCGGCACAGTCGCCTTCACGGTGCCGCACTTCGGCCGGTACCTGCGCACCCAACCGGCCTGACCGCCGCCGACCGCGCCCACCCGGTCAGACCTTGGACCAGGGCGCCGGAAAGAGCACCTCACCGCGCGGCGGGGGGCCCTCCTCACTGGTGGACGGTGGCAGCACCATCGCCTGCCAGGGCTCACCGAGACCAGCCCACGGGCCGGTCAGGCCCAGCTCCGTCGCCGGGCCGAAGCCGAACCGGCGGTAGAACGCCGGGTCACCGAGGACCACGACGAGCCGCTCGCCCAACTCTGTGGAGGCGTCCAACGCGGCCTGCACGACCGCCGTGCCGTGCCCGACGCGCTGCCGGTGCGGCGCGACCGCCACCGGGCCGAGCGCCAGGATGGGCACGTCGGAGCCCCGCTCCGGCCGCACCCGCACCCGGGTCAGCAGCGCGTAACCGACCACCTCACCGCCGTACTCCGCGACCATGGCCAGCTCCGGCAACCAGGCGGCGGTGCCGCGCAGCTCGTCGACCAGGCTCACCTCGGGCGGCGTCACCACGTCCGGGCGGGCGAAGGCGGCTGCCAGCACGCGGCGTACCGAGCCGGCGTCAGCCGTGTCCTCGGGCCGTAGCCGCAGCGTGGTCACCCGCGCGACGTTACCCGCAGCAGCCGGTCCATCCGTGACTGTCGCTCGAATCGGCGTGGCGCACGTGCACGGGCACCGATCCGATCCGGCCGTTGCCGGGGTAGCAAACGCCGCGACGGGGTATGACTGATCCATGACGCCCGTACGCTCTCTCGCCCGAGCCATGCTGAGCGGCATCTTCGTGGTCCAGGGTTACCGGAACTTCCGTGACCCGGGCCGGCTCGCGGTGGCCGCCCAGCCGGTGACCGAGAAGGTCGCGCCGCTTCTGAAGAAGGCACACCCGAACTTCCCCACCGAGACCGAGACGTTGATCCGACTCAACGCGGCGGTGCAGGTCAGCGCCGGGCTGATGCTGGCCACCGGGCGGCTCCGTCGACCTGCCGCACTGGTCCTCGCCGGCACGCTGGTGCCGGTGACCGTCGCCGGGCATCCCTTCTGGAAGAACGACGATCCGACCACCAGGAACAACAACCAGATCCACGCCATGAAGAACCTCGGCATCCTCGGCGGCCTGCTGCTGGCCGCCGCCGACACCGGTGGCAAGCCCGGCCTGCGGTGGCGGACCGGTCATCGCATCGGCCACTCTCGACGTTCCATGCAACGTGCCGTCCGTACCGCCCGGCGCGAGGCTCGGATCGCCGTCCGATCCGCGTCCACCGCACGGCGACTTCCCGGCTGAACTGCGTCGATCCGTCTCCGAGCCACCCCCACCCCCCGCTAAGGCCACGAATTACCTGAACCACCCGGTAGGCGTTAACGCGGTGGAAATGTCAAAAACATGTGTGGGATCGGACACGGTCGCATAACGCGGGAGGCACTGACGTGAGGCGCCGTTCTAGGCTCCGTGCAGGACCTGGACGGATCGGACGACCTTGGTACGGGGGTGGCCACGCCATGCCGACGGCTGTCGGTAGACGGGCGGACCGCCTCGCCCCAATCCAACGCGTGACGCGTGGGATCGATCGCAGGAACGTCGTACGGGGTGCCATCGTGGCCGCCGTCGCCTACGCCGCATGGCTCGCCATCGGCACCTTCGGGCGGCCGTACAACTTCTTCGATATGAAGATCTATCACGGTGCCGTGGTGTGGTGGGCGAGCGGTCACGAGCTCTATGAGTTCATCGCGCCCGGGACCACGCTGGGCTTCACCTACCCGCCGTTCGCCGGCCTGGTCATGTTGCCCATGGCGCAGCTCCCGATCGGCCTGGCCGGCATGGTCAACGCTGCCGCGAGCATCGCCGCGTTGGCGTTGGTCCTGGCCGGGCTCCTCCGCCCCATCGTGGACCGGCTGGGGTGGCCACTGTGGTTCACCGTGGCCCTGGCGGTGCCGCTCGCGGTCGCCATCGAACCGACCCGGGAAACCCTCGGCTACGGCCAGGTCAACATCCTGCTCTTCGCGTTGATCATGGCGGATCTGATCGGCCTCCGCTGGCGCTCTCGACGGGGCACCCACTACGCCGCGACCGACGGCCCCCTGCTGCGCTTCGTCTACGGCGGCGCCTGGGCCGGTGCCGGCATCGGCCTGGCCACCGCGGTCAAGCTCACCCCGGCACTGTTCATCGCGTACCTGCTGATCACCCGCCAGTGGCGGGTGGCGGCGACCGCCATCGGCACCACGATCGGCGTGACGGTGGCGAGCTTCGCGATCGTCGGCGACGAGTCACGGACGTACTTCGGCAGCGTGCTCTGGCAGACCGAACGGGTCGGCGCGGCGGACATGACGCCCAACCAGTCCCTCGCCGGCCTGCTCGCCCGGCTGTACGACTCGATCGAGACCCCCGGGCTGCTCTGGTTCGCCTTCTCCGTGCTGGTCCTGGCGTTGGGCCTGTCCCGGGCGGCCAGTTCCCGCGCCGACGGTGACGAGCTGACCGCGTTCACGCTCGTCGGCCTGACCGCGAACGTGATCAGCCCGATCTCCTGGACGCACCACCTGGTCTGGGTGATCCCGGCGATCATCGTGCTGGCCGATGCCGCCGTGCGTCGCCGGGAGGCGAGCCGCACGGTGCCCCAGCGCACCGGTCAGGGGCCCGTGTTCGGCGGAATGCCCGGGGTCAACGGGCTCCGCCCGCCGATCTGGTATCCCACCCTGACCGGGCTCCGCCACGGCGTCGCCGCGATCGGGCTCTACCTGCTCTTCCTGATCTCACCGATCTGGCCGTACGAGCACCAACTGCCGGAGATGTCGCACTACCAGGACGGTCTCTTCGGTGCCCTGATGGAGAACTCACTCGCGGTCGCGTTGATCGTGCTGGTCGCCGCGCTGCCCTGGCGGCCCGGTGCCGAGCCTGCGTTCTACGGTGACCGGCTCACCAGGGCGGCGGCGCTCAGCAGCCGCCGCTGAGCCCGGTCAGGGGCAGTTGACCCACTCCTCGGTGCCATCGGTGAAGACCTGCCGTTTCCAGATCGGCAGGCGCGCCTTGACCTCGTCGACCAACCGGGCGCAGGCGGCGAAGGCCGCCGCCCGGTGTGCGGTGCTCACCGCGGCGACCAGCGCCACGTCACCGATCGCCAGAGGGCCGACCCGGTGCGAGACGGCCACCGCGTACACGTCGGGTTCTGCGGCGATCTCGGCGGCCACCTCGCGCAGCACCTGAGCGGCGCTCGGGTGCCCCTCGTACTCCAGGCTCGTGACCTGACGCCCATGGTCGTGGTCGCGGACCACGCCCTGGAAGGACACCACCGCGCCGGCGCGCCGGTCGGCGACCGCCGCCTCGTGCCTGGCGAGGTCGAGCGGCTGGTCGGTGACCTCGCCGAAGGTGATCGCCGGCGCGGTCATGACGCACGCTCCCCGGGCAGCAACGGCAGCGGCACGATCGGCACCCGGTCACCCGGCTCGCCCCTGGTGCCGGGCCGGATGACGGCGAACCCGTCCGCACCGGCCAGGCCACGCAGCATCGCCGACCCGACGTGTCGCACGGGGGACGCGGTGCCGGCGGCCCGGTCCAGTCGCACCAGCGCCAGGTGGGTGTGGTCACCGCGACCGGGCACCGCCTCGGCCAACGTGGCCTGCGGCAGCACCGGCATCGAGCGGCCCTGCAGGCCGGCGAGCAGCGGGGCGACCAGCGACACCAGCGCGACGATGGCGGACTGTGGGTTGCCCGGCAGCCCGGCCACGAACCGGATCCGCCCGTCGGGGTCGGCCAACCGGGCCAGCAGCATCGGGAAGCCCGGCCGGACCGCGACCGTGTTGACCACGTAGTCGGCGCCCAGCGCCTCCAGGGTCGGATGCAGGTGGTCGACCGGGCCGTTCATCGTGCCGCCGGTGGTGCACACCAGGTCGGCACTGGCCAACGCCGCGCGCAGAGCCGCCACGTGCGCGGGCAGCGTGTCGGCAACCGGGCCCACCACGTCCGACGGGCGGACCTGGCAGCCGTAACGCCGTAGCCACGCGGGCACCGCCGGACCCAGCGCGTCGCGCACACGACCGGCCGCGGGCGCCCCCGCCGTCAACAGCTCGTCGCCGAAGACCAGCAGAGCGGCGCGCGGTGCCCGCCGGACCCGCAGCGTGTCATGCCCACAGGAGGCCGCCAGGCCGATCACCGCCGGGTCCACCGGCGTGCCGGCCGGCAACAGCTCCTCATCGGCGTACGCCTCCTCGCCGGGCTGCCGCCACTCCGGTGTCTCCCGGGGCGTGCCGCGCACCAGGCCGTCGACGGTCGTGGACTCCTCGACGCGCAGAACCGCGGTGGCACCCTCGGGCACCATGGCTCCGGTCGCGATCTCGACTGTCGTGTCGGCCTCGGTGAGCGGTGCCGGGGTGCTGCCCGCCAGCACACGACCGACGACCCGCCACGGGCCGGCGCCGCGCACCGCCCAGCCGTCGACGCTGGAAGTCGGGAAGGCCGGAAGGTCGGTGCGGGTGGTCAACGGCTCGGCCAGGGTGAACCCGTCGGTGTCGGCCAGTGGTCGGGCGACGGCGGGTAGTGCGGCGGCCAGACCGACCGCGTAGACCCGCGACCGCGCTTCCTCCCAGCCGGCTGGCGGGGGTGCGGCGATCCGATCCGCGGTGGGTGCGGTTTCCGTGCTCACCGACCGAGCCTATCGGCACGGACCGACACTCGTCCGCGCCCGGCGTGGACCGGTCGGCGGGCACCGCCACCAATCCGGGTGCCCTCCGCAACGAACTCAGCGGTGCCCGACTCGAACTCGGTGGTCTCCGCCGCGTAGCTGATCGACGGTGTGCCCGAGGATCGGCCCGAGCACGGCCAGGCCGTCCCGGGCGCCGCCGGTCGAGCCGGGCAGGTTGACCACCAGCATCCGGCCGGCCACCCCGGCCAGGCCCCGGGACAGCACCGACGTCGGCACCCGGTCACGGCTGTGCGCGCGGATCGCCTCCGCGATGCCGGGGATCTCGTAATCCAGCAGATCCCGGGTCACGTCCGGCGTCCGATCCGACGGGGTCACCCCGGTGCCACCGCTGGTCAGCACCACGTCGACACCGTCGGCGCGGGCGGCCCGCAGGGCGGCGCCGACCGGCTCCCCGTCGGGCACCACCACCGGATCGTCGACCTGGCACCCCAGCTCGCGCAGACCCGCGACGAGAAGCGGACCGCTGGTGTCGGCGTAGACGCCGGCCGCGGCTCGGTTGGACGCCACGATCACCCGGGCCCGGATCACGGCCGCCCCTCCGGCCGAACCCACTCGCCGGTCTTGCCGCCCTCCTTGCGCAGCACCCGCACCGCCTCCACCGAGGCGGCCGGGTCGACCGCCTTGACCATGTCGACCAGAGCGAGACCGGCGACGGCGACCGCCGTCAGTGCCTCCATCTCCACCCCCGTGCGATCCGCGGTGCGGGCGGTGGCCGTGATCTCCACGGTGTCGGCAGTCAACCGCAGGTCGACAGTGACGCCGTGCAACGCGATCGGGTGACACAGCGGGATCAGATCGGGCGTGCGCTTCGCCCCCATGATGCCGGCCAGCCGACCGACCGCCAGCGCGTCACCCTTGGGCAACCCGTCGCGATGCAGCAGGTCGATGACCTCGGGCGTGGTCCGCAGACGGCCGGCCGCGACGGCCAACCGGCCCGTCACCGCCTTGGCGGAGACGTCGACCATGCGGGCCGCGCCGGCGCGGTCGACGTGGCTGAGCTGCGCGGGTTCGGTCACGGTCGTGAGCCTATCGGTGCGGTACGACGGCGCTCGGAAGGAGCGGCGTCGCGTCGACCGCCACACCGGGTGCTGACGGCGCGCCGGTCCGACGCCGCTCCTCCCTCACCGACCCGCCGCCGAGGCCGCTGGGGTGACCTGTCGGCGGGTGCGTGTCGACGGACCGGCTCTGCCCGCGGGCAGAGCCTCCCCCGTTCGCCGATACGGCCGACAAGTTACCGGGCCCGTCGATAAGAAATCGATAAGCGCCGTTCGGCCAGGTCAGCGCTTCGCGGCGTCGCTCGCGGGGGTGTGGTCGTCGGCTTCGGCGCCCGCCAACCCGGCGAGGCGCCGCTCGGCATCGAAGCGCTCCGGCACGCCCATGCGTCGGAAGATCGCCAGGGCCCGCTCCCAGTACCTCCGGGCCTCCGCGGGGTCGAACCCGGCACAGTGTTCGGCGAGGCCGGCCAGGGCGCGGCCCTGCTCGTACGGGTGCGCGATCCTGGTCGCCAGCCGCAACGCCTCCTCGTGCATCTCGGCCGCCTCGGCGCCCCGTCCCTGCGCCAGCAGAGTCCGTCCCAGTTCGTTCAGCGCAGCCGCCTCGACGTGTCGCTCCCCGGAACCGATCGACAACTTCCGGGCTGTCTCGTGTTCCTGCTGAGCCTCCACCAGACGGCCCAGCCCTCGGTAGGCGATCCCGAGGTCGTTGCGCGCCTCGGCCTCGGCGTACCGGTGGCCGGTGCGTTCCCGCAGGGCCAGCGAGGCCAGCAGGATCCGGATCGCCTGCGGGAGGTCACCCATCCGGACACGCACTGCGCCGACGTGGCTGAGCGCGTTGAGCGTGTGGAAGTCGTAGGAGTGCGTCCGAGCCCAGGCCAGGTGCAGACGGTGGATGCGCAGAGCCTCCTCGTAGCGGCCAAGCGAGGTCAGCGCGATGCCGAGATTCGGCAGCACCATCGGCACCCGCACGTTGCCGTACCCCTTGTAGTCGCGGAGACACTCGAAACCAACTGCCACCGCCTCGGTCAGGTTCCCGCTCCACCAGTAGACAGCCGCGAGATTGGCGCTGTACCGAGCGGCGCTCAGCACGTCCCGCGATTGTCTGCTGATGGTCACCGCCCGGGTCAAGTGGTCGAGCGCCTCACGATTTTCGCCGGTCCGGACATAGGCAGAGGCGAGGTAGTTGTTCATCATTGCCATTGCACCGGCATCCCGGGATGCTTCCGCCGCAGCCAGCGCGTGACGGTGAGTCACGATGATGTCCTCGAAGTATCCGCGGATGTAGCAGAATCTCCAGAGCGCACGGGCCAGGCGCCAGGAGTACTCATGAAAGCCTGCGTCGAGCGCTGTCAACACCATCGTCACCAGGTCTGCGCGCTCGGTCTCCAACCAGTCGGTGGTGGGTTCCCCCAACTCCTCGATCAACTCGGGTCGCCGGAACGGCGGGCGCGTGAGGGCGAGCCCCATGGCGTCGTCGGGCTCCAACGTCCTGGCCACCCTCAGCGCCATCTCCACGACGAAGTCGAACAGGTGACCCAGCCCGGTCCGCCGATCGCCCGCCGAGTCGGTACGCGAGCACAGCTCGATGGAGTACTGACGCAGGAGATCGTGCAGTCGATACCGCGTCGAGTCCAGGTCCTCCACCAGGTTCCGGTCGACGAGGTCGTCGAGCGCCGCGCGAGCTTCGGCCACGGTCAGACCGGTCAGCGCGGCGACGGCCGGCGGGCCGAAGCGACTCCCGGGATACAGGCCCAGGAACCGGAAGACCCTCCTGGTCGATTCGGGGAGTGGCTCGTAGGACGCGGCGAAGGCGCCGGTGACCGTGCTCTCCTCGTCCGCGAGATGTCGTAGCACGATTGTGGCTTCGGCCATCTGTTCGGCAAGGTCCGCCAACCGCCACCCTCGCCGATGTGCCAGTCGGGCACCGGCAAGCCGGATCGCCAGTGGAAGGTGACCGCATCGACGAACCACCTCGGCAGCCGCCGCCGGCTCGGCCTCGACTCGGTTCCGACCGACGCTGAGCGCGAGGAGGTCCACGCCCTCCTGGCTCGTCAGATTGGGCAGTGTCTCCGATGGCCCTACGTCTGGATGGGTGAGTCGTCGACGGGACGTCACCAGCACCACGGTGCTCGGCTCGCTCGGCAGGAGGGGGAGGATCTGCTCGCTGCTCGCGGCGTTGTCGAGGACGAGCACGCATTTCCGGTGGGCCAACTCTCGTCGCCACAGTTCCGCACGCTCGGAGATCTCGACAGGAACCTGTTCGGCCGGCACGCCAAGCTGCCGGAGCAGGGTGACCAGGGCGCCCGCGGGCTCCACCCGGTTCTTCTCGCCGTGCCCGCACAGATCGATGAACAACGCGGCGTCCGGGTATCGATCGGACAGCAGGCGGGCCAGGTGCACGGCGAGAGTCGTCTTACCGCTGCCGGCCATCCCGTCGATGATGTGCACGGCGGGCACCCGCTGCTCGACTCTCCGGGTCTCCGCCAGCAGGCGGGACACCACCTCTTCCCGCCCGACGAAGTCGGTGACCGCCCGAGGAAGGTGATCCACCGGACTGGTCCGACCCGCGCCTGAGGGTGCCGCACCGGCGGCGACCGCTACCGAGCGCCGCGGGCCGATCCCGCCGGCGGAGGCGACGCCACGCTCCGGGCCCGGATACGACACCGACGCGACGATCGAGCGGCGCAGTTCCTGGAGGTCGCTCCCGGGACCCACCCCCAGCTCGGCGATGAGCCTTGCTCGGATCTCGTCGTACGCCGCCAGCGCCTCGGCGTTGTCGCCCCGCTCGAACAGAGCCCGCATGAGGAGCAAGTAGGCCGGCTCACGGAGAGGGTGACGAGCCACCACGTCCCGCAGCAGCGGAATCGCCAGGTCATCCCGGGCCGAGCGCAGCTGGACGTCGGCGAGGAGCTCCACGGTCAACAGCCGCTCCTCCTCGACTGCGATGGTTCGGGAGGTGAGGACGGGCCCGAGCGGGATGCCAGCGAGCATCGGACCCCGCCACCGAGCCACGGCGCGCTCAAGCAGCTGCCGCGCGCTGTCCAGTTCGCCAGCCGCCAGGGCTTGCCGACCCGCGTTCCGCTCCAACTCGAAGCGGAAGACGTCGACTTGGTCCGGGTCCACGAGGAGTCGATAGCCGTTGCGTTGGCGCTCGATGACACCGCGTCCGGCCGGGGAAGCCTCGAAAGTACGGCGCAGATTGGCGGCATAGGTCCGCACATTAGCTATGGCCGACCGCGGTGGGCGATCGGCCCATAACTCATCCACCAGTTCATCCACTGTCACCAGTCGTCCGGCCTGAACGGTGAGCAGCGCGAACACTACCTGTTGTTTTGGCGTACCCAGCTGCAAAGTGCCAGCGGGCAGTTGCACAGAGAGGCCGCCAAGAACTCGAATCTGCACCCGCCCTCCGACCTCAACGGGAGTCACGTATCCAGACGATCACGTAACGAAGCTTACGGACCGGAGCCGACCGTGCCGACGTCGCCAGCTTGACCGTCAACTGGAATGATCTGCTCAGACACCTACTCAGGAACGATCCGATTCGCCTCCACGGGGGCACGAAGCGCGGAGGACCGCCAGCGGGTCCGCATCACTTAATACGCCCCCCAGGCCCGCCACGAATGGTCGATTCGTCCCGACCGACCAGGCCAGGGGTTAAGCGCTCCGCTCAGGCGCGCGGACAGAAAGTGACATATGCGCTTCAGCTTGGCTAATGTTGCGCATACCGACATTAATCGTTCCTTCCTGCCCATGAGTTCTCCTACTCTCAGCCCTACGAACGAATCGCGTCCGAGATGGCGCTCCGGTAGTGGCGAGGGGGTCGAACGATGCGCAACAGCACCGAGTGGGACTAGCCCACCGTCAGCCGATTGCAAATCCTCGACGCTGAAGGGGTGTCAGATGCGTAGCACCGAATGGGACTGAATCCTTATCACCACACCGCCACAGCGGTACGCTGCCCGTCAGCAGACACCGACAGTGGGTTACGGGTGAGGTTGAGTGAGCTGGACGACGCGTCGCCCCAGCGGATCCCACCGGCGGCTGCTGAGCCTTGTCGGACTGCTGGTGACACTGGCGATCATCGTGGCGGTGGCGGCGGCGACCGCGACGAGCCGCAACATGCCGGACAGCGCAGGAGATGTCTCGACGATCTCGGCGCTCGTTCTCATGATCGCATTGGGAGCGGTCGTCAAGGCGCGCCTCCGGATCAGGTCGACGACGTTCTCGTTCGCCTGGGTGGAGACGGCCATCGTCCTCGGGCTTGCCCTGGCCCCACAGCCCTGGGTGATCCTGTCGACGGGTGTCGGCATCGCCTGCGTGTCACTCGTCAACCGGCTGCCCGCGATCAAGGCAGCGTTCGGCATCGCCAAGCACACCCTCGTGGCCGGCGGCGCGACCCTAGTGATCATGTTCCTCGGCCAACGCTGGCCTCCAGACGGACTGTGGAACCACCTCGTCCTACTCGGGGTGGTCTACCTCGCCGCCGCATTGCTCGACGACCTGTTGGCCATCCCGGTAATCGCCCTGGCGTCGGGAACCCGGATCGTCCGACAGTTCCGAACCCACCTCGACCTCCGGCTGGCCGGATTCGCCGTCCGGTTCGTCGTGGCCGCGCTAACCCTGATCATCCTCAAGGCGGACCAACGTCTACTTCTCGCGGTTCCACCCCTGGTCCTGAGTCTCCACCTGGCCTACGCCGCGCGCATTCGGGGCCGCACCGAACAGCAGGCGTGGCAACGGCTCGCTCGCACCACCGACGCACTCAACGTGGTCGACCTGGACACCGTCCTCACCACCGCCGTCACCCAGGCCGCCGAGCTGTTCTCCGCCGACGAGGTCGAGATCGAGCTGCGCGACGGCGGCCGCACCGTACGCGGCGGCACCGGCGGCATCACCTTCGACGGTCCGACCGGCACGCCCACCGACGTCGACGGCACGATCGTCCCCGCGCCGTTGGAAGGACACGACCGGGCCGTCGACGTGGGCATGCTCCGCCTGCGCTTCCGCGGCCCGGTACAACTCTCCGAGCGTGAGCAGTACACCCTGCGCACCTTCGCCTCCGCGCTCTGCACGGCCGTGCGCAACGCCCAGGCGTACGCCGAACTCGCCCGGGTGGCCGACGAGCACGCCTACGCCGCCGCACACGACGCGCTGACCGACCTGGCCAACCGCCGGCAACTACTCGACGAGGGCACCGAGCAGTTGAGCGCCCGCCACGCCGACGGGGTGACCGCGCTGGTGTTGATCGACCTCAACCACTTCAAGGAGGTCAACGACACTCTCGGGCACGCCGCCGGCGACCAGGTGCTGGTGCAGGTCGCCGACCGGTTGCGGAGCGCGGCCCAGCCGACTGACCTGGTGGCCCGCCTCGGCGGTGACGAGTTCGCCGTACTCCTGCGCGGGCTGCCGGCCCCGGCGGTGGCCGCGCACCGGGCCGAGACGCTGCTCGCCGCGCTGCACGAGCCCTTCGAGCTGGACGGCATGCGGATCAGCGTGGAGGCCAGCGGCGGGATCTCCGTCGCCCCGTCCAGCGGTGGCATGGCCGAACTGTTGCGCCGCGCCGACGTGGCCATGTACCAGGCCAAGCGGGCCGGGCAGCGGATCGCCACGTACGCCCCCACGCGGGACACCGCCGACCTGGGCCGCCTCACCCTCGGTGGTGACCTGCCACGTGCGGTCGCCGACCACGAGTTCGTCGTCAACTTCCAACCGATCGTCGACCTGGGCACCGGCGAGGTGACCAGCGCGGAGGCGCTGGCCCGCTGGCACCACCCCGTCCACGGCATGATCGACCCACTGCGCTTCCTGGAGGCCGTGGAGCGTTCCGGCCTGCTGCCGGCCTTCGCCGAGGCGATCCTCGACCAGGCGCTGATCGCCGCAGCCAGTTGGCGGGACTGCGGGTTCGACGTACCGGTGGCGGTGAACGTGTCACCGCGAAGCCTGCTCGACGCGCGGTTCCCCGGCTCGGTGCTGGCCCGCCTGCGCGCCCACGACCTCCCACCGGACCGGCTGGTGCTGGAACTGACCGAGACGCTGACGCTCAGCCAGCTCGACGTGGTCGACCGGGTGCTCAGCCGGCTCCGCGACGAGGGTGTCCGGCTGGCATTGGACGACTTCGGGACCGGCTACTCGTCCCTCTCCCTGCTCTCCCGGATCCCGGTGCACGAGCTGAAGATCGACCGGAGCTTCGTGACGACGATGGACAGCTCGGCGGAGGCCGCCGCCGTCATTCGCTCCACCCTCGACCTCGGCCGCAGCCTCGAACTCGACGTGGTAGCCGAAGGGGTGGAGAGCGAGCCGCAGCGGCGGGCCCTCTGGGAGTTGGGCTGCGTCGCCGGCCAGGGGCACCTCTTCGCCCGACCGATGCCGGCCGGCACCCTGCTCGCGGCGATGCAGCGCGGCTCCGGCGGCCGACCCGGCACCCTGGCCGCACCCCTGCACGACGCCGGCGCGGTGATCCGGCTGAACCAGAATCGCCGCCAGACCGGCCGTTCCCGCACCGACCGCCTCCCGCACCTGCCCGCCTGAGCAGGCATCGGCCCGGTGCCGAAGCGGACCGGTCTGCCAGACTTGCGCCGTGATCGCCGACGACCCGACCGCGCGCCGCCGTCGCTGGCACTGGCGGACGCTCGCCGCCGCCGGCGGCGGACTCGCCCTCGACCTCGGCCTCTACGCCGCCTCGACCATTTTCGCCGCGATCACCGCGGTCACGTCGACCCTGCTGCCGCACCGGGCCTGGGGCACTGTCGCCGCAGCCGGCTACCTGGTCGCGACGCTGGTGGTGACCGCCCAACTGCTGCTGCGCCGACGCTCCCCGACGTCACCGCTGGTCGGGCTGCCAGCCCGCTGGGTGGTCACCGCTCTCGCCTGGGCGGGCACCGCACTGCTGCCCCTGCTGTGGCAGAGCATCGAGCGGGCCGGCGGACGCACCGACCGGGCCCAGGAGGAAGTGCTGGTCGTGGAGCACGCCGGCGCGCGCCTCCTGGAACACGGCACCCCGTACCTCGGACCGGACGCGATCGCCGCCCTGCCGCCCGGCGAGCAACTGATGGGCTACACGCCGTACCAACCCGGCATGGCGATGTTCGGCCTACCCAGAGCGCTCGTCGACGCCTGGTGGACCGACTCCCGAGTCTGGTTCGCGGTGGGCACCGCACTGGCGCTCGCCCTGGCCGTGACCGCCCTGCGCAGCACACCGGCCGACACCGACCAGGCCAACACGGTTCACCGCAGGAACGCCGCCCTGCTGCGCGGCGTGCAGGCCGCCACCGTACTGCCGATCTGCGCCCTCACCCTCGCCACCGGCGGCGACGACCTGCCCGTACTCGCGCTCTGCCTGCTGGCTCTCACGCTCGCCGCCGCCGACCGACCCGGCCAGGCCGGCCTCGCGGTCGGCCTGGCCGGCGCGCTGAAGCTGTTCGCCTGGCCGGTCGCCCTGGTCCTGATCGTCTGGGGTCTGACCCGGCGCGCCGGCGCGTGGGTCGCCGCCGGCGCGATCGGCCTGCCGGTCGCCGCCCTCCTGCCCGCGATGCTGGTCGACCGCGACGCGCTGACCGAGAACGTGCTGCGCTTCCCCCTCGGCCACGGCCTGGTCACCAGCCCCGCACAGTCCCCGTTCCCCGGCTACCTGATCGCCACCGGGCTGCCCGCCGGCCGGCTGATCGCCGCCGCGCTGCTGGTCGCAGCGGGCGTGGCCATCGCCGTCCGACTCGCTCGCCGCCCGCCCCGCACCGCCGTCGCCACCGCCGTAATCTGCGGGTACGGGCTGCTCGTCGCCATCGCCCTGATGCCCTCCGCCCGCTTCGGCTACCTGCTGTACCCGATCGCTTTGCTCACCTGGGCACCTGCCCTGCATCGTCCCGCCGACACGCCACCGACCCCGGCTACCGGCCACCTGACCGGTCGGGCCACTTCGGCGTAACTGCCCGGCGCGCGGTCGCGTCAGGGCGTAGACCTGAAGGCATGACGACCTACCGTGACCGGGCCGACGCCGGCCGAGTGCTCTCCGACCGGCTCACCGCACTCGTCGGCGAACCCGACGTCGTCGTCCTCGGCCTCGTCCGTGGCGGCGTACCGGTGGCCCGGGTCGTGGCCGAACGGCTCGGCGCACCACTGGACGTGCTGGTCGTCCGCAAGCTCGGCATGCCGTGGGCCCGGGAGGTCGCCTTCGGCGCGCTCGGACCGGGCGGCGTGCAGGTGCTCAACGACGTGCTGGCCAGCCGACTCAGCAGCGACGACATCGCTGAGGTCAACCATCGGGAGCAGGCCGAGCTGGAACGGCGGGAACGGCTCTACCGGGGCGGTCGGGCACCACTGGACCTCACCGGGCGGACCGCGGTGATCGTCGACGACGGCCTGGCCACCGGCGCCACCGCCCGCGCCGCCGTGGAGGTCGCCCGCCACCTCGGGGCCCACCGGGTCGTGGTCGCGGTCCCGGTCGGCGCGCAGGAGGCCTACGAACTCCTGGCCGCCGAGGCGGACCAGGTCATCTGCGCCCAACACCCACCGGATTTCGGGGCCGTGAGCGTCTACTACGACGACTTCCACGAAGTTTCCGACCAAGAAGTCACCGAGGCGCTCACAGCAACTGCATAGGTCCAGCAGGTACCGTCGGGCGATGAGTAGTCTCACCTGTCCCAAGTGTCGTGGAGAAATGCGCCAGTACGAGCGCAGCGGCGTCGTCATCGACCAGTGCGGGGAGTGCCGGGGCATCTTCCTCGACCGCGGCGAGCTGGAGAAGCTGTTCGAGGCGGAGGCCAACTGGAGCCGCCAACAGACCGGCGGCGCGCCGGGGCAGCCCGCGCAGCAGCCGGCCGGCTACCCACCCCCGCCGCCCCCGCCGCACCAGCCCGGTTACGGCGCCGTCCCGCCGCCGCCCCCGCCCGCCCACGGCTACCCGCCGCAGCCGGCGTACGGCCACCAGCAGCAGCACCACGGCTACCACGGCCACTACCGGCAGAAGAAGCGCAAGGGCTTCCTCGACGAGATGTTCGGCTGAGCACAGGCCCGACCTCGCGCCCGGGTCGATCCCCGTGTCGACCCGGGCACATCGCCCGCACCGTCGATGGTTGGTGGGTGCAACTCCCCGTGCCAGGCTGGTTCGCATGACCGCGATCCGACCCGACGAGGCGCTCGCCGAGGCGTACGCCAGCATCACCGCGGCGGTCGACGGCCTGGACGACTCCGGCCTGCAACGAACCACCCGCTGTCACGGCTGGCTCGTCGCGGACCTGCTGCTGCACGTGCTCGGCGACGCCCAGCGCGCGCTGGTCGCACTGGCCAGCCCCTCGGACGGCCCCGCCGACGTCGACGACGTGAGCTACTGGCGTGACTTCCCCGGCGGCGGCGACGAAGCCAGCCGGCACGCCTGGTGGGTTCGCCGTTCGGCCGCCGCCTTCGACCGTCCGACCGGCATCGTCCGGCTCTGGCGGGACACCGCCCCGGCGGCGGTCCGCGCCGCCACGGCAGCCGACCCCGAGGGGTACGTGACCACGCAGGGCCACGTGCTGCGCGTACCGGATTTCCTCGCGACCCTGACCACCGAGGCTGTCGTCCATTACCTGGACCTGACGCTGGAACTCCCCGACACGCCACCGCCCAACCCATTGGCGGTACGCGTCGCGGTAGCGACCATGGACGGCCTGCTCAGTGACGACACCGTTCGACCCACCGCGTGGGACGACCACGACTTCCTGCTGAAGGCCACCGGGCGCGTCCCGCTGACCGACCGGGACCGGCTGGAGCTGGGCGAGTCGGCGGGCTGGTTCCCACTGCTCGGCTGACAGTCAGCTCGCGGCCAACCCGTTCTGGTACGCCCACACCACAGTCTGCACCCGGTCCCGTACGCCGATCTTGGTCATCGCCCGCCCGAGGTGCGACTTGACCGTGCTGGTCTCGATGAAGAGTTCGTCGGCGATCTCGTTGTTGGACAAACCCTTGGCGAGCAACCGTACGATCTCGGCTTCGCGGGGGGTGAGCTGCTGCGCCGCTGCGGACTCGGGCGGTGCCGCCGGTCGCCGCCGGGCGAACTCCGAGATCACCCGGCGGGTCACGACCTGGTCGACGAGACCGTAGCCATTGGCCAGCCGACGGATCGCGTCGATCAGATCCTCGGGCTCGCAGTCTTTGAGGATGAACCCACTGGCCCCGGATTCGAGTGCGCCGAAGACGTACTCGTCGAGGTCGAACGTGGTCACCACCAGGATGGCTGGCGGCGACTCGGGCGCGTCGGCGAGGATCTCGCGGGTCGCGGTGAGTCCGTCACCGCCGGGCATCCGAACATCCATGCAGATGACGTCCGGACGCAGTCGAGCGGCCACCGCCACCGCAGACGATCCGCTGGACGCCTCCGCCACCACCTCGATGTCGTCCGCCTGCTCCAGGAGCACCCGGAAGCCGGCCCGCACCACCGCCTGGTCGTCGACCAGCATCACTCGAATCGTCCCAGCATCAGCCTCAGCCGCAGTCCCAGAACCGGTCACGACGAATCACTTCCCTTTGATGTCAGCGTCACTTTGACAGACCAGCCGGATTCGGTCGTCGGCCCGGCCGCGAAACGTGCGCCGATCAACTGCGCTCGTTCCCGCATGCCGATCAGCCCAACCCCGCTGCTGGTGCGCACCGCCGGCTCGGAACGCCGCGCTGGCGGGCCATTCACCACCGTCAGCGACACCTCGCGCGGCAGGTAGCGCAGCGTGATCAGCACCGGCGCTCCCGGCGCGTGCTGCCGCGCGTTCGACAGAGACTCCTGCACCATCCGGTAGAGAGCGACGTCGGCGATCGGCGGGACCGGACGTGGCGACCCAACGCCCACGAACTCGACCGGCGTGCCCAGGTCCCGAGCGGTCCGGACCAGGTCATCGAGCACGGCCAGCCCCGGCACCGGAACGCTCCCCTCACCATCGTGGCCGGGTGTGTCGCCGCTTCCGCTGCCGTCGGCCGGGGTCCCGCGCAGCACCCCGACCACCAGCCGCAGGTTGTTCAGGGTCTCCTTGCCCTGGGACCGGATCCAGGCCACGCCGGCCTTCGCCGCCTCCGGGTCCCGATCAATCAGCCGGTGGACCGCCGCCGCCTGTACCACCATTCCGGACAGGTGGTGAGCGGCGACGTCGTGCAGTTCCCGGGCCATCTGGGTGCGTTCCGCCTCGATCGCGGCCCGCACCTTCGCCTGCTGGGCCCGGACCGCCTCGGCGGCCTGCAGACGCAACAGCTGTGTGTAGCGTCGGCGGGTCGCCACGTAGTTGCCGACGACGACCGCGCCGAGATTGGACAGTGCGCTCGACCCGGCAGGGCCGAAAGCCGGCAGCAGAAGATCCGGATTCGTCACGGCGGCGGTGCCGAACGCCGCTGCCGCCTCCACCACCACCGCCGCGCCGACCAGCACGAACGCCGTCCGGGCCGGCAGCAGAACCCCGATGGTGTACGCGACGACGAAGGGCGCGAGTACCCGGATCGTCGCGTCTGGTGGGGACAGGGCGATCATGGCGACCTGAAGGCCGACGATGCCGGCGAGGCAGAGCAGCGGGCGGACCCGGCGCAGGCAGAGCAGCAGCGCCTGCCCGACCCCGAGGGCGACGAGCAGCCAGGCCCGCACCGGGTCGACCACGATTTCGCCCGGTGGCGTCACGACCCAGAACAGAGCCGCCATCACCGTGAACGTCACCCCGGCGACGCAGGCCGCGAGCAGACAGTCCCGGGCGAACGGCCCGGTCACCCCGAGGTTGGCGAGCAGTACGTCCAAGCGCTTCGTGAGCCGGGGCGGGTCCGCCGGCTCGATCGGCTCGGCGGTGACCGGGGCGCCCCCGATGTGATCGTTCACCGTGTCAGCATCCTCTGCTCATAGATCGAGACGGATCGGGAGGGGTGGGGACGGGACGGTCAGTAGGAGATATTCGGCGAGAGCAGCATGAACTCGACGGCGAACCATCCCGTACCGACGAGGGCCAGCAGGACCAGGGCGCTGCCGGTGATCCGCGACCAGCCGACCCGCCGACGGACGTCGTCCACCAGCCGGACCGCTGCCGGGACCACCCCGAGTAGGCCGATCAGCTGGGCCACCTGCACGGTGCGCAACGAGACGGTGGAGAGATCCTCCAGGCCGATGACGAGCACGAAACTTCCCACCCAGCCGCCGACCGCGAGCAGGGCGAAGCCGACGGCGACGCGGCTCAGGATGCGCGCGGTGCGTCCAGCCCGATCACGCGGTGCCCGCCGCCGCAGCCGGCGACCGATCGCCCCGATCGGCCAGGCCAGGACGGTGAGCAGGAGGATGACCACCGAGCCGACGATTACCGGGATGGCCAGGTAGGTGCTGCGGGCGGCCTCGACCGGCACCAGGGCGAACGCGGAGTCGAAACCGATAACTTCGACCCGGCCGTCTACCGCTCGCATCGCGATCGTTTCCTGCCCGCCCACCTCACGCCAGACCCAGGGCTCGCTCTCTTCGTAGACGGCGGCGGAATCGGCCATCGGACGCGGTTCGAGCAGCAGCCGGCCGTCCTCGCGGACGCTCACCGTGGTACGCCCGGACAGGCCGATCAGGGTCAGGAAGTTGCTCTTGATCATGCGGGAGCTTTCGTAGGTGCCGGCGGCCATCGCGGCCCGCTCGGCCGTGCCCGAGGCGTCGGTGATCGGGGCGGCCAGCTCGGTCTCCGACACCTTGTTCGCCGCCGCGCCGGGCACCGCCGGGAAGTAACGGTCGGCGAAGGCTTTCGTCAGCTTCTGTCGAAGCTGGTGGTTGGCCAGGCCCGACGTGCCGGTGCTGTTGAGCGAGATGAACAGGCCGGCGCCCTCGTCCGGGTAGATCTGCAGGTGGCTGTGGAAAAAGGGGGTGTCGCCGCCGTGGCCGAGGATCCGACGGCCGTTGCGGCTCTCGTCGAAGAACCCGAGCGCCATCCGGGGTGCACCGGCGAGGGTGCCGAGGGTGCTGGCGTCAAGCGCCGGCTGGTGCATCAGGTCAAGCGTCGGCTCGTCCAGTATCGGGGTGCCGCCGACCGGTTCGCCGAGGTGAGCGAGCATGAACCGGGCCATGTCCGGGGCCGTGGCGCTCATCGAGCCGGCGGGCGGGGTGCCGATGATCTCGAAGTACCCGGGTGGGGACGACGCGTTGTCGTACCCCTTCGAGACGCGGCCTGCAAGGTCGGCGGGGAGCGGCTGGTTGAAGGAGGACGACGTCATGCCGAGGCGGTCGAAGACGTTACGGTCGACGTACTCCTCGAAGGGGATACCGCTGACCCGTTCGACGATGTACCCGGCGAGTGAGTTGCCGTAGTTGGAGTAGGCCGGCACGGTGCCCGGCCGGTAGATCTGCTCCGGCGGGTCGGTGACCAGAGCCTCGCGCAGGTCGGCCCGAGTGCCTTCCTTGCCGATGAGGCCGGCGATCCGCTCCTCGAACCCGGCGGTGTGGGTCAGCAGGTGGCGCAGGGTGATCGGCTCGTCGAAGTTGCGGGGGATGGTGAAGTCGAGGTAGGCGGCGATGTCGGCGTCGAGGTCGACCCTGCCGTCCTGGACGAGTTGCATCGCGGCGGTGGCGGTGGCGAGCTTCGACACCGATCCGATCCGGAACAGGTGCCGCTCGGGGTCGACCGGCACCGGCTCGGTGCCCTCGCTGCCGGTGTCGACGTGGCCGTACCCCCGGGTGGTGACGGTCTCGCCGTCGTTGACGACAGCGACCGTCGCCCCGGCGATGTCATTGGCTTTCAGCGCGGCCGGGAGCATCTCGTCGAGCCAGGCGTTCACGTCGCTGGCGTTCAACACGCGCGGTTCGACGGCTGCTGCCGGGGCGTCGCTCGTCGGGGTCGGCTCCTGCGCGGCACCGGCACCGCAGCCGACGACGCCCGTCCCGACGACGACCGCGGTTGCCAGGGCGGCACCGAGACGCCGCAGGCGGAATGCCGGCCAGGACCGGTACGACCGGGAGGAAGTCTGCGCTGGTGCATCGTTCTGCTTCATACCCGAGAGCCTGTTGCAGCGGCGCAGCCGCGCCATCTGGCGCAGGACCACATTCGACTTACGACCAAAGTGGTAAGTCTCAGCCGACCAGCTGACGTGTCGAGGTGGCAGAAGTCGATGGCCAACCGGCCAACGTGTACCGTTCGGATCTCGGCCACGGGCGCTGACGTGCGACTCTGCCCGCCACGGGAGCGCAGTTGATCATCCGGTTGGCTCGTGCGATCTGCGCCGCTGGCAGACGAAACCTCATCCGATGGCCATGTCCACAAATCTCGATAGATGCAATTGGGCGGCGACGGTCACGGTGTCGGTGGGCCCATTCCGATGCTTGGCAACGATGAAATCCGCCTCCCCGGCCCGCGGCGACTCCTTGTCGTAGTAGTCGTCGCGGTGCAACAGGATGACAACGTCGGCATCTTGCTCAATTGATCCCGATTCACGCAAATCGGACAGCTGGGGTCGCTTGTCGGTACGCTGCTCCGGGCCACGGTTCAGCTGACTGACAGCGATGACCGGGCACTCGACCTCCTTGGCCAACAGCTTCAGGCCACGGGAGAGGTCCGCGACCTCCTGCTGACGACTCTCGGTGCGCTTCGGTGACGTCATCAGCTGGAGATAGTCGACCACGATCATCTTGAGGTCGTGCCGCTGCTTGAGCCGCCGCGCCTTGGCCCGGATCTCCATCAGGTTCATGCTCGGCGTGTCGTCCACGAAGAGCGGCGCTTCGCTGATCTCGCCCATGCAGCGGGCCAGCTTCGTCCAGTCGTCGTCGGAGAGCTGCCCACTGCGCAGTACGTGCAGCGGCACCCGCGCCTCGGCCGAGAGCAGTCGCATGACGATCTCGACCTTGCTCATTTCCAGCGAGAAGATGGCCGCCGCCTGGTTGGCCCGAATCGCGGCGTTTCGAGCGAAATCCATGCTGGCCGTGCTGTTGTGGGTAGGGATCATCGCGCGGCTGGCCAGGTACAGGTGTTCGTCGTTGTCGACAGTCACGCACCGCACCGGCACGCTGGGGACCGGCCGGACCTCGACGATGAACCGCGAGGTCGTTCGAACGTCGGAGGTGGTGCGGCGGCGTTCGACGTGTGCATCCTGCTTGCGCCTGAGGCGGAAGATGACATCCGGTGTAGAGAAGTTCACCGTGTACGCGATCGACGACTCGGGGGTGCGGCCGCGTACCGGCTTCGCGTTTACCGTGCAGCGGTAACCGAGGCTGACAATGAGTTCGCGTACGTCATCAGCCAGCCGCTTCGAGGTCGACGTGTACTGCAGGTTGCCGGAGGGTCCGACGGTCCCGTCGGTGTCCATCAGCCCGGCGAGCAACGCCCTGCGCTGAGCCTCCGAGGCGCGCAGATAGACGCGCGGGATGTGCTTGCTTCCCGCTACTCCCACCTGACGCAACAGCCCGAGAAAGGAACCGTTCCGGTGACGGGAGTCGGCACACTTCCTGGTCGCTGGATTCTCACGCAACGCCCTGGTGGAACCGCCACAGTCCACGCAGACACCGTTCGCCGGAGCAGCGGACGTGGGCTGCAGCAGAACGGTGTAGACCATCGGCCCGCTGGGCCGCACGACGAAGCCGTCCGCCTCGACGTGCGTGACCATCTCCGGATCCGCCGTGGTGAAGCGGCTGGCGTCGCTGTGCCCGTCACCGAGCCACGCTCCCAACGTGTAGGGAGGAATCAGCAGGTCCTGGTCCGGCAGTTGAAGGGGAGCGCTGTTTCGTACGGCATGGTTGAGCCGCCGCTGGGCGGTGTCAGTACGCAGCGTGGCTGCGATCTCGGCGGTGGTGACGACGCCGTCGTGTTCGGCCCGGCTGCCGGCATTGACCTCCCGCTCGGCTCGTTCGAGAAGCGCGCTCAGCAGCGGACCGGCCGGATAGCCGGGCGCAGTCCAGTTCCGTGGCTTGCCGCTGCGGACGATGGGGCGGCTGATCCGGCCAACCGACCCGACCTCACGGGCGACGGTGTGCAGGACATGCCGAAACTCCGGCCCTACCTGCTCAATCGTGTCGAAGAGCGTGATCGGCTGGTTGCGCAGGGAGCTCAGCCGCTCATGTGCGGCACGTACGTTGGCGAGCGACGATTCGGGCCGGTGTCGCCTTTGCCGAGCCGGCCCCTGCCGCCGACTGGCGCGGCTGGTTGTCTTCCACAGGTGCTCCGCGTCGGCCACGATGACCGTGCCGTCGGAGAACTCCACCTCGTAGCAGGGGCGGTCGTGCATGACGTCGAAGGCGTGCGTGACCGTGGTCGGAGAGCCGTCCGCCGCCAATAGTTGATCGCCCGCCTTGACCTCACCCATCGTGGTCCAGCCGTCCGGGGTCGGCAGTGGGGTGTCGAGCGCGAGCGCCTTACCGAGACCAGGTCGACCGGCGACGATGATCAATTGACCGGCGTGCAGGCCGTTGAGCAGCCGGTCCAGGTCGCTGAAGCCGGTCGGTACGCCGGTCATCACACCGCCCTGCGCCCCCACCGCCTCGATCTCGTCCAGCGTCGGCTGCAACATGTCGGCGAGGATCGCGAAGTCCTCGCTGACCCGGCGTTCGGTGACGTCGTAGACGGCCTGCTGGGCAAGGTCCACGATGTCGTCCACGTCGCGGCTGCCGCCGCTCGCGGTGCCGTAGCCCAGCTGGACGATCTTGGTGCCGGCCTCGACCAACCGGCGAAGCACCGCCCGTTCGCTGACGATCCGCGCGTAGTAGGCCGCGTTAGCGGCGGTGGGCACGCTGGCGATGAGGGTGTGCAGGTAGGGCGCGCCGCCGATGCGGGCCAGATCGCCCGAGTCGGTCAGCGCGGCGGCCACGGTGATCGGGTCGGCGGGCTCGCCCCGACCGTAGATGTCCAGGATGACGTCGAAGATGGTGGCGTGCACCGGCCGGTAGAAGTCGTTGGTCTTGAGGATCTCGACGACGTCGGCGATGGCGTCCTTGGAGAGCAGCATGCCGCCGAGGACGCACTGCTCGGCTGCCACGTCCTGCGGCGGGGTCTTGTCGAACTGGCCGTCCCGCTGCGCCGGTGGTTGGCCTCCGCCGGAGCGTGACTCTGCCCGCATGTCGTCAGTGACCGACACGGGTCCCCCCTCCACTGCACCGAACCCGGTCCCAGCTCTACCGCTGGGGTACGACGCTTCCGTCCGACCGGGCCGGTCGATCGGGGGCCATCGGGCCGGCGGTCGAGCGCCAACCATACGGACCCCGAGGTCAGAGACTCAACAACGCCGGTGGACGAGCCTCGGGACAACCTGTGGATGCCGGTGGACAGCATGTGCGCGGTGTGTGCACAGCCTGTGGACAACAGTTGGGGAATTCTTCGTCAAAGCCGTCTGACCTGCTGATACTTGCTCCCCAGCCTGTGGAGGAAGATATTTCGGTCGGCTCTGTGACACGATCGTCCCGTACTATCTCCAGCGAACGGCTACACCTGGACAGCGGATTCCGCTTTGGGTTCAGAAGGGTCACACTCCGGCCGTGAGTTACCGGGACTGGGGACGCGGGGATGGCAGCCCGCGCGAGCGCCAGCCGACCGCCTCGTGGAGTGAACGCGCGGCGTCCGTTCCGGTCGACCCGTACGACGAGGAGGGGCGCTACCGCACCTCCAGCCGACGGCGTGCGTTGGACCGTGGCCAGGACGAGCCCGTCGACGCCTACCTGCCCCGGTGGGCCCTCGAGTCGGGTGTCCGGCACGCCGACGGCGGCGGACGCCACGCGGCCCCGGACGAGGACGAGCGCGAGACGCCCGCTTCCGGTGTCGGCCGACGCTCGGCCGAGTCGCCGAGCGGCCGGCGGCGGGGCAGCGAGACCGGTTGGCGCGAGCAGGCGGCGATCGGTGCCGCAGCGGACTCGGACCACACTCGGGAGTGGACCCTCGACCGCCCGCAGGAGCAGGGGTACGCGGGACGTCGTCGCGCCGACGCCGGTGAGGACGAGCCGATTTCCGGTGCGATCCAGGACCGCCGTCCTCGCCGTGCGCCGACCGGCCGTCCGCAGGTGATCTGGTCGGGCGGGGATCTGGAGTCCGCTCCGACCGAGCCCACAGCCGAGCCGGAGGGGCGGCGCCCAACCCGGCGTAGCCGCCGTGCGGCGGAGGAGTCCTGGACCCGCCCGCCGGCCGACCCGTGGGTACGAGGGTCGGACCGGGTGGCCGAGCCCGAGCCGTCCTATCCGCCCGCGGTGGATCCGTGGGACGCCTCCGGGGTGCACGCGTGGCCGTCGGGGGCCGGTGCGGACGGCACGGACCTGAGTGAGCAGTGGTCGGCGGTGGAGAGCGTCGGTGGTTGGGAGCGGTCCGACCGCACCGGCCAGTGGGAGCGGTCCGCGATCGAGGACGACCAGTGGGACCGCACGCTGGCGCCGCGCTCGGACCGATCCTCGACCGCGGAGGGTTGGCCGGCAAGGGCCGAGGGATTCTGGCCTGGCACTCGACTGGCCGACGACGACCCCCGGTGGATGGATCCGACGACATCGGCGCCCCGGTCACCGGTCGTGGGCTACACCGCTCCGCGACCACGCAGCGCGCCTGTGCCGCCCGGTGGAGCGTCACGGCGTCGGGCGGACCGTCCTCCGGTAGGGGCGGCGTCGGTGCGTCGGCGGGTCGAGTCGGCGGCCGCCGGTGCGCTTTCTCGGCGTCTTGAGGACGATCTACTCGATCCGGATCCGGGCGGGTCGTTCCGGCCGTTGCTGTACACGGCGGCCTGTTATCTGGTGCCCGCGATGCTGATCTTCGTCTGGCTGTTGACGTTGGACGGGCAGGCGCCGGCCGGTTGTGTGACCGACATCAGCGGGGGTGGCTGTGACTCGGCCCGGTCGCGCGCCTTGGAGTCGCTACTCGCCGGCTCGCCGCGTTTCGGGTTGGCGTTGGTGAGCAGTCTGGTCGTGGCGGCTCTGCTGCGTCGGGTGGGCACGACGTGGCGCTCGGCGACCATCGCCGTCGCCGCCGCAGTGGTGGGCGGCGGCCTGTCCACGGTGCTGATCAGCGCGGTGACCGGCCAGCCGATCGGGTGACCGGCCTGCGGGTCGGGGCCGCCCGGCTCGGATGTCCGCATCGGATGCTGACGGGGTCAACTGACGACGTACGCACGAGGGCCCGCACCGAGCAATCGGTGCGGGCCCTCGTGGCGGTGTTGCGGACGTCAGCCCTGAACGACGTTCAGGTTGAACGACGCGGTCACCTCAGGGTGCAGCTTGATCTTCACCGGGTAGGTGCCGGTCGACTTGATGTGACCGGGCACCTCCAGCCGACGACGGTCGAGGACCGGGCCGCTGGCCGCCTTGACGGCGTCGACGATCTCGGCCGGGGTGACCGAGCCGAAGAGCCGTCCGCCGTCGCCGGCGCGGACCTTCAGGTTGACCTTGAGACCCTCGAGCTGAGCCTTGACCTCGTTGGCGTGGTCGAGGTCGCGGATCTCGCGGGCCGAACGGGCCCGCTTGATGACCGTGACCTGCTTTTCCGCGCCCTTGGTCCAGGCGATCGCGAAGCCCTGCGGCAGCAGGTAGTTACGGCCGTAGCCGTTCTTGACCTCGACGATGTCGCCCGGGGCACCGAGGCCGGACACTTCCTGAGTCAGGATGATCTTCATATCGGTGCCTCCTCTCAGCGGGTGGTGGCCGTGTACGGCAGGAGCGCCATCTCACGGGCGTTCTTGACCGCACGGGCGATCTGCCGCTGCTGCTGCGAGGTCACGCCGGTCACCCGCCGAGCGCGGATCTTGCCGCGGTCGGAGATGAACTTGCGCAGCAGCGCGGTGTCCTTGTAATCGATATAGGTGATCCCGTCCTTGTCGAGCGGGTTCACCTTCTTCTTCGGCTTGCGAAGTGCCGCAGCCTTGGCCATTGCACGTGCTCCTGGTTTGCGATCGCGGGCGCTCGGCGCCATTAGAACGGAGGCTCCTCGTCGAAGTTGCCGCCCGATCCAGCACGCGCGGGAGAGGGAGCAGCCGAAGCCCAGGGGTCGTCGAAGTTGCCTCCGCCGCCACCCTGGTTGCCACCGCCACCGCCACCGAAGCCACCGCCACCGCCACCGGAGCGGGACATCTTCTGCACCTTCGCCGTGGCGTAGCGCAGCGACGGGCCGATCTCGTCGACCTCGAGCTCGATGACGGTGCGCTTCTCACCCTCGCGGGTCTCGTACGACCGCTGGCGCAGCCGACCCGACACGATCACCCGGGCGCCACGCTGCAGCGACTCGGCGACGTGCTCGGCGGCCTGCCGCCACACGGTGCATGCGAGGAACAGCGGCTCGCCGTCCTTCCATTCGTTCGTCGCCTTGTCCATGAAACGCGGCGTCGAAGCGACTCGGAACTTGGCGACCGCTGCCCCGGAGGGGGTGAACCGCAACTCGGGGTCATCGGTCAGATTGCCGATGACCGTGATGGTGGTGTCTCCTGCCATGACCATCTCCTCGCGCACTCAGCGTCTCGTCGTACAGGCTCGCAGAGCCGTACGACAGAGTCGCGGAGGCTGATCCGGGCGAACCGGGTTGAATGGTTAGCGCATCTCCGGCCGGATGACCTTGGTGCGCAGCACGGACTCGTTGAGCCGGAGCTGACGGTCCAGCTCGGCCACGGCAGCAGGCGTAGCCTGCAGGTCGACGACGGCGTAGATGCCCTCGGCCTTTTTGTTGATCTCGTACGCGAGGCGCCGGCGGCCCCACACGTCCGTCTTCTCAACCGAGCCACCCGCGGTCCGAATCACGTTCAGGTACGTGTCGAGTGACGGTGCCACGGTGCGTTCCTCGAGGCTGGGGTCGAGGATCACCATGATCTCGTAATGACGCAAGACGTGCTCACCTCCTGTGGGCTAAGCGGCCACGGTCCTTCCGTGGCAGGAGGTCTTGTGTCGCTGCCCGCACGTGCCGAGGGAACTCGGCCGGACGCGGACAACCTGACCAGGATACCCGGTCCGAACGATCATGCCCCGGGTGGTGGGGTCAACGCCCGGGCAGGCCGACGGGGGCCCACCGTTCGACCGTCGTCCGGCCGATGGTGGACCCCCGTCTACGAGGCCGCGAGGCGTCTGGTCCGCATTCCTTGGGTGGGACCTGGGGAGGAACGACCACACCGATGAGGTTGGACCGAAGACGCCCCGCGGAGCTTTATCGTGTTGTTACCTGACGATACAACAGCACTCGTACCTTGTCGGGGGGAAAAGCACAAATTGCCGAGATTTTCAGCGCTGCGCGTTCGATGTGCGGGGGTCTCCTCCGCCGCGCCGGGCCGCACGGCGGAGGTGACCTCGCTGTCGGCCGTCGACCCTCCGGTCGCCAGCCGCGGCGCTCTCGCACCGCCGGAGGCACCGGATACTGGTCGCCGGTTCCATTCCATCAACGACCGTCGGTCCGCCCGGTGACGCGAGCGCACGCGACACCGCCCCGGCCGTCACCCCGCCGGTCAGGGTCGCGACGTAGGCTCGCTCGCATGCGTATCGGAGCCCACGTCGACTCGACCGACCCGCTGGCGGAGGCGGCCGCCCGGTCCGCCGACACCGTGCAGTTCTTCCTCGCCGACCCACAGGGATGGAAGGCACCCAAGCCCCGGGAAGACGCCGAGCGGCTGCGCACGGCCGAGGTCGACCTCTACGTGCACGCGCCCTACGTCATCAACGTCGCCACCCTCAACAACCGCATCCGGATCCCCAGCCGAAAGCTGCTGCTCGGGCACGCCAACGCGGCCACCGCCATCGGCGCCAAGGGCCTGATCGTCCACGGTGGGCACGTCAACGCCGGGGACGACCTGGCCGTCGGCTTCGACAACTGGCGCAAGACATTCGCGTACGCAGCCGACTCCGGCGGCTTCGGAGTGCCGGTCCTGATCGAGAACACCGCCGGCGGCGACAACGCGTGCGCCCGGCGACTGGACGCGCTCGCCCGGCTCTGGGACGCCATCGGCGACCACGAGGTCGGCTTCTGCCTGGACACCTGCCACGCGTACGCGGGCGGCGAGGAGTTGCTCGGCCTCGTCGACCGGGTCAAGGCGATCACCGGAAGGATCGACCTGGTGCACGCCAACAACTCCAAGGGCGCGTTCAACTCCGGCCAGGACCGCCACGACAACCTGGGCGGCGGCACCATCGACCCGGAGTTGGTCGTAGCGGTGATCCGGGCGGCCGGGGCTCCGGTGGTCGTCGAGACACCGGGCGGTGTGCAGGGCCAGGCGGCCGACATCGATTTCCTCCGTCAGCAGCTCGGGACGGCGAGCCCGGCAGCATGACGACCGGACAGCCCGGGACCGGGAAGGCCCGGCCCACCCCCGGCGGCGCGGACGCCGAGACCCGATCTGCCGCCGCATCCGCATCGGGCACCCCGACCCAACCGGCTCGCACCGCCGACGCCGTCTCCGGCGAGAGCCCCGGGGAGACCGTCGGGGGCCAAGCGCGATCGAGTGACGACGGGACGACCGGAGCCACCTCGACCAGCGATCCGAAGCCCTCGAAGAGCGGTGTCGTGAGGAAGGACGCTGGCACAGGCAACAGTGGCGAACGCACCGGCACCGCGGCCGGGGACGGCACCGAGAGTGCCGCCACCACCGGCGGCAGCACCGCCAGGACCAGCAGCCCGGCCGAGACCGACAGCACGATGGTCGGCCCGACCAAGGCCGACGCCCCGGCGAAGGCCGGCACGGCCGACGCCCCGGCGAAGACCGGCACGGCCGACGCCCCGGCCAAGGACGACGAGGCTGGCCGCACGGCGGACGATGTGGCCGGGGGCAATGGATCGTCGCCGTCGGCGCGGCCGAGGTGGTGGCGCTGGGCGGGTAAGGGCAAGAGGGCGGGCGAGACCGCCAGCCTGGTGAAGACCGACGGTGCCACCACGACCGACGGTGCCACCACGACCGACGGTGCCACCACGACCGACGGTGCCACCACGACCGACGGTGCCACGAAGACCGACGGTGACGCCGTGCCGGTTGAGCCGGACCGTTGGGAGGCGTTCGCCTCGGCACCGGAGCCGCGGCCCTCCATCGTCACCCGGTCGGGTCGAGCCGTCGGCCGTTTCCTGATCCACGAGTGGACCCTGGCCTCGCTCTGCTCGCTGGCGCTGGCCGTGTTGATGACCTGGCCGACCCTGCGCTATCCCCGCTACACGCTGCCGCAGGACTACTGGGACCCGAGCCTGCAGGCGTGGCAGATGGCCTGGTCCGGGCACATCCTGCTGGCCGACCCGGCGCGTCTGTGGCAGTCCAACACGTTCTTCCCCGAGCTGTGGAGCTTCGCGTTCTCCGACACCCTGCTCGGGTACGCCCCGGCCGGGATGTTCGGCAGCGGCCCCGAGGACGCGGTGCTGCGCTACAACATCATGTTCGTACTGGCGCACGCGCTCGCCACGCTCGGGGCGTACGCGCTGGCCCGTCAGCTCGGGGCCGGCCGGATCGGCGCCGCCGTCGCCGGTGTCAGCTACACGTACGCGCCGTGGCTGCTGGCCCAGGCCGGGCACCTGCACGTGCTCTCCAACGGCGGGATTCCGCTGGCTCTGGCGATGTTGGCGCGCGGGCACGGCTGGTCGCTACGGCACGGCTATCGGCCCGAGCGCCGACACGACGGATGGGTCTACGCCGGCTGGCTGGTGGCAGCCTGGCAGCTCAGCCTCGGCTTCGGCATCGGGCTGCCGTTCGCGTACTTCCTGGCCGGCGCGGTGCTGGTCGCGGTCGTCCTCTTCTACGCGCGGCGGCTGCGCACCCGCCAGGCCGTGCCGTTCGGTCGTCGGTTGTTCGTCGCCGACCTGCTCGGCGGGTTGTTCTTCGCCGGTGTGGGCCTGCTGATGGCGTACCCGTTCTTCCAGGTGACCAAGCTGCATCCGTACGCCGAGCGGACCATCGCCGACATCGGCATCTTCTCGCCTCCGGCGTCGGGTTTCGTGACGGCGCCCGCCGAGTCGCGGATCTGGGGTGGTCTGCACGAGGGCGCTCGCGCCGCGCTGCCGTGGCACCCGGAGATGACCCTGCTGCCGGGCTTCGTGCTGTACGCGCTGGCCCTGGGTGGGTTGTTCTTCTCGGTGTGGCGGCTGCGGCACCGACTGCTGCTGCTCGCCGGGGTGCTGGTGACCATGGCCTTCGCGATGGGCACCCGCTTCTTCGACGGCGCCGTCACCTACGTGCCGCTCTTCGAGCACGTGCCGGGCTGGAGCGCATTGCGTACCCCTGGTCGGTTGATGTTGTGGACCACGTTGTTGCTCGGCCTGCTCGCGGCCGGCGCGGTCACCGCGCTCACCGACCGGGTCCGCGAGCTGACCGCGCAGCGGATCCCGTCGTGGCCGGGGCCGTGGCTGCGGATGGCCACCCTGCTGCCGTTGCTGTTGGTGACCGTCGAGGGCCTGAACAGCACGCCGCACCCGGTGGTGCCGACCCAGCCGGCCGCGATGCGTTCGGCGCAGGGGCCGCTGCTGGTGCTGCCTAGCAACCAGAGTCTGGACCAGCACGTGATGCTCTGGTCGACCAGCGGTTTCCCCGACGTGGTGAACGGTGGCAGTGGCTTCACTCCGCGTCAGCTCGACGACGTTCGTCGGGTGAGTCAGTCGTTCCCCGACAAGACCAGCGTCGACTACCTGCGCTTGTTCGGCGTCCGCACGGTGGTACTGCTGCGCGGGCAGGTGCCGGGCACACCGTGGGAGATCACCATCGACACTCCCGTGGAATCGCTCGGCATCACCCGGGAGGATGTCGGTGATGCTGTCGTCTACCGGCTCTGACGCTTCAGGGCGGTTTTTCGGGAAGCCCGCCCGGCTCCGGGCGGTCAGGCTTGATCCCTGCGCCGGGCGGGCTTCCCGAAAAACCTGACGTGGTCCGGGCCGCCTCATACCTGGGGAATCAAGTGGTTGCTGGCTCTCGTGAGGGTTCACTGGGCGTGGGAAGGCGCCAGCGGTCCAGCCAGGGAGCGTCTGGTGCGCCGTCGAGCACGCCGCCGTCCGGGTCGTCTGAGTAGGTCGCCCGTACCGCGTCCCGCTCGGGGTGCAGGATCTCCTTGACGACCAGCACGCAGAGCACCACCACGGTGGTCAGCCGCAGCGTCGAGGCCAGCACGAACACCCCCTCCGGGAAGACCGGTCGGCTGGTCGCCGCGCCGAGCAGTTCTCCGTAGAAGGCGACGAAGTAGCAGACCTCGGCGATCTGCCAGGCCAGGAAGGCACCCCACTTCGGACGGGCGAGCACCACCAGCGGCAGCAGCCACAGCACGAACTGCTGGGACCAGACCTTGCTGAAGATGAGGAACGCCGCGACCACCAGGAAGGCGAGCTGCGCCAGCCGCGGCCGGCGCGGCGCGCGCAACGCCAGCACGGCGACACCGAGGCAGGCCAGCCCGAACAGCGCGTACGAGATGGTGTTGAGCGTGGGGATGTTGGCGTTCAGCCACTCGAACGGGCCGAGCTGAGCGGGGTCGTTGCCGACCTTGCCGTCCAGGTACCGCCCGATGTACCAGAGCGTGCCCCAGTCGATGGGCCGGGTGGTGTTCAGCTCGAAGAACCGGTCCCAGTTCTCCGGGTAGGCGCGCGCGGCCGGCAGGTTCACCAGCACCACGGCGGCGATCGCCGTGCCGGTGGCGACGAGCGCGGCGCGGATCCGGTCGGCGCGCAGCGCCAGGACGAGGATCGGCCCGAGCAGGAACAGCGGCCACAGTTTCGCCGCGCCGGCGAGCCCGAGCAGCACACCGGCCACCGCCGGTCGTTTCCGGGCCCAGGCCAGCAGGCCGAAAGCGGCCAACCCGATGGCGAGCAGGTCCCAGTTGACGGTGGCGGTGAGCACCAGCGCCGGGGCGAGCGCGAACAACGCGGCGTCCCAGGGTCGTCGGCGGCGCAGGGCCAGGAGCACCGCCACGGTCGCCACCGCGAGTGCGCCCAGCACCAGCGCGTTGAGGTTGTAGAACCACTGGCCCTGGTTGATGCTCGGGTCGCCGTCACCGACGGCGTGCACCGGCAGGCCCAGCGCTCCCATGAAGTAGCCGGTCAGCACCGGGTACTCGACGGGGTGGTCGCGGTAGGGGACCTTGCCCTCGTTGAGCCCTTCGGCGTAGTAGAGGGCGAGGACGTCGGTGTAGCAGAAGCGGGTGTACTGGACGTTGTTCTGCCAGGCACCGTCCTGACAGGGCGACTTCTGCACCCAGTGCAGCGCGAGCGTGAGGCACGCCAGCGCCAGCACGATCCGGACGGCGGTCCAGAAGCGACGTTCCTGGCCGGCCGGGCGGTCCAGCGCTGTCGCGTGGTCGCCCAGCGGTCCGCCGATCGCGCTGGACATGCCGCGGACGAACCCGTCGGAGCGGGACGGGTGGTCGGTGGTACCGGCGTCGTCGATGCCGGGCGTCGACTGGGTGCTCATGAAGAGGCATCCTGCCGTACGACGGGGGTGCCCGTCCCGTCCCGACGCGGAGATCCCAGGTACGAAAACGCCGCCGCCGGCCGGGACACAAGGTCATCCGGCCGGCGGCGGCGTGCAGAGGGTTCGGGTCAGTCCCGGTTGCGCGGCAAGTCGGGCAGCACTCCACCGCCACCGCCGCCGGGTCCGCCGGGATTACCACCGGGGTTGCCGCCCGGGTTGCCGCCGGGGTTGCCTCCTGGGAGACCGCCGCGCGGGCAGAACGGATCGGTGAGCGGGTCACACTGCGGCCCGCCCGGCTGGCCGCCCGGCGGCGGTGGTGGGGCCGCCGGCTCCTTGCCGTTGCCCTTCGTGACGTCGCCTTCGCCGGTGACGGTGGGCAGGGGGATCTCGTCCTGGCCCTTCAGTGCGGCGTTCATGAACTTCTTCCAGATCGGGCCGGGGAGCGTCGAGCCGCCGATGTCCTTGCCACCGGTGAGCCGGATCTCCGGCTTTCTCGGATCCCGACTGCCCACCCACACCGCTGTGGCGTTCTGCGGGGTGTAGCCGACCGTCCAGGCGTGCGAGTTGTCGTCCTTGTCGTACTCCCAGGTGCCGGTCTTGGCGGCGGCCTGGCGGCCGCTCTCCAACGACATGTTGTTAGACCCGGCCCCGGGGATCTGCTTGAGGACGGCGGTGACCTCGTCGGTGACCTTCTTGGAGATCCGCTGCTCGGGCTTGATGCGCTCGCTGCCGACCACCTTCCACTTACCGGTGTCCTTCTCCTGCTGCTCGACCTTGAGGACGAAGTGGGCCTTGATGTACTTGCCGTCGTTGGCGAAGGTGGCCATCGCGTTGGCGTGGTCGAACACGGTGATCGGGTACTTGCCGAAGGCGGTGTAGTTGTCGAACGGGTTGGGGCCCTTCTTCGACAGGTCGAAGGCCTGCGGCGGGTCGACGCCCCACATCGTGGTCACGCCGGCCTTGCGGGCCATGTCGACCACCTTGCCGGCGCCGATCGTGTCGGCGACCCAGTAGAACGGCACGTTGTACGACTGGATCGTCGACTCTTCGAGGGTGCACCACTTGCCGCACTTGAGGTTGGTGCGACCGGCGTTACCGATCGCGTCCTTGGAACCCTCAGGCTTGTACGGCGTGGGATCCCAGTGCGACTTGACCGAGATGCCGGCCTCGATCGCGGCGGCCAGGGTGTACACCTTCATCGACGAACCCGGCTGGTGGCCACCGGTCAGGTCACCGTTCTTGTCGGTGTTCTTGCCGGCGTAGTCGAAGTCGGCGCCGCTGTCACCGCCGTAGTAGGCGAGCACCCGACCCTTCTTCGGGTCGATCGACACCATCGCCGCCATCAGGTTCGGCGGCTGGTCGTTGAGCTCGGAGCCCTTCTTCGACTGCATCGCGATGTTCTCGGCGGCGGTCTGCAGCTTCGGGTCGATGGTCGTGGTGATCCGGTAGCCGCCGTCGCGCAGCGCGTCAACGCAGCTCGTCTTGCCCTCCGCCCCGCTGTCGGAGCACAGGCCCATCGCGTCCATCTCCTGCCGGACGTAGTTGATGACGTTGCCTCGCGGGCTGTCGACACCGAACCCGTTGCCGCCCTTCTTCGGCGGCAGCACCTTGGGGTACTCGGTGGGCGACGCGGGCCGGTTGGGGGCGTCCACCCAGCCTTCCTTCTTCATGCCGCCGATCACATAGTCCCACCGCGCCTTGGCGTCGGGCAGGTTGACCGCCGGGTCGAACCCCTTGTGAGTCTCGCTCGCCACCGGCTGTTTGATGACCGCCGCGAGGACCGCGCCCTCGCCCACGCTGAGGTCCTTCGCGGACTTGCCGAAGTAGGTCTGCGCCGCGGCTTCGATGCCGTAGGCACCGCGCCCGAAGTAGATCACGTTGAGGTAGTGCTGCATGATCTCCGGCTTGCTGTACGCGTCGTTGAGCTTGGAGGCCAGGATGGCCTCCTTCACCTTCCGGCCGTACGTGTCGTCCTGGAGGTTCTCGAACGCGTTGCGCGCGTACTGCTGGGTGATCGTCGAGGCACCCTGCTTGTCGCCACCGGAGATGTTGTTCCACCCCGCCCGGACGATGCCCTTGTAGTCGACGCCCGAGTGCCGGTAGAAGTTCCGGTCCTCGGCAGCGGCCACCGCGTCCTGCACGTGCTGCGGGATCTGGTTGATGGTGACGAAGGTGCGGTTCTCGCTGCCCAGCTTGGCCAACGCGGTCTTGCCGTCCTTGGCGTAGACGGTGGTGGACAGCGGCAACGGCAACTCGTCGGGCATGACGACGTTTGTCGAGTAGTAGGTGAAGCCGACCACGCCGATGCCGGCGAGCATGATGAAGGCCGCGAACGCGGCGATCATCAGGTTCATCCGCTTGCGCTTCTTCGACCGTGCCGCGGCACCCGAGCCACCCGCGCCACGGCCGCTCCGACCTGGACCGTTGGGTCCGCCGGGGCCGCCAGGGCCACCAGGGCCAGCGGAGACCGGTGACACGCTCGCCCGCGCGACCGCGGCACGACCACCCACCGACGCGGAGCCGACACTTGCCCGGCCCGCCGAGGCGGTGCCGACGGAGGCCGCACCGACGGCGGCGGCACCGACCACGGCCCGACCCGCTGGCGCGCCGGGTGCCGGGGACACGGGCACCGAGGCTCGGCCAGCACCAGCGCGTCCGGCGGCCGCACCCGGCGCCGGCGACACCGGCACCGAAGCTCGCCCGGAGCGACCCGGGGTCGCCGAACCCACCGGGGCGGATCCGGCCGCCGCAGCGCCACGCGGCGGCACCGAGGCCGATCCACCGACAGTGGCCCGCCCACCGGCGGCCCGCGGTGTCACCGAGGCACGACCCGGGGTCGCCGCGCCGCCCTCCGAGGCCGACCAGCCACCCCCACGGAGGTCACCGCCGGGTCCGGGGTCACCGTCCGGACCCGGGTACTGGGCCCGCCCGCGCGCAGAACTGGGATCGCCGTACGAGTTCATTCCTCACACCCTGCCGGTCGCGGTGGGGCGCGACTGCGCCGCCACCGGGTTGCCGTGAGTTGCTTCACCCGGAACACCGGCACGGGGGTGCCGTTTCACCGGGGCACTTGCAGTATCAATCGGGCCAATCGGACTAACGAGCGGTCGACCGTCCCGGGTTTCGTCTGTGGCTCCGGGGCCGGTCCAACCTGCTTCGATCACCGTTGCGCCTCTCGCCTCCGCCGACCCACACCTTCGGCTGCCACGTCCTGCTCGCCGGTGCCGTCGCTGTCGCCGGCCAGACCGTCCCGGCCGAGCAGGTACTGCTCGACGAGATGGTTCCAGTCACAACCGAGGCACACCTCCACCACGAAGACCTGGAACTCACGCAGCGTCATCGCCAGCACGGGCAACTCGGCAAGTGTCCGGGCCTGCCCGGCGGACTGCTTGAGTTCGTCGCCGTAAATGTAGTGGACGAGGGTCAGGTTCTCACTGCGGCAGATCGGGCAGCGCCGGTCGGTCGGCTCACCGTGGAAGCGGGCGGCGTTCTTCAGGTACGGCGATGCGTCGCAGACGTCGTACGTGCCGACCCGGCCGGCCAGGAGCTCACGCAGCACTGCTCGCTTCTGGAGCGAGTAGTCGACGACCTGGCGCTGCGTACGCATGCGGAGAAGGGTACGCGGTCCGGCCCGAGCAGGCGACCACGCTCACGATCCGTGACGAAGGCACCTCGGAGAGGGGGTTTGCCCTGGCTCGCACGACCCGCTAACGTGCGATGTATCGGTCCGATACATCGCGGCGGTTACCACTCCACGCCGGAGGGTAAAGAGAGGGTGGCCAGTGCTTGAGTTCGCCATCCTCGGCCTCCTGCAGGAGTCTCCGATGCACGGCTATGAGCTGCGCAAGGAGTTGACCGCCAAACTCGGCGCGATCCGGGCGGCGATCAGCTACGGCTCGCTCTACCCGACCCTGCGCAGGCTGCAGGCGGCGGGATGGATCACCGAAGCTGCCGAGACACCCGCCACTGCCGAGGAGGTTCCCGCGCTGACCAGCCGACGAGGTCGGGTGGTCTACAAAATCACCGCGGAAGGCAAGGAACGCTTCGCCCAGCTGATTGCGCAGGCCGGGCCCGAGACGTATGACGACACGGGCTTCGGGGTGCACTTCGCGTTCTTCGCCCGGACCGACCAGGCGACCCGCCTGCGCATTCTGGAGGGTCGCCGCCGCAAGATCGAGGAGCGTCGCGAAGGGCTTCGCGACGTGCTTGGCCGGGCGGCCGAGCGCCTCGACGCTTACACGCTGGAACTGCAGCGCCACGGCCTTGATGCCTGTGAGCGCGAGGTCCGCTGGCTGGAGGAGCTCATCGCCAACGAGCGCTCCGGCCGAGCCCCGACGGTCCCGAACATCGGGACAGCCGGCGGCCGACGAGAAGACAACAGCCCGCCTCCGCCTGGAGAGACCAGGAATGAGCGGCCGTGACAGAAAAGAAGGAGGCAGACGCTATGGGCTCCGTCCGCGTCGCCATCGTCGGTGTGGGTAACTGCGCCTCGTCCCTGGTTCAGGGCGTCGAGTACTACCGGAACGCCAACCCGAACGACCGCGTCCCGGGTCTCATGCACGTCGCCTTCGGCGACTACCACGTCAACTCCGTGGAGTTCGTCGCGGCGTTCGACGTGGACGCCAAGAAGGTGGGCATGGACCTCGCGGAGGCGATCGTCGCCAGCGAGAACAACACCATCAAGCTCTGCGACGTGCCGCCGACCGGCGTCAGCGTCCAGCGCGGCCCGACCTTCGACGGTCTCGGTCAGTACTACCGCGAGATCGTCGATGAGTCCGACGCCACCCCGGTCGACGTGGCGCAGGCGCTGCGCGACGCGCAGGTCGACGTCGTCGTCTGCTACCTCCCGGTCGGCTCCGAGCAGGCCGCCAAGTTCTACGCCCAGGCCGCGATCGACGCCGGTTGCGCGTTCGTCAACGCCCTGCCGGTCTTCATCGCCTCCGATCCGGAGTGGGCCCAGAAGTTCACCGACGCGGGCCTGCCGATCGTCGGCGACGACATCAAGAGCCAGGTCGGCGCGACCATCGTGCACCGCGCCCTGGCGAAGCTCTTCGAGGACCGCGGCGTCGAGCTGCTGCGCACGTACCAGCTCAACTTCGGCGGCAACATGGACTTCATGAACATGCTGGAGCGCAAGCGGCTGGTCTCGAAGAAGATCTCGAAGACCCAGTCGGTCACCTCGCAGATCCCGCACGAGATGAGCAAGAGCGACGTGCACATCGGCCCGTCGGACCACGTGCCGTGGCTGGACGACCGCAAGTGGGCGTACATCCGCCTGGAGGGTCGCTCGTTCGGCGACACCCCGCTGAACGCCGAGCTCAAGCTCGAGGTGTGGGACTCGCCGAACTCGGCCGGCGTCATCATCGACGCGGTCCGCGCCGCCAAGATCGCCCTGGATCGGAAGATCGGCGGCCCGATCCTGTCGGCGTCGTCGTACTTCATGAAGTCCCCGCCGGTGCAGTACGCCGACCACGACGCCCACCAGGCCGTCGAGGAGTTCATCGCCGGTGAGGTCGCGCGCTGACGCGCTGAACCACCAGCACTTTCGAAGGGCCGGGTCCGTCGGGACCCGGCCCTTCGACGTGGGTCGGCTCCGATACCGGGTACGACAACCGTCCCGGTGATCCTCGCCACCGCTCACGAAGCCACCGGAGACAACGACGCTGCCGCTACGTCGGCCAGCCCCACCCACCGATCCGGACGGACCACCCTGCGCCGGGTGAGCCCCCGCCCCCGGGGCGTCCGCAGAAACCGCTCAGGACCACGCCTGGCGCAGCGCGACCCCGGCCTCCAACTCCAGCAGTTTGACCTTGCGGGGCAAGCCGCCACCGAAGCCGACCAGCTTGCCGCCCGCGCCGACGATCCGGTGACACGGAACGATCACCGGGACGGGGTTGCGGTTGCATGCCACTCCCACCGCCCGCGCCGCCCCGGGGTCGCCGACCAGGCGCGCCACCTCGCCGTACGTCAGCGTCCCGCCGTACGGGATCCGCGTCATCTCCCGCCAGACAGCGCGCTCGAAGGCGGAGCCACGCGGCATCGCCACCGGGACGGTGAACGCGGTCAGCTCACCCGCGAAGTACGCCCGCAGCTCGGTCGCCACCTGCCGGGACAACGCGTCGCCGGGCTCCTCGGCCGCCCCCTCGACCCGGCCGAAGGCCGCGCCACAGACGTTCGTGCCGTCCGTGGCGACGGAGAATTCGCCGATCGGTGAGTCGAGCACGGTCCAGCGCATCGACCCATTCTCCCCGACCCGGGACGCCACTGCCCCTCCGGCTACCACGTCTCCGCGTCGAGCGCGACCGCCGGATGTTGCGCCACGTCGATACCGTGCAGGTCGTGGCAACGGGGACACTGATCTTTCTGATCATCGGCGCGGCGGGCATCGGGGTGCTCGCGCTCGCCCTGCTCGGCACCGAACTGTTCCAGTTCGGGCACCCCGACGTGGACGGCCCGATCTCGGTCGAGACGGTCGCCGGCTTCGCCGGAGCATTCGGGTTCGGCGGGGCCATCGTCAACGAACTGCTCGGCGCGCGTACACCGGGAATGGTCGTCGGGGCGGTGGTCGGCGGCGTGCTCGCGGCCGTGCCCACCGGCTGGCTGGCATCCCGGCTCAGCCGGGCGGCGCGGAACATGCGCACGGACGCCACCCCCACCCGCGACGACCTGGTCGGCGCGCTCGGCCTGGTCGTCACCCCGGTGCCGGTCGACGGGTACGGCGAGGTCCGGATCCGCCTCGCCGGCCAACCGGTCAAGCTCAGTGCCCGCGCGGACCAGCCGATACCGATCGGCGCCCAGGTCTTCGTCGTGCAGGCGCTCAGCGAGACAAGCGTGCAGGTCGAGACCTACTGATTCCCCCCTCGTAGACGGGACTCCTTATATGGCCCTGTTAATCGCCATCGGTGGCGCGGTCATCCTCGTGCTCATCCTGGTGCTCTTCGTGCTCTCTCGGATCAAGGTGGCCGGGCCGAACGAGGCGTTCATCGTCACCGGTCGCAAGGGTCGCACCACGCAGACCGCCGACGGTGGGCGGTCGACCGACAACTCCGGGCAGAAGGTCGTGCTCGGCGCGTCGGTGTTCGTGCTCCCGGTGGTACAGAAGCTCCAGTCGCTCGACCTGTCCAGCCGACGGATCGACGTCGGGATCCGGGGCGCGGTGAGCAAGCAGGGCATCCGCGCCGACCTGCACGGCGTGGCGATCGTGAAGGTCGGCGGTACCGAGGACGCGATCCGGGCCGCCGCCCAACGGTTCCTGCACCAGCAGGACGAGATCGACAATTTCACCCGGGAGGTGCTCGCCGGCGCGCTGCGCTCGATCGTCGGCCGGCTCACCGTCGAGGAGGTCATTCGGGACCGCGCGGCGTTCGCCAGCGCCGTGGCCGAGGAGGCCGAACACTCGATGACCAACCAGGGTCTGGTGCTGGACACGTTCCAGCTCCAGGACATCCTCGCCGAGGGCTCCTACCTGCAGGACCTGGGTCGGCCGGAGGCCGCCCGGGTGCTGAAGGACGCGGCGATCGCCGAGGCGCGGGCCCGGCAGCAGGCCGAGCAGGAGCGGCTGCTCGCCGAGGAGGCCATCGCGGAGGCGAATCGGAACCTGGCCCTCAAGCAGGCCGGCATCCAGGCCGAGATCGACGCGGCGAAGGCGAAGTCCGCCGCCGCCGGCCCGCTCGCGCAGGCGGAACGGGACCAGGCGATCCTCTCCGAGCAGCAGAAGGTCGCCGAGCGCAACGCCGAACTCAAGCAACGCCAACTGGACACCGAGGTACGCAAGCCGGCCGACGCGGCTCGGTACAAGGTGGAACAGGAGGCGGAGGCGTCCCGCGCCGCGGCGGTGCTGCACGCGGACGCGCAGCGGCAGTCGGTGATCGCCGCCGCGCAGGCCTCCGCCGAGCAGGCACGGCTCACCGGTGAGGGCGAGCGGGCCCGGCGAGCCGCCCTCGCCGAGGCGAACGCGATCGAGGGTGCCAAGGAGGGTGAGGCCGAGCAGCGTCGGCGGTCCGCCATCGCCGAGGCGGTCGAGCGGGAGGGCCAGGCCGAGGCGGCGGCCATCCTGGCCAGGGGTGAGGCCGAGGCCGACGCGATGGCGCGCAAGGCCGAGGCGTTCGCCGCGTACGGGGAGGCGGCGGTGCTGGACCTGCTGGTCAAGGTGCTGCCGCAGGTGGTGGAGGCGGCCAGCGCGCCGATCGGGGCGATCGACAAGATGACCGTCATCTCCACCGACGGTGCGTCCTCGCTGACGAAGTCGGTGGCCGGCAACGTAGCCCAAGGGCTTCAGCTCGGCAGCGACCTGACCGGGATCGACCTGGCTGGTCTGCTGGCCCGACTCGGCTCGGCGTCCAGCGCCGGCGGCAACGGCACCGCGTCCGTCGACGGGAAGGCCGTCGAGACCCGCTGACGGTGTACGCCGACGGGCGCCGCTCCCGGTTCGGGGGTGGCGCCCGTCGCTGTACCGGCTGTCTCGTCGCGGGCAAGCCGTAGAGATCTTGGAAGGAAAGCGCCCTTCCAGGGGCATCTTCCTTCCAAGATCTCCCGCAGGAGGCAAGAGGGCGGGCGGGCTACTCGATCAGGCCCTCGGCGCGGGCCCAGCGCAGCAGCTCCGCCTCGGCGGCATCGCGGTCCAGCGGCCCGTGTTCGAGGCGCAGTTCCTTGAGGTGCTTCCAGGCCCGGCCCACCACCGGCCCCGGCGGTACGCCGAGCAGCTCCATGATCGCGTTACCGTCCAGGTCGGGGCGGACGCGGGCCAGGTCCTCCTCGGCCGCGATCCGGGCGATCCGGTCCTCCAGCGCGTCGTAGTCGGCAGCGAGCTGCGCGGCCTTGCGCCGGTTGCGGGTCGTGCAGTCCGAGCGGGTCAACTTGTGCAGTCGGGGCAGCAGATCTCCGGCGTCGGCGACGTAGCGGCGTACCGCCGAGTCGGTCCACTCGCCCCGCCCGTACCCGTAGAAGCGCAGGTGCAGCGCGACCAGCGCGGTCACCTTCGCGGTGATCTCCTTCGGGTACCGCATGGCCTTCATCCGGGCCTTGGTCAGCCGCGCGCCGACCACCTCGTGGTGGTGGAAGCTGACCCGTCCGTCGGGCCCGACGGCCTTCGTGGCCGGCTTGCCCACGTCGTGCAGGAGGGCGGCCATCCGCAGGACGAAGTCGCAGCCATCGTCCTCGTGCGAGACGGCGTTCGCGACGACAGTCAGGGTGTGCTCGTAGACGTCCTTGTGCTGCGCGTGTTCGTCGATCTCCAGCTTCAACCCGGTCAGCTCCGGCAGGAACCGCTCGGCCAGCCCGGTGTCGACGAGCAGCCGCAGACCGGTGATCGGGTCGGCGCCGCAGAGCAGCTTGGTGAACTCGTCGCGGATCCGCTCGGCGGTGATCCGGTCCAGGTCCGCGGCCATCTCGCTCATCGCCCGGTGCACGTCCGGGTGCACGGCGAAGCGCAGCTGGGCGGCGAACCGGGCGGCCCGCAGCATCCGCAACGGGTCGTCGCCGAACGACTCACCGGGGGTGCTCGGGGTACGGATCACCTTGGCCGACAGGTCGTCCAACCCGCCGTGCGGGTCGGTGAACCGGTGTTCCGGCAGGCTCACCGCCATCGCGTTGATGGTGAAGTCGCGCCGCTTCAGGTCCTCGTCGAGGCTGGTGCCGTACACCACCACCGGGTTGCGGCTGACCTGGTCGTACGACTCCGCGCGGAACGTGGTGATCTCCAGCCGGAGACCGTCGCGCTGCGCGCCGATGGTGCCGAACTCCCGACCGGTCTCCCAGATCGACTCGGCCCAGCCCTTGAGGATCCGCAGCGTCTCGTCGGGATGCGCGTCGGTGCAGAAATCGAGGTCGTCCCCGAGTCGGCCGAGCAGCGCGTCACGCACCGAACCGCCCACCAGGTGCAACTCGTGACCGGCGCGGACGAAGCGGCGGCCCAACTCGTCGGCGACCGGGGAGACTCGGAGCAGTTCGGCGACGGCGTTGCGCTGCGCGGCGGTGAGTTCGCGGCGGTCGGCGGCGTGTGGAGCGGAAGCTTCGGACATGGGATCGCCAGCTTATCGGGCCGGGGTGTGATCCGATCCGCCGGGCGCGGGTAACGGGTGGGGGTTGACTATGGTCTGTGGCGTGCGGGTCGGTGTCCGGCTCGACGTACCCCTGGGAGGCTGGAGATGAGCGGCGGGCTCTACCGCAGCGCCAACGCCGCGAACGACGGCGGCCCTGGCATCCGTCCCGGGGACGGCGCCACGTTCATCTCCGCCGAACCGCTCAACCAGCCGGCCCTGGAGTCGACCGCACCGCCGCAGGAGCAGGTGGGCGAGGCGAGCGCGGCGGCCAACAGCGCGGTGATGGCGATCGGCAGCCTGGTCAGCCGCGGTACGGGCTTCCTGCGCAACCTCGTCATCGGCGCGGCGCTCGGCGGCGCGCTCGTCGGTGACGCGTACACCACCGCGCAGATCCTGCCCGGGATGGTCTACGAGTTCCTGCTCGGCGGCGTCCTCACCAGTGTGCTGATTCCGGTGCTGGTGCGTCGACGGAAGGCCGACGTCGACGGCGGCCAGGCGTACGCCCAGCGTCTGCTCACCCTCGCGGTGCTGGCGCTCGGCGCGGCGGCCGTTCTGGCGGTGGCCCTGGCCTGGCCGCTCACCTGGCTGTACGGCAGCAGTGAGTCGACCGAGGCGTACTCCGGCCTGGTCCGGCACCTGTCGTACCTGATGCTGCCGATGATCTTCTTCTCCGGGCTCTCCGCGTTGATCAGCGCGGTGCTCAACACCCGGGGGCACTTCGCCGCCCCGATGTGGGCGCCGATCCTCAACAACCTGGTGGTCATCGGCACCGCCGGCCTCTACATCGCCATCTTCGGCGCGAAGATCGTCCAGCCGGAGGACATGACGGCTGGCCGGATCATCCTGATCGGTGGGGGCACCCTGCTCGGCGTGGCCATCCAGGCGACCGGCCTGCTGCCAGCCCTGCGCAAGGTCGGCTTCCGCTGGAAGCTGCGCTTCGACTTCCGCGCCCTCGGGCTGCGCGAGCTGGGCCGGCTCGGCGCGTGGATGATCTGCTACGTCGCGGTCAGCCAGGTCGGCCTGATCGTGCTGTTCAACCTGCTGAACCGGGCCGGCAAGGAGAACGCCGCCGGTCCGCTGATCTACAACAACGTCTTCCTCCTGCTGATGACCGCGCACGGCATCATCGCCGTCTCGATCATCACGGCGCTGATGCCCCGGATGAGCGCGGCCGCCGCCGACGGCCGGTACGCCGACCTCGCCGCCGACCTGTCTCGGGGCACCCGCACGGTCACGGCGGTGCTCGCTCCGATCGCGGTCTGCTACGCCGTCCTCGCCACGCCTATCGCGTTCACGCTGTTCCGGGTCGGCGCCTTCACCGAGGACAACGCCACCGCCACCTCCGTCGTGCTGCTGGCCGCCGCGCTGGCGCTGGTCCCGTTCGCGGTGAGCCAGCTCTTCACCTTCGCGTTCTACGCGCTGCCGGACACCCGTACCCCTGCGCTGATCAACATTCCGGTGGTGGCCCTGCGGGTCGGCGTGCAGATCGTGCTCTTCGCAGCCTTCTCCGCGAGCTTCGCCGGCGCCGGGATGATGATCGGTAACGCGGTCTCCTACCTGGCGGCGGCCATCGGGTCGGCCTGGCTGCTCCGCCCGCGCGTCGGGCGTATCGGCCTCGGGGAGATCATGCGGACCGGCGGTCGGGTCCTGGTCGCGGCGCTCGGTGCCGCGTTGGTTGGCGTGATCGTGGTGAAGCTGCTTCCCGGCGACGCCACGCCGAGCCGACTCCAGGCGATCGTCCAGCTCGTGATCGGTGGTGCGGTGATCGGCGGGACCTATCTGGGTCTGGCCATGCTGCTGCGGATCGGTGAGATCACCGAGGTGGTCGGCATGGTCCGGCGTCGCCTCGGTCGCTGATCGCCAGCAACCGATCACAACAAGTTGGCACACATACGGACCGTCACTGCGGATCACCAGGCTGGGGACGCAGCTGTGGATAACTCCGCGATTCGCCGGTCAACCACCGCATCGTCCTGTGGATAACCAACCGTACGGCTGAGCGTGGCGGGCCGATCGGCGGGAACAGGTCAGGTGTTGGGAGCGTCCCACCAGTCCAGCCCCGGCGTCGGTCACTTGCGGTGAAGCCGTAGATTAGCTAGTACATGTGCCAGCAACGTGGCTGACAACGGTCGTAACCGGACGACTTCTCCGACTGCCGGGAACCCGCCAGGTGCGGCGGGAAGATGACATGTCGGTGAGGCGGGCAACCCGGGTAAGGTCGCTCTCGACGGGTACGGCAGGGGGCGACGCTGCGCGTCGAAACCGGTCGGCCGGTTCCTTCAACGGCAGAGCGGGAAGCCACATGCCCAGCAGTGCGGGTCCATCGATCGACACGATCACCGAGGGAGGACGGGTGACCCAGGTCGGCGAGGGTCAGGAGGCGGACGAGAGCGCTCCTCCGGTCATGACCTTCGGTGCTCCCACGGCCGGTGAAGTCCTCGCCGAGCGGTACGAGCTGGTTGAGCACATCAACAACGACAGCGCGGGTCGGCTGGTCTGGCGCGGGGTCGACGTCATCCTGCGCCGTCCCGTCGCAGTGGTGCTGCGCTACCCGGGCGGTGACTCCGCCACCGAGATGCTTCAGGCCGCCGTCGCGGCCAGCCGGGTCATCCACCCCAACCTGGTCGGCGTCTACGACGCGATCGACGAGGCCGACCGGGCGTACGTGGTACGCGAGTGGGTCGACGGGCAGTCTCTGCGGGACCTGACGGCCGACGGCCCCCTGGACCCGGCCCGGGCCACCGCGATCGGCAACGCCGTGGCGAGCGCCCTCGCCGCGGTGCACGCCACCGGAATGGTGCACGGCAACGTCCACCCCGGCACCGTCATGATCAGTGACGAGGGCCGCGTCGTCCTGGCGGACGCCCGCACCGACGGCGACGACAGCCAGGAGAACGACATCCGGGCGGTCGGCGGTGTCCTCTACTTCGCCCTGACCGGCTACTGGCCGCACGCCGAGGCACCGCTGCGTGGCGCCACCGCCGGCCACGGCCGTGCCGCCATCCCGGACGCCGTTCGGGACGCCGGGGGCCTCCTCGCGGCACCCCGCCAGGTCCGGGCGGGTGTGCCCGCGTACCTGGACGACCTGACCATGGATCTGCTCGACGCCCAGATCGCGCCGCCGTCCTCCGATGTGCTCGCCGCCGAGCTGGCCCGACTTGACGTGCCGGCCGAGGAGGAGCACTACCTCGACAACAGCGGGCCGCTGCGGTTCGCCGCCGAGACCGGCGAGGAGCCGTCGCCACTGGCCGCGGCCGGGGGTCGCAAGGTCGCCCTGGGCATCGCCGGTCTGCTGATGGTCGCCCTGGTGGGTCTGCTGATCGGCATCAGCACCCTGGGCGACGACGGCGACAAGGACCCGCAGGCCAACCAGCCTCCCGCTCCCACGTCCAGCGCACCGGCCGGCGATGCCACACCGGCCGCCAACGAGGTGCGCCCGCTGGCGGTGAAGAATGTCCGGATCATCGACCCGGACAGCAAGAACCGCAGCGAGGTCGGCGGGGCCGAGAAGGTCATCGACGGCGACGAGGACAAGGGCTGGGAGACCGAGACGTACCAGGGCCGGCCCAACTTCGGCAACCTCAAGAAGGGCATGGGGGTCTGGCTCGACCTCGGCGAACCGCACAGCGTCATGTCGGTGCAGGCCGTGCTCTCCGCGCCGGGCGCGTCCGCCCAGCTCATGTCCGGCACGACCAACCCGCCGTCGAGTTCGAGTGGCGACAAGCAGTTGGTCGCCAACTACACGGACCTCATCGGGCAGCCCTTCGAGGACCACGACGGCGCCACCATGGCGTTCAACGGGTTCGACGCCGACAAGAAATACCAGTACCTGCTGTTCTGGATCACCGAACTGCCCCCGTCCGAGGGTGGCTTCAAGCTGGGCGTGCAGGAGATCACGGTCCAGGGGTCGTGATCCGGACGGCTACCTCCTGGCACGGCTCCCACCGGACGTGGTGATGGACGGGCACGCCGCAGCTACCGATCTGGAGCTGCTGCGTGCCCACGTCGATGGTGATCCGCACGCCTTCGCCGAGCTGTTCCGCCGGCACCGCGACCGGCTCTGGGCCGTCGCCCTGCGTACCCTCGGGGACCGCGAGGAGGCAGCCGACGCTCTCCAGGACGCGCTGCTGTCCGCGCACCGGGCGGCGGCCCGGTTCCGTGGCGACTCCGCCGTCACGACCTGGATGCACCGCATCGTGGTGAACGCCTGCCTGGACCGGATCCGTCGCCGACAGGCGCACCCGACAGTGCCGCTGCCGGACGGCAACCGCGCCGAGGACGGTCCGGGCGTCGGCGGACCCGAGCCGGCCGCCCCGGCACCGGACCACGACACCGCGCTGGTGGTCCGCGAGGCGCTTGCCGCCCTGCCCCTCGAACAACGCGCCGCACTGGTGCTGGTGGACGTCCAGGGCTACCCGGTCGCCGAGGTCGCCCGCATCCTCGGCGTGGCCGAGGGCACCGTGAAGAGCCGGTGCGCCCGGGGCCGAGCCCGTCTGGCGGTGACGCTCGGCCACCTCCGCCCAGCGGTGGCCGCCACGCCCGCACCCCGATCGGATCCAGCCAGCCTGAACGGTGACGTGCCGGGCGTCACGCCGGGGAACCCGGGCCGGGCGGAGGGCGTCGGATCGAGGTCGAGCCGGTACCGGCGGGACGCCAACCAGGAGGACACGTGACGACCGAGGGGTTCCGGGAGGTCGACGGCGACCTCCTCGCCGACTACCTCGGCGGGGCGTTGGACGGCACCCCGCAGCAGGAGGAAGTCGCTCGACTGGTGTCCACGGACCCGGCCTGGGTCGAGGCGTACGCACAGCTGGCCACCGCGATGACCGAGGTCCGCGCGAGCCTGGCCCGGTGGGCCGAGCCGTCACCGGAGATGCCGCAGGCGATCGTCGACCGCCTCTCCGCCGCGCTGGCCGCCGCGGAGCCGACCTCCGGCGGCCTCTCGACCGAGCACCGGGTCGACGTGGGCGACGCCTCCTCGACGCCACCGGTCGTACCGGCCCAGGGTAGGCCCGGTCGCCGGCCCACCACCTCCACGACGGCGCGGCCGGTGCACCGGACCTCCACCGGCCCTGGCCGGCGCTGGCGTGAACGGGTCCGCCGCGGCGGCCCGGTGGCAGCCGTCACGGTCGCCGTCGTCGCGGTCGCGCTGGGCCTCACCCAACTGTCCGGGAGCGTCTCGCACGACACCGGTGTCACCGCCCTGAACCAACCGGCCAGCGCACCCGACGGCGTCGCTGGGGCCGGCACGGCCCGCACCACCGGGCCGGCACTACGCAGCGGTACGGATTACACCCCGCAAACCCTCGGCAACGAGCAGGGCAGCGTGCAGAGCGCGCCGAACCCCAGCCGGGCGGCCGGCAACACGCCCGGCGCCCAGCCGGAGGCGGATGCCGGGGGAAGTCGACGTCCGATGACCGACGGGCTGGACCAACTGGCCCGGTTGACCGACGAGACCGCGCTGACGACCTGCCTGAGCGCCGTGACGGCGGAGCACGGAAACGGTCCGTTGGTGATCGAGGTGATGGACTACGCCCGGTTCCAGGGCGAGCCTGCGCTGGTCATCCGCTTCACCGATGCGACCGGGGCCCGCTGGGCCTGGGTGAGCGGCGCGGAGTGCGGAGTGCCCGGGTCCGGCTCGGACAGCCGGTATTCGGCGCGGGTAGGGTGAATCCACGGTCGATGGCGCGATGACCGCCCACGTGACCTGACCCACCGGATGCCCGGCTAGGGAATCCCCGGTTCGTACGATGACGTTCTGGAAGTCAGCTGCCGGCCCCACCCAGGTGTCGGCAACTCGGATCGGCATCGGTGCTCACGCCGACGCCGAACACACACAACTCGGGAGACGGCAGTGGACGAGGTCCGCAACCTGATCATCATCGGCTCCGGGCCGGCTGGCTACACGGCGGCTGTCTACGCCGCGCGCGCCAACCTGAAGCCGCTGATCATTGAGGGCGTGCAGTCCGGTGGTGCGCTGATGACCACGACCGAGGTGGAAAACTTCCCCGGCTTCGCTGACGGCATCCTCGGTCCCGAGCTGATGGACAACATGCGCAAGCAGGCCGAGCGGTTCGGTGCCGAGTTCCTCACCGACGACGTGACCCGGGTCGAGCTGGTGGACACCGGCGACGTCGGCTCCGGCGCGGTGAGCACCGTCTGGGTCGGCGAGACCGCCTACCGGGCCCGATCCGTCATCCTCTCCACCGGTTCGGCCTGGCGTCCGCTGGGCGTGCCCGGTGAGCAGGAATATCTGGGTCACGGCGTCTCCGCGTGCGCCACCTGTGACGGCTTCTTCTTCCGCAACCAGCACATCGTGGTCGTCGGCGGCGGTGACTCGGCGATGGAGGAGGCCACCTTCCTCACCCGCTTCGCCGACACGGTGACCATCATCCACCGCCGCGACTCGTTCCGCGCCAGCAAGATCATGGCCGACCGGGCGCTGAGCAACGAGAAGATCAAGGTCGAGTGGAACAGCACCGTCGAGGAGATCCTCGGCGACGACGGCAAGGTCACCGGCGTACGGGTCCGCAACGTGCACACCGGCGAGACCAAGGTGATGGACGTGACCGGCGTCTTCGTGGCCATCGGTCACGACCCGCGCAGTGAGCTGTTCCGGGACCAGGTCGAGCTGGACGACGAGGGCTACGTCAAGGTCCACGCCCCCAGCACCCGCACCAACGTGCCCGGCGTCTTCGCGGCCGGCGACGTGGTCGACCACACCTACCGTCAGGCGATCACGGCGGCCGGCACCGGCTGTGCCGCCGCGCTCGACGCCGAACGGTTCATCGCGACGCTCAGCTGAAAAACAGGAACACATCCCGGAGGAGGGGCATAGTGGGAAATACCAAGGCGGTCACGGACAAGAGTTTCGTCGCCGACGTGCTGCAGGCCGACAAGCCGGTTCTGGTGGACTTCTGGGCCGAGTGGTGCGGCCCCTGCCGCAAGGTGTCGCCGCTGCTCGAGGAGATCGCCGGCGAGATGGGTGACCAGGTCACCATCGTCAAGCTCAACATCGACGAGAACCCGGAGACCGCGCGGGCCTACCGGGTGATGTCGGTGCCGACGCTCACCGTCTTCAAGAACGGCCAGCCGGTGCAGTCCATCGCCGGCGCCAAGCCGAAGGGCGAGCTGGTCCGGCTCATCCAGTCGGCTCTCTGATCAGCAGCAACACCTACCGAACCCCGTACCCGATCGCCGGGTGCGGGGTTCGGCGTTCCCGGCTGTTTTCCCTGGCCCGCCACCTCGCCGCGCCGGAGCGCATAGCCTCAAGCCGAGGCCGCCCGGCCAGCCAGCGTCGTGCAGAGGGGGTCGTGCGTGCGTCCGATCCGACCCGGTGACCGAGGACCCGCGGTCACGGAGATCCGTACCATCCTTCTCGGCCTCGAACTCCTCGCCGCGGCCGGGACGCATGCCGACGAGTTCGACCTCGACACCGAACGGGCGGTCCGCGCGTTCCAGCAGTCCCGCGGGCTCAGCGTGGACGGCCGGGTCGGCGCGGAAACCTGGCGCGCCCTGGACGCCGCACGCTGGCGGCTCGGCGCCCGCACCCTCTACCACGCCGTTCCCGAGCCGCTCAGCGGCGAAGACGTCCGGTCACTCCAGGAACGGCTGCTGGAGATGGGGTACGACGTGGGCAGGGCGGACTCCATCTACGGCATCCGGACGGCCCGCGCCGTGGCGCAGTTCCAGCGCGAGGTCGGGCTCACCCCCGACGGCTCCTGCGGCCCACACACGATGAACGCACTGCGCCGGATCGGCCGCAAGGTCGTCGGCGGCCGCCCGCAGTGGCTCCGGGAGTCCGACGCGATCCGGCAGTCCGGGCCGGCGCTGGTCGGCAAGACGGTGGTCATCGACCCCGGCCACGGGGGCACCGACCCCGGGATGGTGGTGCCCGACGGGCCGCTGCGCTGGACCGAGGCGGACCTGGTGCACGACCTGGCCAGCCGGCTGGAGGGGCGACTCGCCGCGTCCGGGGTGCGGGTGCAACTCACCAGAGGGCCGTCGCCCGACAGGTGCCTGCCGGACACCGACCGGGCCCTGCTGGCCAACTCGCTCGGTGCCGACGTGTTCATCTCACTGCACCTCGACGGCCACGCCAACCCGGACGCGGAGGGCGTCGCGACCTACCACTACGGCACCGACAACGGAGTGACCTCGGCGACCGGTGAACGCCTGGCCGGGCTCGTGCAGCGGGAGATCGTCGCGCGTACCGGGCTGCGGGACTGCCGTACCCACGCCAAGACCTGGGAGTTGCTGCGACTGACCCGGATGCCCGCCGTGCGGGTCGAGGTCGGCTACCTCACCTCGCCCACGGACCGCGCCCAACTGGTCGACCCCCGGTTCCGGGACCGTGTGGTGGAGGCGATCGTGGCCGCGGTGCAACGGATGTACTACCCGATCGAACGGGACGTCCCGACCGGCTCGCTGGACGTCAGTGAACTGCGGGCGGTCGTGACCGCCGGCACGGTGATCGACTGATCGTCGAGCACCGCCGCCTCGACCGTCATCCGTTGGTGGAACGCGTCGCCGGGGCGGGACGAACCGGCCGGAGCAGGGTTTCCGGGCTCATCGACCCGAGCAGCTTCTCCAGCGCGTACTCGACGTCGGACTTCCAGCTCAGCGCGGTGCGCAACTCGAGACGCAACCGGGGGAAACGCGGATGCGGGCGTACGGTCTTGAACCCCACCGAGAGGAAGAAGTCGACAGGCGCCACACAGCCACCGGAGGGATCGTCGGCGTCACCGAACTTGGCGTCCCCGAACGCCTCGATTGCCTTGATCCCCCGCTTGGTCAGGTCCCGGGCGACGCCCTGCACCAGCATCCGGCCCAGCCCGCCACCGGCGAACGCGGCGACCACGTTGGCGGTCATCAGCAGTGCCGCGTCGGCGGATACCGGTGAGGTAGGGAACGCCATCGAGCGGGGCACGTAGGCGGGCGGGGCGTACATCACGAAGCCCGCCGGCATGCCGTCGACGTACGCGAGCTTGCCGCAGGAGCCCCACTCCAACAGCGTCTGGGAGACCCACGCCTCCTTCTCAAGACCCGGATCACCAGCAGCGCAGGCCCGATCCGCGGAGACCGGGTCGAGCTCCCAGTAGACGCACTGCCGGCACGGGCTGGGAAGGTCTTCCAACGTGTCGAGGGTCAGGCTGACCAGACGTCGCGACATATGGCGCATCCCCACAATAGGCTCGGTGGTGAGACCGGCATGGAACGACAGCGCCGCCTTCCTGCCCCCGACGAGCGATCGTACGCCGCCGATCGGCGATGCGGGAGAGGACGCGCAGATGCCCACCCGGTGGGGGACGACGGGGGCGGTCCGCCATGTGGTCGATCTGTCTCGGCGCGGCCTCAGCACGACCCTGGCGGACTAGGATCGACAATCGGTGTGCCCGCGGCCATGGTCAGCGGCGTGTGGGGTACCCGGGGCGGGAGCCACCCGAGCAGCGATCGAGGTGAGGTCATGACCGGCACGACACTCGACGACTACACCGACCGGTATGCCCGGCGGGTACGCGGGATGACCGCCTCCGAGATCCGAGCACTGTTCGCGGTCGCCAGTCGTCCGGAGGTCGTCTCGCTCGCCGGTGGTGCTCCGTACATCGCCGCCCTTCCGCTGGACGCGGTCGGTGAGATGCTCGGCCGGCTCGGCTCCGAGCACGGCGTCACCACCCTCCAGTACGGCATCGGTCAGGGCACCCTCGAGCTGCGCGAGCGGATCTGCGAGGTGATGTCGCTCTCCGGGATCGACGCCGCTTGCGGCGCCTCTCCGGAGGACGTCGTGGTCACCGTGGGCGGGCAGCAGGCCCTGGACCTGGTGGCCCGGCTCTTCCTCGACCCCGGTGACGTGGTGCTGGCCGAGGGCCCGACCTACGTCGGTGCGCTCGGGGTCTTCCAGGCCGCCCAGGCGCAGGTCGTGCACGTGCCGATGGATGCGGACGGACTCGTCCCGGAGGCGCTGGAGGCGGCCATCGCCGACCTTGCCCGCGCCGGCCGCCGGGTGAAGTTCCTCTACACGATCCCCACCTACCAGAACCCGACCGGTGTGACGCTCAGCGAGGAACGCCGGGAACGGGTCCTCGACATCTGTGAGCGCGCCGGCCTGCTCGTCGTCGAGGACGACCCGTACGGCCAACTGGGTTTCGAGGGTGAGGCCCCCGCGCCCCTGCGGGCCCGCCGCCGGGACGGGGTCTTCTACCTCAGCACCTTTTCCAAGACCTTCGCGCCCGGGCTGCGGGTCGGTTGGATCCTGGCGCCGCACGCGGTCCGCGACAAGCTGGTCATCGCCAGCGAGGCCCAGATCCTCTGCCCCAGCGGTTACGCCCAGGCCGCCGTCTCCACCTACCTGGGCACGATGCCCTGGCGGCAGCAGCTCAAGGTCTATCGCGAGGTCTACCGGGAGCGCCGGGACGCCCTGCTCGACGCGATGACCGACCTGATGCCCGAGGGCACCAGCTGGACCACGCCGGCCGGCGGTCTCTTCGTGTGGGCCACCCTGCCCGACGGGCTCGACTCCAAGGCCATGATGCCGCGAGCGGTCGCCGCCCGGGTCGCCTACGTTCCCGGCACCGGTTTCTACGCCGACGGCACCGGCACCGGCGCGATGCGCCTCAACTTCAGCTTCCCGCCGCCGGAACGGATCCGCGAGGGTGTCCGCCGGCTGTCCGGCGTGATGGAGCAGGAGATCGCGATGCGACGGGTCTTCGGCCCCGTGGGTGGCGCCGCCGGCCGCCGCGGCCGGGCCGGCTCCGACGTGCCGGGTCCCGACTTGGCATGATGCCGGCATGGGTACGACCGCCGCTGAGCGCTTTCTCGTGACCGATTCCGCAGCCTCGCCCGACCTGCGCGTCGTGGTGCTCGCGGGCGGGCTCTCCTACGAGCGCGACGTGTCACTGCGCTCCGGCCGCCGGGTTCTCGACGCGCTCCGGGCCGTCGGGGTGGAAGCCGAGATGCGGGACGCCGACGTGGCACTGCTGCCTGCGCTCGCCGCGGACCCGCCGGACGCCGTGGTGATCGCACTGCACGGTGCCACCGGCGAGGACGGCTCGCTGCGGGGAGTCCTGGACCTCTGCGACATCCCCTACGTCGGCTGCGACGCCAGAGCATCCCGAGTCGCCTGGGACAAGCCCTCGGCCAAGGCGGTGCTCCGCGAAGCCGGCATCCCCACCCCGGACTGGGTGGCACTCCCACACGATCGCTTCTCCGAGCTCGGGGCGGTCGCCGTACTGGACCGGATCGTCGACCGGCTGGGCCTACCTCTCATGGTGAAGCCGGCACAGGGCGGGTCTGGGCTCGGTGGCGCGGTGGTCCGGGACGCCACGGCGCTGCCCGCCGCGATGGTCGGCTGCTTCGCGTACGACTCCACCGCCTTGGTGGAGCGGTACGTTCCCGGCATGGATGTCGCGGTCTCCGTCGTCGACCTCGGCGACGGCCCGCAGGCGCTGCCACCCGTGGAGATCGTGCCGCGCAACGGCGTGTACGACTATGCCGCCCGCTACACAGCAGGGCGGACCACCTGGCACGCCCCGGCCCGGCTGGACCCGGAGGTGGCCGCCACGGTCGCTGACGTGGCTCTCGCCGCACACACCGCACTCGGACTGCGGGATCTCTCCCGCGTCGACGTGATCGTGGACGCTTCTGGCCAGCCACACGTGCTGGAGGTCAACGTCTCACCGGGCATGACCGAGACCTCACTGCTACCGCTCGCGGTGCAGGCGGCCGGGCTGGACTTCGGTCGCCTCCTCGGCACCCTGGTCAGGCGCGCAGCGGCTCGCCTCGCCACGTCCTGATCTGCTCGGCGGCGCTTTCCGCGCCGAGCGGCACGACGCACGAGTCGGCCATGAGGCCGGCACGTGCGTCGCCTGCGGATGCGGTCGCCGTCCCATCGTCGGTCGGGCCCGTTTGGTCGAGTCGTCGAGGCGTCGGTGTTCGACGCCTCGACTGCTGTCACCGTGAGCGCCGGCGCTTGGGTTGGTTGCTGTCCTGGGTGCCGACGTCCTGGGTCCTGCTGCCGCCCCGGTGCTGTTGTCCTTGATGTTGCTGGCCGCTGTCCTGGGCGTCGTTGTCTGGCGTAGCCATATGGGCGGCGGCGGTGTCGGGCGGGGCCGATCGGCGGCCTCGTTTCCTGTGTGCGGTGGCCTCCTATTGGCGGCCGTCGGTGGCGTCCTCGGTGGCACCGACATCCGAGGCGTCATCCCGGTCGTTGAGGACCGAGCGTGCGTTGACAGGCGCCGTCACCGCGCCGGCGACCCCAGGCGCTGGCGTGCCGTGTCCTGGCATGCCGGGCGCTGGGATGGCGGAGGCCGGCGTGCCGGGCGTGGGCGTGCCGGGCGTGGGCGTGCCGGGCGTTGGCGTGCCGGGCGTTGGCGTGCCGGGCGTTGGCGTGCCGGCGGGTGCACCCCCGGACGCGTTGTCGGCCGCTGCCGGGTCATCGGATCCGCGCGTCGCATCGCTGATGAGTGCGGCGGCGCCTACCTCGGTGTCTCCGCCGTGCGCGACCGCGTCGGCCGAGGACGCCGCATCACCCAGGGCGTTATCGACGTCGGCGGTGGGGTCCGGTGCTGGCTCGGGGATCTCCTCTGCCGCCTCGATGACCGAGGCTGCCGCTGCCGCCGCGGCAGCATCTGCGGCAGCGGCATCTGCGGCGGCCGACTGGGCAAGCAGGCTGGAAGGGGCCTGCCACTGGATGCGGGGCGGCTCGGCGAGCGGGCGGCCACCAAACTCGGCGAGCCAGGCGGCGACGAGCGCCAGATTTTCCCGCCACTGGGCTTCGGAGATCGGCGGCAGGATCGAGTCCCACAGGGACAGGAAGGTGCCCCGCAGCTGAAGGCGGCCATACGGTCGGGCGAGGAACCACATGTGCAGGTGGGCTGAGCCGTCGCCCCACCGGTTGACGTGCACTCGCGCCACCCCGTCAAGGGACCGGATGGCTCGCTCCAGACGCACGGTCATCACGCCCAGCTCGGCAGCCAGCAGATTCGGCAGGTCACCGAGGTCGAGGTGAGTCCGCGATTCCAGGATGAGCACCATGGGCAGCCCCGTTGGCCGGTCCATGGCGCGTACCCGCCACCGCTCTCCGACCCAGATGTAGGCGTCGTCGGGCGCGTTGCAGGCGGTGCATTCCCGGAGACCCTCGCCCTTCCGGGGCGGTTCGACCGGGACCGGATCATCGAGTTGCTTCACGTGGAGGTCGCCCTCGAAGGGAAACGACGGCCACTGGGTGAAGTCCGGCACTGAGGGAGGGGTGTCGTGCACGACGCTGACCCTAACCGAGTCTGGCACCGCTGTCCCTACCTGAATGATCGGTCCCGACACAGCGGATCAGCGCCTGTCGTCGACCCGGCACGCCGGGTCACCTACCCTCTGGTCGAGCGGTATCCACAGGCTGCCGAGATCCTGAACACAGGCCGTCATCCACAGGCTCACACCCACTCCCACGCGCTGTTTCACGTGAAACAGGGGGTGCCTGTGGAAAACCGGTGTGGATAACTTTTCCACCTGCCGATCGTTGTCCGCAGACCACCGCAACGGACTGCGACGGCTCCTCGCCGGCAGCCCCCTGACAGGTGCTGTGCTGCGTGCTCCAGAGGTCGCCCGACGCTTGCGGCCACCCTCCAACGGTCACCGGCCGAACGGCCGACCCGGTATCTGGGGATCGTCCGGACACAGTCCTCGGCGCACGTTTTCCACAGGGCTGGGACACCTGCGGACGCGTCCGCCACGCTGACGCTGGTCCACGCGACTCGTCCCGAGATGGCTCAGTGAGCCGCTGCGCCTCTCGCAAGTTGCTCGCTGTTGCATAGAAGTGTGGCGACACTTGCGCGGCTGGCGCGAGCGGTGGACAGCCACCGAGTCTGGGAGCGCAGCCCGGCAACCCGGAGTGGAAGACCAGCGGCCGTGGCCGCGCCCGGTCAGCCGTCCGCCGACCGAGGCAGTCAAGGCCACCGCAAGGCATGCCGCGCCCACGCCCTCGATCAGTCACGTGTTCCAGGGGCGTCGAGCGCTACAGGCGTGCTGCCGACTCAGGGGCACTGAGAGGCTCACCGAGCAGTGGGGCCGACTCCAACTACCCCTGCCGACCTTCGAGACGGCAGCGGGCCACTCAGCGGCGCACAGGACGTGCCATGAACAACAGCCGGGATCCGCGCCGGCCTGGTAGCCCTGGGGACGGCCGAGGTTTCACGTGAAACAGCGCAGCAGGCGCTGCCGGCCATACCGGCAGAGTCCCACTCTGCACGATCGACCCTTCGGGTGAGCGGCCCAATGGGTCGGAGCAAGCACACGGGCTGGACTCCACCGAGCCACAGGCGAAACTCGGCGGTCCCCGCCGTGCCAGGGGAGCATGCTCGACTCCCGCTCTCCTGCTCTCCTGCTCTCCCGCCAGCCCGCCAGCCCGCCAGCCCGCCAGCCCGCCAGCCCGCCAGCCCGCCAGCCCGCCAGCCCGCCAGCCCGCCAGCCCGCAGGAGCATAAGAACAGCGGCCGTTTCACGTGAAACAACAAGCGGATACAGAACGGCCGCGCACCCGATGGGTAGCGCGGCCGTCGGCGAGAGGAGTGGTCAGCCCTCGCCCTCCTCCTGCTGCACTCCGATGATTCCGACGATCCGCTCCAGGTCGTCCACCGTCGCGAACTCGATCGTGATCTTGCCCTTGCTCCGACCGATGTCCACCTTCACCCGGGTGTCGAAGCGGTCCGAGAGCCGGTCGGCGAGATCGTTCAATGCCGGCGCGTGTGCCTTCGGTCGGCGCTTCGCGGCTTGGCTCTTTGCCGACCCGTCGTTGAGCGTCAGCGCCACGATCTCCTCGGTCGCCCGAACCGACAGGCCCTCGGCCACGATTCGCAACGCCAGCTGTTCCTGTGCCTCTGCCTCGTCCAGGCTCAGCAGTGCCCGGGCATGGCCGGCCGACAGAATCCCCGCCGCCACCCGACGCTGCACCTGAGCCGGCAGGTTCAACAGTCGGATCGTGTTGGAGATCTGCGGGCGACTCCGGCCGATCCGACGGGCCAGCTCCTCGTGGGTGGCGCCGAATTCCTCCAGCAGTTGCTGGTAGGCGGCGGCCTCTTCGAGAGGGTTCAGGTTGGCCCGGTGAATGTTCTCGAGCAGGGCGTCGCGGAGCATGGCGTCGTCCCGGGTGTCCCGGACGATCGCCGGTATGTTCTCCCGTCCGACCGCCTGGGCGGCACGCCAACGCCGCTCGCCCATGACGAGTTCGTACTTCTCGTCGTCGAGCTGACGGACGACGATGGGCTGGAGAAAGCCGACCTCCTGGATCGAGGTCTTGAGTTCCTCCAGTGCCTCCTCGTCGAAGACCTGACGGGGCTGCTTCGGGTTGGGCAGGATCGCGTCGACCGGGATCTCGGCGAAGCGTGCTCCGGGCACCGGGCTGAGAGTGGGCTCCGGTTGGTGGACCGGCACGCCGACGGCCGCCGCGGGGATGGCTGCGGCAGCAGCCTCCTCCTCGTGCTCGTTCTCCGGTTCAGCCGTCGCGGTGCCGGTGGCACCCGGCGCCGGCCCGGTCGGGATCAGCGCCCCGAGGCCCCTACCCAGACCGCCCCGAGGACGGTTCTTCATGCCACGCCTCCCAGCGACTCGTCCGCACTACGCATTCCGGCCCACCGGCTCCTTGACGCCTCGCTCGGCGATCTCCTGGGCGGCCTCGAAGTAGCTCGTTGCTCCCCGCGAACCGGGATCGTAGGTCATGACCGACTGGCCGTAGCTCGGTGCCTCGGAGACCCGGACGTTACGGGGGATGACCGCCTGGAGGACCTTGTCACCAAAGTGGTTCCGGACGTCCTGCTCGACGGCGTCGGCCAACCGCGTACGGCGGTCGTACATGGTCAGCAGGATCGTGGAGACATCGAGCTTCGGGTTGAGGTGCTGGCGTACCAGGTTGATGTTGTTGATCAGCTGGTTGAGCCCTTCCAGGGCGTAGTACTCGCACTGGATCGGAATCAGCACCTCCTGCGCGGCCACCAGGGCGTTGACCGTGAGCAGGCCGAGCGAGGGTGGGCAGTCGATGAAGACGTAGTCGAACTCACCGGGGTAGGCAGCGATTGCCCGGTCCAGGCGCGACTCGCGCGCCACCACCGAGACCAACTCGATTTCCGCGCCGGCCAGGTCGATGGTCGCGGGTACGCACCAGAGGTTGGGGATGCCCTCCACCGCCTGCGCCACCTCCGCCAGAGGCACACTGTTGATCAGGCAGTCGTAGACGTCTGGGATGCCGGTGTGGTGCGGGACGTTGAGCCCGGTCGAGGCGTTGCCCTGCGGGTCGAGGTCCACCACGAGAACTCGGTTGCCATGCAGGGCGAGCGCCACCGCAAGGTTGACGGTGGTCGTGGTCTTACCCACGCCGCCCTTCTGGTTGGCGACGCACATGACCCGGGTCCGGTCCGGTCGAGGCATGGTCACCTCGCCACTGGGATTCAGGATCTGCACGGCGCGCATCGCCTCCATAGCCAACGGTGGGTCATCCTCTTCGCGCGTCGGGGTTTCACGTGAAACGTACGTGGGGTCAGCGGCCACGGCGGCCAACGACTCGGTCGAAGCGACAGGCGCTTCGGCGAGCACGGGTGCGGCATCCCGAACAACCGCCGCGGTGGGTTGGTGTGGGACCGCCGGTTCGAAGCGAACCGCCGCCGCCGTGTTGCGGCGTCCCGAGCTCGACCGAACCTCGGCGGCGTTGACCGGTCGACTCAGGCCCTCCGGCGTCCGACGAGCACTCGCGGGCTCCGAGGCGGTCGAGCTCTCCGGCGGCTCGGACCCCGAACGGTCGTCACGTGCGGCCGGCGGACTGCCCTCTGCTGACCCGGTCATGCCGGGCGACCAGCTCGGGTAGTCGGTTTCACGTGAAACGGGATCGTTGCCTGCCCCGGTCACGCGTGGATCGTCGTACCTGCCGTCGTCATGCACCTGTCATCCCTGCCCGCTTCGGATGGTCGGTCCGCGCCCCGGTCAACTTGGCCACACCACGCTCGCAACCCGGAGCGTACGGCCCTCGGGAGCGGTCGGAGATCCTCGACGTCCACCGCCCGCTCCACACTATCGACGCGCGGTCAGCCTACGGCGGACGGGCGCGGCCGGTCCACGTCGGGTTCTCATCTCCTCGTCCATCCGTACCGGTACAACGAGGCAACCCACCGGCCGGAAGCCCGATGGCGCGACGTGTCAGCGTCGGCGGGAGCGACCGCCCCGGTTGCGCTTGCTCGCCGCCGGGCGAGGACCGACGACCCGCTCGCGGACGATCTCCACCACGGTGGTGGGGGGATCGATCACGTCGACGCCGCACAGGTGCACGGTCGGCTCGCCACCACCCAGCCGAGTCACGACCTCGGCGTGCTCCTCGATCTCCGCGGCGGCGGACGATCCCTTGAGGGCCAGCAGACGACCGCCTCGAACGGCCAGGGGGAGACTCCAGCCCGCCAGCCGATCCAGTGGGGCGACGGCGCGGGCGGTCACCACGTCTCCGCTGATCGGGTCCCGGCCGCTCGAACCGGTGGCCGCCTCGTCGGCCCTACCCCGGAACACCCGTACCGACTTCGCCAGGCCGAGTTGCTCGACGACCTCGATCAGGAACGAGGTACGTCGGGCGAGGGGCTCGATCAGCGTGACCGTGAGGTCGGGGCGGGCGATGGCCAGTACCAGACCCGGTAGACCGGCACCCGAGCCGACGTCGAGCACGGTCGCGCCGGACGGGATCCGCTCGGCGACCGCAGCGCAGTTGAGCAGGTGGCGATCCCAGATGCGGGGTGCCTCTCGGGGGCCGATCAGACCACGGACGACCCCGTCGGTGGCCAACAGCTCGGCGTACGCGGCGGCCAGGTCGAGACGGTCACCGAAGAGGGTCAGTGCGGCCGGCGCCAACTCGGGCGGCAGGGTCGCGTCGTCCGGCGAAGGGACCGTGTCGGAGTGGGCAGAGTTGGCGTCCGGCGCGTCCGGCGCGACCGGGCGGACAGCGGACGGCCCGGGCGGCGTACCGCCCGGGCCGGACACGGCGTCGGCCGTGCTGTCGTCGTGGGTCACCCGGTCAGTCCGCCGGCCGTACGACGATGCGCCGGTTCGGCTCCACACCCTCGGACTCGCTGGCCACGCCGGACATGGCGTTGACCACGTCGTGCACACACTTGCGCTCGAACGCGGACATCGCCTCCAGGCGGACCGGCTCGCCGTACTCCTTGACCTTCTCGACGGCGTTCTTGGCAACGGCGGCGAGTTCCTTACGGCGGTTGGCCCGGTAGCCGCCGACGTCGAGCAGCAGGCGGCTCGGGGTGCCGGTCTGCCGGAAGACGGCAAGGCGAGTCAGCTCCTGGAGTGCCTCCAGGGTCGCCCCGCGCTGACCGACCAGATTCTGCAGACGCTCGCCGACCACCTCGACCATGGGGCGGCCCGCGGCCACCAACTCGTCGATGTCACCGTCGTAGTCGAGGATGTCGAGCAGCCCTTCGACATAGTCGGCCGCAATTTCACTCTGCCGGAACAGGTCGCCCTCGCCGACGGCCTTCTTCGACCGGGCGCCGGACGCGGCGGTGTCGGTGTCGTCGTCCGCCTCGGTGTCGTCGTCCTCGGTGTCGTCACCGTCCACCGCGAGCGTCGCGGTCTCCTCCTCGTCCAGGGGCTGCTCGGTGCGGGGGATGCTGGTCTCGGTCACGGTCTCATCTCCGTACTCGCTCGGCCGGACCGTCGGGTCCGACTGGTTTCCCGGGGCCGGCGGGAGGTCGCCGGTGCCCACGGGCACGTCTGTACGGGCAGTGTCGCCCGTGGCCGCGCGACGCGCGGTCGGTTCCATCCGGCGCCGGCCGTTCGGCGGCTGCGCGGTGTGGAACGGGCCGCCGTCGGATCACCGGCGGCGGCCCCTCGCAGGTCAGCCCTGCCGCTTGGCGGGGCGACCCTTCTTCGGGTTGTTCACCGGCTTGGCACCCGGCTTCGGCCCGGCCACCTTGGGAGCGGCGGCCTTGACCGGCGCCGGCGGAGCCGTCTTGCCTCGACCGAACAGGCCACCGGACTTGGCGGGCTGCACCGGGTTGCGGCTGGCGGCGGGCGCGACGGCCTTCTTGGCGGTCACCGGCGGCGGGAACTTCCGCAGCACCCACTGCTGCTGGCCGAGGGTGAACAGGTTGTTGGTGACCCAGTAGATGATCACACCGATCGGGAAGATCGCGCCGGAGATCAGCAGCGACGCGGGGATGCCGTAGAGCATCAGTCGCTGGATCATCCGCTGCTGCGGGTCCTCGGCCCAGCCGGTCTTGAGGATCATCTGACGGCTGGTCAGGTAGGTGGTCGCGATCATGACCAGGACCAGGACACCGGCGATGACCTTGACGGTGGTGCCGTTGGCGCCGAGGCTGGCCAGTTCGTCGGCGGTGGAGCCGAACTTGCCGGCGATCGGGGCCGTGAAGAGCTTCGCCTGCGACGCGCTCTGGAACTGGTCGGCGGTCCAGCCGTACAGCGTCTTGTTCTGCTTGTCCGGGTCGAGCCGGCGCAGCACGTGGAAGAGGCCGAGGAAGACCGGGATCTGAAGGAACATCGGAAGGCAACCCATCAGCGGGTTGGCCTTCTCCTTCTTGTACAGCTCCATCATTTCTTTCTGGAGCGTCTCCCGGTCACCCTTGTGCTTCTCCTGCAGCTCCTTGACCTTGGGCTGAAGCGCCTGCATCGCCCGCTGGGACTTGATCTGCTTGACGAAGACGGGGAACAGGATCACCCGGACGGTGACCACCAGGAAGATGATCGCCAAGATCCAGGCGAAGTTGGTGCCGATCACCGCGCCGACGGGCACCCCGATGGCGTCCCAGGCAGAGTGCCAGGTCAGCAGGATCCACGAAATCGCGTAGTAGATCCAGTCGAGACTCAATTCGGGGCTCCAGTCACATCAGCGCGGCGGCGGCCGCCCGGCTCCGGTACCGGGTCATATCCACCAGGGTGAAAGGGGTGGCAGCGCAACAGCCGCCGGACCGCCAGCACGGCTCCCCGGAGCGCGCCGTGCCGCACGACCGCCTCCTGGGCGTACGCACTGCACGACGGGTAGAACCGACAGCGGGCCGGCAGTGCCGGACTTATCCACCGACGGTACGCGATGATGGGCGCGATCAGCACCTTGGCACCGGTTGTCGACGGGCGTGGGCTGGTCTGCCCGGTGTCGCTCATCGGGGCCGCCGCTCGCGGGGTGACCGGGCGACCGCGAGGGCGGCGTCCAGGTCGGTGGCGAGCCGGGGGTACGACGCCTGCGCCGCCGCGGGCAGTGCCCTGACGACCAGGGTGCTGCCGGACGGCAGGTCGACCAACCGTTCCCGGACCAGCGCGCGCAGTCGTCGCCGGACCCGGTTACGGGTCACCGCGTTTCCGACGGCCTTGGACACGACGAAGCCGGCACGGGACGGCACGGATAACTGCTCCGCACTGTTGTCCCGCACCGGCTCCGGCGAGGTCGGTGTGCTGGGGTCGGTGATCGCCGGCACGGTCAGGTGGACCACGACGGCGCCACGTCCGGCGCGTCGGCCACCACGAACCGCTGCGGCGAAGTCAGTGCTGCGCCGCAGTCGCTGCGCGGCGGCCAGCACGACTGCCCACGTCCCCTGGACCGGCCCGATCGGCTCAGGCCGACAGGGTGGTGCGACCCTTGGCGCGACGGCTCGAGAGGATGGCACGGCCGGCACGGGTGCGCATGCGCAGCCGGAAGCCGTGGGTCTTCGCGCGCCGGCGGTTGTTCGGCTGGTAGGTGCGCTTGCTCACGTCAGGCTCTCCGTTTTCGTACGCGCCCCGTACGACGGAATCGCCGGGGTCGTGTGGTGGTCCAGGCCACCTCGACGGTGGCCCACGATCGGTGCTGTCCGGCGGAGCGGAACCTCGGCGGTGCGGGGATGCGACCGTGGACAGCAAGCACCCATCACCCTAGCAGAGGGCGAGAAAGCAGCCGTTCCAGCCTACGCAGGGGGGCAATGACCGTCAAACACCCCGACCGGGTGAAGAACGGGACGCGCCCGAGGCCGAAGGGTGGTTTTCGCTGATGCCGAGAAGGCCCCCGCCGGGTCGCCGGTTGATGGCGCAGGGACAACGCTGTTACCGTGCCCGATTGCGGTGAGCGTCGGAAGCTCCGGTCGTCGCACAGGCAAGACCGGACAAGGTAGTGAATCGTTCGGCACGGTGAACCCGCTTCAGCGCCCGTTCAGGCAGGGGCAGGTCCCACCCGCGTCCGGCGGCGGCCACAATCGGTCGGTACACAGGCTGTGGATAACTTGTGGATGACCACCGGTCGACCGTCAGGTGGGTGTTGTTCCACCCGCGAACGCGGCGGGCCCGGGACGGCCGGCTGGCAGACAGCGGCGGCCGGGAGCAGAGGCGAGGGGGTGGCACGACGGTGGCCGGTACGACCGACCTTGCCGCAGTGTGGTTAGCGGCGACCGACGAGCTCGCCGACGAGATCATCTCAGCCCAGCAGCGTGCCTATCTCCGACTGACCCGGCTGCGGGCGATCGTCGAGGACACCGCCCTGCTCTCCGTCCCGGACGCGTTCACCCGTGACGTGATCGAGTCGCGGCTCCGCCCGGCGATCACCGAGGCGCTCACCCGCCGGCTGGGTCGGCCGATCCAGGTCGCGGTCACCGTCCGGGTCGCCGAGGACGCCACCGGCCGACCGGCCGGCACTGTCTATCGCAGTGTTCCGGACACCGGCCCGTTCGACGCCGAGGGTCCGGCCGCCGAACCCTTCGACGACGACCAGGGCGCTCGGTCGTCCGCAGACCCGATGATCCCCGAGCAGTCCCACCCGGGGCACACGCCCGAACCGTCCGCGCCACCCGCGCCCGCGGGTCCACCGCACGCGCCGGCCGTCGACGCGCACCGCCCAGGGCTGATCCCCGCCAGCAGGGACGGTCAGGAGGCGTTGTTCAGCACCGCCTTCGCGGAGCCGATGCGTGCCGCCCGGCCCGGCCAGGACCGGCGCGGCTACGACGAGCAGGCCGCCCGGCTGGACCCGCCGGGCCCGGACACCCGCCCCTACGAGCCCCACTACCGGGAAGAGTCGGCGTCGCCACGCGACCAGCACGTGATCCGCGCGCTCCCCCGGGACAGCGGCACGGACAGCGGCCCGGGCCGCAGCGGCGTGGACCACCGCACGGGTGGTCGCGACGACCGCCGACTGCCGGGTGCCGACACCGGCGGCAACCGGCTCAACCCGAAGTACATGTTCGAGACGTTCGTCATCGGCTCGTCCAACCGCTTCGCGCACGCGGCGAGCGTGGCGGTGGCGGAGTCGCCGGCGAAGGCGTACAACCCGCTCTTCATCTACGGGCACTCCGGTCTGGGCAAGACGCACCTGCTGCACGCCATCGGGCACTACGCGACGACCCTCGGCAACGCCCGCTCGGTCCGGTACGTCTCGACCGAGGAATTCACCAACGACTTCATCAACTCGCTCCGGGACGACAAGACCAGCGCGTTCCAGCGGCGCTACCGCGACGTCGACATCCTGCTGATCGACGACATCCAGTTCCTGGAGAACCGCGAGCGCACCCAGGAGGAGTTCTTCCACACCTTCAACACCCTGCACAACGCCAACAAGCAGATCGTGATCACCTCCGACCGGTCACCGCGCCAGCTCGCCACCCTGGAGGACCGGATGCGAACCCGGTTCGAGTGGGGGTTGCTGGCCGACATCCAGCCGCCGGACCTGGAGACCCGGATCGCGATCCTGCAGAAGAAGGCGGCACAGGAGCGGATGTACGCCCCGCCGGACGTGTTGGAGTTCATCGCCTCCCGGGTGTCGAACTCGATCCGGGAACTGGAGGGGGCGCTGATCCGGGTGACGGCGTTCGCCAGCCTGACCCGGTCGACCGTCGAGCTGTCCCTGGCCGAGGAGGTGCTCCGGGACTTCATGCCCGACGGCGCCGGGCCGGAGATCAACGCCGACCAGATCATGGCCTCGACGGCCGACTACTTCGGGGTGAGCCTGGAGGACCTCCGGGGCCAGTCCAGGTCCCGCGTGCTCGTCAACGCGCGGCAGGTGGCCATGTACCTGTGCCGCGAGTTGACCGAGCTGTCGCTGCCCCGGATCGGGCAGGCCTTCGGCGGTCGCGACCACACCACTGTGATGCACGCCGACCGGAAGATCCGGCAGCAGATGGCGGAGCGCCGCTCTCTCTACAACCAGATCGCCGAGCTGACCAACCGGATCAAGCAGAACAGTTGAGGCGTACGCCAGCCGTCGTGACGGCGTACAGCCCGGGACACGCCCGGCCGGAGATCCGGCCGGGCGTACTTTTTCCGGTCCCGACTGGACTCTCGACATGGTGTAGGCCACAGGATCGAGGCCGTGACCGCCTCGGCTCCCACTCGTTGTCCACAGCTCGTTGTCCACCGCCGGTGGATAACTACGATCCGTCCACCGCCGGTTACCCACAGGCTGTGGAGAAACCCTGTGTACGAGGCTGTGGACGCTTGGGGACAACCGCCACGTTTTCCACCGACGACCGTCGACCTGTGTACGAGCTGTTGAAGGTTCTGGGGACAACCGCAATGGTGATCTTCATCGTCGTCCACAGACTTGGGGAGAAAGTCGGTGGATTACCGGTGGACAACCGGTGGACGACGGTGGACAACCGGGCGCCAAGACCGGGCTGTGGACACGCGAGCGAGTTGTCCCCCCGGTTCTCCACAGCTAAATCACCGGTGGATATCCGCTCTGAGCTGCGCAGACCTGGCTTTTCCACAGTTTGCACAGGTGCGATGAAGACGATGAGTTATCTCTTCTAAGAGAACAAAAACCAATCATCACCGTTGGGCTTTCTGTGGATCGGGCCGAACGCTGCCGGATCAGCCGGTCAGCACCGACACGATCCATGGGGTCGGGCGCACAGCCGATACCCCCGCGCCCTAAGGTGCGATGGGTACCCGCACGGTCGGGCGGGACGGTAGGCAGCGGTCGGCATGAGAGAGTTGTCGCTGACGTCGACGCGGAGGCATTGATGAAGTTCCGAGTGGAGCGCGACGCGCTCGCCGAGGCCGTGGCGTGGACCGCGAAGAGCCTGCCCAACCGGCCGTCCGTACCGGTGCTCGCCGGGGTGATGCTCCGGGTCACGGACGGCAACCTGCGGGTTTCCGGCTTCGACTACGAGGTCTCCAGCCAGGTGACCGTCGAGGTGCAGGGGGACGCCGACGGCGCCGCCCTCGTCTCCGGCCGCCTGCTCGCCGAGATCACCAAGGCGTTGCCGGCCAAGCCGGTCGACATCGCCGCGGTCGGCGCCCACCTCGAGCTGGTCTGCGGCAGCGCCCGGTTCACCCTCCCCACCATGCCGGTGGAGGATTACCCAGCACTGCCCGAGATGCCGCAGAGCGCCGGCACGGTGGACGCTGCCGCGTTCGCCACAGCGGTCTCCCAGGTGGCCATCGCGGCCGGCCGGGACGAGACCCTTCCGATGATGACCGGCGTTCGCGTCGAGCTCTCCGGCAGCACGCTGTCGATGCTCGCCACCGACCGCTACCGGTTGGCCCTGCGCGAGATCCAGTGGCGCCCGGACGACCCCGACGTGAGCATCAACGCCCTGGTGCCGGCCCGCACCCTGAACGACACCGCCAAGGCTCTCGGCCCGCTGGGTGGCGAGGTCACGCTCGCCCTGGCCCAGGGTGCCGCAGGCGAGGGCATGGTCGGCCTGGCCGGTGGCACCCGACGCACCACCAGCCGCCTGCTCGACGGCGCCAACTACCCGCCCGTTCGCTCGCTCTTCCCGGCCACCCACAACGCCGAGGCCAGGGTTCCGGTCAGCACCCTGATCGAGGTGGTCAAGCGGGTCGCGCTGGTTGCCGAGCGGACCACACCGGTGTTGCTCAGTTTCAGCGCCGACGGCCTGGTGGTCGAGGCCGGCGGTTCCGAGGAGGCACGCGCCAGCGAGGCGATGGAGGCCACCTTCACCGGCGACGCGCTGACCATCGGGTTCAACCCGCAGTACCTCATCGACGGCCTGGCCAACCTGGGCTCCCAGACCGCCATCCTCTCGTTCGTCGACGCCTTCAAGCCCGCGGTGATCTCCCCCGCCGGCGAGGATGGCGAGGTCATTCCGGGGTACCGGTACCTCATCATGCCGATCCGCGTCTCTCGCTGATCGCGCCAAGCAACACCAGATCCACGGAGGTACACACACATGCAGCTCGGCCTTGTAGGACTCGGCCGTATGGGCGGCAACATGCGGGAGCGGTTGCGTGCTGCTGGTCACGAAGTCGTCGGTTTCGACCACAACGCGCAGATCAGCGACGTCGCATCCATCGCGGGCCTGGCAGAGAAGCTTGAGTCGCCGCGCGCGGTCTGGGTCATGGTGCCCGCCGGTGTCACCGACGCGACCATCGACGAGCTGGCCGCGGTGCTCGGCGAGGGCGACATCATCATCGACGGCGGCAACTCGCGGTTCAGCGACGACGCACCCCGGGCCGAGCGGCTCAACGAGCGGGGCATCGGCTACCTCGACGTCGGCGTCTCCGGCGGCGTCTGGGGCCGGCAGAACGGCTACGGGCTGATGGTGGGTGGGGCCCAGGAGCACGTCGACCGCCTGATGCCGATCTTCGACGCTCTCAAGCCGGAGGGTGAGTTCGGCTTCGTGCACGCCGGACCGGTCGGTGCCGGGCACTACTCGAAGATGGTGCACAACGGCATCGAGTACGGCCTGATGCACGCCTACGCCGAGGGCTACGAGCTGATGGCGGCCTCCGAGCTGGTGACCAACGTGCCGGGCGTCATTAAGTCCTGGCGGGAGGGCACGGTGGTCCGCTCCTGGCTGCTCGACCTGCTGGACCGGGCGCTCGACGAGGACCCGGAGCTGGCCGACCTGAGCGGCTACACCGAGGACACCGGCGAGGGCCGGTGGACCGTCGACGAGGCGGTCCGGCTGGCCGTCCCGTTGCACGTGATCACCGCTTCGCTGTTCGCCCGGTTCGCCTCGCGACAGGACGACTCGCCCGCCATGAAGGCCGTCTCCGCGCTGCGTCAGCAGTTCGGCGGCCACGCCGTCCACAAGCGCTGAGCGGCATCGACACCCGGTGTACGTCCAACGGTTGGAACTGGTCGACTTCCGCTCGTACGAGCGGGTGGCCGTCGACCTCCAACCGGGGGCGAACGTCCTGATCGGCGCCAACGGCGTCGGCAAGACGAATCTCGTCGAGGCGCTGGGCTACGTGGCGACCCTGGACTCGCACCGGGTCGCCACCGACGCACCGCTGGTCCGGATGGGTGCCGCGTCGGCGGTGATCCGCTGCTCGGTGGCGCACGACGGGCGGGAGCTCCTGGTCGAGTTGGAGATCGTGCCCGGCAAGGCCAATCGTGCCCGGCTGGGCCGTTCACCGGCGCGGCGGGCGCGGGACGTCCTCGGTGCCCTGCGACTCGTGCTGTTCGCCCCGGAAGACCTTGAGCTGGTCCGGGGTGACCCGGCCGAGCGCCGCCGCTACCTGGACGACCTGCTGGTCAACCGCCAACCCCGGTTCGCGGGTGTGCGGGCCGACTACGAGCGGGTGGTCAAGCAGCGCAACGCCCTGCTGCGCACCGCGTACCTGGCTCGCAAGACCGGTGGGTCGCGTGGCGGCGACCTGGGCACCCTCGCGGTCTGGGACACCCACCTGGCCCAGCACGGTGCGGAGTTGCTCGCCGGCCGGTTGGAGCTGGTCGCCGCGCTCACCCCGCACGTGGCGAAGGCGTACGACGCGGTGGCCGCCGGCCGGGGTGCCGCCAGCATCGCCTACCGGCCGTCGATCGACCTGGCCGAGCCGACCACCGACCGGGCCGCGTTGGCGGAGGCCCTGGCCGCGTCCCTGGCCGCGTCCCGCTCCGCCGAGATCGAACGGGGCACCACACTGGTCGGACCGCACCGCGACGAGCTGGCGCTGACCCTCGGGCCACTGCCCGCCAAGGGGTACGCCAGCCACGGTGAGTCCTGGTCGTTCGCGCTCGCGCTGCGGCTGGCCGGCTACGACCTGCTGCGGGCGGACGGCATCGAGCCGGTGCTGGTGCTCGACGACGTCTTCGCCGAGCTGGACACCGGCCGCCGGGAGCGGCTGGCGGAGCTGGTCGGCGGGGCGAGTCAGCTGCTGGTCACGTGCGCGGTGGACGACGACGTGCCGGCCGCTCTGCGCGGCACCCGCTACCGGGTCGGCGAAGGGACGGTACGCCGTGTCGAATGAGTCACGCACCAACCGCCCAGAAGCGGGCGGAGGCGACGCCGCGGGCGCGCGTACCCCTGGGGCGGAATCGACCGCCGGCGAGGCGGCGGCCGTCAGCGGGCCGGAACTGGCCCGGGCGGTGCTCGACGCGGCGTTGTCCAAGCGGCAGGCGGCGGCTCGCGCCCGGCGTACCCCTGGCGGCGCGGGAGCCGACGCTGCCGGCGGCTCGGGGCGGCGGTTGCGGGGCTACTCCGGCCCGGGCCCCGACCCCCGCGATCCGCAGCCGCTCGGTGCCGTGCTGAACCGGTTGGTGAAGGCGCGTGGCTGGCAGCAGCCGGCGGCCGAGGCCACCGTGTTCGGCGCTTGGGAGCGGGTCGTCGGCGCGGAGGTCGCCCAGAACAGCCGTCCGGTCAAGCTGGAGAACGGTGAGCTGACCGTGGAGGCGCGATCGACGGCCTGGGCCACCCAGCTTCGGCTGCTCGCCGGCTCGCTGCTCAAGCAGATCGCCAGCGAGGTCGGCCACAACGTGGTGCGCAAGCTGCACATCCACGGCCCGGCCGCACCGTCGTGGTCGAAGGGGCCGCGCCGGGTACGCGGGCGGGGCCCACGCGACACGTACGGCTGACGGACCTCAGCTTCGTCGGTCCGTCTCGCGGGCGGCCCGCTTGAGTTCGCGTTGCTCCCGGGTGTAGCGCTTGCGCTCGGCCAGGTCCCGCTTCCACGCCTCGCGGGCCTCGGCCGAGCCGCCCTGCACCGCGCCCTGGACGCCCTCGGCCGGGCCGGCGAAGTGCCGGAAGGCCCAGCTCAGGAGCCGACCTCCCTCGCCCGGAGCTCTGCCGACCGCACCGTCCTCGCTCATCTGCCCGCCCTTTCCCCGCGTCGTGCCGTCACGAACACCGATTGGTGTGCCAATGATTGGTGTACCAATGATTGGTAGGGTAGCCATCGTGCCTGGGGAGAGCAACCGATGAGCGAGAGACCGCAGGGCGTCGACCCGCTGGCGCTGGAGCAGCAGGTCTGCTTCGCCCTCTCGGTAGCCGCGCGCAGCGTGGTGGCGGTCTACCGGCCGCTGCTGGAACCGATGGGGCTGACCCATCCGCAGTACCTGGTCATGTTGGCGCTGTGGCAGCACGCACCGTTGTCCGGTCGCGACCTCAGCCGCCTGTTGCAGCTCGATCCGGGCACGCTGTCACCCCTGCTCAAGCGGCTCGAAGCGGCCGGATACCTACGGCGGGAACGCGACCCCAGCGACGAGCGCAGCCTCGCCGTCACCCTGACCGCCAGCGGTGCCGCACTCCGAAGCCAGGCCGAGCTGATCCCGGCGGCGATCGTGCAGCGCCTCGGGCTGCCGGTCGAGGACCTGCAACACCTGCACGCGGTGCTCACCCAGCTGATCGCCGCGGCCAGCCGACCGAGCGGCGACGGGCCGGCCGCGCAGGAGACCGGCGCGGGTCAGGCGTCGGCGTAGACGGCGAAGCCGCGTTCCGCGCAGCGCCGGTAGAACGCCGCCAGCACGCCCAGCTCGGCGCAGGTGAAGCTCCACTGCGGCGGGTCGCCGCGCTCGTCGCGCAGCGCGTCGAGCCGGCTCTCCAACCATCGCAACTGCTGCTCGGCCAGCCTGCCGTCGCCGAGCAGGGCACGCAGCACCGTGCTCACCGACTCGAAGGTGACCGCCTCGCCGTGCGCGCGGTGCCCCGCCACGAACCGCTCGATCCCGCTGGCGATCCAGGAGCAGCCGTCCGGGTCGATCACCGGGTCCTCGTCCTCGGCGGCGGCGTCTGTGGCGTACAACACACCTTCGAGGCCGAGGAGGAGATCCACCAACTCGGTGTACGCGGTAGCCCGGATGGTGCCGGTCTTCGCGATCAGCTCGGCCAGGGCAGCCGTCGGCGCGGAGATTCGCGGCAGGTCGACGATCTCGCCGAAGTCGACGAACTCGGCCGGCGCGACCGGATCGTAGAAGCGGCCGGTCCGCGGCCAGTGCACCGCGACGTTGTCCAGCCCCATCTGTCACCTCTTAAAGAGCACGTGTCGGGTCGATCGGGTCGATCGTCCCGGTTCCAGCCCTCAAAGATCAAGGCTGGTTCCTGGGCGCCGCAAACGTACGGCACGGACGCCGCGGCCGCGACCCCCGACCCGCCCGGGCGCGGGTCAACCCGTTCGGCGGCGGCGCGTGCGATCCGAGCCTGGCGTGTGGGGGGAGTCGCGGGCGACGGGGTTCTGCCGGCTATGGACTTCTCAGCCGCCTCTCCGAGGGTGCCGAGTGGTGGTTCTGTCCTCCGCGCACAGTAGGATTGACAGCGAGACGAAGACCCGGTGCGGGGGGACGGGGGCCGGTGGCCCCAGGTTCATTCTCCACGTCGGGTCGAGCCGATCGCGATCCGCGGGCAACCGCGGCGACCGGCGCGTTCGACCCGTGGTCCGGAGGTCTCCGGCACCGGTCCGCGCGCCGACGTCGCGTCCTGTCCGCCGAACCCGCGCCCGACGCGCCCTACCGGCGCGGCTGACGCGAGAAAGTGGCCGAGGGTGGCAGCGCAGGAAAAGCAGGAGTACGGCGCAGAGTCGATCACCGTTCTCGAAGGGCTGGAGGCGGTCCGCAAGCGGCCCGGTATGTACATCGGGTCCACCGGCGAGCGCGGTCTGCACCACCTCGTCTGGGAGGTCGTCGACAACGCGGTCGACGAGGCGCTCGCCGGATACTGCGACACCATCGACGTGGTGCTGCTGGCCGACGGTGGCGTCCGGGTCACCGACAACGGCCGTGGTTTCCCGGTCGACCTCCACCCGAAGCTCAAGAAGCCGGGTGTCGAGGTCGCGCTGACCGTGCTGCACGCGGGCGGCAAGTTCGACGGCAAGGCGTACGCGGTCTCCGGCGGTCTGCACGGCGTCGGCGTGTCGGTGGTGAACGCCCTCTCCACCCGGATGGCCGTGGAGATCCACAAGTCTGGCTTCGTCTGGCGGCAGCAGTACACCAACTCCAAGCCCGGCCCGCTGGAGAAGGGTGAGACCACCGACCGCAGCGGCTCGGCGGTCTCCTTCTGGCCCGACCCCGACGTGTTCGAGACCGTCGACTTCGACTTCCAGACCATCTACCGGCGACTGCAGGAGATGGCCTTCCTCAACCGCGCACTGCGCATCCACCTGCTCGACGAGCGGGTGGCCGAGGAGGAGGACGGCCGGCAGCGTGAGGTGACCTTCTTCTACGAGGGCGGCATCTCCGACTTCGTCCGGCACCTCAACGCCTCGAAGAACCCGATCCACAAGACGGTGGTCGAGTTCGGGGCCGAGGAAGAGGGCATGTCCGTCGAGATCGCCATGCAGTGGAACGAGTCGTACGGCGAATCGGTCTACACCTTCGCCAACACGATCAACACCCACGAGGGCGGCACCCACGAGGAGGGCTTCCGGTCCGCGCTGACCAGCGTGGTCAACCGGTACGGCACCGACAAGAAGCTGCTCAAGGGCGACGAGAAGCTCTCCGGCGAGGACATCCGCGAAGGGCTCGCGGCGATCATCTCGGTCAAGTTGGCCAACCCGCAGTTCGAGGGCCAGACGAAGACCAAGCTCGGCAACACCCCGGTGAAGAGCTTCGTTCAGCGGGTCTGCAACGAGTGGCTGGTCGACTGGTTCGACCGCAACCCGGCCGAGGCCAAGATGATCATCACGAAGGCCTCCCAGGCCGCTCGGGCCCGGATCGCCGCGCAGCAGGCACGCAAGCTGGCCCGGCGTAAGTCGCTGCTGGAGTCCGGCTCGATGCCGGGCAAGCTGGCCGACTGCCAGTCCACCGACCCTCGCGAGTCCGAGGTGTTCATCGTCGAGGGTGACTCGGCCGGTGGCTCGGCCAAGCAGGGCCGCGACCCGCGGACCCAGGCCATCCTGCCGATCCGCGGCAAGATCCTCAACGTGGAGAAGGCCCGGATCGACCGGGTCCTCAAGAACAACGAGGTCCAGGCGCTGATCACCGCGCTGGGCACCGGCATCCACGACGACTTCGACATGGAGAAGCTGCGGTACCACAAGGTGGTGCTGATGGCCGACGCGGACGTCGACGGCCAGCACATCCAGACGCTCCTGCTCACCCTGCTGTTCCGCTTCATGCGGCCGCTGGTCGAGCTGGGCCACGTCTACCTTGCCGCCCCGCCGCTCTACAAGATCAAGTGGAACAAGAAGGGCGACGACGCCCAGTACGCGTACTCCGACCGCGAGCGGGACGGTCTGATCCTGCTGCGCCAGCAGAAGAAGCCGAACGCCAAGCCGGACGACATCCAGCGGTTCAAGGGCCTCGGCGAGATGAACTATCCCGAGCTGTGGGAAACCACGATGAACCCGGCGACGCGTACATTGCGTCAGGTCACTCTCGACGACGCGGCGACGGCCGACGAGTTGTTCAGTGTGCTGATGGGTGAGGACGTCGAGGCGCGCCGGTCGTTCATCCAGCGCAACGCCAAGGACGTGCGGTTCCTGGACATCTGACGGACTGTGGTGGATCGGCCGGGTGCTGCCCGGCCGATCCACCGGTCCACAGAGTTATCCACAGCATGGCCGCTATCCACAGCGGTTATCCACAGCACGAAAACGACACTGAGTCTGATAAGGGTATACAGTGACCGATTCTCCCGAGTCCACACCGAACGTGCCCGACCCCGCCGAGGCCATCGCCGCGGTGGTTGCGCACGACCGGATCGAACCGGTCGGGCTCGAGGTGGAGATGCAGCGCTCCTACCTCGACTACGCGATGAGCGTCATCGTCGGGCGCGCACTGCCGGACGTCCGGGACGGGCTCAAGCCGGTCCACCGCAAAATCCTCTACGCCATGTTCGACTCCGGCTACCGGCCGGACCGCGGCTACGTGAAGTGCTCCCGCGTCGTCGGTGACGTGATGGGCCAGTTCCACCCGCACGGCGACTCGGCGATCTACGACGCGCTGGTCCGGATGGCGCAGCCCTGGTCGCTGCGCTACCCGCTGGTCGACGGCAACGGCAACTTCGGCTCGCCCGGTAATGATCCGGCTGCGGCCATGAGGTACTGCGTTACGGCAGATGTCCGTATTCGTACCGCAGGCGGCAGCGTCCGGGTCGGCGACATCGTGCCCGGCGCGGAGCCGTCCAGCGAGACCGACATCGACCTCAAGGTCCGCGACCGCAACGGCGACCTGGTTCGCGCCAGTAAGTTCTTCCACTCCGGCGAGCACCCGACGCTGCGGCTGCGCACCCGCGAGGGGTACGAGCTGACCGGCACCCACAACCACCCGGTGCTGTGCCTGGTGGACGTCGCCGGCGTGCCGACCCTGCTGTGGAAGCTGCTCGCCGAGATCTCCCCCGGCGACCGGGTGGTCCTCCAGCGCAGCGTGCCGGACGAGATCGGCTACCCGATGCTGGAGCACGTCGAGGCCGCCGTCCTCGCCGGTGCCTTCGTCAGCGAGGGCTGGGTGTCCGCCAACCGGGCCGGGTTCAACAACATTGACCGCGAGTTCTTCGTCCGCGTCCTCGCGGCCTACGACCTGGCCGTGGGCGGCCCGCGTTACATCAGCGAGCGGGTCATCGCCTCCGGGAGCACCCTGCACGAACTCGACGTGCAGGACCTCACCGCGCTCCGGTCGAGCCTCCTCGGTGAGCTGATGGGCGCACGGAGCGCCGCGAAGTTCGTTCCCGAGTTCGTCTGGCAGGGGCCGGCCGCCATCAAGCGGGCGTTCCTTCAGGCGCTGTTCGAGGGCGACGGCTCTTCCTCGCTACTGCCGCGCAACACCATGCAGATCTCGTACTCGACGCGCAGCGAGCGGTTGGCGGCCGAGGTCCAGCAGTTGCTGCTGGAGTTCGGTGTGATCAGCCGGCAGACCCGCTACGACAGCGGCGAGATCAAGGTCGTGGTCACCAACCGCCGCGACGCCCGGATCTTCGCCGCGCACGTCGGTTTCCTCGGCCGCAAGCAGGCCAAGCTGGAGGCCGAGCTGGCCCAGGTGCCGGCTAGCAGCACCGCGCTCTCCAGCGACCACGTGCCGCTGGTCGGCGACTTCATCCGTGAGCACGGCGCGACGCGCTGGACCGAGCGGGACTGGCTCCGTCGGCACAACGTGGACCGGGTGGAGCGCTGGGAACGGGACCGCGACGAGATCGCCGCCCGGATCACCAACTCCGAGGTGCTCGACGTGGTCGAGCCACTCGTTGACGGGCGCTTCTACTACGCCGAGGTGGCGCAGATCACCGATGCCGGCATCCAGCCGGTCTACAGCGTCCGGGTCGACACCGACGACCACTCGTTCGTCTCGGACGGGTTCGTCAGCCACAACACCGAGTGCAAGCTCGACCCGCTGGCGATGGAGATGCTGCGGGACATCGACGAGGACACCGTCGACCTGCAGGACAACTACGACGGCCGGGCCAAGGAGCCCACCATCCTGCCGTCGCGGATCCCCAACCTGCTGGTGAACGGCTCCGAGGGCATCGCGGTCGGCATGGCCACCAAGATCCCGCCACACAACCTGCGGGAGATCGGCGCGGCGGTGCAGTGGTGCCTGGAGCACCCGGAGGAGGACGAGGAGACCACCCTCGAAGCCCTCCTCGGCATCGTCAAGGGCCCGGACTTCCCGACCCACGGTCTGATCGTCGGCCAGACCGCGATCCAGGACGCGTACCGCACGGGTCGCGGCTCGATCCGGATGCGCGCCGTGGTGGAGGTCGAGGAGGACAAGCGGGGCCGCCCCTGCCTGGTCGTCAGCGAGCTGCCCTACCAGGTCAACCCGGACAACCTCGCCGAGCGGATCGCCGAGCTGATCAAGGAGGGCAAGCTCGCCGGGATCGCCGACATCCGCGACGAGTCCTCCGGTCGTACCGGCATGCGGATCGTGTTGGTGCTCAAGCGCGACGCAGTCGCGAAGGTCGTGTTGAACAACCTCTACAAGCACACCCAGCTTCAGGAGACGTTCGGCGCCAACATGCTGGCCCTGGTCGACGGGGTGCCGCGCACGCTCAACCTCGCGCAGTTCATCCGCTACTACGTCGAGCACCAGATCGACGTGATCCGCCGGCGGACCGCGTTCCGGCTGCGCAAGGCCGAGGAGCGGGCGCACATCCTGCGCGGTCTGGGCAAGGCGCTGGACGCGCTGGACGAGGTCATCGCGCTGATCCGGCGTTCTCCGACCGTGGACGACGCCCGGCAGGGCCTGATCCGGCTGCTGGACATCGACGAGATCCAGGCGACCGCGATCCTGGACATGCAGCTGCGCCGTCTCGCCGCGTTGGAGCGGCAGCGGATCGTGGACGACCTGGCCAAGCTCGAGCTGGAGATCGCCGACCTCAAGGACATCCTCGCGAAGCCGGAGCGGCAGCGGAAGATCGTCTCGGAGGAGCTCGGCGAGATCGTCGCCAAGTGGGGCGACGACCGGCGGACGCAGATCATCCCGTTCGACGGCGAGGTCTCGATGGAGGACCTCATCGCCCGCGAGGACGTCGTCGTCACGATCACCCGGACCGGGTACGCCAAGCGGACCAAGGTCGATCTCTACCGCTCGCAGCGGCGCGGCGGCAAGGGCGTCAGTGGCGCTACGCTGCGGCAGGACGACATCGTCAGCCACTTCTTCGTCTGCTCGACCCACGACTGGATCCTGTTCTTCACGAACAAGGGTCGTGTCTACCGGGCCAAGGCGTACGAGTTGCCGGAGGCCAGTAGGGTAGCCAGGGGCCAACACGTGGCCAACCTGCTCGCCTTCCAACCGGACGAGCAGATAGCGCAGATCATTGAGATCCCGAACTACCAGGTAGCCCCCTATCTGGTACTGGCCACGAAGAACGGCCTGGTGAAGAAGACGCGGCTCGAGGAGTTCGACTCCAACCGTTCCGGCGGCATCATCGCGATCAACCTGCGCGATGAGGACGAGCTGGTCGGTGCTGCGCTGGTTGCGCCGGAGAACGACCTGCTGCTGGTCTCGAAGAAGGCGCAGGCCATCCGGTTCAACGCCTCGGACGAGGCGTTGCGGCCGATGGGCCGGGCCACCTCGGGCGTGATCGGCATGCGCTTCACGGACGACGACGTCCTGCTCGCCATGGAGGTCGTGCGGGATGGTCTGGACGTTCTGGTGGCCACGAACGGGGGATATGCGAAGCGCACCCCGATCGAGGAATACCCGGTGCAGGGCCGGGGAGGTAAGGGCGTGTTGACTGCGAAGATCACCGAACGGCGCGGTGGTCTGGTCGGCGCGGTGGTGATCGATCCGGACGACGAGCTGTTCGCGATCACCAGCAACGGTGGTGTCATTCGGACTCCGGTGAAGCCTGTACGCCGTACGCGTGACCGGAACACAATGGGGGTCAAGCTGATGGACCTCCCGGACGGCGTGACTATCGTGGCGATTGCTCGCAATGCCGACGAGCCTGACGAACAGGACTAGTTGAATGACGGAGACACAGGCGAAGTCGGGGAACACGGGGACCTCGGCCAACCCGGTCGACGAGGAGGCCGCCAAGGGCGGCACACCAGCGACCGGCCGCGCGGCCGTGGGCCGGGCGACGGTCCCCGCCGACGCGCCTGCCCCGAAGTTCACAAGGGCTCCGGGCATGACACCCCCGCCGGAGCCGCAAGCTGAGGACGCTGGGTCGGCCGACAAGACCGATGCCGCCGGCACCGACGCGCCGACGTCGTCCACCGCCGCCACCCCCTCGGGTTCGGCGACGGCGTCTTCGGCCCGTCCGGCGACCACCCAGCCGATCAACGTGCGGCCCGGTCCGGCGGCGTCGACCGGGGCGACCGGCACCCAACCGCGGATCACACCGGGCATGACCCAGCCACAGCCCGAGACGGGGGGCCGCACCGCCGCTGCCGGTCGCCCGGCCAGCGGCGGTGGTCTGCCGCCGGGCATCGGCAACGCGTCCGCCGTCGGGGCCGCCCGCGTCGGTGACGCGGTACGCGCTGCGCGTACCTCGGTCAGCTCGGCCGCCTCCCGCGGACCGCGCCGGGCCAGGCTGAATCTGAAGCGGATCGACCCGTGGTCCGTGATGAAGTTCGCGTTCGCCGTCTCGGTGGTGCTCTTCATCGTCGTGGTGGTCGCCACGTCGGTGCTCTACCTGGCGTTGGACGCGATGGGCGTGTTCCAGAGCGTCAACGAGAGCCTGAGTGATCTGGTGAACGCCGGCGGTGGCCAGAGCACCAGCGGCTTCCAGATCACCGCCAAGGGCGTGATCCTCAGCTCGGCGCTGATCGGCCTGGTCAACGTGGTGTTGTTCACCGCGCTGGCCACGCTGGGAGCGTTCGTCTACAACGTCTGCGCCGACCTGGTCGGCGGCATCGAGCTGACCCTCGCCGAGCGGGACTGAGCGACCGGGACGCCGGGGCGCGCCGCGCAAAGCGGTCGCTCCGGCGTCCCGTACTCAGGTAGGTTTTGCAGGCGTCGACGGCCTGGCTCGTCCGGCTGGACCCCGATTTGGGGCTGGCTGAGTGGATGGGTTAATCTTGCTCGTCGCAACGCGGGGCTATAGCTCAGTCGGTTAGAGCGCAGAGCTGATAACTCTGAGGTCGATGGTTCGATTCCATCTAGCCCCACCGCACGGTTCGTCCGACGTTAGTCGAGCACGAGGGGTCGCCCCATGTTCAAGAAGCTGCTGATTCTGGCTGGCGTCGTCGGCGTGGCCGCCGTCGTGTTCAACAAGATCAAGGCCTCGAACGACGAGCGTGCCCTGTGGCACGAGGCGACCACCGCGCCCGACCTGCGCTGACGTCCGGCCGGGCGACGAGGGTTCGACGCCCGCGCACGGGGCCCTAGCTCAACTGGCAGAGCACTGCCTTTGCAAGGCAGGGGTTAGGGGTTCGAGTCCCCTGGGCTCCACCAGCACTTTCCTCGGTTGATCTCGGTCCCGAGTGCAGCCATTTCGTACAGCCAAGTGGTCTTCGCTGCCGCATTGGCGCCGAGCGACTTACCGATCAACAGTGGGCGACCGCCGATGGTGTCGACCAGTGGAGTGATCTCACCGCCGACCCAGCTCTCGATCTCCGGCTGGTCAAACTTCGGAAACTCCCGGGACCACGAGTGCCGATGTACCGTTGCGCCCCGCCGATGCGCCGCGTCGCCGGCATACATCAGCAGGGGAGCACCCGGTCCGAACCTACCGCCGGGAATCACGACAGCGTCAGTCACGCAGACGACCCTACCGAGACGCCGCGGGGACAAGATGTGTGTGATCTCGACAGCCGGGCGGGCGTCCGGCAGTCAACCGAGAGCCAGAGCGACAGCCCCTGAAGCCCAGGAGCAGGCCTTACCCGCGCCCGCCGGCCAACAGCAGTCATGATCTTTTGCAGGACGAGAGCACATAGGATCGGTGGCCTGCAGGAGGGAGGTCAGATGGAGACATGGCGTTTCGTGGCCGCTGCCACGATGATGGTGACCATTGGCCTTATTGGAGTCGCCCTGGCGACGAACTTTCGAGGCGTGACCGAGTGGCACATTCGCCGGTCGATGGCCACCGCGAGTGTGTTGCGGCGAGTTCCGCCGTGGCGCTGGCTTGCGGATGCCGAGTACGACGAGCGTCTGGCGCGGTTTGTTCTGCTGGAGCGGGCGATGGGCGTGATCTTCGCTGCGGCCAGCGTCATGTTCTTGATCGTTCTCGTTCACGGCGTCCTGTCCGGCGAGCCGATGCCGTCGAGCCGATGAGGAAGCTGCGAGCGTCCCTGGTGGATGGCTGGCCGCTTGACTCCCTTACCTGAGCGACAGCCCGCGAGACTCTAATCTCAGGGCATCCCCACGTAGAGGAGCGCCGATGGGCAAGGTAGTCATGTACGGCTCGGTGTCGGTGGACGGCTTCGTCGCGGACGAGAATGACCAGCCCGGACCGCTGTTCGACTGGTTGCTCGGTGGTGACGTGCCGTTGGACGACAGCGGCGCGTTGAAGGTGTCGCAGACGTCCTACGACTACACCCGGCCGTACTGGGACCAGATCGGGGCGACGGTCGCCGGCCGCCACGTCTTCGACATGACGGACGGCTGGGACGGGAAGCCTCCGGGCGGGGTCGACCACGTGGTCGTCGTGACGCACCGGCCGAAGCCCGAGGGTTGGGACCCTGAGGCGCCGTTTCACTTCGTCGACGGCGTCGAGGCGGCCGTGGCCAAGGCGCAGGAGCTTGCGGGTGACCGCATTGTCGAGGTCTCCGCTGGCGACGTCGGGGGTCAGGTGCTTGCCGCGGGCCTGGTCGACGAGGTGCGCATGGATGTCGTGCCCGTCGTGTTCGGGTCCGGCAAGCGCTACTTCGGGTCGGTCGACGCACAGCACCTGTTGGAGGATCCGGACGTGGTGATTCAGGGCAACCGGGTGCTTCACCTGCGCTATCCGGTGCGCCGTCGACCGATCTGAGTAAGAGAGCGCCCGGCTCGATGATGCATCGAGCCGGGCGCGTCGAGTCAAGCTATGCGACGAAGCGGGAACGGCGTCGGCGTCCGACCAGATAGCCGACGCCCCCGAGGAGCAGAAGTGCACCGCCAACGCTGGCCACGGTCGCGGTGTTGGCACCGGTCAGAGGCAGTCCACCGCCGTCGCCGCCGGAGGCGCCCAGGCTCGCGGAGGGAGTAGACGTCGGTACATCGGTTGGCGTCGCGCTGGGCGTGGCGCTGGGCGTGGCGCTGGGCGTCGGGGTGGGCTGAGACGCGCAGTCAAGCGCCCGTGCGGTGTACAGGCCGTCGTTCAGATAGGCGAGGTAGATGTCGATGGCCGCATCGGCGAGCACCTTCTGCGCGGCCGCTTCCACGTTGGGGCCAGCGCTCGTCAACGTCCGGACCACGGTGACCCGCAGAGCCACCGACCAGACTTTCTGCACGTCCGTCTTGAGGAATGCCCGGAGTTCGTCCGGGGTGCCCTTCAGCTGATCCTGTATTGCATCTGGTAGAACGGGCAACGAGTCGCCGGTTGCCGCAGCCAGGATCTGGGCGGTCAACACCCGAATCTCCTGGTCGGTGGCGGCGTCCAAATCAATGGTGACGAGCTTGCGGATGTCCTCGTACACCTCGCGCTCGACCGTTTGGCACGTCTCGTTCAGTCCAGGCGATTCGAGCTGAGCAGCTGCCGGTGTCGCCGGAACCAGGAAGGCCAGCGCTATCAGGGCGCCGGCCGGGATCTTCCATCGCATGTGGATATTGCTCCCCCGGTTGTAGATCAAAGCATGGAGATACTAGCCGTCGATGGGATGACCTATCGCCCCCGGCGTCTCAGCGCGGTACGAATGCAGCCTCTGGTCAGGCGGGGGTGAGGAGACAGAACTCGTTGCCTTCCGGGTCGGCGAGGACCTTCCACGGAATGTCGGCCTGGCCCAGGTCGATCACGGTGGCACCGAGAGCGCTCAGTCTGGTCGCCTCGGCTTCCAGGTCGTCGTCTGGGTAGGGGCGGACGTCGAGGTGGACGCGGTTCCATCCGGTCTTCGCGTCGGGTGTCCGGATGAACTCCAGGTATGGTCCGACGCCCTTGCCGGAGCGCAGCACCGCATAGCGGTCGGTCACGTCGTGCAGAGTCCAGTCGGTGGCCTGTCCCCAGAACTGCGCCATGGCACGCGGATCCGCGCAGTCGACCACGACTGCGGCGATCGGTCCGGTGTCCCGGTAGATCGCTCGGGGTTCCAACACGCAGAACTCGTTGCCCTCCGGGTCGGCCAGGACCGTCCACGGAACGTCGCCCTGGCCGACGTCGGCAGGGGTTGCGCCGAGATCCGTCAGGCGCGCGACCAGCTGCGCCTGATGGGAAGCCGAGGTGGTGGCGAGGTCGACGTGTACCCGGTTCTTCACCGTCTTGGGTTCCGCGGAGACGACGAGGTCGAGGCAGACAGCGACAGGGTCGGGGTAGACGAAGCCCTCGGGTTCGAGGTTGGTCACGCCGGGTTCCTCGCTGGAAACTCCCCAGCCGAGCGCCTCCGCCCAGAAACCGCCCAGTGCGGAGTCGTCCCGAGCCTTCATGTTGATCTGCACGAGCCTCGTTGGCATGCCGACGATGCTAGAGCGTGTTCCGCGTCGGCAGTACCGACTAACGCCCCCGTGGGGTGCATGCGTTTACTCGGCTGGAACGGGATGCGGGAGGCGGCTGCGGCATCAGTGTGCCTGGCCACCCGTTGGACGAAAGCCGGCTTCACCCTGAGCGCGTCGACCTCGCCGAGACGGCGATCAGGGGGGAAGTGCCCCTCCCCAGGCCGCTGCGGTAAAGACCTGTCGGACTTTGCGTGGCGCTTGTCATGATCCGCGGGCCGGTGGGGCAGCCTTGGTCAGTCCGTGTGCTCGACGTCGGGCGAGGGCTGGGCGGTGTCGGGTCGTGCCTCCGGCAGGTGTTCCATCAGCTTGGTGAGCGCGCCGTTGGCGAAGGTGGCGCCCAGCGCCGAGCCGGCCCCGATGGTCCAGCCGACCGGCCCGAGCGGCGTACAACCGAAGAACTGGCTCACCCCCGGCGTCTGTACTACCACGACCAGCACCCCCAGCGACGCCGCCGTGGACGCCAGCACGGTCGGGCTGGTGCCCCCGGCCAGGATGGTCTGCCCGAGCTGGGTGCCGACCAGGGACACCAGGGCGACGGTTCCGGCCCGCTGACGACGTCCGGTGTACCGGGCCAACGTCCAGCCCACGGTCGCGCCCAGCGTGGTGGCTGTCGCCCGCAGCCCGATCTCCCTGGTGAGGCTCTCCCCGAGCGCCGCGTCCGGGCCCTCCCGGAGCAGCCTGTCGGTGCGGTCCGACGCGGGTGGCCGGACCGCGATGGCCAGCGCCGGCGCCAGGTCGGTGAGCAGGTTGACCAGCAGCAGTTGTCGCCCGGTGAGCGCGGAACGACCGGTCGCCGCGGCGGTGAGCACGCTGAACGCGATCTCGCCCAGGTTGCCGCCGACCAGGATGCTGAGCGCGTGGCGCACCGACGACCACATCGCCCGCCCCTCCACCAGGGTCGCGATGATGGTCTCCAAGCGGTCGTCGGTGACCACCAGGTCGGCGGCGGCACGCGCCGCCGGGGTACCCCGTTGGCCGAGGGCGATGCCGACGTCGGCCAGCCGGATCGCCGGAGCGTCGTTGGCCCCGTCGCCGGTCATCGCGACGGTCCGCCCGCACTTCTGCAACGCCTGGATGATCCGCACCTTGTGGGCCGGCGTGCAGCGAGCCACCACGTCGGTGTTGGCCAGCCGGTCAGCGAGCGCGTCGTCCTCCAACTGGTCGAGTTCACCGGCGGTGACCACGCGCTGCTCGTCGTGATCGCTGATGGTGGCGGCGATCGCCTCGGCGGTGGCCGGATGATCGCCGGTGATCATGATGGTGTGCACGCCGGCCTGCCGGATCCGGCGCACCGCCGGGGCGGCGCTCTCCCGAACCCCGTCCGCGAGGGCCAGGAAGCCCACGAAGGTCAGCCCTCGCACGCCGGAGTCGGTCACCTTCGGGTCGTCCACCGCGCATTCCGCGACGGCCAGGATCCGATTTCCCGCCCCGGCCCGGTCGGCGAGCATCCGCTCCAGCTCCGCGCGCCCGGCGTCGTCCAGCGGCTGCTGGCTGCCGTCCATGCGCCGTGCCGAACAGCGCGGCAGCACCGTCTCCGGAGCACCCTTGACACTCAACAGCAGGTGGCCGTCGGTCTCGCCGATGCTCGCGTGGTAGCCGCGGGACGGCTCGAACGGAAGCCCGCCGGCGGCCCGCCAACCGGGAGCGCCGGTCTGCTCCACCACCCCGGCCTCCCCGGCACCCCGCCGGACCGCCCGGTCGGTCTGCAACGCCAGCTCCTCCGGGTTCGCCGCGGCGGGAGTGGCCCGCAGCGCCGCGGCCAGCGTCATCTGGAGTCGGTCGTCCAGCCGGTCCACCGGGGCGTACCGGTCGCCGGCGCTGTCACCGACACCGGCCAGCAGCAACTGCCCCTCGGTGAGGGTGCCGGTCTTGTCGAAGCAGAGCACGTCCACCCGGCCCAGCGCCTCGATGGTGCGCGGGTTGCGGACCAACGCGCCGTGCTCGGCGAGGCGTCGGGCGGCGGCCAGCTGCGCCGCACTCACCAGGAACGGCAGCCCTTCCGGCACCGACGCCACGGCGAGGTTCGCGGCGGTCGCCGCCGTCTCGGCCAGGGGTACGCCCCGAAGCAGCCCCGCGCCCGCCACCGCCACCGCGGAGCCGGCGGCCAACGGGATGGCCATGCTGGTCAGCGATCCGAGCCGGGCTTCCACTCCACTGGCCGGCGGTGCCTGCTTGACCAGGGCGAGGCTACGGCCGGATTCGGTGTCCGAGCCGGTCGCCACCACGACGGCAGTGCCGTGCCCGGCGGCGACTGTCGTTCCCTCGTAGAGCATCGAGTGTCGGTCCGCGATCGCGGCGGCCACCACCGGCCGGTTGGACTTCGCGACCGGCAACGACTCGCCGGTCAACGACGATTCGTCCGCCTCCAGGCCCACCGATTCGAGCACCCGGCAGTCGGCGGGAACCGAGTCGCCCGGTTCGAGGGCGATGACGTCTCCGAGGACCAGGTCTCCGGCCGCGACCACCTGCTCGGCCCCGTCGCGACGGACCCGTGCGGTCACCGCCGAACGGGACAGCAACTCCGCCAGCGACCGTTCCGTGTTCCGTTCGTGCACCGCGCCGATCAGCGCGGAGCCACCGACCACGCTGCCCACCAGCGCGGCGTCGACCAACGATCCGAACGACGCGGAGAGCACCGCCCCGGCCACCAGCACCGGGGTGAGCGGGTTGGACAACTCGTCCACGAAGGCCCGCAGCAGCCCACCGCTCCCCGGTCCGGCATCGCCGTTTCCGCCGGTGCCCTGGTGCCGGCGCTGCGCCTCCGCGCTGGCCAGTCCGTCCGGCGTGGTGCGCAGGTGGTCGAGCACTGTGCCGACGGGCATCAGGTGCCAGGCGGTCGTGACCGGTGCCGGGGTGTCCGACTGGTCGTGCAACCGGCGGGCCTGCCAGACCCCGTTCGCGAAGGCCAACCCGGCCGCGCCGTTCACCGCGACGAGCGACCGGCCGGGCAGTTCGGTCGGCGGGGCCGTGAACGCGCCCAGCGCTCCGAGACCGGTGCCGGCCATGGCGAGTCGGATGTTCTGCTGGGCCGTACGCCGAGCCACCCCGGTCGCCTCGATCACCAGGGTCACCACCCGCAGGTCGGCACCGACCAACAGGTGCGCGCCCCACGGCGGCAGGTCCTCCGGCGTGGCGAACCCGAGACCGCAGTCGGACGCGCCGAGCGCCCTGCGGTTCGCGGAAAGGAGCATCACCACCGCACCGTCGCGCTGCAACGCGCGTACCGACTCGGCCAGCCGGTCCCCACCGGGCAGCATCGCGTCGGCGAAGCCGTACCGCTCCTCGTCACCGCCCGCGACGACCAGTCGCAGGCCGGCCTGCCGCGCGGCGGCCGGCAGTCCGGCGACACCGGGTGCGGGTTCCGGCTCGACCCGCAACAGGGCGGCGAGTCGGTCACCGTGGGCGAGGCCGAGCAGTTGGCCGCCGGCCGAGCGCAGTCGATCGCCGTCCGGGACGTTGTCGGGATCGTGAGCTGGCATCTGGTCCAGCGGTCCGAGCTGCCAGCCGTCCGACCTCCGGAAGGCGGCCGGATCGTCGGGGTCGAACAGCGCGAAGGCCCGCTCCGCCACCTGGTCGACGTCCGCTCCGGTCGCCGGTGCCAGATCAGCCAGTACGCCCCGATCCGAGCCGAGCACCGCAGCGTCCAGCACGAGCGTGTCGATCCGGTCCAACTCCCGCAGCACACTGCGGTCCATCGCGATCACCCCGCGCCGGGCCAGCATCCTGCCGAGTTGGGCGGCGTACCCCTCGCGTCCGCTGCCGGGCGCCTTCGGTAGCGCGGACAGGCCCAGCGCGGCGGCCCGCTTGCGCCCGGCGACGGGCACCGCCGCCGCACCGGCCGCCGTGCCGGCGGCGAGCATCCGATTGATGTACCGCTCGACCGGGCCGTGCGGCTTCGGTCGGGGACGGTCGACTACCGGCCACCGGGCGACGGCGCGCTCGGGGTCGCCGGTCAACCGCGGTTCGGCGCTCTCCCAGGCGGAGAGCTGGGCCCGGTCCTCGCCCCACTGCACGAGACGTTGGGCGCCGTCGAGGACGATGCCGTTCCAGCGGCCGGTCAGGCCCTGCACCACCGCCTCGGCCAGGGGAAAGAGGACCTCCGCGCGCGGGTCGGAGCGCAACGTCTTGCCGAGGAGCGCGTGCAGCTTCGGTTGCAGGTCGACCGCCGACAGCGCGCCGGCCACCTCACCGGGTAACGGTGCGAACGGCAGGACCCGGGTGGCCGCCCAGAGGGTCAGACCCAGCGCGTCCGACGCGAGCGCGCCGAGGGTGCGCGGGTTGCGTGGGCCTTCCTCGGGCGGGTGTGGGGGTGGGATCTCGGGGTCGGGCTCGTGGTCGCAGGTCCGCTCGACCCGGCTGATCGTGGCGATGAGGTCACCCAGATCCGGTTCGGGGGCCTGCACGGCCACCACCACCCGCCCGGATGGGGCGTTCACCCTGGCCCAGGCCACCCCGGGCATCCGCTCCAGCGCGCCCTCCACCTGCCGGGCGAGCTGGTCGCCGCCATCCTGGCACACGCCGTGCACCTCGATGTGGTGCCGACCGGGTCGGGACCAGACCCGACGCCGGGCGAGCCCGACCGACCGGGCGAGTCGGGTCGCGGCCGACCCGACGGTCCGGGACGCCGCGCCGACAAGGTGTGGCACGCCGAAGGACGGCAGGATACGGCCGGCAGCGCGACCCGCCGCCGTCATCGAGGCGTACGGCTGGACGGGCGCCGGCCCGGCTTCCTGTTGTTGCTGGTGCTGACCTTGGCCATCTTGTCCTCCCACGCCGCACGTCCGGCGGCCTGGCTTCCCGACCTGACGTCCGTTATGCCCCCTGAGTGGCGGAACTTTGTGTCGAGGCCGGCGCATGGACGGGGTGGGGCGTGGAATCCGACGACCATCACCGGACACGGGGAGGCCGGAATGAGCACGCTGACGCGACACCTCAACGGCTCGCACGAGAACGTCCAGATGTACCAGCGACGAGTCGAGCTGCCGATGCTGGGTGAGGTGGCGGTGCCGCCACCGGACAAGGTCGTCTACTACGCCGGGCTCGGGGTGTTGGCTGCTCTCCAAGTCATCGAGTGGCCGATCGCTCTGGTGATCACCGCCGGTCACCTGCTGGCAGACCAGCATTTTTCCGGCCTGGTACGCGGGGTCGGGGAGGCGTTGCAGGACGCCTGACGAGAGCCAGGTCACCGGCGATTGACCTCAATCCGGGTTGAGGTCGCATGCTCGGTGCATGCCGAGCACAGTCGCCCCCGCCACACCCACCGCGGCCGGGCTGTTCGCGCCCCGGCTGCGAGCGATGACGGTGGGCAGCGTCGCGCTGATCTCGTTGCTCGCGTTCGAGGCGTTGGCAGTCGGTACGGCGATGCCGACCGTCGCCCGCAGCCTGGACGGGCTGGCGCTGTACGGGATCGCGTTCGGCGGGCCCTTCGCGACGGGTGTGCTGGCCATGGTCGTGTCCGGCATCTGGTGCGACGCCCGGGGGCCTCGGGGACCGATGTGGCACGGCGTCGCATGGTTCGTGGTGGGGTTGCTGATCGCCGGAACCGCGCCCGTGATGAGTGCGCTGGTCGTCGGGCGGGCAGTGCAGGGTTTCGGCTCCGGGCTGCTCTCGGTGGCGCTCTACGTGATCGTCGGGCAGGCGTACCCCCAGGAGCTGCACCGGAAGATCTTCGCGGCGTTCGCGGCGGCGTGGGTCGTACCGTCGCTGGTGGGGCCTGCGGTCGCCGGCCTGATCGTGCAGTACCTGGGCTGGCGGTGGGTTTTCCTGGCGGTCCCGGCGGTGGCCGTGCCGGCGGTCCTGCTGATCCATCCGGGCCTTCGGTCGCTGGGTCGGAGTGCGGCGACCGGTCCGCCGGCCGGTGCGGCGGAGCGGATCGGGTGGGCGTGCGGTGCCGCGCTGAGTGCCGCGCTGCTGCACATCGGGGGTCAGCAGCGCGGCACCTCCGCCATCGTGTTGATCGTCATCGCCGTGGTCGGCCTGCTGGTCTGCGCCCCGCGCCTGCTGCCGGCCGGCTTCCTCACGGCGGCGCGCGGGCTGCCGACAGTCGTCGGTCTGCGCGGTCTGGCGTCGGCGGCGTTCGTCGGCGCCGAGGTCGTCATCCCGTTGATGCTCTCCCGGGAGCGGGGCTTCTCGCCGACTGCGGCCGGGCTGGTCCTCACGGTCGGCGCGTTGGCCTGGTCGGTGGGCTCCTGGTTGCAGGGTCGGATTCCGGTGCCGATCTCCCGGGCCAGCCTGCCGCGCGCCGGGCTGACCTGCATCACCGTCGGCACCGCCGCGGTGGCGCTGGCCGTCCGGCCGGAGCTGCCGGTGAGTGTCGCCGTGGTCGGCTGGGCGGTCGCCGGCCTCGGCATGGGCTTGCTCTACCCGTCGTTGTCGGTGCTCACCCTGGAGCTGTCCGCCCCGGGTGAGCAGGGTCGTAACAGTTCCTCGCTGCAACTGGGCGACTCTCTCTTCGCGGCGACCGTGCTGGCGCTGACCGGGGCCGTGCTGGCGGCGGGCGGCGCGCCCGGCCCGGCGAGTTACACGCTGACTCTGGTGGTGGCGGCGGCTCTCGCGCTGCTCGGGGCGTTGCTGGCCGGCCGGGTCGTGGTGGGTGGGAGCACGCGACCGCTCGGGTGATCCGGGGAAACGGCCGCATCCGAACCGGTCGGGACGGGAGGATGACGGGCGATGAACTTCCTGACCATCCTGCCGCTCGCCGTGGTGATGGTCGCCGGGTCCCAACTGGTCGTGGCGGTCTTCCTCGCCTCGTCGAACCGGCCCCGGGCGGCGTCGCTGGGCTTCCTCGTCGGCGCCGGGCTGGTGGTCGGGGCCGGAGTGACGGTGAGCTGGCTGTTGACCCGTTGGGTGGGCGGCCTGGCCGCCGACGCCAGTGCCGTCGCCGGCAAGGTCGATCGCGGTCCCGCCATCGACCTGGTGGTTCTCGCACTGCTGGTCAGTCTGGCCGTGGTGGTGTGGGTCAGGCGCAACCGGTCCGGGCCACCGAGATGGCTGGGAAGCATCGAACGTGCCGAACCCCGTCAGGCGGTGCGACTGGGCGCGTTGCTCTTCGTGGTGACACCGACGGACGACCTGACCATGGCCGCCGTCGGCGCGAGCGTGGCCCGGCACAACCTGCCGTGGTGGCACCTGGTGCCGTTCGTGCTGCTCACCGTTCTTCTGCTCGCGCTGCCCCTGCTCGCGTTGCTGCTGCTCGGGGACAGGGCGGCGCGGGCGCTGACCCGGATGCGGGAATGGGCCGAGGGGCACGCCTGGATCGTCAACGAGATCGTGATCGCGTTCTTCGCGTTGCTGACCGTGCTGGACCTGATCCGTTCCGGGTGAGCCGCCGCACTCCCGGTCACGGGGGCGCCGCCTGTGCCGTCGACACCGGTGGGCCCGACGGCTCATCGAACGGGCAGGTGTGCCGCGGTTCGCGGCCGGAGCAGGAGGATGGGATGAGGGTTCTGGTCACCGGAGCGGGCGGTCGCCTGGGGCGTGCAATGCTCGCCCGGCTGCGCGACGACGGTGTCACAGTCCGGGCCACCAGCCGACAGTGGCGTACCGACTCCGAGGTCGAGTGGGTGGTGGCGGACCTCGCGACGGGCGATGGGCTGGACGAGGCGGTGGCCGGGGTGGACGCCGTGCTGCACCTGGCGTCCGCCCCGCAGGGCGGGCAGACCTACCAGGTGGACGTGCTGGGTACCCGCCGGCTGGTGGTGGCCGCCGGTGCCGCCGGGGTGGGACACCTCGTCTACATCTCGATCGTCGGGGTGGACCGGGTGCCGATCCCGTACTACCGGCACAAGCTCTCCGCCGAACAGGTGGTGGCGGCCGGACCGGTGCCGTGGTCGGTGCTGCGGGCCACCCAGTTCCCGCAGTTCCTCGACGACCTGCTCACCACCAGCTCGCGGTTGGGGCCGGTGATCGGGGACCGGGCGGTGCTCGCCCAACCGGTCGATCCGGGCGAGGTGGCGGCGCGGTTGGCGGCTCGGCTGGTCGCTGGTCCGCTGGGCGGCATCGAGGAGTTCGGCGGGCCGCAGGTGCTCCGCTTCGACGAGGCGGTACGGGCGTGGCGGGAGGCCCGAGGCTCGCGCCGACCGCTGCTGCCGGTGCGGATCCCCGGCCGACTCGGTCGTGAGTTGCGCGCCGGGGGTCTCGTCACCGAGGCAGTGCCCCGGGGCGTCCGTACCTGGGCCGACCACCTCGCTGACACGTACGGGGGAACCGACCGGAGATGAGAGCAACAACGGTTCACGTTCGTCTTACGGTGGCGCCATGTTCGCTGTCGTCACCACGGTGATCCTCTACGTCTTCGGATTCGTCTTCCTCTATGGCGTGATCCGGCTGGGTGTCCGCCACGCGCTGGAGGACCTGGAGTTGCAACGGGCCAAGGCCAGGCGTGAGGAGGAGTTGGCGGCTGCCCGCGACCGCTCCTTCATGCGCGACAACGCGTTCCTCGCCGGCAGTTGAGTACTGGCGCGGTCCGGCCCGGGCCGGTGGTGTCGCGGGACGGCTCGGGAGCCGCCGGGCGATTCGGCAGCACGGATGCGAGGATCGCACCCGTGATGGGAACGCTGAAGACCGAACCGGCCCGCGCACGCCTCGACCTGCTCGCCCCGCCCGTGGCGGAGGCCATCGCGCAGTGGCCCGCCGACGCGCCGGTGGACGTCAACGACGTGCTGGTGGCGCCGATCGACGCCGACCTCGCCGACACGGCCGCATTCTGCGAGGCGTACGAGGTGGGGTTGGACGTGTCGGCCAACTGCGTCGTGGTGGCCGGCAAGCGGGACGGTGTGGTGCGTTACGCGGCCTGCATCGTCCTGGCCACCACTCGGGCCGACGTGAACGGGGTGGCCCGCCGGACGTTGGACGTCCGTAAGGCGAGCTTCGCGCCGATGGCCGACGCGGTCGAGCTGACCGGCATGGAGTACGGCGGCATCACCCCGATCGGGCTGCCGGCGCAGTGGCCGATCCTGGTCGACTCGCGGGTGATCGCCACCCCGCACGTGATCGTCGGATCGGGCGTACGGCACAGCAAGATCGCACTGCCGGGGCCGGCGTTGGGAGCGCTGCCCGGCGCTCAGGTGGTGGAAGGCCTGGCCAAGCCGGCCTGACCAGCAACCGACATCGATGTTGTTGCACGTGAAACATCGTGATCATCGATGTCGGTTGCCGTGTCGGCTCAGTGGGCCGCGGCTTCGCGTTGCTCGACCTCGGCGAACGCGGCGAGCAGCGTCTGCACCTCCTGCGCGCCGGATACCGCGTACTTTCCGGCCAGGACGAACGTCGGCACGCTGGTGATGCCGAGGCCCCGAGCGGTGGCGAGCTGGGCCTCGACGTCGGCGACGCGCTCGTCGGAGTCGAGGAATCGTCGTGCGTCGGCCGGATCGAGGCCGATGTCACCGGCCAGCGCGGCCAGCGCCTCCCGGGAGCCGACGTCGACGCCGTGGTTGAAGTGCGCCTGGTAGAGCGCCTCCACCATCTCGGCCGCCCGACCGTGGTCGGTGGCGTAGGAGACCAGCCGGTGCGCGTCGAAGGTGTTCGCGATCACCGCGCGGTCGTAGTCCAGTCGGAGACCGTCAGCCGCCGCGACCTGGGTCACGTGGTCGACCATCTGCCGGGCGCGCTCCGGGCCGCCGAACTTGCCAGCCAGCGCCTCCACCAGCGGAAGAGGCTCGGGGACCGGCGACGGGTCGAGCTGGAACGGCCGGTAGTGGACCGTCACCTCACCCTCGTAGCTGGCGAGGGCCTCGTCCAGGCGGCGCTTGCCGATGTAGCACCACGGGCAGATCACGTCCGCGTAGATCTCGATCTCCATGATCGTTGGCAACCTCGCGGTCAGTCGAGTTGTTCCCGGATCTGCCGCTTGAGACGCCCCAGGATCGCCGTGCCGCCGCGAATCCGCAGAGGGCTGATCGCCTGCGCCAGCCCCATCCGCTGATAGAGGTCGTCCGGCACGGCGAGCACCTGCTCGGCGCTCGCGCCCGCGAGCCCTTCGGCGAGGATCCCGGCGAACGCCCGGGTGGTCGGCGCTTCCGGTGGGCAGTCGAAGAGCGTCGCCACGGTGCCGTCCGGGGTCACCTTGGCACGCAGGAAGAACGATGTCTGACACTCGGGCACCTGCTCCATGCCCTCGCGTTCGACGGTGCCCTCCGGCAGCACCGGGATGACGTCCGCGTACTCCAGGAGCATCTCCAGCACCAAATCGCGCGGCGCGGCGGCGAACTCGTCAACGATCTCGGCCAGTCGGGCCGGCATGTCAGCCATGCGTCGAGGCTACCGCCGTCGTGCCGGGGCCCCGGTCACACGGTGGGTGACTGCTCGCTGATCTCGCTGAGCGCGCTGGTGGGGTCGAGCTGCATGGCCAGATCGCCGAGCGAGACGATCCCCACCAGCTTGCGATCGGTGTCACAGACCAGCACCCGCCGGATGCCCCGGTCCCGCATGAGCGCCGCCGCCTCACTCGCCGTGCAGTGCTGCTCGATCATGACGACCTCGCGGGTGACGATCGAGCCGATGGTGGTGGCCGCAGGGGAGCTGTTCTCCGCCACGGCCCGCACCACGATGTCCCGGTCGGTGAGCATGCCGGCGAGGCTGGCACCTTCGGTGACCACCACGTCGCCGATGTCGGCCTCCTTCATCACCCTGGCCGCCTCGTCCAGGGTGGTTTCGGCCGGCAGGTACACGACCTGTTTGGTCATCACGTCACTGACCCGGTACTCGGTCATGAGAGCCTCTCCGAAGATGTTTCCACCGATCCGACAGCACTACCCCGTGACGCGGTAGTTACACCAGGTTTCCCCGCTCCCGGCGCACCTCCTGGACGAGCCGCTCCACCAGACCTTCCAGCGGTAACTCGGAGCGCCCGTCGCCGGCCCGCTCGCGCAGCTCGACGTACCCGTCGGCGAGTCGGCGGCCGACCACGACGGCCCGGGGGATGCCGATCAGCTCGGCGTCGGTGAACTTCACCCCGGCCGAGACGTGCGTGCGGTCGTCGACCAGCACCCGCAGGCCGGCGGTGGCGAGACGCCCGCCGAGCTCCAGCGCCGCGTCGAGCTGCGGGCCCTTGCCCGCGACCACCAGGTGTACGTCGCACGGCGCGATCGCCGCCGGCCAGACCAGCCCGCGGTCGTCGTGGTGCTGCTCGGCGACCGCCGCCACCGCCCGGGACACCCCGATGCCGTAGCAACCCATGGTCGGCCGGACCGGCTTACCGGCGGGCCCGAGCACGTCGACCGCGAAGGCGTCGGTGAACCGGCGGCCGAGCTGGAAGATGTGCCCGATCTCGATGCCCCGCCGGATGGTCAGCTCACCGTCGCCGCAGTCCGGGCAGGGGTCACCGGCCCGCACCTCGGCCGCCTCGATCGTGCCGTCCGGGGTGAAGTCCCGCCCGCAGACCACAGCGGTCGCGTGGCGGCCCGGCTCGTTCGCCCCGGTCAACCAGGCCGAGCCGATCACCACCCGAGGATCGACCAGGTAACGGATGCCCAGCTTGTCGAGCAGTTGCGGCCCGATGTAGCCGCGGATCAACTCGGGATGCTCGGCCCACTCCTCGAAGACGGCCACCTGGGCGGGGTGCAGGGCGGCGCCGACCCGCTTGAGGTCGACCTCCCGGTCACCGGGCAGCCCGATCACCAGAGGCTCGGCCCGGTCCGCGCCCGGCTGACGGACGGACAACACGACGTTCTTCAGGGTGTCGGCGGCGGTCCAGCCGTCCCGACCGCCCAACCGGCGGGCGTTCGCCAGCTCCACCAGGCTGGCGATCGTCGGTGTCTCCGGTGTGTCGTGCACCTCGACGGGAGGCTGCCCGGTCGGGTCTCCGGCAGCCGGTGCCCGGGTGACCACCGCTTCGGTGTTGGCCGCGTAGTCGCAGGCGGTGCAGCCGACGTAGGTGTCCTCGCCGACCGGTGTCGCCGCCAGGAACTCCTCCGACGCGGAGCCACCCATCGCGCCGGACATCGCGTGCACCACCGTGTAGTCGAGACCCAACCGGTCGAAGATCCGCCGGTACGCCGCACGATGCCGCGCGTACGCGTCCCGCAGCCCCGCCTCGTCCAGGTCGAAGGAGTACGCGTCCTTCATCAGGAACTCCCGGCCGCGCAGCAGCCCGGCCCGGGGCCGCGCCTCGTCCCGGAACTTCGTCTGCACCTGGAACAGCGTCACCGGGAAGTCCCGGTACGACGTGAACAGGTCCTTGACCAGCAGCGCCGCCATCTCCTCGTGGGTGGGCGCCAACAGGTGCTCGGCACCGCGCCGGTCGGCGAGGGTGAAGATGTCGTCGCCGTACTCCGTCCACCGGCCGCTGGTCCGGTAGGGCTCGGCGGGCAGCAGCGCCGGGAAGTGCACCTCCTGGTCGCCGATCGCGATCAGCTCGTCGCGGACCACCTCGGTGATCCGGTCCAGCACCAACGTGCCCAGCGGCAGCCAGGTGTAGCCGCCCGGTGCGGCGCGTCGGACGTAGCCGGCACGCAGCAGCAGCCGATGGCTCGGCACCTCCGCGTCGGCCGGATCCTCGCGCAGGGTCCGCAGCAACAGGGTCGACATGCGTAGCAGCATGGGCGCAGCCTAGGACCGTGCCGGCCGACCGGGCGACCCAATTCGGGTGATTCCGGAGACGTGGGGCGGTGGATGCTGTGCGGGCATCGCGGCGGCAACCATCGCCGCGGCCGCTCGCGTCTGGGAAGGCAGCACCTCACCCCCCCCGCCTCACTACCCGAAGGATCGGCCCGTGTGGACCCTCTGCTGAGTGAGTTCGACTCGTTCGTCCGTACCCGCACGCCGGCGTTGCTGCGCTCGGCCTACCTGCTCACCGGTGACCAGCACCTGGCCGAGGACCTCGTCCAGTCGGCCCTGGCCCGAACCCACCGGTCCTGGAACCGGCTGCACCACAGCGGCAACGCCGAGGCGTACACCCGCAAGACCATGTACCACCTGCAGGTGTCCTGGTGGCGACGACGCCGGATACCCGAGTCGATGCCGGGCGACCTGCCCGAGCCACGCGGAGGCGGCTCGGCCCCGGACCACGCCCACCAGACCAGCCTGCGGCTCACTCTCCGGGCCGCGTTGGCGAAGCTCTCCCCGAAACAGCGTGCCGTGCTGGTGCTGCGGTTCTTCGAGGACCGCACCGAGGTGGAGACCGCCGACCTGCTCGGGGTCACCGTGGGCACGGTGAAGAGCCAGACGGCGAAGTCGCTGGCCAAGCTGCGCGTTGTCGCGCCCGAACTCGCCGAGCTGTACGTCCTGGAAGGAAGCGCCCGATGAACGACCAGCGCCTCCGGCTCGATCTGACCGAGCTGGCCGAGGAGGTCACCGTGGTCGACCTGCGGGACCGGACCCTGCGTACGTCCCGAAGGCTCGGTATCCAACGGGCGGTGGCCACGTCGGCCGCCGCGCTGGTGCTGATCGCGGCGGCGGCCGGCACCGCCCTGGCCGTTCGGCCCGATCAGTCCCCGCCCCCACTGCCCGCCGACACCCCGTCGGTCACGGCGACGCCGACGCCGTCAGCCGACCCGACGCCCTCCACCAGCACCAGCGGTGCACCCGGCTCGCCGCCCAGTAGCGGGTCCAGCACGAGCACGTCGACGGTGAACGTCGGCAAGCTTTTCTACGGGCCCGCCGGAATCACCGGCGCCCAGAAGGTGAACCTGCGGTCCTGGCGCCCCGGCGACAACCCGGTACGACTGCTGGCGCTGCCCGAACTCGCGTTGAAGGGCAATGTGAGCGTCTCACCGGACGGCGGCCGGGTGGCCTGGGTGGAGAGCGACGACAGCAGCGAACAGACTCTCTTCGTCGCCGACGTCGACGGCTCCGACAAGCAGCAGATGCGGCCGTACGTTGATGATCAGTGCCTCACCCCGGTGTGGTCACCGGACGGACGTCACCTGCTGTTCCGTGCGGTCGAGGCGATGGGTGGGGGCGGCCGGTCCGGCGTGCTGGACACCCGCAGCGCCAAGAAGACGGTCACCTGGTGGACCGAGCAGCCGGGCGGCTGCCACGCCCTCTGGTCGGCGGACGGTCGGACCATCGCCCTGACCAGCGACGGCGGCGTCACGCTCTATGGCACGGACGGCACGAAGAAACGAGTCGTTCCGGGCTTCTCCGCCGACGGCTGGCGTAGCAACGACATCGCCAGCCTGTCCCCGGACGGCTCCCGGATGGCGCTGCTCCGCAGGACGCCAGGCGAGGACGCCGGTGACGTCGGTCGTGAGCTGTGGGCCAACGCCGTAGTGGACACCCGCAGCGGGAAGGAGGTCGTGTTGCCGTTGGGTGGACGCGAGCTGCGGCAGGTGTACTTCCAGTCCGACGGGTCGATGGTCGTCCGGGTCAAGGCCGGCAGCGGGTACGCCGTCCTGTTGGTGGACGAGGACGGCAAGAAGCTCTCCGAGACCGCCGAGCCGGCGGCCCTGAAGGACATGCAGATCCTGGCCGTCGTGTCCTGACGACCAGCACGGCGAAGGGCGGGTCACCTCCGGGTGGCCCGCCCTTCCGCGGTCTCCGAACCGTCGTTGATCACGGTCGGTCACCTGCGGAAATGGTTGCCGGTGCGGCCGGATCTCACTGTCGGATAGCGGCATCCGGCGGCGGCAACTCACCGCGACCGGGGGCTCGTCTTGGGTGGTGTCCCGCTCGGCAGCGAACTCCATGAAGGAGTAACACCATGAACCTCGGCCCGTTCACCCAGCCCGCCCGTCTCACCGCCCCGGCCCGTCGCTACGGCGTCCTCGCCGGCACGGCAGCCCTGCTGTTCCTGACGGTCGGTGTCGCGGCCTGCGGCTCCGGCAGCCCGGACAGCGCGTCCGCTCCCGCCACGACCGGTGGTGCCTCCCCGACGGTCAGCAGCACCTCGGAGGCCGGGTCCGGCGGTTCCGGGTCCGGCGGGCAGCCGGTGGATGCGGCACCCGCCGTCGCGTCGGCCGGTCCGGCCGTCGGCTCGTCCCAGTGGCCGCAGCTGACCTGGTACACCGCCCAGGAGCACGGCGCGGCGAAGAACGCTCCGGCGCGGATCTCGCGGCGTACCTCGGATGGAAGCTGGCAGGTGGTGCGTGAGGGTCGCCCGGGCAACGGCACGGCCGCCGGGCAGATCGCCGTCGCGCCGGACGGCCGGCGGGCCGCGTGGGTCGAGGCGTCCGCCAAGCGGCTGGTGATCAGCGACTTCGCCGGCACGAACCAGCGTGCCGTCCCGACACAGGGCCAGCAGACCTGCGACCCGAGCTGGCTCGACTCTGACCGGGTGCTGTTCGGCCTGGGCCGGGAGAAGGACTGGACCGTGATCGTCGTCAATGCCGACGGCACCGGCCGGAAGGTGGTCGCCACCCGGCAGGCGAGCTGCCCGACGGTGTCCGGTGGGTGGATCGCCCAGTTCACCGACCGGGCGGTGGACGTCCGCGACGAGCGGGGCGGCCTGCGCACGATCAGTCCCCGTATCCCCTCCGACCTCGTCGTCGACGGGGTGGCCGGGGTTTCCCGTGACGGTCGGTCCCTGGTGATCAGCACCCACGTGCCCAACGCCGGTGAATGCGGATGCGGTTGGCGGTTCCGCACCTACCGGGTGGACGCCACCAGCGGGAAGGCCACCGAACTGACTCCGCTCGAGCGGGCCTGGAGCGAGCCGACCGGCCACGGCCAGGCCGTCGAGGCGGTCGCCCTGGCCGACGGCGGCCTGGTGGTCCAGGTCAACACCGCGACGCCGGCGGACGACGCCCCGGCGTACCGGTTGGTCCGCTACGGCGTGGACGGCCGGGTGCAGGCCAGCGCGACGGTTCCGGCTGGTCAGCCGTGGGGCGGCCTGCTGGGTTGAGCCATCAGGTGGACGTCCACCGGTACGACGAGGGACCGGCTGCTCACGGGGGCGGCCGGTCCCTCCTGTCGATCCGGCCGCCAACCGGCTCCGGTGAAGTCGCGTTCCCGTGCGGCGCGGTGGGGGCCGCGTGGCTGACCCATGACGTCCGCCACGTCCGCCGTTCGGGGCGGTGCCGGTGGTGCCTCCGGTGACAGACTGGTCGCCGCAGGCAACGAGTGGCGTAAGGGGGCGCAGGTGCGCTGGCGCAGTTTTGTCGCGGTCGGGGACAGCTTCACCGAGGGCATGGACGACGCCTACCCGGACGGCAGCTACCGGGGCTGGTCCGACCTGGTGGCGACCCGGCTGGCCGCCGAGGCGGGCCCGGACTTCCGGTACGCGAACCTGGCCATCCGGGGTCGGCTCTTCCCCTCGGTGGTCGCCGAGCAGGTGCCGGCGGCGGTGGCGATGAAGCCCGACCTGATCAGCTTCGCGGCCGGCGGCAACGACGTGCTGCGCCGCACCTTCGACCCGGACACGCTGGTCGCCCGCTTCGACGAGGTGGTCCGGCAACTGCGTTCGGGCGGCGCGGACGTGCTGCTGTTCCGGTTCGCCGACGTGATGGCCCGGCTGCCCGGCCAGCGGCTCGTCGCTCCCCGGGTGCAGTTGCTCAACCAGGCGGTCGGCGAGACCGCCGAGCGGCACGGCGCGATCATGGTCGACCTGTACGCCGACGACACCTTCCTCAACCCGATGCTCTGGAGCACCGACCGGCTGCACCTCTCCGCGGCCGGGCACCGGCGGGTCGCGGGGCAGGTGTTGAACGCACTGGGGGTGGGTTGCGACGAGGAGTGGCTGATGGTCCCGCCGCACCCGGCGCCGTCGCCGTGGCTGGCCGCTCGCGCCGCCGACCTGCGGTGGGCCGGTCAGCACCTCGCGCCGTGGGTGAAGCGGCGGCTCACCGGCCGGTCGTCCGGCGACACGGTGACGGCGAAGCGCCCGCTACTCGGGCCCATCGTCGACTGAGCATGCTCACCCTGCACACCGCGACGCTGCTGTGGCGCGACCGGGCCGGCGAGGCGGTGCCGGAGCACGCCGTACTCGTGAGCGGTGACCGGATCGAGGCCGTTGGGCCGCTGGCCGAGCTGACTGCGGCGTACCCGGGCGTTCGGCTGCGCCGTTGGCCCGGCACCTTGGGGCCGGGTCTGCGGCACGACGGCCCGCTGCCGGCGGCGCCCACCCCGCGCGAGCGGGTGCACGCGCTGTTGCGCAACGGGGTGACGGCGGTGCTGGCCGAGCACCTGACCGACCTGCCGCTGCGCGCCGCCGTCGACAGGAGCGACGTACTGGTGCTGCCCGGCGCGGTGTCGGCGGTGCTGCTTCCGGGCCGGCGCGCCGACTTCGCGGTCCACGGTGTCGACGGTGTCTGCCTGGTGACCGTGGTCGCCGGTCGGATCGTCCACCGCCGCGCCTGAACGGCACCGCCAACGTTCCCCGCGCCACATGTGTCGTTCCCGATGCTCGATGGCGGGCCGTCCGGCCGCGTTGCGGCGTAGTTTGGGGATCATGTCTGTGCCGAGCGATCCCGATCCCCGCCTCCAGTCGTACGCGGACCCGCAACGGCTGGTCACCACCGAGTGGCTGGCCGAGCACCTGGGCGACGAGGGCCTCGTCGTCGTCGAGTCCGACGAGGACGTGCTGCTCTACGAATCCGGTCACATCCCCGGTGCCGTGAAGGTCGACTGGCACCTGGAGCTGAACGACCAGGTGACCCGGGACTACCTGGACGCGAAGAGCTTCGCCGAGCTGTGTGCCGCGAAGGGCATCGGCCGGGGCGACACCGTCGTCTTCTACGGCGACAACTTCAACTGGTGGGCCGCGTACGCCCTCTGGGTGTTCTCGCTCTTCGGCCACGCCGACGTGCGGCTGCTCGACGGCGGTCGGCAGAAGTGGATCGCCGAGGGTCGCGAGGTGACCCGCGACAAGCCGACTCGACCGCGTGCCGACTACCCGGTGCCGCTGCGCGACGACGCGCCGCTGCGCGCCTACCGCGAGCAGGTCATGGCGCACATCGCCGCCGGCCGCCCGCTGGTCGACGTCCGATCGCCGGGTGAGTACACCGGCGAGACGCTGCACATGCCGGACTACCCGCAGGAGGGCGCGCTGCGTGGCGGGCACATCCCGGGTGCGGTGAGCAAGCCGTGGAAGTCCGCCGCCAACGACGACGGCACCTTCAAGTCCGCCGACGAGCTGAAGGCGATCTACGCCGACCAGCTCGGGCTCAGCCCGGACGACGACGTGATCGCGTACTGCCGGATCGGTGAGCGGTCCAGCCACACCTGGTTCGTGCTGCGGCACCTGCTGGGCTACCCGCAGGTGCGCAACTACGACGGGTCGTGGACCGAGTGGGGCAACCTGGTCCGGGCACCCGTGGTGAAGGGCGACCAGCCCGGCGGCCTCGCCGCCTGACTGGCACTGCGGCCTCGCCGCCTGAGCAGTTGTTCCCGTTCCCGCGCGACCTTGACGGGCCGCGCGGGGACGGTGTTCAGCCGGCCAGCGCCACCACGCCGGGCAGATCGCGGAGCACGCCGGTGACCTCGCCGGTCTCCGGGTGCCAACGTGCCACGCCGTTCGGTTGCAGGCGGAGCAGCACGGCACCCTTGTTGTCCCAACCCAGCACTTCGCAGCAACCCTTCCACCGGTCCCGGCCGACGTCGAGTACGTGCGCCACGGCACCGGTCCGGGCGTCCAGCACGACCACCCCCTCGGCGCCCTGCATCTCGCTGCTGGTGATCCACGCCGCGCGGGCGAGTCGCTCGCCGTGCAGCCAGCCCCGGCCGTAGAACTCGTGGACCTGGTACGGCACCGGCAGCGCGTCTCCGCTGATCCGCTGTTCGGAGCGGATCGTTCCCTCGCGGGCGGTCCGGCTGCGCAGCGTCAGGCCCCCCTGCTCGCCGATCACCTCGATCAGCGCCGCCTCTCGCCCGGCGGCCGGATCGGGTGCGATCATGTCCCAGGGCGACACGTCGATCTCGTTGGCCTTGCCGGTGTCCCGGTCCACCGCGTAGGTCCGGCGGTCACCGCCGACGAGTACCCGGTCACTCGCCCAGACCACCAGCTCCAGGTAGCCGTCGAGCGGAACCCGGCGCACGGCCGCCGTGGTGAGGTCGACCATGATCAGCTCGTTGGGCTGCGCGAACGCGGCCGACCTGCCGTCCGGCGACAGCACGCCCGGCTTCACGGCGGGCGCCTGGTTGCCGCCCACGTCCCGGGTGGGCGCGAGCGTCACCACGTCGAGACTGCGCACCACGCCGTCATTGCCGAGCACCCGGACCGGACCGTCCTCGTGATACTCCTCGTCCAAGGGCTGGAACAGCGCCAGCGCCCGCTGGACCGGTCGCTCGGAGAGCCGCACGGTCGCCGGGTTGGTGAGTCGGGCCAGCGGATCGGGTGGGAAGGGCAGGTCGGTGGGGACTCGCGCCACCGGCCCCGCGTGGGTGGGTTCGACGGTCGGCGCCACCGACTGGTCCGGTGGCGGATCTCCAGGCGGTCGTAGGGCGGCGACCGTGCCGCCGCCGACCAGTGCGACGGCCAGGGCGACAGCACCGACGGCCCGTCGGGTACGCCGGGTGCGCCGCGCGCGGTCCCAGCTGGCCGTCGCGGGCTGGCTGGGCAGCACGTCCTCGACACTGACGGTCAGCAGTCGACGCAGCTCCTGCTCGTTCACGGGTTCACCTCCACACCTGTGGTCGCCGCTCCGTCGCCCGGTCGGGTGTCCAGGGCGAGGTCCGGGGCCACTTCACGGAGCCGGCGCAGGGCGGCGTGGCACTGGCTCTTCACGGTGCCGACCGTCACTCCGAGCGCTTCCGCGGTGGCGACCTCGGTCAGGTCCTCGTAGTAGCGCAGCACCAGGACGGCCCGCTGCCGGGCCGGCAGCAGACCCAGCGCGTCGTGCAGCGTGAGTCGCAACGCGCCGTCCCGGTCGAGTGCCACCTGTTCCGGCGGGGCGGCGCTGAGCCATTCGCGGCGACGGCGACGCCACCACGACACCGAGTCCCGGTAGAGGATCGTCCGGACGTACGCGGAGGGGTCGGCGTTGCGGACCGAAGCCCATCGCAGCGCCAGCTTCAGCAGGGCGTCCTGGAGCAGGTCTTCGGCCTGGTGGCGGTTGCCGCAGATCAGGTACGCCGCGCGGAGCAGCCGGTGTTGGTGGCTCTCCACGAAGGCGAGGTAGCCGTCGCGCCCGTCGTCACCCTTGGGTGCCATCCGCCCTCCTCCCGGCCGTCCCGATGCGCGTCACCTGGCAGACGCACGGGAGTGGCGAAAAGGTTGGGTCAGCTTCCCGGCGTGCCGGTCAGGTAGCGCTGGAGGGTCGGTGCGATCCAGGAGACCAGGTCGTCGGCCGGCATGTCCACCATGGGTGGCAGGCGGACGACGTACCTGGTGAAGGCGAGGCCGAGGATCTGACTGGCCACCAGCCCCGCACGGCGGGCGGTCGTCGTCGGGTCGGTGCCGAAGGTGGCCACCGCCGCGGTGAGCTGGTTGGCGAAGATGTCGCGCATGCGTTCGGCGGCACCGGGGTTGGTGCTGGCGGCCCGCAGCAGCGCCACGAGCGTCTCGTCACCGCCCCACCGGTTGAGGAAGTGCCGGACGAGGGTCTCACCGAGGTGCTCGGGCGGGATCGGCGTCAGGTCGGGCAGGCGCAGGTCGAACTCGGCCGCCGCCGCGAAAAGACCCTCCTTGCTGCCGTAGTAGCGCATGACCATCGACGGGTCGATCCGGGCGTCGGCGGCGATGGCCCGGATGGTGGCGCGTTCGTACCCGTCCGCCGCGAACCGTTCACGGGCCGCTCGCAGGATCGCCGCCCGGGTGGCGTCCGAGCGGCGGGGTTGGGTCGGCGGGGCGGGCACTGTCATGTCAACGACCGTATGCCAACACCTGTTGACACACAATCGGCGCCCTCCTACTGTTGCCAACAAACGTTTGCCAACAGATGTTGGCAACGGTCGTTCCGGAGGTGGCCATGCTGCCCACGAGTACCGACGTCCTGGTGGTGGGCGCCGGCCCCACCGGCCTCGCCACCGCGCTGACACTGGCCCGGCGCGGGGCGGAGGTGACCGTCCTCGACCAGGTCGCCGACCCGCCGGTGACCTCCCGCGCCGCGGTCGTGCACGCGTACACCCTGGAGGTGCTGGACCGGATCGGCGTCGCGGCGCTGCTGGTCGCCCAGGGGGTGCGGGCGCCGCGCTTCACGGTCCGCGACCGGGACCGGGTGCTGCTGTCGGTGCCGTTCCACGAACTGCCGTCCCGCTTCCCCTACGCGCTGCTGGTCTCCCAGGCCGTTACCGAGAAGGTGCTCACCGACCAGTTGGCCGACCTGGGGGTGCGAGTGCGGCGGCCATGCCGCCTGAACGGCCTGAGCCGCACCGCCGACGGGGTGCGCGCCCAGGTCGACGGCACGGACCTGCGCGCCCGGTACGTGGTCGGCGCGGACGGCCTGCACAGCACCGTCCGGCAGTCGGCTGGCATCGGCTTCACCGGACCCGCCGACGAGGAGTCCTTCGTGCTCGCCGACGTCCGCGTGCGCAGCGCGCTGCCCCGCGACGAGGCGGCGCTCTTCCTCGCCCGCCCCGGGCCGCTGGTCTGGGCGCCGCTGCCGGACGGTGTGGTCCGGCTGGTCGCCGCCGTGGCGACGGCACCGGCCGAGCCGGACGCGGCGCACCTCCAGGCGCTGCTCGACGAGCGTGGCCCGACGCGGCGACCCGACCGGGTGATCGAGGTGCTCTGGGGGTCCCGGTTCCGGGTACGCCACCGGATCGCCGACACCTTCCGGTCCGGGCCGGTGCTGCTCGCCGGGGACGCCGGCCACGTGCACAGCCCCGCCGGCGGTCAGGGCATGAACCTCGGCATCTGCGACGCGGTGGCCCTCGGCACCGCCCTCGCCGACGTGCTGGACGGCGGCCCGGAGACGGCGCTCGACGACTACAACGCCCGGCAGCGGCCGATGGCCGAGGACGTGCTCAGCTTCGCCGCCGGGCTGACCCGGCTCGCCACCACTCCGCCGGCCCGCCGGCCGGCCCGCGACGTGCTGCTCCGGCTGCTCGGTGCCGTACCACCGGCCCGGCGGCGGATCGCGCTACGCCTGTCCGGGCTGTCCCACCGGGAACGGACCCCGGGCTAGGCTGCGCCGACCGTGCGGGAAGCAGGCCGCGCGGCCGGGCGCAGTGTCCGCCACGCCGCCACGGTGACCAGCGCGAACGTGCCCGCCGCCGCGCCCGTCACCGGCACCGTGCCGTACGCCGCGGCGGCCAGCCCGGCGAGCACCGCCCCGACCGGTGCGGTGAGCAGACCGACCATCCGCTGGGCCGCGCCCACCCGACCGAGCAGCCCGGCCGGCACGTGCCGCTGCCCGTACGACGCCCACAGGCTGTTCCACATCACAGTGCCGCCAGCGAAGACGGCAAGCGCGATTGCACCCGGCACCGGATGTCGGGCCAGCGCGAATCCGGTCAGCGCCACCGTCTGCGCGGTGAGCACCGCGCACAACGCGGGCACCGTACCGAGCCGGACGGCGAGACGACCCGCACCGAGCGCCCCGGCCACGCCGCCGAGGATCGCAGCCGCAGCGAACAGCCCGTACCCGGCCGGCGGCACCCGCAGGACGTCCAGCGCGTAGAGCACCTGCACCGCAATGATGCCGCTGATCGCCAGGTTGCTCGCGGCGGAGAGCAGCGTGACCCTCCACAGTGTTTTGTGCCCGCGCAACCACCGCACCCCCTCGACGATCTCGGCCCACACCGCGCCGCGCCGTGCTCCGGCTCCGGAATCCGCCCGCGCGGCGGGAGCCGGGGCGAGCGCCAGCACCAGTACGGCGGCCACGGCGAAGGTGACGGCGTCCACGGCGAACGGAAGGGCCGGGGCGGTGGCGAAGAGGACGCCGGCGGCGGGAGCGCCGATGAAACCACCGGCCACGGCCGTACCCGCCTGAAGTCGGCCGTTCGCCCGGGGCAACGCGTCCGGCGGCACCAGCGCGGGAAGCAGTGCGAACGAGGCGGAGTCGAACAGGGTGCCCAGCGCGGCGAGGAGGAACGCCGCCGCCAGCAGCACCAGCACGCTGGCCCGATGGAGGGCGACCGCCGCGGCCAGTGCCGCAACCACGACGGCGCGTACCCCGTCGACCATTGCCATCGTCCGACGACGGTCCCAGCGGTCCGCGTACACGCCGCCGAGCAGGCCGAAGAGCAGCGGTGGCAACTGACCCACCACGGTGACCGCCGCGATGACCCGGGGGTCGCGGGTAACGGTCGCGGCCAGCAGGGCCAGGGCGGGGGTACGCAGCGCGTCCCCGAACCGCGACGAGACGGCGGCGGACCAGAGCAGCCGGAAGTCCCGGCCCAGAGCTGTGGAGGTCATCCGGTGACCGTGCGGGATCGACCGGGTCGAGGGTCAAGCCGCCGGGCGAAAGGGGGACGCGCCTGTCGGTGATCATCGGTACGGTGGGCGCCGGCATGTCGGGACCGGGGGAGAAACACACGTGGACCACACCTTCCAGGTCGACCTCCGTGGCGTGGTCGACCTGCTCAGCCACCACCTCTACGGCAGTCCGCGGGTCTACGTGCGCGAGCTGCTGCAGAACGCTGTGGACGCGATCACCGCGCGGCGCTCGACCGAGCCGGACGCGCCGGCCCTGGTCCGCATCGAGACTCCGGAGACCACCGGTGACGGCACGCTGCGGGTGCACGACACCGGCATCGGCCTGACCGAGGCGCAGGTGCACGAGCTGCTGGCCACCATCGGCCGCAGCTCCAAGAGGGACGAACTCGGCTTCTCCCGGCACGAGTTCCTCGGCCAGTTCGGCATCGGCCTGCTCTCCTGCTTCCTGGTCGCCGACGAGATCCAGGTGTTCACCCGCAACGGCGAGAACCCCACGGTGCGTTGGACCGGGTACGCCGACGGCCGGTACGCGGTCAGCCTGGCGCCACCGGAAGCTTCCCGCGCCGAACCGGGCACCACCGTCACGCTGGTGCCCCGCCGCGACGCCGACCAGTGGTTCGCCACCCCGACCGTCACCGACCTGGCCCGGCTCTTCGGGTCACTGCTGCCGGTCACCGTCCGGGTCGGCGACGTGGTCACCACCACCGGCGAACCGCCCTGGCCGACAGTGCCCGGCGCGCCGGTCGACCGGGCGGCGCTGATCGCGTACGCCCGGGAGACGCTCGGCGTCGACCCGTTCGACGTGCTGCCGCTGAGCGTGCCGGAGGCCGGGCTGACCGGTGTCGCCGTCATCCTGCCCACCCCGGTGAACCCGGCGGCCCGTGCCGGGCACCGGGTCTACCTCAAGCGCATGCTGCTCACCGAGAACGCCGACGGGCTGCTGCCGGACTGGGCGTTCTTCGCGCACTGCGTGGTGGACGCCAGCGAGCTGCGCCCCACCGCCAGCCGGGAAGCCCTCTACGAGGACACCCTGCTGACCACGACCCGCGAGGCGCTCGGCGACCAGGTACGCGGCTGGCTGGTCCGGCTGGCCCGGCACGACCCGCACCGGCTGGCCGAGTTCCTCCAAGTGCACCACCTGGGCGTGAAGGCGTTGGCGCTGCACGACGACGAGATGCTCCGGCTGGTCGACCGGTGGTGGCCGATGGACACCAACGTCGGCACGCTCACTCTCGCCGAGTTCCGGGAGCGCCACGGCGTGCTCCGCTACGCGGCGAGCCTGGACGAGTTCCGTCAACTCGCCGCGGTGGCCGCCGCGCAGGACCTGGCGGTGGTCAACGGCGGCTACACGTACGACACCGAGCTGATCGAGCGGCTGCCGGCGGTGGACCGCTCGGTGCTGATCGAACGGCTGGAGCCGAGCGACCTGACCACCCGCTTCGAGGCGCTCGACCCGCAGGCGGAGTTGGCGCTGCGACCGTTCCTCGCCGCCGCGCAGCGGGCCGTCGAACGCTCCGGCTGCGAGGTGGTGATCCGGGCGTACGACCCGGTGTCGCTGCCCGCGCTCTACCTGGTCAGCAGGTCGGCGGCGTTCAACGACCAGCTGGCGGCAAGCCGGGAGCGTGCCGACGAGCTGTGGGGCGGGGTCCTCGACGCGCTCGCCGCCACCGCGCCGCCGGACCGCCCGCAGTTGGTGCTCAACCACCGCAACCCGTTGGTCCGCCGGGTCACCGCGCTGGCCGACCCGGAGCTGGTGGGGCTCGCCGTCGAGGCGCTGTACGGCCAGGCGCTGCTGCTCGGTCACCATCCGATCCGCGCCGCCGACGCGGCGCTGCTGAACGATTCCTTCCTCGGCCTGCTCGGCCGGGCCGTGCCGGGACAGGAGCGAGCATGAGTGACGAGGATCTGTGGCGGGTGCTGCGCGGCATCTCCGACATGCCGTACGGGGCGGGGCAGATCGCCGCGCTCGAGCAGTTGTTGCGCCGAGTGGACGCCGCCGACGACCGGCACCTGGCCTTCGTCACCCGGATGCAGGCCACCACCGGGTACATCTACGGTGGTGAGCCGGCGAAGTCCTTCGTGACCTTCTCCTGGTGCCTGTCCGAGTTCGACAGTGACCCGCAGCCCTATCACCAACGTCACCAGCACAACCTGCTGTGGCACTTCAAGTACATGGTCACCGGTCTGCTGAACTTCCCGGAGGTGCCGCTCGACCGCACCTACGCGGTGTTGGACGACATGGAACGCCGCTACCGGGCCGCCGGGCACAGCCTGCAGACCGTCCACAAGCACCGGTTCCGGGTCGCCGACCACGTGGGTGACGCCGAGGCGGCCGCGCACTGGTACCGGCTCTGGCAGACCACCCCGCGCGACGACCTCTCCGACTGCGCCGGCTGCGACCCCACCAGCCAGGTGAACTACCTCGCCGACACCGGGCGGGACGCGGAGGCGGTGGCGCTGTCCGAGCCGGTGCTGGCCGGCCGGCTCACCTGCACCGAGCAGCCGCAGGCGATCCTCACCGCACTGCTCCTGCCGTACCTGCGCACCGGGCGGGACGAGTCGGCGCGCGACGCGCACCGGGAGGCGTACCGCCGGTTGCGCGGCAACCTCGCCGACCTGTGGGACATCGGCGACCACGTCGAGTTCTGCACGTTGACCGGGAACGACGCACGGGCGGTGGAGCTGGTCGAACGGCACCTGGACTGGCTGGACCGGGCGCCGTCGCCGGCCGCCGCGATGCACTTCGCGGCGACGGCCGCCGCCGCGCTGCGCCAGGCCGGGCAGAGTGGCGCGGCGACCGTTTACCGCCGCGCTGGCGAGGGCCGACCGGCCGGCGAGGTGTCGGTGTCGGTGCTCGCCGACGAGCTGACGCGGACCGCGACCGGGCTGGCGGAGCGCTTCGACGCCCGCAACGGGAGCAGCCACCAGTCGGAGTGGATCGCCCGCCGGCTCGCGGTGCAGCCGCGCGGTGAGCACCTGCCGCTGTCCGCGAGCGTCCGCCGTCGCCCGCCACGCCGAAGCGGTGACGAGTCGACAACTCCGGTCCGTGAGGGCTCTCCGGCCGGTGGCGCGACGCGCGCCGCTGTCGTCGAGGCACCCGCACCGGCGGTGCCCGCCGACGCCGGGCCGGACGAACTGCTGGACCTCGCCGAGCAGAGCTGGGGTCGGCACGACCAGGTCACGTTCCGGGCGGCGCTGGCCGCCTACGACGAGCGGTTCGGCTCGGCCGACCTGCCCGCGCGTACGGTCGCCCACCGGACGGCGTTGCGGGCGGCCGAGCACGGCGACCAGGACGACCTGCCGGGCGCGATCGAGTCGAACCGAGCGGCACTGGACCTGTACCGGGCGGAGGGCGACGAGGTGTCCGCCCAGGTGGTCGCCGGGCGGCTCGGCGTGCTGCTGGCCCGGTCCGACGACGACGCCGACGAGGGGTTGGCGTTGGTCCGCCAGGCCGCTGAGCTGCTGGACCGGGACGGCGACGCCCGGCAGCGGGCCGCCGCCCACCATCGGGTGGCGTTGGCGCTGCTCCACCGGGAACGTCGGGCCGACGCGCTCGCGGCACTGGACCGGGTGCCGGCCGACGCGGGTGGCGACCCTTACCTGGCGGCCCGGATCGCGCTGCACCGGGCGCACCTGCTGGAGCAGTCGGAACGTGTCGACGAGGCGCGGGCCGCCGCCGCCGAGTCCCGCCGGATCGGTCGGGAAGTGGGCGTCGGCGAGCTGGTCACGGCGGCCTCCCTGGCGTACGCCAGGACGGTGGACGACCCCGCCGACGCGGTGGCCGCCTGTGACGAGGCGCTGGCGTCGGCATCGACGGACGCGGAGTTGCCGGTTCGCGTGGCCCGGGCCCGTGCGTTGCTCGCGGCCGGCCGGGCCGTCGACGCGGTGGACGACTTCGTCGAGGCGGTGACGCTCTGCGTGGAGCGGGGTGCCGAGGGGGACGCGTTCCTGCGCTGGGAGTTGGCGAACGCGTACCGGATGGTGGGTCGGCTGAGTGAGGCGGCCGAGGTCGCCGAGGAGGCCGTCCTCGGTCTCGACCGGCTGGGCGCCCAGGCCGAGGCGGACCGCTGCCGGCATCTGCTGGCCGGCGTGTACGCCGGGCTCGGCGAGATCGATCCGGCGCTGGCCCTGCTGGGGCAGTTGGCCGACAACCTGGATGGTCCGGACAACCTCCCGCATCGGGCGCAGGTGCTGGAGGAGGCCGGGGGCATCCTCTACGAAGCGGACCGGGACGCGGCCGGCGCGGAACGGTTCGCCGCAGCCGCCGAGGCTTACCGGCTCGGCGGCCTGCCGCTGGACGAGTTGCGGGCCCGCCGGCGGGAGGCGTACGCCTGGTTCTGGGCCGACGACCGGCCGGCGGCGACTCGTGCCGTCGAGCAGGCGGACGCGCTGGCGGTGACGCTGGCCGGGCAGTCGGAGCCACCCGTGACGTACGAGCTGGCGATGGTCGCCGAGGTCGGGGCACGGGTGCTGACGACCGAGAACCGACCGGACGAGGCGCTGGCACGGCTCGCCGGGGTGCCCGACCGGCTACGGTCGATCGAGGCTTTCGGTGAGGCCGCCCAGGTGGAGATCCTCGCCGGTGAGCTGCTGCTTCGACTGGACCGTCCGGCGGAGGCGGAGCCGCTCCTGCGACGGGTTCTCGGTGGGCTGCCGGCCGGCTCGCGGCCGGTCCGCCAGACGGCCTGGCTGCTGGCCCGTGCCCTGGATCTGCTGGACCGGCCCGCCGAGGCTGCCGCGCTGCGAACGGAGCACGACCTCGACCCGGACGACTGAGCATGCCGCCAGGCGCTGAGATGTGCTCAACCGCTCGGTAACCAGCGGCCCACCCTGGCCAGGTCGCGGTCTACGCTTGCCCGGTGACGGTGGAGCAGCAGGCACGGGGTGCGGCGGGCACGGGCCGACGCAGGTCCCGCAAGGACGAGATCCTGGAGATCGCGGTCGGTCTGTTCGCCGCGCGCGGCTACCACGGCGTGTCGATGGACGACATCGGCGCGGCGGCGGGGGTCACCGGACCGGCGCTCTACCACCACTTCGCCGGCAAGGAGGCGATGCTGGCCGCCGCGTTGATCCCGGTCAGTGAGGGCCTGCTGGCCGGTGGACGGGAACGTGCCGCCGGGCACCCGGACGACCCGCGCGCGGTGCTGGAGTCGCTGATCGATTTCCACGTCGAGTTCGCGCTGGCCAACCCGGCGGTGATCGCTCTACACCTGCACGAGTTGGACCGCCTGCCGGAGGAGCCGAGACGACGGATCCGTCGCCTGCAACGGCTCTACGTCGAGGAGTGGGTGACAGTGCTCACCGCCCTGCACCCCGGCATGCCCGACGGCGAGGCGCGGGTGCTCGCGCACGCCGCGTTCGGGTTGATGAACTCGACCCCGTTCCTCGGCGGTGAGGTTGACCGGCGTCGCCGGGCCGAGCTGCTGCGCGGCGCGACACTGGCCGCGTTGCTCGCCTGAGCCCGACTCGTCAGAGGTTCGTCGGTCATGATTCCCTAACCACCGTCCCACCATCCGGACGCCGGGAGGAAACATGATCGAGTCACTGCTGGTAGCCAATCGGGGTGAGATCGCCCGCCGGATCATCCGGACCGCCAAGCGGCTCGGCATCCGCGCGATCGCGGTCCACTCGGAAGCCGATGCCGACCTGCCGTTCGTCGCCGAGGCGGACGAGGCGGTCCTCATCGGCCCGGCGAACCCGGCGCTGAGCTACCGCAACACCGAGGCGATCCTCGCCGCCGCGAAGGCGACCGGTGCGCAGGCCATCCACCCCGGCTACGGCTTCCTGTCGGAGAACGCCGAGTTCGCCCGTACCGTCGAGGCGAGCGGCCTGATCTGGGTCGGCCCCGGCGCGGACGCGATCACCGCGATGGGCGACAAGATCAATGCCCGGAACCTGATGGCGGCGGCCGGTGTTCCGGTCGCGCCGGGCACCACCGACCCGGCAGCCGACCTGGACGCGGCGGTGACGGCCGCCGCCGAGATCGGCTATCCGGTGATGGTCAAGGCCGCGGCCGGCGGCGGCGGCATGGGCATGGGCGTCGCCGTCGACGAGGCCGCGCTGCGCACCGAGTACGACAAGGTGCGCGCGTTCGCCGAGCGGATGTTCGGCGACGGGTCGGTGTTGATCGAGCGGTACTTCCCCCGGGTGCGCCACGTCGAGGTGCAGATCCTCGGCCTGGCCGACGGTCGTGTGGTGGCGCTCGGCGAGCGGGAGTGCTCGGTGCAGCGACGCAACCAGAAGCTGGTCGAGGAGTCCCCGTCCCCGGCGGTCTCGCCGGAGCTGCGGGTTCGCCTTCTGGCGGCGGCGGTGCGGGCCGGCGAGGCGGTCGGTTACCGCAATGCGGGGACTGTGGAATGCCTGTTGGTCCCGCGTCAGCGGGACTCCAAGGGCGACGTCCCCGGCTCCGAAGAGTTCTTCTTCCTGGAGATGAACACGCGGCTCCAGGTGGAGCACCCGGTGACCGAGTACGTCTACGGGATCGACCTGGTCGAGGAGCAGCTGCGGGTGGCGTCCGGGCTGGCGCCGACGTTCGACCCGGACGCGTTGACCCCGCGTGGGCACGCCATCGAGATGCGGATCAACGCCGAGGACCCGAAGCGTTTCCTGCCCGGCCCGGGTGTGGTGAAGACCTGGGTGGAGCCCACGGGTGAGGGTGTCCGGGTGGACTCCGGCTACACCGAGGGCAACACGGTCACCCCGTTCTACGACAGCCTGCTGGCCAAGCTGATCGTCAGCGGCGCGACTCGCGACGAGGTGCTCGAACGCGCGAAGGCCGCGGTCGCCGCGTTCCAGGTCGAGGGCCCGAAGAACAACGTCCCCTTCTTCGCCGAGCTGCTGGAGAACGAGGAGTTCCGGTCCGGCGCCTACGACACGGGCATCGTCTCCCGCATGCGCTGACCACACCCTCCCTCACGCTGGTGATCAAGAGGTTTGCGTCACCAGAGGCCGAAATCCTGACGCAAACCTCTTGATCAACCCTACGGTCGGCGGGGTGGCATGCTGGGATGACCGCCACAGCACTACGTCACAGCGAGGTGACCCCTTATGACGGACCTGTCAGATTTCGTCACGATCCGTGAGGTCGGGCCACGGGACGGGTTGCAGAACGAGGAACCGATCCCGACCGACGCCAAGGTTCGTCTGCTCGACGCCCTCTCCGGCACCGGTGTGCGCCGGATCGAGGCGGTGTCGTTCGTGCACCCGAGGGCGATCCCGCAGATGGCCGACGCCGACGAGGTGTGGCAGCGGGCGGCCAAGGCCGACGGGGTGCGGTACTCGGCGCTGGTGCCGAACACCCGGGGTGCCCAGCGGGCCCTCGCCGCCGGGTTCACCGAGATCGAGGTGGTGGTCTCCGCCAGCGACACGCACAACCGCCGCAACGTCAACCGGTCGACCGAGGAGTCGCTGGACGACATCGCCGAGCTGATCGACCTGCTGCACGGCGCGTCCGCGCGGGTGGAGGTGATCGTGGCGACCAGCTTCGGCTGCCCGTACGAGGGTGACGTCGACCCGGCGCGGGTGGCCGGCATCGTCGACCGGGTGGTGCGGGACGGCGCGGACCGGGTCGCATTCGGCGACACCACCGGCATGGGCACCCCACGTCGGGTCCGTGAGCTGCTGACCGCGGTACGCGACCGGAACGCGAACGTGCCGGTGCTGCTGCACTTCCACAACACCCGGGGAACGGCGCTGGCGAATCTGTTGACCGCGTTGGAGCTGGGGGTGACCGAGTTCGACGCCAGCGTCGGCGGCCTGGGCGGCTGCCCGTACGCGCCGGGGGCGAGCGGCAACCTGGCGACCGAGGAGGCCGTGCACATGCTGCACGACATGGGCATCGACACCGGCATCGACCTGGCGGCCCTCATCGAGGCGGCCGAGTTGGCCGAGGAGTTGCTCGGCAAGACGTTGCCGTCGGGTGTGCTGCGGGCTGGTCCGCGGACCCGACTGACGCCGATGCCGAGCTGAGTGCTCCGCAGGCGCGGGGAGGGGCCGGCACGAGGCCGGCCCCTTCGACGTATCAGGTCAATGTCCCGGCCGAAGGGGCGTCGGTTGATCGCGGGTCGCCGGAGGGTGCGCGAATGCGATAGCCTAACGATCGTTCAGGTCGTTAGGTGAGGGAGTCGGCGTGACGCTCGACGGTGAGGCACTGGAGCAGCTGCGCAAGCGGGCCCGGTCCGGCGGCGCGGACAAGTACCACGCGGCCAACGCGGCAAAGGGCAAGCTCTTCGCCCGTGAACGCGTCGCCCTCCTGGTCGACGAGGGTTCGTTCGTCGAGGACGGCCTCTACGCCAACACGATGGCCGAAGGGTTGCCCGCCGACGGCGTGGTCACTGGCACCGCCACGATCGACGGCCGACAGGTCTGCCTGATGGCCAACGACTCCACCGTCAAGGCCGGCAGCTGGGGCGCCCGCACCGTCGAGAAGATCATTCGAATCATCGAGCGGGCGTACGGCGCCGGCGTGCCGATGGTCTACCTGGTCGACTCGGCCGGCGCGCGGATCACCGACCAGGTCGACCTCTTCCCCGGCCGCCGCGGCGCCGGAAAGATCTTCTGGAACCAGGTGCGCGCCTCGGGTTCGATCCCGCAGGTGTGCGCGCTGTTCGGCCCGAGCGCAGCCGGTGGGGCGTACATTCCGGCGTTCTGCGACGTGGTGGCCCTGGTCGACGGCAACGCGAGCATGTACCTGGGCTCCGACCGGATGGTCGAGATGGTCACCGGCGAGAAGACCACCCTGGAAGCGATGGGCGGGGCCAAGGTGCACACCGCCGAGTCCGGCGTGGGGCACTTCCTCTGCAAGACCGAGGCCGACGCGCTCGACGTCGTGAAGACCTACCTGTCGTACCTCCCGGCGAACTGGACCCAGACGCCGCCGGCCGCGCCGGCCGTCGCCGCGCCCGCGAAGGCCGACCTGGCCGCGCTGGTGCCGGCCAGCGAGCGGCAGGCGTTCGACATGCGGAGGTACGCCAAGGGCCTGCTCGACGAGGGTTCCTTCTTCGAGATCCAGGCCCTCTGGGCCAAGGAGCTGACCATCGGCTTCGGTCGCATCGAGGGGCAGGTCGTCGGCGTGGTCGGCAACAACTCGATGTTCAAGGGCGGCGTTCTCTTCGTCGACTCGGCCGACAAGGCCACCCGGTTCGTGCAGCTCTGCGACGCGTTCAACGTGCCGCTGCTGTTCCTCAGCGACGTGCCCGGCTTCATGGTCGGCAGCGCGGTGGAGAAGCAGGGCATCATCCGGCACGGCGCAAAGATGATCACCGCGATCTCCGAGGCGACGGTCCCGAAGATCTGCGTGGTGGTCCGCAAGGCGTACGGCGCCGGCCTCTACGCCATGGCGGGCCCCGGGTTCGAGCCGGACGCCACGATCGCCCTGCCGACCGCGAAGATCGCGGTGATGGGCGCCGAGGCCGCCGTGAACGCCGTCTACGCCAACAAGATCGCCGCCATCGAGGACGAGACCGAGCGGGCTGCCTTCGTGGCCGCCAAGCGGGCCGAGTACGAGCAGGACATCGACGTCGTCCGGCTCGCCAGCGAGCTGGTGGTGGACGCCATCGTCGAGCCCCACGACCTGCGTACCGAGCTGGTCCGTCGGTTCGCGGCGGCGCGTACCAAGGACCGGCACTTCTCCCGACGCCGGCACGGCGTGACCCCCGTCTGACCCGCAAGGAAGGGCCCCCGCTTAACGCCTGGTGTATAGGAGGGGGCCCTTCCTAACGCTTCAGCCGCTTCCGCGTCACGAGCGCCCGGCGGCCCGCCCTTTCCAGGAGGAACGACATGGACTTCCGGCTCACCGACGAGCAAGCGGCGCTGCGGTCCAGCGTGCGGGACTTCGCGCGCGAAGTGGTCGCCCCGGTCATCGCCGAGCACTACGAGCAGCACACCTTCCCGTACGAGGTGGTCCGGCAGATGGGCAAGATGGGCCTGTTCGGCCTGCCCTTCGCCGAGGAGCACGGTGGGATGGGCGGCGACTACTTCGCGCTCTGCCTGGCCCTGGAGGAGTTGGCCCGGGTCGACTCCAGCGTGGCCATCACGTTGGAGGCGGCGGTCTCCTTGGGCGCGATGCCGATCTACCGCTTCGGCACCGAGGAGCAGAAGGCGACCTGGCTGCCCAAGCTGCTCAGCGGCGAGGCGCTGGCCGGGTTCGGTCTCACCGAGCCGGGCACCGGCTCCGACGCCGCCGGCACCCAGACGCGCGCGGCGCTGGACGGCGACGAGTGGGTGATCAACGGGTCGAAGGCGTTCATCACCAACTCGGGCACCGACATCACGGCCATGGTGACCGTCACCGCGGTGACCGGCACGAACCCGGACGGCTCCAAGGAGTTGTCGACCATCATCGTGCCGACCGGCACGCCCGGGTTCACCGTCGCGCCGGGCTACTCCAAGGTGGGATGGACGGCCTCGGACACCCACGAGCTGACCTTCGACGACTGCCGCGTACCGGCGGCCAACCTGCTCGGTGCGCGGGGCCGGGGTTTCGCCCAGTTCCTGCGGATCCTCGACGAGGGTCGGATCGCCATCGCCGCGCTGGCCGTCGGCCTCGCCCAGGGCTGCGTCGACGAGTCGATCAAGTACGCGAAGGAGCGGCACGCCTTCGGCCAGCCGATCGGCGCCAACCAGGCGATCCAGTTCAAGATCGCAGACATGGAGCTGAAGGCGCACACCGCCCGGTTGGCCTACTACGACGCGGCGGCTCGGATGCTCGCCGGTGCGCCGTTCAAGCGGCAGGCCGCCATCGCCAAGCTGCACGCCAGCACCATCGCGGTGGACAACGCCCGGGAGGCGACCCAGATCCACGGCGGGTACGGCTTCATGAACGAGTACCCGGTCGCCCGCTTCTGGCGGGACTCCAAGATCCTGGAGATCGGTGAGGGCACCAGCGAGGTGCAGCGCATGATCATCGCTCGCGACCTGGGCCTCTAGAAGGCTTCCACCAGACCGTCCGTACCGGGCGGGCTGTCCGTACGGCTGTCGGATTTCGGCGGTTGGGCGTCAATAGCCCGACGTTCGACTGCCGACCGTCGGGGTCCATCCGTACTCTTCGTGCCCATGACTCCGGATCATGGAGGGTCGCGGAGCCCGGCCGGCCGTACCGCCCTGCCGGAGCTGCTCCGCGAGCATCGACGCGCCGCCGGCCTGACCCAGGCCGAGTTGGCGTCCCGGGCCGGGGTCGGTGTGCGGACGGTGCGTGATCTGGAGCGCGGTCGGGCGGTCCGGCCGCAGCGCACCACTGTGGATCTGCTCGCTGCGGCGTTGGCGTTGACCGGCGGCGACCGGACGGCGTTCCTGGCGGCGGCTCGCGGCTCCGGCACCGAGCCGACCCGACCCGACACCACCTCGACGGCGCTCGCGGTCGGCAGCGGAGCCATGTCCTCCGACCGACCGGTCGCCCTTCCGCCTCCGGTCACGCTGATCGGTCGGGACCGCGACATCACCGAGCTGACCGGCATGCTGACCACAGAGGGTGGCCCCCGGCTGGTGAGCCTGGTCGGACTGGCCGGGGTCGGCAAGACCGCCCTGGCGACATCGGTGGCGCACGCGGTGGCCCCCGCTCACCCGGCCGGGGTGACCGGGGTGCTGATCGGTGAGGGCTCGGACGGGCCGGACGTCCTCGCCGCCTCGACGTCCGTGCTCGGCTCGGCGCGGCTGGCGGAACTCGTGGCCCAGCTCGCCGGCCGTCCGGCGTTGCTGGTGATGGACGCGGTGGAACGCGCCCCGGGCCCGGTCGCCGCGACGCTGCACCGACTGATCGCCGCCCTGCCCTCGCTGCGGGTGCTGGTCACCGGGCGGCACCCGGTCGGCCTACCCGGCGAGCGGGTCTGGCCGGTCGCGCCGCTCGACGTGCCACCCCCGGACGTCGACCACGGCGGCCTGGCCACGCTCGAGTCGTGGCCGGCGGTGGCCCTGTTCACCGCCCGGCTGGCTCAGGTCCGCCGGGAGACGCCCACCCCAGACGAACTGCCGGCACTCGCCGCGCTGGTTCGCCGCCTGGGCGGTCTGCCGCTGGCCATCGAGCTGATGGCCGCCCGGGGCCGGCTCCTCGACCTCACCGAGTTGCTGGACCGGTACGGCGACCGGGTGCTCGACCTGGCCGCTCCCGCCGACGCCACGGTCCATCCCGGTTGGGACGCACCGGACGCGCTCACCCACCGGTCGAGCGGCCCTTCTGCGGTGGTCACTCTGCGCGACGCGGTGGCGACGAGTTACCGACTACTGGCACCCGACGAGCGAGCAGCGCTGCGACAGCTCGCCGTGTTCGGCAATCGCTGGTCGGTGGAGTTGGCCGAGGAGATGCTCGCCGACGAGGCCGACCAGGACGGCACGGTGGCGATCGACCCCGTTCCGTTGCTGGACCGGTTCGTCGAGTTGGGGCTGCTGAGCGTACGCGGTACCAATCCGTTCCGGTTCCGGCTGCTCGACGCGGTCCGGGAGTATGCCGTCGAGCAGGCGGCTGGCGGGGGTGAGTTGACCGGCATCCGGCGGCGGCACGCGGAGGTGATCGCGAGGTTGGTGGCGCGCACGGCAGTCGACCTGGTTGGTCCGCGATCGTCCGAGGCGGTGCACCGGCTGGACGAGATGACCAGTGACATCAGCTCGTCGCTGACCCATGCGGCCACTGACGACCCGTTGACCGCGCTGCGGCTGGCGGCCTGCCTGACCCGTTGGTGGCGGTTTCGTGGGCGCGACGTCGTCGGGAGGCAGTGGCTGCGCCGGCTGTTGGCGGACCCGCGTACCGCCGACGCCGATCCGATTCTGCGGGGCTGGGCCGCCCTCGGGGTTGCCCGGCTCGCGGCCGAGCACGGTGCGGGCGCCGACGAGCTGGCGACGGCACGTGCGGCGTTGGCGACCTTCCGGCAGGCCGGCGATGTCGCAGGTGAGCTGGAGGCGCGCAACGTGCTCGGCACGCTGCTGATCGCCGTCGGCCGGCAGGACGAGGCGCGCGAGCAGGCCGAGGCGGTGTTGCGGCTGGCCGCCCGTGATGGACGGACCCGGGACCTGGCGGTGGCCCAGAACAGTCTCGCCTGGCACGAGATCCGGATCGGTGACCTTGCTGCGGCCCGACGGCGGCTCGCTGCGGCGGACCGACTTGCCGCCGAGAGTGGGGAGCAGCGGCTGCGGGTGCTGGTCTGGGCCGGTCGAGCCGAGGTCGCCCGTCTGGAGGGTTGGTACGCCGACGCGGTCGACCGTGGTCGGCGGGCGATGGCGGCGTTGTCCGAGTTGGGTGACCAGGGGCGCCGCCGGCGAACACTCGGGACGGTCGGGTTGGCGCTCGCCCAGGACGGGCGTGCTGCGGAGGCGACCGAGGTGCTCGTCGAGTTACGCGCGGGGATGGCCGAGGCTGCGGCGGCGGGATCGGTGCGCGCACTATCTCGGCGGGCCGTGCCACGCCAGCGCTCCGATGACATGGCGCTGTCCGGGGACGGGCCGGATGTGGGTCTCTGCGCGCTGATCGAGGGCAACCTCGCGCTGCACCGGGGTGACCGGGAGTTGGCTGCCGAATGGTTCGCCGCCGCCGCCGACTCGGGCCAGGATCGCCGGGATGTGGTGGAGGCGCTCGTGGGGCTGGCCGCGAGCACCGCGGACCCGGCGGTCCTCGATCGGCTCGACCGGGTCTGCCGGGAGAGCGGTATCGCGCTGCTGCCTCAGGAGTCGGGACTGCTCTACGCGCTGACCGCCGATCGGGGCGGGCCGGCCGTCGGGTAGCGCCGTGGGGCAGACGCTCCCGGCGCGGTCGAGGACGACCGGGGTCGGGTGAGTGGCGCGGGCGAAGAGCCCCCTTGGTGCTACCCCTCGCTGATCGCCCGCGCCGTTACCCCCCGGTTGATCCCCGGTGCTCGAAGCCTGCCACCGCTACGGCGGCAGAAAGTCGACTTGGCCCGAATCATCCAGCTTGGCGGGGCCAGTTCTGCCGGTCTTTCTGCCGGTGCGATCACCGCGCCGGCATGAGGTGCTCAGGGCTGGGTGGTCTCGGTCTGCTCTGCGAAGCTGGTGTCGTCGCTGCCTGCGGTGGCGCACGGATGTGCGGCGTCGCGGACCCGCCGCAGCCCGTCGAGAAGGGCTGCCAACGCCTCGGGGTCGAGTTGGCCGGTGAACCACTGCTCGATCATCTGTAGGTGGCCGGGCAGCGTCTCGTTCAGTCGCTGCATGCCTGCGGCGGTGACCACCGCGTACGAGCTGCGCCGGTCGTTCGGGCAGGCGCGACGGGTGAGCAGGCCGTCGCGTTCCATCCGGTCCACCACGCGGGTGACCCCGCTGGTCGACAGTGAGGTCTGTGCGGCGAGGTCGGTCATGCGTAGCTGGTTGCCGGGTGAGCGGGCCAGTCGAGTGATGACCTCGAACTCGACCGCGGAGAGGCCGTGCTCCGCGAGTTGGGCGTCGAACCGGGCGGACAACCCGGCGTGTGCCTCGAAGAGCAGGCCGACGGCGGTGATCCGGGGATCGTCGAAGACGTTGGTCACTGGTTCATCCTAGCAGTACTTGACACAGGGAATGTTGTTGCAGTTATAGTTGCTCAAGCAGTCGTTGGGCTACTAAACAATTCTCCTGGAGGACAGCAGCATGACCAGCAGCATCGATGCGGTTACCCGCGACTGGGACGGCCTCACCATCCCGACGGCCGGCACCTACGCGCTCGACGTGGCGCACAAGCGGGTCGGCTTCGTTGCCCGGCACATGATGGTGAGCAAGGTCCGCGGTGAGTTCAACGAGGCGACCGCCACCATCACCGTCGCGGAGGACCCGCTGCAGTCGTCGGTCGTCGCGACCATCCAGGCCGCCAGCATCGACACCACCCAGGCCGACCGGGACGCGCACCTGCGCAGCCCCGAGTTCCTGGACTCCGAGAAGTTCCCGACGCTCGAGTTCCGCAGCACCGGGGTCAAGTCCCGCAGCGGCAACGAGTTCGTGCTCGCCGGTGAGCTGACCATCAAGGACGTGACCCGGCCGGTCGAGCTGGAGGTGGAGTTCGAGGGTGTCGGCCGCAGCCCGTTCGGCCAGGACATCTTCGGCTTCTCCGCGAGCACCGAGATCGACCGCGAGGAGTTCGGCCTGACCTGGAACGTCGCCCTGGAGACCGGGGGCGTGCTGGTCAGCCGCAAGATCAAGATCGAGATCGAGGGTGAGGCCGTCCGTCAGGCCTGATGCCTTCCGGATCACCGGTACGCAGGGCCCGCGCCGCACGTCGGCGCGGGCCCTGCGTCGTCTGCCACCCGAGGCGACGTCGTGGTAATTGTCACGAGTTGTTCGCACCGCATCGGGTCGTGTCGGCCCGTCACGGGGTACAGATGGCGCCACGAGTACGTCCGCTCGGGTCGATGACGGATCACCGCCGTCGGCCTCTGGCCCCGGTCAGGTGGGCGCTCTTACCGTGGATGGTTCACAATGCGCTTCCGGGACGGCAGGATCCCGACCGCGCCGGCTGTCGGGAGGACACATGGGCAGGGACGTCTCGCAGGGTGCCTTCACCCGGGACGATCGCGTCCGCTACCGGCAGAAGGTCCGGCGGTGCCTGGACGTCTTCGCTCTCATGCTCGACGACTTCGGGTTCGACGCCGACCGGCCGATGACCGGCTTGGAGATCGAGCTCAACCTGGTCGACTCGACGGCCGAGCCGGCGATGCGCAACGAGGAGATCCTCGCCGACATCGCCGATCCGCTCTTTCAGACGGAGTTGGGGCAGTTCAACCTCGAACTCAACGCCGAGCCCCGACTGATCGAGGGCACCGGCTTCGCTGACTACGAGCGTGACCTGCGCGGCAGCCTCTCCCGGGCCGACGAGCGGGCGGCCCGGTCCGACGCGAAGATCGTCCTGGTCGGCATCCTGCCCACCCTCACCGAGGGGCACCTGGTCGAGGACAATCTCTCCACCAACGAGCGCTACCGGGTGCTCAACGACCAGATCGTCGGTGCCCGCGGCGAGGACATCGAGCTGGACATCCGCGGCGTCGAGCAGTTGCGGACGCACACCGACTCGATCGCCCCCGAGGCCGCCTGCACCAGTCTCCAGTTCCACCTCCAGGTGGCACCCGACAGCTTCGCCGACTACTGGAACGCCTCCCAGGCCATCGCCGGTGTGCAGGTGGCGGTCGGAGCGAACAGCCCCTTCCTGTACGGCCGCCAACTGTGGGCGGAGACCCGGATCGCCCTGTTCCAGCAGGCCACCGACACGCGCCCGGACGAGCTCAAGGCCCAGGGGGTACGCCCCCGGGTGTGGTTCGGCGAGCGGTGGATCACCTCGATCTTCGACCTGTTCGAGGAGAACGTCCGGTATTTCCCGCCACTGCTGCCGATCTGCGAGGACGAGGACCCGGTGGAGGTGCTGCACGCCGGCGGCGTACCGCAGCTCGGGGAGTTGAGGCTGCACAACGGCACGGTCTACCGGTGGAACCGCCCGGTCTACGACATCATGAACGGCCGCCCGCACCTGCGGGTGGAGAACCGGGTGCTGCCGGCCGGTCCGACGGTGGTGGACATGCTCGCCAACGCGGCCTTCTACTTCGGGTTGGCTCGCGGTCTGGCCGAGGCGGATCGTCCGATCTGGAGCCAACTCACCTTCAGCTCCGCGGAGGAGAACTTCCACGCTGCCGCCCGACGTGGTCTCGACGCCGTGCTGCACTGGCCCGGGCTCGGTGACGTGCCGGTGACCAAGCTGGTCCTGGAGCAGTTGCTGCCCACCGCGGCGGCCGGCCTGGACGGGTTCGGTGTCGCGGCGGCCCAACGGGACCGGCTGCTCGGCATCATCGAGCAGCGCTGTCGGACCGGTCGCAACGGCGCCGTCTGGCAGACCGAGGCGGTCTGGGCGGCGGAGCGGCGGTACGGCATGGACCGGAAGGACGCGCTGCACCACATGGTCCAGCGTTACGCGGAACTCCAGCGCTCCAACGAACCCGTCCACACCTGGCCGGTCAACTAACTCTTTCCCACCCCCAGCCCCACCCCTGGTCACCCCCGCGTTGATCATGAAGTTATTGCCCCCGACGCGCCGCGGGATGGCAATAACTTCATGATCGACAGGGGTGAGCGGGGGTGGCCGGGGGTGGTTGGGTTCAGTCGGTGGTGGGGCGGGTGGCGCGGCGGGTCGGGCGGGCGCGCCGGATAGTTGGTGTCGGGTCCTCGTTGGCAGGATCGGCTGACCCGGAAAGATCTGGGTTCCCCCGTGGCGCAGGCACCCTGGGTAGCGCATCTTCGTCCGGTCGGGCACTCGCCCCGGCTGCCTCCGGCACGGCGGCTCTGCGGCGGCGACCCGCGGCGCCGGTCGACGGCTCGGAAGCCGACGGCTCCGAGTCGGCGCCGGCGGCCGAAGCGGGATCGACCCGAGGGGTCGGGATCGGCCCGCCAGCGGTGGAAGGGGCCAGCTCGGCCGGGGCGGCAGAGGCCGAGTCGGCAGCCGTCGCCGGCGCAGTCGACCCGAGCTGGGTGGTCAGGTTCCGGTCGGCTCGCTCCGCGAGAACGGCGGCCAGCACCGAGCCGGCGACGCCGGCGATCACCGCGTACGGGGCGACCAGTTGGGTGGACAGCTGCGCGGGGCCCAGCGTCGACCAGTGCGGCAGTGTGGTCAGGTAGGCGAGCGCGACGAGCACCGGACCGGCAGCGCCGGAGGCCGCCGCGCCGACCCGGTGTCCGGTCGAACGGGCTGCCCGCAGGGCGGCCAGAACGCCGATCAGCAGCGCGGGTACGAGTGCCAGCAGCGCACCGGGCCAGTAGAGCTGACCACCGATCCAGTACCGCGAATGGTCCGGGTCGAGCTGCCAGGTGCCCAGTTGAGCACCGGTCAACCCTCGTCCGACGCGTACTCCGTCTATCACCGAGACCACCGCGAGCAACCACAGCCAGGCGGCCGTCGCGGTCACGTTGACCGCGGCTGCCCGGGAGCGCAGCGCCCAGATCGCGACGACCACGCCCAGCAGGATGCCCAGCATCGCCTGGACGGCGGCCGTCCGTTGCGGTGCGCCGGTGTCCGCACCGGTGGCGACCCGCGCGGGTACGGCGATCAGCAGCACCGTCACCAGGCCGCCGATCCCGGCGCCGAGCGCGAGGGCCACCCGGCGCAGCAGACCGCCGGGCTCGGCGGGTGCGCTCGCCCGCTCCGTCTCCGGGCCGGGGACGTCGACCGCAGGGGGACGCCCGCCTGGCTGGGTGGCCTGCTCCGGCGCGGTGGTGGATTCGGAGGAATCCGTCGCCTCCGACACAACCGGCCGCGCCGCGCCGCGTTGGTGCAGTCGCTGCGCGCAGACCGCGCCGAGGACCGTTGAGCTGGCGGCGAGCCAGGTGGCCCAGGCGAGGCCGTCCGCCCAGGCGGTGTCGGTGGCCCCGGCCTCGGTGGGCGTCCAGGCGATGACGCCGAGCCCGTAGCCGAAGCCCAGTTGGGCGGCGCCCGCGCCGGCAGCGACCCCGATCGCCGTGACGATCGATACTCCCCAGCCCTGTCTGGCCATGCCGGGCAGCGTAACGTCCCGTCGTCGGCGCGGCGAGTCGCAACGACCCGCCGGTGCGGATGGCCGGCGCAACAGGGTGGGCGGCGGGCGGTACGGTCGCCGGTGATGAGGCGGTGGGCGGTATGACGGACACGAACACGGGCCGACAGGATGCCGTCGGTGGCCAGGGCGGTGCCGGCGCGGGCCGGGCCAGCGTGTTGCTGGGTGGCGGGTTGGCCGCTGTGCTGCTCGCTGCGGTCGGCGCGACCGGCGGTTGGCTTCTGGCCGGCGACGGCGAGCCGTCCTCGGAGGATCCCCTCGCCGTCGCGAGCCCGAGCGGTTCGCCGACCGTCCGGGTCACCGCGCCCCGGCCGAACACCGGGCGGGCCACCCCGTCGGCCGTCCGGACCTCCGCCGGTGCGACCAAGGGGACCGGCCTGACCGTGCCACCGGTGGTCGGCATCGACTTCGTCGAGGCCCGGGACATGGTGCGCAAGCAGCGGCTGGGCTGGCGGTTGGTCTTCGGTGGCGGTGCCGGTCGTACGGTCGAGAGCACCTCGCCCGCCGTGGGCACCGAGGTGAGCCGGGGTACGACTGTGCAGTTGCAGGTGACCGGGCCAGCACCGGCGGCCGAGGTGCCGGACGTGGTCGGGGAGAACTGCGACAAGGCCGTCAACGAGTTGATCGACGAGGGCCTCTACCCGCGTTACGTCAGTGGGCGCAGCGGAAAGGTCACCCGACAGGAGCCGGCCGAGGACGGCGCTGCCCGGTGGAACGACGAGGTCAGCATCTGGTGCGGGACGGACGGTGCCGAACAGCCGACCACGAAACCAACCTCCTGAGCTTTTTCCCGCACCGATCGGCGCGCTGTCTCCGGCGCGGCTCGGCACGCTGATCCCCGCCGATGGTGTTCCGGGCGACTAGGTTGACGGTCGAGGGCCATGACGCCCGTCCGGTTCGGGAAGGGACGTGCGATGAGCAACGACCGCCAGGAGCCTCCCGCCGACGAGAACGACGACGACCGGACCCGACCCCTCTCACCGGCCGCCGGCCGGCCGGAGTCACCGCCACCGGCCCGACCCACCGCCGGTGCGGACGAGACGGCACCGATCGACCGGACCGTCCCAGCGCGTCCTGCTCCGTCGCCCGACGAGACCATGCCGATCGACCGGTCCGCCGGCCCTCCGGGCGACCGGACGGCGCAGATACCGCCGGCGTGGTCCGGGCGAGCCGAGGTCCGGCCGTCCCGACCGGCCGATTCCGCCGGTGAGTGGTACGTCGAAGAGCAGGGCGGCCGGCGCTGGTGGCTGCCGATCCTCTGGGGCGTGCTCGCGCTGCTGCTCGCCGGCCTGCTCGGCGGAGCACTCTGGTTGGTGCTCGCCAACCAGGACGACGACCGGGACGATCCGGGGCCCACCCCCTCGCTCCCGCCGGCCAGTGCGACAAGCGCCGCGCCGACCAGCGAATCCCCGACCTCGGCCGCGCCGACCAGCGAGTCGCCGAGCAGCTCCCCGACCACCACGGCGCCGGACGAGGTGCCGGTCCCACCGCTCACCGGCCTGCCGCGGGCCACCGCCGAGGGGTTGCTGAACCGGCTCGGCCTCGCCTACCGCGTGGTGTACCGCCCGTCGGAACTACCGCCGGGCACCGTGGTGGCCACCGAGCCGGAGGCGGGGACGTCGGTGTCGACCGACGACGAGGTGTTGTTGGTGATCTCCCAGGACCGACCCTCCACCGGGGTGAGCCCGACGACGCCGACTCCCACGGTGACGAGCACGTCGTGACCGGTGGTCACCACATCCGGCGGCGGGTACCGACCAGACCGAGGCCGGCCAGCGAGATGGTGAGACCGAAGATCCCGGACCAGAACAGGGACCGGCGGATGTCGGTCGCGGTGTGCCTCGCCGGAGCTGCTTCGGTGAGTTCCTGACGGCCGCCGGCGCCGTGGCCGGCCACCGGCCCGGTCGGATCGGCGGCCTCGGTGTCCGGAGCGTCGGCACCGATCCAGCTGGGTTCGTCGTGCACCGACGGATCTTCGTCCGGCGGAGGGTCGGCGTCGACCACGGTGATCTCCGGTGCGGGCACCGGCGCGGTCAGCCGGGTGGACGACATCGCCGGGTCGCGGACGAGGACCAGCACTGTGGCCATCGCCCCGAGGAGGGCAAGTAGTCCGAATGCGTAGGCGATACGGGAGCGGTGGTGCCGCCGCAGGGCGGGCTGATTGACCATGACCATCCCAGGGTCAGGGTCCTGGACGCGCGGGTGGAGCTGTGCCGGGGTGGGCGTACCGATTCTATGGCGACGGCACGCCCACCGGCGGCGGTTCGGGCCGGTCAGCCCACCCGAACTGGGGTACGGGCAACCGGTCGGCGGGCCCGCACGGTGTGCGGACGGGGCTCGGGAGCGGCCTGCAGTTGCTGCAGCCCTTCCCGCTGGACGAAGATCGACCGTCGGTTCACCGCGTCGCCCGCGGCGTTCAACTCGTAGCCGTCGAGCCAGAGCCAGCCGTCATAGGTGGGCCAGTCGAGCACCCGGATCACCCGGAACTTGATCGGCCTGAGGAACTGGACACTCGCCGCGCGAGTCACGTGCAGTACGTCACCGGTGCGAGGAAGCACATGGGCTCCTGGGGAGGGTTGGCCGGCGGGCTGCCGGCGGTGCCTGAACGGGGGACGTCTCGGCCGGCGACGGGGTCGTGCCTCGTGAACCGGTGGTGCGGATCGTGGTGGTCGGGCCGTACTCCGTTGGTGACGTGCCGCCACCCGACCACCACCCGACTGCTTCCGGGAACCGCGCCCGCCGCCGCAGCTTGCCGGCTTGCAGCGGCGGGGTCATCACCCCGGAGCAGGTCTCGGTGTCGTCGGCCGGGCCCGCGTCGCGCCCGGCTTCCCCGGGTTGGTGGGGTCACCACTCCGAGGGAGCGGACGGAGACGCTGAGTGATCCGTGCCATACGGACAGAGTGCATCAGGGACGTGCTTCATGCAAGTTGCACGTCGACTTTTGCCGATACACGAGCGTGTCGCGCGAAAGGGCTATTGAAGGCATCCGCGTCCGGGCGGCACACTGAGGGCCGGTTTCGCCCGTCGCGGCCGGCCGAGGACCGGCACCACCCCCTTCGTCGCGAACGCTCGCCGGTCGACGGTCGCGCCCCCGGCGGGTGTCACCCAGTGGCGCGTTACCGGAGGTAGCCCGAGTGGGGTCGAGCAACCAGCGGCGGGGACCACTGACTCGTGGGTTGCGCCATGAGTGAGCGGCGCAGTCCGACCATCAGACGGCGGCGGCTCGGTGCCGAGCTGCGCCGCCAGCGGGAGTCCGCCGGCATCACCATCGAGGTGGTCGCCGAGCAGTTGGAGTGCTCGGCGTCGAAGGTCTCCCGGATCGAGACCGGGCACACCACGGCCACACCTCGCGACGTCCGGGACATGCTGCGGATCTACGGCGTGGTCGGCGCTGAGAGCGACGAGCTTGTGCAGATCGCCCGGGAGGCACGCCAGAAGGGTTGGTGGCACCCGTACAGCACGGTGCTCGTCGGCGCGTACGTCGGGCTGGAGGCGGCGGCGAGTTCGATCCGGGCGTACGAACAGCAGGTCGTGCCGGGCCTCCTGGAGACCGAGGAGTACGCCGGGGCCATGATCCGCGCCGCTCGGCCGGACTTCACCGCCGATCAGGTACACCAGAGGGTGCGTGTCCGTCTGGGCCGTCAGTCGTTACTGACCCAGGACGATCCGGTCGATCTGTGGGTGGTGCTCGATGAGGCGGTGGTAAGTCGGCCGGTGGGCGGGGACGAGGTGATGCGCGGCCAACTCAAGCGGTTGGTCGAGGTGGCCGAGTTGCCGAACGTGACGCTGCAGATCCTGCCCTTCGAGGTGGGTGCGCACGCCGGCATGGACGGCACTTTCACGATCCTCAGCTTCCCTGAGCCCGGTGATCCGGATGTTGTGTACGCGGAGAACGCCACGGGTGGGCTTTTCCTCGAGAAGAGCGACGAACTACAGAAGTACAGCTTCATCTTCGATCACATCCGCGCTGCGGCCATACGTCCGGAGGAGTCCGTCGCACACATCGCAAAACTGGCAGAGGAGCCGTTGTGGAAATGGCGACCAAGGGGTTCCCCGTGGACCTGACGCAGGCAGCATGGTTCAAGAGCTCGAAGAGCGGGCCGAACTGTGACAACTGCGTGGAGGTGGCGTACGTGACGGGGGCGGTCGGAGTGCGGGACTCGAAGGACAAGGCGGGCCCAGCCCTGGTCTTCGCCCCGGGTGACTGGCACGCCTTCGTCGCCGGCACCCGAGGCGGTGCGTTCGGCGCGGTCTGAGCGAATGGTCAACAGAGTCCCCGTCCGGCCCTGCCGGACGGGGACTCTGCCGTCCCCGGGGCCGGAGGAACACGGCGGTCGGTGAGGTTCCGTGGGTGATCCCGTCGCCACAACGCGCCCGTCTCGTTGAACCGGTCGGTACGGCGCGGTCGACGGCCCGCCGCACCGACCCGCAACCGAGCGAGTAGGCGAGACGGATGACGACGATCGGTTCAGACAACCTCACCAACGTTCCCGCGAAGCAGGAACGATTCGGTGGCAAGTACCGCGGGGCCCGTCGGGACACCGTACTCACCGAGGTGGTCTCGACCGACCAGGAGCTGAGCGGGCGGGAGGGAGCCTCCGAGTCGACGGATCCCCCGCTCTCGTTGCCCTCGCTGGACCCGAATCCGCTGATCGAGCCGTCGTTCCCGCCGACCGGGTGGCCGACGCAGCCGGCCGAGTCCTTTGCGGATCACCCGTTGCTGCGTGGCCTGCTGATGGAATTGCCGCCGAAGGGCAGCCTGCCCTCGCAGGACTGGCTGGACCGCTGGTTCGAGGCGACCAGGGCGATCCTGGAGCTGCTATACGTGCAGGGGGCTGGCCGCCCGCGTTGATCGGGCGGCGTCCGGCCGGGCCCGCTCGGCCAGGCGGCTGTGTCGGAGCGCGTGCCGGACCGCGATGGCGATCACCGCGAGCGCGCCCACCGTGATCGCGGGCCCGGTGACGCTGGGATCGGCTCCGAGGTCGGTGCCGATCGCCGCGATCACCGCAGGCGCCGTGGCCAGTGCGGCCGCCTGGAGGGGCAGCCCGACGAGCGGGTGGGCCGCGGCGGCGCGGAGCCCATGCGGCGCAGGTGTGGCGGGAGCGCTGACGAAGGCGCCCGCTCCGGCCCACAGCCGGCGGATCCGCCGTACCGAGCAGACCAGCGCCACGAGTGCCGGGCCGGCGGTCAGGGCGAGCCCGGCGGCGGCCCGGTCGACCGGCGCGGCGCCGGCGCTGAGCAGGCCGCCGCCGAGCACGGCCGCGGTGAGTGCCAGCCCGCTGAGGGTCAACACCAGCAACCATCCGGTACGCCGGCGAAGTGCGCGGGTGTTGCGGAGACGAGGGAGGCCGTCGGCAACGACGCCGGCGGTCAACCAGACGGCGGCGACCGGGATCAGGATGGTGAGCTGACTCTCCATGTTCGAGAGTCTTTCCCGGATCGGGACGGGGCGAATCCGGGCCGGTCCCCCGTTCACCCCGGACGTCGGGCCCGTAGGGGGTCATCACCCGAAGGTATGGCCGTTTCGACATGTTCAACTGCCCGACGGCTGACTTACCCTCAGCTAGATCGGCGAATGTCGATTGAGGTTGGGACCGGTGGTCTCGTTCCACTGCCGGTCAGAGGGAGGTAGGAGATGGGTCTTCCACGAAGGTCCGTACTGATCGGGGTGGCCACGGCGACCGTGCTGGCCGTCGGCACCCCGGCCCTGGCCGCCGAACCCGTCGGTGTGGTGCGGGCCGCGGGCGGCGCCACCGCCGTGCCGGACAGCTACATCGTCGTACTCAAGGACGGCGCGGTGGCCCGGGACCGGGTCGGCGACACCGCGAAGCGGCTCTCCGGCCGCCACGGCGGCACGGTGGCCCGCACCTACGGGGCGGCGCTGCGCGGCTTCGAGGTCAAGGTGAGCGCGAGCGCGGCGGCGCGGATCGCGGCCGACCCCGCGGTGGCGTACGTCGAGCAGAACCACACCGTCTCGATCTCCGGAACGCAGGCCAACCCGCCCTCCTGGGGCCTCGACCGGATCGACCAGCGCAACCTGCCGCTGGACAGCTCCTACACCTACCCCAACACGGCGAGCAACGTGCACGCCTACATCATCGACACCGGCATCCGGTTCTCCCACAACGACTTCGGTGGCCGGGCCACCTCCGGCTACGACGCCGTGGACGGCGGGTCGGCCGACGACTGCAACGGGCACGGCACGCACGTGGCCGGCACCGTCGGCGGGTCCGCGTACGGGGTGGCCAAGGCCGTCCAACTCGTCGGCGTACGGGTGCTGAACTGCTCCGGCAGTGGCACCAACGCCGGTGTGATCGCCGGTGTCGACTGGGTCACCGCGAACGCGATCAAGCCGGCGGTGGCGAACATGAGCCTCGGTGGCGGCGCGAACAGCTCGCTCGACAACGCCGTCCGCAACTCGATCGCCTCCGGTGTGACGTACGGCCTGGCGGCCGGCAACGACAACGGCGCGAACGCGTGCAACACCTCGCCGGCCCGTACCACGGAGGCCATCACGGTGGGCTCGACGACCAGCTCGGACGCCCGCTCGTCGTTCTCCAACGTCGGCACCTGCCTGGACATCTTCGCGCCCGGCTCGTCGATCACCTCGGCCTGGTACAACAGCAACACCGCGACCAACACGATCAGCGGCACCTCGATGGCCACGCCCCACGTGGTCGGAGCGGCTGCCCTGGTGGCCAGCGCCAACCCGAGTTGGACCCCGGCGCAGGTTCGCAACCAACTGGTGGCCAACGCGACCCCGAACGTCGTGTCCAATCCGGGCTCGGGCTCGCCGAACCTGCTGCTCTACGTGGGGAGCGGCGGGACCACCCCGCCGCCGCCCACCGGTTGCACCGGCACCAACGGCACCGACGTCTCGATCCCGGACGCCGGCTCGGCGGTGACCAGCTCGATCACCATCTCGGGCTGTGGCCGCAACGCCTCGTCGGCCTCCACCGTCGCGGTGAACATCGTGCACACCTACCGCGGTGACCTGGTCATCGACCTGCTCGCCCCGGACGGCAGCTCGTACCGGTTGAAGAACAGCAGCACCTCGGACAGCGCCGACAACGTGAACGCCACGTACACGGTCAACCTGTCCGGTGAGGCCGCCGACGGCATCTGGCGACTTCAGGTGCGGGACACCTACCGGGTCGACACCGGCTACATCAACACCTGGACCCTGACCGTCTGACCCCGTCCCGTCCCACACGACCGAGGCCCCACCCGTATTCCGGGTGGGGCCTCGTGCCGTACAGGTTCGGGATCAGACCGAGAAGGTCGCCGGCCGGTCGTGGGCCGGAGCGGGCGGGCGGGCCTTCCAGAGGCCGATCTTCTGCGCGGCCAGCCGGCCCAGGTAGGCCGGGTTGAGGATGACGTAGCGGCGCCAGAGTCTCTTCGGCTCCAGTCCGAGACGCCAGAACCACTCCAGGCCGGCACGCTGCATCCACGGTGGCGGCTTGCGGAGCAGCCCGGCGTGGTAGTCGAAGGCCGCACCGACCGCCATCAGCGGCATGTCGAGCAGCGGCCGCATGGCGTACGCGAAGACCTCCTGGCGGGGGCAGCCGAGCCCGACCAGGACGAGCCGGGCGCCACTGGAACGGATCCGGTCGGCGATCTCGGCGTCCTCACCGGGCTCGACGGCACGGAACTTGGACGGCTCCACCCCGGCGATCTTCAAGGCGGGGAACATCTGCTCCAGGGCCGGGATCAGCCTGGCGAGGGTCTCCTCGGTCGAGCCGTACAGGTAGACCGGCAGACCTTCGTCGGCGAAACGCGACAGCACGTGCAGGGTCAGCGTCGGCCCGTAGACCCGGTCGGTGAGCCCGGCGTGGTGCAGCAGGTTGAGTGCCCACCGCACCGGCTGCCCGTCCGGCGTGACCACGTCGAAGGAGTTGAGCCGCGCGTTGTGCGCCGGGTCCAGCACTCCGGTCATCACACCGTGCACGGCCAACGCGGTGAGCGCGAGCGGGCGACGCTCATGGGCCGCGGACACCACCGCGTCGGTCGCCGTGGCGTAGTCGGTGGCGTCGACCAGGACACCGAGGACGTTGCGTTTGGTCCGCGGCGTGGTCATGACTGGGGGACCCACTTGTCCACGTTGGCCTCGTAGATCTCCCGCAGGATCATCGGCACGTCGTAAGTGATCTTCCAGTCCGGGTACTGCGCCTCGAACCGGGCCATGCTGCTGACGTACCACTGGTGGTCGCCGGTGCGGTTCTGCTCGACGTAGTTGATCTGCGCCTCGCGACCGGTGATCTCCTCGGCGATCCGGAACGCCTCGATGTGGGAGGTGTTGGAGTGCCGGCCGCCGCCGAGGTTGTAGACCTCAGCGGATCGCGGGGCCCGGAAGAAAGCCTCGAACGCGCTCAGCACATCGCGGGAGTGGATCGCGTCGCGGACCATCTTGCCCTTGTAGCCGAACAGGTTGTACGTCCGGCCCTCCATGACGCAGCGCATCAGGTAGGCGAGGAACCCGTGCAGCTCGGCAGCGGAGTGCGCCGGGCCGGTCAGCGTGCCGCCTCGGAAGCAGGCCGTCTTCATGTCGAAGTAGCGCCCGTACTCCTGGACCATCACGTCCGCGGCGACCTTCGAGGCGCCGAAGACCGAGTGCAGCGAGTTGTCGATCGACATCTCTTCGGTGATGCCCCTGTACCACCGGTGGTCCTCGGGCAACTCGTAGCGTGTCTCGAGCTCGATCAGCGGCAGGCTGTTGGGCCGGTCGCCGTAGACCTTGTTGGTGGAGCAGTGGATGAACGGCGCGTCGATCGCGTGCAGGCGGGTGTTCTCCAGGACGTTGAGCGTGCCGCCCGCGTTCACGTCGAAGTCCGTGTACGGCTCCTTGGCCGCCCAGTCGTGACTCGGCTGCGCCGCGCTGTGGATCACCACGGCGATGTCCGAGCCGTACTTCTTGAAGACCTGCTCCAGGCCGTCGCGGTCTCGGATGTCCACCGCGAAATGCGTGTACGAGTTACCCAGGTCACGGCCGAGCCGTTCCAGACTCCACGAGGTGGAGCCGTCCTCGCCGAAGAAATACCGGCGCATGTCGTTGTCGATGCCGACCACGTCCAGGCCGAGGCCGGCGAAGTGCCGGACCGCCTCGGAACCGATCAGGCCACCCGACCCTGTCACCAACGCGACACTCACACGCCACTCCCGGTCCATCGGAGGCAGAATCCATCGCAGCATAGCGTGACGTCCGGCACGTCCCGATATGACGGAAGGGCCCCGCATCAAGCGGAGCCCTCGTCTGTGGTGGGGATGGGGGGAGTTGAACCCCCACGCCCTTTCGGGCACACGGACCTGAACCGTGCGCGTCTGCCATTCCGCCACATCCCCGTGGCACGACCCGGAACACTGTAGCCGCCCCGGTGCCGCTGTCTCCAGCGGGCCTCGGGAATATTACGCTGTCCCTGGCGCTCGCCACGAGCGATTACCGTTCGTGGCGGACGAAAGATTAGCACGACAGTCCCGGCCCTTCCGAACGGGCCGGGAGCAGCCGGCCGAGCGGCGTGTGAGCTGCGCGCGCGCCGGCCGGATACCATCATGTCCTCGGGACCCGAGGAGGAGCCGGTGAGCGTGCTGCAACGCTTCGAGAAGCGTCTGGAAGGCCTGGTCGAAGGGGCCTTCGCCAAGGTCTTCAAAGGGGTGGTCCACCCCGTGGAGATCCTCAACGCCATGCAGCGGGAGGCCGAGGCGCACAAGGCGATCCTGGCCGGTGGGCGCACGTTGGTGCCCAACCGCTACGTGATCGATCTCTCGCCGTTCGACCACAGTCGGCTGGCGCCGTACGCCGCCGCGCTGGCCCAGGAACTGGCCCAGTCGCAGGCGGAGTTCATCGGCGAGCAGGCGTGGACGGTCTACGGCGACGTGATCGTCGAGATCGAGCGAGGTGAGGGTCTGGACACGGGCATGTTCCGGGTCACGGCCGAGGTATACACCGGCGGCGAGGTCGCCCCGGTGTCGGCACCCGGCTACGACGCCGGTCCGCCCGCCTACCCCGCGTACGACCAGGGCGGTGGCTACGGCCCACCGCCGGGGCACGGTGGCGGTCGCAACGTGCGGCTGGTCTCCGGCGACGGCCGCACCTACCCGCTCCAGATGGGGTCCACGGTGATCGGTCGCGGCGACCAGGCCAACCTGCGTCTGCCCGACGTCGGCATCTCCCGGCGACACGCCCGGCTGGATTTCGACGGAGGCCAGGTCGTGCTGACCGATCTGGGCTCGACCAACGGCACCATGGTCAACGGGCAGCGGGTCTCCGCCGTCGCGCTGAACCCCGGTGACATGGTCCAGCTCGGCACGACGACGCTGACCTTCCGCGTGGACGGCTGATCCGCCTTGCCGGAACTGGTCATCACCGTTGCCCGGTTCGGTTTCCTGATCCTGCTGTGGATCTTCGTGTTCACGGTGGTCGGTGTGATCCGCCGGGATCTCTTCGCGGGCGCCCGATCGGGTCGCCTGGTGGCCGCGCCACGCGCGGTGGGAGCCTCGACCGGGCAGGCCGCGAAGCCGGCGAAGGTGAAACGGGGCAGGGCGGCACACCAGTTGGTGGTGACCGCCGGTCAACTGGCCGGCACCAGGATCACTCTTGGTGAAGCGCAGATCACCATCGGTCGAGCTGAGGACTCCACCCTGGTCATCACCGACGACTACGCCTCCGCGCGACACGCCCGGCTCGTGCCGCGCGACGGGCAGTGGTACGTCGAGGACCTCGGCTCGACTAACGGCACGTACCTCGATCGCGCTAAGGTCACCGGACCAACCCCCGTCCCCCTCGGCGTGCCGATCCGGATCGGCCGCACTTCCCTCGAATTACGGCCATGACTCTGACCCTGCGCTATGCGGCCCACAGCGACCGCGGTCTGATCCGAGACGGCAATCAAGACTCCGTCTACGCCGGGCCGCGGCTACTTGCCGTTGCCGACGGCATGGGCGGTATGGCCGCCGGTGACGTCGCCAGCAACATCGTCATCGGTGCCATGGCACCGCTCGACGAGGACGTCCCGGGGGACGCTCTCGTCGATGCGTTGCGTTCGGCCGTGGGCACCGCCAACCAACAACTCCGCGACACCGTGGACGCCAACCCGCAGTTGGAGGGGATGGGCACCACGCTGACGGCGACCCTCTTCACCGGCAGCAAGCTGGGCATGGTCCACATCGGCGACTCGCGGGCCTACCTGCTGCGCAACGGCGAGTTCGCGCAGATCACCAAGGACGACACGTACGTCCAGATGCTCGTCGACGAAGGCCGGATCAGCGCCGAGGAAGCGAGCAGTCACCCGCAGCGGTCGCTGCTCACCCGCGCTCTGGACGGTCGGGACATCGACCCGGAGTACTCGGTGCGTCAGGTCCTGCCCGGCGACCGTTACCTGATCTGCAGCGACGGTCTCTCGGGTGTGGTCAGCGCCGAGACCATCGGCGAGACGCTGCGGGAGTACGTCGATCCGCAGCAGTGCGTCGAGCGCCTCGTTCAGCTCGCGTTGCGTGGCGGTGGGCCGGACAACATCACGGTGATCATCGCCGACGCGACGGATCACGACATCGTCGAGGCGACCCCGATCGTCGGCGGTGCCGCCGCCCGCGACCGGGGCATGGCGACGTCCGCAGACGACTCCACCCCGGCCGCCCGGGCCTCGGCGCTCTCCGCGCCGCGCTCAGCCGCCCCCGAGGAGCCGGCAGCCTCCGACGACGAATCGGACCGGCCGAAGCGCCGCCCGGTGCGGACCGCCGCCATGGTGTTGGCCCTGTTGGTCATCGTCGGCGGAGCAGGCTTCGGTGGCTGGACGTACACCCAGCGGCAGTACTACGTGGGCGCCACCGAGGAGGGGCAGATCGCCGTCTTCCGTGGCGTCCAGGGTCAGATCGCCGGGATGGACCTCTCCACCGTGCACCGGCGCAGCGGCACCCGGCTGGACGACCTCACGGTCGCCGCTCAGGACACTGTCAAGGTCGGCATCCGGGCCAAGAACGAGCCGGACGCCGAGCGGCAGCTCGCCGAGCTGACCAGCGACACCCCGAGCAACCCCAACCTGAAACCGCTCTGCCCGCTCGACCCGACCAGCGCGGTGGGTGGCACTCCGTCACCCTCGCCGGTCGGGACGACGCCGACCCCGAACGGCAGCCCGAGTGCCGACCCGTCGGCGACCCCCAACGGGGTCGTCAGCGCAAACCCGACCGTCGGCGCCACCGACGTCGTCGGTACGACCGGCCCGACCACCACACCCGACGTCACGCCCTCCGACTCGGCCACGCCGGCGCTCGACCCGGCCGGTTGCCGGTCTCCTGAGTGAGCGTCGGCTGAGATAACGAGGACTCCACCTGTGACCGTAGCGGCCACACCGGCACCCTCGCCCGCCACCACGGGCGAGCAGTCCGGCGTACGCCTGGCGCGGTCGCGCCGCAACGCCGAGCTGTCCCTGCTGCTGCTCGCGATGGTGCTGGTGGCCGCGTACGGGGCGACCGTCGAAGCGAACCTGCTGGACACGGTCACCCCGGACTTCTGGATGCCCGCCGCCGCGCTCGGCGCGGTCTTCCTCGGACTGCACCTGGTCATCCGGTTCCTCGCCCCGTTCGCCGACCCGGCGCTGCTGCCGGCGGTGGCCCTGCTCAACGGGCTCGGCGTGGGCTTCCTGCGTCGGATCGACCTGGGCGAGGCCCCGGTCGCCGACCGGGCGGAGCTCGCGATCTTCGCCGGGATCGGTGGGCGGCAGTTGGCGTGGACGCTCGCCTCGGTGATCCTCGCCGCCGGCCTGCTCGCCCTCATGCGTGACCACCGGTCGATCTCCCGGTACGCGTACACCCTGGGGTTGGCGGGCATCGTGCTGGTGATGCTCCCGGCGGTCCTGCCGTCGAGCATCTCCGAGATCAACGGCGCGAAGCTGTGGATCCGGGTGGGCGGCTTCTCCATCCAGCCGGGTGAGTTCGCCAAGTTGGCGCTGCTGGTCTTCTTCGCCTACTACCTGGTCCGCAAGCGTGAGGTGCTGTCGCTGGCGAGTCGGCGTTTCCTCGGCATCGACTTCCCGCGCGGACGGGACCTCGGCCCGGTGGTCGGCGTCTGGGTGATCAGCCTCCTGGTGCTCGTGTTCGAGAAGGACCTGGGCACCTCGCTGCTCTACTTCGGCATGTTCGTGGTGACGCTCTACATCGCCACCGAACGGGTCAGCTGGCTGCTGATCGGTCTGGTGCTCTTCTTCGGCGGCGCCTACCTCGCGTACGTGCTCGGTTCGACGGTCGGTGGGCCGTTCGCCAACTTCTACCTGCGTGCGGAGATCTGGCTGGACCCGTTCGCCGACCCGACCGACAAGGGCTACCAGCTCGTCCAGGGGCTACTCGCCCTGGGCACCGGCGGGCTCTTCGGTGCGGGGCCAGGCGGCGGCCAACCGGACATCCTGCCCGAAGTGCAGAACGACTTCATCTTCGCCGGCCTCGGTGAGGAACTCGGCCTCTTCGGCCTCTCCGCGCTGCTGGTCGTCTACCTGCTGATCGTGGAGCGAGGGTTGCGGGCCGCGCTCGCGGTACGGGACTCGTTCGGCAAGCTCCTCGCGGGTGGTCTCGCGTTCACCCTCGGCCTGCAGGTCTTCGTGATCGTCGGCGGCATCAGCAAGCTCATCCCGCTGACCGGTCAGACCACCCCGTTCCTGTCCGCCGGTGGTTCGTCGCTGATGGCGAACTGGCTGCTCATCGCGGTGCTGCTGCGGGTCTCCGACGGAGCCCGCCGGCCGTTGGGAGCTGGCGCCAGCAAGGCTGCCCGACCCGCCGGTGGCCAGCCGGAGCAGATGCACGGTGCTCCCACGGAGGTGATCAAGCCGTGAACGCACCACTGCGCCGGGTCGGCGTCGTCGTCATGGTCCTGTTCGGCCTGCTCTTCGCCAACCTCAACTGGGTCCAGTTCCAGAAGGCCGACGAGTACCGCACCAGCGACTACAACGGTCGGGTCCAGGTTGCCGACTACAAGCGCAAGCGGGGCAACATCGAGGCTGGCGGCACGGCGCTGGCCACCAGCAAGGAGACCACCGGCAACCTGAAGTTCCTGCGCACCTACCCGGGCGGCGCCAAGTACGCGCACGTGCTCGGTTACAAGCCGGTCAACCTGGCCGACCAGGGCATCGAGCGGGCAGAGGACGACTTCCTGGCCGGCAACAGCGACCAGCTGCTCGGCGACCGGTTGAAGGACATGTTCACCGGGGACGACAGCGGTGGCGGCAACGTGTTGCTCACGCTCTCCAAGCAGGCCCAGGATGCGGCGTACGACCAGCTGCGCAACAACGAGGTGGGAGCGAAGAAGGGCGCGGCCATCGCCATCGACCCGCGTACCGGGGCGGTGCAGGCGCTGGTCTCCATGCCCAGCTTCGATCCGAACCCGTTGGCCAGCCACGACAGCACCGAAGCGGCTGCCGCGTACTCCAAGCTGGAGAAGGACCCGGGCGAACCGCTGAAGAACCGCGCGCTCTCCGAGACGCTGCCGCCGGGCTCCACCTTCAAGATCGTGGTGGCCGCCGCGGCGCTGGAGAACGGCGTCACCAAGACGACCCAGATCCCGGCCGGTTCCAGCTACACCCCGCCCACCTCCGGCACCCCGATCCGTAATGCCGCCCCGTCGATCTGCCCGGAGGCGAAGGTCACCCTGCTGGAGGCGGTCACCGAGTCGTGCAACACCGGCTTCGCCCAGCTCGGTGTGCAACTCGGTGCCGATGCCCTCAAGGAGAAGGCCCGGCAGTTCGGTTTCGAGCAGGAGGACCTCACCGTCGGCCAGCTCGGCGAGGGTGGTCTGCCCACCGCGGCCAGCCGGACCGGGGACATGCAGAACCCGGACGGCAGCACCGACCCGGCCGCACTGGCCCAGTCCTCGATCGGCCAGAACAACGTCCGGATGACCCCGCTCGAAGGTGCCATGATCGCTGGCTCGATCGCGAACAGTGGCAAGCAGATGCGGCCGTACCTGGTCCGGCAGTTGCTCGCGCCCGACCGGACCACCAGCTACTACACCGCCAGTGCGCGGGAGCTGCGTCAACCGGTCAGCTCGCAGGTCGCCACCGACCTGCGGGAGATGATGGTCAGCGTGGTCCAGAAGGGCACCGGTAAGAAGGCCGCGATCAGCGGTTACACGGTCGGTGGCAAGACGGGTACCGCGCAGTCCGCCCCGGACCGGCCCGACCACGGTTGGTTCATCGGCTTCGCCATGGACAAGAACGGCAACCCGGTCTCCGCGGTCTGCGTGATGCTCGAACAGGCCGGCCCCGGTGGCAGCGCCGAGGCGGCCCGGATCGCCGGCCAGATCATGCGCGCCGCCATCACCGATCCCGGGGGTCGCTGACATGCTCAGCCCCGGCGTCCAACTCGGCAACCGCTACCGTCTCGACGAGCGGATCGCCAGCGGCGGCATGGGCGACGTCTGGCGCGGCACCGACCAGGTGCTCGGCCGGACGGTCGCGGTGAAGAGCCTGCTCCCGGCACTGCTCGACGACCCGGACTTCGGCGAGCGGTTCCGCGGCGAGGCCCGCACCATGGCCACCATCAACCACCCCGGCGTGGTGGACGTCTACGACTTCGGCAACGACCAGCAGATCGCGTTCCTGGTCATGGAGTACGTCGAGGGCGACGCCCTGTCGTCCACGCTGAGCCGGGTCGGGCGGCTCACGCCGGCCCGGACGATGGCGCTCGTCGCGCAGGCCGCGGACGCGCTGCACGCCGCGCACGAAAAGGGCATCGTGCACCGCGACGTGAAGCCGGGCAACCTGCTCGTCCGGCCGAACGGCACGCTGGTGCTGACCGACTTCGGCATCGCCCGCTCCGACATGGTCGGCCAGCTCACCGCCGCCGGATCCGTGCTCGGCACCGCCTCCTACATCTCCCCCGAGCAGGCAACCGGCGGCGTGGCCACCCCCGCGTCCGACGTGTACGCGCTCGGCGTGGTCGCCTACCAGTGCCTTGCCGGTCGGCGGCCGTTCGAGGGTGACAATCCACTCGACATCGCGATGAAGCACGTGCGGGAGAAGCCCCGGCCGCTGCCGGCCGACATCCCGCCGCAGGTGCGCGCGGTGGTGGAACGGGCCCTCGCGAAGGACCCGGCAGCCCGTTGGCCGAGCGCAGCCGCCCTCGCCGGGGTCGCTCGTCAGCTCAAGGCAACGCTCTCGCAGCAGGCCAGGGCCGGTGCCAACTCCGGGCCGGTCTCCGCAGCGCCGGCCTCGCCCGCGGCACCCGGCCGGGCCCAGGTGCCGCAGGCGCACCACATGCGTCCGCCCGGTGCCCGCCCGCCGGTCGCCGGGCCGAGGCCGACCGCTGTCGCGCCGGCCCAGCAGCCGCGCCCCACCGCCGTCGCGCCGGCCGTCCAGCCCGCCCGGCCGCCGGTCGCACCGAACGGCTACCCGCGCGGTGCCGCCGCGGTGCCCGCCGGGCCACCCCGACAGGAACACCCGCCGGCGTACGTCCGGCAGGCCGGCCCGTCGATGCCGCCACCTGCTCCTCGCCGGTCCCGGCCTGGAATGGTGCTTCTCGCCATCCTGTTGGCGGTGCTGGTCCTGGTTTGCTCCGGCGTGATTTCCTACAACCTGCGGAAGCAGTCGCAGGCCGGTGAACCCGCCGGGCTGACTCCGCGCGCCGTGACGTCCGGCGCGCTACGACTCGACGGACGCGACGATCCGACACCGACGTCGTACCGTCGAGAGGTACGACTCCAGCCGGACGACGGCGGGACGACGACGAGCGAAGGACGACAGACGCGATGACAGCGCAGGCCCGCCTGCTCGGTGGCAGGTACCAGGTCGGCGAGCTGCTCGGCTATGGCGGCATGGCCGAGGTGCACCGCGGTCGCGACCTCCGGCTCGGTCGGGACGTCGCGATCAAGATGCTCCGTACCGACCTGGCCCGGGACGCGACATTCCAGATGCGGTTCCGCCGGGAGGCGCAGAACGCGGCGTCGCTCAACCACCCGGCGATCGTGGCGGTCTACGACACCGGCGAGGAGACCGCGCCGACCGGCGAGACGCTGCCGTTCATCGTCATGGAGTTCGTCAACGGGCGGACCTTGAAGGAGGTGCTCGGCGCCGAGGGTCGGCTGCAGCCGCGCCGGGCGTTGGAGATCTGCGCCGACATGTGCGCGGCGCTGGAGTTCAGCCACCGGCACGGCATCATCCACCGTGACATCAAGCCGGGCAACGTGATGCTCACCCAGACCGGCCAGGTCAAGGTGATGGACTTCGGCATCGCCCGCGCGCTGGCCAGCGGTGCGACCACCATGACGCAGACCAGCGCGGTGATCGGTACGGCGCAGTACCTGTCCCCGGAGCAGGCGCGCGGCGAGGCCGTCGACGCCCGTTCCGATGTGTACGCGGCCGGCTGTGTGCTCTTCGAGCTGGTGTGCGGCCACCCGCCGTTCGTCGGGGACAGCCCGGTCAGTGTCGCCTACCAGCACGTACGGGAGACGCCGCCGACGCCGAGCGACATCAACCCGGACGTCACCCCGGCCATCGACGCGATCGTCCTCAAGGCGCTGTCGAAGAACCCGCTCAACCGCTACCAGAGCGCCGGCGAGATGCGGGCCGACCTGCTCCGCGCCGCCGCCGGTCGGCCGGTGCTGGCCACCCCGGTGATGCGTGAGGCGGAGACGGTGGCGATGGCCCCGGCCGGCGGCGGGGGCGGCTACCCGGCTCCCACCCGTGGGCCGCAGACCGGGCAGATGGCTCGGGTCGGTGACCCGCGCCAGCGCAAGGCGTCCTCCTGGCTGATCGCGACGTTCAGTGCGGTAGGTGTGCTGGCGGTGATCGCCCTGGTCGCCGCCCTGCTCTGGAACCAGCAGCAGGGCAAGGCCAACAAGTCGGTGCCGAACCTGGTCGGCAAGAGTCAGGCCGCCGCGGTCGCCGAAATCCGTGGCGCCGATCTGCAACCGCAGGTGGGCGAATCCGTCCTGGACAACGAGTGCACCAAGGGCACCGTCGCTAAGCAGAATCCCGCGCCGGCCACCCGGTTGAAGCAGGCCGGCACGGTGACCATCCAGCTCTGCGGTGGCAAGCCGGACGTGACGATCCCACCTAGCCTGGTCAACTCTCAGTTCGACAACGTCAAGACCCAACTCGAGGACCTCGGGTTGGTGGTCGAGGAGAAGAAGGTCGACAACCCCGCGCAGGAGGGCATCGTCCTCAAGCTGACCCCACCCTCGGGGACCACCGTCGCGCAGGACACCAAGGTGGTCGTCGAGGTCTCCAAGGGCAACGTCAACAAGGTGCCCAACGTGATCAACTCGACGCGGGACGAGGCCGCCCAGGAGCTCCGCGACGCGGGCTACAAGGTCGAGTTCCGCGATGGCGACGAGGTGCCGGCCAACCAGGCCGGTCGGGTGCAGAAGCAGAGCCCGAACCCGGGCACCTCGCTGGCCAAGGACAAGACGGTGACCATCGAGATCGGCGTCCCGGAGAAGGTCGTCGACCCGACGCCCACCGTGACGCCCACCGTGACGCCGACAGCCACGCCGACCACTCCCGGTGGCGCGGGCGGGATCGGTCTGCCGTTCCCGCCTCCGCCGAGCCGCCTCTCCGAGGACTAGGCCCCGAGTTCGGGCATCCGGGATGACCGACGTGGAGGCTTCCGGCGCGCCGGTGCGGCGTCGCCTTCGACGGTTGGCCGTCCTGGGTGTCGCCGCGCTGGTGCTCGCCAGCATCCCGTGGCTGTGGACGACGCTCACCGCCCGTGGGCACGTGCACGCCGAGGCCGACGCGCCGTCCGCCGACGTGGTGATCGTCCTCGGCACCGCGGTGGCGGCTGACCGGCAGCGGCCATCCGACCGGCTCGCCGGCCGTCTGGAGACCGCCGCCGCGCTGGTGACCAGCGGACGCGCCACGGTGGTCCTGGTGTCCGGCGACGGTGGCGGCACGTCAGGTGACGAGCCGGCGGTGATGACCTCGTACCTCACCGAGCGCGGCGTCGATCCGCGTCGAATCGTGGCCGACCCCTTCGGCCTGGACACCTACGACAGTTGCGCCCGAGCGCGTCAGGTGTACGGCATCGAGCGGGCCCTGATCGTGACCCAGTCCTACCACCTGTCCCGGGCGGTGACCCTGTGCCGACATCTCGGCCTCGACGTCGACGGAGTGATCGCCAGGTGCGACGGCTGCGGTGCCGCCCTGCTCGCCGAGAAGTCGGTCCGGGACTACTTCGCCAGTGGCAAGGCGGCGTGGGACGCGGTCCGCAGCCGTGCGCCGGCGATCCACTCGCCGGCTGATCCGGCGGTCCAGAACGCGCTGCGGGGCTGAACCCGCCCGCCCGGAACCTGGGTGACAGGCTCGGAGGGCCCGGTCTCAGCTGGCGGCGAAGGCGGCGAGTCGGCGGGCGTCGACCTCGGCGGCGAGCGCGGGTGCGCGCTCCAGCGCCTCCTGGTGACCGCAACTGGCGAGCCAGTTCGCCAACATCAGGTGGCCGCCTTCGGTGAGCACCGACTCCGGGTGGAACTGGACGCCCTCGATGGGCAAGGTGCGGTGCCGCATCGCCATCACCACCCCGGAGCCGGTCCAGCCGGTGACCTCCAACTCGTCGGGAAGCGTCTCGGGAAGCACGGCGAGGGAGTGGTACCGGGTGGCGGTGAAGGGGTCCGGCAGACCGGCGAGTACGCCGACCGAGTGGTGCCGCACCTCGGAGGTCTTGCCGTGCAGCAGCTCGGGGGCCCGGGTCACGGTCGCTCCGAACGCCTCGCCGATCGCCTGGTGACCGAGGCAGACACCGAAGATCGGCAGCTCACCCGCGTACTTGCGGATGACGTCCAGGCAGATGCCGGCCCGGTCGGGGCTGCCCGGCCCCGGCGAGAGCAGGACGCCGTCCGCGCCGACCCGGCCCACCTCGGCGACGTCGATCTCGTCGTTGCGGCGGACCTCGCAGTCCACGCCGAGCTGGCCCAGATACTGCACGATGTTGAAGACGAACGAGTCGTAGTTGTCGATCACCAGAATGCGCATGGTCACCTGCTCGGCGAGGACGACGGCACCGGGTTGTTCCGGTCGGTGTCGTACGGCAGGTCGTGCTCGTCGCCGGCCGGGGTCTCGCCGGTCACCGGGGCGTCGTTGCCCGATTCCGCGGGGACTCCGGACTCGACCTGCACGTCGTCGAACGGCAGCAGGGGCTCGGCCCACGGGAAGGCGACATACCAGAGCAGGGCCACCGTGGCGGCTACCAGAAGCACCGAGCCGGTCAGCTTTCCGGCCAGGCCGAACGGCAGCTTGCGCCAGATGAACGCGTACATCGGTCAGCCTCCCAGCTCCGTCGGCCGTCCCGCCGACTTGGGTTGGGTGCGGTCCAGTTCGGCGTGGATGATCAGACGCTGGTAGTTGTCGAACTTGGGGTTGCACGTGGTCAGGGTGAGCATCCGCTTGGTCGGCTTCTTGTCCGGCTCGCCGGGCACCGGCGCGACCACTTCCACCTGCGTCGGCCGGACGATCCGCGACTGTGACACCCGGTAGACGTACCAGTCGGTCTTGCTCTCGACCACGATCGGGTCGCCGTCGTCGAGTTCGTCCAGCCGCCAGAAGGTGGCCCGGTTGCGGTGGCCGGCGACGGAGAAGTTGCCGACCTGGCCGGGCAACGCGCTGGCCGGGTAGTGGCCCGGGGCGTAGCGGATGTCCTCCTGGGTGACGCCCTCGACCACGACCCAGTTCTTGTCGAGCTTCGGGATGTAGAGGCCCGCGATCGGCTTGCCGCGTACGGGTGGTGACGGTTTGACGCTCGGGCCGGCCGACGGAGCCACGGTCGGGTCGTCGGTGGGCCCCCACTCCTGGGCCAGTTGGTTGTTGAGGTCGTTCTGGTGGGCGTCGACGATGGCCGACTTGCCCCAGACCTCGTAGCCGGCGAAGAGCAGCACCACGAGGCCGAAGGTGATCAGGACCTCGCCGCTGACGCGGATGCCGGTGCGTATCCGAGAACCGAGCGACGGCCGGGTCAGCTCGGAGTAGACGCTCTTGTAGCCCTCGCCGGTCTGGTGCGGCCGGAGTTGGACGACCCGTTCGCCGCGCCGGGGTCGGGGAGGCTCGCCGGGCTTGTCACCGTCACCGGTCGGCTCGTCCGGGACGGAAGCGCGGGGGACGGCGCCCATCAGCGCCGTCGAGTCCATGGCTGGCGGCCGGGTGGCGGGCGTGGTGGGCACGGCCGGAATCAGCGCGGTGGCGGCCGGGTCGACGGCGCGATCCGGGCCAGCCGGGAGGACTCGGCTCGGCCCGGCGGAAGGAACACGACCGGGACCGGTCGCCGGGACACGGTCGGACCCGCTCGCGGAGGAACCATGCTGGTCGGCTGCCGGGACGCGGTCGGGGGCGGCCGGTGAGACCGGCACTGCCGGAGAACCGGTGGGGCGCGCCGGTCTGGCCGTGACCTGGGGAATGAGCGCGGTCGGCGAGTCGGCCACCGACGGAGTCGAGGAACCGGACGGGACGGCCCGGCTCGGGCTGCCGGAGGCCGGGCTGGTGGGCGCCCCACCGGGCGCAGCCGAGCCGCTCGGACCCGGCGTCCCGCCGGTCGTCGCGGGCCGGGTCGCGTCGGCCCCGGGCGTAGCGGGTCGGCTGACAGCCGCTCCGGGCGTGGCCGGTCGGCCGGCCCCGGGCGTGACCGGGCCGGCGGGGATTGCTCCGGGTGTAGCGGGTCGGGTGGGTGCCGCTCCGGGCGTGGCCGGTCGGGTGGGTGCCGCTCCGGGCGTATTGGGTAGCCCGGTGGGGGCGGCACTGGACCAGGGGGGGCGGGTCGGGGCGTTGTCGGGGGTGGCCGGCCGAACCGGGCCCTGGTTCGCCGGTGCCGCCGGTACGCCGGGCGTGGGCGCGACGGGTGGACCGGAGCCGGCGTGCGGGCCGAGCCCCTGAGCCGTGCTGCCCGGCCACGGTGGCGGGGCGTCGGCACCTGGGCGGCCCGAGGCGCGGGAAGGTTCGGAGGCCCGGGGAGGCTCAACAGCGCGGGGAGGCTCAGGGCTGACCGGTGGGCGCGACGTGCCGGGCCGCGCGGGCAGCACGGGCTCCGGCCAGTTGCCTGCCGGAATCCCCCGTCCGGGTGCCGGCTCCGACCGGTCGACCCTCGGCAGGAAATCGGTCGGCTCGTCGGTCTGGTTCCGGTGTCGCCCGTCCCGGCGCTCCTCCGGCCCGCTCACTTGGGCACCGTCGCCGAGCGCAGGGAGGTCGAGTCCTCGAATGCCGGCACTCGCACCGTGGAAACCGTCTCCTTGTAACCGAGCTGGTAGTCGTCGACCGCGTCCTTGAACAACCGGACTCCCTCAGAGCTGGCGAGGGCCTGCTGGAGGGCAGCGGGATCGCCGATTGCTACGATCTTGAACGGTGGGGAGTACACCCGGCCATGAAGCAGCAGGGTGTTACCGACGCAGCGTACCGCGCTGGTGGTGAGCACGCGGACGTTCATGATTGACATGGCCTCCGCTCCGCCGGCCCAGAGCGCGTTGACCACCGCCTGGACGTCCCCCTGATGCACCACCAGGTCGTCGTTGCTGGCGTCCGACTGGGTCTGGTCGATCTGCGGCGCGTCGTTGAGCTCCACGGTGACGCCAGAGCCGGTGAGAGCGGTGAACCCGGCGGCCTGGAGGCTGCCCTGGGCACGATTCTGCTGGTTCTTGATCGGCGCATCGGAGCCGGCCAGGGTGTTGGTCCGCTGCTCGACCTCACCGCGCAGCGTGGCGGCCCGGCGTTCGCTCGCCGCGACCTGCTCGCGCCGTTCCTCGATGAGCTGGTTGAGTTGGGGCCGCCGGTCCTCGCGCAGGGCGGTGCCGTCGGCGGTGGTCGCGCTGGTGGTGAAGAGCAGCCCGGCCGCGGCGGCGATCAGGGGCACCCCGATCGACCAACCTGGTTGGCGTTGACGCGGTCGCCGGGGCAGCAGCCCGGCGGCGGCCCGTCGGAGGACCTTCTGCCAGGAGGTAGCGCCGGATGTGTACTCCACCGAGCGTTCCTTCCGTGTGTCGGGGATCGGTTCGCCCCGGCCGGGCCGGTGATGCGAACAGTCCCGCTCTTTTCGGTCACTCCGTGCACCGGCCTGACCCCATTCGTGGTCCGGACGGGCAATCGGGACTACGCTAGCTGTCGAACATTATTGGCCATGGACCGTCGCCCCCGCGCCCGGTTGTCAGGCCGGACGAGGTCGTCACCCCTCTGGAGAGCGTCGTGCCCAAGTCACAGGTCCGTAAGAAGAAGGTGTACACCCCGCCGACGGACGTCCGTCCGACGACGGCGGCGTCGTCGCGCAAGCCTAGCCCGGTGTGGTTGCCGGTCACCGCGGTCGCCTTGATCGTGGCTGGGATCGGCTGGCTGGTCGTGTACTACCTGTCCGAGCAGGAGTACCCGGTCATGGCCTGGGGCTACTGGAACCTCGCGGTCGGCTTCGGCGCGATGGTCGCCTCGCTGGCGTTGCTCTCTCGCTGGCGCTGAGCCCGGCCCGGCGTCGGCGCTTCCGCGTCACCTCGTCGAACCCCTGCCCGGCAGGATCGGGTGGGGCCCCCTATGGTGTCCGCAGGCAGCGTGGCCTACTGCGAGATGACTCACGTTACTGCTGGGTAACCTTCGCGTAGGCTGCATTGCATGACCGAGCGCAGCGAGGTCATCAGGCAGCAGACCGGGGAGGCCAACTCGATGGGCAGCGTCCAGATCGTCACCACGATCCTCGCGGCCGCCATCACCGCCGTGGCGGTGTGGCTTGCGGTGCGTGCGGTCCTGAAGATGACGGCCGTCATCCGGCTCGGGCAGCCCGCGCCGGAGCGGTTCAGCGACAAGGGCGCCCGCACGAAGACGATGCTGGTGGAGACCGCCGGCCACACCCGGATGCTCAAGTGGGGCGTGGTGGGAGCCGCGCACTGGTTCGTGATGGTCGGCTTCATCGTGCTGTCGCTGCTGGTGCTCGAGGCGTACTTCGAGGTGGTCACCCCGACCGGCGGGCTGCCGATCATCGGGCACTGGACGATCTTCGGCCTGGCCACCGAGGTCATCACCGTGCTGGGCCTGGTCGGCATCCTGGTGCTGATGGTCATCCGGCTCCGCAACCGGCCGACCCGCCCGGGCGGGCGGTCCCGGTTCACCGGCTCGACAATGTGGCAGGGCTACTTCGTCGAGTGGATCGTGCTGCTGGTCCTGATCTTCGGGTTGGTGATCCGCGGCTTCAAGGTCGCCACCGACCACTTCGAGTACCCGCTCTGGGCCACCCCGGTCAGCCACGCGGTCGGTGCGGTGCTGCCCGACTGGTCGGACGGGGCCAGCATCGCCGCGCTCATCAAGATCGCCATCTCGATGACCTGGCTGATCGTAATCTCCCTGAACGTCACCATGGGCGTCGCCTGGCACCGCTTCCTGGCGTTCCCCAACATCTTCTTCAAGCGCGAGCCGGCCAAGCCCGCCGGCTCCGGCCTCGGGGCGCTGCGCCCGATGACGAGCCAGGGCAAGCCGCTCGACTTCGAGGAGGCCGACCCGGAGAAGGACCAGTTCGGCGTCGCCCACGTCGAGCAGTTCAGCTGGAAGGGCCTTCTGGACTTCAGCACCTGCACCGAGTGCGGTCGCTGCCAGTCGCAGTGCCCGGCCTGGAACACCGGCAAGCCGCTGTCGCCCAAGCTGCTCGTGCTGAGCCTGCGCGACCACGCGTACGCCAAGGCGCCCTACCTGCTCGCCGGTGGCGGCAAGGACCTGACCGGCGAGGAGAAGGCCACCCAGGCCCAGCTCGCCCACCTGGACGTGCTCTCGCTGGCCGAGGGCGACAAGCCGTTGATCGGCGACGCCGAGTCCGGTGGCGTCATCGACCCGGATGTGCTCTGGTCCTGCACCACCTGCGGCGCCTGCGTCGAACAGTGCCCGGTGGACATCGAGCACGTGGACCACATCGTCGACATGCGCCGCTACCAGGTGCTGATCGAGTCGAGCTTCCCCTCCGAGGCCGGCGTGATGCTGCGCAACCTGGAGAACAAGGGCAACCCGTGGGGCGCCCCGCAGAACACCCGCGAGGACTGGACCAAGGGCCTGGACTTCGAGGTGCCGCGGGTCGGCGAGGTGGACGACTTCGAGTACCTGTTCTGGGTCGGCTGCGCCGGTGCGTTCGAGGACCGGGCCAAGAAGACCACCCGCGCGGTCGCCACGCTGCTCAACGAGGCCGGGGTGAAGTTCGCGATCCTGGGCGAGGGCGAGACCTGCTCCGGCGACCCGGCGCGGCGGATCGGCAACGAGTTCGTATTCCAGATGCTCGCCCAGCAGAACGTGGAGACGCTGAACGAGGCGTTCGAGGGCCGGGACAAGGCCAAGCGCAAGATCGTGGCGACCTGCCCGCACTGCTTCAACACCCTGGGCAACGAGTACGGCCAGCTCGGTGGCGAGTTCGAAGTGGTCCACCACACCCAGCTGCTGGCCCACCTGGTCGCCGCCGGCAAGCTCACCCCGGTGCAGCCGGTCGACGGCGGTGTCACCTACCACGACCCCTGCTACCTGGGCCGGCACAACCGGATCTTCGCGGCCCCTCGGGAGGTCCTCGGCGACGCCATCGAGGGCGACCTCACCGAGATGCCGCGTAACAGCGAGCGCTCCTTCTGCTGCGGCGCCGGCGGTGCCCGGATGTGGATGGAGGAGAAGATCGGCAAGCGCATCAACGTGGACCGGGTCGAGGAGGCCATGGCCACCGGTGCGAAGACGGTCGCCGTCGGCTGCCCGTTCTGCTCGACCATGCTCAACGACGGGGTCAACGGCAAGGGCGCCGGCGAGCAGGTCGAAGTGATCGACGTGGCGAGCGTGCTGCTCCGTTCGGTCAAGCCGGAGCAGCCGCAGGGCGGCAGGGACACCGCGCCGATCGGCGGCTGAGACGCGTACACCCGGGATCTGTTCATCGACGACGGCGGCCTCCTGCGGGCCGCCGTCGTCGTGCAAGAATCTCGCCGAGGTGAGGCGACATCGACAGCCTGCTCTGGACGATGCTGTTACCCCTGGTCGGCTTCGTCGCGCTGACCGCGGGCAACGCGTTCTTCGTCGCGGCCGAGTTCGCCCTGGTCACGGTCGACCGCGCGGAGATCGACAGGCGGGCCGCCGCGGGCGACCAGGCCGCCCTGACGGTACGCACGGCGCTACGCGAACTCTCCTTCCAGCTCTCCGGCGCGCAGCTCGGCATCACCATCACCGCGCTGCTCACCGGTTACCTGGCCGAACCGGCCCTGGCCCGGATCTTCACCCCGCTGCTACGCCCGATGGCCGGGGAGAACACCGAGCGGTTCACCCCGTTCCTCGCGCTGGCCCTGGCGACCCTGATCTCCATGCTCTTCGGTGAGTTGGTGCCGAAGAACGCCGCGCTGGCCCGGCCCATGCCGGCGGCACTGGCCACGGCCGGCCCGATGCACGCCTTCTCCCGGGCGTTCGGCTGGCTGATCCGCGGGTTGAACGGCTCGGCGAACCGGCTCGTCCGGGCGCTCGGCGTGGAACCACAGGAGGAGCTGGCCAGCGCCCGCTCGCCGGAGGAACTGGGACTGCTGGCGGCCATCTCGGCCCGGGCCGGCGCGTTGCCGTCGGACACCGCGATGCTGCTGCGCCGCACCATCCGGTTCGGCGACAAGCGGGCCGCCGAGGCGATGACCCCCCGGGTGGACGTCGTCGCGCTGCGCGCCACCGCCACCGTGGCCGAGCTGCTGGAGGCGTCCCGGCGGACCGGACGGACGCGCTTCCCGGTGTACGAGGAGACCCTCGATCTGGTCACCGGGGTGGCCGGAGTGCCCGACGCGCTGGGCGTGCCGCTGGCCGCCCGGGCGTCGACCATGGTCGGCGCGGTGGCCCGCGAGCCGGTGTACGTGCCGGAGAGTCTCAATCTGAACGGCGTGCTGGCCGCGTTGAAGGCCGCCGGCGCCGACCTGGCCATCGTGGTGGACGAGTACGGCGGCACCGACGGGGTGGTCACCGTCGAGGACCTGGTCGAGGAGTTGGTGGGGGAGATCGCCGACGAGTTCGACCCGGCGAGCGTGGACGACCCCGGTGCGACCGAGCTGACCGTGCCCGGCGGTGAGCGCACCGTGCTGGTCGACGGGGTCCTCCGCTCCGACGAGCTGGCCGAGCAGACCGGCTTCCGGCTTCCCGAGGGGCCGTACGAGACGTTGGCCGGGTTCCTGATGGCCCGGCTCGGGCACATCCCGCTGGCCGGTGAGACGGTCGAGGCCGGTGGCTGGGAGTTCACCGTGGTGGAGGTGGAACGGCACCGGATCGAGCAGGCCCGGGTGTTGCGCCCGGCGGATCCGGACGACGATGACTGAGCTGCTGGTGACCATGCTGCTGCTGCTCGGCAACGGGTTCTTCGTGGGCAGTGAGTTCGCGCTCATCGCCTCCCGCCGGACGGTGATCGAGCCGTTGGCCGCACTGTCGAAACGCGCCCGCTGGGCGTTGTCGGCGATGAACCAGATCCCGTTGATGATCGCCGGCGCGCAGCTCGGCATCACGGTCTGCTCGCTGGGGCTGGGCGCGATCGCCGAGCCGGCCCTGGCGCACCTGCTGGAGCCGCCGTTCCACGCGGCCGGGCTGCCCGAGAGTGCGGTACACCCGGTGGCGTTCGTGCTGGCCCTGGGCGTCGTGGTCTTCCTGCACACGGTCGTCGGCGAGATGGTGCCGAAGAACATCACGCTGGCCGGTCCGGAGGTCTCCGCGCTCTGGCTCGGCCCGGCGATGCTGGCGTTCTGCGTGGCCACCAAGCCGCTGCTGCTCGCGATGAAGTGGGCGGCCCGCCGGGTGCTCGCGTTCTGGCGCATCGAAGCGTCCGAGGCGGTGAAGACCGTCTTCACCGCCGAGGAGTTGGCCGGGCTCGTCTCGCAGGCGCGCACCGAGGGTCTGCTCGACGAGGAGCAGCACGTACGGATCACCGGCGCGCTGGCCCTGCACAGCCGAACGGCGGCGGACGCGCTACAACCGTGGTCGACGGTGGTCACGGTGGCCGAGGACGTCTCACCGGCCTCGCTGGAGGTGCTGGCGACGCGGACCGGCCGGTCCCGGTTCCCGGTGGTGCAGCGGTCGACCCGCCGGGTGCTCGGCTTCGTGCACGTCAAGGACGTGCTCGGGTACGCCGGGCAGGGTCGCCGGTCGCCCGTGCCGGCCCGGGTCTACCGACCGCTGGCGGTGGTGCCGCCGGAGCGCACGCTGGCCGACCTGCTGCTGGCCATGCGCCGCGAGCGGCGGCACATGGTGCTGGTCAGCGACGGCCGGCGCCCTCTAGGTGTGGTCACCCTCGATGACGTATTGACCGCAATCGTTGGGTGAATGACCAATACCCTTGGTGTGCAAGCAGTTGCACGACAGTGATGGTTCCTTCGCCCGCCTTGATTACCGCTCCGAGCTTCCCTAATGTGAGGCACCGACCGCTGTGGGTCGTCTGCCTCGGCCCTTCCCTCACGCGAGGCGCCCGGCGGTCGGTTGCAAAGGAGTCGGTGCCGGTGGCAACCATGCCCCCTCATCGTCACGACCTGAAAATGTCTGCTCGGCCAGGGCGCCTCCGCCGCGGCGCCCACCGCCTGCTGGTCCTGGTCGCCGCCGCCGCAGTCGGCGCCGGTCTGCTCGCCGCGCCGGCGCACGCCGAGCCCACGGTCGACGAGATCGAGGCGCAGATCGACAAGAAGTGGGAGCAGTTGGAGCCCACCATCGAGCAGTACAACAAGGTTCGGGCGCAGCTGAAGGTCAACCGGCAGAAGTCGGCAGACCTGCAGAAGAAGATCGAGCCGCTGGCGTTGCAGAGTGAACTGGCGCTCAACCGGGTCGGCGACCTCGCGTCCCGTTACTACATCTCCGGCCCGTCGCACGACATCGGATCGCTGCTGGTCAGCGTCAAGCCGGACACGCTCACCGAGCAGCTCACCGTCCTCGACCGGCTGGCCGCGCAGGAGCGCAAGGAGGTCGAAAGTGTGCTGGCCGTGCGGGCCAAGTACGACGGCGAGAAGCAGAAGTTGGACGCGCTGATCGCCACCCAGACCACGCAGCAGAACGAGCTGGCGGCCAAGAAGAAGCAGATCGACGCCGAGATCAAGCAGCTTGAGGCGTCGATGCCCAAGACCACGGTCAAGACCGCCGGCTGCCCGACAATCAACGGTGTGACCAGCACGGCTGCCCAGAAGGCCATCAAGACCGCCTGCCAGCAGGTCGGTGATCCGTACGTCTGGGGCGCCACCGGGCCGAACTCGTTCGACTGCTCGGGCTTGACCCAGTACGCCTACAAGTCGGCCGGGATCTACCTCACTCACCACACCGGTGACCAGTGGAATGAGGGCAAGGCGGTCGCGCGAGCCGATGCCCGCCCCGGTGACCTGGTCTTCTTCTTCTCCGGCCTGAGTCATGTGGGGCTGTATCTGGGTAACAACCAGATGGTGCACGCGCCGCGGGCCGGCAAACCGGTGCAGGTGGCCAGCATCAACACCATGCCCGTGGCCGGTTTCCGCAGACCCGGCTGATCCACGAGCGTGACGAGGGCCCCGGTCGGACGACCGGGGCCCTCTGTCGTCACTGGACCCGTCCGCACCCTCGGTAACCCTGCCCGACCGGTACGGAGTGTCACGGCCGCACGGGTTGCGGATCGGTAACAGGCGTCTCTACTCTGGTCATTTGTCGGCCCGACAGCAGCTCCGCCCAGCCCGGGCGGTAACGGACCGACACCGCCGAGTCGTTTCCGAGCGAACCGGGGACCCAGGTCCCTCGGGGTGAATCCGCAGCCACTGCGGTAGGGCGCCGACTTCCCGCCCGAACCCGTCAGCTAACCCGGTAGGCGGTCAGGAAGAAGGAGTACGGAACCCCGGTGGCACTCCATGCCCCGCGGCCGTCGTCCGAGCGGTCGGCAGCAGCCGGCCCGACGTCGATCGTGCCGCGCCCACGCTGGTCCCGCTTCACCGCCGCTCTCGCCGCGCTGGTCGGCGTCGCCGTCGTCCTGACCGGCAGCGCCGCTGTGGCCCACGCCGACCCGTCGGTCGCCGAGATCGAGCGCCAGATCGACGAGGACTGGAACAAGCTCGAACCGATCATCGAACGGCACAACGCCACCCGGGCCGACCTCGCCGTCAAGCGCAAGCAGGCGGACGCCCTGGCCACCCGGATCGCCCCGCTCGAACAGCAGGTCGACGCCGCGATGGACAAGGTCAGCGCGCTGGCCGTGCGGGCGTACAAGGGCGAGACCGTCTCGACCGTCAACGCGATGTTGGGCAGCTCGTCACCCAGCGAGGTGGTCAGTCAGCTCGAAATGCTCGACCGGTTCGCGCACAACCAGCAGCAGGACGTACGCGAGGTGGCCGACCTGCGGGACGAGTTGGCCGCGCAGAAGGCGCCGCTGGACGAGATGGTGGCCCAACTGACCCGTACCGAGGCCCAGTTGGCGGCGAAGAAGAAGCAGATCAACGAAGAGATCGACCGGCTGCAGAAGCTGCGCCTCAAGGTGTACGGCAACGGCGGCGGCGGCCCGCTGCGTCCGGCGCCCTGCCCCGCCAGCTATCCCGGCGGCGCTGCGGGCACGGCGGTCAAGTTCGCCTGCGCGCAGATCGGCAAGCCGTACGTGTGGGGCGCCGAGGGCCCGAACTCGTACGACTGCTCCGGGCTCATGCTGGCCGCCTGGGCGAAGGCCGGTGTGTCGTTGCCGCACAACGCCGCCCAGCAGAGCCGAGTCACCAAGGACGTCAGCAAGGCCGACCTGCGCCCTGGCGACCTGGTCTTCTACTACAGCGACATCCACCACGTCGGCATGTACGTCGGCGACGGCTGGGTGGTGCACGCCTCACAGGCCGGCCAACCGGTCAAGATGAAGAAGGTCGACGACGGCCCGATCCACAGCTACGGCCGTCCAGGCTGATCGAGAGTGACCGAAGGGCCCGTCGCGATCCCGTCGCGGCGGGCCCTCGCCGTCAGGCGGTCAGCGGGTCGGCCAGGTGCGCCAGTGCTGCCAGGCGCGACTCGGTGTCGGGCCCCGCTGGCCCTGGTAGCGGGATCCGTAGACCACCGAGCCGTACGGGTGCTCGGCCGGCGAGGAGAGCCGGAAGATGCAGAGCTGCCCGATCTTCATGCCCGGCCAGAGGGTGATCGGCAGGTTCGCCACGTTGGAGAGCTCAAGCGTCACGTGACCGGAGAAGCCCGGGTCGATGAACCCGGCGGTGGAGTGCGTGAGCAGCCCGAGCCGGCCCAGTGAGCTCTTGCCTTCGAGTCGGCCGGCGAGCTGGTCGCCCAGCGAGATGACCTCAAGCGTCGACGCCAGCACGAACTCGCCCGGGTGCAGCACGAACGGCTCGCCGTCGGGCACCTCGACCGCCGAGGTCAGGTCGTCCTGTTGCATCGCCGGATCGATGTGCGTGTAGAGGTGGTTGTTGAACACCCGGAACAGCCGGTCGAGTCGGACGTCGATGCTGGAGGGTTGGACCAGCGTGGGCTCGAATGGTTCCAGACCCAGCGTGCCGGCCTTGATCTCGGAGACCAGGTCGCGGTCGGAGAGCAGCATCGGACCACCATAGCGAGGCACGCGATGACCAGCGTGTCGAGGTCGCTGATCGTACATTTGTTCGATAGAATGCTCGCATGGCTTCCTGGTCCGATTTCGCCGCCGACGAGCCCCGCCTCGCCGACGGGATCCGCGTTCTCCTTCAGCAGTACGGGCCGGGCTTCGGCTATCTGGCCACGGTCCGCGCCGACGGCGGGCCCCGCGTTCATCCGGTCTCCCCGGTCATCACGGACGAGGGTCTGTTCTGCTTCATCATCGACTCTCCGAAACGCCGTGACCTCGAACGCGACGGCCGTTACGCGCTGCACTCGTTCCCTCCGGAGGAGAGCGACGACGAGGCTTACGTGGCGGGGCGTGCTCGTCCGGTGACCGATCCGGTCCGGGTGGCGCAACTGGCGCAGAGCGCCCGGGCAGAGCCGCAGGTCGACTGGCGGCTCTTCGAGTTCACCGTCGACGTGGCCATGTTGACCCGCCGTGAGCAGCAGGTCACCGGCGTTCCGGGCGTCGCGCCGGGCCGGCCGGCTGTTCGGGTCTGGCTCGACCCGCACGCCTCGTCGGCGGCGGCTGCCCCCGTCTCCGTACCGCCGGCTCGCCCGACCCGCCTCAGCCGTGACGTCCAGTGCACGGCCGCCTGACCGCGGCCCGAAAGACGTCGGTGCCGGCTCCGTCGTGGCGGAGCCGACACCGGGTGTACGCCCGCCCCGCCCCGGCGCCTCCCATGATCGACTACGCGTCAATGACGTCGCGGTGTCCCGCCAGCTCGGATACCCCGATTTTCAGCAAGCCGAGTGGATCAGCGGCGGGCTGGGGAGCCTGGGTGCACAGGCTCGACGTCTCGGGTACAGTGGTGCCGCTTGCGGGTGTAGTTCAATGGCAGAACATCAGCTTCCCAAGCTGACAGTGCGGGTTCGATTCCCGTCACCCGCTCCACCACGAAGGCCCGGCCAGGATTCAAATCTTGGGCGGGCCTTCGGTCTTGCAAGGTCACCTCGTCGAGCTTCCGGCCATCGGCTGCCGCGGCGGCCTCGCCCGTGCATCAGCGCCGGCCCGAGTGGTTGTCGGGCACCGCAGGCACACCCCTGCCATGAGCTACGACTCAGAACGCTCGCACGCGGGGTGTCGTGCGGCGGCCGGTGACCCGCGGGCCTCTGCCACGTCGGCAAAGCGGGGGCTCTTCATATTCGTGGCAAGATCTGCGGGGTGCAGGTCGGGTTACTTGGTCCATTCGAGGTCCGCACGGACGACGGCACCGTCATCGACGTGCCCGGTGCACGGCTCCGTGGGCTGTTGACCGCCCTCGCGCTCAGCCCGGCTCACGTGGTCTCGAAGGCGACTCTCGTGGACTGGATCTGGGGTGAGAGCCCGCCCACCGATGCGGCGAACGCCCTGCACCGCCTGGTGTCCCGGCTGCGAAAACTGCTGCCGGACGGTGCGATCGAGGGGCAGACCGACGGCTATCAGTTGACGGTGGCACCGGAGTTCGTCGACGCCGTACGGTTCGAACGCCTCGTCGGCCAGGCGCGTGACGACGAGGGTCCGCAGCGGGTCCGGCGGCTCCGCGAGGCCCTCGCCCTGTGGCGGGGTGCGGCCATGCAGGACGTCGGTGTGATCGACAGCGCGACGTTCGAGGCGGCGGTCACCCGACTGGAGAGGCTGCGCCTGACCGCTGTGGAGGATCGCTTCGACGTGGAGATCAGCCTCGGGCGCGGTCCCGAGCTGGTCGAGGAGTTGACCGACCTGGTGGCCGCGCACCCGGTGCGGGAACGGCTCGTCATGTTGTTGATGCGTGCGCTCGCCGCGAGCGGTCGGGACAACGAGGCGCTGCTGGTGTACCAGCGCACGAGCGAGGCTCTGGCCGACGCGTTGGGTGTCGATCCCTCGCCGGAGCTTTCGGCGTTGCACGTCGCGTTGCTGCGGGGCGAGTTGGGCCGGCGGGAGGAGAACCGCAAGACCAACCTCCGGGCCGAGTTGAGCAGCTTCGTTGGCAAGGACGACGCTGTCGCCCGGGTGGGTGCGCTCGTCGCCGCACATCGGCTCACGACACTGATCGGACCGGGTGGCTCGGGGAAGACCAGGCTGGCCACGGAAACCGCGCGCCTGATGCTCGATGACCTGCCGGACGGGGTCTGGCTGGTCGAGCTTGCCGCGATCGGCGCGGACGGTGACGTGGTGCAGGCGACGCTCGCCGGGCTCGGGCTTCGGGACGCTCTGCTCGGCGAGGCACCGAACCTGGAGCTGATCGATCGACTCGTCGCCGCGATCCGTGAGCGGGAGGCGCTGCTGATCCTGGACAACTGCGAGCACGTGATCGAGTCGGCGGCGGTGGTCGCCCATCGACTTCTCGGAGAGTGTCGGCGGTTGCGGATCCTGGCGACGAGCAGGGAGCCGTTGGGCATCACCGGCGAGGCGCTGTGGCCGGTCGCTCCGTTGGCCCTGCCGGCCCTCGACGCCGACCCCGCTGAGATCGAATCCTCTCCCGCAGTCCGGTTGCTGCGGGATCGAGCGGGCGCTGTACGCAGGGATCTGGCGCTCGACGCCCACACGTCGTCGACGATGGCGCGGGTGTGTCGGGCGCTGGACGGGATGCCGCTGGCGATCGAACTGGCTGCGGCCCGGCTGCGCACCATGTCCGTCGACCAGCTCGCCAGGCGGCTCGACGACCGCTTCCGCCTGCTGACCGGCGGCAGCCGTACCGCGTTGCCCCGGCATCGGACGCTGCGTGCCGTGGTCGACTGGAGCTGGGAGCTGCTGACCGACGCCGAACGAGCGGTCCTGCGCCGGCTCTCGGTGTTTTCCGGCGGGATCAGTCTGGAAGCTGCCGAACGGGTGTGCGCCGACGACGTGGTCGAGCGGGAGGAGATGCTCGAACTGCTCACCGCGCTCGCCGAGAAGTCGCTGCTGGTCGCCGAGGGCGACGAGGCGCCGCGCTACCGCATGCTCGGCACGATCAAGGAGTACGCCGCGCAGCGGCTCGCCGAGGCGGGCGAGTCGGATCTCGCGCGCCACGCACACCTGGCCTACTTCACCGACCTCACCGAGACGGCGGAGCCGCACCTTCGCCGCGCGGACCAGCTGCGGTGGCTCGCCACCCTCGAACTCGAACACGACAACATCGGTGCCGCGATGCGCGGTGCGCTCGCCGCCGGCGAGGCGGAAGCGGCGATGCGGCTGGCGGCCGGTGGCGGCTGGTACTGGTGGCTCGGCGGCCATCGGACCGAAGGGATGGAGCTGATCACCGCGGCCACCGAGACGCCCGGCGAGGTGACCGACGAGATCCGGGCCACGGTGTACGCACTGGTCGTGCTCTTCATCAACTCCGGGCCGGGTGACGAGCGCCAGGCGGCGGAGTGGATCCACAAGGCGTACGAGGTCAGCCAACGCAGTCACGGCAGCCACCCGGGCGTGGCGCTCGTGGTCCCGCTGGAACGCATGCTGCGGGCTCCGGACGCGATCCTGGCCGCGTGGGAGCCACTGTTGGACGACGAGGATCCCTGGGTGCGTGCGCTGGCCCGGCTGCAACTCGGCAAGATGCGGATCATTCTCGGCCAGCACGGGCCGGAGGTGGACGCGTACTTCGAGTCGGCGCTCACCGAGTTCCGGGCTCTCGGCGAGCGGTTCGGGATCTCGTTCGCCCTGACCGAGTTGTCGGAGCTGATCGCCGTACGCGGCGAGTTCGCGCGTGCCTGCGGGTACTACGACGAGGCGGTCGCGGTGGTGACCGAGGTCGGCACCGTCGAGGACATCATCCGGATGCGCTCGCGACAGGCTCAGCTGTACTGGTTGTTGGGCGACGAGGAGTCCAGCGCGTCGGCGCTGGCCGAGGCGCGGCGGTACGCGCGACGGGTCACGTGGCCGGGAGCGCTGGCCGTGTTGGCGCTGTCGCAGGCGGAACTCGCCCGCTGGCGTGGCGACGCGGAGGAGGTGGCGCGGCAGATCGATGTCGTGGCCGGCCTGTTGCGCGACGAGGCCGAACAGGCGCACATCCGCGCGGTGACCCACGACCTGCTCGGGTACCTCGCCGACGATCTCGACGAGGTCCGTCGGCACCGCGCCGCGGCCTGCGAGGCGGCTGCCGAGACGGGTCACGCGCCGTCGATCTCGCAGGCGCTCGTCGGAGTTGCGGACCTCGCCCTACGGCAGGACCAGTACGAGCAGGCCGCGCGCCTGCTCGCGGCGAGCAACTCCGTCCGCGGACGGCCAGATCGTTCCCACCCGGACGTGGCCCGGATCGAGCAGACAGTGCGGCGCCGCCTCGGCGATGTGGGAATCGCAGAGGCGGCGCTGGAGGGCACTCGGACGAACTGGAGGGAGTTGGTCGCGGTCACGCTCGCTTCGTGAACGTGGACCGCGCCCACAGGTAGCCGACGAGTGCGATGGCGACGCACCAGGCGAGGGCGGGGATCACGTCGCCGGCGGACGGCGTGCCGTTGAGGAATCCGCGCAGGGTCTCGATGATCGGCGTGAAGGGCTGGTATTCCGCGAACTCGCGGAGCCCTGGCCCCATCTTGTCCGCCGGCACGATCGCGCTACTGAAGAACGGCAGCATGACCAGCGGTACGGAGGCCAGCCCGGCGGTCTCCGGTGACTTCGCCGACAGGCCCAGCGCGACGGTGAGCCAGCCTGCGGCGAAACCGAGCAGCACGACGATGCCGATCGCGCCGAGCCAACCGAGGAGGGTCGCCGAGGGGCTGAATCCGAGCAGGAACGCCACCCCGACGAGGGCCGCGATGGCGACCAGGTTGGTCAGCACACTGGCGACGACGTGACCGGTCAGTACCGCGCCACGGGAGACGTGCATGACTTTGAACCGGTTGATGATGCCCTTCGTCATGTCGGAGTTCACCGCGGTCGCGGTGGCCCCCAGGCCATAGCAGACCGCCAGCAGCATCAGGCCGGGAGTCGCGTAGTCGACGTAGTCGACACCGACGTTGAAGGCGTCGCCGAACATGTACACGAACATCAACATGATCACGATCGGCATCAGCACCGCGTTGAACACCGAGGTCGGGTTGCGGGCGATGTGCTTGAAGTTGCGGCGCAACATGACGATCGAGTGGGACTTGGCGCTCATTTCGCGGATACCTCCTGGGTGCGGTTGCCCGTCAGGGCGAGGAAGACGTCATCGAGGTCCGGCGTCTGCACGGAGAACCCCTCGGCGCTGATCGCGTACTCATCGAGCCGGTCCAGCAGGGCGCGCAGGGAGGCCGTCCCGCCGTCGCTCGGCACCCGCAGGGCGAGTGCCTCGTCGTCTCGCGTGGAGTCGCTGAGCACCCGGGCGGCCGCGTCGAGTTCCGCGACGGTGGCGAACCGGAGCCGGACGTGTGTGCCGGGGATCTGGCGCTTGAGCTCGTCGGGGGTGCCCTGGGCGACCAGGCGGCCCTGGTCGAGGACGGCGATCCGGTCGGCGAGCTGGTCGGCCTCCTCGAGGTACTGCGTGGTGAGGAAGATCGTCACACCGTCGGCCACCAGGTCCCGGATGATCGACCACATCGTGCGTCGGCTGCGCGGGTCCAGGCCCGTCGTCGGCTCGTCGAGGAAGATGATCCGCGGATCGCCGACGAGGGTCATCGCCAGATCCAGCTTGCGGCGCATCCCCCCGGAGTAGGTCGACACCGGCTTCTGCGCCGACTCCGTCAGGTCGAACCGTTCCAGCAGCTCCGTGACGATCCGTTTGCCGTCCTTGGCCGGTATCGGGCTGAGGTCCACCATCAGCTGGAGGTTCTCCCGACCGGTCAGCAGCTCGTCCACCGCCGCGAACTGGCCGGTGACTCCGATCGCCGCGCGGACGGCCTTGGCCTGGGTAGCGACGTCGTGTCCGGCGACGCGTACGGTCCCGCCGTCGGCTTTCACCAACGTGGTCAGCACGTTCACCGTGGTCGTCTTGCCGGCCCCGTTCGGGCCGAGTAGGGAGAAGATCGTGCCTGCGGGGACGTCCAGGTCGATGCCGTCGAGCACGACCTTGTCCTTGTAGGCCTTGCGCAGTCCGGAGACCGCGATCGCTGAACTCGTCATGCGGTCTACCATCGGCGGCCGGCCTGTCATCCCCCTGACGCGGCTCTGACACGACCCCTGACACGGGGTCCCTACCCGGCGACGACACCGCCGGTATCGACAGTGGTAGTTCCAGCTGGCCCCGGCACCGGCTAGTGTCCGGCTCGGAGGTGGTCCGTGTTCACCGAAGCCTTTCCGATCGTGACGACACCTGACCTGCCACGACTGATCGGGTTCTACCGGGATGTGGTCGGCTTCGAGCTGACCTACCGGTTCCCGGACGAGGGTGTTCCGGAGTTCGTCGCGCTCCGGCTGGGCAGCAGCGAGCTCGGCCTGGCCGCCAACCCGGAGGCCGGCGACCCGGCCGAGTCGCACCGCTGGGAGCTGTGCGTCTACGCCGACGACTGCGACGTCGCGGTGCACGCCCTGCGCTCGGGCGGTGCCACGGTCGTCGAGGAGCCGGTCGACCAGCCGTGGGGGGAACGGTCCGCGCGGGTCACGGATCCCGACGGCAACCGCATGCTGGTGCTGTCCCGCCTCGCTTAGCAGGCACGGATCCCGGACGGTCTCCGTTCAGGCGTAACGGAGACCGTCCACGGTCTGCGACCCGCGGTCATCGTCGCCAGAACAGGAGATGGGTGATCCCGCTGGGGCTGGGCACCGATTCCAGGTGGAAGCGGTCGAGAAGTTCGGCGGGGCTGTCCCACAACCGCTCACCCCGGTCGAGGTCGACGGGCGCGACGGCGATGTGCATCGTGTCGACCAGATCGGCTTCGAGGAACTCGCGGATGGTGGCGACTCCACCACCGAGGCGTACGTCCCGGCCGTCGGCCGCCTGCTTCGCCTGGGCCAGTGCCTCGGCCGGACTGGCGTCGAGGAAGTGGAACGTGGTGTCGGCCAGTGTGAACGACGGACGTACGTGGTGGGTGAGCACGAAGACCGGCGTGTGGAACGGCGGGTTCTCCCCCCACCAGCCCTGCCAGTCATGGTTCTCCCAGGGGCCACGCTGTGGGCCGAACTTGTTGCGGCCCATGATCTCGGCGCCGATGTTGCACTCGGCGTCGCGGGTCAGGTAGTCGTCCAGACCCCGGCTGCCGCCGGGCTCGGTGCGGTACACGAAGCTGGCGGTGGCGGCCCGCCAGGAGAACAGCGGGGTGGGGTCGGCGTGGCCGAAGGGCCGTTCCAGGCTCTGCCCCTCTCCGGTGCCGAACCCGTCGCGCGAAACGTTGAAGCACTGCACTCGCAACAGTTGCGGCATCCTCGTCTCCTCCCGGATCGACCGTGTCACCTGGTCACCGTCGGGCCGCCGCCGCTGCCCCGATCGTCGAGCACCAGCGGGGCTCGACCGTTGACGGCGTACCGGATGTGGGTGACCTGTGGTGTGTGGATGACGCGGGTCGGCGTCAGCTCGATCGCCTCCTTCTCGGCGAGGTCGAGGTCCGCGTTGAACAGTCGCAGGCCGGTGCCGAGCACGACCGGTACGACGTGCAGCTCCAACTCGTCGAGCAGACCTGCCTTGATGACCTGCCGCACCAGGCTGCCGCCCCCGGCCACCGCGACGTTCTTGCCGCCGGCCACGGCACGGGCCTGCTCGACGGCGCTGGCCACCCCGTCCGTGACGAAGGTGAAGCTGGTTCCCCCCTGCCGCAGCAGACGCTCGCGGGGGCGGTGGGTGACGACGAAGACCGGTGCGCGAAACGGTGGCTCGTCACCCCACGGCACCTCACCGCCGTCGGCCATCCGGCGTCCCATCACGTACGCGCCGGCCGCCTCGAAAGTCTCGGCGATCACCTCGGAGTTGGTGTCCTGCTCGCCACCGGCGAAGCCCTGTCGTTCACGCCAGGCCGACGCCTCGGTCACCCAGCGGGTGACCCGGAAGAATCCGGCGCTCTCGGCCGAGTCCATCCAGTCGCCGTCGCCGTCGAACAGCGGGCCGGCGTAGAACCCGTCCGCCGACACCGACAGCTGTGCGGTCACCTTCGTCATCGCGCTGGTCCTCTCCCTGGTCACACCCCCGGACGGGGTGCGGCTCGCCAAGGGGTCGGAGCCGAACGCCGCACCCCTACCCGAGAGCAGTGTGACGTGGGTCACTTACTGGCGCAGGCTAGCGGCCGGGTGCAACCGAACGACGTCGTACGGCGACCTGGCCCGGGTGGTGCCCCGGTCTAGGCTGGCGATCATGCGGATTGGCATCGTGATCCTGCCGGACCAGCGGTGGGCGGAGGCGCAGCGTCGGTGGCGGCAGGTCGACGAGTGGGGATTCGACCACGCCTGGACGTACGACCACCTGGGTTGGCGGGACCTGGTCGACGGCCCGTGGTTCGACTCGATGGCCACGTTGACCGCCGCCGCGACGGTCACCTCCCGGATCCGGCTGGGCACCCTCGTGGCGTCGCCGAACTTCCGGCACCCGGCCGCGTTCGCCCGGCAGATCACCACTGTGGACGACGTCTCTGCCGGTCGGCTGCTGCTCGGCCTGGGCGCGGGCGGCATCGGTTTCGACTCGGCCGTGCTGGGCGGTGAGACGCTGCCGCCGCGTCAGCGCGTCGACCGGTTCGCCGAGTTCGCCGAGCTGCTCGATCTGATCCTGCGCGAGGACGGCACGACCTGGCGCGGTGACTGGTTCGCCGCGGTCGACGCCCGCAACAATCCGGGCTGCGTCCAGCAGCCCCGGGTGCCCTTCGTGATGGCCGCCAACGGGCCGCGGTCGATGCGGCTGGTGACCCGGTTCGGCCAGGGCTGGGTGACCACCGGCACCGGCGACGACAACGACCTGGAGAGCTGGTGGGGCAGCGTGTCGGCGCTGTCCGCGCGGATGGACCGCGCGCTGGACGAGGCCGGCCGCGACCCGGCCACCCTGGACCGTTATCTCTCGCTGGACGCCGCGCCGGTGTTCTCGCTCAGCAGCGCCCAGTTCTTCGCCGACCAGGTCGGCCGGGCCGCCGACCTGGGCTTCACCGACGTGGTGACGCACTGGCCACGGGCCAGCAGCTGGTACGCCGGCGACGAGAACGTGCTGTCGGACGTGGCGACCGGACTGCTGCCGGAGCTGCGTGGCTGAGGTCTGTCAGGTGCCCAGGTCGCCGCTGGCCACCCCACCCTCGCCCCCGGAGACCAGCCGCAGGCGTAGGCAGACGATCGGGCTGTCGTCGTCGACAGGTGTGCCGAGCCGCGCCCAGTAGGTCGCGTGCCCGGTCCGCCACTCCTCGATCGACCGATCCCCCTCGCCCTCGGCGCGGGCGAACTCCCACGGCACGTCGGCGAAACGGACCACCTCCACCCCGGTGATCTCCACGACGCCGGCCAGCGCATCGTCGTCGTCGACCAGGGCCAACCGTTCGCCGACGTGCTCCAGCTCCTCGCCCTCCTCCGCGTACTCGGCGAGGCGACCGGCCGTCGCGGTCTTCACGCCGGCCAGCACGAGGGTGTTGAGGGTCGCCCGCAGTTCGCCGGGGGTGCCGAGGGCGAGGGTGCGCAGTTCACCGATCCGAGGCCACATCCTGCCGAGGCTAGGCCAGTGCGCCTGACACCGCCGCCGCATTGTGCTCGGATCGGTCAGATCATCTGCCCGGCGTAGCCGGGGGCGGCGAGGAGTCGGTGGTCGCCACTGACCGCGTGCGCGTCGAGCACCGCGTCGGCCAGCTTGACCACGTGCTCGTCGCCGTGCCGAGCCGCTCGGGCGAAGACCTCCGCCGGGGTCGCGGCGGTCACGGTCGGCGGCGCGATGCCGTCGGCTGGGGCGTACACCGAGGTCACGGCCGCCGTCGCGGCCCAGGCCGCGGCGAGGCTCGGCGCCCACAGCGCCCGGTCCAGAGCCGGCAGGGTACGCAGCACAGCGGTCGGCGCGGTGACCGCGTGCACCAGCATGACCGGCGCGGTGTGCCCGAAGCGCAGGTAGTCCAGACCGGCGCGGTGCACCAACGCGGTGAGGCCGCTCTCCGCCTCGGCCGGGCTCCGCGCCGGGCGCAGCGCCGCGAGCGCCGGCTCCCATCGGGGTACGCCAGGCAGCCGCCCCAGCCGATCGAGGATGCCCCCGGTCTGGTCCTCGATCCGGGGTAGCCCGGCCAGCGCCGCGTCCACGTCCAACGGCCTCGCAGCGGCGGAGGGGTCGTCCGGCACCCGGTCCGCGCCCGGGACCGGCTGCCAACGCGCCGCCCAGTAGCCGAGGGCCTGGGCCAGTTCGGTGCGCCGGTGCGGGGTCGTGTCGTCGGTTTCGAGCGCGCGTACGGCGTGCCCGACCCGGATCACTCCGTGGGTGGCGCCGGCGGCGATGCCCGGCAGTAGTCGGGGCCACCAGGTGCCGAGCACGTCGCGCCAGGGGTGTTCGCGCAGTTGTCGGTCGAAGTACGCCAGCCAGTCCCCGGACCGCTTCGCGTCGCCCAGTGCCCCTCGCCAGTCGGTGATCGGGTGCAGCCCTCGGGGCAGCTCGTCGAGCCGGCCGAGGTAGTCGTCCAGCCAGCGGTGCACCTGCTGCTGGTGCCCGTGTCGGGTCAACGCCTCGACGGCCATCGGCCCGTGGTTGGAGAGCCAGCCCTCGAATTCGGGGCCGGTGCGGTGCAGTCGTTCGTACGCCTCGTCGAGGATTCCGTCACTCATCCATCGATCGTCGAAGGTGAAGGGCGGTTCAGGTCAAGCCGGTAGATCAGCGGCGTTGATCAGGCCGGTGATCCGTAGGTCGGCCGCGACCTCGGGCGGGCAGTCGACGGCCACCACTGCGGTGCCCAGCACCTCGGCGCCGCGCGTGGCACAGATGTCGTAGAGGGCGCGGAGTTGCGCGCCCGTGCGCACCCAGTCGTCCACCACCAGCACCCGGTCGCCGGTGCCGAGGTGCCGGTCCCGCACGGCCAGGTCGACCTGCCGGCCCCGGTAGTCCGGTGCGCTCTGCGCCCAGGTGAGCGGCCCGGCCGGCAGCCGTCCGTCGCCGGGTTTGTGTGCGGCCACGAAACCGACCCCGAGTGCGGTGGCGGCCAGTGGCCCGAGCAGCAGCCCGGTGACCGCCGGGGCGAGCACCACCGTCGGCCGGGCGGCCCGATGCGGCGCCACCAGGGCTGGTCCCAGCTCGGCCAGGACCTCCGGGTCCCGCCACCAACCGGAGATGTCGCTGACCAGGTGACTCGTGCCCGGGCCGGGGTCGACCCACCGGAACAGGGCGGCCAGGCGGTCGGTGAGCTCAGCGGGCATCCACTCATCCTCCGGCACGTTCGGTCGACGTGCCGGCACCCGGGCCAGCCGGCCCACCCCGGGTCGGATGATCGGCTACACGTACCAGTGCAAATACGGTCATACCACGATGATCACGTTGACTTCGGAAGTACTTCTCTCGTTACGGTCCGACCCGGTTTGTTCAGTCGACGAAAGGACCGGGCCGGTGGCAGGCAGGCACTCCCGTACCCGCATCTTCTCCTCTCCGGCGGGCGTCGTGGCCACCGCGGCGGTCGGCGTCGCCCTCGCCGTCGGGGGCACGTTCGGTGCCGTGCAGCTGACCTCCAACTCCGCCCAGTCCGGGCAGACGGCTCTCGACCTCACCCCGACCACCGCCGCCAGCAGCATCGCCCCCACTACGCCGGCCGCCTCTCCAAGTGCCAGCGCCTCCCCGAGCGCGTCCGCCAGCCCGTCGGCCACCCGGTCGCAGCAGGCCGCCTCCCGAGGCAGGGCCCGCACCGCGTCACCCAAGCCGAGCCCGACCGCCAAGAAGACCACGGCGGCGGCGAAGGTCCTGGACAGCGGCTCGTGTGGGGCCTCGTTCTACTCCGACGGGCAGCTCACCGCCAACGGTGAGTCGTTCAACCCGAACGCCCTGACCGCCGCGCACAAGACGCTGCCGTTCAACACCAAGGTCCGGGTGACCAACCCGGCCAACGGAAAGTCGGTCGTGGTCCGGATCAACGACCGTGGTCCCTTCATCGACGGCCGGTGCCTGGACCTCTCCCGGGCCGCGTTCGCCACCATCGCCTCCGTCGACGTCGGCGCGCTCACCGTCCGCTACGAGGTCCTCGGCTGAGCGGGGCGGGTGACGTCGATCTGGTCGCCCGATTGGCCCGGCCGGTCAGAACCTCCTCGGACGAGGGGTCAGGTTCATTCACCGTTTCACGAGGATCAGGCAAACTGTCCCTCGTATCCACGCGATTCCTCCAGCCGGGCCGTCGCCCGCTGAGCCCCGGATCCCGCGCCGGCCTCGGCGCGGCCCTCGTTCTGCTCGCGATCGTGTCGGCGGTGGAGGCGGCGGACGGACGCTGGGCGCACTACGTCGCGCTGTTGGCGGCCGTACCCGTTCTCGCCGCCGCGCTGGCCTCCTGGCCGGTGGTGCTGGGCGTGGGCGTCGCGGCGACAGTGGTCGGAGCCGCCTTCGCCCTGGTCGAGCCGAAGATGTCGCTGGACACCTCGGTCGACGTGGTCGGGATCGCGCTCGCCACCGGGCTGGCGGCGGCGGTGACCTCGGTCCGCCAGCGGCAGGCGGAGCGGATCGTCGAGTTGACCAGGCTCGCCTCGGTCGCCCAGCAGGCGGTGCTGCGCCCCCTCGGGCCGCAGATCGGCACGCTGTCGGTCGCCGGTCGGTACATCTCCTCCACGGCGACCGCCGAGATCGGCGGTGACCTGTACGAGGCGATCGACACGCCATACGGCGTGCGCATGATCATCGGTGACGTACGCGGCAAGGGCCTGGACGCGGTCCGGCTGGCCAGCATCGTGCTCGGCTCCTACCGGCACGTGGCGTACGAGCGGGCCGACCTGCGTGCCATCGTCGCCGACCTGGACCGTGCGGTGGCCCGCAATGTCGGTGACGAGGATTTCGTGACCGCGGCGCTGGTCGAGGAGCGCGGCGGCACACTCACCATCGTCAATTGCGGCCACCCGCCGCCGCTGCTGCTGCGCCGCGGCGCGGTGATCCCGCTGGAACCGCCGGCACCGGCACCTCCGCTCGGGTTCATGCCGGTGGTCCGCCCCCGGGTCGAACGCCTGGAGCCCGGTGACCGGCTACTGCTGTTCACCGACGGGCTCGGCGAGGCGCGCCGGGACGGCGAGTTCTTCCCCACCGCCGACCGGGCCTGGCGGCTGCTCGGCCACGGCACGGTCGCCAACGGGTTGGCCTCGCTGGAGACGGCTCTGATCGAGTGGGTCCACGGGCGTCTGGACGACGACATCGCGCTGGTCCTCATGGAGTACGTCGGTGCCCGTACCGGCGCGGCTGCGGCCGTTCCGAGCTGGGAGGTCGGTGCCACCGAGAGCTGATCCCGCTCGGGGGCACGAAGGTGTGTAATCGCCGTCACTTGGGTGATCCGCTTGTCGCTGGCTACCCGCGAGTAATACAGTTGGGGTTACTGATCGGTAACACCTGTCCGGAAGCGGGGCCAGCGAGCATGACCCACTACAAGAGCAACCTGCGGGACCTTGAGTTCAACCTGTTCGAGGTCTTTGGGGCGGACCGGGCGTTCGGCCAGGAGCCGTACTCGGATCTCGACGCCGACACCGCCCGCAGCTTCCTCGCCGAGCTCGACCGCCTCGCCCGCGAGGATCTTGCCGCCAGCTACACGGACAGTGACCGCAACCCGCCGGTGTTCGACCCGGCCACGCACACCGCGCCGTTGCCGGCGTCGTTCAAGAAGTCCTACCAGGCATTCATGGACTCCGAGTTCTGGCGCCTGGACCTGCCGCCAGAGCTGGGTGGCACCAACGCGCCCCGTGCCCTCTGGTGGGCGCTCGCCGAGCTGGTGCTCGGCTCGAACGCCCCCATCTGGATGTACGCCTCCGGCCCGTCCTTCGCGCACGTACTGCACGTCGAGGGCACCGACCGGCAGAAGCAGTGGGCCAAGCTCTTCATCGACAAGCAGTGGGGCTCCACGATGGTGCTCACCGAGCCGGACGCCGGCTCGGACGTTGGTGCCGGCCGCGCCCGCGCGACCCAGCAGCCCGACGGTTCCTGGCACATCGAGGGCGTGAAGCGCTTCATCACCTCGGGCGAGCACGACCTGAGCGACAACATCGTGCACTACGTGCTGGCCCGCCCGGTCGGCGTGGAGGGCGTCGGTGGCCCCGGCACCAAGGGCCTGTCGCTCTTCGTGGTGCCGAAGTTCCACTTCGACGAGACCACCGGCGAGTTGGGTGAGCGCAACGGCGTCTACACCACGAACGTCGAACACAAGATGGGCCTGAAGGTCTCCAACACCTGCGAGCTGACCTTCGGCGAGCATGGCGTGCCGGCCAAGGGCTGGCTGCTCGGTGACAAGCACGACGGCATCCGGCAGATGTTCATGATCATCGAGTACGCCCGGATGCTGGTCGGCACCAAGGCGATCGCGACCCTCTCCACCGGCTACCTCAACGCCCTGGAGTACGCGAAGAGCCGGGTGCAGGGCGCCGACCTGATCCAGCAGGCGGACAAGGCGGCCCCGCGGGTCACCATCACCCACCACCCGGACGTGCGTCGTTCGCTGCTGCTGCAGAAGTCGTACGCCGAGGGTCTTCGTGCTCTGGTCCTCTACACCGCCTCCTGGCAGGACAAGGTCGCGATTGCCGAGGCGGCCGGCGACGAGAAGGCCACCAAGCTGGCCAAGCGGGTCAACGACCTGCTGCTGCCGCTGGTCAAGGGCGTCGGGTCGGAGCGGGCCTACGAGCTGCTCGGGCACGAGTCGCTGCAGACCTTCGGCGGTTCCGGGTTCCTCCAGGACTACCCGCTGGAGCAGTACGTCCGCGACGCCAAGATCGACACTCTGTACGAGGGCACCACCGCCATCCAGAGCCTGGACCTGATCTTCCGCAAGATCGTCCGGGACAACGGCAAGGCACTGATGGCGGTAGCCGGCGAGATCCAGGAGTTCATCTCCTCCGAGGCGGGCAACGGTCAGCTCAAGGAGGAGCGGCAGGCGCTCGGTAAGGCGCTGGCCGAGGTCCAGAACATCCTCGGCGTGATGACCGGCTGGCTGGGCGAGGCGCAGGGTGGCGACACCCGGGCGCTCTACAAGGTCGGGCTCAGCAGCCGGCGCTTCCTGCTGGCGATCGGCGACCTGGTCGTCGGCTGGCTGCTCCAGCGGCAGGCCGACGTGGCGCTGAAGGCGCTGGCCGGCGACGTCTCCACCAGCGACAAGGCGTTCTACACCGGCAAGGTGGCCGCCGCCCGCTTCTTCGCCCGCGAGGTGCTGCCCCGCATCGGCGCCGACCGGCGGATCATCGAGGGTGCCGACCTCGACATCATGGACCTCCCGGAGGAGGCCTTCTGACCGTGCCACGGCACGGCTGACGGTTCCGGTCGCACCACCCCGTACCGACACCGACGGCCGGCGAGGGCGACATGCCCCGCCGGCCGTCGCTGCGTCCGGATGGATGCCCCTGCCGAACCGGCGAGATCACGCCCCCGGGCGGTCCGGCCTCCTCGCGCGAGAGGCGTCTGGCCGCCGGGGCGGGCACGCATTGGGCCAGCCCGGCCGGGTATGCCGGCGTCGTGACGGGTAACCGTCGCGTGACCTCGAAAGGGAACGCCCAGAGCCACCGCACGGGGGAGTGCAGCGCATATGGGTGTAGGAAGCGGCATCTTTCTCATCGCGATCGGCGCGATCCTGACCTTCGCGCTGAGAGCCAACGTCTGGTGGATCGACGTACGGGCCGTCGGCTGGGTCTTCATCCTGGCCGGCCTGGCCGTACTGCTGACCACGCTCTGGTTCTGGCAGGACCGGCGTAAGCGGGCCCGAACCCTCATCGTGGAGGAGAACCGGCTCTCTCATCCCACCGCGATGATGCCGCCGCCGCCAGACCCGCCGCCACCAACCGCTCCGCCGTCCTGAGGACGACCTGGGCGCGTACCTCTGAGCCACCCGCCGGAACCGGCGGGTGGCTCAGTCGCGTGCGATGTGCCCTGCCGTGATCGGGGCCCCAGCCCGACCCAACTCCGCCCAGCCGAATCGGCCACGATGCACCGCCAGTTCGGCGGTACGCAGACCCTCCTCTGCCGCGCCGTCCGGGTCGAGGAGCGCGGAGAGCAGGGAAATGCCTGGATTGTGGGCAATGAGTAAGGCGGTCTGGGCGGCCGGGTCGACCGCCCGGACCAGCGCCAACAATTCCTCGGGGTGGGCGTCGTACGCGCCGGGCTCATAACGGACGGTCGGTAGAGGACCGCTCGGACCTCCCTCCGGCGGTGCACCGGCCATCCCCATCGCCACCCCGTGCCAGGTCTGCCGGGTACGCCTGGCTGGCGAGCAGATCACCACGTCAGGTAGCAGGCCCTGCCGCGCCAGCCACGCGCCGGCCGCTGCCGCGTCGGCTTCCCCGCGTGCGCTGAGCGGCCGGTCGGCGTCGTCCGCCGCGTCGCTACCCTGCTCGGCCTTGGCGTGCCGTAGCAGGACCAGTGTCCGTGTCTCGGAGTCGGCGTCCGTCATGCCCCCAGCTTGCCCGATTGGCGATCTCCGTGCCTGGGTAAGTCAATGCCTGCCGCACCCCTACCGACGGCCGCGGCGCGTCGTACGCCAGGTTAGAGCCGAGGAGCGAGACATGGGCATTGGTGGCAGCATTTTCTTGATCGCGCTTGGCGCGATCCTCGCATTTGCCGTGGAAGCCGACCTGGGCTGGCTTGACCTGTCCGTGGTCGGCTGGGTGCTGATGCTGGCCGGCGTCGCCGGCCTGCTCGCCACCCTCTACTTCTGGAACAGCCGCCGCCGCAGGGTGGTCGCCGCTCCGGTCCGCGAGGAGCGCGTGGTGGCCGACCGGGTCGTGCCGGTCCAGGACGACCAGGTCATGCGGGAGTACCGCGAGGTTCGTCGGCCGGGCCGCCCGGTCTGATCCTCGCCCGCGCACTCCGGGGTCCCGCAGCGTCGCGGGGCCCCGGCTCGCATGTCGACCAAGCTCGCGCCCCGGCTGTTCGGGTGAGGCGAACAGGCTCCGGCCGATCGGGTGACCGGCTCCGACCGTCTGGATCAGGCGAACAGCGCGAAGTAGATCGCGATGTGGTGGCAGAGCGCCGCCAGCAGCGTGCAGGCGTGGAAGAACTCGTGGTGACCGAAGACGGTCGGCCACGGATTGGGCCGCCGCAACGCGTAGAAGATCGCGCCCACGCTGTAGATCGCGCCGCCGACGATCAGCAGCACCAGCGCCGCGACACCGCCGCCGTGCAGGATCTCCGGCAGCATGGCCACCGCCACCCAGCCCAGCGCCAGGTAGAGCGGCGCGGACACCCAGCGCGGCGCGTGCGGCCAGACCAGCTTGAGCGCCACGCCGGCCAGTGCGCCAGCCCAGACCAGGGCCAGCATCACGGTGGCCGGCCGGGGCGCGAGCAGCATCACGCAGAGCGGTGTGTACGTGCCGGCGATGAACACGAAGATCATCGAGTGGTCCATCCGGCGCATCACCTGGTAGCCGCGCTCCGACCACACCCGACGGTGGTACAACGCGCTCGTGCCGAAGAGCCCGCAGACGGTCAGGCTGTAGATGAGGCAGCTCACCAGGGGCGCCCACCCCGGCCGGGTAGCGGCGATCGAGCAGAGCACGATGCCGCACGCCACCGCGACGAAGAAGGCGTACGTGTGCAGCCAGCCGCGCATCCGGGGCTTACCGATGTCGACCGGCTTCAGGCGAAGCGGGGCGGAGGTGGTCACGACAATCAGGTTACGGCACCGTAGGTTACTTTCAAGTAGTCGCCCCGGTGACGACCGGCACCGTCGGCGTGAACACCGCGGCCCCAGTCGATCGGCGAAGATGAGCCGATGCGGATCCGGCCCGTCGGGGTGAACGCCCTGTTGCTCGACTGCACCACCGGCGACGACGTGCCCGAGGTCGACCTGGTCGAAGCGTGGCGGGCCGAGCTGTGGCGCCGTCGGGAGCAGGGCGACCTGCTCGCCGTCGAGATCGTGCCGGCGGCCAGCACCGTCCTGCTCGACGGTCTGCCCGACCCGACCGCCACTGCCGAACAGTTGACCCGATGGGCGCCCGCCGTCGTCGCCGCGACAATCCGCTCCCCCACAGCCGACGTCGACCCCACAGCCGCCGACCCGGACGCTGTCGCCGCAGCCGCCGACGAGGACGCTGCCGCCGCACCCGCCGACCTGGACGCTCTCGCCACAACCACCGGACGCGACGCTAGGGAAGTCGTCGTCCCGGTCTCCTTCGACGGACCGGACCTGCCGGTGGTGGCGGAGCACTGGAACGTGGACGTGCCCGCCGTGCTGCGCCGGCTGACCGGCACCCGGTTCCGGGTCGCGTTCTGCGGCTTCGCCCCCGGCTTCCCCTACCTGACCGGGCTGCCCGCCGAGCTGGCGCTGCCCCGACTGGCCACACCCCGCCCCCGGGTGCCGGCCGGCTCGGTCGCCCTCGCCGGCCCGTACGCCGGCATCTACCCGGGCGCGTCCCCCGGTGGCTGGCACCTGGTCGGCCACACCGACCTGGTCCTCTTCGACGTGCACGCCGATCCGCCGGCCCGGCTCGGCCCGGGCACCTCGGTCCGGATGGTGGCGACGTGACCAAACAGGCCACCATCGAGGTGCTGCGCGCCGGCGCGCTCACCACCGTGCAGGACCTCGGTCGGCCGGGCTGGGCGCACCTGGGCGTACCCCGTTCCGGTGCCCTCGACCCGGCGGCCCTGCGGCTGGCCAATCGGCTGGTCGGCAACCCCGAGCACGCCGCCGGGCTGGAGATCACCCTGACCGGTTGCACGCTGCGGCTGACCCGGGCCACCACGGTGGCGCTCACCGGCGCCGAGGTCACGGTCCAGGCGGGCACACGGCCCGCCGACACCGGGCGCCCACTCACAGTGCCGGCCGGGACGGTGCTGCGGATCGGCCCCGCCCGACAGGGCGTACGGAGCTGGTTGGCGGTGGCCGGTGGCATCGACGTGTCGCCGGTGCTCGGCAGTCGAGCCACCGACACTCTCTCCGGGCTCGGCCCGCCCCCGCTGCGCGACGGCGACCGGCTGCCGCTCGGCGACCCGCTCGGCGCACCCGCGCCGGTGGACCTGACCGTGTGCCCCACGCCCCTGCCCGAGCTGCGGTTGACACTGCGCCTCGGCCCCCGCGACGACTGGTTCACGCCGACCGCGCTCGACCTGCTGTTCGGCACCGCGTACACCATCAGCCCGGTGAGCAACCGGGTCGGCGCGCGACTCGCCGGCGCGCCGCTGCCCCGCTCGGTCGCCGGCGAACTGCCCAGCGAGGGCATCGTGCTCGGCGCGGTACAGGTGCCCGCGGACGGACAGCCCCTGATCTTCCTGGCGGACCACCCGACCACCGGCGGATACCCCGTCATCGGGGTGGTCACCGACGTGACCCCGCTCGCGCAGGCCCGGCCAGGGACTACCGTCAGATTCCATGGACCTCAACGCTGACCTGGGCGAGGGATTCGGCATCTGGCGACTCGGCGACGACGAGGCGCTGCTGAGCCTCGTCACCTCCGCCAACGTCGCCTGCGGCTTCCACGGCGGCGACCCGTCCACCATGCGACGGGTCTGCGAAGGCGCCGCGCGGCGCGGGGTCGCGGTGGGCGCGCAGGTCGGCTACCGGGACCTGGCCGGCTTCGGCCGGCGGAGCATCGCGTACGACTTCGCCGAGCTACGTGACGAGGTGACCTACCAACTCGGGGCGCTGAACGCGTTCTGCCGGCTGTTCGGCACCCGGGTCCGTTACCTCAAGCCGCACGGGGCGCTGTACCACGCGACCAGCACCGACGAGTCCCAGGCGGCGGCGGTGGTCGCCGCGGTCACCGGCTACGACCCCGAGTTGCCAGTGCTCTGCCTACCCGGCTCGACGCTCGCCCAGCTCGCCGTCGGCGCGGGCCTCCCGGTCGTCGCCGAGGCCTTCGCCGACCGCGCGTACCTGCCCAACGGGGCGCTGGTGCCCCGAGGCACCCCCGGCGCGGTAATCACCGACCCGGAGCAGGTGGCCGAACGGGCGGTGCGGATGGCCGTCGAACGGAGCGTGGTGGCGGTCGACGGCACCGTCATCCCCTGCTCGGTCGACTCGATCTGCCTGCACGGCGACACCCCGGGTGCGGTCTCCGCCGCCGAACTGGTCCGCGCCACCCTGATCGACGCCGACGTGTCCCTGGCACCGTTCGCGTGAAAGGAAGGGCCCCTTGTTATGCGAAATCCGATAACAAGGGGCCCTTCCTTTCAGCTGGGCGGCGGGCCGGGCGGCTAGGCGTCCAGGCCGCGGAGCACCAGCGGGAGCCGGGTCACCGCGCCGTCGACCACCCGGACCGGTACGCCCCAGTCCTGCCGGGTCAGGTGGCACGCCGCGTGTTCGACGTCCGCGTCACAGGTCGCCGCCTGGGCGGTCACCTGCAACACCCCGGCGGTGACCTCGCCGTTCAGCACCAGTCGACGGGACAGCTCGGTGCCTGCGCCGGCACCCTCCACGAGCAGCTCCGGCGGAGACGCGGAGACCACCAACCGGGTCGACGGCCCGTACGTCTCGTCCAGCTTCTGCCCCGGCGCCGGGCTGAAGACGATGTCCAGGGTGACCTCACCGGCCGAGACGTCGGTCGGCTTGCGTTCGGTGCGGTGCCGGGGCCCGTCCACAGTGCTGGCACCCGCAGCCGACAGGGCACCCGGAGCGAGCCGGGTCAGCCGGTGCGCGGCCGACTCCACCACCAGCACCTCACCGGTCGGGGTGAGCACCAGGTCGCTGGGCTCCGCCAACCCGTCGGCGACGGTGGAGACCTGGTTGCTGTCCGGGTCGAAGCGGCGCACCGCCCCGTTGTACGTGTCCGCGATCAGCACCGAGCCGTCCGGCAGCGCGCACACACCCAGCGGATGCTGGAGCAACGCCGACTCCGCCGGGCCGTCGACATGCCCGAAGTCGAACAGGCCCTGCCCGACGGCGGTGCCCAGCACACCGTTCTCCACGTAGCGGATGGCGCTGGTCTCGCTGTCGGCGACCCAGAGCCGGCTGCCGTCGGCGGAGACGGAGAGCCCGGACGGCTGCGCCATCCACGCCTCGGCCAGCGGGCCGTCGCGCAGCGCCTCCACGGTGGTCCCCGCGTACATGCCGGCGGTCCGCTTGATCGGGTCGAACCACCAGAGCTGGTGGATGCCAGCCATCGCGACGATCAGCTTGTCGTCGTACCAGGCCAGGTCCCACGGCGACGAGAGATCCACGGAGAGCGCGTCGTGGGCGTGGTCGTCGACCTCGGCACGCCACTGCCGGCCACTGCCGGCCGCGGTCACCACCTCGCCGGACTCCAGCCGTACGCCGCGCAGCAGGTGGTTGACCGTGTCGGCCACCACGAGGTCGTAGCCGGCGATCTCGGCGACATGCGTGGGTAGCAGGCACACCCCCTGCGGTTCGGAGAACGTCGCCGCGGCAGCCGGTCCATCGGCGCGGCCCCGCTCGCCCGAGCCGATCCGGCGCACCGGCGTCTCGCCGTCCGGAGCCACCTCGACCAGGGAGTGCCGGGCCGAGTCCGACACCAGCAGGTTGCCGCTCGGCAACTGCGTCGCCTTGCCCGGGAAGCGCAGCGCGGTCTCCGGCGCCGGGGGCGGAACGTACGGCCCGTCGCCCCGGTGCAGGGTGCCCTTGGCCTCGTGGGTGGCGATCAGCTCGTCGATCAACCGGGCCAGCCCTTCGGCGTGCCCCTCGCCGGCCATGGTGGCGACGACGTACCCCTCGGGGTCGATCACCGACAGCGTCGGCCAGGCCCGAGCCGCGTACTGCTGCCACATGTCCATCTCGGGATCGTCGAGTACGGGGTGGTGCACCCCGTAGCGCTCGACGGCGGCGGCGAGCGCGTCGGGGTCCTTCTCGTGCTCGAACTTCGGCGAGTGCACACCGATCACGACGAGCACGTCGCCGTACTTCTCTTCCAGCGGGCGCAGCTCGTCGAGGACGTGCAGGCAGTTGATACAGCAGAAGGTCCAGAAGTCCGCAATCACGATCTTGCCGCGAAGGTCCTGCAAGGTCAGATTCCGGCCGCCGGTGTTGAGCCACTGCCGACCCCGCAGTTCCGGTGCCCGTACACGCGCTGTCGTTCCCATGCCCTCAGCCTGCCACGCGCCACAGGCAGGATCGCCGTGACCCGGACGACAACAGGTGTCGAGACGTCCGGCCGCGGCGATCGGTGGCGGCTCAGCAGTGCGGTGCTCAGCGTGTCGAGTTGCCCAGCTGCCAACGATCAAGGAGTTGACGCGCCGGGTACGACGACGGCGAGGGTACGGTCGCCCGTGCCCCCGCCGTCGGTGGAGTTACTTCGTGGCCGGCTTGAGGCAGAGCACCCGGTTGGTGCCGTCACCCGGCAGCACCACGTGCGGCTGCGTCGGGTCGGTGCACTTCTCCTTCGCGTCCACCTTCGACACGATCGTGAAAGCGTCCGCCTCGCCGCAGTCCGCTGCCGAAGCGCCACCCTGACCGGACTGCTTCACGCAGGTGCCGACGGCCGGGTCGAAGGCCGGCGCGTCGTCCTTGCCAACCTTGCCGAGCAGCAGCAACAGGCCGAGCGGCACCGCCAGGATCAGCACCGCGGCGATCAGCACCGCGGCCAGCACCCGACCGTTGCGTACCTTCGGGGTCGGCGGCTCGACCTTCGGGTCGTCGACGTCCGGCTTGAACGCGTCGAACCGACCCTGGTCCGACTGGCCGGCTTCCTGGTCCCAGGACGACGGGGGCTGCTGGGCAGGCGGGAACGATGGCGGGAAGTTGCCGCCCGGCACCGGCTCGGTTGCCGGCCCGGCACCGAAGCCCGGCCCGCCGAAGCCACCGGAGTTCGGTCCACCGAAGTCCGGCCCGCCGAAGGCGGTGGTTCCGTTGACCGCGGCGGCGCCGGCGGCCGGCGACCCGGGGCCGCCGAACTGGTCGGCCGGGCGTTCGGCACCGGCGTGCGGTCGGTTGCCGTTGACCGGCCGGCTGTTGCCGGGGCTGTCGACGAAGGACGGCACACCGGGCGGGAACGCCGGCGGCGCCTCACCGAACGCGTTCGGTGCGGGCTGCTGCCGGTCGTCGAAGCGCGGATCGGCTGCGGGCTCGCCGCCCCAGCCGGGGCCGGCCTGCCGCTGCGAGTCGTCCTGCCAGTCGGGCACGACCGGGCGTTGCGAGTCGTTCTGCCACTCTGGCGCGGCCGGCCGCTGCGAGTCGTGCTGCCAGTCGGGCACGACCGGGCGTGGCGAGTCGTTCTGCCACTCCGGTGCGGCCTGCCGTTCGGCTGGCGGGTCGGCCTGGAACGCCTCCGGCTCCGGCTCGTTCTCCGGCTCGGGCCGAGCCGGGCGGCCGTACACCCGAGGTTGTGGCGAGGCCGTGCCGGACGGTCGAACGGCCTGGTCGGTCGGGGGCATCACACGGCTGGCCAGCGGCACCGAGGCGCTCGCCGTGGCCCGGGCGACCGCGCCGGCTGCCGATTCGGCCTCCGACGTCGGTACGACGGCACGGCCTGCCCCGGACTCCGGAGAGGTACGCGGGGCAGGCACCACCGCACCACTCACGGAAGCGTCCTCGGCGCGGCCCCAGCCGGCCGGTTCCGCCTCGTACTGTGCGGCGGTCTCCGGTGCCTCCCGCTCGGCGTACGCGTGCGGCTCGGGGCTCGGGGTGAACTGGGCCTGGGGTGCCGCGTAGTCGGCCGGCGGGAGGGCAGCCAGGCTGGCGCCCGGCACGCGCTGCTCCTGCGGCGGCAGCGGCACCGCGTTTGCCGGCGAGATGCCCGGCGCGGGCCCGGGCTGGTAGGCGGGTGCCTCGTCGCCGCGGTTCGCTTCCCAGCCACCGCGGGACTGGGCGGAAGCCTCCGCCTCGGCGCGACCCCACACCTCACCGGGTGCCCACGGTTCGGCCTCCGGCACGGCGGGGGTGTGCGGTGGCGCGTTGTCCGGGTTGGCAGGCCAGCCGGGCGTGCCGTCGTTGCCGGGCACGCTGGCGCTGGCGCGAGCGGGGAGGCCGCTCTGCTCCGGCGGGGTCCACCCCGACGGCTCCGGCCGATCGGTCGGCTGGTCCTGGGGTGAGAGCACCCAGTCGGGCTGCTGCGGGCGGCCCTCGGCGCCCTGCCAGGCGGCGGGCTGCGCGGGCTGGTCCTGTCGTGCGTCGCCGCCGTCATTCCAGGCTGCGGGCTGCGCCTGCTGCTGTGCGGCCCACCCGCCGGACTGCGCCGGGTCGTCCTGGCCGGGCCGGTTCGGCCCCGGCACCTGGGCTGCCCCGCGGGCGGCGTTCGGCTGGGCGGCCTGTCCCCACGCGGGGGCGGGCTGCTCCGTCGGCTCGGCGGGCTGGCCCCAGGTCGGCGGTGACTGTTCGGCCGGCGTCCACACCGGCTGCTCGGCGCGCGCGGCGGCACTGGCGGGCCAGCCGCCGTTGCCGGGCGCGTCGTCCTGCTGGGTACTGCCGGACCAACCACCGGCCTGCGGCGGCTCGGGATGCTGCGGCTCGGCCCCGCGCCAGTCACCAGCGGGCGGCTTGGCCTGTGCGGCGCCACCCCAGCCGCCGGACTGGGCCGGGTCGTCCTGGGCAGGCCAGGCAGCGGTGGCCGGGGGCACCTGCGCGGCACCTCTCGCGGCTGGCTGGGCCTGCGCCCACTCGGGCTGCTCAGGGGCGCTCGAGGTCCAGTTGGGTGCCGGTGCGCTCTGCTCGGCCGGCGTCCAGCCCTGCTGCTGGGCGGCCCACGGGCCAGGCTGGGCCGGGGCCGGTGCGCCATCGTTGCCGGGCCAGCTGCCGGGCTGCTGCTGCGGTGGCTCGCTCGTGCCACCGCCGGCGGCCCAGGCGGGCTGCGCCGGGTCGTTGGGTTGCGGGGCAGCACCCCAGGCGGGGGCGGGCGGCTGCTCAGGTTGGGTCGCCCAGGCCGGCGTCGACGGGTTGGGCCGTGTCGGCGGCGGGGGCGCCCAGCCCAGGTCGGGGCCAGCGGCGTTGTGGCCGTTGTCCGGCTGCGCCGGGCGGTCGCCGTACGGCGCCGGTCCGCCGGCGCCCGGTGACACCTCGTCCGGCTCTTGGCCGGGACGGTGCGGGCCCTCGGACGTCATGGGTGCGCCTCCTCCATCACATGTCGGCTCGCCGGTGCCGATCGGTCTCCTCGGCGTGGCTGCCGGCGTCACCGGCGTACCGCTGTGCCGGCTCCCCGCACGGTATCGGGTAGCGGCACGGCGCGTCCAAGGAGCACTGGTCGTCACTGCGCGTGGCCGGTCGGTGTCGAGCAGCTTCTGTCAGCTCGGCCTCTGCCGGGTCGGCGGGCGGCGACCGAAGCCCACCGTACCGGGCGCTGCGGCAGGGCGGAATCCCGGTGGTGGGTGGTGGGAAACGCCGATGGCCCACCCGGCGGGCCGGGTGGGCCATCGATCTGGAGGAGGTGCGGAATGTCGTGGAGCGTCAGCTCATGTGACGCTGGGCGATGACGAGGATCTCCTCGCGAACTGCCGGCGAGTTCGCCGAGCGCAGCGCGTGCTCGATGGCACGGGCGCGGCGGCTGGCGTCGCGGTGGTTGCGGATTCGCTCGATCATGCTCATTGGTGGGTCCCCCTAGCTATTCGGTTGTCAGCCCCTGATGCATCTATTCAACAGCAGAAGCCGGCGAACTTCCATCGATTATTAGGTGAGCTGGGACACTTGCCTAACAATCAAAGGTCAACAAGCTGTCTGGCTGACGGTTTCGTCGCCCAAACGACACGGCCGGTGTGCCGGGTGTTAACCCGTGGCACACCGGCCGTGGCTGGTGTTACGAACGATCAGGTCCAGGCGAGCAGCGCCGCCTCCGGATCGGCGAGGAAGTCGCCGATGTCGCGCAGGAACTTCGAGCCGAGCTCACCGTCGATGATCCGGTGGTCGAAGCTCAGCCCCAGCGTGGTCACCTGACGTACCTTGACCTTGCCCTTGTGCACCCAGGGCATCTCCCGCACCGCACCGAAGGCCAGGATCGCGGACTCACCCGGCGGCAGGATCGGCGTGCCGGTGTCCACCCCGAACACGCCGACGTTGGTGATGGTCAACGTGCCACCGGACATGTCCGCCGGCGAGGTGCGGCCGGACTTGGCCGTCTGCACCAGGTCGGTCAGCGAGTCCGCCAACTCCCGCAGCGAAAGTCGGCCGGCGTCCTTGACGTTCGGCACGATCAGGCCACGCTCGGTGGCTGCCGCGATACCGAGGTTGACGTACTCCTTGACCACGATCTCGTCGCCGGCCCAGGTCGAGTTGACCATCGGGTGCCGCTGCACCGCCAGCAGCACGGCCTTCGCCACCAGCAGCAGCGGCGAGACCCGTACGTCACGCCACTCCCGTCGGTTGCGCAGCCGCTCCAGAGCCTTCATCGCCCGGGTCACGTCGACGGTCAGGAACTCCGTCACGTGCGGAGCGGTGAACGCCGAGCGCGACATGTTCTCGGCGGTGAGCTTGCGTACCCCCTTGACCGGGATGCGCTGCTCGCGGTCCGCGCCGAAGCTCGCGGCGCTCGTCGCCGTCGCCGTGATCGGCTCGGCCACCACGGTGGCGCCGCTCGCCGCCCGCTGCACGTCCTCGCGGGTGATCGAGCCCAGCGGGCCCGAACCGGTCAGGGCAGCCAGGTCGACCCCGAGATCCTTGGCGAGCTTGCGCACCGGCGGCTTGGCGAGCACGCCCGCCGCTCCGGGTCGATCATGGACTTGTGGTGCCGGAGTTGCCCGGGTTGGAGCAGGTTTGTCACCCGCCACAACTCCATGATCGACCGGCGCGGGGGCCGGCGCGGGGGCCGCGGGGGGCGGTGCGGGGGCTGCGGGGGCGGTGTTCTTGCGTGGGCGGCGCTTCGCGGTCGTGGTACGCGGGCCGTAGCCGACCAGCACCGCGGTCCGCCCACCAGGGGCCGGACCGCCGATCAGGCCGGGCTCCACCATGCCCTCGGCCGGCGCCACCTCCACCGCCGCCAGCGAAGCCGCCGACGGGGTGGGTAGGTCGCCGCTGGAGGTGGCCGTGGTCGACGGGGCCTCCAGCGGACCGGCACCCGGGTCGGTGTCGATCGCGATGATCGGCGCACCGACCTCCACCGTGGTGCCCTCCGGGTGGAAGATCGTCTGCACCTGTCCGGCCCACTTCGCCGGAATCTCCACCGCCGCCTTGGCCGTCTCCACCTCGACGATCGGCTGGTTCAGCTCGATGGTGTCGCCGACCTTGACCAGCCAGGACAGGATCTCGCCCTCGGTCAGGCCCTCGCCCAGGTCGGGCAGGTTGAACGTCTTGATCCGGGACATGTCGCTCACCAGCCGAAGGTGCGGTCGACGGCGTCGAGCACCCGGTCGAGGTCGGGCAGATATTCCTCCTCCACCCGGGCGGCCGGGTAGGGGGTGTCGAAGCCGGTCACCCGCAGCACGGGCGACTCCAGGGAGTAGAAGCACTCCTCGGTGATCCGGGCGGCCAACTCGGCGCCGAGACCGATGTTCGACGGCGCCTCGTGCACCACTACCGCGCGGCCGGTGCGCTTCACCGACTCGTACGCGGCGCTCAGGTCCAGCGGGGAGAGCGAGCGCAGGTCGATGACCTCCAGCTCCCGGCCGTCCTCGGCGGCGGCGGTCGCCGCCTCCAGGCAGGTGCGCACCATCGGCCCGTAGGCCAGCAGGGTGACGTCGGTGCCGGGCCGCACGACCCGGGCCGAGTGCAGGGGGTACGCCTCGGACAGCGGCGCGTCCAGGTCGACCGGACCCTTCTCCCAGTAGCGCCGCTTGGGCTCCAGGAAGACGATCGGGTCGTCCGAGGCGATGGCCTGCTGGATCATCACGTACGCGTCCTGCGGGTTGGCGCAGGACACCACCTTGAGACCGGCGGTGTGCGCGAAGTACGCCTCCGGCGACTCGGAGTGGTGCTCGACCGCGCCGATGCCGCCGCCGAACGGAATCCGGATCACCATGGGGATGCTGAGCTTGCCGCGCGAGCGGTAGTGCATCTTCGCCACCTGCGACACGATCTGGTCGTACGCGGGGTAGACGAAACCGTCGAACTGGATCTCGCAGACCGGCCGGTAGCCACGGATGGCCAGGCCGACCGCGGTGCCGATGATGCCGGACTCGGCCAACGGGGTGTCGATCACCCGCTGGTCGCCGAAGTCCTTCTGGAGCCCGTCGGTGATCCGGAAGACGCCGCCGAGCTTGCCGACGTCCTCGCCCATGATGATGACCTTGGGGTCGGTCTCCAGGGCGCGGCGCAGGCCGGTGTTGAGGGCCTTGCCGAGGGTGAGCGTCTCCGTGGCCATCAGTGTGCGCTCCCCTCGAACGACTCCATGTAGCGGCTGAACTGCGCGCGCTGCTCGTCGAGCAGCGGAGATCCGTTGGGGTAGACATGGTCGAACATCGTCACCGGCTCCGGGTTGGGCATGGCGAGCACCCGCTCACGCAGGTGCACCGACTCGCGCCGGGCCTGCTCGTCGACCTCGGCGAAGAAGTCCGCGTCCGCGATCTTCTGCTTCTCCAGGAAGGCCCTGACCCGGCTGATCGGATCCTTGGCCTGCCACGCCTCGACCTCACTGGCGATCCGGTAGCGGGTCGGGTCGTCGGAGGTGGTGTGCGCGCCCATCCGGTAGGTGTACGCCTCGATCAGGCTCGGGCCCTGCCCGTGCCGGGCGTTGTCCAGCGCGGTGCGGGTGACCGCGTACGTGGCCAGCACGTCGTTGCCGTCCACCCGTACGCCCGGGAAACCGAAGCCGGCGGCCCGCTGGTAGAGCGGGATGCGGGTCTGCCGCTCCAGCGGCTCGGAGATGGCGTACTGGTTGTTCTGGCAGAAGAAGACCATCGGCGCGTTGAACACGCCCGCCCAGACGAACGCCTCGTTGACGTCGCCCTGGCTGGTGGCCCCGTCGCCGAAGTACGCGATCACGGCTTCGCCGTCGTCGGTGCCGGTCTTGCCGTCCATGGTGATGCCCATGGCGTAACCGGTGGCGTGCAGGGTCTGCGCCCCGATCACGATCGTGTACATGTTGAACTTGAACTCGTTGGGGTCCCAGCCGCCCTGGTCGACGCCGCGGAACAGGCCGAGCGGCATGATCGGGTCGATGCCCCGGCAGTAGAGGACGCCATGCTCCCGGTAGGTCGGGAAGGCCATGTCCTGGGTGCGCAGCGCCCTCCCGGAGCCGACCTGAGCGGCCTCCTGGCCGAGCAGGCTGGCCCAGATGCCCAGCTCGCCCTGACGCTGGAGAGCGGTCGCCTCGGCGTCCAGCTTCCGGACCAGCACCAGATCGCGGTAGAGACCGCGATATTCCTCGTCGGTGAAGTCGACGCGGTACTCGGTGCCGTCCGGCCCGGTGACGCTGTCGATCCGTTCGCCTTCGGGGGTGAGTAGCTGCACCAGCTCAGGGTCGCCGGCCGCGCCCTTCCTGGAGCGGGGTGCAGCCCGCCTGCTGCGGGTGGTGCCCCCGGGGTCGCCCTTTGCCATCGGTCTCTCCCTGTCGTGTCTGCGTCGGCACCGGGGGGTCACCCGGCCGCGCAACTCGTGCGCCTGCCCGGCTGCTGCCGGACCGGTTCCTGGCGGCCGCGCCTAGCCCCGGTGGGGGTTGCCGCACGGCGTGAGCCGGGTTCTGGCCGAACCCGGATCGGGAGCGCCGGCGTTCAACCGCGCCTGCCGCGAGGTGCGCGGAGGTCACGGCTGCGTTGCCGTCGTGCTCCATATTCGCAGAGCAGGTGAGCGCGCCCACAGTACGCCCGCCCCGCATCCCGACCGGCCATGCTTTGCCGGTGTTTGTCGCCATCATCCCGGCCTGCGTTTCCAGGGTGATCCGGCGATGATTCGTCACCGTTCGGTCAGCCCCGCGTGTCGACACGCGGTGGAGGTTGGCTGACGCAGGGTGACTGCGTAAGGCTGATTCCCGCAGGATCGCGCCTATCGGTTTATTTGCCAGCTTTGGCGGGGCGTCTCTTCATCTCGTCCGATGGCTACGACAAGGGGTGTGCGGTGCACGAGCCAGGTGACGGTCCCGGCACACCGGCGCTCGGCCGGCACCGGTCCGCAGGCGGTTACCGCCGCCTGGTCGGCGCGCACCGCGCCCCCGGCGCCGGCGGCCCCACCCGGGGCTACCTGCTCACCGTCGCCCTGCTGGCCGGGACCGCGTCGATGCCGATCCTCGCCGCGATCAGCGCCGGGTCGGCGACTCCGGGCAGCACCGCACTGCCGGACAGCAGCACCCCGTTCATTCCGACCCCGTCGGTCGGGCCGGTGTTGATCCCACCGCCGATGACCAGTCAGCCGGGGCTCCCGCCGCCCGGAACACCCAGCGTCGTCCCGACCAGCGGCTGGCTGCCCGCCGCTCCGCGACATTCGCCGGAAGACCCGGTCACGGCCGACCGGGGCCCCGCCGTGCGGGTGACACCCCGGCCGCTGGCGCCGAGACCCACCCGGGGCACCTCTCCGGCCGCACCCCCACCGGTCGCTCCGCCACCGACCGACCCCGGCCCGACCGGTTCACCCGACCCGGACCCGACCGACCCTGACCCCACCGGTTCGTCAGACCCCCACCCGACCGACCCGCCGGACCCGGACCCGAGCGGCTCCACCGGACCTGACCCGACCCCGACCCCGACCCTGACGTTGGACCCGACGCCCACGTTCGACCCGACCCCCACGTTCGACCCGACGCCCACGCTGGGTCCGACCGCCACGCCGACGCACCCTTCGACCGCCACCGCCGTGCCGACCAGCACCCGGTCCGGGCCGCCCACGACGCCCGCGCCGCCGTCCACCACACCCGCGCCATCCGCGGCCACTGCCGCACCGACCAGCCGCCCCGGCCCGGCAGTGCCGTCGCCGACCGCTTCCGCGACTCCCACGTTCAGCCCGGTGCCGCTGGCCCGACCGACACACTCCGCGGTGCCCCCGGCGGTACGGTGACGAACAGGCGCGGCCCATCCGGTGCCGGCGGCGTTCGACGGTAGGAACGTACCGGAGGGGGTGGCGTGGGCGGCGGTGCGGAACTCCGCCCGGTCACCACCCGACCCGGCCCGGGGCAGCGAGTCGCCCGGCTGGTCACCGAGGTGACCGCACCGGCCGTGCTCGTGTCGTTGCTCATCCTCACGGTGAGCTGGCACAGCGCGAGCCGCCCCGGCCAGGGGCTCGTCTGGGGTCTGCTCGCCACGGTCTTCGTCACCGGCATCCCGTTCGCCTACATCGTCGGTGGGGTACGCCGTGGCCGGTTGACGGACCATCACATCGGCAGGCGGGAGCAGCGCCGGGCACCGCTGCTGGTCGGCCTCGGCTCGGTCGCGGGGGGGCTCGCCCTGCTCAGCGTGCTCGATGCACCCCGCCCGGTGCTGGCGCTGGCGGTGGCCGGACTGGTCGGCCTGGTGGTCTCCGTGTCGGTCAGCCACTGGTGGAAGATGTCGATCCACTCGGCGGTGGCCGCCGGCGCTCTGGTCATCCTGACGCTGACCTTCGGGACGCGCGTGGTCACCGCCGCCCCGCTGCTGGCGCTGGTCGGCTGGTCCCGGGTGCGGTTGGGGGACCACACGGTGCCGCAGGTGGTCGCCGGCGGCGTGCTCGGCGCGCTGATCGCCGCGGCGGTCTTCGGCCCGCTGCGCTGAACGGTCCCGGTCCCGGTCCGGATCGAGGTGCGGGGGCCGAGGTGCGGGGGGCCGGGCCGGGGTCGGGTCGGGGTGCGGGGGCCAGGTCGGGGCGGGCGGCATCACCCGCCCGCCCCGGATGTCGTCAGGCGCCGTCGTCGGCGAGGCGGTGTCGGTTCGCCTCGATCCACGCGTCCAGCGCGGCCGGGTCGTCCGGGTCCACGCCGTCGGCCATCAGTTGCGCCACCGCGGCGGTGGCGGCGCTGCGCCGCTCGCCCGTCGAGTAGAGGCGCGCGAACTCCGGCACCATCTCCTCGATCGCCTCGTCGGTGCGCGTCGTCGCCGCCTCGGGTAGGCCGCGCTGGCGGGACGCGTACCGCGCCCAGGCGCGCAGCACCCGGGGCAGCATCGCCGCGTCGTCCATGTCGAGCACGGCCCGACGGTGCACCCAGTCCAGCAGGAAGAGCCCGGACACCGCCGGGCTCCAGCGCATCGGATCGGCGTCCGGGAAGGAGGCCGAGTGGTCCAGCAGCAGGCTCAGGCAGAAGTGCAGCGAGGCCAGCTCCGGGCCGTCGACGGAGTCCAGGCCGAAACGGGTGGCTTCCGGCGCGGCGAGGAACCGCCGGACCAGGTCGGTGCGTTCGGCGGCGGAGAGCGGCTCCACCTCCGCCGGACCGGTCGGGTCGGCCGCCGTGGGCAGCATCGCCAGTCGGGCGCCGACCAGCGCCCGGTCGGTGGCGAGTGAACCCTCCCCGGGCAGCTCGCTCAGCTCGTCGGTCACCGCGAGGTGGCGGGCCACCTCGCCCCGGAGCCGGGCCGGGTTCTCGGTGCGGAACCAGGTCAGCTCGTCGTCCGCGCACATCTGCCGGACCTGGTCCAGGATCCGTTCCGCCGGCCCGCCCACGAAGATGTCCTTGGTGATCCCGATGTTGTGGTCCACCAGAGCCACCAGCGCGTGCTCGGAGCCGCCGGACGCGTCGTCGTACGCGAAGGTGGCGAGGTAGGAGGTCTGGTCGCCGTACACGTCTCCGTACGCCCAGGCGCCGGTGAGGTGCACCCGGCCGAGCTGACCGGTCCAGCTCGGCGCCTGGCTGCCCGGGCGGACCCGCTCGGTGCCGTCGGCGTCCGGGACGAGCGTGGCGAAGATCTGGCGGATGGTGGTCGCCGACGCGATCCGCCGACGGGCGGTGGCGGCGAGGAACCCGGTGACGAATTCCCGTACGGCGGTGTCGCGGTCGGTCTCCGCGATCGCGTAGACACTGCCCAGCAGCGCGCTGCCGAGCATCTCGGCGTCGAGGGCGGACTCCAGCTTGGTCACGTCGCGTGCGGCGTGCAGCACCGCGTCGTAGGGGGTCTGAGGCGTGGCCATGCTTCGACCCTACGCCGCTCAGGGCGTACGCAGAGCGGTAGCGAGTCGCGTCGAACGTCAGCGGCGGGCGGCGTCCCGCAGTGAGTCGCGTGCCTGCGCGTACGAGCCGAGCACGATGCGCACCGGTGCGAGCACGTACTCCTCGCCCACCTCGGCGACCCGGACCGTCAGCCGTTGCCGAGCCCGGGCCCGCGCCCGTCGGGCTGCCCAGCGCACCACCGGTCGGGTCAGCGCGGCCACCAGCAGCCCGGCCAGCAGGCCGCCCAGCAGCAGCACGGTGGGCAGTGGCACCTGCCCGACCATCGGGTTGTCCAGCGCGGGCAGGCCGAGCGCCCGTAGCGCGTAGCCGAGCACCAGCCAGCCCAGGCCGACCACGGCGGCCAGTGTGACCAGCCACTGCACACCGCCGACGACCCGCCACCACACCGGCTGGCGGTCCAGACCGAGGTCGGTGCCGGCGATCGCGCGGTCCAACGCGTCCGGCATGTCGTCGAGGCGGGACCGGGCCGCGGAGGTCACCGCCGTCGGCCAGGCGGCGGGCAGGCCGCTGGCGGCCCGGTCGGCGACCGCGCGGACGGCCAGGCCCACGGCGGAGCGCTGCGCGACCGTCGCATCCGGTACGGAGGTCGCGGCCACCAGGCTCTCCGCCGGGTCGGCGTCCGCGCCGGCCGGGCCGGGCAGGTGCAGCCGACGCAGCGGGTCGGGTCGCAACCGCCGCCAGCCCCGGACCACCGGCCAGCCGGTGATCGCGCCGGCCCGATGCCGGTACGCCCGCTCCACCGCCTCGCTCACCGCCGGGACCCCGGCAGCACCGGCCAACGCCCGGTTCAACCCGGCGACGGCCGCGTCGTCCGGCCCACCTGCGGGCCGGGCCGAGCCGACCATTTCGTCCAGGGCGACGACGACGGTGTCGACGTCACCGGCGAGCCGACGTAGCGCGGCCTGCCGCTCGGCGACGGTCCGCTCCAGCGCGCCGCGCAGCCCGACCATCCCGGCCGGGTCGATGGCGGTGGTGGACAGCAGGGGCACCCCGGTCAGCCCGTCGCTGTCGAGTAGCCGGCGTAGGTCGTCCAGGACCCGGGGCAACTCGGCCGGGGGCAGCCGGTCGGCCTGGTTGAGCACGACGACCGTGACGTCTCGGTGCCGGTGGAACTCGCGCAGGTAGTTGTCGTGGATGACCCGGTCGGCGTACTTCTGTGGATCGACCACCCAGACCACCTGGTCGACCAGGCCGAGAAGGCGGTCCACCTCGAGCCGGTGGGACCGTTGCACCGAGTCGAAGTCGGGCAGGTCGAGCAGGATCAGCCCGTGCAGCGCGGTCTCGTCGTCCGCGTCGAGGGCGCTCTCCCGGACGAAGCGGTGTCGGGGCAGCACGCCGATCCAGTCGAGCAGCCGGTTGGCGCCTTCCAGTGGCCCCCACACGCAGGCGTGGGTGACGCCGGTGGTCGGCCGGCGGACCCCGACCGGCGAGAGCTGGAGTTGGGCCAACGCGTTGAAGAGGCTCGACTTGCCGCTGCCGGTGGCACCGGCCAGGGCGACCACGGTGTGGTCGCGGGACAGGGCGAGGCGGGTGCCGGCCCGTTCGACCAGGGTGTGCGCGGGCACGAGTTCGGCGTCCGGCAGCAGGCCGTCCACCGCGGCCAGGAACCGGCTTACCGCGTCCAGTCGGGCGATCAGCGCGTCGGCGTCGACCCGCTGGTCTCCGCGGAACGCCTCGCGTACCCGGCCGGTGATGTTCGTCACCGGGAGCCCTCCTCGTCGGCGACCGGCCGGGTGCCGCCAGCGGCGGACAGGCCGCTGCGGTGGCGGGCCAACTCGACCCGACCTGCGGCCCGGCGTAGGCCGTCGGCGCTGTCCGCGGCGGGGCGGGCGTCCGCGGTGCGACTCAGGAAACGCTCGGCCTCCGCGTCGAGCAGCGTCCGCACCCGGCTCAGCAGGTCGGTGCGGGCCTTCGCGGCGAGGGTACGCACCGCCTGGTCGCCGAAGATCGCCTGGAGAACGGCCTGCGCGGCGACTGTGGTGCCGGCCCCGGTGGCCACCTCCAACCCGGTGGGGATGAACGCGGTGGAGGCGAAGACGGCGATCATCACGGCCAACCCGGTGGCGTTGACCGCGTACGCGGCGGTGCGGGCCACGAACCGTTTGTCACCGCCCTCGACCCGGACCAGCTCCAGCACCCCGCGCTGCCAGTCCCGGACCATCCGTTCGGCACGTTCCGGCAGGTCGTCGCTCGGGTGGGCGAGCGCGGGGTCGAGCAGCCCGGCACCGGCCGGGTGCGCCTTCCACCCGGTGTACGCGGATTCGGCGGCCTCCGAGGCCACCCCGCGCAGCAGTGTCACCAGCTGCGACTCGATGGCGTTGCGAAGTTCGGCGGCGGGTGCCGGCCGTCCGGTGACAGCGGCCACGACCCGGTCCCGTAGGCGGCCGATCCGTGCCTCCAGGGTGCGGAACAGCTCACCGGTGCCGACGAACTCCTGCCAGCGGGCGAGCACCTCACCCCGCAGCAGCCGACCATCCTGGAGCCCCTGCTCGGCGGTGCGCTCGGCACCCCGGTACGCGGCCCGGACCCGTTCGTCCAGCGCGTCGGCGGCGGCGACCTGCTCGTCGGCGGCGTCGGCCAACTCCTCGGCGGCGGGGTGCAGCGCGGCCAGCGCCCCGTCGAGCGTCTGGCGGACCACCGCCGCGCGGGCGTCCGCGTCGGCGGCCAGCCGCGCGAACCAGTCGGCCAGCGACGCGGTCACCCCCTCGGGCAGCAGCCCCTGCCCGTCGACCCAGGTCTCCGGCAGCACGAACAGCGGCGCCTGGCCGAGGTCCTGCTCGGCGAGCATCTCGGCCAGATGCGCGGCGATCTCGTCGGTGGCCTCGGCGGGCACCCGGTCCAGCACCATGGCGATCACCGCACCGCGCGCCCGGGCGCTGCGCAGCAGCTCCCAGGGCACCGCGTCGGCGTACCGGGCGGCGGTGGTGACGAAGAGCCAGAGATCGGCGGCGGCCAGCAGTTGGGTGGCGAGCGCCCGGTTGGCGTCGACCACCGAGTCGATGTCGGGCGCGTCGAGGAAGGCCAGCCCGGGGGGCAGGGCCGGCGCGGTGACCAGGTGCAGGGCGCGTGGGTCTTCGCTCGGCTCGGTGGTGCGGGTCAACCCGGGCAGCAGGTCACCCTGTCGGAACCAGGCCGCGTCGGACGGGTTGCAGACCAGCACCGGTGAGCGGGTGGTCGGTCGGAGCACGCCGGCGGCGCTGACCCGGGCCTTTACCAGGCTGTTGACCAGTGTCGACTTGCCCGCTCCGGTGGAGCCGCCGACCACCACGAGCAGGGGGGCGTCCAACCGGGCGAGTCGGGGCAGGAGATAGTCGTCGAGTTGATCGGTGAGGGCTGTCGCGGTGTGCCGGGCGGCACCTGCGGAGGGCAGCGCGAGAGGGTACCGGGTCGCACCGATCGCCTCCCGGAGGCCCGACAGTGCACCGGGGAGGCTGTCGTCGTCGCCGGTGGTGGCGGACGGCTCCTCCGCGGCGTCCGGCGGGCCGGTGCGGGTGGCGACGGCGGGCGCGCCGGAACGGGTGGCGGGATCGCCATGCGTCGTCACCGCTAAAGCGTGCCCGACCGATGCAAGGGAAGACAACCAAGACGGTAATAACGGGTAGGTTGCGTCGGGTTGACTCAACTCAACTTGACGATTCGCTGGCGCGTGGCACTATTGAGTCAAGTTCACTCAACTTGTGGTGGGGCCCGCTGCGGGCGGTGCTCGCCAGGCAGCCGCGGGCAGCGCCCGCACCTGCACAACCTTACGAAGCGAGGAAGCGAAGATGGCACGTGCGGTCGGTATCGACCTCGGCACGACGAACTCCTGCGTCAGCGTTCTCGAGGGCGGTGAGCCCACCGTCATCGCCAACGCTGAGGGCTCGCGGACGACCCCGTCGATCGTCGCGTTCGCCCGCAACGGCGAGGTGCTCGTCGGTGAGGTCGCCAAGCGGCAGGCGGTGACCAACCCGGACCGGACGATCCGGTCGGTCAAGCGCGAGGTCGGCACGAACTGGTCCGTCGACATCGACGGCAAGAAGTACACCCCGCAGGAGATCTCGGCCCGGACCCTGATGAAGCTCAAGCGGGACGCCGAGGCGTACCTGGGTGAGCAGATCACCGACGCGGTGATCACCGTCCCGGCCTACTTCAACGACAGCCAGCGCCAGGCCACCAAGGAGGCCGGTGAGATCGCCGGCTTCAACGTGCTGCGGATCGTCAACGAGCCGACCGCGGCCGCCCTGGCGTACGGGCTGGACAAGGGCTCCAAGGAGCAGACCGTCCTGGTCTTCGACCTCGGTGGTGGCACCTTCGACGTGTCGCTGCTGGAGCTGGCCGAGGGTGTCATCGAGGTCAAGTCGACCAGCGGTGACAACCACCTCGGTGGCGACGACTGGGACCAGCGGATCATCGACCACCTGGTCAAGACGTTCCGCGGTGAGCACGGCATCGACCTCGGTCAGGACAAGATGGCCCTCCAGCGCCTCCGTGAGGCCGCCGAGAAGGCCAAGATCGAGCTGTCCGCCGCCACCACCACCAACATCAACCTGCCGTACATCACGGCCGGCGCGGCCGGCCCGCTGCACCTCGACGTGACGCTCAGCCGTGCCGAGTTCCAGCGGATGACGCAGGACCTGCTGGACCGCTGCAAGGGCCCGTTCGAGCAGGCCGTCAAGGACGCCGGGATCAAGATCTCCGACGTCGAGCACGTCATCCTGGTCGGCGGTTCGACCCGGATGCCCGCCGTGACCGACCTGGTCAAGCAGCTCACCGGTCGGGACCCCAACAAGGGCGTCAACCCGGACGAGGTCGTCGCCGTCGGCGCCGCCCTCCAGGCCGGTGTGCTCAAGGGTGAGGTCAAGGACGTCCTGCTGCTCGACGTGACCCCGCTGAGCCTGGGCATCGAGACCAAGGGCGGCATCTTCACCAAGCTGATCGAGCGCAACACCACCATCCCGACCAAGCGCTCCGAGGTCTTCACCACGGCGGACGACAACCAGCCGTCGGTGCTGATCCAGGTCTTCCAGGGTGAGCGTGAGATCGCGGCCTACAACAAGAAGCTCGGCACCTTCGAGCTGACCGGTCTCCCGCCGGCGCCGCGCGGCGTGCCGCAGATCGAGGTCGCCTTCGACATCGACGCCAACGGCATCGTCAACGTGCACGCCAAGGACCTGGGCACCGGCAAGGAACAGAAGATGACGATCACCGGTGGCTCGTCGCTGCCGAAGGACGACATCGAGCGGATGCGCCGGGACGCCGAGGAGCACGCGGAGGAGGACAAGCGCCGCCGCGACGACGCCGAGACCCGCAACGTGGCCGAGGCGCTCCAGTGGCAGACCGAGAAGTTCCTCGCCGAGAGCGGTGACAAGCTGCCCGGCGAGAACCGGGAGCAGCTCAACGAGGCGCTCGGCGAGCTGCGTGGCGCCCTCGGCGGTCAGGACATCGAGAAGATCAAGTCCGCGCACGAGAAGCTCGCGCAGGTCTCCCAGCAGGCCGGTTCGCTGCTCTACTCGCAGCAGGCCGAGCAGGGTCAGCAGCCGGGTGGCGAGCCCGGCCCGGGTGCGACCGGCGCGACCGGTGCGACCGGCGGCACGCAGGCCGGTGCGGCCGACGACGTGGTCGACGCGGAGATCGTGGACGAGGACGGCAAGAAGTGACCGTCGGCCTCCGACACGTATCCACGGCGAAGGGATGAGGTAACCGCATGACGCAGAAGCCACGAGCCGCCGACCCGGTCGACGCCGGGTCGACGCCGGGTGGCTCCGCGCCCACGGAGCCGACCACCGGCGACGGGGAAGGGGTCGTCATCCGCAACAACCGCAAGCTCATCGACACGTCGGAGCCGGAAGGCACCGCCGCGGACGCGGAGACCGGCGTGCCGGCCGAGGGTCTGGTCGAGGACGCCGAGGTCGTGGTCGACGAGATCGAGGTCGAGGTCAACGCCACCGACGGTCCGGAACCCTCCGGTCCGCCGGTGGTGGACGCCCCGGCGCAGCCGGTCGACGGCGGCGGCACCGGCAGCCCGCTCGGCGCCGAACTGGAGGCGCTCCGGGCCGAGCTGGACGAGCGGACCAGGGATCTGCAGCGGGTGTCGGCGGAGTACGCCAACTACCGCAAGCGGGTCGACCGGGACCGCAGCCTGGTGCAGGAGCAGGCCACCGGCTCGGTGTTGGCCGCGCTGTTGCCGATCCTCGACGACCTGGACAGGGCTCGGGAACACGGCGACCTGGTCGGGCCGTTCGGCACGGTGGCGGAACAGCTCACCACAGCGCTGGGCAAGTTCGGCCTGAACGCCTTCGGCGAGCAGGGCGACCCGTTCGACCCGACCCGCCACGAGGCGGTCGCGCACCAGACCTCGGCCGACGTCAGCGAGCCGACCTGTGTGCAGGTCATGCGGCGCGGCTACCAGCTCGGTGAGCGGCTGCTGCGCCCCGCGCTGGTAGCGGTCGCGGATCCGGAATAGTGCGAGACAGTGACCGGGCCGTCCCGCCCACCACCCAACGGTGGGCGGGACGGCCGGGCCACGAGGGTCGAGAGGAGGTGGACCGGTGAGTTCCAAGGACTGGATCGAGAAGGACTTCTACGCCGTGCTCGGCGTGGACAAGGCCGCCTCCGCCGATGACATCAAGAAGGCGTACCGCAAGCTGGCCCGCGAGTCGCACCCGGACCACAACCCGGGCGACGCCAAGGCCGAGGAGCGGTTCAAGGCCGCGTCCGAGGCGTACAACGTGCTGTCCGACGCGGGGCGTCGTCGTGAGTACGACGAGATGCGGTCGCTGTTCGGCTCGGGAGCCTTCCGCCGCAACGCCCGGGGTGGGGGCCAGCCGGGCGGTATGCCGTTCGACGTCTCCGACATGTTCGGCGGTGCTGGTGGTGGCGACCGTCGTTTCGGAGGCGCCGGCTTCCAGGACCTGTTCAGCTCGATCTTCACCGGTGGTCAGGGCGGTGGTCAGGCCGCACCGCGCGGTCCGGCCCGTGGCCGGGACGTGGAGACCGAGGTGGCACTCGACTTCGGTGACGCCGTACGCGGGGTGACACTGCCCCTGACGCTGCGCGCGCCGGGAGTCTGCGAAACCTGCCACGGCAACGGGGCGAAGCCGGGCACGCAGCCGCGTACCTGCCCGGTCTGCCACGGCGCCGGGGTGACCACCCGTGACCAGGGGGCGTTCAGCTTCTCCGAGCCGTGCCGCAACTGTCAGGGCGTTGGCACGGTGGTCGAGGAGAAGTGCCCGGAGTGCCACGGCAGCGGCGGGGTCACCAAGACCCGCACCATGAACGTGCGGTTCCCGGCCGGGGTGGCCGACGGTCAGCGCATCCGGTTGGCCGGGCGCGGTGAGCCGGGCGAGCGCGGCGGCCCGGCCGGCGACCTCTTCGTGCACGTCAAGGTTCGACCGGACGAGCTGTTCGGGCGTACCGGTGACGACCTGACGTTGACCGTGCCGGTCACCTTCGCCGAGGCCGTGCTCGGCACGGACCTGCGGGTACCCACGCTCGACGGCGCGGTGACCCTGCGGGTCCCGCCCGGTACGCCGAGCGGGCGGGTGCTGCGGGCGCGTGGCAAGGGTGTGGTCCGCCGCGACGGCCAGGCCGGTGACCTGCTGGTCACGTTGGACGTGGTGGTTCCGGCTCGGCTGTCGGACGAGGCGCGCGCGGCGCTGGAGGCGTTCGCCGAGCAGAGCCCGCCGGCGGCCCGGGAACATCTCGACGCGCGGGTGCGTCGGGTCGGTTAGTCCGATGGAATGGACGCGGAGGTGAGCGGGATGTCGGGCGAGTTCCTCGGTTCGGGTGACCCTGCCTACGAGGCCAAGGTGCTGATGATCTCGGTTGCGGCTCGGATGGCGGGGATGCACCCGCAAACCCTGCGGCAGTACGACCGACTCGGGCTGGTGCAGCCCGGCCGGGCCGCCGGTGGGGGGCGCCGGTACAGCGTCCGGGACGTGGTGCTGCTGCGCGAGGTGCAGCGGCTCAGCCAGGACGACGGGATCAACCTGGCCGGCGTCAAGCGCATCATCGGGCTGGAGCGACTGTTGGAGCAGGCTCAGCAGCGGGTGGCCCGACTGGAGGCGGAGCTCGACGCCGCGTACCGCCGGATCGCCGAGCTGGAGTCGCTGGCCCGCTTCCCGGGCAGTGACCTGGTGCCCACCAACCGCACGTCCACCGCGCTGGTGGTCTGGCGACCTCGCCGCACACCGGGTCGCTGACCCGCCGCTCACCCGGATCTGCTTCCTCGGCCCGGGCCGTACCGGATTCCCCGGCGCGGTCCGGGCCGCTTCGGTTAGCCTGTCAATAAGGGTCCAATCGGATTAATCCGGACCTACCGGCATGGCGAGGGGGAGCGATGGCGGAGCCGGCGAAGAACGTGGCCCAACAGACGGAAGACCGGTTGGAAGACCTGGCCGAGACCGTCCGCGAGAAGTTCGACAAGGTGACCAAGGGGACCTACCGGGACCGGGTCACCGGCGGCAGGTTCGCCGAACCGGGCGACCGGGGCGCACCCGAGACGGAACGAAAGCAGGACTGACCGGCAACCGACGTGCGGGCCGGGACTCACGGGGGGTCCCGGCCTGTTCGTCGTTGATGGGTACGGGCCGGGACGCCGGAGGTCTCAGCGCGGGGTCGCGGCCCGCTCGTCGTGCGGGTGCCGACCGCGCCTGGTCTCAGCCGAGGCGGCGGTTCTCGCGGACCAGGCCGCCCTCGCACCAGTCGCGGTAGACGAAGAGATCCGGTCGGGCCAGCAGCACCCGGCCGTTGTGTGCCCAGATCCTCATCAGCTCGTCACCGTCCCGCTCGGCCTGTTCGACGAGCTTGCGGAAGCGGCGTTTCGGGTGGGCGCGGAAGTTCGTCCGGATGCCGTCGGCCGCGTAGATGTAGAGGCAGTGCAACGCGAAACGGCGCGCCGGGCAGGTCGGATCCATGGCTAACTCGAAGAGCGTCAGGATCAGCCGGTCACCGGAGACCAGCAGATCCCAGTCGGGTGGCATCGAGGCCAACGGCACCGAATCGGGCTTGTACGCCCACGCTCGCAACTCCGCCGGAGTCGGGTCGACGGGGTTGGCGAAGCCGTGGAACGTCGATTCCTGCACGCTCACCGGCCAACCTTCCGCTCTGGCCCGCGGGTGGCAACGCTGCCTGCGGACCCTGGCTGCTGCGGCGAAACGGTAACCCGCCGCCGGGTGCTGCGGTAGTCCCCGTGGGGAGCAATTCCGCAACCGTTGGCTTGGGCGGCTGCACCGCATCGACAGCGCGGCCGAAGATGCTCCTATGACAATCCATGTTCGGCGGTTCCAGAGGGGTGCCGAGGCTCAGTTCGTCGCGGGGCTGGAATGGCTTTTCGCCCCTCCCGGTAACCGTCCCGTGGAGTGGGACAACGACCGAGCCCGTCGAGCGGACCACGCAATTGCTCGACAGTGGCCGACACCCCGAGTGGCGCTCCCGGGGTGTCGGCGCGACCCTCCTGGCTGCGGCCAGGGGGGTCGTCCAGGTCAGTGCAGGGGGTCGGCGACCGGAGTGCGCTCCTGTCGTTGGGCCACCGCACGGTTGCGCAGCCACCGCTTGAACCACGGGAAGTCCGGCAGCCGAGCCAGGATCGGCCCGGTCACCACGGTGATCAGGACGTACGTCGCGGCCAACGCCGCCAAGCTCGGCTCGACGCTTCCGGCGGCCACCGCGAGACCGGCGATGACGATGGAGAACTCACCGCGGGGTACGAGGGCCAGACCGGCCCGCCATCGACCGGGTTCCGCGATGCCGACCCGGCGGGCCGCGAGGTAGCCGGTGAGCGTCTTCGTCGCCATGGTGACCACGGCCAGGGCGAGCGCCGGCAGCAGCACCGGCGGGATGTCCCGGGGGTCGGTGACCAGGCCGAAGAAGACGAAGAACACCGCGGCGAACAGGTCCCGCAGCGGGGAGAGTAGCTCCGTGGCGTGGTGCGCCACCGGGCCGGACAGCGCGATGCCGACCAGGAACGCGCCGACCGCCGCCGACACCTGGAGCTTCGCCGCGATGCCCGCGATCAGCACCGTCAGACCGAGTACGCCGAGCAGTAGCGCCTCCGGGTCCTTCGCCGACAGCGCGGACGAGATGAGGTGGCCGTATCGGATGGCGACCACCAGCACGATCAGCACCGTACCCACCGCGACGGTGAGCGCGATGCCACCGCCGAGCAGGCCGCTGCCGAGCAGCACGGCGGTGACCAACGGCAGGTAGAGCGCCATCGCCAGATCCTCGATGACCAGTACCGAGAGGATCACCGGGGTCTCCCGGTTACCGAGCCGGCCCAGGTCGGCGAGGACCTTCGCGATCACCCCTGAGGAGGAGACCCAGGTGATGCCGCCGAGCACTAGGGCGGCGACCCAGTCCCAGCCGAGCAGCAGGGCGAACCCCGCGCCGGGTAGCGCGTTGAGGACGCCGTCGATCAGCCCTGCCGGGGCCGCCGAGCGGAGGTTGCCGACCAACTCGTTGGCCGAGTACTCCAGGCCCAGCATCACCAGCAGCAGGATGACGCCGATCTCGGCGCCGATCGCGAAGAACTCCTCGCTGGCACCGAGCGGCAGCAGGCCGCCGTGCCCGAACGCGAGCCCGGCGAGCAGGTACAGCGGGATGGGCGAGAGGCCCACCCGGCGGCTGAGCCGGCTGAGGAGCCCGAGCAGCAGCAGCAGCGCGCCGACTTCGACGAGCAGCGTGGTGACGTCGTGCATCCGCCTCAGCCGTCCGGGTCACTGTCGGCGAGGATGGCGGACACACCGTCGAGACCCCGTCGGGTCCCGACGACGACCACCACGTCGCCGGCTGCGAAGCGGAAGGAGGGGAGTGGTGAGACGATCACTTCGCCTTCGCGCAGGACCGCCACGATGGAGGCGCTGGTGCGGGTACGCGCCTTGGTGTCGCCGAGTTTCCGGTTGACGTACGGCGACCCCGCCGGGATGGCGATCTGCTCGGTGAGCAGACCGGCGGCCTGCTCGCGCAGCCCGGAGAGCTGACCGAGCATCAGCGACGCGCCGAGGATGTCGGCCAGAGCCTCGGCCTCGTCGTCGGTCAGCGGGATGTCCGCCTGGCAGGCGTCGGGATCGTCGGGATCGTAGAGGACGAGATCACGGCGGCCGTTGCGGTGGGAAACGACGCCCAGGCGGCGTCCGGACTCCGTCACCAGATCGTGACGTACCCCGATCCCGGGTAAGGCGGTCTGCTCGACACGTACTCGCACCTCGCCAAGGCTACCGCTAAGTGAACAGAACGCAGATCTTGGAAGGAAAGCGCCCTTCCAGGGGCAGTTTCCTTCCAAGGTCTATGGCTCGGAGCCCGGCGGTCAGCTCAGGCTGGCGAAGAACTCGCGGATGTCGGCGACCAGCACCTCGGTGGCCTGGTGGGCGGCGTAGTGGCCGCCGACGTCGCCGCGCCCCTCGACGTCGGTCTCGTACGCCGTCCACCGGACGATGTTGGCGTGGTCCCGTTCGGCGAAGCGGCGGATGGACTGGAAGTCACCGGGGAACATGGCCAACGCGGTCGGCGCGGTGGTCGGCTCGGCGGGTTGCTGGTCGGCGTGGGCGTCCTCCCAGTAGAACCGGATCGCCGACGCGGCCGTGCCGGTGAACCAGTAGAGCGCCACGTTGCCGAGGACGAAGTCCACGTCCAGGCTCTCGTCGAAGAGTTGGGCGTTCCAGGCGAGCAGGCCGACCGGCGAGTCCGCCAGGCCGAACGCCAGGGTCTGCGGCTGCTGGCTGTGCACCTGGTTGAAGGAGAACTTGTTCTCGTAGAACCACTGGAGGTGCCCGAGCGCAGCCTGGTCCGCTTCGGTCAGCTCGGCGAACTCGGCCGGGTCGCCGGAGGGGAACGAGAAGAGTTGGGTGACGTGGACACCGAGCACGTGCTTCCGGTCGGCCCGGCCCAACTCCGGAGCCACCATCGAGCCGGCGTCGTTGCCGACCGCGCCGTAGCTGTCGTACCCCAGGCGATTCATCAGCTCGGCCCAGGCGCGGGCGGTGCGGAACCGGTTCCAGCCGGCGCTGCGGGTCGGGCCGGAGAAGCCGAAGCCGGGCAGTGACGGGATGACCACGTGGAAGGCCGGCGAGTCCGGGTCGGTCGGCTCGGTGAGCGGCGTGATCACGTCGAGGTATTCCAGCACCGAGCCGGGCCAGCCGTGGGTGAGCACCAGCGCGGTGGCGTCCGGCCGGGACGACCGGACGTGCAGGAAGTGGATCTGCTCGCCGTCGATCTCGGTGACGAACTGCGGGTGGGTGTTCAGGCGGGACTCGACCGCACGCCAGTCGAAGCCGTTGCGCCACCGGTCGGCGAGGGCGCGGACGCGGTCGTTGCTCATCCCGTAGGTGTTGCCGGCTCCCGGCATGTCGGCGGGCCAGACCGTGCGGTCCAGGCGGGCGGCCAGGTCGTCGAGGGCGGTCTGCGGGATCTCGACGCGGAACGGGCGGATCGCGGTGCCGGTCATCTCGGAACTCCTTCGGAACGGAATGTTTCGTTCCGCATTACGATAGCAGACCGGAATGATCCGTTCCACTGATAGTCTGGCGTCATGTCGACCTCTTCCGAGAAGACGCTGGGTGGCCGCCGCGCCCAGGCCGCCCGCAACGACGAGGCGATCCTCGAAGCTGCCCGCGCGGTCTTCCTGGACGACCCGAAGGCACCCATCGCCGCCGTCGCCGAGCGTGCGGGGGTCGGGATCAGCGCCCTCTACCGGAGGTACGCGAGCAAGGAGGACCTGCTGCGTCAGCTCTGCCACGACGGGTTGCGCCGGTACGTCGCCGAGGCCGAGGCGGCGCTCGCCGAGCCGGACGACTGGGCGGCGTTCGGCACCTTTCTGGCCGGGGTGGTCGAGGCGGACGTCCACTCGCTCACCGTCCACCTGGCCGGCACCTTCACCCCCACCGAGGAGATGGGTCGGGACGCGATGCGCGCGAGCGAGTTGGCCACCGCACTGTTCGAACGGGCTCGCGCCAGTGGTCGGATCCGCCCGGACGTGGTCGTACAGGATCTGGGGTTGTTGTTGGAGGCGTGTGCCGCGGCCCGCGTACCCGATCCGGAGCGGACCGGCCAACTGCGCCGGCGGCAGCTCGCGGTGCTGTTGGCGGGCCTGTCGGTCGGGCCGGCAACGGATCCACTGCCCGGCCCGGCGCCCGCCGCGGGCGAGTTCGACTGGCGGTGGCGACGCCGGGAGTGACAGGCGTCACAGCGCTAAGGTTGAGTGGAATACGCTCAACTCTGGTTGTGTCCAATCCAGTGGACAACGCCGATCCGGGGGAGCCCATGAACGCCGAAAAACTCACCACCAAGAGCCGCGAGACCATCACGGGCGCCGTCACGCTGGCCAACCAGCGTGGTCACGCCACCGTGGAGCCCTGGCACCTGCTGCTGTCCCTCCTGGACACGGACGGCTCGACCGCTACCGGTCTGCTGCGCGCCGTCGGGGCCGACCCGACCGAGCTGCGCCGGGCCGCCCAGCGCGCGGTCGACGCCCTCCCGGCCGCCCGGGGCTCCAGCATCGCCGAGCCGACACTGGCCCGGGAGTTCGTCAACGCCATCGGTGCCGCCGAGCAGATCGCCCGCCCGTTGGGCGACGAGTACACGTCCACCGAGCACCTGTTGGCCGGCTTGGCCCGCGTGGGCGGCGCGGTGTCCGGCGCGCTGAAGACCGCCGGTGCGACCGAGGAGGCTCTGGTCGCGGCCTTCCCGACCGTCCGGGGTGGCGACCGCCGGGTCACCACCGCCGACCCGGAGCAGACCTACCAGGCGCTGACCAAGTACGGCGTCGACCTCACCGCCAGCGCCCGGGACGGCAAGATCGACCCGGTCATCGGCCGGGATTCCGAGATCCGCCGGGTCATCCAGGTGCTCTCCCGGCGTACCAAGAACAACCCGGTGCTGATCGGTGAGCCCGGCGTCGGCAAGACCGCGATCGTCGAGGGCCTGGCCCAGCGGATCGTCACCGGTGACGTGCCCGAGTCCCTGCGGGACAAGAAGCTGATCTCGCTGGACCTCGGCGCGATGGTCGCCGGAGCGCAGTACCGGGGCCAGTTCGAGGAGCGGTTGAAGTCCGTCCTTGAGGAGATCAAGAACTCCAACGGGCAGGTCATCACGTTCCTCGACGAGCTGCACACCGTCGTCGGCGCCGGCAAGGGCGAGGGCTCGATGGACGCCGGCAACATGCTCAAGCCGATGCTGGCCCGCGGTGAGCTGCGGATGGTGGGCGCCACCACGCTGGACGAGTACCGCGAGCACATCGAGAAGGACCCGGCTCTGGAGCGCCGTTTCCAGCCGGTGCTGGTCGGCGAGCCGACGATCGAGGACACCATCGGCATCCTGCGCGGGCTCAAGGAGCGCTACGAGGTGCACCACGGCGTCCGGATCACCGATGCCGCCCTGGTCGCCGCCGCCACGCTCTCGGACCGCTACATCACCGACCGGTTCCTCCCGGACAAGGCGATCGACCTGGTCGACGAGTCCGCGTCCCGGCTGCGCATGGAGATCGACTCCCGGCCGGTCGAGGTCGACGAGATCGAGCGCGCGGTCCGCCGGCTGGAGATCGAGGAGATGGCGCTGGCCAAGGAGCCGGACGCCGCCTCGGCCGAGCGGCTGGAGCGGCTGCGTAAGGAATTGGCCGACAAGCGGGAGCAGCTCACCGTGCTCTCCGAGCGGTGGCAGACGGAGAAGAGCCACATCGCCAAACTCTCCACCGCGAAGGAGGAGTTGGAGCGCCTCGGCGGCGAGGCCGAGCGGGCCGAGCGCGACGGCGAGCTGGAACGCGCCGCCGAGCTGCGCTACGGCCGGATCCCCGCCCTGAAGGTCGAGCTGACCCAGGCCGAGGAGGAGCTGGCCCAGCTCCAGGCCGACGGCGCGATGCTCAAGGAGGAGGTCGGCGCGGACGACATCGCCTCCGTGGTCGCCTCCTGGACCGGCATCCCCGCTGGCCGCCTGCTCGAAGGCGAGACGGCCAAGCTGCTCCGGATGGAGGAGTCGCTGGGCGGCCGGGTGGTCGGCCAGTCCGAGGCGGTCGGCGCGGTCTCCGACGCGGTACGTCGCGCCCGTGCCGGAATCGCCGATCCGGATCGCCCGACCGGCAGCTTCCTCTTCCTCGGCCCCACCGGTGTCGGCAAGACGGAGCTGGCCAAGGCCCTCGCCGAGTTCCTCTTCGACGACGAGCGGGCGATGGTCCGCATCGACATGAGCGAGTACGGCGAGAAGCACTCTGTCGCCCGCCTGGTGGGTGCCCCGCCCGGTTACGTCGGCTACAACGAGGGTGGCCAGCTCACCGAGGCGGTGCGCCGTCGGCCGTACTCGGTGGTGCTGCTGGACGAGGTGGAGAAGGCCCACCCGGACGTCTTCGACGTGCTGCTCCAGGTGCTCGACGACGGTCGGCTCACCGACGGCCAGGGCCGTACGGTGGACTTCCGCAACGCGATCCTGATCCTCACGTCCAACCTCGGGTCGTCGGTGATCGGTGACCTGACGCTGGCCGAGGAGCAGCGCCGGGAGGGGGTCCTCGCCGTGGTCCGGTCGCACTTCAAGCCGGAGTTCCTCAACCGGCTGGACGACATCGTGGTCTTCGCCTCGTTGCGGGGTGACGATCTGCGCTCCATCGTCGACATCCAGTTGGACCGGATGCGACGGCGGTTGGCCGACCGCAGGCTGGGCCTGGAAATCACCGACGACGCCCGCGACTGGCTCGCCGAGCACGGCTACGACCCCATCTACGGTGCTCGCCCGCTGCGTCGCCTGGTTCAGACCGCGATCGGAGACCAGTTGGCGAAGGCCCTCCTGGCCGGTCAGATCCGCGACGGCGACACGGTGAAGGTCGACCGCGGAACCAACCCGAACACCCTCGAGGTAACCGCCGCCTGACACGTGCCCCATTGACGTTGATCATGAAGTTGTTGCCCGACAGCTCGGCGTGTCGGGACAATAACTTCATGATCAACGGGGTCAACGTGGGCTGGGCGGGGAAGAGGTGGGGGCATGTTTGGTATCGGCAAGAAGTGGGAGCGGGACCTCGAGTCGGCAGTTGACGCCTTGGTCACGGCGGACACGCTCGCCTTTGGTGGGGTCGGTATCGCCGGCACGTTGTTGCCGGTGACCGAGGCATACCACCAGGTTGCGGCCACCCTCGACGACCACCCCGAGGAGGTACGCCGGCAGCTCGACCGGGTGCTCGCCGACGGCACACCCGCCGGCCGGGCGTACGCGGCGACGCTGCTGGAGCGGATCGACCCGGCGGCGGCCCGAGCGGCGTGGACGTCGCTGCGGGACGACCCGAGCGAGTTCACCACCTTCGTCGGCTGCGTGATGGACCGCGAAACCATCGGGAACTACGCCACCCAACGGCTCGCCGCAGCATGATCCATTCGCCGATCGGTGCTGCCCGATCGGTCCTGCGTGGCTGAGCTGTCGGCCACAGCGCGGGCCTTCCAGGTGCCGAAGGTTGTTACCGTCTGGCCGACGTACCTGGGGAGGTGGTCGGGTGGACGCGGTGACGACGTGCCTGGTGGCGGCAGCCGCCGTACTCGCGGTGGTCGCGATCCTGGTGCGGTCCCGCCAGCGGGCGACGAGCCGGACCGACGGCCAGTCGGCAGCACCGCCGCGCAGGGGCCCGCTGCGCCTGGCCCTGCACGACCGCGTCCGCATCCGCGACCGGGAGTACGCGGTGAGCGGCACCATCCGCCTCGTCGAGGGGGACTGGAGTTGGGTGCAGCACCTGCTCGACGACGACTCCGGCACCCGCCACCGGCTCTCCGTGGAAAACGGGCCCGAGGTGGAGTTGGTGCTCTGGACGGCCGAGCCGGGCGCGACAGTCACCCCGGGCGCCCCGACCATCGAGGTCGGCGGGCGGCGCTACACCTGGACCGAGACCGGGCAGGCGCGCTACACCGCCATCGGGGAGACCGGGCTGCCGTCGGCCGGAACGGTGCGCTACCACGACTACCAGTCGGGTGGTGCCGCGCGTCTCTCCTTCGAGGCGTACGGCGAGGAGGGCTGGCGGGTGGCCCGCGGTGACCTGCTCGACCCCGCCGACCTGACGATCCGCCCGACGACCGAGGACCGCTGAGCCGAACGGACGGGACGCGCGGGTCGCGACGGCATGCCGAAGTGGCCGGTTGTCGATACGGTGTGGGCGCGATCTTAGGAAAGGAGAATCGTGGTCGATTCCCAGAACACGCCGGCCCGTCAGCGGCCGTCCATCGTGTCGATTTCCAGCTATCTGATCTTCGTGTTCCTGGCCTGCCAGGTGATCAGTCTGATCATCACGCTCAGCACCATCGGTAAGACGCGCGACGCTCTCCGCGACGCGTACGAGGGCAGCACGGTCGAGAATGCCGACCAGGTGGTCGACGTCTTCGTCGCCGTCGGCGTCGGAGCCGGCATCCTGCTGTTGCTGCTCGCCATCGTGCTGGGCGTTCTGGCTCTGTTCAACAACCAGGGCCGCAACGGTGCCCGGATCACCACCTGGATCGTCGGCGGCATCATGGTCTGCTGCGTCGGTGGGGGCCTGTTCAGCAACGCGGCCGGCGGTTTCACCGGTGGTCAGACCAGCGGTGGCGGGCCGAGCGGCGAGGAGGTTCGGCGCAGCCTCGAGGATGCGCTGCCCTCCTGGATCACCCCGGTCAGCCTCCTGCTCGGCGTGATCAGCCTGATCGCGCTGATCACGGCGCTGATCCTGCTGGCGCTTCCGAAGGCCAACGAATTCTTCCGCAAGCCCACCGCGGCCTGGGAGCCGCCGACCCCGGGCGCCAGCTACCCGGGGCAGCCCCAGGCCCCTGGTCAGCCCGGCTACCCGCAGTCGACGGGCGAGCCCGGCTACCCGTCGGGCGGGGAGCCGAGCTACCCGCCGCCGCCGGCCACGAACCGACCGGACGACACTCCGCCAGCGGATCGTCCCGGGTCGACCCCGCCGTCGACGAGTTGACCGAGGGATAAGCACGACTCCGACGATCCCTCCGAGTAGGTTGCAACCCGACGCCTACCGGAGGGATTCGTCGTGTCGTACCCGGAATCGGCACCGGCCCGCCGGCCCGCCGTCGTCCTGCTGGCCTCGGGCGCGCTGCTGGTGATGGCGGTCGCCGCGCTCGCGTACGCAGTGGTCGACCTGGCAGTGCTGGGCGGGACTGTCGACGCGTTCCGCTCCGCGGCCCGGGACACCTCGGCCAGTCCGGAGCAGATCGCCGACGTGGTGACCCTGCTCCGCGCGTCAGTTGTGCTGTCCGCGGTGGTGGCCGCGCTCTCCGCTCCGGTGCTCGCCGGCCTGGCCCTGGGGCTGTTGGCGGGTCGCAGCGGCGCGCGGGTGGCCACCTGGGTGGTCAGCGGACTCGGCCTGCTCGCCGGCTGTTGCAGTGTGGCGGTGTTGGTCGGTGAACGGGCCGCGCCCCTGCAACTGGGCTCCGGCGAGCAGGCTGTCGCCGAGTTGCTGGGGCTGGTGGGCGACGCGTACCCGTCGTGGTGGATCCCGTTGAACGCCGGGCTTTCCGTCGCGCAGGGGCTCGGTTACCTTGTAGTAGCTACGCTGCTGGCGCTGCCGGCGGCCAACGCCTGGTTCGGTCGCCACCGCTCGACCGCGCCGACCATGCCGTCCGCACCACAGGCGTTCACGCCTGCCTCGTACCAGCCGCCGTCGGCGCCACCCGCGCCCCCGTACCCGCCCAGGTGAGGAATCCGCCGTGCCGCTCGATCCCACGACCGTTGAGCGCCGGGCCCTGATCACCGGGGCCACTGCGGGCATCGGCGCGGCGTTCGCCCGGCGGCTGGCCGCCGACGGCTGGCATCTGGTGCTGGTCGCCCGCGACGCGGCCCGGCTGACCGAGATGGCCACCGAGCTGGGCTCGACCCACGGTCGCGTCGTGGAGACGATCCCGGCGGATCTGTCCACGGACGACGGCTGTGCCGTGGTGGAGCGGCGGATCGCCGACGGCAGCCCGCTGCACCTGCTCGTCAACAATGCCGGCATCAGCCTGAACAAGCCATTCCTGCGCTCCACGGCGGAGGACGAGGCCCGCCTGTTGCGGCTCAACGTGCACGCGGTCATGCGGTTGACGCTGGCGGCGCTGGGACCGATGACCGAACGACGGGACGGGGCAGTGATAAATGTCTCTTCGGTCGCCGGTTTCGGCACGGCGATGCCCGGCTCGACGTACTCGGCCAGCAAGGCGTGGGTCACCAACTTCAGCGAGTCGGTGGGCCTTTCGGCGCGACCATTCGGTGTCCGGGTGATGGCTCTCTGCCCCGGCTACACCCGCACGGAATTCCACCAACGGGCCGGCATCAACATGTCCAAGACGCCGGAGTGGCTGTGGCTGCGGGCCGAGGATGTGGTCGACGAAGCCCTGCGTGACCTGCGCAAAGGCAAGATGGTCAGCGTCCCGGCGTGGAAGTACAAGGTGGTCGTGGCCGGCATGCGGCATGCGCCGCGCAGGTTGCTCCAAGCCGTCGCGAAGGACACTCGCGGTCGCATCGGTCGCGACGAGCGCTGACCCTCGGCAGGCCCACCGCGCCCCAGGGGCCGCCGCGTCACCGTTGGCGCGCCGCAGTCACGCCGGTAGCTGAGCGTAGTCGAACATCGCCAACCATCGGTCCCCCACCGGGTCGGTCAGGGTGGACCCCGCACGCGGCGTTCAGACTTGAGCAGTAACCTCTATCGCCATGGGGGACCACGACGACCTGCGTAAATTCATTACCGACCTGGCTGTGGTCCACGGACGGGTCGTGCTCTCCTCGGGGCGTGAGGCAGACTGGTACGTGGATCTGCGACGCGTCACGCTCCATCACCGGGCTGCCACTCTGGTCGGTCGGGTGTTGCTGGACCTCACCGCCGACTGGGAGTACGACGCCGTCGGTGGCCTCACTCTGGGCGCGGATCCTGTCGCGCTCTCGATGCTGCACGCCGCCGCTCCGACCGGTCGGGCCCTGGACGCCTTCGTGGTGCGCAAGGCGGGCAAGGCGCACGGTCTGCAGCGGCGGATCGAAGGACCGGAGGTGGCCGGCCGCCGGGTGTTGGCGGTGGAGGATACGTCCACGACAGGCGGAAGTGTGTTGACCGCTGTCGAGGCACTTCGCGAGGCCGGGGCGGAAGTCGTGGGCGTGGCGGTTATTGTTGATCGAGGTGCCGGCGACGCGGTGCGAGCCGCCGGATTGCCGTACCGGGCGGCCTATACGTTGGCTGACCTCGGCCTTGTGGCGTAAAAGTTTGCCGATTCGGATCTGCTGATATGCAGGCGGATCGATGCTGCTGGTGGAAGGATGGAATACGTGGGAACTGCGTTGGCCGAAATGACTATGCCTCAGATCTCGCCGCTTAACGGCGAGCCGATCGAACGTGCCGATGCCGAGCGTCTCGCCGGGGTCCTCAAGGCCCTTGCCGATCCTGCTCGGTTGCGGCTGCTCAGCCTGATCCAGTCGGCCCCCGAGGGCGAGGCGTGCGTCTGTGACCTGACCGCGCCGCTCGGCCTCTCCCAGCCGACGGTCAGTCATCACCTGCGTATCCTCACCGAGGCCGGTTTGCTGCAGCGGGAGAAGCGCGGTGTCTGGGCGTACTACAGCCTGGTCCCGAGTGCGATCGCGACGATCGCCGACCTGCTGACCCCGCCGCGTAAGCGAGCCACCAAGAAGGCCCGCTGACGTAGGGACAACACGCCGTCCCGCGTCGGGGCGGCGTCCGGTGACGAGCCAGGGGTGGCGTCACCGGTAGGTGACACCTGCTCGCCCCCGGTCGCACCACCGGAGGCCGGGTACGACATGCCGACGGCCGACCCCCTCTCCAGGGGGCCGGCCGTCGTCGTTCGTCGGGTCAGCGGTCCTGACCGTGCTCCGGGCGCCGGCGGTCGTGCTGGTGGTGCCCGTCGTGGTCGAACGCCTCCCGGGCCGCCTCCACCGCACCGGCGGCACTGGCTGCCGCGATCACCGCGACGGCCTCGCCGCGCTTACGGGCCCGCCGGTCACGGAGGAACTCGAAGAAGATCGGCAGCACCGAGATCACGATGATCAGGGCCACCACCGGCAGGATGTAGTGGTCGATCTTGTCGCCGATGGCCTGGTAGATCTGCTCCGCCAGCAGGTAGCCGATCAGCAGGATGCCGTCCACCCAGAGGACCGCGCCGACGATGTTCCAGAGCAGGAACTTCTTGGCCGGCATGCCGAGTGCGCCCGCGACCGGGTTGAGGAAGGTCCGAACGATCGGGATGAAACGCGCCAGCACCACTGCCTTCGCCGGGCCGAACTTCTGGAAGTAGTACTCGGCCTTCTCCACGTACTCCTTCTTGAAGAGTCGGGAGTTCGGCCGCTCGAACATCGGCCGGCCATACCGGGCGCCGAGCCAGTGCCCCAGCTGGGCGCCGACGATCGCGCAGATCGGCCCGCCGATCAGCAGGCCGGTCAGGGAGAGGCGGGTGCCGTCGCCGAAGATCGCGTCCGCCACCGGCGACGAGGCCACCCCGGCGAGGAACAGCAGCGAGTCGCCAGGGAAGAAGAAGCCCACCAGCAGGCCGGTCTCGGCGAAGAGGATCACCCACACGCCGATCAGCCCGAAGGTCTGCAAGAGTTCCTTGGGATCGAGCGGGTTCAGGGCGACGCTCTCCCCGAGAGCGCGGATGTTCTCAGCTGTGTCCACGGCCACAAAGGGTACCGAAGCCCAGGTCTCGTGCCGCGCCGGACCGGCCCTCCACCACCCGCCCGCGTGGTGGGGCCCAACGACGGTGCCCCGCCGACCTGGTGGCCGACGGGGCACCGGTGGTGCGGGATGGATCAGGCGACGAAGCGGGTCCGGCGACGCTTGGCCACCAGGTATCCGCCGACGCCTGCGGCGAGCAGCAGCGCGCCGAGGCCGGCGATCAGGCCGGTGGACTGGCCGGTGACCGGCAGACCGCCTCCGTCGCCGCCCTGGCCGCCACCATTGCCGCCGTTGCCGTTGTCGTTGCCACCGTTGTCGTTGCCACCGTTACCGCCGTCCGTGGAGGTCGGGTTGATGACGATCTTGGCGGTGTCGTTGCTCTTGTTCGGGTCACCGGTGAGCGTGGTGGTGAGGGATCCTGCGGCGTCCGGGACGACCGTGTCGATCCGCAGTCCGAACGAGTACGAGGTGTCGTCGTCCTTCCAGATCTCCAGGACCTGGCAGGCGTACTCCTTGGCGCCCGGCTCACCCCATGCTGCGTTCCACGGGTTCCACTCCTTCACGGGAACGAACGGCACGCAGTCGCCGGGGGCCTCGACCACCGTCGTGCCGGCCGGAACGGAGACCCGCACCGGCAGGTCCTCGAGTTGGATGCCCGGCGTCGCCTGGCCCAGGTATTCGAGCACAGCCGGCCCGAGGTTGGTGAAGCTCGGCTCGACGGTGACCACGTCACCCTTCTTGCCGCTCGCGGTCGCGCCCTTGGTCGCCAGATCAGCGTGGTTGCTGCCGGTCACCCGCACGGTCCCGACGGTGGTGTCGTTCGACCGGTCCAGATCGGTCTGCGGCACTCGCGCAGCTTGCATCGACTGCTCGACCAGGCGAAGCTTCCCGCCCTTGCCGGGCTTGACGTCCACAAACCAGTCCTTGAATGCCATATTCCAGTCGTCGGTGGTCCACCAATCCAGCAGGACCGGGAACCTGGCACCCGTGCGTACCTCCGGGGCGAGCTTGATGGGCAGGTTCCCGGCAAGCTTGTACGACTTGCCCGGCTCGATCTTCGTGTCGAACGTGCAGAACGAGGCCATTCCCCATTCGTCCGTCGTGCAGTTCGAGAAGTCTCCGCCGTAGGCGGCAAGGTACTCGGCTTGGATGACGAGGACAGCGCCATCGACGGCGGTCTCACCGGCGTTGCGCACGACGGCCGGCAGGCCGGCCGTGCCACCCGGAACGCCGCTGCTCTCGACGGTCGGGTCGCTGACCAGGTCGACGCCTTCGGCGATGGTGATGTCGGCCGTCGCCTTGGCGGTCTTGCCACCGGCGGTCATGCTGATCGCCAAGGAGCCCTTCTGGCCAGGCTTCGCGTCGTCCTTCGCGGTGACCATGTAGTCGAACGAGGGCGACTGCTCCTCCTCGATGTCGGTCTCGCAGTGCAGCTTCGTCGCCGAGACGTCGCAGGTCCAGCCCCAGGCCGGCTCCACGGTCGCGAAGGCGGCGACCGCCGACAGGTCGATGTCCACGGACGTCCGACCGAAGTTCATTCCGGACTCGGTGTCGGTCTGTTGGGCGTACAGGTAGCCGTAGTCGGTGTGGCCGGGTGCCACGAGCAGGTCATGTGTCGCGATCTCGAAGGGGGCCTCGGCGGCGACGGCAGGGCTGGCGGAGGCGGCGACGAACGCGCCTGCTACGCCGACTCCCGCGAGCCAACGCCGGGTGGAGTGAGAAAGCATGAAGGGGTTCCTCCAGTTGGGGGATCAGGTGGAGCCTGCGGATCTTAAGGAATCACTAAGGTTCGCCGCCGCCCCCGCCGCCGCTCATCGGCCAAGAGCAACCAAAAGGTTGATCAACGGCACCGCAATGTTCGGTCGGTCCGCTCCCGTCATCTGAGGCAGGAGCCCTCCGGGAGGTGCAGTGAGGTACGAGGAGTTCGCGGACACGCGGCTGGCCCCGCTACTGCGGTACGCGGTGATGCTCACCGGCGATCCGCACCAGGCCCAGGATCTGGTCCAGGAGACCATGGTCCGGGTCCAACTCAACTGGCGACGGGTCGCCCGAGCGGACTCGCCCGAGCGATACGTACGCCGGATGCTCACCAACCAGTACATCGACTGGCGGCGTGGTTCCTGGGTTCGCCGGGTGCTGTTGCGCGGGGAGCCCGACGCGTCGGCGCCGGCGCCCACCGATCACGCCCAGTCCGCCGTGGATCGGGACCAGATCTGGTCCTGGCTGTCCCGGCTGCCGCGTCGCCAACGCGCCGCCCTGGTGCTGCGCTACTACGAAGACCTACCCGACGCCGAGATCGCCGACATCCTCGGCTGTGCCGTCGGGACCGTACGTTCGTCCATCTCCCGGGCCCTGGCCACGCTCCGGGCCGAGTACGTGGAGGCGTGAACATGATCGAGGACGACCTGCGTGCCGCCTTCGCCCGGCACGAGCAGTTGACCCCGTCGACCGGCCCACTGCGGGCCGCGATCGACCGGCTCGCCGCCACCCGCCGCCGCCGTCGGCAGCGGTTCCAGGCCGCCGGCGTGACGGTCGCCCTGCTCGCCGCCCTCGGCGTCGGGATTCCGCAACTGCGACCTGATCGGGCGGTGCAGGGCCCGTTGTTGCCTGAGCGGCCGGCTGCCCCGCCGGCCGGGGCGCTGAACGTCCTGCTGCTCGGGGTGGACGGCTTCGGCGAGGAACCGCCGTACCGGTTGGCGGACTCCATCCTGCTGGTGCACATCCCCGCCGACCGGAGCCGGCCGTACCTCATCTCGTTGCCCCGCGACCTGGAGGTGTCGATCCCCGGCCGGGGGACCGACAAGCTCAACAGTGCGTTCTTCACCGGCGCCGGCGAGCCCCGACCCGACCTGGACGCCGGCTACGACCTGACCCGCCGGGTGGTCGCCGACCTGACCGGGGTACGCGTCGACGCCGGGGCGGTGCTGACCTTCGCGGGGCTACGCCGGATCACCGACGCCGTCGACGGGGTGGAGGTCTGCCTGCCGAACGAGGTCCGGTCCTGGCACACCCGGCGGATCTTCCCGGCCGGTTGTCAGGAACTCGACGGAGCTGCCTCAGTCGACCTGCTGCGGCAACGGCGGTACCTGCCCGACGGCGCGACCGACCGGGACCGTAACGCCCAGCGCTACGTCGCCGGGCTGATCCGAAGGGCGGCCGCTCAGGACGTGCTGAGCAACCCGGTCCGGCTCGCCGCGCTGCTGTCGGCGGCAGGCAAGAGTCTGACCGTCGACGACGACGGCCTACCGCTGACCAGGCTGGTGTCGGTGCTGCCCAGGTTGAAGAGCGTCGACCCGGTGGGGCTCGCCCTTCCGGTGGGGTCTCCGGTGGACGACGCCTCGCGGCTGCCGCTGGACCCGGAGCAGGGCCGGGCCCTGCTCACCGCGCTGGGCGAGGACCGGTTGGCGCAGTGGGTGGACCAACACCCGGACCAGGTCACCCGCTTCCGTTGACGTACGAGGAGTTCACGGAACGAACCGACCCTGCGACGGGGTCAGCGGTAGTCGTCCTCGTCGCCGGTGACCACCCGGGCCTGCTCCATCGCGTCCCAGTCGTCGACCTCCAGGCCGCGGTGCGGTTCACCGTCGACGTCATCGGGGCCGGCGGCGGTGGCCTGCTCGACCGCGTCGGCCGGCTCGGCCTCCGGGTCACGCTCGTCCGGGGCGAGGTGGTCGCCGGGCGTGAAGTCCTCGTCGGGCTGACCCATCGTCCCTCCCGGGGTCTCGGGGCACGGTTCCCACCCACCGTACGGGTTGGGACGGCGCCGCGCCCGGAAGCGAGTAGGCGGAATCAGCCCTGGACGACCCGACCCGATGCCAGGATGGTGCGGTGGGCTTCCTCATCCGACTGGCGATCACCGCGGTCGCGTTGTGGATAACCACCCTGATCGTGCCCGGTGTGGACGTGCACGGCCGCTCGGGTGGCAACACCGTCCTCACCCTGATCGTGGTGGCGCTGATCTTCGGCGTGATCAACGCGGTGCTCAAGCCGGTGATCAAGGTCGTCGGCTGCGTGTTCTACCTGCTGACCCTGGGCCTGTTCGCGCTGGTGGTGAATGCCCTGCTGTTCCTGCTCACCGACCGGATCGCCCGCGGGCTCGACCTGCCGTTCCAGGTGGACGGTTTCTGGGCGGCGTTCTGGGGAGCCATCGTGATGACGGTGGTCACCTGGCTGATCAGCGTCATCGTGCCGGACAACCTGGACCGCCGGTGAGGGGCTGACACCCGGGTCGGTTGTTCCGGCGCACGCCACCTGCGGGATACTGCCGGGCGGAGGACAGCGCGGTCCGGCGCACACGTGAACAACAGCGGCCAGCACGGCCGAGAGTGGTAAGTAAGGAGCGCATCACATGCCCATCGCTTCCCCCGAGGCCTACGCGGAGATGCTGGACCGCGCCAAGGCCGGCCGGTACGCGTACCCCGCGATCAACGTGACCTCCTCGCAGACGCTGAACGCGGCGCTCAAGGGCTTCGCCGACGCGGAGAGCGACGGCATCATCCAGGTCTCCACCGGCGGTGCCGAATACCTCTCCGGCCCGTCGATCAAGGACATGGTCACCGGCGCTGTGGCGTTCGCCGCCTACGCCCACGAGGTGGCCAAGAAGTACTCGGTCAACATCGCGCTGCACACCGACCACTGCCCGAAGGACAAGCTGGACAAGTTCGTCCGTCCGCTGATGGGCATCTCGCAGGAGCGGGTGAAGCGCGGCGAGGAGCCGCTGTACCAGTCGCACATGTGGGACGGCTCGGCCGTGCCGGTAGCGGAGAACCTCCAGATCGCCGCCCAACTCCTCGACGAGGCCGCCAAGGCCAAGATCGTCCTGGAGATCGAGGTCGGCGTCGTCGGTGGCGAGGAGGACGGCGTCGAGAACGCCATCAACGACAAGCTCTACACCACCACCGAGGACGGCCTGGCCATGGTCGAGGCGCTCGGCCTCGGCGAGAAGGGCCGCTACATGGCAGCCCTGACCTTCGGCAACGTGCACGGCGTCTACAAGCCGGGCAACGTGAAGCTCCGCCCCGAGATCCTCAACCAGATCCAGGAGGCGGTCGGCGCGAAGTACGGCAAGGACAAGCCGCTCAGCCTGGTCTTCCACGGCGGTTCGGGCTCCCTGCTGAGCGAGATCCGCGAGGCGCTGGACTACGGCGTGGTGAAGATGAACATCGACACCGACACCCAGTACGCCTTCACCCGGCCCGTCGCGGACCACATGCTCCGCAACTACGACGGCGTGCTGAAGATCGACGGCGAGGTCGGCAACAAGAAGCAGTACGACCCGCGCGCCTGGGGCAAGGCCGCCGAGGCTGGGCTGGCCGCCCGGGTCGTCGAGGCGTGCGAGCACCTGCGCTCCACCGGCACCACGATGACCAAGTAGTTGGTTGAAAGGAAGGGCCCCCTATTAGCACCCGTCTGTTAATAAGGGGCCCTTCCTTTCAAGCGGTCAACAGGCGGACGGCCTCGTGGACGTCGTCGGTGAGGTGGATCGACGCCGAGAGGTCGCCGAACGGGGACGCGGCCAGCAGCGGACGCAGCAACGACTCCACCGGCAACTCAAAGGTCCAGTAGGTGCGGTCCAGGAAGATGTACGCGCCGCTGACACCGTCGGTGCCGTAGTAGGTCTTGGTGGCCGCCTGGAACACCTCCTGCACGGTGCCCGCCCGCCCCGGAGCGAAGACGATGCCTCCCCGGGCGAGTCGCAGGATGGTGTCCTCCCGGATCGCGTTCGAGAAGTACTTGGCGATCCGCCCGGCGAACAGGTTCGCCGGTTCGTGCCCGTACAGCCAGGTCGGGATGGCCAGCCCACCCGCTCGCGCCCAACCCAGGTCGTCACCCCGCTGCCGGGGCACGCCCGCGTACCGCTGCCGGACCGTCAGCGCCGTCGCCGTGTAGCGGTGGTGGTCGGTGAAGTCGGGCGCGGTGGCCAACAGGTCGATCGCCGCCGTCACGTCGGTCGCCGGCCGGTCCGCCAGGTACGCGCCGAGGTTCGCCGCCTCCATCACACCGGGACCGCCGCCGGTCACCACCAGGCGGTCGGCCCGTGCCAGCTGCCAACCCAGCACTGCCGCCATCCGGTACGCGGGACTGCCGCGCCGTACCGCGTGGCCACCCATGATGCCCACCACCGACTGGGGACCGTGTCCGGCCAGCCACGCGCGGGTCGCGTCGGCCAGCGCGTTGTCCACACCGTGATCGTGCAGCCGCTGACCCAGCGCCTCCTTGACGTCCGGCAGCGCGCCGCCGTGCGCTCGGTAGTGGTCGTACACCCGGGTGTCGTACATCCCGGCGAACCCGCCCTCGGCGAACCCGGCGGCCAGGTCCTCCGGGGTGTAGAGGTGCGTCGGCTGGGTCGGGTACGGCAACCCGGAGAACGGAGGCACCACGTTCGCGCCGCGCCGGACCAGGTCGGCGCCGACGTCCCGGGACGCGAAGCGGCAGCCCACGAAGAGGGTGCCGGCGACGTCGATCCCGGTCAGGTCGGGCACCGGCGCGAGGTCGAGCCGCAGGCCCTGCACGGTCAGTCCGGTCAGTCGGCCGGTGGCCAGCTGCCGGTGCAGCTCGTCCGGGGTCTGGATCTCGCCGGCGTGCAGGTGCGGCTCGATGACGTCGGCGGGAGGTGGGGTCGGCACCGGGCCATCCTGCCCCTTTGCCGGGGCCGGTCAAACCTCGGGCCCGGACGGAACGACAGGAGCCCGGTGACCGTGGCCACCGGGCTCCTGCGTTACCGGTTCCTGGGGAGGCTCCGGACCATTAGTTGTAGTGGAAAACACCTGACGGCGGCATAGGCCGCAGGCGTGACCAACTCCTCAGCCGTTCAGCGGAACGTGTCGGCCGACCCGCTCGCGTGTCGCCCTGTCCAGCGGGTTGAATGGGGCGATGCAGAACCTTTTGCCAGAGCCACCGGCTACCCGCCTGCCCGCGAACGACGAGGCCGACGCCGCCCTGGCTGCCGCCGACGAGGCCGGCACCGACGAGGCGTTCGCCGCCGTGGCGGCCGGCTTCCCGACCTTCAGCGCGGCCTGGGCGGAGCTCGCGGCCCGGGCGTTCGCGCAGGACCAGGTGGTCACGGCGTACGCCTACGCGCGCACCGGCTACCACCGCGGCCTCGACCAGCTGCGTCGCAGCGGTTGGAAGGGGCACGGCCCGGTGCCGTGGTCGCACGAGCCCAACCGGGGCTTCCTCCGCTGCCTCTACGTGTTGTCCCGGGCCGCGGACGAGATCGGCGAGGCCGACGAGGCGGCCCGCTGCGCCCAGTTCCTGCGCGACTGCGACCCGGAAGCAGCGGACGCGCTGGCCAGCAACTGACCCGATCCGACGGCCGGCCCGACACCCGGGCCGGCCGTCGGTGGCCTACAGCCCCTCGGCGACCGCCGCGGCGATCTTCAGCCAGGCGTCCCGGGTGGCGGAGGAGAGCCCGCCGTAACGGATCGGCTCGCCCGTGTCGATGAGTCGTTCGTAGGGGGCCAGCAGCACCGCCCGGGTACGGGCCGCGAAGTGCTCCTGGATGGCCGGTAGGTCGATCTCCTTGCGGGACGGCGGCATCGACACCACCGTCACGGCCTGCCGGACCAGCCGTTGCCGGCCGCTCTGCTCCAGGTGGTCGAGCATCCGGGCGGCGGTCTCCGCCGAGTCGTTACGGGCCGACATGGTGACCACCAGTTGGTCGGTGGCGTCCATCGAGGCCTGCCAGTTCTGTGCCCGGACGTTGTTCCCGGTGTCCACGAAGATCAACTTGTAGAACCGACTGACCACCTCGCGGATCTCGGCGAACGCGGCAGCGGTCAACATCTCGCCACCCGTGGCCGACTCGTCCGAGGCCAGGACGTCGAACATCCCCTCGCCCTGTGAGCGCACGTACTGCGACAGGTCGCCGACCCGCCCGTGCGCGCCCTGGAACTGCCCGAGGTCACGCAGCATGTCCCGGACCGTGCGGGAGTGGAAGTCCTGCTGGGCGCGCATCCCCAGGGTGCCCTGGGTCTCGTTGTTGTCCCACGCCAGCACGTAGCCACCGCGCTTCTGGCCGAACGTCATCGCGAGCAGCAGGATGGCCACCGTCTTACCGGCACCGCCCTTCGGATTGACCACGGTCACCTGCCGCAGCCCGCCGAAGTTGCGGCGCACCATCTCGATGTCCCGCTTGAGTTCCTGCTCGTGCCGGCCCGGGGAGAGCCGGAGCAGGCCCATCTTGTTGACCACCGCGCGTACACCCATGGTCGCGACCGGGTCGGCGGGCCGCACCTGCCGGCGTCGGCTGAAGTCCTCGGCGGTCGGCACCGGTGTGGACTCCGGAGTCCAGCTCGCGTCCGGGTAACCGGTGGTGTCCGGGTAGCCGGTGGCCGGCACCCGGGTCACTCCCTCGGCCTCCTGGTAGGGCTGACCAGGCGGGGCGCCGGGCGTGCCCTGTTGCCACGGCGGCGGGTACCAACCAGGGGAGGGCGGGTACGGCCCGGGCGGCGCGGCCGGCTGAGGAGCCTGCTGCGGCGGGTTGCCGAACCGGGTCAGGTCGGGCGGGGGCGGGATCGACGCCGGGCTGACCTGACCAGGGATCGCCGGGCCGACCGACGGCCCGGCCGGATCGGGGCCGGCGTGCGTGACCCCGGGATGCGGCCCCGGCGGAGCGGGGATCGGGGGCGTCGTGGCGGCGGGTTCGTCGTGGGACGGTGCCCCCGCTGGGCGTTGCGGCGGGTACGCCCACGGCGACTCGTTGGCCGGCCGTCCCGCCGCCGCCACGGCGGACGCGTCGTCTCCACTGCCGTCAGCCGAGGGCGCCGGCGCGGTCGGCGGGGAGTCTGCCGGCGCGCGACCGGTGGCGCTGCCGCGGCCGGCGGGCGTGTCAGCCCCCGCAGGGCCGGCTGGCGTGTCAGCCCCCGCAGCGCGGTCAGTGGATGTGCCAGCCGCGGTGGGGCGGTCCAGGGTGAAGGGCAGGTCCAGGTCGACGCCGCCCGGGACGACGTCGTTCGCGGGAGGGTCGCCCGCCTGCGGCGTGCCATCGGTCCCCGGCGGCCCGGTTGGCGTCGACGCGGCGGGCGGATCGGCCGGTGGCGGCCAGCTCGCCTGCGCAGGCGCCCATCCCGACCCTGCGCCTGGGCCCCACGCCCCGGGCGGTGGAACGGCACCGCTGAGCGACGGGTAGTCGGACGGGGACGGGGGTGGCAGGGGTGCTGCCCCGGGCTGGCCGGGGACCGGAGGCCGGTTGATCGGCGGCGCGGCCACCGGTGGTGTCACCGGTCCGGACGCGACCGGCGGCGGCGCGGTGCGCTGCTCGGCGACCGCCGCCCACGGTGGTACGACCTTCCCCGCGCCCTGGTCGGTCGGATCCGGTGGCCAGAGTGGTTCGATGTCCCGCTCCGGCACCGGCTGCTGGCCGTGCACCTGTGCCCGGTCGGCGTTCTCGTCCATTACGGCCCTCCCCAGTCCTCCTGCGAGGATAGGCGCAACCACCCACGGAGGGCGGTCGGCGCAGCCGAGGTCGGCCGCTCTACCCGGCCGAGGTCAGCTCGACGACCAGACTGCCCAGGCGCCCGGCTCGACCCACCAGGAACGCTTCCGGGTCAGCTCGCCCTCGACACCATCGTCGAGGTACGGCACCTTCCCCTCCCGTGGCAGCACCGAAACCGCCCGGCCACGGGCCCGCCGGACTTCGAGGCGTACCCGCTTGCGACCCAACGCCGAGCGGACGACCACCGGCACGGCGACCGCGACCTCGACCAGGCCGTCGGCCGGGTCCGGCGCGGTCAGCAGCGTCACATCATCGAGCGTCGCGTACCCGCCGGCGTTGCCCACCGCGCAGGCCAGCAGCGGTTCGTCACCGTCGCTGAGGATCGTGTCGTCCACCTCCACCCGGGCACGCCACTGCAGCGGCCGGCCGGCGTCGTCGGCTGCGCCGAGCAACGCGCCGTCCAGCGTCACCGAGCCGGCGTCGTTGCGCAGCAGATCCAGTCGGCGCGGCGTGCCGTCCAGCACCGCAGCGGCCACCGCCGCCGGGTCACGGGGCAGCCCGAGCTGCGCGGCCAGGTCCCGCTGGGTGCCACCACGGGCCGGATCGAGCGGGAGTACGGCCACCGGCGGCAGGTCGGGCAGGGTCCGGTCACCGGGCAGATCAGCCGGACGCCGGCTCGGCGCCGGGGCGTACCGCCGCACCAGCCGACGCAGCACGGCGCGCAGCTGCCCGTCGCTGGCCGTCGCGACGACCAGCCGGGTCTTGCCGTCCGGATCCGGCCAGGTCAGCCCGTCCGGGCGGGGCGGACCGTCGAGCCGGGCCAGCACCGCGTCGATCTCCGCATCGGAGCGGGCGGTGACCATCTCCACCCGGGCGCCGCGCGTGTTCAGCGCGTCGGCGCAGGCCAGCACCGGCACCCGTGGGCGCTCGGTGGCGCAGCGCTCGGTGTCACCGACCGCCTGACCGGTGTCGACCTCGCTGTTCGGGCCGGTGTCGGTCTGGCGGGTCGGAGCGGTGTCGGCCTCGGCCGCACCGCCGCAGCAGGCCCCTCCGCTGCCACAGCCCCCGGGAGCATCGCGCTCCGAACCGAGGGTGAGCAGCACCACGTCGTACACGGAAGGAGCCTCCTGCCTCTCGACGCGACCCCTGCCGGCCGCGCCGTCACTACTTGTTAACCTGACACCCCGGGCTCGCCAACCGGTCGCCACCTGGCACCCGAGCCTTCTGGAGGCGGAAAAGATGCCAGCGATCGTGCTCCTTGGCGCTCAGTGGGGCGACGAGGGCAAGGGCAAGGTTACCGACCTGCTGGGTGAGCGGGTCGACTACGTCGTGCGCTACTCCGGCGGCAACAACGCCGGCCACACGGTGATCACCCCGGACGGCCAGAAGTACGCACTGCACCTGATGCCCTCCGGAGCGCTATCACCGAACGCGATGATCGTCATCGGCAACGGTGTGGTGGTCGATCCGAAGGTGCTGCTCGCCGAGATCGACGGCCTGGCCGAACGCGGCGTCGACGTGTCCCGGTTGCGGATCTCCGGCGACGCGCACCTGATCATGCCGCACCACCGGGCGTTGGACCGGGTGATCGAGCGCTACCTCGGCTCGTCCCGGATCGGCACCACCGGCCGGGGCATCGGCCCCGCGTACGGTGACAAGGTCGCCCGGATCGGCATCCGGCTGCAGGACCTGCTCGACCCGGGCATCCTGCGCAAGAAGCTGGAACTCGCCCTGCGCGAGAAGAACCAGATCCTGTTCAAGGTCTACAACCGCAAGGCGATCGACCTCGAGGCGACCGTGCAGGAGTACCTGGAGTACGCGGAGCGGCTCAAGCCGTACATCGCGGAGACCCGGGCGATGCTCTGGGACGCCCTGGACCGGGACGAGACGGTGCTGCTGGAGGGCGCGCAGGCCACCATGCTCGACATGGACCACGGCACGTACCCCTTCGTGACGTCGTCCAACCCCACCGCCGGTGGCGCGTGCGTGGGCGCCGGCATCCCGCCGACCGCGATCAGCAAGGTGATCGCGGTGAGCAAGGCGTACACGACCCGGGTCGGTGCGGGGCCGTTCCCGACCGAACTGTTCGACGCCAACGGTGACCACCTGCGCAAGATCGGTGCCGAGTACGGCACGACCACCGGACGGGAGCGCCGGTGCGGGTGGTTCGACGCGGTCGTCGCCCGGTACGCCTGCCGCCTCAACGGCGTCACCGATCTGGTCATCACCAAGCTGGACGTGCTCACCGGCATGCCCAAGGTGCCGATCTGCGTCGGCTACGAGATCAACGGCGTGCGGGTCGACGACATGCCGATGAGCCAGACGGACTTCCACCACGCCAAGCCGGTCTACGAGGAACTCGACGGCTGGTGGGAGGACATCACCAAGGCCCGCACGGCCGAGGACCTGCCCGAGAACGCCCGCCGCTACATCGCGCGGATCGAAGAACTCTGCAACGCCAAGGTGAGCGTCGTAGGCGTAGGCCCAGGCCGAGACGAAAACGTCATCCTGAACCCCCTCCTCCCCTAACCCCCCACCCCCCACCCCCACCCCCACCCCCACCCCCACCCCCACCCCCCACCTCCCCTCCGCGTTGATCATGAAGTTATTGCCACGACACGCCGACACGACTGGCAATAACTTCATGATCGACGCGCACTGATCGCCTGGTTATCCACAGGGGCGAAGTGGTTGTCCACAGGGGACTGCTTCAGGTTGCGGGTTGGGCCAGGGTGGCCGGGTGGACGCGTTGGATGTGGTGCGGCGGGTTGCTGCCGTGCGGGACGGAATCGTGACTCTCGGGCAGGCGCGCGCGGCCGGCCTGACCACGCATGAGGTGCAGCGGCTCTGTCGGGCTGGACGCTGGCGGGCCGTGGCGCGTGGCACCTATCTGGTGGACGCTGACCTGTACGACGGAATCCCACGAGCGGCGCGGATCAGGGCTGCGGTGGCCTCCTTCGGGCCAGCGGCAGCCGCTGTGCTCGCAACGGCTGCCGAACTGCACGGGCTGGCCGGTCTGCGCGCAACTGACGTGATTGACCTGTCGGTGCCGGGCCCGATCGCCAGGCCATCCCGGCTCGGCCACCCGGAGGTGGTGGTCCATCAGTTGGTCATCAAGCCCGAGCAGCTTGTCCGGGTGAACGGAGTCACCGCTACCGACCCGCTGCGAACCCTTGCTGACGTGAGCCTGCGGGTCGATCGTTTTTCGGCGGTGAGCGTGCTGGATTCGGCGCTGAATCGTCGGCTCGTGACGACCGATGACCTGCTTTCCGTTCAGCGGCTCATTCGCGGACGGCGCGGTGCGGTCGCGGCACGCGGCTATCTCAGCGAGGCCGATGGCCGTTCACAGTCCCCGCTTGAGACGCGGACCCGACTGCGCTGCGTGGACGGGAAAGTGCCACCCGACGCACTGCAACTTGAGATCCGCGATGAGGACGGCTACCTGTTGGGGATCGGCGATCTCGGCTGGCGTGGTCCCCAGGTCATCGCCGAGGCCGACGGACGCGGCCCACACGGTGCCCCGGAGGCCGCCTACGCCGACCGTCGCCGCCAGAATCGCCTGGTCAACGCCGGCTGGACCGTCCTCCGCTTCACCTGGCAGGACACCCTCCGCCCCGATTACATCCCCTGGACGGTCCGCCAAGCGATCACGGTCGCCCGGCGCCGGTGACCGCCACGGCTGATCATGAAGTTACTGCCATGACACGCCGCGGTGGAGGGCAATAACTTCATGATCAACGGCAGGGTGAGGGGGGACAGTAGGATCTCGGGGGTGCGGGTTCTCTTGGTGGGTGGTGGCGGGCGGGAGCATGCGCTCGCGCTCGGGCTGGTGGCGGATTCGGGCGTCTCTGCGCTGATTGCCGCGCCGGGCAATCCGGGGATCGCCAGCGTGGCTGAGCTGCGGGCGGTCACTGCGACAGATCCGGCGGCGGTGGCGGCGTTGGCCGTGGAGACCGCGGCTGACCTGGTGGTGATCGGGCCGGAGGCGCCGCTGGTCGCCGGGGTGGCCGACGCGGTCCGCGCCAAGGGCATCCCCGTGTTCGGCCCGTCCGGTGCGGCCGCCCAGCTCGAGGGCTCCAAGGCGTTCGCCAAGGACGTGATGACCGCCGCCGGCGTACCGACCGCCCGGGCGTACGTCTGCACGGACGACGAGAGCACCGCGCGGGCGCTGGACGAGTTCGGCGCCCCGTACGTGGTGAAGGACGACGGGCTGGCCGCCGGCAAGGGCGTGGTGGTGACCGACGACCGGTCGGCCGCGCTGGCGCACGCCCGTGAGTGTGGACGGGTCGTGGTCGAGGAGTTCCTCGACGGCCCGGAGGTCAGCCTCTTCGTGGTCACCGACGGCGAGGCGGCGCTGCCGCTGGTGCCGGCACAGGACTTCAAGCGGCTCGGCGACGGCGACACCGGGCCGAACACCGGCGGCATGGGCGCGTACGCACCGCTGCCCTGGGCGCCGGCCGGCCTGGTCGACGAGGTCATGCGGGACGTGGTCCACCCGACGCTCGCGGAGATGCGTCGCCGGGGCACCCCGTTCGCCGGTCTGCTCTACGTCGGGCTCGCGATCACCGCCGCCGGCCCGCGGGTGATCGAGTTCAACGCGCGCTTCGGCGACCCGGAGACCCAGGTGGTGCTGGCGCTGCTGGAGACGCCGCTGGGCGGGCTGCTGCACGCGGCTGCCACCGGCACGCTGGCCGCGCACCCGCCGCTGCGGTGGCGTGACGGCAGCGCGGTCACAGTGGTGCTCGCCTCCGAGGGCTACCCGGCCACACCACGTACCGGCGATGTCATCACCGGCGCGGACCGGCCGGGCATCATCCACGCCGGCACCGCCCGCCGGGCCGACGACGGCGCGTTGCTCTCCGCCGGCGGTCGGGTCCTCTGCGGTACGGCCACCGGCGCCGACCTGGCCGCCGCCCGGGATGCCGCGTACGCGCTGGTGGACGGGGTGGACCTGGTTGGTTCGCAGCACCGCACCGACATCGCCGCCACCGCGATCGAGGGCCGGATCACCGTCCCCGGCGGGGCACCTCAGCCGTAGTAGCGGCGTAGTTCCCGGGTGAGCACCTTGCCGGTGGCGTTGCGGGGCAGGTACTTCACGAAGATCACATCCCGGGGCACGCTGAACCGGGCCAGGAAGTGCCGGACGTACTCGCGTACCGCTTCGGGGTCGAGCGTTTCGCCGGGGTGCAGGGCGAGAAACGCGGACAGGCGCTGGCCGTACTCCGGGTCGGGCACTCCGATCACGGCCACTTCGCGAACCTGGGGCAGTTGGGCGAGCAGGTCCTCCACCTCGGAGGGGAAGACGTTCTCCCCACCGGAGACGATCATGTCGTCGGCCCGACCGTCGACGAAGAGCAGGCCGTCGGCGTTGAGCCGGCCGAGGTCGCCGGTGTCGAGCAGGCCGTCGTGGGTTTCCCGGCTGGCACCGGAGGTGTAGCCCTCGAAGAGCATCTCGTTGCCGACGAAGATCCGCCCGACCCGTCCGTTCGGCACCGGCTGGCCGTCGTCGTCGAGCATCTCCAGCCGGGTGCCGTGCGGTGGCCGGCCGGCCGTGGTGGGTGCCTGGCGCAGGTCCTGCGGGTCGGCGATGGACGCCCAGGAGACCTCGGTGGAGCCGTAGAGGTTGTACAGGACGTCGCCGTAGACGTCCATGAACCTCGGTGCGAGCCCGCCCGGCAGGGCCGAACCGCTGACCGCGACGACAGTGAGCGGGGGACGCGGGTCCGGCGGGGGCACCTCCATCAGCCGCTGCACCATCACGGGTACGGCGAACAGCGCGTCGCACCGGTGCGCCGTCAGGGCGGCGAGTGTGGCGGCGGGATCGAAGCGTCGGTGCAGCACGATGGTGGCGCGCAGTGCCAGGCACACCTGGAGAGCGGCGAACCCCCAGGTGTGGAAGATCGGCGCGGCGATCATCACCCGGTCCCGGGCGTGCAGGGGAATGCGGTCGATGATGGACACCAGCGGGCCGAAGCCGCTCGGTGTGGGCCGGCGAGCGCCCTTGGGCGTACCGGTGGTACCGGAGGTGAGCACGATGATCCGGCCGTCGCGCTCCGGCGGGTGCAGGTCACCCGGCAGTGCTCCGGCGACCAACTCCTCGCGGGCGCGTTCGTCGAGCCGGGCAAGTTCGGCGGGGAGACCGAGGATCCGCTCGGCGAACTCGTCGTCGTGCACCAGCAGGCGCAGCCGCTGCTCCTCGGCGACGGTGCCCAGCTGGGCCGCGGAGAGCCCGGTGTTGACCAGCACCGCGTCGACGCCGAGCAGGGTGGCGGCGACGATCGTCTCGATCAGACCGTGGTGGTTGCGGCAGAGCACGCCGATCCGGTCACCCGTCTGCACGCCGAGCCCGGCCCGCATCGACCGGGCCATCCGCTGCGCCCGGTCGAGCAGGTCGTGGTAGGTCAGTTCGACGCCGTCCTCGTCGATCACCGCAGTTCGGCCGGGGTCCCGGGCAGCGGCCTGACGCAACTCGCCGGCCAGGCTCCATCCCCACGTACGCAGGGCGTTGAGCTGCGCGGCGACCCGGATCGGGCTGCCGGGGGTCAGCAGCCCGCGACGGGTCAGCGTGGCGACGACGAACGGCAGGTCCATGCCGCAGACCTCCTCAGGGTGGTGCTCGGACGGGCGGCGCGGCTCCCCGTCCATCAGGGCTTCTTCCTTGATCATGCACTGGGCGCGGCTGAAGACCCAGTCGGCGTCGGCGTGGGGTGATGAAGACGGCACGGATCGTGGGGTTTGCGGCCGGGTCGGCCCGACCCTCGCGTTTGTGGGTCGGGCCGGCGACTCAGCGGATCTGCATCCCGGAGATCGCCCGGGAGATGACCAGTCGTTGGATCTCGGAGGTGCCCTCGAAGATGGTGTAGATCTTGGCGTCCCGGTACCAGCGTTCGACCGGGTGGTCGCGCAGGAAACCGGCGCCGCCGAGCAGCTGCACGGCCTTCTCGGTGACCGACACGGCCACCTCGCCGGCCTTGAGCTTGGACATCGAGCCCTCGCCCGCGGTGAACGGCCGGTTGTTGCGGCCCATCCACGAGGCCCGCCAGACCAGCAGCCGCGCCGCGTCGATCTCCATCCGCATGTCGGCCAGCGCGAACGCGACAGCCTGGTTCTCGATGATGGGCCGTCCGAACTGGACCCGCGACTTCGCGTAGTCCAGGGCGTACTCGTAGGCGGCCCGGGCCACGCCGAGCGCCTGCGCGCCGACCGTGGGTCGGGACAGCTCGAAGGTCCGCATGGCGGCCTGCCCGCTGGCCCGTTGACCGGAGCGGGCCCGGTCGAGGCGTTCCAGCAGGGCGTCCCGCCCGCCGAGCAGGCAGCGGCCGGGCACGCGTACCCCGTCGAGGAAGACGTCGGCGGTGTGTGACGCGCGGAGGCCGAGTTTGCGCAGCTTGCGGGTGGCGGCCAGGCCGGGGGTGCCGGGCGGTACGACGAACGCCGCCTGGCCCCGGGAGCCGAGCGTGGGCTCGACCGAGGCGGTGACCACGTGCACGCCGGCGATTCCGCCGTTGGTGGCGTACGCCTTCTGGCCGGTCAGCACCCACTCGTCGGTGGCCTCGTCGTACACCGCGCGGGTGCGCATCGCGCCGACGTCGGAGCCGGCTTCCGGTTCGCTGGTGCAGAAGGCGGCGACGGCTGGCGAGTCGGCGTCACCGAAGCACTGCGGCACCCATTCGACCATCTGGTCCGGGGTGCCGGCGCCGTAGATGGCGGCCACGGCGAGGGAGGTGCCGAAGAGGGAGAGGCCGATGCCGGCGTCACCCCAGAAGAGTTCCTCGCTGGCGATCGGCAGGGAGAGCCCGGTCGGGTCGGCCCAGCAGGTGGCGAGGAACTCGAAGCCGTAGAGGCCGACCTTGGCGGCTTCCTGGATCACCGGCCACGGGGTGTCCTCGCGCTCGTCCCACTCGGCGGCGGCCGGGCGCACGACCTCGGCGGCGAAGCCGTGCACCCAGTCGCGTAGATCCCGCTGTTCCTCGTTCAGGTCGAGCGAGAACTCAGCCATGTCAGGCCTTGGGGATGTCGAACAGGTTGGCGATGTTGGCGGCGAGGCCGAGGTCGCCCTTGGCCTTCAACTTGCCGGTCATGAACATCATCACCGGGTTGGCGCCACCGGAGACGATCTTCAGGAACTCGACCGGGCCCATGGTGAGGCTCAGCTTCGGGTCGTGCTGCGGGGTCTCGTTCACGACGCACGTGCCGTCGGCGATGACCACCTCGTAGGTGTCGCTGCCGCCGTCGGGGCGACCGGTGATGATCCAGTGGATGACCGCGTTGGTGGAGCCGGCCCGGTCCGCGCGGAACAGCGACGGCATCCGGCCGAACACCTCACCGAGGATCTTGCCCCGCATGTCACCGGACATCACCTGGGCGATCTTGTCATCCGGGGTGGACTTGACCAGCTGGGCGAACTCCTTGGGGCCGACGTTGGCGAAGGTGGCCGGGTCGAAGTCAGTCATCAGGTGCGCCTTCCGGAAGTTTTGGCTACTGGCGCGTAACCCTACGCACGAGTAGGTATGCTCGCAAGGTGTCCACCGTTCCCGCCTTCAAGCGCCTGCCACGCGCCGTGCGTGAGCAACAGATGCTCGACGCGGCCGTGAAGGTCTTCTCCCGACGCGGCTTCCACGCCGCCAGCATGGACGAGATCGCGGAGGACGCCGGCATCTCCAAGCCCATGGTGTACGCGTACCTCGGCACCAAGGAGGAGCTCTTCGTCGCCTGCCTGCACCGGGAGGGCACCCGGATGATGCAGGCCATCGCCGGCGCCGCGGCTCCCGACCTACCCGCCGACGAGCGGCTCTGGCGAGGGCTGAGGGCCTTCTTCGGCTTCGTCGGCGCACACCGCGACGGCTGGGCGGTGCTCTACCGGCAGGCCCGGGGCGAGCAGCCGTTCGCCGGTGAGTTGGCCACCATGCGCGCCCGACTGGTCGAGGTGGTCGCCGGGATGCTCGACCACGCGCTGCGTGCCGAGGGCCGGGAGATCGCACCCACCGACCTGGAGGTCGTCGCGTACGCCCTGGTCGGCGCGACCGAGTCGCTGGCCGACTGGCTCGCGGACCATCCGGAGGCCGACCCGGAGAAGACCGCCACCCGGATGATGAACGTGGCCTGGCTCGGTGCCGCCCAGCTCCTGCACGGTGTCACCTGGCGTCCGCCGGCCGGCTGACGGCCCCGGTCGAGAGACTGTCGGTGCCCGGATCGGCCCGCGCCGCGCGGCGGCGGTTGCGGAGCCAACGGGCCACCTCGACGACCACCGTCACCGTCAGGGCGAGGCCCAGACCGAGCAGGAGACCACGCAGCGGGTCCTGCTCGAAGGCCAGCCCACCCAGGTAGCCGACCAGCGCCGAGTAGAGCCCCCACGAGCCGGCGGCGAGCGTGTCGAAGGCCAGGAACCGTCGCCGGGGATAGTGCACCGCACCCATGGTGAGGGTGACCGCGGTCCGGCCGCCCGGAACATAGCGGGCCACGGTGAGGATTAGACCGCCCCGGGTGGCGATGCCCCGACGGGCCCGGTCGATGGCGGCCCGCCGTCGACCGCCGGGCGGCAGCCGGTCGAGCAGCCGTCCCCCACCACCCCGCCCGATGGCGTACGAGACGTGGTCACCGACCAGCGCCCCGGCGGCGGCCACCAGGATCACGGCCGGCAGGTACGGCGCTCCCGAGGCGGCGAACACCCCGGCCGTGATCACTGCCGTCTCGCTCGGCACCACCGGGAAGAAGCCGTCGAGCACCGCGATGGCGAAGATCGCCAGGTACACCCAGGGCGAGGACATCGTGTCGTGCAGCAGGTCCAGCAGATCCATGATCCCGATGCTGGTGCGCCCGGCGGTGGCCTACATCGGCCAGTGGTCAGGTGGACGCCACTACTTAGGTAGTGACAGTCCCCGAGGGCGGGTAGGGGTCTTCCCCCACCGCGCCCCGGTCCGGCGGCGCGGGGCGGCCCGATCCGTCGGCTGAGCCCTACGCTCGCTGGGTGGCCTTCAGCGCCGTCGCCCTCCGGCGGGTCGTCCAGCCGTACGCCCCGCTGCTGCTCGCCGTCCTGGTAGCCGCGGCCGTCTGGGCCAGCGCGACAGGTGACATCGGTGTCCGCTCGCCGCTGCCGGGCGCGGTAGTGCTGCTGATCGCGCTGGGCTCGGCGTGGGCCGCCGGCACGGTTCGCACCCGGCGCTGGCCGTTGTTCCTGGCCGCGGCGGTCGGCTGGTTGGTGCTCGCCGCGGCGGCCGCCGGGGTGCTGGCCTCGTACCAGGCCGGGCTGCGGTTGCGCGGTCGCCAACTCGCCGGCTACCTCGCCGGTGCGGCAGTGGTGCTGACCGGTGGGGTGCTGGTCGGGCTGGCGGTGGGTGGCGTACGCCGGATCACCACCGCCAGCACCGGCAACGTGCTGCTGCTCGCCGCCTGTCTGGTGGGGCTCCCGTTGGTCTTCGGCCTGTGGGTGCGGGCGCGCCAGGACACCCTCGCCGCGCTGCGGGACCGGGCCGAGCGGCTGGAACGCGAGCAGGAGGCCCGCGCCGACCGGGTCCGCGCCGAGGAGCGGACCCGGATCGCCCGGGAGATGCACGACGTGGTGGCGCACCGGGTCTCGCTGATGGTCGTGCATGCCGGGGCGCTGGAGGTGACCGCCGCGGACCCGGCGACCGTCGAGGCCGCCGCGCTGATCCGGACGACCGGCCGGCAGGCGCTCACCGACCTGCGCGAGGTGCTGGGCGTGCTGCGCCAGGCCGGCCCGGCCGTGACGCCGGAGCGAGGGCTCGACACGTTGGACGAGTTGATCGGGGAGTCCCGCGCCGCCGGGCTGCGGGTGTCCCGGCAGGACGAGGGTGCGCCGACGGTGCTACCGGCGACGCTGGGGCGTACCGCGTACCGGGTGGTTCGTGAGGCGCTGACCAACGTGCGCAAGCACGCGGCCGACGCCGAGACGACGGTCTGCCTGCGCTACCTGCCCGACGGGCTGGAGGTGGTGGTCCGCAACGGCCCGTCCGCGGGCGGGTCGGCGCTGCCCGGTGCCGGGCAGGGCCTGCTCGGGCTGCGTGAGCGGGTGGAGTTGCTCGGCGGCCGGTTGGAGGCGACTCCGGTGGACGGCGGCTTCCTGGTCCGGGCCCTGATCCCGCTGGCGGGCGCGGCGTGATCCGGGTGGTGGTGGTCGACGACGAGCAGTTGGTCCGGGCCGGGCTGCGCCTGATCCTCGAAGCGGCGCAGCACATCACAGTCGTCGGTGAGGCGGCGGACGGCGCCGGCGCGCTGGAACAGGCCCACCGGTTACGCCCCGACGTGGTGCTGCTCGACGTGCGGATGCCGGGCGTCGACGGCCTGACCGTCGCGCCGGAGCTGGTCGCCGCCGGCCCGAAGGTGATCATGTTGACCACCTTCGACCTCGACGAGTACGTGCACCGGGCGCTGCGGGCCGGCGTGGTCGGCTTCCTGCTCAAGGACACCCCGCCCCGCGAGTTGGCCGCCGCCGTCCGGACGGTGGCGGCCGGGCACGCGATGCTCGCCCCGGCGGTGACCCGGCGGCTGATCAGCTCGTTCGCCGACCGTGGTCCGGCCCGACGGGATGCGGCTCGCCAGCGGCTGGCACCGCTCACCGCACGGGAGTTGGAGATCGTGCGGGAGGTGGCTCGCGGGCACGGCAACGCGGAGATCGCCCGGCGGCTGACGATGAGCGAGGCCACCGTTAAGGCACATGTCAGCCGGGCGCTGGCGAAACTGCACGCGGGCAACCGGGTGCAGTTGGCGATTCTGGTGCACGACGCCGACCTGCTGTGACGGGTACGGCGTCACCGTCGCGCGGCGGCGCGACGGTGTGCCCGGCGGCGCAGCCACCGGATCCCCTCCAGGCCGAACGTGACGATCAGCGACAGCCCCACGCCGACCAGGACGCCCTTCACCGGGTCACGTTCGAACGCCAGCCCGCCGAAGTAGCCGAGCAGCCCGCAGTACAGCGCCCAGGTGACCGCGCCGACGCCGTCGTACAGCAGGAACGCCCGGCGGGGATAGCGCACCGCGCCCATGGTGAGGGTGACGGCGGTCCGGCCGCCCGGCACGTACCGGCTGGTGGTCAGGATGATTCCGCCGCGCCGGTGCAGGGCGCGGCGAGCCCACTCGGAGCTGGCCCGTCGGCGACTGCCGTCGGGCAACTGGGCCAGCCGGTGCGCGCCGCCACCCCGACCGATGGCGTACGAGATGTGGTCGCCGACCAGCGCGCCGACGGCGGCGCTGACGATCACCAGGGTCAGGCTGGGATGCCCGCCGCTCGCCGACAGCACCCCGGCCGTGATCACCGCCGCCTCGCCAGGCACCGCGGGGAAGAACGCGTCGACAGCGGTGAGCCCGATGATCACCAGGTAGACCCACGGTGACGTGACCGTCCCACGGAGGAGGTCGAGCAGGGCTTCCATTCCCCCATGCTCGGCGGCTCGGCGGCGGTCGGTGGCGCTTCGCCGACATTGCGCCGACTGGTCGGCCCGAGCGCCGTCTCAGCTCCTTTCGTCAGTCGGCATGCGGCGTCCACCCGCAGCTCGCGGGCGATGCACTGTTGGACCGCCGCCGTCGCAGTGATCGGGGCGGGCGTCTCGGAAAGCATCGCGTCGCTCATCGCTTCTCGCTGTTGGGCAGGGGGTAATCGGCGCCGTTGAAGGTGACTCGCAGCGTGTACACCGAGGTTCCGGCGGTGACGAACAGGTGGTTACGTTTCGGACCGCCGAACGTTAGGTTGGCCGCCGGCTCGGGTAGCAGCAACTTGCCGATGAGGGTGCCGTCGGGGTCGAAGCAGTGCAGACCGTCCCAGGCCGCCGCCCACACCCGCCCGGCGTGGTCGAGGCGGATGCCGTCGAAGCGGCCGAAGTCGCACTCGGCGAAGATCTTCCCACCGCCGAGTTCGCCGTCGGCCGTGACGTCGAAGACCCGGATGTGACTGGGATCCTGCCGGGTGTCCACGATGTAGAGCTGCTGTTCGTCGGCCGAGAACGCCAGGCCGTTGGGGCGGCAGAAGTCGTCCGCGACGATGCGTATGTCGCCCGTGGCAGGGTCCAGGCGGAACACGTAACAGGTGCCGCCGAACTCGCTGTCACCCCTGTTGCCCTCGTAGTCGCTGTGGATGCCGTAACTCGGGTCGGTGAACCAGATCGTGCCGTCGGCCCGGACGACCACGTCGTTGGGGCTGTTGAACCGCTTGCCGTGGAAGCGGTCGGCGAGCACGGTGATCGCGCCGTCGTGCTCGGTGCGGGTGACCCGCCGGTTGCCCTGCTCGCACGTGACAAGCCGGCCCTGGCGGTCCACCGTGTTGCCGTTGGCGTAGCCCGAGCTGTGGCGGAAGACGCCGACGGCACCGGTGGTCTCGTCCCAACGCAGCAGCCGATCGTTCGGGATGTCGCTCCACAACAGGTAGCGGCCGGCCGGAAAATACGCTGGCCCCTCAGTCTTGCGTGCGCCGCTGTGCAGTCGTTCGACCACGAAGTCGCCGTCGCAGCCACGGAACCGCTCGTCCAGCAGGCGGAATTCAGCGGGAACAGTCTCGGGCATCGCCATGCCTCCATGCGCTGAAGCGTCATTTGGCAAGAGCATATAAGTGCCGTGCCTGGTATGGTCAACAGGCCATTTGCCAAAATCTCATTCAGGAGGATGCCTTCGGTGGTAGATGACATCGACCGTGCGTTGCTTGCGCACCTGCAGCGCGACGCCACCCAGCCCTACGTGACGCTGGCCAAGGCGGTGGGCCTGTCCGCCGGGTCGGCCCATGACCGGGTACGCAAGCTGCGCGAACGCGGCGTGATCCGCCGTACCACCGTCGACGTCGATCCGCCTCTCGTGGGCCGTGGCGTGTCGGCCTTCGTGATGATCAGCGCCGACTCCTGGATGGGCGACGCTCCCACCGGCGACGCGCTTGCGGCTATTCCCGAGATCCAGGAAGCGCACATCATCGCCGGCGCGGCGTCACTGCTGGTGAAGATCCGCACCACGACCACCGAAGACCTGCAAGCGGTGCTGCGCCGCATCTTCGGCATCGACGGGGTCACTGGCACCCAGGCCATGGTCGTGCTGGAGACGTTCTTCGAACGTCCGGTGAGCGTGCTCGACCAGCCCGGCGAGCCGCACCCGGCGGATGCCGACGCGCCACCACGTTAGGACCGTAGGAGTCAGGCCGAGCGGACCAGGGCTGGTGGGGCGAGCAGCGGGCCGCACGGGGTCTTGTCGTCGGCGGTGGGGCCGTGCGAGGTCAGCACCACCGGGGTGGTCAACTCCGCGCCCACCGCCTCGGCCCAGTCGGCTGGCGGGTCGTCGTACACCGGGCGGGAGCGCAGCAGGCGGGCGGTGAGCGCGGCCTGCCGGTCCAGGTCGCCGGGCGGGCCCGGGGTAAGTCGGTCGGTGGTGTCGTAGCGGCGGCAGATCCGCAGGTCGGGGCCGGCCAGGTCGAGGTGGGTGAGGGCCAGGCCGTCGACCCCGCCGGCCGCGGCGAGGGCGTACCGGTGGGCGACCGCGTCGAAGTGCCCGAACCGGAACCGGCCCTGCCACGGGTTCGTCGGGTTGTGCGGGTCGGCGAAGGGCAGCGCCGGGTCCTCGGTCACCAGCGGGCCGGCCCCGTGCCGGGTGGTCACCACCCGGAGCACCCCGATCCGGGTCGCGCCGCCGGGCAGGCCCGCCTCGGCGAGCAGGCTGTCGGCGTTGGCGAACGTGGTGGTGCTCCACGTGGTGTACGGGTGGAAGCCGTGCCACTCGTCGAGCAGTACGCCCTGCGCGCCCTCGAAGACGCAGGTCCCGGAGCGCAGCGCAGCGGCGAGCCAGCTCCGGTCGACGATCGCGACCCGCCCGGCGAACCCGGTGTACGCGGGCAGGCAGTCCTCGACCGGCGGCGCGTCCAACGGGCCGAGTTCGGCGGTCAACCGGTCCCGCAGGACGGTCAGCCGGTGGCGCAGCAGCGCTGGGCTGCGGCAGTCGGCGACCCGGGGCGCGTCGTCCGGGTGGGCGAGACCGTACGCGACGGCCTCGCCCACCCCCAGCCCGCAGGAGCCGTGCCGGTCGGCTCCCCGGGCGATCTCCCGGGCCCGGTTGGCGGCCCGGTGGTACGGGGTGGCGAGCAGCGCCTCGGAGTCGACGGTCAGCCGGTCGAGCGCGTCGGCCACCCCCACCGTGGCGAGATGGTCGGCCTCGGCGGCCAGCGCCAGCGGGTCCACCACCACGTGCCGCGACAGGTGCGTACGCACACCGGGGTGGAACGTGCCGGCGCCGAACTGCGCGAACGTGTGGTGCCGCCCGTCGCGCAGCACGACGTTGTGTGCCGCCTGCGCGCCCCCGTTGAAGCGGACCACGGTGTGCACGGGACGGGTGGCGCAGAGCCAGTCCACCACCGTGCCCTTGCCGGCGTCGCCGTAGCCGAGGTCGACCACCGCCACGTGGTTCACAGCCGGGTCACCCCGCCAGCGGTGTCGCGGAACGCCGGCAGCGTCGACACCTCGGCCCGCCGCCCCCGGCCGAGGCGGGCCAGCGCCTTCGACACGGTGCCGGTGGCGCTGGAGCCGCTGCGGTCCAGGTGACGAAGGCCCTCGTCCAGGTCGATGGCCTGCTCGCCGAGGCCGATGGTGAGCGCGATGGTCTCGCAGACCGCGTCGAGGTCGTCGAGTACGACGGCGTTCTGCCCGAGCAGGTCCCGCCAGAAGTCGAGCACCGTGGCGTTGCCGGCGTAGTGGCTGCCGGCGGGGAGCAGGTAGTAGGTGTCCCAGCGGCGGGTCACCTCGTCGACGATCTGCCGCAGCGGCACGTCCTCGGCCAGGTCGTCGCCGATCAGGCGGGCCACCTCCCGGGCCTTCACCTGCTGGTACGCCAGCTCGTCGCCGATGATGAACAGGTAGCCGCGCCGGCCGCGCTTCTCCCAGCTGTCGGTGCTGGTGTGCCGGGCCATGAAGTACATGGCCAGCTCGTACGACTCGCTCATCTGCCCGCCGCCACCGCCTTCGAGGACGATCCGGCCGAGGTCGTCGTCCATCCGGTTGTCCGACTCGAACTGGCCGACCTGCAACGGCACCCGGTCGCAGGTGGCGTCGCCGATCGCGCCGAACATGATCTGCGGGTCGGTGGCGTAGCCCTGCCGTTGCAGCAGTCCGAGCAGTTGCGGCAGCTTGGTCTGCAGGACGCGCGGCACAGTGCGCATCGAGCCGGTCACGTCGAAGAGCACCGCGACGGGTGTCGACCGGGGGTGCTCGTCGGAGTCGCGGCTCTCGCGCTTCGCGTCGCGGGGGTCGAGCGCGGGGTGCACGGTGCGCGCCCCGCTGTCGCTGTAGGAGAAGGCGCTCCTGCCGGTGGACCGGCGGTAGCGGTCGGCGGCGTCGTACACGTCGGTGGACCAGATTCCACTGCCCATGACAGCTCCTTAAGGGGTGAGGGTGAAGGGGCGGAAGGTGCGGGGCCCGTAGAGGCGGTCCAGCACCTGGTCGAGTTCGCGCAGCAGGCGCCAGGCGTCGTCGGGCCGGTCGGAGACGAGGCGCTGCCGGCAGCCCTGGGCGAAGTCGAGCAGCTGGCGGGGCGCGTGGCGGTTCAGCAGCGAGGTCATGCAGCGGGTGGCCATCCAGATGTCGGTGCCCGGACCGCACTGCCGCTTCTGGACGACCTCTGCCGGGTACCAGTCCTCGTGGCCGGGCACCAGCGCCGGGATCGTGCTGCCGACGGGGGCCGAGAAACACCAGTCGACCAGCACCACGCCGTGGGCGTCCGGCTCGATCAGCACGTGTCGCGGCAGGACCGCGCCGTGTACCACGCCGGACCGGTGGGCCAGGCCGAGCACCACCAGCAGCCGCCGCCACATCCAGGCCACGTCCCGGGCGTCCAACCCGTCCGGGTACGCGCGCCGTACCGCGTCGAGGTCGTGCAGCCCGGGCGCGGTGGCGAGCACGTTGATCCGACGTTCCGCGCCGGTCGCGGCGTCGCGGTGCGGGAACTCGTCGACGAGCCGGGGCACGTACGGCAGGTAGCGCGGGTCGCCGCGCTCGGCGATGGTGCGCAGGGCGTGTGCCTCGCGGGCCACCAGGTCGTTGTCGGTGGGCTGCCGGGGGAGCTTGAGCAGCCGATCGTCACCGACGTCGTAGAGGTCGGCCAGGTCACCCGAGTAGGTCAGCTCGCCGAGCCGGTAGTCGCCGAGGACGGTGACCTGCCGGGCCCGCCACCGGGTGGTGACGTGGATGAACGCCTCGGTGGCTTCGGCGCGTACCCCCGGGTCGGCGGGCAGGCGGTCGGGGTGCAGGGCCGCGACCAGCTCGCGGTAACGCCGGGCCGGTTGGTCCGCGCCGAACAGGTCGGCATCGGTGCGGGCCGCCGCGACCAGGTCGATGGCCTCCGCCGTCCTCATCGCACCGTCTCCTCGCGGGCCGGGCGCAGCAGTGCCGGGTGCAGCAGGCGGGCGTCGCCGGCCCGGTAGAGCCGGGCGCGCGGGCCACCCCGGCTGCCACCGCGCTCGGTGCTGGCACCGGTGCTCTCCACGAAGCCCGGCACGGAGAGCACCTTGCGGTGGAAGTTGCCGGCGTGCAGCGGGTGACCCCACACCGTCTCGTAGACGGCGCGCAGCTCGCTGATGGTGAACTCGGTCGGGAGGAAGCGGGTGGCGAGTGGCGTGTACTCCAGCTTGGACCGGGCCCGTTCCAGCGCGTCCTCGATGATCCGGCCGTGGTCGAAGGCCAGCTGCCGGCTGCTCAGCGCGGTCACCGGCAGCCAGATCGCCTCGTCGGCGTCGGTGCCGGCGGCCGGGTCCGGCAGGTCGGGGGCGAACGCGAGGTGGGCGACCGAGACGATCCGCATGCGCGGGTCGCGGTCGGGAGCGCCGTAGCTGCCCAACTGCTCCAGGTGTACGCGGCGCAGCGCCTCGCCGCCGAGCCCGGTCTCCTCGGCCAGCTCCCGTCGGGCGCCGGCGGTCAGGTCCTCGTCGGGGTGGACGAAGCCGCCGGGCAGCGCCCAGTGCCCTTCGAAGGGTGCCTGACCACGCCGGATCAGCAGCAGGTGCAGCGCGTCGTCGCGGATGGTGAATGCGACCACGTCGACGGTCACCGCGACCGCCGGGTAGGCCCGGGGGTCGTACGCGTCCAGGAACTCCTGCTCGTTCACCGCATCTCTCTCACTGTGAGAATGTCTCCATGTGAGAACAACATAGCGCACGAGTGCGCCCCTGCCAAGGGGGCGCCCGTCAGCGGACCAGACCCGCCAGGTGCGGTCGGCCGCGCGAGTCGTGCAGGGCGAACCCACCGTCCGGCAGCAGCGCGAAGTTCACAGTGCTCGGCAGCGGCACGGGCAGCTTGAAGGCGACCTCGACCGTGTACGCGTCCGGCAGGCGGTTCTCCACCGCGGCCAGGCAGCGCGCCTTGCTCCACATGCCGTGGGCGATCGGTCGCTGGAAGCCGAACAGTCGCGCACCGAGCCGGGAGGTGTGGATCGGGTTGTGATCCCCGGACACCCGCGCGTACTCCGTGCCGACGCGAGGTTCCACCCGCCAACGGGCCGTGCCGGGCGGCGCCGACGGGCGTCCACTTCGGTCGCCCCCGCCAGACGTGCGTTCCCGACCCAGGTACGTCGAGACACCCTCCCAGACCTTCTCGCCGCCAACCGAGCCGACCAGCACCACGTCCACCTGCCGCCCCCGGTCGTGCGGGCGCAGGTTCTCCGCGTACGCCGTGAAGTCGAGGGCCTCGTCGGCGGTGATCGGGCGCTGCACGGCGATCCGGTTGCCGACGTGCACCAAGCCGGTGAGGGGGATCGGGAACGCCGGCAGGGTCATCAGCCGCAGGGTCAGGGGAAAGCCCAGGACGTGCGGGAAAGTCCCCGGCAGTCGGTCGCTGAGCCGGAACCCGCAGACCCGGTCGTAGTCGGCCAGGCGGGCCCGGTCGACCGTCACCCCGCTGACGGCCAGCTCGACCGCCGGTAGGCCGGCCCCGCGCCGTCCGCCGCCGAGGCCCGGTAGCGCGCCGAGCAACGCCCGCCGGTTCAGCGCCCCGACCGCCGGCATCCGGGGCAGATCGATCCGGGTGCGGCCGCCCGCCGCCGGATCGAGAGCCGCGGCCAGGGTCTCCGCCGTCAGCGCCTCGGTCGGGCCGTCGATCAGCTCGTGCAGGGAAAGGTCGTCGTCCGGCTCCCTCTTGCCCCGCATCACGCCCCCAGCAGGCTCTGGCCGCAGACCCGGACCACGTTGCCGCTGACCGCGCCGCTGGCCGGCCAGGCCAGCCAACCGATCGTCTCGGCCACGTCCACCGGCAACCCGCCCTGGGCCAGGCTGTTCATCCGGCGGCCCGCCTCGCGGACCACCAGCGGGATGCGTGCGGTCAGCCGGGTCTCGATGAAGCCGGGCGCCACCGCGTTGACGCTGATGCCCCGCTCCCGCAGGGTCGGGGCGAGCGCGTCGACCAGCCCGATCACTCCGGCCTTGCTGGTGGCGTAGTTGGTCTGACCCCGGTTGCCGGCGATCCCGGCGATCGAGGAGACCGCCACGATCCGCCCGCCGGTCGGGATCAGCCCGCGTTCCAGCAGCACGTCGTTGATCCGCTCCTGGCTGGACAGGTTGACGTCGAGGACCTGGTCCCACCGGTCGGCGTCCATCCGGCCGAGCGTCTTGTCCCGGGTGATGCCGGCGTTGTGCACCACCACGTCGACCCGACCGTGCCGACTGGCCAGGTGGTCGGCGAGCCGGGTCGGCGCGTCCGGTGCGGTCAGGTCGAGCTGGACGGCGGTGCCGCCGATGTCGTTGGCCACCGCCGCGAGCGCGTCCCCGGCGGCGGGGATGTCCAGGGCGACGACCTGTGCGCCGTCGCGGGCGAGCACCTTCGCCAGCGCCGCGCCGATCCCCCGGGCGGCACCGGTGACCAGCACCACCTGCCCGTCCAGTGGGCGCTCCCAGTCGGCCGGGACGCTCGCCTCGCCCGCACCGACCCGGATCACCTGACCCGAGACGTACGCGGACCGCCCGGAGAGCAGGAAGCGGAGCGTCGACTCGAGGCTGGTGCGCACGCCGTCCTCGGCCCTGGTCACGTAGACGAGTTGGGCGGTGGTGCCCCGACCGAACTCCTTGCCGATGCTGCGGACCAGCCCCTCCAGGGCGCGCTGGGCGGTCGCCTCGCGGGGCGTCGGGCACTCCTGTGGCGGGGTGCCCAGCACGATCACCCGGCCACTGGGCAGCACGGCCCGGGCGTGCGGGTGGAAGAAGTCGTAGAGCTGGCGGAGCTGGGTGGAGTCGGTGATGCCGCTGGCGTCGTACACCAGGGCTCCGAAGCGGTCCTGCGGTCCGGCGCCGGCGGCGCTGTCGGCCAGCTCGACCCCGGCGGTGGTCAGGATGCTGCCGACCGGCTCGGCGAGCCGGCCGCCGGTGGCCGCGCCGAGCAGTACCGGCCCGGGCAGCAGCGGGTCGCCGGGGTGGTGCCGGCGCAGTCGAGGCGGGTCGGGCAGTCCGAGGCGCTTGACCAGCGCGCGGCCGGCGGCCGATTGGACGAAGCTCGCGTACCTGTCGGTCATGGGCGTAGCCTACTGGCGAGTAGGGTTGGAGCAACACTTTGCGAGGAGGCGGATCGTGCAGAGCATCCGGAGGGTCGCGGTCATCGGGGGCAACCGCATCCCCTTCGCCCGGTCCAACTCCCGCTACGCGGACGCGTCCAACGCCGACCTGCTCGGTGCCGCGCTGGACGGCCTGATCGCCCGGTACGGGCTGGCCGGGCAGCGCGTCGGCGAGGTAGTGACCGGGGCGGTGCTCAAGCACTCCCGCGACTTCAACCTCACCCGCGAGGTGGTCCTCGGCTCCCGGCTGGACCCGCACACCCCGGCGTACGACATCCAGCAGGCCTGCGGCACCGGTCTGGAGGCGGCGATCCTCGTCGCCAACAAGATCGCCCTCGGTCAGCTCGACGTGGGCATCGCCGGCGGCGTCGACACCACCTCCGACGCGCCGCTCGCGGTCAACGAGGAGATGCGGCGCACGCTGCTCAAGCTCAACTCCGCCCGTACCCTCGGCGAGCGGTTGAAGATCGCCGCCCGGCTGCGCCCGCTCCAGCCGTTCAAGCCCGACATCCCGCGCAACGCCGAACCCCGTACCGGCCTGTCCATGGGTGACCACGCCGCCCGCACCGCGCTGCGCTGGCAGATCGACCGGCGATCCCAGGACGAGCTGGCGTTGCGCTCGCACCAGCGGCTCGCCGCCGCGTACGACCGGGGCTTCTTCGACGACCTCATGACGCCCTACCTGGGGTTGACCCGCGACCAGAACCTGCGCCCGGACACCAGCGTGGAGAAGCTCGGCTCGCTCAAGCCGGTCTTCGGCACCCGTGGCCCGGACGCCGAGCAGGCGACCATGACCGCCGGCAACTCGTCACCGCTCACCGACGGAGCATCCACCGTGCTGCTGGCCAGCGAGGAGTGGGCCACCGCGCACAACCTGCCGGTGCTGGCCTGGTTCAGCTGGTCGGAGACGGCGGCGGTGGACTTCGTGCACGGCGACGAGGGGCTGCTGATGGCACCCGCGTACGCGGTGCCCCGGATGCTGGCCCGGGCCGGGCTGACGTTGCAGGACTTCGACTACTACGAGATCCACGAGGCATTCGCCTCGCAGGTGCTGGCCACCCTCGCCGCCTGGGAGTCGCCGGAGTTCTGCAAGGACCGGCTCGGCCTGGACGCGCCGCTCGGCACGATCGACACCGACCGGCTCAACGTGAACGGCTCGTCGCTGGCCGCCGGGCACCCGTTCGCCGCCACCGGCGGGCGGATCGTGGCGACCCTGGCCAAGCTGCTGGCCGAGAAGGGCAGCGGACGCGGGTTGATCTCGATCTGCGCGGCCGGCGGTCAGGGCGTGACGGCGATCCTGGAGCGCTGACCGGCACACCGGGCCGGCCCGGTCCGGGTGCCGGGCGGCACGTGCGGGACAATGAGGTACGTGACGACGATCCCCAACGTGCTCGCCAACCGGTACGCCTCGCCCGAACTGGTCGCCCTCTGGTCTCCGGAGGAGAAGGTCCGGATGGAGCGTCGGCTCTGGCTCGCCGTGCTCCGCGCCCAGCGTGACCTCGGCGTCGCGGTGCCGGACGGCGTGGTCGAGGCGTACGAGCGGGTGCTCGACCAGGTCGACCTCGCCTCGATCGCGGAGCGGGAACGGGTCACCCGGCACGACGTGAAGGCCCGGATCGAGGAGTTCAGCGCACTCGCCGGGCACGAGCACGTGCACAAGGGCATGACGTCGCGGGATCTGACCGAGAACGTCGAGCAGCTCCAGGTGCGTGCCTCGCTGGAGCTGATCCGGGATCGCGTGGTGGCCACCCTGGCCCGCCTCGCCTTCCTGGCGTACGAGCACTCCGAGCTGGTCATGACGGGCCGTTCGCACAACGTGGCGGCGCAGGCCACCACGCTGGGCAAGCGCTTCGCGTCGGCGGCCGAGGAGCTGCTGATCGCGTACGAGCGGCTGGAGGAGTTGATCGCGCGGTACCCGCTGCGGGGGATCAAGGGCCCGGTCGGCACGGCCGCCGACCAGTTGGACCTCTTCGACGGGGACGCCGACAAGGTGGCCGAGCTGGAGCGGCGGGTCGCCGAGCACCTGGGCTTCTCCCGGGTTCTGGACAGCGTCGGGCAGGTCTACCCGCGCTCGCTCGACTTCGACGTGCTGGCCGCGTTGGCGCAGACCGCCGCGGCGCCGTCGTCGCTGGCCACCACGATCCGACTGATGGTCGGCCAGGAGTTGGCGACCGAGGGCTTCAAGCCGGGCCAGGTGGGGTCCAGCGCGATGCCGCACAAGATGAACACGCGTTCGTCGGAGCGGGTGAACGGCTTCGCGGTGATCATCCGGGGTTACCTGTCGATGGTCGGCGAGCTGGCCGGCGACCAGTGGAACGAGGGGGACGTGTCCTGCTCGGTGGTCCGTCGGGTCGCCCTGCCGGACGCGTTCTTCGCCGCCGACGGGCTGTTCCAGACGTTCCTCACCGTGCTCGACGAGTTCGGCGCGTACCCCGCGGTGATCAACCGGGAGTTGGAGCGCTTCCTGCCGTTCCTGGCCACCACCAAGATCCTGGTGGCGGCGGTCCGGCGCGGCGTGGGCCGGGAGGTCGCCCACGAGGTGATCAAGGAGCACGCGGTCGCCGTGGCCCTGGCGATGCGCGAGAAGGGCTCCCCGGAGAACGACCTGTTCGACAGGTTGGCGGCGGACGGGCGGCTCGGCCTGTCCCGCGCCGACATCGACACCCTGGTCGCCGACCGCAGCGCCTTCGTCGGCGCCGCCCAGGCCCAGGTGGCAGCGGTAACCAAGCGGATCACCAAGGTGGTGGAAACCCACCCCGACGCCGCCACCTACAGCCCGCCCCCCATCCTCTAACCCCCACCCCGTCCCTCCGCGTTGATCATGAAGTTATTGCCCTGCGCACCGGCGTGTTGTAGCGATAACTTCATGATCAGCGCGAGAGGGCGCGCGCCGGCGGGGCCGGCGGGGGGCTCTACTCGCCGGTTGGGGTTTCCGCGGCCGTTCTCAGGTTGGGGGCGCTGGCCGGTTCGGCGATGCCGCCGAGGGACTCGGCGAAGGCCGGGTCGGTGGCGGTGTCCGCGGCGATCGCCGGCTGGTCGGCCGGCATGACCTCGGGCATGACGGGTACGGCGATCACTGCCGTTCCGTACGCGCAGATCTCCATCCACATCTCACCGCAGTCCCGGCTGTCGAACCGCATCCCGATCACGGCGTTCGCGCCGAGGCGCAGGGCCTCCTCGCCGAGCCGGGACACCGAGTCGGTGCGCCACCGGGTCAGGTTGTCCGGTGCCATCGGGTCGTACGCGCCACCGCGCAGGTTCTTCACGCCCTCGCGGTACGGGTTGCGCGTCCTGGCCATCGATGACACCACCTCACCGAGAATCTGGCGGATCTCGTAGCCGGGCAGTTGCTCCGTCGTCACGACCAGCACGTTTCCGATGCTGTCAGGAGGGGCCCGACCCGATCGGGCGCATTGTTCACCTGATCGGATGCTGCAAAACAGCGCGGCGCGGACGGCCGGCACGGGGCCGACCATCCGCGACGCTCCGGTGGTAACCGTCAGACACCGGCCACCGAGGTGATCCAGGCCCGGTTGTACGCGACACTGCCGTAGTTCTGGATGCTGTAGCCGTCGGCCGTGGAGGCGACGCCGACCTGCTGACCGTTGTAGAACTGCGGGCCGCCCGAGTCGCCCCGCCAGGCGTTGCCGCTGATCTCGGTGCTGCGGATCGCCTGCCCGCCGTACGCGTCGGTGACGCTGTTGCTGGTCACCCGTACGGTGGCGGTCTTCAGTTGGGTCGACGCCGAGCAGCCGCTGTAGCAGGTCATGCCCCACCCGTAGATCGAGTTCGTCGAGTTGATCGGCGGGTTGCTGCTGGCCAGGCTCACCGTGGAGGTGCTGACGCTGCTGGAGAGCCGCATGAGCGCCAGGTCGTAGCGGGTGTAGGTGGCGCTGACTGTGCGGGTGACCCCGCCGGAGGTGCGGTTCACGCTGCCGATCCGGACGGACATGGTGCCGCTGATGCAGTGCCGGGCGGTGAGCACCCACTGCGAGGAGATCACGCTGCCCGAGCAGGTGAACGAACCGTTGCTGAACACCGCGGCGGCCCAGGGCGCGGACGAGACGGTGCCGCCGCCGATGATTAAGGGGCTGGGCGGGGCGGCGGACGCGCCGGACGCGGCGCCGAGGGCGCCGACCAACGCGATGCTGACGACGGCGAGCAGGGGGCGGATGCGCATCGGGTGGACTCCTTGGACGGGCAGGACCCGGGATCGCCGGGTGCGGACGGGCGACGGCGGGAGGTCCCCGCCAACGCCTCAATCGACTTACGTCGATGTAGAGTAGGGCCCGAGCCGGTCGTTATCAAGGATCTGATCGAGGTTACTCAATGTAACGATTTGGCCTCCCGTTGCGCCGTATATGCCCTGCTGAGGCCACCTGCCCCGCCTCTCGGGCCGCCCTGAGCGCCGGCAATGTCGATCACTGCTTGAACTGCACCCGGCCGGTGCGTCCGCGGCCGTATCTGCCAGGTACGCTGGCTGCGCTCGCCCCATGTGGGTCGGCACCCAACTGCGTACACAGTCAGGAGTGCCCAGTGCCTCGCGTCGTCGTCGACGTCATGCTCAAGCCCGAGATCCTCGATCCGCAGGGCCAGGCCGTCGCAAACGCGCTGCCCCGGCTCGGCGTCGGTGACGTCGCCTCGGTCCGGATCGGCAGGCGGATCGAGATCGAGTTCACCGGTGAACCGGACCTGGACCGCGCTCGGGAGATTGCCGACAAGTTGCTCGCCAACCCGGTCATCGAGGACTTCACCGTCCGCCTGGTCGAGGCCGACGAGACCGCGGACGCCCGCTCGTGACCGCCCGGGTCGGTGTGGTCACCTTCCCTGGCTCGCTCGACGACGGGGACGCGGCCCGGGCCGTCCGGATCGCCGGTGCCGAGCCGGTCCGGCTCTGGCACGGCGACGCGGACCTGCACGGGGTGGACGCTGTCGTGCTGCCCGGCGGCTTCTCCTACGGTGACTACCTGCGGTGCGGTGCCATCGCCCGGTTCGCCCCGGTGATGGAGACGATCGTGGACGCCGCCCAGGGTGGTCTGCCCGTGCTCGGCATCTGCAACGGCTTCCAGATCCTGTGCGAGGCGCACCTGCTGCCCGGCGCGCTCACCCGCAACCAGCACCTGCACTTCCGCAACCGGGACCAGGTCCTGCGCGTCGAGTCGGTCAGCACCGCGTGGACCAACGCGTTCCAGCCCGGCCAGGAGGTGCTCGTCCCGGTCAAGAACGGCGAGGGCTGCTACGTCGCGGACACCGCGACCCTGGACCAGCTCGAAGCCGAGGGTCGGGTGGTCGCCCGCTACGTCGGCGGCAACCCGAACGGGTCTCTGCGGGACATCGCCGCGATCGCCAACGCCGCCGGCAACGTGGTCGGCATCATGCCGCACCCCGAGCACGCGGTGGAGGCGCTGACCGGCCCTTCGCTGGACGGCCTCGGCTTCTTCACGTCAGTCCTCAAGCACCTGGTCGGGGCGCCCGCGTGAGTGCGAGGAGCGCCGCGGTGACCGGCGTCACGATCATCGGTCTGCTCAACCGCCGGTCTGGCGGGCACGAGCGCAGCGAGGAGAGGTCATGACCACCCATCCGGACCCGGTACGGGACACCCCGGAGGCGTACTCCGCCCCGGCGCAGCCGGCCGAGCCGAGCGCGGCGCAGCCCGTCGCCCCGACGGCCGCTCCCGCCCAGCCGGCCGCCGCCGTCTGGGCCGAGGGCGTGGACACCGTGCCGCGCGCCGGTGGCACCCCGGGCGAGCTCCAGCCGTACACCGAGCTGGGGCTGCGCGACGACGAGTACGACCGGATCCGGCAGATCCTCGGCCGCCGGCCCACGCAGTCCGAGCTGGCCATGTATTCGATCATGTGGAGCGAGCACTGCTCCTACAAGTCGAGCAAGGTGCACCTGCGCCAGTTCGGTGAGAAGGCCCCGCCCAGCGACCGGATGCTCGCCGGCATCGGCGAGAACGCCGGTGTCGTGCAGATCTCCGACGAGCTGGCGGTGACCTTCAAGGTCGAGTCGCACAACCACCCGAGCTTCGTCGAGCCGTACCAGGGCGCGGCGACCGGCGTCGGTGGCATCGTCCGGGACATCCTCGCCATGGGTGCCCGCCCGGTCGCGGTGATGGACCCGCTGCGCTTCGGTGCTGCGGACCACCCGGACACCGCCCGGGTGCTCACCGGCGTGGTAGCCGGCGTCGGCGGCTACGGCAACTGCCTGGGCCTGCCCAACATCGGTGGCGAGCTGGTCTTCGATCCCTCCTACCAGGGCAACCCGCTGCTCAACGCGCTCTGCCTGGGCGTGCTGCCGGTCAGCCGGCTGCAGAACAAGGCCGCCGCAGGCCCGGGCAACGTTGTCGTGCTGATGGGCGCCAAGACCGGCCGTGACGGCATCGGCGGCGTCTCGGTGCTGGCCAGCGCCACCTTCGACGAGGGCAGCGAGGCCCGCCGGCCCGCCGTGCAGGTCGGCGACCCGTTCACCGAGAAGCTACTGATCGAGGCGTGCCTCGAGCTGTACGACGGCCAACTCGTCGTCGGCATCCAGGACCTCGGCGGCGCCGGTCTGACCTGCGCGCTCACCGAGACCGCCGCCGCGGCCAGCACCGGCATGCGGGTCTGGCTGGAGCGGGTTCCGCTGCGCGAACCCTCGATGGACCCGCACGAGATCCTGGCCAGCGAGTCGCAGGAGCGGATGCTGCTGGTCGTCGAGCCGGACAAGCTCGACGCGGTGCTCAAGACCTGCGAGAAGTGGGGCGTCCTCGCCACCGCGATCGGTGAGGTCACCGCACCCGAGCCGGACGGCAACCCCGGTCGACTGCTGATCACCTGGCAGGACCACCTGGTCGTCGACGTGCCGCCGGGCTCGCTGGTGGACGACGGCCCGGTCTACGCCCGGCCGATGCGTGAGCCGGCCGACCTGATCCTGCTCCAGGCCGACCGGGCCGAGACCCTGCCCCGGCCGTCCGACCCGGAGGCGCTGCGGGAGACCGTGCTGCGCATGATCGCGTCGCCGAACCTGGCCGACAAGAGCTGGGTCACCGAGCAGTACGACCGCTACGTGCTGGGCAACACCGTGCTCGCCCAGCCGGAGGACGGCGGCGTGATCCGGATCGACGAGCGCACCGGTCTCGGCGTGGCGCTGTCGGTGGACGGCAACGGCCGGTACGCCCGACTGGACCCGTACAACGGCACCAAGCTGGCGCTGGCCGAGGCGTACCGGAACGTGGCGGTGACCGGCGCGAAGCCGATCGCCGTGACCGACTGCCTCAACTTCGGCTCCCCCGAGGACCCGGGTGTGATGTGGCAGTTCGCCGAGGCTGTCCGTGGCCTGGCGGACGGCTGCCTGGAGCTGGGCATCCCGGTGACCGGCGGCAACGTCAGCTTCTACAACCAGACCGGCGCGGCGGCCATCCACCCGACCCCGGTGGTCGGTGTGTTGGGCGTGCTGGACAACGTCGCCGACCGGGTGCCGATGGGCTTCGTGCCGCGCCCTGGTGGCGACCACGACCAGCTGTACCTGCTCGGCGAGACGAACGTGGAGCTGTCCGGCTCCGAGTGGGCCTGGGTGACGCACGAGCACCTCGGCGGCATTCCGCCGCAGGTCGACCTCGCCCGGGAGAAGGCGCTGGCCGACCTGCTGGCCGAGGCCGCCCGGGTGGGTCACCTGGCGTCGGCGCACGACCTCTCCGACGGCGGTCTCGCCCAGAGCCTCGTCGAGTCCTGCCTGCGGCGCGGCGTCGGTGCCCGGGTCGCGGTGCCGGAGCAGTTCACCGAGGGCTCGATGCCGTTCGTGTACCTGTTCAGTGAGTCCGCCACTCGGGCGCTGGTCTCGGTGCCGCGCGGCCACGACAAGGCGTTCGCGGCGCTCTGCGCCGAGCGGGGCGTGCCGTTCGAGCTGATCGGTGTCACCGACCCGTCCGGCGGCGCGCTGGAGGTGCACGGCCAGTTCCGGATCGGCCTGGACGAGCTGCGTGCCGCGCACACCGAGACGTTGCCGCGCCTCTTCGGGGGCTCGGCCGCCGTCGAGGTGCCCGCGCCGGCCGCCGGTGTGGCGGGTGCGGTCGAGGCCGTACCGCTGCCGATCTCCTCGGACACGGCGCCCGCACCGGTGGACCCCGCCGAGGTGGTCTCCGAGCCCGTCGCTTCTTCGGGGCCCTCCCCGGAGACCGGCGCTGTCGAACCGATCGGGTCGGAGTCGCCCGATGGGCCCACCGAATCGTCGCCTGACGAGCGCTGAGGCGTTGACGGCCGCCGTCTACGGCCAACCCGGTTCGGGCGCCCGGTTCGACTGGGGCCTGACCGGAGCGGCCGAACTCGGTCGCGTCTGCGCGGCGCTGGTGGTGGTGGACGTCCTGTCGTTCACCACCTCCGTGGAGGTGGCGGTCGCCCGGGGCATGCGGGTGCACCCGTTCCCGTGGGGTGAGCAGGCCGCCGAGTACGCGCTACGCGTCGGCGCGGTCGCCGCGGTGGGGCGGCGGCAGGTGACCGCGGACCATCCGTGGTCGCTCTCGCCGGCCGCGCTGGGTGCCGCGCCGGTGGTGGCGGACCTGGTCCTGCCCTCACCGAACGGCTCCGCCATCAGCGCCGCCGCCAGCGCCACCGGCCTACCGGTCGTCGCGGCGTGCCTGCGCAACGCACGCGCCGTCGGGCGTTGGCTGCGCCGCCAGGGGTACGGCACTGTGGACGCCCCGATCGGTGTGATCGCTGCCGGGGAGCACTGGCCGGACGGGTCGCTGCGCCCGTCGGTGGAGGACCAGCTCGGTGCCGCCTCGGTGCTGGACGCCCTCTCCGGAGTGCCGGGCGGGCTGTCCGTGGAGGCGGCCATGGCGCTCGCCGCGCTGGCGAGCACTCCGGACGTGCCCGCCGCCGTGCGGGGTAGCGTCTCCGGCCGCGAGTTGACCGAGGGCGGCTTCGCCGACGACGTGGATGTCGCCGTCCGGATCGGCGTGTCGGACGTCGTGCCGGTGCTCCGCCAAGGCGTCTTCTCCGCCGCCTGAGCGAGGCGCGCAGCCCGTCGCCCGCCCACACCGGCAACGCCTGCCGCCTGCCCTGCTCGCCGCCGGTCGCCTGCCCTGCTCGACGCCGGTCGCCTGCCGGCGGCGGTGATCGACTCGCGTTCCAGGACATCGGGGTGTCCAGGTCCGGGCGATACCCCGACTTCCGGAAAGGCGAGTGGATCAGACGAAACGGCCACCCGGATCTCCAGGTGGCCGTTTCGGTGTGCGCTGTGGTCGGTCAGTCGTCCAGCCAGTCGAGGCGTCGACCGCCCCGCTCGGTCGGCGGCGGGGTGTCCGGCCGGGATCGCCCGGCCGGTTGGCCGTAGCCGCCCTGGTCGTAGCCCCGGTCGTCGTAGCCGCCGCGCTGCGGTGGGGGCTCCTGGCCGTAGCCGCCACCCTGCTCGTATCCACCGGCCGGTTGGCCGTAGCCGCCCTGGTCGTAGCCCCGGTCGTCGTAGCCGCCGCGCTGCGGTGGGGGCTCCTGGCCGTAGCCGCCACCCTGCTCGTACCCACCGGTCGGTTGGCCGTAGCCGCCCTGGTCGTAGCCACCGGCGGCCGGCCCGCCGTATCCTGCGGTCGGCTCGGTAGCCCGTCCGCCGTACGGGGGGGCCGAGTCCGGCTGGCCGTAGCCCTGCCCCTGCTCGGGCTGGTAGACACCGGTCGCGTACGGGTCGGCCGGTGCCGGGTACTGGGTGCTGTCTCCGGTGTAACGGCCGGTCGGCTCGTCGTACCGCTCTCCGTAGGCTCCTGCGCCAGCGGGAGCCGGCGGGTAGCCGGCCGCTCCGGCCTGGGCGGTGTAGTCACGGCTGCCGTATCCGCCGCCGGAGGCGGGGTCGTTGCCGTAACCACCACCGGAGGTCGGCGCGCTGCCGTAGCCGGCGCCGGAACCGGGCGCGGCGCCGTAGCCGTCACCGGCCGCGCCAGCGGCGTAACCGCCCGCGGCCGCGCCAGCGCCGTAGCCGCCACCCGAAGCGGGGGCGTTGCCGTAACCGCCGGCGCCGTAGCCGCCGGGCGCGGGCTCGTCGCCGTAACCGGTGCCGCCCCAGCCCTGCTGGCTCGCGCCGTACGCCGGGGCCGGCGCGCCGTACGGGTCTGGCGGCACGTCGTCGACGACCGGGCGGTGCATCATCGTCGGTGCCTCGCTCAGCGACGCACCGCCGACCATGGTCGGGTCCGCGCCGCCGGGTCGGCCACCGACCACCCGGGTCTGGTCGTCGGGGCCGCGGAAACCACCCCGCGCGGGCGGGATCGGACCGCCGCCAGCCGGGACCGCGTCGTCGTCGTCACCGCCGTTCTCCTTGCGCTTCATCCAGAGCAGCACGATGGTGCCGACGCCGGCGGCCACCAGGAGACCGCCGAGCAGGATGATCAGGTACGAACCCGCACCGCCGCCGCTGTCCTCGTTGTTCGAGGCGTTCGCCGGGGCACCGGGGCTGGCGTCCTCGCTGGCCTCGTCCTCGGTGCCCTCCTCGAGCGCCTCCTCGGTGGGAGTCGCCTCGGTGCTGGCCGACGGGGTCGGGCTGGGCGTCACCTCGGTCTTGATCGCGAGGCTGATCCGCTGCCCGGTGAGGGCCTGCCCGGCTGCGGCGTTGATGGTCTTCCTGGCCACCACGTTGTCGAAGCTGGCGCCGAGGTCGAGTCGACCCGGCGCGATCGGGTTGCTCGTGGTGCCCGTGAAACGGAAGTTGCCGCTGCCGTCGCTGGTGGTGTCGAAGCGCTTGCCGGTGCTGTCCAGCAGCATGACCACCGCGTTGGGCACGGCCTTGCTGTCGGCCTGCACGACCACCTTGCCGGAGACCGACTGCACGGTCTGCTTCTGCGGCGGAGGCGCGGCCTTGCCCTTGACGGTCAGCGCCAGGGAAGCGGTGCTCGGGCCGGATTCGGCTTCGACGGCCACTGTGACAGTGGCGTTCGCGTCGCCGGCACTGTCGTTGGCCGCGATCCTGACCAGCACCGACTTTGTCGGGTTGCCCAGGCCGCCGGAGAAGTCGAAATCGCCGCAACCGCCAGCGCAGGTGACACCGGACGGCAGGCCGGAAAGACTGATCTTTCCTTTATTGTCCTTGTCCTCGTTACCGCCCGTGACGCGGACGGTGACTGTAGCGTCGCTGCCGGCGTTGACGGTGACCGAGGTCGGGGATACCTCGACGCTTGCGGCGAGGGCTGGTGTGGCGGGGACGGCGAGCAGAGCGCCGGCAACCAGCGCTACGACCACACCGGCCCGCTGCTTCCAGGCACGTCGGTGTGTTGACACGTCCACCGCCTTCCGGGCTGACTTCCCTCCGACCGGCGGGGCGCCGGGCCGGGGATCATCACGGTTCGAATACGCCGTCGGCAACTATGCCTTGTCCGACTGGATCGGCGCGACCCAGGGCCAGCGTCAGGTAGTTGGCCTGCGGGTCGTATCGTCCCGTCGTGTCCTCTCCGCACAGTAAGTCCGCTGCCGTAACGGCCGCATTATCCGCGCTCGACGAGGGGCGTACGCCCGAACGGACAGTGTTCCGAGAGGCGGTCCGGTCGTTGTTGGCCGTCCTCGCGGAGCGCGCCCCCGGCCGATCGGTGGAGGTGCGCGTCCCACCATACGGGGCGATCCAGTGCGTACCTGGACCTCGACACACCAGGGGAAACCCGCCGAACGTGGTCGAGATGGCTCCCGACACGTGGCTGAGGTTGGCGACCGGGAGGGTCGATTGGGCGGAGGCGGTCGCGGAGGGTCGCGTCCAGATGGGCGGTGTTCGAGCGGACCTCTCGACGTATCTGCCCCTCGAATTGTCCTGACGTCCCACTGAGGGTGACGCTCAGCGCGGAATTCGTGACTTTCTGTGTTGACGGCGATTCGCGTACACTGTCAGGCGATGACAGTGGTCCCGGCACAGGAGTGTGGATCCGTCCGTGATCCCGCCCGGCCGGTCCAGACCAGCATGAGGGAGCGGTAGGTGCCCCGAGGCGACGGCCGGCTGAGCCACGACCTTGACCCCCAACGACCTGGCCCCCAGGACGCCTGTGGCGTCTTCGGTGTCTGGGCCCCCGGCGAAGAGGTCGCCAATCTGACCTACTTCGGCCTCTACGCCCTGCAGCACCGCGGCCAGGAGGCGGCGGGCATCGCGGTGAGCGATGGTTCGGGTGTGGTGGTCTACAAGGACCTCGGCCTGGTGGCCCAGGTCTTCGACGAGCCCACCCTGGCGAGCCTGCGCGGCCACCTGGCGATCGGGCACGCCCGTTACTCCACCACCGGCGCGTCGAACTGGGAGAACGCCCAGCCGACGATCCGGTCGACCACCGCGGGCACGACCATCGCGTTGGCCCACAACGGCAACCTGGTCAACACGGCCGAGCTGGAGAAGGAGGTCGCCGAGCGCGGCCTCGTCGCGGACGGCTCGACCAACGACACCTCCCTGGTGACGATGCTGCTGGCCGGTCGACCGGACCTGTCGGTCGAGGCGGCGGCGCTCGAGGTGTTGCCGCAGCTGCGCGGCGCGTTCAGCTTCGTCTTCATGGACGAGTCGACCCTCTACGCGGCCCGCGACGCCCACGGTGTCCGCCCGCTGGTGCTCGGCCGCCTGGAGCGCGGCTGGGTGGTGGCCAGCGAGACCGCCGCACTGGACATCGTCGGTGCCAGCGTGGTGCGCGAGGTCGAGCCGGGTGAGCTGATCGCGATCGACGAGAACGGCCTACGCTCCACCCGGTTCGCGGCGCCGGAGCCCAAGGGCTGTCTCTTCGAGTACGTCTACATCGCCCGCCCGGACGCCACGATCGCCGGGCGCAACGTGCACGCGGCACGGGTGCAGATCGGTCGGCAGTTGGCCAAGGAGCACCCGGTCGAGGCCGACCTGGTGATCCCGGTGCCCGAGTCGGGCACTCCGGCCGCGATCGGGTACGCGGAGGCGTCCGGCATCACCTACGGCGCCGGCCTGATGAAGAACCCGTACGTGGGTCGCACCTTCATCCAGCCGTCGCAGACCCTGCGTCAGCTGGGCATCCGGCTCAAGCTCAACCCGCTGCGAGAGAACGTCCGGGGCAAGCGTCTGGTGGTCGTGGACGACTCGATCGTTCGCGGCAACACCCAGCGCGCCATCGTGCGGATGCTGCGTGAGGCGGGGGCGCTGGAGGTGCACGTCCGCATCTCCTCCCCGCCGGTCAGCTGGCCGTGCTTCTACGGCATCGACTTCGCCACCCGGGCGGAACTGCTGGCCAACGGGTTGGACAACGACGGCATCCGGCGCTCCATCGGCGCCGACACGCTGGGTTACGTTTCGCTTCCCGGCCTGATCGCCGCGACCGAGCAGCCGAAGACCAGGTTGTGTCGGGCGTGTTTCGATGGGGAGTACCCGATCGAGTTGCCGGCCGGCAACCTGATCGGCAAGCACGTGCTCGAAGGTGTGGGCCGGCGCGTCGCCAACTCGGCGCTGGAAGGCTCGCACGCCAACGGCTCGTCCGTCGCCACTCCGGGTGGCGTTACCGCAAACCGCCCGTAGCACCAACCGGCGCGGCCCGGCTACCGCCGGCGGCACCGAGAACCAAAGGGGAGAACCGTGACGCACGTGTCCGAGCGCAGCGGCGCAGGAAGCAGCCCGACCGGCGCCGGCGGCGACCGCCAGCCGTGGACGGGCGGTGCTGGCCGCCAGGCGCGCAAACGCTCGGTCTCGTACGCCGATGCCGGGGTCTCCATCGACGCGGGTGACCGCGCGGTGGAGTTGCTCAAGTCGAAGGTGCGCCAGACCCGCCGACCGGAGGTGCTGGGTGACCTCGGTGGCTTCGCCGGCCTGTTCCGGCTGGACACGAAGAAGTACAAGAGCCCGATCCTGGCGTCCTCCACCGACGGGGTGGGCACCAAGCTGGTGATCGCTCAGCAGATGGACATCCACGACACGGTCGGCATCGACCTGGTGGCGATGGTCGTGGACGACCTGGTGGCCTGCGGTGCCGAGCCGCTGTTCCTGCTCGACTACATCGCCACCGGCGAGGTCGTGCCGGACAAGGTCGCCGAGATCGGGGCGGGCATCGCCGACGGCTGCCGCTACGCGGGCTGCGCGTTGCTGGGCGGGGAGACCGCCGAGCACCCGGGCGTGCTCCGTCCGGACGAGTACGACATCTCCGCGACCGGTGTCGGCGTGGTCGAGGAGGCCGACATCCTCAGCCCGGAGCGGGTCGAGGTGGGCGACGTCGTGATCGCCATGCGTTCGTCCGGCCTGCACTCCAACGGCTACTCGCTGGTCCGGCACGTGCTCCTCGGCGCGGCCCGGATGCGTCTGGACATCGTGATCGACGACTTCGGTCGGCAGCGGACCCTGGGCGAGGAACTCCTCACCCCCACCAAGATCTACGCCAAGGACTGCCTCAAGCTGATCGCCGAGGCCGAGGTGCGGGCGCTGTCCCACATCACCGGTGGCGGCATCCCCGGCAACCTGGTCCGGGTGCTGCCCGAGCACGTCGACGCGGTGGTCAACCGGTCCACCTGGAAGCCGCAGCCGATCTTCGACCTGATCCAGACCAAGGGTCGGATCGACGACCAGGACATGGAGTCGACCTTCAACATGGGCGTCGGCATGTTCGCGATCGTGTCGGCCGAGGATGCCGACCGGGCGCTGGCGACGCTCACCGGCCGTGGGGTCGAGGCGTGGCAGGCCGGCGAGATCATCGAGGGCACCGGCAACGTGCAGATGGTCGGTCAGCACACCCGGGGATGATCACCCTCTGGTGATCGTACGGGCACCTGATCAGGGCTTCACCCGAGTGGCCAACGCCGCCTAGCCTGAAGGGCACCCTTCAGAGCCGGCGGAGGAGGGCGATGGCTGCTCGGGGACAGTCGTTCAACGGGATGCGCGGTCTTGCCGCCGTCCCGTCGTACGTCGTCATGCAGCCCACGACCCTCTGCAACCTCGACTGCGCGTACTGCTATCTGCCGTTTCGGGCCACCGACCAGCGCATGCCGGTGGCGGTGGCCGAGGCGGTGGCGGCGGCGGTAAACCCCTGGGCGGCGGCCGGTCGGTTCTCCGTGGTGTGGCACGGCGGTGAACCGCTGGCCGCCGGCCCGGAGCACCTGGCCAACCTGATCGCGCCGTTCGGGCCCGAGGTCGAGCATCACGTGCAGACCAACGCCACCCTGATCGACGACGAGTGGTGCGACTTCTTCGCCCGGCACGAGGTGCGGGTGAGTGTGAGCGTCGACGGGCCCCGGGCGCGCAACGGTGACCGGGTCAACCGGGGAGGCCAGCCGGCGTACGACCGGATCGTGCGTGGCATCGCGGCGCTGCGTCGGCGCGGTCTGCCGTTCTCCGCCCTGGCCGTGGTGTCCCGGCCGGAGCGGGGGCTGGCAACCGAGTTGTACGACTACTTCCTCGACCTGGGTTGCGACGTGTTGGGCATCAACATCGAGGAGACCGAGGGCGTCAACACCCGGGACAACCGCCACGACTCGTCGGCGGTGACCGCGTTCTGGGCGGAACTGGTCGCGGCCTGGCGCCGTGCGCCCCGGATCCACCTCCGCGAGGTCGAGTGGTCGTTGCGCTACGCCGCGGCGGTGCTCGACGGATCGGCTGACGGTGTGCTGCCCCGCCACCTGGACCCGATCCCGACGATCGGCCACGACGGCTCGGTGACAGTGCTGTCCCCGGAGTTGGCTGGGTTCACCCACCCCCGCTACGGCGACTTCAGCAGCGGCAACGTCCTGAGAACCCCACTGGCGGAGATCCTCGGCGTGGCGGCGGCGACGCCCTGGGTCGGGGAGTTCCTCAGCGGCGTGGAGGCGTGTCGAGTGTCCTGCCCCTACTTCGGCTTCTGCGGCGGTGGCCATGCCGCCAACCGTTACTTCGAGCTGGGGCGTTTTGACGGTACGGAGACCGAGCACTGCCGCAACAGCAAGATCCGCCTATTGGAGGGAGTGTTGGAGCATGCCCGAGAGCACCAGTGAACGGCGGCCCGAGCGCGCAGCGGATGACGGAGTCAACGAGCGCGTGCGGGAGGCTGCTCCGGCCCTCGTCGCGCTGTTGCGGGAGGCCGAGGCCGCGCGACGCCTGCGTTCGGAGGTGTCGGGCGGGGACGGCGCCAGCGCGGTCTGCGCCTGGAACCACTTCGAGAACATCCCGACGTTCTACAACTGGAACAACCGCCCGCGCTGAGGGGGCCGTGAACAGGGGCCTGTCGAGCGGCCGGAGTGATTCCGGTCGGGCCAGGCCCCTGTTCGTCGGCGACTGCACCTGCACGGGACGTGCGTGAGCACGCGGGGATCACCGCGTGCTCAGCTGCGTCGAGAGGTCAGCGGGTCGGACGGACCCAGGGATCCGGATCGTCGTCCGCGTGATCCTCATCATCGTCGTCGACGAACTCTTTAGAGTCGTCGTCGAAGTGGTGCTCAGACTTACCAGCACCCGCCAGTTCGCGCTGCAAGGCGGTGAGGTCGGTGTTCGGGGAGTGGTACTTCAACTCCCGCGCCACCTTAGTCTGCTTGGCCTTAGCACGGCCGCGCCCCATGGCTCGACCCCCTCGCACAGAATGCGGGGCAGCCCGAAGGCGGGCCCCGATGACGTCAGGCATCTCTCGTGGCTCTTACGGTACATGGGGATGCCGCCGTTCGGCACCTCGGGTTACCGTCAGCCGGCTCTGCGCGTCGCGTCGATCCGGCCGTCACCCAGTGTACCGGGTAAGGAGCGGAACGGTTAGCGCCCGTGACACCGGACAAACCGCACCAAAATTCGATCCGGCCTCAGCTTACCCAGCCGTGCCCGTACGGGAGGCCCGGAGGCGGATCCCGTCGACCCGCCTCCGGTAACGCTCAGCGCAGGTGGATCCCGCGCAGTCGGCCGATCTCCGCCATCCGCCGCTCGGCCAGCCGGTCCGCGGCCACCGCTGGCGGCACACCCTCGGCGTCCGCCAGACGGAGGATCTCGCGGGTGGTGTCGTAGATCCGCGTCGCCCGGAGCTTGGCCCGGTCGAAGTTGAAGCCCTCGATCTCGTCGGCCACCTGGATCACGCCACCGGCGTTGACCACGTAGTCCGGCGTGTAGAGGATGCCCCGGTCGGCCAGCAGCTTCTCGATGCCCGGGTGGGCAAGCTGGTTGTTCGCCGCCCCGGCCACCACCTTGGCGCGCAGCGCCGGCACGGTGTCGTCGTTCAGGGCGCCGCCCAGCGCGCACGGCGCGTACACGTCGATGTCCGCCGCGACCAGGGCGCTGGCGTCGTCCACCAGGGTGACCTGCGGGTGGTTGGTGCGCACCCACTCCAGCGCCTTCGGGTTGACGTCGGTGGCGACCACCTCGGCGCCGTCCTCCAGCAGGTGCCCGGTGAGGTACTTGCCGACCTTGCCCAGGCCGGCCACGCCGACCCGGCGGCCCTGCAGGCTCGGGGTGCCCCAGACGTGTTCGGCGGCGGCCCGCATGCCCTGGAAGACACCCCAGGCGGTGAGGATCGACGAGTCGCCGGCGCCGCCGTGCTCCACGCTGCGACCGGTCACGTAGCGGGTCTCCCGGGCCACGACGTCCATGTCCGCCACGTACGTGCCGACGTCGCAGGCGGTGTAGTAGCGACCGCCCAGCGACTCCACGAAGCGCCCGTACGCGCGCAGCAGCGCCTCGCTCTTGATCTGCTCCGGGTCGCCCCAGATGACGGCCTTGCCGCCGCCCAGGTCCAGGCCGGCGAGCGCGTTCTTGTACGCCATCCCACGGGACAGGTCCAGCACGTCGGCGAGGGCGGCCTCCTCGCTGGCGTACGGGTAGAAGCGGGTGCCGCCGAGCGCCGGCCCCAGCGCGGTGGAGTAGATCCCGATGATCGCCTTCAGGCCGCTCTGCTTGTCCTGGCAGAACACGACCTGTTCGTGACCGGTCGATACCGGATCGTCGGTGCTCGCGAATACGCCCATGGTTGGCTCCTGGAGTGGTGTGCGCCCTTGTGGGACGCGGACCTGGTGAACCCCGGCGGGGATGCTGCCGGTGTGGTCGAGCCTAGTATCGGCCGCCGTGAAGGTGCTCGACGCGCCGCCGCCGTCCCACGTTGCGGCGCGCGTGGTCCGGCCGCTGAGCCCGTACGGCTGCGGTTCGTGGGAGGATCGCGCGGTGCCGTCGCTCTTCGCTTCTTACCTGCGCGTGTACGAACCGCTGACCGCCTTCGACCGGGACCGGCAGAGCTACTGGCGCCGTTACGTCTCGGAGGGGCGGGCGGTCGCCCCGGTCGAGGGGCCCGGCCGGCAGCGGACGGCGGTGATCGAGGCGCTGGGCGCTGGCTGGACCCGGCTGCCCGACCTGCCGGAGGAGGCGTACGTCCTGGAGACGGACGACAGCCTGCTGGTCTGCCCGTGGAACCTGCGGATCCGGGTCGCCGAGGCGGCGCTCAGCGCTCGGGACGGCGTGCCCTCGGTGCTCGCCGACGCCTTCGTGCCGCCGGTGCTCGCCGGGCAGGCCAGGGCGGTCGTCGACGACTGGCGCAGCGGCGCTCGGGTGTTGGAACACGGCGTACCCCGGGTGCACGAGCAGATCGCCACCTGGGGGGTGCCACTGCGGTGGTTCGTGCTCTTCGAGCCGGCTGAGCGGGACCTGGTCACCCAGCCGGGGCGACGGGCGTTGCGCTACCGCACCGAGATCTCCAAGGCCCGCCGCCGGTCTTCGCGGGCGCTGTCGGTGTTGCGCAAGTCGGTGGGCGACGCGCCGATCACCGAGGCGGTGGAGGAGGCGGCTCGCTGGTTGGAGGAGTTCCATCCCCGCTCGGTGGTCGAGTTGGACTACGGCGGTCTGGTGGACCTGCTGTCCGACGAGACCCTCGAGGCCGACGACTCTCCGGAACTTGTCGCGGGCGGCCTCGCGGGGCTGTCGCGGGGTGAGGCCGACGAGGCGTCGGCCGCGTACGACAAGTTGGTGGCCCGGTGGCGCGCGGTGCAGTTGCTCGAGCGGTGCAACTAGGGGCAAATCGGCCTAGGAGCGCTCCCAAGGTGAGGTGTGCTCGTAGTTGACGCATCACGAACCGTGATCATGAGTCCGAATAAGGTAGTTTCTGCCGTGTAAAAGTCGTAAAAATCGGGCATGGTTCATCCGTCCGTCTAGGGACCTTCATCCGTTCGGCCCATGTCGGACATCGGGGACTAGCCGGACCATGGGAGACGCGTCGGCCGGCGGGACCCCGGCCGATGTCTATACATGTGGAGGAGTGACCGATGGCATCGCGAACGCACGAACCAGAGCCGCTACTTACACCGGCCGAGGTGGCGTCGATGTTCCGTGTCGACCCGAAGACGGTGACCCGGTGGGCCAAGGCCGGCAAGCTCAGTGCCATCCGCACCCTGGGTGGTCACCGTCGCTACCGCGAGTCGGAGGTCAGGGCGCTGCTGCAGGGTCAGATCCCGCAGCAGCGGCAGGGCGACTGAGTCGGCAACAGGTTCTTTCCGGTCAGGGGCGGTGGATCTCGATCCGCCGCCCCTTTCCACGCCTCAGCACCGACTCAGCGCTGCGTCTCGGCCAGGGTCACCCGGATGCCGACCGTGCCACCCTCGCCCCGGCGCAGCCGGCTGCCCAGCAGGCTGAGTCGACCGAGCAGGCGGTACTTGTGCTTGAGCAGGTCACGGACCCGGCCGGTGTCACCACTGCCGTAGATCGTCGCGTGGGCCGGCACCTCCGCCCCGTGCGGTCGGCCCCGCACGTCGCACGGAGCCACCGTCACCTCGCCGTTACGCCGGATCCGCTTGACCTTGCCCGAGTCGGCCCGGGTCCAGACTGCCAACGCCTCGCCGTCGCGTACCGCCCAGACCGGCGTCGGCACCGCCCGACCGTCCTTGCGGAAGGTCGTGAGCAGGATGTACTTCTCGGCCGACAGCCGGTCCAACGTGGTCACGCCGCCAGGATACGGCCGCCACGGGTCGCTGAGTGGCCGGATAGCGTGAACGTCGTGACGGGGGAGCCTCTAATCGGTGACGTGGTCGGCGAACTGCTGCGGGACGCGCTCGCGGTGGCCAGCGGGGTCGGGCCGCGACCCCTGGTGGGTGGGCGACTGCCCCGGCCGGTCATCGAGATCATCGAACGGGACGACGGGCTGATCAACGGTGCGCCCGCCGCGCACTACCTCGACGGACCACAGGACTGGCAGCCGTACGACCACCGCGCGGTGGACCGGGTCCGCGGCGAGACGCTGGACGTCGGCACCGGCGCCGGCCGGATCGCCCTGCTGCTCCAGGAGCGCGGCGTACCGGTCACCGGCCTGGACACCTCCGCCGGCGCGCTCGCGGTGAGCCGGCGTCGCGGTGTCCGGCGACTGGTACACGGCACGGTCGACACGCATGTGGCCGATGGTCAGCGGTACGACACGTTCCTGCTGCTCGGCAACAACCTCGGGCTGTTCGAGGGCCGGAAGCGTGCTCCCGAGTTCCTGACCGCGCTCGCCGCGCTGGCCCGACCGGGGGCGCAGATCATCGCGCACGGCACCGACCCGTACGGCACACGCGACCCGGTGCACACCGGTTACCACGAACGCAACCGTCGCCGGGGTCGGCTCGGCGGTCAGCTCCGGCTCCGGTTGCGCTACCGGGAGCTGAGCACCGAGTGGTTCGACTACCTGGTCTGCTCGGCGGACGAGTTCGCCTCGCTGGTGCACGGCACCGGCTGGCGGTTGACCGATGTGGACGACCGCGACAAGCCCTACTACCTGGCCACCCTGCGCCTGGCCGACTGAGCGACGGCCCCCGCGCATCACCAGCGCGGAGGCCGTCGTACAGCTCAGACCTGGACGGTCGGGGGAAGCTGCTCGGGCGGCAGACCGCCGTCGCCGTCGACCACCTCGTCCGGCTGGCCGTCCTCGTCGATGTCGACCATGGTGATGTCCACCTTGCCGTCGCCGTCGGTGTCGAACTGGAACAGGTCGGCCTTGCCGTCGCCGTCGGTGTCCACCACCCACACGTCGGTCCTGCCGTCGTTGTTGGTGTCGGCGCGCAGCAGCTCGACCCGCTCGTCGCCCCGGGTCTCCACGATCTCCCCGTCAGTGACGCTCTCCGGTGCCTGGCTCATCTCGGTGGTCCTTCCCTCGGTTGACGCAGCCGTCATTACCCGATCCCGCGCTCCCCCACGCATGGCCCGGGTCGTCGAGCTGTCTAGGGTCGCACCATGAGCGAGCGGAGCGGGCGGAACACCCCGGTCGGCGTGGCGGGGACCCCGCGCGTCGGCGGGCGGGACAGGGAGGCGTGATGAGCGATCGTTTCGTGGTCGTCGGTGCCGGCACGATGGGGCTCGGCATCGCGTACGTGGCGGCCGGGGCCGGGCACGCCGTGGAACTGGTCGAGGTGGACCCTGAGCGGGGAGCTACCGCGTTGAACCGGCTGGCCGACCTGTGGGAGCGCGCGGTGCAGCGCGGGAAGCTGAGTGCCGACGAGGCCGCCGCGAACCGGCAACGGGTCACGCTGCGCCCGACGCTCGCCGACGTCGCTCCCGCCCCCGAGGTGATCGTCGAGGCGGTGCCCGAGCGGCTCGACCTGAAGCGGGCGGTGCTGCGCGACGCCGCCGCGCTGCACCCGGCTCTGCTGGGCAGCAACACCTCCAGCATCGCCATCGGCGAGCTGGCCGCCGGACTGGACGCGCCCGAGCGCTTCCTCGGCCTGCACTTCTTCAACCCGGTCTGGGCGATGGCGCTCCTGGAGATCGTGGTCGGCCCGGCCACCGCCGAGGAGACCACCGCGGCGGCCGTCGCGCTCGCCGGCCGGTTGGGCAAGGACCCCGTCGTCGTACGCGACATGCCCGGCTTCGCCACGTCGCGACTCGGGGTCACCCTCGGGCTGGAGGCGATCCGGATGGTGGCCGACGGGGTGGCCAGCCCGGCCGACATCGACAAGGCCATGGTGTTGGGCTACCGGCACCCGATCGGCCCACTGGAACTCACCGACCTGGTCGGTCTGGACGTGCGGCTGGACATCGCCCGCACCCTCCAGGCCGCGTACGGGGACCGCTTCGCACCGCCACCCCTGCTCGTGGAGATGGTGGCCGAGGGGCGGTTCGGGAAGAAGTCGGGGCAGGGCTTCTACCGGTGGGAAGGCGGTGTCAGACAATGAGCGGCCTGCGGATCGAGGAGCGGCCGGACCGGCTGGTGGTGACGTTGGATCGGCCGGAGAAGCGCAACGCCATCGACGCCGACCTGATCGCCGAGTTGCACCACGTCTGCGCCGAGTTGGAGGCGTACCCCCGGCTCCTGCTGCTGACCGGCGGCGCCGAGGGCGTCTTCGCCGGGGGCGCCGACATCGGCCAACTCCGCGAGCGGGGCCGCACGGACGCTCTCGCCGCGATCAACTCCGCCGCGTTCGCCCGGATCCGGGCGCTACCGATGCCGACCGTGGCCGCCGTCGACGGCCCGGCCCTGGGCGGTGGCGCGGAGCTGGCGTACGCCTGCGATCTGCGGGTGTGCACGGCTCGGGCGGTCTTCGGCCAGCCGGAGGTGCGGTTGGGCATCCTGGCCGGCGCTGGCGCGACCCACCGGCTGCCCGCGCTGGTCGGTGAGGGCCGAGCCAAGGAGCTGCTCTTCACCGGACGACGGGTGGACGCCGCCGAGGCGTTGCGGATCGGCCTGGTGAACCGGGTGGTGGACGAGCCCGGTGAGCTGTTGACAGTGGCGCACGCCCTGTTGGACGAGATCGCCCTGGGCTCGCCGCTGGCGCTGCGGCTGACCAAGCTGGCGGTGGACGCGCCCGCCGCCGCGCACCCGCATCTCGACCTGGTCAGCCAGGCGGTGCTCTTCGAGGACGAGGAGAAGCACCGGCGGATGACCGAGTTCCTGGAGCGCCGCCGGCCGCGATGATCGCCCGACACGAAACGGCCGCACCGGCTGAGCGCCGGTGCGGCCGTTTCGTGCTTCTGCTGGGCTACTGCCGGATCTGCACCCCGGCGTCGGCCAGGCCGCGGATCACCTGGGCGGACTCACCGAAGCCGATGATCAGTACGGCGTCCGCGCCGAAGGCCTTGATCTCCTTCGCGCCGCCGCTGAAGTCGACCGGGGGCGCCTTCGCGTCGGCCGGCGGTTCGTACGTCATCAGCTTGAGCCGGTCGTTCGCGATGCCGGCCTTCTCCAGTTCGTCGCGGACGGTGGCCTGGAGGCCCTCACCGTAGGAGTCCTTCCGGGCCACGATGACGATCTTCTGTGACCCGTCGCGGAGAATCACGTCGGCCAGCGCCCGGCCCTGGAGGCTGTCCGGAGGGGCGGTGCGGAAGTAGAGGCCCTTGTCCTCCACGTCGGTCAGCCCGCTGTCGGTGTTGGACGGGGAGAAGAGGATCTTCCCGGCCCGCACCACGTCCGGCAGCACCTCTCGGGAGATGCCCGAACCACCCGCGCCGATGATCACGCTGACGCCGTCCGCCACGTGCTTGGCCACCGTCGCCTTGGCCACCGTCGGGCTGGTGCCGTCGTCACCCTCGACCCAGGTCACCGGCTTGCCCAGCGCGCCGCCGGCGGCGTTGACCTCCTTGATCGCCAGCGCGGCGCCGGCGGCCATCGGGGGGTACGCGATCGCCAGGTCACCGGTCTTCGGCAGCAGGCCGCCCAACTTCAGGGGCTCCTGGTCGGGGTCGCCCCCCGGGCGCTGCTTCTTCGGCTTCGGCGGCGTCTTGGTGCTCGCCGCCGACTCGATGCCCGCGCCGACGAACTCGGTCTTGCCGTCGTTGATCTGCTGCCCGTCGAAGGTCAGCGTGGCGTAGCTCGCGGTGGCCGGCTCACCCTTGTCGGTGAAGCCCGCCCGGGTCAACGACACGCTGCGGTACTCGATGTCCTGCCCGTTGCGGGCCAGCGCGAGACAACTCGCCGGATCCTCGCAGCGCTGCCCGTCGTTGGTCACCGCGACGATCTGCTTCGCGATGGCCGCCGGGTCGGTACTACCGGCCAGCTGCGCGGCGAGCACGGCGATCACCACCGCGTCGTACGACTCGGCTGCGTACAGATAGTCCGTCAGCGCCGGATCGACGGCCTTCAGTCGGCTCTTGAAGTCCTCCGGCAGCGGGGTGAGTGGCGTGGTGCCCTTCATCCCGTCCACGAGGCTCGCACGTTCCTTCAACTCCGCAGGATAGGAGTTGAGCATGTTGCCGTCCGTGCCGTAGAGGCGCACCTGTTGGGCGCTGGCCTCCTTGGCCTTGTCATCCCCGCAAGCGCTTGTGGCGAGCAGGATCGTCGCGCAGGCAGCCAGTGTGGCCACCCGCGAGCGGCGTGAAACGAGCATGGTCGTCCTTCCTCCGGCGAAGGTCCGCTGCGCACATTAGCGTGCCGAGGCCGACGGTGGGACCGTGGAGGTGGCGTAAAGCGCAGGTAGCTCGCATTGAACACGGACAGTGACGATCGGTGGGGGTGCTTGACCTCCCGTCCTACTGTGCGCTGGGTGACGGACCTACCACAGCAAACGTTCGACGACGCAGCCGCCGTGCTCCGCTCGGCGCTGGCCGGGGATGGAGACGCGGTGGTGGGCGCGTTCGACGCGGTCGTCGACCGGGCCGGCCTGAGTGGCGCGTACGGGGTCGCCTGGTGTCTCGCCGCGACGATGCTGGGTGACACCCCGGCGGCCAGCGGGGCGGCGCTGGACTTCCCGGGGATCGACCAGGCGGAGTACGACACCCGCTGGGTGGCGCGTTTCGTCAGCGCGTACGCCAATCGGGACGAGCCGACCGGAGAGGCGCTGTTCGGGGCTGCGGCAGCCGATGGTCTGCTGCCCGACTGCCTGCTCACCCTCGCCGGCTCGACGATCGCCACCCTGCGCAGCCGCGCCGGGTGAGAGGCCGGGTCGCGGCGTCCGTCGGGGGGCGGACGCCGCGACCGGGCGCACCGGTCAGAACGCGTGGTACGCGATGAGCGGCTCGTACTCGTACCGCAGGTTCTCGAAGCGGACCCGGAAGTTGACCCCGTCCCGGACGTTGGTCGCCACCGTGATCCAGCCCGAGTTGGCCGGCAGGTAGGTCCAGTAGTTGCAGGCGCTGGTCTTGTCGACGAAGATCACGCACGCCTCGGTGGCATACACGCTCGCGTTGCGGACGTTGATGTCGCGACAGCGGGTGGTGGTGCGGTACTGGCCGGCTGAGCCGCCGTAGCGGCCACTTTCGAAGTACGACCGGACTGCCCCGCCATAGCAGGTGGCGAGCGGGGCGAAGGCGTTCGTGCCAGGGGCGGCCGGTGTGATCGGCGTGGGTGCGGCGGCCTGTGCGGGTGCGCCGGCGAAGAGCAGCGCGGCGGTCGTGGCGACGGCGAACAGGCGAGCGGTCGGGGATGGCATGCGTGCAGGCCTCCGAAACAGTCAACTGACAGTCCGGATTGGACTGATCATCGGACGGTGACGATGATACGTATCGATCGATGCTGTCGTGGCCCCGTTGATGTCCGCCCCGTGTGGTAGCTCTGTAGGCATGTCCGAGGCCATGCTCAGCAAGGTGCGCAAGCTGCTGGCCCAGGCCGAGGATCCGGCCTGCACGCCCGCCGAAGCCGCCGCGTTCACCGCCAAGGCGACCGAGCTGATCGCCCGCTACGGCGTGGACCGGGCGCTGCTGGCCGTCCGCGACCCGACCACCGATCCCGTCGGCGACCGGGTTCTGGACATCGTCGCCCCGTACGCCCGCGACAAGGTCGGCCTGCTCGCCGCCGTCGCCGAGCCGCTGCGCTGCCGTTGCGTGCGCCGTCGGCAGGGCAACGGCTTCGCGCTGCACCTCTTCGGCTTCGCCAGTGACCTGGAGCGGGTCGACCTGCTCTTCACCTCGCTGCTCGTGCAGGCGGCGCACGGCCTGGCCGCCACCCCGGTGCCGGAGGACGACCATCCCGCCGCCTTTCGTCGCTCCTGGCTGGCCGGCTTCGCGGAGGTGATCGGAGGCCGCCTCTGGGCGGCGGAGACGGCGGCGGCCAGCGAGTCGGGCACGCCGTCGGTGGCGCTGGTGCTCGCCGACCGGTCCGACCGGGTGCAACGACGGCTCAGCGAGGAGTACCCACGGCTGCGCACCGCACCGCCACGCCGATTGGGCGGCACCGGGTTCGGCTCGGGTGCGGAGGCCGGCCAACGCGCGAACCTGGGCGGCCGGGACCTCTCCGGCCGCTCCGCTGCTGATCGGCGGCTCGGCCGGTGAGCCGGTCAGGCGTCAGCCGGTCAGGCGGAGGTGCCGGGCTGGCGTGACACCGTGTCGACGTAGCGGGTGAGCAGCTCGTGCCAGCCGGCGGTGAGTGCCTTGCGGTATCCCTCGGCCGCCTCGCCATGCCGGTCGAAGTGCCGGTGCTCCAGCTCGACCCGGGTGCGTTCCGGCCCTTCCGGCAGGAACAGCACCTCGACCTCGCTGGCCCGGGCCGGATCCGGCACCGGCGCCCGGTCGGGGCCGATCTGCCAGACGAAGACCAGCCGCCGCGGCGGATCCCAGGTGAGCACCCGCCCCCAGTCGGCGCGGAAGCCGTACGGGCCGATCTCGTAGAGCATGCCGCCGGCCCGGGGCTCCATGCCCAGCTCGTCGAGTGCGTCCGGGCCGGACCAGGTGTATTCGACGACCCACCAGTCAGTCAGCTTTGCGGTGAAGACCGCGAACGCATGCTCGGCCGAGCCGGGGACGAGAAGACTGCACCGCAGGGAAAAACGGTCGGCGTCCTGCCGGATGTCGGCCGGATCAGTCATTTCCTGTCCCATAGGCCCGGACCATACCGGCTGATGCCCGGGTGTGCAGCTTCGCGCGGTGCCCAGTTACAGACAGAGGGTCGCCGGGCCGTCACGCACGGGATGCCCGACCGGAAACCGGGTAACCGCGCGAACGACCGGAACTCTGTGCAGGCGGGGCGGGAGATCATGAGCGAGAACGCGCAGCAACGAGGGCCGGACCGGGACGTCGACAGGGCAGAACCGGACGTCCTGCTCGACATCCCGAAGGTGTCCGTCGACTCGATCCGGCTGGTGGTCGACGGCCTCGACGCCGACCTGTCGCTGCGGGCCCGGGTGGCCAACCTCCTCCAGGTCGACGCCGGCGTACGGGTGCACCTGAGCGGCGGCGAACTGGACGTGAACGGGGTGCACGCCGAGGCGCAGCTACGGGTGCGGCTGGAGCAGCTGACCAGCATCCTGGGGCGGGCGCTCGACACCCTCGACAGCAACCCACAGATCATCGAATCGCTCGCTCGGACGGCCACCGCCGTCGACGACGTGAACCGCAGCGCGCAGCAGTTGGCCGCCGGGGCAGCGGAGGTCCGGGCGTCGGCGAGGCGCTCTGACGGCGTACTCGAGGGAATGGGTCAGCAGGTCGGTGCGGTCGCCGACCGTGACCGACCCGGTCCTCCTGATCGGCCGGGTCCGGGTCGGCCTGGACCAGGTCCGGTCGGCTCGGAACCGAGGGCCGGGGGTCCAGGGCCCCGAGCTGGCGGCCCTGGACCAGCCGATCAGTCGCGACCGGCGGGTCAGCATCCGGAGGCTCGTGAGCCGGAAGGTCAGCATCCGGCGGGCCCGAGGCCCGAAGCCCGTGAGTCGGCGGGCCGGGGGCCGGAAGGAAGGACTGGACGATCCGGTGACCGGCCCGATCAGGCGGCTGCGCCCGGTCCGAGCCCGTCCGGAGACGGTGACGGCGGTCTGTCGGCCACGGCGCAGGCTGCCGCCCAGAACGCCGCGCAGCTCGCCGAGCAGGCGGGGGAGACGCTGCGACAGGCCGGACGCAGCGTGTGGGAGGCGATCCAGGGCAGCGTGGTGCAGCACCGCCCGCAGGGTCGCCACGACCGCTGACGCCGTGCCGCCGCGTGGCCGCGCCATGATCGACTCGGTTTCCTTGATACCGCGGTGTCGCGAGCACTGGGACACCCCGACATCAGGGAAGTCGAGTTGATCACAAGCCGTTCCGTGGTGCTGCTGGCCGGTGGGAGGGGCCAGGTCAGAAGTCAGGTCCGCGCCAGTGGGCTCCCAGCACCGCTGCCTCTATGCGGAGCAGCAGGCCCGCGATCACCAGCAGAGCGCCGGACACGAGGAACTCGCCGCTGGAATTGACGCCGCTGAGGCCCATGACGAAGAGGGCGCCGCCGACAACAGCGCCGAGTGTTCCGATGGTCTCCACGATCCCGCCAGGTCTTCTGTCCACGGGCCGGAGCGTAGGTGCGGACGATGAACGCGGGGCGGCCAGGACCGGTCGTGCAGGGTATCGGTGAAAGCACCGGAAACAGCAAGATCCCCACCTGCGAATCCGCTGGTGGGGACCTCTGTAGCCCGGCGAAAGGCTATGTGGCCAGGGGCGGGGTCGAACCGCCGACCTTCCGATTTTCAGTCGGACGCTCGTACCAACTGAGCTACCTGGCCGTGTCGCTCGGCTCATGCTACCCGGCTACCGGATGAACCGGTGGCAGGGCGACCTGCTCCGATACGCAGAACGCCGCGCGAGGCGCGGCGTCAGCGCTGCGGTCCTGACGGGACTTGAACCCGCGACCTCCGCCTTGACAGGGCGGCGAGCACTCCAACTGCTCCACAGGACCTAGCTTGTGTTGCTCCGGCTTACGCCGGTCGTGCCCCCAACGGGATTCGAACCCGTGCTACCGCCTTGAAAGGGCGGCGTCCTGGGCCGCTAGACGATGAGGGCGGCCCCGCCATCATTGCACACTCGCAACTTCAAGCGGACTTGCTCCCATCCGGCCCCGCCGGAGGCTCCGAAAGCATACGTGATGCCTGGTCGGTCGACAAAATCGGAATCGGCAAGGGCTGGAAATGGGGGATAACCGCAGGTCAAGGGCGGTCTAGCGGAGTTTGGCGATGCCGAAGCGCTTCTTCAGGTCGGCGATCAGGTGAGGGCAGGCGGCGAGCGTCGCGGCCCGGTTGCCACCCCCGTCGTGCAGCAGCACGATGGCACCGGGGCGGGCGGCGGTGTGGACCCGTTTGCCGATCGTGGCGGCGGTCGGCTTGTCCCAGTCCTGCGGGTCGACCGACCAGTGCAGCGGGAGCATGCCGAGCCCTTTCGCCACGTCCAGCACCTCCGGCGTCCACCGGCCGCCCGGCTGCCGGTAGAACGGCACCTTCGCGCCGGGAGCCGCCGTCTGGATGGCCTTGTTGGTGCGGGCCAGGTCGGCCTGGATCTCGTCGACGGGCCGCCGGGCCAGGTCGAGGTCGTGCCGCCAGCTGTGGTTGCAGAGCTGGTGCCCCTCGCGCACGATCCGCCGGACCAGCTCCGGGTGGCGCTGCACCTCGCGACCGACCACGCAGAAGGTCGCGGTCACCTTGGCGGCCTTCAGCTGGTCGAGCACCTTCGGCGTCCAGGTCGGGCTGGGCCCGTCGTCGAAGGTGAGGACCACCGGGCGTTCGCCGGTGTTGCGACGCAGGCCGGCCGGGAGCTTCGCCGGCAACGGACGCAGCGGAGGCTTGGCCGGCTTGGTGACGCTGGGGTGCGGTGTCGGGGTGGGCGGCCTGGTCGCTTCCACCGGCCGTGAAGCGCCGGCGGGTGCGATGGTGCGCTCCGGCTGGGCACAGCCGGACAGGGCCAGCGCCGCGGCGAGGACGGACGCCAGGACGGCGCGGGCTTGCATCTGCTCGCTCCCGGAGGGGTCGGGGTAGGCGGACCCGCCCGACGGTAGTTCACCCGGTCAGCGGGCGACAGTGCGATCAGTCACGCGTCGACTGGTCCAGGGAGTCACGGACCGCGGCGGCCAGCGAGACCGCCTCGGCCAGGTCCACCGGCCGGACCACCCCGGCGGGCAGCGCGTCTGCTCGCCAGCCGGGGCCGGCCGCGAGCGCCAACAGCGGGCGGCGGGGCGCGGCGAGCAACGCGCTGAGCTGGGCCGGGTCGGCGGTGGCGCGGGTGTGCGACCAGAGCACCACGGCGGCCGGTCCGGTCCGGTTGACCGCCTCGACCAGGGCGGCCACCGGCACCCGGGCGCCGAGCATCCGGTAGCTGACCCCGGCCTCCGCGAGAGCCGCGGCCAATGCTTCCAGTGGCAGGGTGTGCTGCTCCTCGTCGGCGCAGGAGAGCAGGATGCGGGCCGGGCCGGTGGGCACCCTGACCCGACTGGCCGCCGCGAGGGCCTCCGAGACGCAGCGGGACACCAGGTGTTCCACCTCGATCAGGCCGGCGGTGGCGGCGTGGCGTTCACCGATGCCGGCGAGCACCGGACGTAGCAGTCCCTCCCAGGTGGCGACGACCCCGCTGGTGGCCAAGGCGTGCGCGATCGTCTCGCTGATCACCGCCGCGTCCAGGCGCATGGCGGCTCGGGCCAATCCGCGGGCTGCCGGCCCGGCGCGGCCCACCGGGATGCTTCCACCGCCGTCGCGACCAGGTGCGTGGGTGCGGCCGGGGGCGACCGTGCCGTTGGATGACGGGTCCGGTGCCTGGCGGGCCCAGCGGGCCGCCTCGGCGGGGCTCACCCCCTCGGTGGTGAGGCGTCGCATGATCTCGAGGCGGGCCAGATCGGCCGGCGTGTAGCGGCGATGGTGACCGGGGACGTGTTCACTGGGCCCGAGCCCGTAGCGCTGGTGCCAGGTGCGAAGGGTCGTGACCGCGACCCCCAGCCGGCGTGCGACCGCACCCGCGCTCAGCGCCTCATCGACCACCCGACCGCTCCGCCGTGTCGTCCGCCGGTCCGGGCGGGGTCACGGCCAGGCTGGATGTGCCGGACGTGGACCCCGTGGGGCGCAGCAGCCGGTTCACCACCCCACCCAGCCAGGGCGCGTACGACCGGGGGTCGCGGTCCAGTTCGGCTTCCAGCGCGGTCGGGTCGGCCCACCGCAGCTCGGCCACCTCGCCCAGGTCCGGCAGCAGTGGAGCAGAGGGCAGGAAGTCGCCCCGCAACACGTGGTCGTACTCGAATTCGACCCGACCGGTCGCCGGGTCCTCGGCGTAGTAGACGTAGACGCCGACCTCGGTTAGCTCGACCGGGCCCGCGCCCAGTTCCTCGCGTAGCCGCCGGTTGGCGGCCTCGGCGAGCGACTCGCCCGGCTGGGGGTGGCCGCAGCAGGAGTTGGCCCAGCGCAGCGGGAACCGGGTCTTGACAGCGGCTCGGCGCTGGAGCAGCACCTGGCCGTCCGGGTCCACCAGCAGCACGGAGAAGGCCCGGTGGAGTTGCCCCGGCGGCTGGTGCGCGGCGGCGACGGTCGTCTCGCCGTTGGCCTTGCCGGTCTCGTCGACCAGCTCGACAAGGTGCCCCTCGCGACCGCTCATCGACCGTCCCCGGTGATCCGGCCGGCGGCGAGCTTGCCGGAGATGAGCACCATCGGCACGCCGACGCCCGGCTGGGTCCCGGAGCCGACGAAGACCACGTTCGACAGCTTGCGGTGCAGGTTGGACGGGCGGAACGGGCCGGTCTGGAAGAGGGTGTGGGCGGCGGCGAACGGCGTGCCGGCGGCCATCCCCTGCTCCTCCCACTCGGCCGGGGTGATCGCCCGCAGCACCTCGACGCCGGCGCCGAAGCCGACGTAGCCGCGCTCCTCCAGGGTGCCGATCAGCTGGTCGCTGTAGCGCTGGGTCAGGTCGCCGCGCCACTCGAACGGAGCCCGGTGCAGGTTGGGCACGGGGGCGAGCACGTAGTAGGTGTGCCGGTCCGCAGGGGCCACCGACGGGTCGGTCCGGCTCGGGTTGGTCACCAGCAGCGACGGATCGGTCATCAGCTCACCCCGCCGGATGACCTCATCGAAGGTGCCCTTCCACGCGCGTCCGAAGTGGATGTTGTGATGCGCGATCTTTTCATATGCCTGTCGGGAACCGACGTGCAGAACGACGCAGGACGGCGAGTAGGTGAGCTGTCGTGCCGGAGCGGCCGGGAGCAGGTCCCGGTAGGCGACCGGCAGGTCGGGGTTGAGCACCACCACGTCCGCCGGCACCAGTTCCCCGTCGGCGGTGAGCACTCCGGTGGCCCGACCGTTCGCGGTCTCCACCCGGGTCACCGTGGTGTCGTACCGGATCTGCACGCCGTGCTTCTCGGCCGCGCCGGCCATCGCCCTGGAGACCGCGTGGATGCCACCGCGCGGGAAGAAGACCCCGGCCACCGAGTCGAGGTACGCGATGACGGTGTAGATGGCCAGCGCGTCGTGCGGCGCGAGGCCGGCGTACATCGCCTGGAAGGAGAAGATCCGCTGGGTACGTGGGTCCCGGAAGAATTGGTTGATCTTCGTCTGGAGCCGACGGAAGGCCCCGCCGGTGAGCAACTTGAGCAGGTTGCCGGTGAGCAGGTCGGTCGGCGCGTCCAGGTTGCGCTCGATGAAGTCGGCCCGCTCCAGACGCCACAGCTCCCGCGCGTAGTCGACGAAGCGCAGGTAACCGTCGGCCTCACGCGGCCCGCAGACCCGGGAGATCTCGGCGGCCATCCGCGTGGTGTCGGTGAGCACGTCGAGGGTCGAGCCGTCCGGGTAGTACGCCCGGTAGGCAGGGTCGAGCGGGGTCAGGTCGAGCCAGTCGCGCAACTCCTCACCGACCGCGCCGAGCGCCTCGGCGATCAGGTCGGGCATGGTGAGCACGGTCGGACCGGTGTCGAACTCGTAGCCGTCCACGGCCAGTCGGCCGGCGCGCCCGCCGGGCACCGGCTCGCGTTCCAGCACTGTCACCTGCCGGCCACTGCCGGCGAGGTGCAGCGCGCAGGCGAGCCCACCCAGCCCGGCCCCGACGACCACCACCCGGTCCGTCCGTCCTGTCACCGTCCGCACGTGACCACCTCCTTGCTCAAGTCGCTCATCAGGCCCGCCGGTTGGCAGCGGCGGTGGCCAGCCCGGTCAGTGCGGTCCGCGCCGTCTGGTCCACGGGTGCGGCGTCGAGCGCCGCCAGCGCGTCACCCACCCGCTCGGCGATCATCCGCTCCACCCGGGTCACCGCACCGGTCTCCACGACCAACTCGGCGAGCCGGTCGACCGGTCCGCCGGCGGCCCGCTCCAACGCCCGGAACTGCGCTGGCGTGGCCAGCTCCCGGGCCAGCATGAGCAGCGTGGTCGGCTTGCCGGTGCGGAGGTCGTCGCCGGCCGGCTTGCCGGTGGCGGCCGGGTCGCCGTAGACGCCGAGGAGGTCGTCGCGCAGCTGGAACGCCTCGCCGACCGCCAGGCCATAACGGGTGTACGCGGAGACCAGCGGATCGTCGAGGGGGACGCCGGCCAGACAGGCCCCGAAGAGCAGTGGTCGCTGGACGGTGTAGCTGGCGGTCTTGTAGCGGGCCACCCGCAGCGCCCGGTCGACCGACCAGTTGGCCGGGTCGTTCTCGCCGAGCACGTCGAGGTACTGCCCGGCGACCGTCTCCACCCGCATCTGGTCGTAGCAGCGGCGAACCTCGAACAGCCGGGCCGTCGGCACCGTGGCCTGGGCCAGCAGTCGATCGGCCCAGACCATGCAGAGGTCACCGATGAGCACGGCGACCGCCTCGCCGAACCGGGCGGGATCACCTCGGTGGCCGGCGGCGATGTGCTGTTCGGCGAGCGCGACGTGCGCGGTGGGCCGGCCTCGGCGGGTGGTGGACGCGTCCATCACGTCGTCGTGGACGAGGGCGAAGGTGTGCAGCAGTTCGAGCGAGGCCAGCGCGGGCAGGACCGGGGGCAGTGCCTCGGCGGCGCCGACCGCGCCGCGCCACCCCCAGTAGGCGAACGTGGGCCGGATCCGTTTGCCGCCGACGAGGACGGCGTCCCGCGCGGCTGCGGCGAATCGGCCCATCGACGGGTCGATCTCGGCGAGGGTGTCGACCTCGGCGGTGAGGAACGTGCTCAGGGTCTCGTGGACCGCCGTGATCAGGTCCTGGGTGTACGCGGCCAGCACGGCGCGGACCGGATCGTCCCCGTCCCCTGGCCCCGCCGGCGCCACGCGGGTCGCGTTACCCGCAACTGCGTCGTTGGCCATGTGGCTGAGCGTACCCTAGGCTACGAGTTGCGTCGATTGGTGCGTCGATAAATGAGGAGGGCCGGTGGAAACTGATCTCACCGCTGCCTATGAACGGTGCCGTGAGCTGCACAAACGTCACGGCCGCACCTACTATCTCGCCACTCGACTGCTTCCCGCTTGGAAACGACGACATGTGCACGCCCTCTACGGGTTCACCCGGTACGCGGACGAGATCGTGGACCGCACCGAGGACCTTCCCCAGGTCGAGCGGGCTGCCCTCCTGGAGGACTGGGCCAGCCGATTCGTGTCCGGCCTGCACGGAGCGCCCGTCGACGACCCGTTGCTGCCGGCGGTCCTGCACACGATCGCCGTCTTCGATCTCGACCGGGACGACTTTGCGTCGTTTCTGAAGAGCATGGCGATGGACCTGACCGTCAGCTCCTACCCGACGTACGACCACCTGCTCGACTACATGGAGGGCTCGGCGGCGGTGATCGGCACGATGATGCTGCCGATCCTGGGCAGCTCCGACCCGGCGGCGGCCCGGGAGCCGGCACGGCAGCTCGGCTTCGCCTTCCAGCTCACCAACTTCATCCGGGACGTCGCCGAGGACCTCGACCGAGGTCGCACCTACCTACCGGACGAGGACCTGACGAAGTTCGGTGTGACCCGCGAGGAGCTGGCCGAGGCCAGCGCCCGGGGCCGCGGTACGCACCGGACCCGCGAGCTGATCGAGTACGAGGTGACCCGCGCCCAGGCGCACTACGCCGCCGCCGCTCCGGGCATCACCATGCTGGCGCCGGCCTCACAGGCCTGCATGCGCACCGCGTACGCGCTCTACGGCGGCATCCTCGACGAGGTCGCCGCGCAGGACTACGACGTCTTCGCCCGGCGCGCCCTGGTGCCGCAGCGGCGACGGATGGCGGTGGCCGCGCGGGCTCTGCTCACCTCGACCGGTACACCGGTCACCATCCCCGGGCCGACGGTCCAACCGGAGACCCGGTGACCGCGAGCACGGCGATCGTGCTCCTCACCCGCGACCTGCGGGTGCACGACCATCCGGCGCTGGCCACCACCTGCGCCGCCTTCGACCGGGTGGTGCCGCTGTACGTGCTCGACCCGGCGCTGGCCGACCTGTCGGCCAACCGCACCCGGTTCCTGCATCAGGCCCTCGCCGAGCTGCGCGTCGAGCTGCGTGAGCGCGGCGGTGACCTGGTGGTGCGGCACGGTGACCCGGTGGCCGAGACGATCCGATTGGCCGGCGAGGTCGGCGCCACCGCCGTCGCGCTCTCCGCCGACGTCAGCCACTACGCCCGGCGTCGGGAGCGGCGGCTACGCGCGGAGTGCGAGCGGCACCGACTGCACCTGCGACTGTTCCCCGGGCTGACAGTGGTCGAGCCGGGTGCGCTCCAGCCCGGTGGCGGCGGCGACCACTACCGGGTGTTCAGCCCGTACCACCGGTCCTGGGCCGCCCGTCAGTGGCGCGAGGAGTTGGCCGCGCCGGACCACGTGGCGCTGCCCGGTGGCGTGCGCGTGGGCAGTCTGCCGAAGCCGCCGGCCGGGGAGTCGCCGGACGCGGCGGTCGGCGGCGAGCGGGTCGCCCGGCAGCGGCTCACCGACTGGCTGCCCGACCTGACCCGGTACGACGACCAGCACGACGACATGGCCGGCGACGACACCTCCCGGCTCAGCCCGTACCTGCGTTTCGGGTGCGTCTCGCCGCTGGCGGTGGCGAACCGCGCCGGGGACCGGTCCGGCCCGTTCGTCCGGCAGCTCTGCTGGCGGGACTTCTACTACCAGGTCACCGCGGCCTTTCCGGAGATCTCGACCGCGGCGTACCGGCGGGGTGCCACCGAGCAGTGGCGCTACGACGACGACGCGGTGGCTGCCTGGGCCGAGGGCCGCACCGGGATGCCCATCGTCGACGCCGGGATGCGACAACTGCGGACGCAGGGCTGGATGCACAACCGGGCTCGCCTGATCACCGCCGGCTACCTGACCAAGCACCTCGGGCAGGACTGGCGTGTGGGAGTGAAGGTGTTCTTCCGTTGGCTGCTGGACGGGGACGTGGCGAACAATTCCGGCAACTGGCAGTGGGTCGCCGGCACCGGCAACGACACGAAGCCCTACCGGGGGTTCAACCCGGTCCGGCAGGCCGAGCGGTACGACCCGGACGGCGACTACGTACGCCGGTGGGTGCCGGAGCTGGCGGGGGTGCAGGGCAAGGCGGTCCACCAACCGTGGCGACTGCCCGAGGCGCTCCGCCGGACGCTCGACTATCCGCCACCGCTCTCGGTGCCCGGCACCGACCCGGTCTGGCTGCGCTGACCTGCGTCAGAGGCAGGAGTGCAGCGCCTCGGCCAGTTCGTCGACCCGGTCGTGCTCGGCCAGGTGGGCCGTGGCGTACGCGAGGGTGTAGCCGCGCTCCGGGTCGGCCCACGCGCTGCTCCCGCCGATCCCGCCCATGCCCCAACTGCCGTCCGGCTCCCACTGCATGCCCAGCGTCCAGTGGGCGCGGCGGTCCAGCACCAGGTCCGGTCCGTCGTACTGGACGCGGGTCGCCTCCGCCACCAGCTCCGGGCTGAGCAGCCGGACGCCGTCGAGGACGCCGCCGGCCAGCAGGCCGGTGTAGAGCCGGGCCAGGCCGGATGCGGTGGCGTGCAGGTTGACCGCGGGCATCTCGGCAGCTCGCCAGAGCGGGCTGTTCAGCACGGCCAGGTCCAGTCCTCCGGCCGGGTTGCCCAACGCGCGCGCCCGCAACGATCCCGGCTCGCCGAGCATCCGAACCGGCCACTGCGGGTCGCCGTAGCGCATCTCGGCGCAGCGGCGTTGGTCCGCCTCGGTCAATCCGTAGCCGAGGTCGAGCCGCCACGGACCAGCGATCTCCTCGGCCAGGAACCGGCCCACCGACCGCCCGTCGACCCGCCGGACCAGCTCGCCCACCAGGTGCCCGTACGTCCAGGCGTGCTCGCCGGCCACCGAGCCCGGCTGCCACTCGGGGTCGGCGGCGGCCAGATCACCGGTGAGCAGCGCCCAGTCGGCGATCGTGGTGGCCGGCCGGGGCACCGGGAAGGCCGGGAGCCCGGCGGTGTGCGACAACACCTGGCGCACCGTGGCCGGCGTGCGGAACTCTGGCCAGTACCGGTCGACTGGCGCGTCGAGGTCGACCTGGCCCCGGTCGACGAGCATCAGCAGGCAGAGCGCGACCACCGGTTTGCCGACCGAGTAGACGTTGGCCAGCGTGTCCGGCCGCCACGGCTCGGCACCGGCCCGGTGACCCCCGATCAGGTCGACGACGGGCTGCCCGTCGTACCAGACGACCAGGTTGGCGCCGGTCTCCCGGCCCGAGGCGTGCAGGTCGTGGAAGCAGTCCCGGACCGGGGCGAAGCGTGCGTGCATCCCGTCACGGTAGGCGGCCCGGACCGGTGAGTGCGCCGACATTTCCGCCGACCCCGGTGGTCGGGGTGGTGTCGCTGGGGGATGCTGTTCCGGTGGCGGATCCGGAGCTGGTGGATGTGGTCGTGGTCGGGCTCGGAGTCGGTGGCGAGGAGGTGGCCGAACGGCTCGCCGACGCCGGCCTGAGCGTCGTCGGCGTCGAACGGGATCTGGTCGGCGGGGAGTGCCCCTACTGGGGCTGCATCCCGAGCAAGATGATGATCAGAGCGGCCAATGCCCTCGCCGAGGCCCGCCGGGTCGACGGGCTCGCCGGGACGGCACAGGTCCAGCCGGACTGGGCGCCGGTGGCGAAGCGGATCCGCGAGGAAGCCACCGACACCTGGGACGACACCGTCGCGGCCGAGCGGTTCGTCGGCAAGGGCGGCCGGCTCGTGCGGGGCAGTGGCCGTCTCGACGGTCCGCGTCGGGTCCGGGTCGGTGACCAGGTGTTCGAGGCCCGGTACGGGGTCGTGCTGGGCACCGGGACCCGTCCGTCGGTGCCCCCGATCGACGGCCTGGCCGACACGCCGTACTGGACCAACCATCAGGCGATCGAGGTCGAGAAGCTGCCGGAGTCGTTGCTGGTGCTCGGCGGCGGCGCCATCGGTCTGGAGTTGGCGCAGGTCTTCGCCCGCTTCGGTGTCCGGGTGACGGTGGTGGAGGCGCTCGACCGGGTGCTGGCCGTCGAGGAACCGGAGGCGTCCGAGGTCGCCGCCGCGGCGCTGCGCGCCGACGGCGTGGAAATCCACACCGGGGTACGCGCCGAACGGGTCGAACACGACGGCACACGGTTCACCCTGCGTGGCAGCGGCGGTGCGGCGTACACCGCCGACCAGTTGCTGGTGGTGACCGGGCGCAAGGCACACCTGGCCGAGTTGGGGCTGGAGACGGTCGGCCTGGACGGCAGCTCGCGTTTCCTGCCGGTCGACGACCGGTTGCACGTCACCGACCACGTCTGGGCGGTCGGCGACCTGACCGGTGAGGGCGCCTTCACCCACATCGCGATGTACCAGGCGGGGATCGTGATCGCCGACATCCTGGCCCGGGCTCGCCAGGCGACGGCGGGGGCGGATGCCAGCGGCACCTCCAGCGTGGTCGGGGGAGCGATGGGTGCGTCCAGTTCGCTGGCCGCCAGCGGGTCGAGCGGGTCGGCCGGTACGGTCCCGCGAGCCGACTACCGTGCGCTGCCCCGGGTGACCTTCACCGACCCCGAGGTCGGCGCGGTCGGGCTCACCGAGCGGCAGGCCCGCGAGCGCGGCATCAACGTGCAGGTCGGATTCACCAAGCTGAGCAGCTCGACCCGGGGCTGGATCCACCAGGTCGGCGACGAGGGCTTCATCAAGCTCGTCGCGGACGCCGACCAGGGCGTGCTGATCGGCGCGACCTCGGTCGGTCCGGCCGGCGGCGAGGTGCTGTCCGCGCTGGTGGTGGCGGTGCACGCGGCGGTGCCGCTGAGCCAGCTCCGGCACATGATCTACGCGTACCCGACCTTCCACCGGGCCATCGAGACCGCACTGCGCGACCTGTCCTGACGCCCGCCCAGCCGAGTCCAGAGTGCGCCGCGCCTGGCGATGCCGCACACGTGGCGGCTGGACATGATCCACTCGCGTTTCAGGAAGTCGCGGTATCCGGGGCACCTTGCACACCGCAATATCCTTGACAGTCGAGTCGATCACGACGGCCTGCCCCGGTGGCCGGACGTCAGGGTTCATGCAGCCGGAAGAGCGGTTTCGGCGTTCGGTGTTGCGCGCCGCAGGGGTCGGAATGGTCGGCCGTGGGAAGAATGCGGCAGCCGGCTAGCAAGCGCCGGGCAGTTTGCTGTTCATTTCTTTCATCCACACGACGTACGATTGCGACTGTGACCAAGCGGTTGACTGAAGTTGCCAAGAAGGCGGGCGTCAGCGAGGCCACCGTCAGCCGGGTGCTCAACGGCCGTGACGGGGTGTCGGAGGCGACCCGGACCGCGGTGCTGACCGCGCTGGACGTGCTCGGTTACGAGCGGCCGACCAAGCTGCGTGGCGAACGTGCCCGGCTGGTCGGGCTGGTGCTGCCCGAGTTGCAGAACCCGATCTTCCCGGCGTTGGCCGAGGTCGTCACCGGGACCCTCGCCCAACGCGGTTACACGCCGGCGCTCTGCGCCCGGACCATCGGCGGTGTCTCCGAAATGGACTACGTGGAGATGCTCCTCGACCACCAGGTCTCCGGGGTGATCTTCGCTGGTGGTTCGTACGCGCTCGCCGACGCGCGGCACGACCACTACCGTCGGCTGACCGATCGGGGTCTACCGGTGGTGCTGGTGAACGCGGGTGTGGACGAGCTGGGTTTTCCCCGGGTCTCGACGGACGACGCGGTGGCGGTGGAGCAGGCGTACGGGCACCTGCGCTCGCTCGGGCACGAACGCATCGGCATGGTGCTCGGTCCGGAGGGGCACGTGCCGTCGCGCCGCAAACTGGACGCGATGATCCGGGCCGCCGGCTGGGGTGAGGACGACGCCGAGTGCGTCCAGCGCTCCAGCTTCTCGATGGAGGGAGCACGGGTCGCCGCCACGAAGTTGGTCGAGCGGGGCGTCACCGGCATCATCTGCGCCAGCGACGTCCTGGCCCTGGGCACCATCCGTGCGGCCCGGCGGCTGGGCCGCTCGGTGCCGACCGACATCTCGGTGGTGGGCTACGACGACTCCGCGTTCATGACCTGCACCGATCCGCCGTTGACCACGGTCCGGCAGCCGATCGAGACGATGGGGCAGGCCGCCGTGGACCTGCTGGTCACCCAGATCGAGGGTGCCGGCGTGCTGCAGGACGAGCTGCTGTTCGAGCCGGAGTTGGTGGTACGCGGCTCGACCGCTCCCGCCCCCGGCCGCTAGCGACCACCACACCGACCGAGGCTTCCGGCCGTCGACCGCCCACGCGGTCGACGGCCGTTCCCGTCCCTACACCCACCCCACCCACCCCCACCCCACCCGCGACGATCATGGAGTTGTGGTGGGTGTCATAACGTCTGTAAAGCCCTTAAATCAGGCACCACAACTCCATGATCGACGCGCTCGGGCAGGGCTTGCCGCATCGACCTGTTCGAATGGGCCTTTATGGCGGGTTAAGGGCCGTTTTATCCCGGTGCTTTCAGGCTCTTGCCAACATCTGTCGTCATCATGTCGTGTCCTTTCGTCTCAGGGTCGACACCTTGCTGAAATGAGTCGGCCTCGCTACAGTGACTCCACTCACACCTGGCTCCGACGCAGCTACTGGGCGTCAGGTCGCATCACCGCAGATCAGCGAAGGTCATTGGAGACACCCGTTCCCGAAGGGATGGACAGATGTCCGTACCGCAATACCGAAAGGCTGCGGCGGTCGCGCTCGTGGCCGGCCTGGGGCTCAGCCTCACGGCGTGCTCCACGAAGAGTGACGACAAGGGCGCGACCGCTGGCGGCAAGGTCACCATCACGGTCGACTGCCAGCCCGTCGGTGCCCAGAAAGAGCTGCTGAAGAACTGGAACGACGATGTCGCCGAGTTCCAGAAGCAGAACCCGGACATCGTCATCAAGAGCGTCAGCGTCGGCGAGCAGTGCAACAACCCGCCGGACTTCACCGCCCGGCTGGCCGGCGGCACGGTGACCGACGTGTTCTACGGGTACATGACCGACGTCCAGCAGGTGCTTGACTCCGGTCAGGCGATGGACATCACCCAGTACGCCAACAAGGACACCGTTCCGACCTGGGACAGCATCGACCCCGCGCTGAAGGAGGTCTTCACCGACGGCGGCAAGCTCTACGCCGTACCGGTGAAGAACTACTCGATGGGCCTGATCTACAACAAGGCCCTGTTCCAGCAGGCTGGGCTCGACGTGAACAACCCACCCAAGACCTGGGCCGACGTCCGGGCCGCCGCGAAGAAGATCTCCGCGCTCGGCAACGGCATCGCGGGCTACGCGGAGTACAGCGCCGGCAACACCGGCGGCTGGCACTTCACCTCCCTGCTCTACTCGCAGGGCGGCCAGGTGCTCACGGCTGACGGCAAGAAGGCCGACTTCAACAACGCGATGGGCAAGCAGGTCCTGCAGAACCTCAAGGACATGCGGTACGGCGACAACAGCATGGGTGCCCGCCAGCTGCTCCAGTGGGGCGACCTGCTGACCAACGCCGGCGCCGGCAAGGTCGGCATGTTCATCGGTGCGCCGGACGCCACCCAGGCGATCGTCAGCCAGTTCCAGGGCAAGTTCCAGGACTGGGCGATGGCCCCGCTGCCCGGCCAGGACGGTGCGGCGAAGGGGACGCTCGGTGGCGGCGAGGGCTACTTCTTCAAGAAGGACCTCACCCCCGAGCAGGTCAAGGCCGGTCTCAAGTGGATCGCGTACCAGAAGCTCACCCCGGGCAAGGGTCAGTTCGACTACGTCCGGGCCAAGCCGCAGAACTACCCGGTGGGTCTGCCCCAGCCGCTGCTCTTCGCCAACGGCAGCGACGCGCAGAAGCAGGAACTGGAGCTGCGCAAGGCGAACGCCAACGTCGACACCGCCAACTTCGCGATCTTCGAGGCGACCCCGGTGCCGATCAAGGGTGAACCGCGCAACGCCCAGGCGATCTACGCGGTGCTCGACGCCGCGATGTCGGGTGTGCTGACCAACCCGAACTCGAACATCGACGCACTGCTCAAGACCGCCGAGGAGAAGGTCAACCAGCTCCTCGCCGCGGAGAGCTGACCGAGCGTGTGGGGGCCGGGACGCCGACCCGGCCCCCACACACCACCCGCACCGCATCTCGACGTCACTTAACTCACCCAGGAGTTGCCTTGGCGATCACCGTCGTCCCGGAGACCCCCAGGAAACCGGGCCGCCCGCCGTCGCCGTACTCGGCCGGGGCGCAGCGCACGAGCCTCGGCCGCAAGGTACGGGACAACCTCACCGGGCACGCGTTCCTGATCGGCGCGGTGCTCTGCTTCGTCGTCTTCTCCTGGTACCCGATGATCCGCGGCATCGTCATGAGCTTCCAGCGGACCCGGCGCGGCGAGACCACCTGGGTGGGCTGGGACAACTACTCCCGCATCCTCGCCGACCCGAGCTTCTGGCCAGCCTGGCAGAACACGCTCTACTTCACGTTGCTCGCGCTCGTCCTCGGGTACGCGGTGCCGTTCTTCGTGGCGGTCCTGCTCAACGAGTTCCGCCACGCCAAGGGGTACCTGCGGATCCTGGTCTACCTACCGGTGATGCTGCCGCCGGCCTCGGCGCTGTACCTCTTCAAGTTCTACGCGTACGACCCCAGCGAGGCGGGCCTGTTCAACGCGATCCTGAAGGCGCTGCACCTGCCCACCTCGCAGTGGATGCAGTCGCCCGAGATGACGATGCCGGCGATGGTGCTCGCGTCGACCTGGATGAACATGGGCGGGGCGGTGCTGATCTACCTCGCCTCGTTGCAGAACATCCCGGGCGAGTTGTACGAGGCTGCCGAGCTCGACGGTGCGGGCATCTGGAAGCGCATCCGCCACGTGACGATCCCGCAGACCCGGTTGATCCTCGCGCTGCTGGCGATGATCCAGATCGTCGCCACGATGCAGCTCTTCATCGAGCCCCTGATCCTCGCCAACGGCGCGGGCGCGGAGGATTCCGCGACGTCGGTGGCGTACCTCATCTACCAGCACGGCTTCTTCCAGAACGACCTCAACGGCGCTGCGGCGCTCGGTGTGATCATGCTCGTGGTGCTGGCCGGCTTCTCCGCCGCCTACCTGCGGCTGAGCGCGAAACAGGACTAGGACGGGCGAGACATGGCACAGGACTCCGGCACCCGGACCCTCATCTCCTCCGCGCAGCTTCGCCGTGGGCGCGGCAGGTTCATCTACTGGTCGCTGCTCACCGTCGTCGTCGTGGGCTTCACCCTGGTCTTCCTCGGGCCGCTCTACTGGATGGTCACCGGCGCGCTCAAGTCCGGCCAGGAGATCGCGCAGACCCCGCCCACGCTGTTCCCGAAGGACCCCCAGCCGCAGAACTACATCGACGCGTGGAACAACCTGGACCTCGCCAAGCTGTTGTTCAACACGTTCTACTACGCCACCGGCGCGGTGCTGTTCCAACTCGTCCTCGACACCGCCGCCGCGTACTCGTTGTCCAAGCTTCGACCGATCTTCGGCAACGTGATCCTCGCCCTGATGCTGGGAACCCTGATGATCCCGGCGATGGTCCTCATCGTTCCGCAGTACGTCACGGTGATCGACCTGCCGATCCTGCACATCAACCTGCTCGACTCGCCGTTCGCCATCTGGCTGCCGCTGGTCGCGAACGCGTTCAACATCTTCCTGCTGAAGCGGTTCTTCGACTCGATTCCCGAGGAGCTGATGGCGGCGGCTCTGATGGACGGGGCGTCGTCGATGCGCACGCTGTGGTCGATCATCCTGCCGTTGTCGCGCCCCATCCTCGGTGTGGTCTCGATCTTCGCGGTGACGGCGGTCTGGAAGGACTTCCTCTGGCCGAAGCTGGTCATGCCGTCGCCGGAGACCCGGACGGTCAGCGTCGGCATCTACGCCTTCGCGGGTGGTACGCCGATGAACGTGGTGATCGCCGCCTCGGTCATCGCCGCGATCCCGACCGTCATCATCTTCCTGATCTTCCAGCGGAACATCATGTCCGGTCTGACCACGGGCAGCATCAAGGGCTAGCCACGACCGCAACACCCCGCGCGGCGGACAACGATCGTTCGCCCGACACACATACAGGTCCGGCGAACCCGCCGACGTACTGACCCAGAAAGCAGGTGCTCGTGTCCACAGCAGACAGCAGTCCGTGGTGGCGTGGAGCGGTGATCTACCAGGTGTATCCCCGGAGCTTCGCCGACGGCAACGGCGACGGCATCGGCGACATCGCCGGCATCCGGTCCCGGCTGGATCACCTGTCCGCGCTCGGCGTCGACGCGATCTGGTTCAGCCCCTGGTACCCCTCACCGATGGCCGACGCCGGCTACGACGTGTCCGACTACCGGGACATCGACCCGGTCTTCGGCACCCTCGCCGAGGTCGAGGCGTTGATCGCCGAGGCGCACGCGCTGGGCATCCGGACCATCGTCGACGTGGTGCCGAACCACTGCTCCGACGCGCACCCGTGGTTCCAGGCCGCGCTCGCCGGTGGGCCCGGCGCACCCGAGCGGGACCTGTTCTGGTTCCGCCCCGGCCGGGGCCCCAACGGTGACCAGCGCCCCACCGACTGGGTCGGCGAGTTCGGTGGCGAAACCTGGACCCGCACCACCAACCCGGACGGCACCCCCGGCGACTGGTATCTGCACCTCTTCGCCCCGCAGCAGCCGGACTTCAACTGGGACCACCCCCGGGTGCGGGCGGAGTTCGAGGACATCCTGCGGTTCTGGTTCGACCGGGGCGTGGACGGGATCCGGATCGACTCGGCCGGCCTGCTGGTCAAGGACGGGACGCTACCCGAGGTCCAGCCGGACCAGCCGCACCCGTTCCACGACCTCGACGGGGTGCACGACATATACCGGGGCTGGCGGCGGGTCGCCGACGAGTACGCCGACCGTGCGTTGATCGGTGAGGTGTGGCTGCCGGACCGGCAGCGGTTCGCCAACTACCTGCGCCCGGACGAACTGCACGCCGCGTTCAACTTCGACTTCCTCGGCTGCGCCTGGGACGCTTCCGCGTTGCGCGAGAGCATCGACGGGACGCTGAGCGCGCACGCGCCGGTCAACGCCCCGGCCACCTGGGTCCTCTCCAACCACGACGTCACCCGCCACGTCACCCGCTACGGTCGGGCCGACACCAGGTTCAGCTTCGCGGCCAAGCGCGAGGGTATCCCCACCGACCTGGAACTGGGCACCCGCCGAGCCCGGGCCGCCGCGCTGCTGTCGCTGTCGCTGCCCGGAGCCGCCTACGTCTACCAGGGCGAGGAGTTGGGCCTCTACGAGGTCGAGGACATCCCGTACGCGCTGCGGCAGGACCCGATGTGGGAACGTTCCGGCCGGATCGACCCGGGCCGGGACGGCTGCCGCGTACCCCTGCCGTGGGCTGGTGACGAGCCGCCGTTCGAGTTCAGTCCGGCCGGCGCCGCAGCGCCCTGGCTGCCCCAGCCGGCCGACTGGAAGGACCGGACGGCCCGCGCGCAGACCGGAGACTCGGCGTCGATGCTGGAGCTGTACCGGGCGGCGATCCAGGCGCGGCGGGCCGACCCGGCGCTCGGCGACGGGGAGCTGACCTGGCTGCCCGCCCCGGACAGCGTGCTCGCCTTCAGTCGTGGCGGCGGCTTCGTCTGCGTCGTCAACCTCTCCGACTCGCCGGTTCCGATGCCGGCGGAGGGGGAGTTGCTGCTGGCCAGTGGGCCACTCGACGACGGGTTGCTGCCGGCCGACACCGCGGTCTGGCTGCGTACCGCCAAGGCGACCGACCTGACCTGACAGTGCTCGCCGTGGTGCCGGCGGCCCGTCCCGGCCGCCGGCACCACGCCACCCGGAACGGAAGGAGGAACGAGGGGGACGCGCCGCACCGACACGGGGGGACCTGGCCTGCCTGACGAAAGGGAGAGCGCAGCTCATGGCCAACCACACCACCGGCACCCCGCACCACCTTCGACACCCGACCCGGGCAGGGTTGGCCGCCATTGCCGCCGCCCTGCTCGCCGCCACCTCGTTGACCGCTCTCGCGGTCACCGGCACCGCAACCCCGGCCTCGGCGGCCGGGCTGTCCCCCTTCGACATCCCCAACCGGGGCGCCACAGTGCCGTTCGTCGAGCAGGAGGCGGAGAAGGCCGCCCACAACGGCACGAAGATCGGCCCGGACCGCCGCTACGGCACGCTGCCGTCCGAGGCGTCCGGCCGGGAGGCGGTGACCCTCGACGCCGTCGGCGAGTACGTCGAATTCACCCTCACCGCCCCGGCCAACGCGGTCACCTTCCGGTACAGCCTGCCGGACAGCCCGGCCGGCACGGGCCGGGACGCCGCCATCGACCTGCGGGCCAACGGGTCGCTTTTGAAGTCGGTCCCGGTGACGTCGCGGTACGGCTGGTACTACGGCGGATACCCGTTCAACAACAACCCGGGCGACACCAACCCGCACCACTTCTACGACGAGACCCGGGCGATGTTCGGCAGCACCCAGCCGGCCGGCACGAAGATCCGGTTCCAGGTCTCCTCGACCGCGCAGTCGCCCACGTTCACCATCGACCTGGCCGACTTCGAGCTGGTAGCCCCGGCGATCACGAAGCCCTCCGGCGTCATCGACGTGGTCACCGACTTCGGTGCCGACCCGAGCGGCGCGACCGACTCGACCGCGAAGTTCCAGGCGGCCGTCGACGCCGGTAAGGCCCAGGGCCGGGCGGTCTGGATCCCGACCGGGACCTTCACCCTCTGGGACCACGTGGTGGTCGACGGGGTGACGCTGCGTGGCGCCGGCCCCTGGTACTCGGTGCTCGGCGGCCGGCACCCCACCGAGCGGAACCGGTCCGTCGGCATCTACGGGAAGTACGTCCCCGGTGGCGGCTACACCGGCCCGGTGCGCGCGCACGAGGCGAACGGGCCCAGCCGCAACGTCACCCTGCGGGACTTCGCCATCATCGGCGACATCCGCGAGCGGGTCGACGACGACCAGGTCAACGCGCTGGGCGGGGCGATGACGAACTCGGTGGTCGACAACCTGTGGTTGGAGAACACCAAGGTCGGGGCGTGGATGGACGGCCCGATGGACAACTTCACCATCCGCAACAGCCGGATCCTGGACCAGACCGCGGACGGGGTGAACTTCCACACCGGCGTGACCAACTCGACGGTGACCAACACCTTCGTCCGCAACACCGGCGACGACGCGTTGGCGATGTGGGCGCAGAGCGTGCCGAACGTCAACAACTCCTTCACCCGCAACACCATCGGCGTGACCCTGCTGGCGAACCACCTGGTCAGCTACGGCGGTCGGGACATCACGATCACCGACAACGTGACGGCCGACTCGCTGACCAACGGCGGCGGCATCCACGTCGCGAACCGTTACCCGGGTGTGCAGGGCGACACCGCGGTCCGCGGCACCTGGACGATCGCCCGCAACACGTTGATCCGCAACGGCAACTCGGACTACAACTGGAACTTCGGCGTCGGGGCGATCTGGTTCTCCGCCCTCAACGAGTCGTTCCAGCAGGCCACCATCAACATCACCGACACCGACATCCTGGACAGCTCGTACGCGGCGCTGCACTGGATCGAGGGCCAGACCAGCGGCATCAACCTCAACAACGTACGCATCGACGGCGCCGGCACGTACGCGCTCCAGGTGCAGGCACCCAGCCAGGTGTCCTTCACCAACGTGCGGGCCACCAACATCGCGCAGAGCAACCCGATGCACAACTGCGTGGGCGGTGGCTTCCAGATCACCCAGGGCTCGGGGAACTCCGGCTGGTACACCCCGACCCCGTACTGCGGCCCGTGGCCGAACCCGCAGTGGGGTGGCGGACCCACCTCGCCGCCGCCCACCACGACCCCGCCTCCCACGACCCCGCCGCCGACCACGCCACCCCCGACCAGCGGGAACCTGGCGCTGAACCGGTCGACGACCGCCACCAGCACCAACCAGAACTACGCGGCGGGCAACGTGGTGGACGGCAACGCGGCCAGCTACTGGGAGAGCGCCAACAACGCGTTCCCGCAGTCGATCACCATCGACCTGGGCGCGTCCCGGTCCGTCGACCGGGTGGTGCTCAAGCTGCCCAGCGGTTGGGAGCAACGCACCCAGACGCTGTCGGTGCTCGGCTCCGCCGACGGGTCGTCGTACTCCACGCTGGCGTCGTCCGCCAGCCGGGTCTTCACCCCCGGCTCGGGCAACACCGTGTCGATCGGGCTGCCCTCCGGTGCCCGCCGCTACCTCCGGGTCACCGTCACCGGCAACACCGGCTGGCCGGCCGCGCAGCTCTCCGAGGTCGAGGTGTACGGCGGCACGACCACCACACCACCGCCGACCACCACCCCGCCCCCGACCACCCCGCCACCCACGACCACCCCGCCACCCAGCGGCAACCTGGCGGCCGGGCGGTCGATCACCGAGACCAGCCACTCCGACGTGTACGCCGCCCCCAACGCGGTGGACGGCAACCCGAACACCTACTGGGAGAGCGCCAACAACGCCTTCCCGCAGTCACTGACCGTGGACCTGGGTGCCGACCGGTCGGTGTCCCGGGTGGTGCTGAAACTCCCACCGTCGTCGGCCTGGCAGACGCGTACGCAGACGCTGGCGGTGCTCGGCTCCACCAACGGCTCGTCGTTCACCACGGTGAAGGCGTCCGCCGGCTACACCTTCAACCCGGCCAGCGGCAACACGGCCACCGTGACCTTCACGGCGACCAACCAGCGGTACCTGCGACTCACCGTCACCGGCAACAGCGGCTGGCCGGCCGGCCAGCTCAGCGAGTTCGAGGTCTATTCCAGCTAGGCCGTCGGCCCCGCCCGGACCGGGCGGGGCCACCGGTCCGGTCCGGCGCAACGCGGCGCCGGCCACCCACCCCGTCCCCCAACCCGCACCATCCCCCACCTGTCGCGGAACGACGGGCGTACCCCTGCACCCGTCGCCGGGCAACGCACCCACACCCACCCCCGAAAGAGGTGTAGCGACCCCATGTTCAGCAACGGCACCAGACGAGGCACGCCGCCGCTCGGCGCGCCCAATCCCGTCCCCCGCACGGGCCACCGACGGCTGCTCGCCAGCGTGCTCGCCGGGATGCTCCTCGCCACCGCCCCGGTCGTCATCCCCGCGGCGAACGCGGCACCGGCGGTCGACCCGGTCGCCGCCGCCGCGCGGATGGCCATGCTCGCCGGGCTCTCCGCGACGATGACCGCCAGCAGCTACAACCAGAACTACGTGGCGGGCAACGCCAACGACGGCAACGCGTCGACCTACTGGGAGAGCGCCAACAACGCGTTCCCGCAGTGGATCCAGGCTGACCTGGGCGCCACGGTCAGCGTGGACCGGGTGGTGCTCAAGCTGCCACCCGCGTCGGACTGGCAGACCCGCACCCAGACGCTGTCGGTGCTCGGCTCGACCAACGGCTCGTCCTTCACCACCCTGAAGGCGTCCGCCGGCTACACCTTCAACCCGAGCAGCGGCAACACCGCGACGGTCAGCTTCACCGCCGCCAGCACCCGCTACGTGCGGGTGCAGGTCACCGGCAACACCGGCTGGCCGGCCGCGCAGTTCTCCGAGGTCGAGGTGTACGGCGCCACCGGCAGCACCGACACCCAGGCCCCGAGCGTTCCCGGCAACCTGGCGTACACCCAGCCGGCCAGCGGGCAGATCCGGCTCACCTGGTCAGCGTCCACCGACAACGTCGGGGTGACCGGCTACGACGTCTACGCCAACGGCGCGCTGCGCGGCAGCGTCAACGGCTCGACGCTCACGTACACCGACAGTCAGTCGGCCAGTGCCACCGTCTCGTACTACGTGCGGGCCAAGGACGCGGCCGGGAACCAGTCGGCGAACAGCAACACCGTGACCCGGACCGGCACCGGCAACCCGCCGACCGGTAGCAACCTGGCGATCGGCAAACCGATCACCGCCTCCGGGTACGTGCACACGTTCGTGGCCACCAACGCCAACGACAACAACGTGGCCACCTACTGGGAGGGCAACGGCAACCCGAGCACGCTGACCGTGCAGCTCGGCGCGAACGCCAGCCTCAGCCAGATCGTGCTCAAGCTGAACCCGGACTCGGCCTGGGGTACGCGTACGCAGAACATCACGGTGCTCGGCCGGGACCAGGGTTCGTCGAGCTTCACCACCCTGGTCGGCGCGGCGAACTACACCTTCAACCCGGGCAGCGGCAACACGGTGACCATCCCGGTCTCCGGTGCTGCGGCGGACGTACGGCTCTCGATCGCCTCGAACACCGGCGCCCCGGCCGGGCAGGTGGCCGAGTTCCAGGTCTTCGGCACCCCCGCGCCGAACCCGGACCTGACCGTCACCGGCATGTCGTTCAGCCCGTCCGCACCGGTCGAGACCAGCACGATCACCCTCTCGGCCACCGTGCGCAACGCCGGCTCGGCGGCCTCCGGCGCGACGAACGTCAACTTCTACCTGGGCTCCACCCGGGTCGGGACCGCCTCGGTCGGCAGCCTCGCCTCCGGCGCCTCGACCACTGTCAGCGCCAGCATCGGCACCCGTGACGCGGGCAGCTACCCGCTCAGCGCGAAGGTCGACGAGTCGAACACCGTCGTCGAGCAGGACGACACCAACAACAGCTACACCAACCCCAGCCCGCTGGTCGTCGCCGCGGTCGCCAGCTCCGACCTCGTCGCCTCGGCGGTCGCCTGGTCGCCGGGCAACCCGTCGGCGGGCAACACGGTGACCTTCTCCGTGTCCATCCGCAACGCCGGCAACCAGGCTTCCGCGTCCGGTGCGCACGGCATCACCCTGACCGTGCTCAACGAGTCCGGCACCGTGGTCCGTACCCTGGCCGGCTCGTACTCCGGCGTGATCAACGCCGGCGCCACGGTCGGGCCGATCAACCTGGGCACCTGGACCGCCGCGAACGGCAAGTACACCGTCCGGGTGGTGCTCGCCGTGGACGGCAACGAGCTGCCGGTGAAGCAGGCCAACAACACCAGTGACCGCCCCCTCTTCGTCGGTCGCGGCGCCAACATGCCCTACGACATGTACGAGGCCGAGGACGGTGCGATCGGCGGTGGCGCCAGCGTCGTCGGGCCGAACCGGGAGATCGGCGACCTGGCCGGCGAGGCGTCCGGTCGGCGGGCGGTGACCCTCAACTCGACCGGCAGCTACGTCGAGTTCACCACCCGGGCCAGCACCAACACGCTGGTCACCCGCTTCTCCATCCCGGACGCACCGGGCGGCGGCGGCATCAACTCGACGCTGAACGTCTACGTCAACGGCACGTTCCACAAGGCCATCGACCTGACGTCCCGGTACGCCTGGCTCTACGGCAACGAGGCCAGCCCGGGCAACTCACCGAGCGCGGGCGGACCGCGGCACATCTACGACGAAGCCAACGTCATGCTCAACTCCACCGTCCCGGCCGGCAGCAAGATCCGCCTGCAGAAGGACCCGGCCAACACCACCACGTACGCGATCGACTTCATCAACACCGAGCAGGTGTCGCCGATCGCCAACCCGGACCCGTCCCGCTACACCACGCCGACCGGCTTCACCCACCAGGACGTGCAGAACGCCCTGGACCGGGTGCGGATGGACACCACCGGCAACCTGGTCGGGGTGTACCTGCCGGCCGGAAACTACTCCACCTCGTCGAAGTTCCAGGTGTACGGCAAGGCGGTCCAGGTGACCGGCGCCGGCCCCTGGTACACCCGGTTCAATGCCCCGTCGGGCCAGGACAACACCGACATCGGCTTCCGGGCCGAGGCGTCGGCGGCGAACTCGTCGTTCAAGAACTTCGCCTACTTCGGTAACTACACCTCGCGCATCGACGGCCCGGGCAAGGTGTTCGACTTCTCCAACGTGTCGAACATCGTGATCGACAACATCTGGAACGAGCACATGGTGTGCCTCTACTGGGGCGCGAACACCGACTACATGACGATCAAGAACTCCCGGATCCGCAACATGTTTGCCGACGGCATCAACATGACCAACGGGAGCACCAACAACCTGGTCAGCAACAACGACGCCCGGGCCACCGGCGACGACAGCTTCGCGCTGTTCTCGGCGATCGACGCGGGCGGCGCCGACATGAAGGACAACATCTACGAGAACCTGACCTCGACCCTCACCTGGCGGGCCGCAGGCGTGGCCGTCTACGGCGGGTACGGCAACACGTTCCGCAACATCTACATCGCGGACACCCTGGTCTACTCGGGCATCACCATCAGCTCGCTCGACTTCGGCTACCCGATGAACGGCTTCGGTGCCAACCCGCCGACCCGGTTCGAGAACATCTCGATCGTGCGGGCCGGTGGGCACTTCTGGGGTGGGCAGACCTTCCCGGCGATCTGGGTCTTCTCGGCCTCGAAGGTGTTCCAGGGCATCCGGGTCAGCGATGTCGACATCGTCGATCCGACGTACAGCGGCATCATGTTCCAGACCAACTACGTCGGCGGGCAACCGCAGAACCCGATCACCGACACGGTCTTCACCAACGTCTCGATCAGCGGTGCCCGGAAGAGCGGGGACGCCTACGACGCGAAGTCCGGCTTCGCCATCTGGGCGAACCCGATGCCGGAAGCCGGGCAGGGTCCGGCCGTCGGGTCGGTCACCTTCAACAACCTCCGGTTGAGCAACAACGCGGTGGATATCCAGAACCCCACCTCGACGTTCACCATCATCCGCAACTGAGTCACCCGGTAGCCGACGCCGTCGGGAGGTCCCACCCTCCCGGCGGCGTCGCGCCGTGCCGGCCCTCGCCCGCGGCGAACCGGGCCGCACCGGCCACCGCGTCCGTGGCCAGCGAGTCCATCCCGTATGCCAACTCGGTCGCCAGTGCCTCCGGCTCGGGCCGCCCGGCGGCGGTCAGCATCGCCGCCCGATCGTTGCGCAGGCAGGTCTGCGGGTGCCGGGCGATAGCCGCCGCCAACTCCTCGGCCGCCGCCCGTGCCTGGCCGGGTGGCACCACCCGGTTGACCAACCCCATCGTGTACGCCTCGTCCGCCGGCACCGGGCGGCCGGTGAGGATCAGGTCCATCGCCCGGCTCTCGCCGATCAACCGGGGCAGCCGGACGGTGCCACCGTCGACCAGGGGCACTCCCCACCGGCGGCAGAACACCCCGAGCGTCGCGTCGGACTCGGCGACCCGCAGGTCGCACCAGAGCGCCAACTCGAGTCCGCCCGCCACCGCGTACCCGGAGATCGCCGCGATCACCGGTTTGCTGAGCGCCATCCGGGTCGGACCCATCGGCCCGTCCCCCTCGGGCTCCACCCGGTTGCCACTCGGGGTGCCGATCGCCTTCAGGTCGGCCCCGGCGCAGAACGTGCCGCCGGCGCCCCAGAGCACGGCCACCGACGCGTCCGGGTCGGCTTCGAAGGCGCGGAAGGCGTCGGCCAGCGCCCGGGCGGTCGGCCCGTCGACGGCGTTGCGAGCCGCCGCCCGATCCAGCACAACGGTCGTCACCGGCCCGGAACGCTCCACCCGTACACCCATCGACTCAGCATGCCTGCGTTGCCCGGCACCCACAATCCTGGTCGATCTTGCAGGTTCGGTCGACCAGGTTGGTGTCGAGCGGCGTCTACAAGATCGCGCTGAGTGGCAGTTTTGTCACCCGCGACCGGTTTGCGACCCCCTTCGCCGGGAAGTCGGTACGGGTGCGAGCACTTTTGACGAAAGTTGAGCAGGCATCCAGGCTGGACCGGACCGGTGACCGGTTGCAGCGAATCGTCCTCAGCACGCTGCGTCCGCGGCGGCTGCGGGACCTGCTGCACGGGGTCACCATCGGGCACCCACTGCACCCGGCGATGGTGCAGGTGCCGGTCGGCGCGTGGATCAGCGCCGCCGTCCTGGACCTGATGCCCGGGCAACGGCGGCCCGCGACGATGCTGGTGGGCCTGGGCACCGTCAGTGCGGTGCCGGCGGCGGTCGCCGGGTTCAACGACTGGGCGGCACTCGCCCGGGACCAGCGCCGCGTCGGCCTGGTGCACGCCGCCGCCAACACCGTCGGCGTGACGCTCTACGCCGGCTCGTTGGCCGCGCGACTGTCCGGCCGGCACGGCGTCGGTCGAGCCCTCGGCTTTCTCGGGCTCTCCACCGTCAGCCTCGGGGCGTACATCGGGGGTCATCTCGCGTACAAGCAGGGGGCGCAGGTCAACCAGAGCGTCTCCGAGTTGCGCCGGATGACCGACGGGTGGCACTCGCTCGTCGACATGGCGACGCTGCCGCAGCGCACCCTGATCACCCGAGAGGTGGACGACGACATCTCGGTGATCCTCTACCGGCACGGTGACGAGGTGACCGTGATGTTGGAGCGCTGCCCGCACCAGAGCGGGCCTCTCGGCGAGGGCGAGGTGCAGGAGATCGACGGCCACGCCTGCGTGGTCTGTCCGTGGCACGGCAGCGCGTTCCGGCTCAACGGCGGCGAGGTCGTTCAGGGGCCGTCCGGCAACGACCAGCAGATCCTGCCCACCCGGATCCAGAACGGCGTGCTCCAGACCCGCCTGCCCTGACGGCCTTCCGTTGCGGGCAGCTCTCGAGCGCGCCGGGTCCGCTATCCCCGGTCCGGTCCGGAACCGCTGCGTCGGTGGCGGCCGACCGGTGGCCCGTCCGGTACGGAGTCCAGACCGTGCCCGCCGGTGAGCAGCCCACCCGCGCCATCGGCACCAGCCCAACCGCCGTCACCGCCCCAACCCGGCGCGCCGGCGGGCTCCACCCCGCCGCCGCTTCCGGTGCTGCCGCTGCCGCGGGGGGCGGTGTCGTTGGCGCTCGTCGGGGTCCGACCGGCCGGTGGGGTCGGAGCCTCGATCGCTGCTGCCGCCCGGCTCGCCGCCCAGGCCGCACCGCTTCCACCGGCTCCGCCAGCGGTCCGCCGGGTTGCGCTCGTGGTGCGGCCCGCGCTGCTGGTGCTTCGCGACGTGCCGCCTCGGGGCTTGCGCGAGGAGGCGGCCAGTCGGGGGGTCGCACCGGCGGTCGCCGGGCGTCGACGCAGACCCAGGACCGCGCCGATCTGGGCACCGACAATGCTCGCCACGGCCAGTACGGCGGAGACCGCCAACGGTCGGTTCACCCGGTCGGCCGCACCGGCGCGGGCTGCGCCGACCGTCATCGCGGGTGGTTGGCCCGCTGACCCCGTACCGCTGGGTGGTGCCGGGTCCACCCGCTCCGGTGCGGCCCGCTCGGGTGCCGGCCGGGGTGCGGGCGCCGGTTTCGGGGCCGCGGGGCGGACGACCAGACGGCCATTCGCGTGCTGCCGGGCCCCCTGGTCGGCGGCCTCCGTCGGGAGTCGGAGCAGTTGGCCGGGGCGGATCCGATCCGGGTCGTCGAGCTTGTTCAGCGCCGCGAGCTGTCGGTAGTCACCGAACTCGTCCAGATAACGCTCGGCCACCTCACCCAGGTAGTCACCCCGCGCCACCCGGTACACCGGCGCGGCCTCGCCGTTCGTCGACCGGCCGCTGGGTGCGGCCAACTCCGTCCCGGCCAACCCGAGTGGCCCGCCGCGGGCCAGCGGGGCTGCGGCGTCGGGTGTCGTGCCCGCGCGGGCCGGCGCGGCCAGGGTGGCCACCGTCGGTGCGCCCGGATTCGGGTACGCCGGGGGGCCGTAGATCGCCGCGGCGCTGGCGGCGGCCGGGCTGGCGATCAGGATCAGCGCGACCGAGCCGACCAGCGCGGCGGCGGCCTTCTGCTGGCGTCCCATCCCGGGCAACTTCGGCGCCGGCCGGCGCAGGGTCTGTGCGCCCAGCTCGACGAGGACGGAGAAGGCGAACGTGGCCCAGCCGAACCAGCCGGCCACGGCCAGTGCCCGCAGGAAGAGCTGACCATCGTCCCGGCTGGTCAGGGCGGTGCCCACCTCGCTGATGGTGGGAAGGTGGTCGGGCAGGGGGTTACCGGCGAAGGCCAGCAAGGCGATCGGCGCGCCGACCAGCAGCACCAGGAGCACGGCCAGCGCGCCGATGCCGGTGAGGATCCGTCCGGTCCGCCGTACGACGGACCCACCCGATGCGGGCATGGCTGCCTTCCTTCCTAAGGTGCTGTGGTGATGGCACTCGCGGTCGCCTCGCCGGTGACGGCGACCGTCTTGTCCTGGACGAACGGTCCGAGCATCGAGCGCTGGTAGGTGATGGTGACGGTCACCCGGATCCGGACTTCCCCGCCGACCTCGGGGAAGCCCACCGTGTGACCGGCGATGTCGACGGCGGCCAGGTAGTTGGCGACCGCCACGGCCGCCTCCTCCGGGTCGATCCGCTTGGGTCCGCCCTCGATGGCGGTGGCCCGGTCGATGGCCTGGCCGCCGGCCCGAGCCGCCTCGGCGGCCAGGTTCTGGGCGCGTTGCAGGGTGCGGAGCTGCCCGGCGGCGTCGAAGGAGAGGCCGATGATGGCCAGCACGCCGATCATCGTGACCGCGAGGAAGATGCTCACCCGGCCGTGCTCACCCGAGTGCGAGTGGCCGGGTGCCGGCGCGGTGGCGGTCACTGCCGGCTCCGGTAGCGGTCCAGAGGCGAGGTGAAGCTCGCGGTGATCTGCTTCTCGGCGGGCATCCCGGGCAGGATGCCGAGCGAGATGTCGTCGAACGACACCAGGCAGACGATCTCCACCGTCACCGTGGCGTCCTCGCCGACCGTGCTGCCGAAGGCGCTTTCGAAGCTGGTCGCCGCGCCGGCCACCGAACCGGTGAATGTGGGGTTCAGGTCGTTCGCGCAGGCCAGGCCGTGCCAGTCGAGCTGTTGCTCGGCGGCCTCCCGCGCCGCGGTCTTCGCGGTTTCCGAGTCCCGCGAGATCGAGGCGGCACGGGCGGCGTCGTGAACGGCGGCCTCGACCGCCTCCGCGGCGAGCGCGGTACGCCCGACCACGCCGGCCAGCACCATCAGCGCGATGAACGCGGGCGCGAGCACCGCCACCTCGATGGAGACCGAGCCGCGCTCGGCGGTGCGGTTCACGGGGGCGTCACCCTCTCCACCGTCCCGTGGGCGGTCTGCTGAATCGCGAAGTCCACGCCCGGTACCACCGACAGGGACCGGCCGCTCACCGTGCAGGTCACCTCGACGTCTTCGATGATCACGCAGTTCGGGCCGGGTGCGTTCCAGCCCACCAGCCAGCCGCCGGCGGCCTGCAGGAACTGGGTGGCGCTGTCCACCCCGGCTCCATCCGCCGCCTGGTAGGACCGCTGGGCGTTGACGCCGCCCTGCGCGGCGTTCAACGCGGTCGAGCGGGCGAGGAAGACGGCCGCGATCTGGATCGAGGCGAAGAGCAGCACCAGGATCAGCGGCATCAGCACGGCCAGCTCCACCGGGTTGGCACCCCGATCCCGGTCACCGGCCGCGAGGTGGCGCCGGGCGGCGTCGACCGCCCGGTGCCACCTCGCGAACGCGGCTCGGCGCATCACGGCTACTCCGGCTCCGTGTAGTCCGGGATGTTGTCCATCCAGTTCTCCGCCTTGGCCAGGGCCAGCGCGGTGACGGCCATGGCGACCACGACCAGGCCGGCGATGATCACCGCTGTGGGCACCGGGCTGTCGCCGCGCTCGCCGTCGCGGCGCAGCTCGGCCAGGCGCGTCGTCAACACGACGTGCAGGTAGCTGAAGATGGGCATGGCGTACTCCTCCAGGTGGGCGGGGTCACAGACGGGCGACGAACGGATAGAGGACGAAGCCGAGCAGCACGAAGACGAGCAGTGCGCCCGGGATGTCGAGCTTGCTGGTCACCGCCTCGGCACGAGTGAGGTTGTCGGTGCGGATCTGGTCGCGCAGCGAGTCGGCCCGGCTGCGCAGGGTCTCGTGCACCTGCGCGCCCTCACTGCCGGAGGAGCGCATGATCGCGCCGACGTCGCCCAACTCCGGGATGCCGATCTTGTCGGCGAGGTCGCGTAGCTCGTCCCAGGGCGCGTGCATTTGCATCTGGGCCATCCGCAGCGACTCCTGGAGCCGGTCGAACACCCAGCCGTCGCAGACGGCCGCGGCCCGTTCCAGCGACTGCACCGGGCCGTGCGCCGCCGAGAGTTGCAACGCCACCAGATCCAGGTACGTGCAGACCGCCTGGCGGAACTCGTCGCGGGCGGCGTCGGCCTTGGTCAGCACGGCACGATGTGCCAGCAGAGCGCCCAGCAACCCCAGGCCGAGGCTGCCGAGCACCGGTACGACGAGCGGAAACGAGACGCCGAGCACCAACAGCGCCACCCCGAGCACTGTGGGCGTGGCCAGCCCGATCAGTGCGGAGAGCAGCACCGACAGCGCGTACTGCTCGGAGGTCTGACCGATCAGGGCGAGCTGCCGGTGGGGTGGCCGCAGCCAGCGGGAGAACCCGCTCAACCAGTCCAGCCGACGGGAGGCGGGCGCGGCGATCTGGCCGGTGCCCGGCGGCTGGTGCAGCCGGCGCAGCGCCGGCCCGAGTGCCGGAGTCGCCGGTACCAGCTCCCGGATCACCAGGAACACGCCCAGCCCGACGCCAGCGCCGCCACAGACCGCCATGATCAACTGCCAGTTGACCATCATGCGATCACCTCGCTCGGGTCGGGCGCCGGGAGGAACCGGGCCGGCCGCTGCGGCTGACTCATCGACCGCACCCAGGCCAGCAGGCCGATGAAGGCGGCACCGAGGACGGCCATCACCACCTGACCGAGCGGTGTGCCGTACGGCCTGATGTACTCGGTGTTGATCAGCCCGTACGCGAGGGTCGCCAGGGTCATTCCGGTGAGGAAGCGGACCGCGAACCGGGGCTGGGTGCGCTTGGCCTCGATCTCCCGGCGGGTGGCTACCTCCGCCGACGCCGCGCCGGCGATCGAACCGAGCACGTCACCCAGCCGTTCACCCCGGTCCGACAGGTGCAGGATCAACGCCGCGACCACCTGGTCGCAGACCGGGTCGGCGATCTCGTCGGCGAACGCCAACAGCGCGGAGCGGGCCATCCAGCCGGCCTGTAGACGGGCGGCGAGCAGCCGCACCTCGTCCTCGATGCCGGGCGGCACACTGCCGATCGTGCCGATGATCGACTGTTGGAGACCCTGCCCGGTGCCGGAGACGTCCTTGAGTCGGCGGGTCCACTCGCCGACCGCCTCGATCCGGGCGATCGCCCGCTGTTCGGCCTTGCCCACACCGAACAGCCACGGGGTGCCGGGCACCGCGACCGCCACCAGGAGACCCACCACCGGCAGCCCGGTCAGCAGGAACGCCAACGCGCCCGCGGCCAGCGCGGTGACCAGCAGCGCCTGGTAGGACCGTTGCTCGGCCGGCGTGCTGCCGGGTCCGCGCCACAGCCGACCGAAGCCGGACCGGCCGCCCGGAGGCGCACCGGGAGGCCGACGGGTGCCGACCAACGCCACCACGGCCAGCAGCAGCCCCGCCACGCAGGCGGCCCCGGAGACCACCGCGATCAGTTCCAGGCTGCCCATCACGTCACCGCCGGGCCAGCCGGGTGTGCCGGGGCCGGCGCCAGGCGCCCGTACCGGCCTCGATCCACCGGGTGAGCAGCCGCACGTCGTACCCCACCCGCAGCAACTGGTCGCGGACCCGCTCCGGCAGGTGCCGGGGGACCGCACGACCATCCGGGCCTGGCCCGAAGACCGTGGTGGTGGTGATCCGACCGGCCTCGCCGGCCCCGATTACCTCCTCCACATGGGACACGAACCGTTGTTTACGTCCACCGATCGCGGTCTCGTCCTCGACGGTGACGTAGACGATCAGGTCGAGGGCGTTGCCGGCCATCCGGCGGGCCTGGTCGACGGTCATCTCCCGGCCGTGCGCCAGCGCCAGCTCGACGATCCGTTCACCCACTCCGGCAGCCGTGCGGGCGTGGATGGTGCACATCGAGCCTCGGCTGGTGGTCATCGCCTGGAGCATCGGCACGATCTCCCGGGAGCGGACCTCCCCCACGATGATGCGCAGCACACCCATCCGCAGCGACAGCGGGATCAGGTCGGCGATGGTCACCTCGCCGGCCGGGCGGCCGTCGAAGCCGCGTTCGCCGTGCCCCTCCCGGGCCTCGAAGCTCATCACCGCCCGGTGCCGCTCCCGGCGGCGGGCCGGTAGCAGTTCGCGGCTCTCCTCCAGCAGCACGTACGGCTCGTCCGGCGGGATCTCGTTCATCAGCGCTCGGATGATCGTGGTCTTACCGGCGCCGGCCAACCCGGCGACCATGATGTTCAGACCGGCGCGCATCGCCGCGCGGAGGAAGTCGCGCAGCAGCGGGTCGATCATCTCGTCCAGGTCGCCCCGGGCGCCCGCCACGTCGTCCAGGCTCACGTCCAGGGTGTTGTGCTTGCGGATCACCGCGTACGGGCGGTGGCTGACCAGGAACACCGCGGCCAGCCGGCTGCCGTCGGGCAGTTGCAGGTCGAGGGTGGGCTTCACGGTGGACAGGGACCGCTCGGTCGCACCCGCCCGACGGGCCGCCGCCTGGAGGATCTCCACCAGCTCGGCGTCACTGTCGGCGATCGGCTCGGCCCAGTCCACCCCGCCGCCGTGCCGGGTGATGCGTACCTGGTCACAGCCGAGGATGTGCACTTCCTCGATGGTGTCGTCGACCAGCAGGGTCTGTAGCCGGCCGAGCCCGACCAGTTCGGCGGTCACCTGGTCGAGCAGCAGGCGTTCCTCGCCGGCGGCCATCGGCGTGCCCGACCGGCGTACCGAGTCCGCGTACGCGGCGACCACCGTGACGGCGAGTCGGGCCCGCTCGGTGTCCTCCTCGTCGACGGTGAACTCCCGGCCGCGCTGCCACACGGTGAGTCGCTCGGTGAGTTCCCGACGCAGCTCCCGGACGACGTGGAAGTCCATCCGGGGTCGGGGCGTCGGTTCCGGTGGCGTCGTGGTCGGGGGCAGCGGCTGCGGCACCGGCGCGTGCTGCTGCTGGTGCCGGCCGTTCGGGGTGGCCAGGGGCGCTGCGGTGGAGGTGACACCCGGTGGCTGTTGACGCGGGTCGGCGGAGACCGGCTCAAACCGCATCCGGCACCCCCTGCTGCACGGGCCACGCCAACCGGGCCCGCCGCCGTTCCAGCAGCGCGCCGATCGGCACCTCCAGCGCGGCCGCCGCGCGCATCAGCGGCCGTCCGGCCCGCACGGTTCCGCCCAGAGCCAGCACCCCCGCGGTACGTGGATCGTGCGGCAGCCGTGCGATCACCGGAAGTTTCAGGGCTCGGCTGATCTCGGCTCGTCCGCGCCCACCGCCGACCAGCAGCAGCCGCAGGGTGCCCGGCGGCACCCGGTGTTCGGCGAAGTCCCGCTCGATCGTGGTGACCACCGCCCGGGTGCCGGAGAGGTCGGGCAGGTGCGCCCGGGTCACCAGCAGCACCACCGAGGCGGCTCGCAGCACCGGCCACGGCGGCCCGGTGACGTGCAACCGGCCACAGTCGACCAGGACGTCGTACCCGGGGGTGCCCCGGTCCAGGGCGTCGAAGTAGTCGGCGAAGCGTTGCCAGAGGGGGGTGACACTGCCGCCCTGGGCCGGGTCGACGAGCCCGGGCAGCAGCAGTCGTTCCCGACGGGGTGCGTCCAGGTCGACGAGCTGCGACCAGAACGCGGTTTCCAGGTTGCCGTCGCGGAGTTCCCCGACGGCCAGTTCGCCGAGGCCGCGTGGACCGTCCAGCTGACCGCCGAGGTAGCCGGCGAGGATCGAGCCGCCGGCCGGGTCGCACTCGGCGAGGACCAGCCGTCGGTGCCAGGCCAGCGCGCAGGCCAGCGCCGAGGTCGTGACGCCGGGCGAGCCCTTCGCGGACACCAGCGCGATGATCGCCATGCTCAGGCCGTCTCGGTCAGCACGACGGCGATCCGGTCCTGTGCGGCGAGCGCCACCACCGCCGGTACGTCGCGGGTGAGCAGCGCCAGGTACAGCACCTTGTCGTCGTTCGCCGAGGCGACCATGTCGATCACGGTGGCCGTGAACCTCGTGCCGGCGGCTGCCGCCTCTCCGTTGGTGTTGCTGCGGTCCGGGGTGCTCACCAGCAGGACCTTGTCCCCGGGGTGCAGTTTGCGGGCCGGCACCTGGGCGGTCTTCAGGCCCAGCGCGATCTGCTGTTGGCCGGGGCCGAGCAACGGGTCGTCGGTGACCTGCCCCAGCGTGAGCAGGGTGCCCGGGACCAGCGCCACGGCGGCGCGTTTACCGACCACCTCGTCGAGCCGGCCGGCCGGCACCGGGCGCAGCCCCTGACCGCCGGCGACCTGCACGCTGACCAGGTCGGCAGCGCTGATCTCACGTCCCACCTCCACCGGCCGGGCCACCGCCAGGTAGCTACCGGTGGCCCGGACCGAGGTCACCGCGAAGGCCGCGCCGAGCCCACCCAGCGCGATCAGGAGTACGGCGAGACCGAGCAGCCCGGGGCGGACCCGCCGCTGCCGGACGACTGTCGGCGGGGTGACCGGCGCGTCGACCGAGGCGGTCCCGTTGCGCGTCGCGAGGCTCACTGGGTCATCTCCGTTCGCGGGGATCGCACCATCGGCTCACTCACCGGGTCACCACCTGGAGTTCGTTGATCTGGATCTGCACGTTGCCGCTGCGGCGGGTCACCAGGATCTCTCCGGTCTGGCCACCGCCGCGCCAGGTCACCGTCCAGTGCGTGGTGGCGCTGACCGTGTACTCGCCGGCCGTCGGGTAGCCGTCGGGATCGCCGCAGTCCGGCGAGGGGCGACCGGCGAGGTCCTTGTTCTTCGCGTCGTACGGGGTGCCTGCCGAATAGCAGGTGATCTTCTCGTCGTTGCCCATGTCCCAGACGATCCGGCTGACCGCCGCGGTGATCGAGACGGTCACGTCCCGGTCGGTCGCGCTCGCCGTCAACGGGCCGAAGTAGTCCTCGCCCGGGTTGGCCCACAGCCACACCGGCAGACCGACGAGACCGGGGCCGATGCCCTTGCGGGGTGCGACCTTGAGTGGTGCGGGCAGCAGCTTGATCGATGCCAGGGCGCGCCGGGCCAGCTCCTCCGGATTGGGTGGTGCGCCGAAGCCGGCCGGGGGCTCGTCCAGCAACACCTCGGTCTGGTTGCCCACGTCCGCGCCGCCGTTGCAGGTCTGCACGTACCACTGCTGGCCCTCGGGTGCCTCGGGCTGCGGTACTGACAACTTGTAGTAGCAGCCGTCGCTGCTGTTGAACCAGCCCTTGAACTCGTCGTAGCAGGGGATGGTCCGCCCGTCCCACCGGCAGACGCCACCCCCACCGCCCCCGCCGCCGTCGTCTCCGCCGTCGTCACCGCCGCCGCCCGGGTCACCCGGGTTGCCGGGTTCGTCGTCCCAGACGTTGCAGTCCGGCTGGTCCGGCGGGCAGTTGGCCCCCGGGTCGGCGCGTCGAGCAGCGGCGGCTGCCGACGGGGTCGCGCCGACCACCAGCAGGAGGGCGAGGCAGACCCCGGCGAGAGCCCGCCAGGATGTGCCAGCGCGGCGTGAGCGTGCTCCGGACGTCAGCACGGCTGGTCCCGGTGCGTCGTGCCAGAGTTGATCAGCCAGCGCCCGTCGGGATACCGGGTCGCGGTGGCGGTGGAGAAGTGCCTGCCGCCTCCGCTGCCTGGAACCACGCGCTTGTCCTTGGCGTAGACCAGCCGGTAGCCGGTCGTGTCCAGGCAGTCCTGGATCTCCACGGTGGCCGGCTTCGCGTCCAGGCTGACCGCGATCACGGTCGGGTCCGACTTGACCGTCCCGGTACGCATAGCGCCGTGCTCCTTAGCGTCGCGAATGGACAATTGCACCCGAGTGAGAAGTGGATCAGCGAGATACCGGGCGAGTTCCGGCGCGCGTGGATCACTGCGCCCGCTCGCCGTACGCGAGGCCGCGAGATAACCGGAGTACGCGTCCAGTGCCGCCTTTTCGGCGGCTTGCCGTTCGATCTCGGGATCGGTCCGTCGTTCCTCTTCACGGGCTGCCGCCGGTCGTTCGACCGACTCCCGTCCGCTGGCGCAGGCGGTGAGCGGCGCTGCCGCCATGACCGCCAGCAGGCAGATTGCCGCTCGTCTGAGCTGCCGTCCGCGCACCGTCGAGCCTCCTCGTGGTCGCCCGCAGCGGTGAGGGGTCACCGCCGTCGGGCATGCGGAAGCGCGCCCGGATCAGCACATCCGGAGCCGTTCATTGCGCTTCTGCATTCACCGTTACGGATCTTCTACAAATGCAAGGTCCTGTGTCTTCCGGTTGTCGAGGTGAGGCTTGCGTCGCACCCAAGGGGCGAGCATAGGCTGACGCTCGCCGATGCAACAGAGGCAATTCAAGTGAACACTCTGAGTGATGACAGGTGGTGGTGGCGGGTGTCCGCACTGCGACCCGGGCAGTGGCCGGGCGAGGGATCGTCGGGGATCGGGCGTCGCCGGGGCGGGTGGGGTCGCCGTTGCCCCGTCGCTGGTCCCGGGAGTGGGACATCACGGCCCGATCCCGGCATCCCACCGGCGTCGTCGGTCAGCCGGCGGGCCGCCTGGCCCGCCGAGTCAGCCGGCCGGAGTCCGGTCGAAGGCGCCCTCCGGCGGCCGGGCGGGAAGGTCGCTTTCTGCGCCATCCGCCACACCCCGGCGATCGTTCAGTCACGATCCGTGTTCACCTTGGTGGGGGAGCACCGGGGCGTAACGGAGGCGACATGGCACTGACCGGCCCCCCGGCGGCCGTCCCGGGTCGGCAGACCCCACCCGATCGGCGCTCGGCAACCCCGCCGACCGGCGGTCCGGCGACCGCGCAGGCCGGCGGTCCGGCAACCCCGCAGACCGGCGGCACGACCGAATCCACCGGACCGACGGCGGGTCGTGGCCGCGCTACGGCACGGGCCCGGCTGTCGACGCTGCTCGCGATCCTGGCGATCGGCCCGCTGATGCGGATGGCCGCGCTGCGCTACGCCGTACCCCCGGGCATGCCCAGCCGGACCGGCTGCGACGCCTGCGGCACGTCGATCGGCCTGACCCGGCCCTGGCCGGCGCTCGGTCCGGCCGCCCGGTGCGGTCGTTGCCGAGCGCGGGTCGGCCCGCCCCCGGGCACGGTCGAGGTGGCGGTGCTCACCGCGGTGCTGCTGCTGCTCGCCCTGGCCGACTCGGCGGGCGGGGCGCTGCCGGCGCTGGCCTGGTGGCTCGGCTGGACGATCCCGGCGGTCCTCGTCGACCTGGCCGTGCACCGATTGCCGGACCGGCTCACCCTGCCGGCGGCTGCCGGGACCTGGCTCCTGCTCGGTGTCGCCGCGCTCGACGCCGAGCCGGGGCACTGGCTGCGGGCGGTCCTCGCCGGCGCCGGGCTGGCGCTCTTCTTCGCCAGCACCACGTTGCTGCTCGGGCGTCGTGGCTTCGGGTTGGGCGACGCCAAGCTGGCGCTGAGTGTGGGAGCGCTGCTCGGCTGGTACGGCTGGCCGGTGCTGCTGGTCGGGCTGCTGCTCGCCTTCGGGCTGTCCGCGCTGCTGAGCGTGGGTCTGCTGGCCGCCCGCCGGGCGCACTGGAACACGCACCTGCCCTTCGGCCCGTTCCTCCTGCTCGGCACGGTGGGCGCGCTGCTGCTGGCCCGCTGACCGCCCGCTGCTGACCGCCCGCCGCCCTGCCCGCCGCCCTGCCTTCAAGATCGCGCTCGAACCAGGAAGTAGTGGTCTCGCCGGCGGTTGCAGGCCACCAGAACCAGGATCGAGCGCGACCTTGGGGCGCGCTGGCCCCCCGGCGGGGGTGGGTGGTGTGGGTCAGGGGTTCGGGCGGCCGGCCAACTCGGGGACCGGGGTGCGGGCACGGCGGCGCAGCAGTTCGGTGGTGGGTCGGGCCAGAAGTGGGGTTGCCACCACGGCCACCAGGGCGCCGAACAGCACGCCGGCGATGACGTCGTGCGGGTAGTGCACGCCCACGAAGACGCGGGAGAAGGCACCGAGCGCGGCCAGCGGCAGCGCGACCAACCCGAGCCGGCGGGAGAGCAGCACCGTGGTGACCGCCAGCGCGCCGGCCACCGTGGAGTGGTTGCTGGGGAACGACCAGTCACCCGGGGGTGGGCAGGCACCCGCGATGATCGCCCGGCCGACCGTCCGGCAGGGCCGATCCTCGTCCACCACTGTCTTGAACCACTCGCTGCCCACGTACGCCAGGAGGGCTGGCAGCGGCGCGATCAGGGCGAGCGCCCGGTCGCGCGGACCGCCGGAGCGGCGACCCAGCGCGGCGATCAGCAGGAGTGCGCCGAGCAGCAGGATCACCCCCTCGGTCGCGTGCCCGACGAACCACTGCACCGGCTCGGGGCTGGCGGCGGCGGCGTCGACGACGTCGCGGTACCACTCCGCACTGATCTCCGGAACGTCCATGCTGCCGTTGTCGGCCATGCCTCACCTCACCTCATGTTCATACCCCGTTCATCTTGGAGACACCCTAGGAACGCGGCACAGGGCATCACCGCTGTCGAAGGTCGGGCTGCCGGCACGACCTGCGTCCAGGATTCGTACAGCCGGCTCTGCTTGGCTGGTCGGGGACGTCGGCATCCACAGGAGGCTTCGTGCACACCAGTTCGGCCACCGACCAACCGCCAGGAGCCGCCGATGCGGGGAATGACGAGACGTGGCGGATCCGGCGTACGGCGGCCGACCTGGACCGGCTCGGCGAGACCGAGTCGATCTTCGCGTTGGGTAACGGGTGGGTCGGGTGGCGCGGGGTCCTCGACGAGGGTGCCCCGTGCGGGATGCCGGGCAGCTACGTCAACGGCCTGCACGAGCGGCGCGAGCTGAGCTACCCCGAGGAGGGGTACGCCTTTCCGCAGGCCAGCGACACCGTCATCAGCGCGCCGAACGCCACGCTGATCCGGCTCTGGGTCGACGACGAGCCGTTGGACATCCGGACCGGAACACTGCGCAGCCATGAACAGGTGCTCGACCTGCGTACCGGTGTGTTGCGTCGGGACACCGAGTGGATCTCCCCGGCCGGGAAGGGGGTGCGGATCCGCAGCACCCGGCTGGTGTCCCTGCCGCGCCGCCCGGTGGCCGCTGTCCGGTACGAGGTCGAGGCGCTGGACACCCCCGTCGAGCTGCGGGTCTGCTCGGACCTGCTGGCGAACGAGAAGGTGCCGGAGCGCTCGGACGACCCCCGGGCAGCCTCGGTGCCCGCCGACCCGCTGACCGCCGAGTCGTACGACGCGAGCGGCCTCGACGGCGTGCTGGTGCACCGGACCGAGCGCAGCGGCCAGCGCGTGGCGGTAGCGGTCAGTCACCTGGTGGACGGGACGGACACGGTCACCACCACCGGTGACAGCACCCCGGACCGGGTACGTCTGACCGTGGCGGGTCGCCTGCATCCCGGGCAGCGGCTGCGGCTGACGAAGTTCGCCGCGTACGAGTGGGCGGCGGTCCACGACGTACCCGCCGACGAGTTGGCTGCCCTGGTCTCCGCCGAGGCGGATGCGGCCCGCGCGGACGGGTTCGACGCTCTCCTCGTCGATCAGCGGGCCGCCCTGGACGGGGCCTGGCAGGTCGCCGACGTGCAGCTCGACGGCGATGAGGAGCTTCAGCAGGCAGTGCGGTTCGCGATGTTCCACCTGATCCAGGCCGGTCGGCCGGACTCGGACCGGACCATCTCGGCCAAGGGGTTGACCGGCAACGGCTACGACGGGCACGTCCTCTGGGACACCGAGACCTACGTCCTGCCGGTGCTCACCTACCTGGCCCCGGCGGTGGCCCGCTCGGCGCTGAGCTGGCGGCACGCCCACCTGCCCGAGGCCCGGGAGCGGGCCCGCGAGCTGCGGCTGACCGGTGCCACCTTCCCGTGGCGCACCATCGGCGGCCGGGAGTGCTCCGGCTACTGGCCGGCCGGCACGGCCGCGCTGCACGTCAACGCGGACATCGCCGACGCGGTACTGCGCTACCTGGCGGCCACCGACGACCAGCGGTTCCTCGCCGAGGCGGGATTGGAGTTGCTGGTGGAGACCGCCCGGCTCTGGCACGGCTTCGGCCACTGGTCGGACACGGGCGACTTCCACCTGCACGGGGTGACCGGCCCGGACGAGTACGCCGCACTCGTCGACGACAACGTCTTCACCAACCTCATGGCGAAGCGCAACCTGCGGGGCGCGGCGGACGCCGTTGAGCGCCACCCCGACCTGGCCGGCCGGCTCGGCGTGGACCAGGACGAGGTGGTCAGCTGGCGGGCCGCCGCCGACGCGATGTTCGTTCCGTACGACGGCGAGCGCGAGGTGCACCAGCAGGCCGCCGGCTTCACCGAGCAGCCCGAGTGGGACTTCGCGAACACCAGCGCGGACGACTACCCGCTGCTGCTGCACTTCCCGTACCTGGAGCTGTACCGCAAGCAGGTGGTCAAGCAGGCCGACCTGGTGCTCGCGATGCAGCTGCACCCCGGGGAGTTCACCGCCGCCGAGAAGGCCCGCAACCTGACCTACTACGAGGCCCGAACGGTCCGCGACTCGTCGCTGTCGGCCGCACCGCAGGCCGTCCTGGCCGCCGAGGTCGGGCACCTGGATCTGGCGTACGACCTGTTCGCCGAGTCGGTCCTGCAGGACCTCGCGGACCTGGGCGACAAGACCGCCGACGGGCTGCACCTGGCCTCGCTGGCCGGTGCGTGGCTGGCACTCGTACTGGGCTTCGGCGGGCTGCGCGACGACCGAGGTGTGCTCTCCTTCGACCCCCGGCTGCCGCGTCGGATCGACCGGTTGGCGTTCAGCCTGCGCTGGCGGGGCCACCGGCTGCGGGTCACGTTGACTCCCACCGAGGCCCGCTACGAACTGCCCGACGCCGCCTCCGACACCGAGGTCGAGGTCTGGCACCACGGCGAGGCGGTACGGATCACCGGTGCCGAACCGGTCAGCCGGCCGATGCCGCCGGTGCCCGATTCCGGTCCGGAACCGGCCTCCCCGCCCGGCCGCCGCCCCACCCGTCGCTCGGCCGACTGAGCCGCCCGCTGCTCGGCTCGGCCCTCGCAGGCAGGCTGGCGTGCGGAGCCGTCGCCAGCTCAGGCCTGCACGGGACCGCCGGCCATCCGTTCCCGGACGGCCTCCAGCGCCTCGAAGGCGTACGCCCAGTTGTGGCACTTGAAGCTGCGCAGCCCGTCGATCGCGGTGTGACAGTCGGAGCAGCGCACGCCGGCGATGGCATCGGGGATCTCGGTGTTGACGTACTTGCGCTCGCCGAGGATGACCGTGGCGATCATGGCCTTGTCGTGCAGGCCGGAGAGCGCCGACGAGACGATGTCGTACCAGGTGACCCGCCGGCCGCACTTCGGGCAGTCCGGTTCGTCGCCGCTGACCCAGAGCGGCGCGCCGATGCTCCGCGCCGGCATGCCGAGCAGCTTCTCCAACCGCCGGACGTCCGACTCCGGGGTGGTCCAGCGGTGTCGGCCGGGCAGTGACGCGGGCGAGTCGTACACGGCGCGGAACAGGTCGTGGTCGACCTGCACCGTCTCGCGCTGAGCGGTCATCGGCTTACCTCCTCGTTGAGTCGGTGCCCCCACCGTGGTCAGCGACGACCATGGGCGCTGCCGGATCAACGACACGACAGGGCAGCGGGTCGTCGCCACAGGTGCTAGACATCGGAATCCCACGTCACTGTCGAAGGGACCCCCGTGACCGACCAGCCGGCGCCCGATGCCACCGCCCGACCCAACGTCGCCCGGATGTACGACTACTTCCTGGGCGGCAGCCACAACTTCGCCGCCGACCGGGCCGCCGCCGAACGGGTGCTGGAGATCTTCCCGGAGACCGGGGTCGCCGCCCAGACCAACCGCCACTTCCTGCGCCGAGCTGTCCGCCACGCCGCCGGACAGGGCGTACGCCAGTTCCTCGACATCGGTGCCGGGCTGCCCACCCAGGGCACCGTGCACGAGGTGGTGCGGACGGTGGCACCGGACGCCCGGGTGGTCTACGTCGACTACGACGAGGTGGCCGTCGCGTACGCCCGGCAGTTGTTGACGGACGTGCCCGGCACGGCTGTCGTCCAGGGTGACCTGCGGCGGCCCGACGAGTTGTTGGCGCACCCGGACGTGCGAGGCACGCTCGACCTGGATCGGCCGGTGGCGGTGCTGCTCCTCGCGGTGCTGCACTTCGTGCCGGACGACGACGACCCGTGGGCGGCGGTCGCCCGACTGCGGGACGCCACCGTCCCCGGCAGTCACCTGGTGCTGTCCCACCTGACGTTGGACGGCATCCCACCGGAGTTGGCCGAGCGCGGGAAGGCCGTCTACCGCAACAGCAGCGCGCCGCTCGTTCCCCGCACGCACGCCGAGACGTTGCGCTTCTTCACCGGGTACGACCTGCTCGAACCCGGCCTCGTGGAGACCACCCGGTGGCGGCCGGACGGCGAGGGTGACCTCGTCGACTCGCACGGCTACGCCGGGGTGGGCGTGCGCCGCTGATCGGCTTTTCGCCTCCGTAGCCCTCCCCGGGTGGTACGACGGACGCAGGGCGTGCCACCGGGAGGAGCCGCCGATGGCCAGCAAGCCCGACCGGCTGCTCCGCAGGAGCGAGGCGCCGCTGAGCGCCTCGTTCCTGGAGCTGTTCTTCGACCTGGCGTTCGTCCTGGCGCTGAGTCAGCTGGCCGAGCACCTGCTGCACGACCTCACCCTGGTCGGCGCCCTGTACACAGCGATACTGCTGACCGGGGTCTGGACCCTCTGGGTGACCACCACCTGGTTCGCCGACTGGTACGACCCGGAGAGCGCGGCGGTTCGAGGACTGCTGATCGCCGCCGCGTTGGCCAGCCTGTTGGCCGGGGTGGCGATCCCGCAGGCCTTTGACGGCCGGGGGTTGCTCTTCGCGGGCGCCTACGTCGCGCTGCACGTCGGGCGGAGCATCGTCACCGCCGTGACGTTGCGGGGGCACCCCCGACAACGCCGGGCGGTACGGATCCTCAGCTGGTACACCCTCTCCGCCGTACCGTGGCTGGCGGGCGGCTTCTGGGCGGACGGGCGGGTGCCGCTCTGGGTGCTCGCCCTCTCGATCGACCTCATCGGCCCCCGGTTCCGCTGGCCCACGCCACTGTTGGGCCGTGCGGAACGGGAGGAACTGCATCTCGTCGGCGAGCACTTCGCGGAGCGGTACCAACAAATCATGATCATCGCGCTCGGTGAACTCGTGCTGGTCGCCGGTCTCTCGTACGCCGACACCCGACTGCACGTGCCGGAGACCGCCGCCTTCCTGCTGGTCTTCGCGACGGCAGTGCTGATCGGTCTCCTCTACGTGACGCCCGCCGGGCAGCGCCTCGGGCCGGCCATCGAGCACGCCGACCCGGCCCGGATCGGCGTCATCACCGGACACCTGCACCTGGTGATGATCGCCGGGTTGGTGGTCACCGCCGTCGGGGCCGAGTTGAGCATCGCCCACCCCACCGAGACCAGCGACGCGACCGCCGTCCTGGTCATCCTGGGCGGTCCCACGCTGTTCCTCGTCGGGCGGATCCTGTTCTCCCTGATGATCCACCGGCGGATCTCCTGGCCCCGGGTGGCCGCCCTGTTCGTGTTGGGTGGTGTGGCGGCCGCCCTGCGGCCGCCGCTGCTGGCGGTCAGCGCGGTCGCCACGGCGGTGGTGCTCGTGGTCGTCGTCCTGGACCGTGCCGGCATCACCACCTACCGCCAGACCCAACAACCTGACTAAGGTCAGGTATATGGACGCCGCTCTCATCGCCGCCGTGCGGCGGTTCAACCGGACGGTCACCCAGCGGGTCGGTGCCCTCGACGACGAGTACATGGCCCAGGGTCGGCCCCTCGGGCAGGCCCGCCTGCTGTGGGAGATCGGCCCTGCCGGCGCCGAGGTCGCGGCACTGCGGGCACGGCTCGGGCTGGACTCCGGCCACCTCAGCCGACTGCTGCGCGCCCTGGAATCCGAAGGGCTGGTCACCGTCGGACCGACCGTGCAATCCGGCGGCGACGGCCGGGTACGCACAGCCCAGCTCACCGACGCCGGCCGGACCGAATGGACCCAGCTCGACCGGCTGTCCGACGAACTGGCCGCGTCGATCCTCGGACCACTCACCGAGGCCCGCCGGGAACGACTCGTCACCGCCATGGCCGAGGTCGAACGGCTCCTCATCAGCTCGATGGTCGTCATCGAGCCGTGTCCACCCAACGGCCCGCGGGTACGCGCATGTCTGCGGGCTTACGTCCGGGACATCGAGCGTCGATTCGACGACGGGTTCGACCCGGAACTGAGCAACCCGGTCCCGGACGAGGCACTCATCCCACCCGCCGGCGTCGTCCTGCTCGCCACCCTCAACGCCGAACCGATCGGCTGCGGCGCTGTCAAACTCCACCCGGACGCGCCTGCCGAGATCAAACGGGTCTGGGTGTCGGACACCGTCCGTGGGCTCGGCGTCGGGCGACGGTTGCTGGGCGAGTTGGAACGGTACGCCGCCGAGCGTGGCGCGAGCGCCGTCCGGCTGGACACCAACCGCAACCTCACCGAGGCGATCGCCCTGTACCGGTCGGCGGGTTACCGGGAGATCGAGGCGTACAACACCGAGCACTACGCCCACCACTGGTTCGAGAAGCGGCTTGGGCAGTGACGGTGGCACCCGATCACCCGGGGGAACGTATTGCCTGCCATCGCTACGGTCGGTGGGGTGAAGGGTGACGCCGTCGCGGGATACTGGAGGAACTTCGCCGGTGCAGCGCTCTTCGCCGTGCTGTGCGTGCTCCTCTCGGTAGCGGTGGCTGCCGCCTTCTTCGGTGTGGCATACCTGCTCAGCGACGTCGGGATCGTCGCCGGCCTGTTCTTCGGGCTCGGGATCACCGTCGTCGTCGTCGGGCTCTACGCGGCCACGCCCTTCCTCTTCGAGGCGTTGTTGGGGCCGAACCTGTTCCAACGGCTGTTCTGCGTACGCGACAAGTCCCTCACCCCGGACGCCATCCGTGAGCTGACAGCTATCGCGGCCGCGCCGGTCACCGGTCCGCTCGCCCCCGGACACGGCGTGCTCCGGATCATCCCGATCAAACCCGCGTGGTGGAACGATCCGGACGCGTACGACGACGACACCAGGCCGGTCGTCATGGTCGAGGGGAGTGAGCATCGACTGCCCGGGTGGGACCCGTACGAGATCGCCGTTCCCGCCGGGATGGTCGAGGTCGTGGCGTGGCTGCCGCTTCGTACCGGCATTCCGGGACGGCAGGCCACCGGTCTCGTCGACGTACCGGCGGGGCGTGTCGGCGCACTGGTGTACCGACCCTCGTCGCTGCCCGAACTCCCCGGCACGGCCACCGACCTGGCTGGCGAGGTGCGGGGCGAGACGTCGTCGTCCCGGACCGGGTGGGTGACCACCCTGCTCATCGCTCTTGGCGTCCTGACGTGGCTGATCGTCGGTTAGCGCAGCCGGGTTCGTCTACCACGTCGCCGTCACCCTGGACGGATTCATCACCGGCCCGGACAGCGGCTCCCTCGTCCTCACCTACACCCGCGCGCGGGCCGGCAGCGAGACCGAGTGAACCTCCTGGGGCTTGCCCTTGCCGGGCCGCTGGTGCCGGTCGGCACCAGCGGCCCGTAGGTTCGCTTGGTCAGCCCTTCACCGCGCCCGCGGTGAGCCCTTCGGTCAGGAAGCGCTGCCCGAGGGCGTACATGACCACGACCGGGATGCTGACGAGCAGCGACGCTGCGGCGAGTTGTCCTTGTGGGACGACGTCTCCGGCGATCATCGACTGCATCCCGACGGGGAGCGTCTTGTACTCGTCCTTCGTGATGAACACGAAGGCGAACAGGAACTCGTTCCAGGCGTTGGTCAGGGTGAAGAGCGCGACCGCCAGCAACCCCGGCTTGGCCAGTGGCAGCACCACCCGGCCGAACGCCTGGAGGCGGGTGCAGCCGTCGACGAGCGCGGCCTCCTCCAACTCGATGGGGATCGACGAGAAGTAGCCGACCAGCAGCCAGGTGGCGAACGGCAGCGTGAAGGTCGGGTACGTCACCACCAGGGACCACAACGAGTCGGTGAGCCGTGCGCCGATGAGCATCTGGTACAGCGGGATGAACAGCAGCGCACCCGGCATCACGTAGGTGAGCAGCACCGTGACGGTGAAGCCCTGCGCCCCGCGGAACCGCAGCCGGGCCAGTGCGTAACCCGCCAGGGCGGCGCAGACCAGCGCCACCGCGGTGGACGCCGCCGACACCAGGATGGTGTTGAGGTACCAGCGGCCGAACGGCTGGTTGTCGAACAGGGCGCTGAACTGTTCCAGGGTCCACGGCGTCGGCCACAGGTCGTCGGTGCGCATGACGACCTGGCCCTCGGACTTGAAGGCGGTGACGGCGATCCAGTACAGCGGGCCGAGCACGAAGAAGAGCAACCCGGCCAGCGCGACCCAGGACCCCAGACCCGACGCCGCCGCCGCCGACCGTCGACCGCCCCGGGACTGCAGGGTCGAGACCACCCGGCCGACCGCCACCGCGATCAGCAGGATCACCCCGAGGACCACCGCCGCCTTCCAGAAGATCTCCGGCGACGCCCAGAAGAGCAGGCCGGTGACCACTGCGGTGACGACCCACGGCAGCGCCTTGCGCGCCGTTCCGGCCCACCGCCGCGCCCCGATCCGCCACGCCGCCTGGCGTCGCCGGGGCAGCCTGATGGTGGTGTCCTGGCGTAGCAACCTGACCAGGACGAACACCAGCCCACCGATCACCGGCAGCATGACGAGCGTGACCGCCGCGCCGGCGCCGTACTGCAGTTGCAGGATCGCCTTCGAGTAGGCGATGAGCACGTACGGCGCGGTCACGTCACCCGGTCCGCCCTGGGTCAGCAGCCAGACGAGGTCGAAGTTGTTGAACGTCCAGATCGACGACAGCGTCACCGTCACGGTGAGCACGTGACGCAACCCGGGCAGCGTCACGTTCATGAACCGCTGCACCGACGAGGCGCCGTCGATCGTCGCCGCCTCGTAAAGGTCCGCCGGGATGGCCTTCAACCCGGCGAGGAAACACACGGTGAAGAACGGCACCCCCTTCCAGACGTTGACGAGGATCACCGACGGCATGGCCAGCTCCGGGTCGGACAGCCAGCCCGCCGGCCAGCTGTCGACCAGGTGCGCGCTGGCCAGTAACGGCCCGATTCCGGTTGCGGTGAGCAGCGTGTTGACGCTGCCGAAGATCGGGTCGAGCAGGGAGCGCCAGCTGAACGCCGTCACCACCGTCGGCACCACCCACGGCACCAGCAGCAACCCGGTCAGCACTGCCCGCCCGCGACGGCGATGGTGCAGCAGCAGGGCCGCGGACAACCCCAGCACAACCTTGAAGATCTCGGCGTACGCGGTGAAGACGAACGAGTTCACCACGCCCGTGTGGAACTGGTCGTCGCCGACGAGCGCGAGGTAGTTGTCCAGGCCGACGAACACGGTGTCCTGCCCGTGCCGTTCGGTGGTGCTGGTCAGGATCGACCGGGCGATCGGCACCAGAACAAGAGCGCCGACCAGCAGGGCCATCGGCGCCAGGAACAGTGTCGCCAACCGCCAGTCACGCCCCAGCCGCCGCTGCGTCATGGTGAGAGAGCCAGGTCCCGACGGCGGGGATTTCCTCGCCGTCGGGACCCGCGCAGGACGGACCGAGCTCACTGCGGCAGCCCCTGCTGGTTGAAGATCTGCACCATCTTCGCGTGGGCGGTCGTCACGGCCTGCGCCGGCGCAGTCCCCTGCACGACCTGCTGCATCATGTCGGTGAGGACGTAGGCGGAGCCGACGGCCTGCTGGCCCGCGCTGGCCTTCTGCGGGAAGGCCAGGCCGTTCTTCGTGTTCAGCGGTAGCTTGAGTTCAGTGATCTTGCGCAGCATGGGGAACGCCGGGTCGCCACTGGTGAAGAACGGGTCGGCGTCCCAGACCTTCTCCCAGGCGGGCATCACCAGGCCGGGGGCCTCCTTCGCCACGCCGAGCAGGGCGGGCGCGCTGACCAGGTACTGCGCCAGGAGCTTGGCGAGCCCGGGGTTCTTGGCGCCCTTGAAGACGACGAAGCCCTGCGACTGGCCGAGGAGCAGGGGGTTGTTGGTGGCCGGTCCGATGCAGTCGGAGAACACGTGGGTGTTCGCGTGCACCGGGTTCTTCTTGGTCCGCGAGTCCGCGTAGACGCTGAACTGGTTGCGGGTGTAGCCGAGGATCCCGGCGAGCCAGTTCTCGTTGTTGCTGGTGTCGGTCCAGCTCGCGATCCCCGGCGGCAGCATCGGCTTGTACTTCTCGTTGGTGTAGATGTCGCCCAGGAAGGTGACCGCCTGCACCGTCTCGGGGGAGTTGAACGTGACCTTCCGGCCGTCGTTGGAGGCGATCGATCCGCCGTACGCGTTGATCAGGGCCTCGATCATGCCGTTGCCGTCACCGGACCGGTTCACCGTCATGCCCCAACCGAACCGGCGTTTGGCCGGATCGGAGATCTCCAGGCATACGTCCCGCAGCTCTTCCCAGCTGTAGATGTCCTTGGGCGTGATGCCCTTGTCCTGCATCCAGTCCTTGCGCAGGAACGACCCGATCCCGATGAAGTGGTAGGGGATCGCGAACCACTTGCCGTCGAAGACGCAGAAGTTCTTGGCCTCGGCGCAGGGTTCGCCGTACTTGGCCGTCAGCGCCTGGACGACGTCCGTCACGTCCTCCAGGTCACCCAACGCCTGGAACTGCGCGACGAAGCGCGAGTCGGTCATGAACGCCAGGTCGCGCGCCACCCCACCCTCGACCTCGGCGTGGATCTTGGCCACCACGTCACCGGCGTCGGCCTGGACCAGGCTGTTCTCGATCTTCGTCCCGGTGGTGTCGGCGAACTTCTTGATCGAGCTGTCGAGGGCTTCGTTCGCCGCCGTCGAGTACAGCTTCTGCGACAGCATCCCCATCGAGGAGCCCTTCATCGCGGCCGCCGCGTCGATCAGCTCCTGCGGAACCTCCGGCTGCACCTTGGCGGGCGAGTCGGATTCACCCCCACACGCGGCCAGACCTGCCGCGCCGAGCACCCCCACCCCCATCCCCAGAAAGCCGCGTCGTGACCAGGCCGGATTGATGTCCATGGACATTCGCCTCCTTCGAGTCCCCGCCGCACGGCACGCCGAGGGCGTAGCTCGTGCAACAGGTGTGTCTTCATGACGGCGACCACGGATGCGCGTCGCCCGCATCGGTCAGTGCGTTGAGGCGATCGGCGACCGGGCCGAGAAGGCGGCGCTGATGTTCCAGTTCGGTCGAGCCACGGGACCACCGCCGTTCGAAATTTCGAACTCAGTTCGAAATACCGCATCAAGTGGTCGCGACGCTAGAACAGCCCTGAGAAGAATGTCAATGTTTCGATGGTGTTTCGAACCGAAAACGGGAGGTGGGCTATCGAGGCAGGGCCCGGTAGCCCATCCGGGCGGACAGCGTGGCCGCGCCCTCGCGGACCAGCTCGGTCCACTCCCGGTACGCCTGAGCCGTCCAGCGGATGATCGGCGCGGACAGACTCATCGCGGCGATCGTGGTGCCGGAATGGTCCCGGATCCCCGCGGCGACGCAGCGCATGGCGGTGTCGGACTCGCCGATGTCCACCGCGACGCTGTCCGCCCGCACACGCGCGAGATGTGCCCGAAGGCGGTCCGGATCGGTGATGCTTGCCGGAGTCATGCCAGGCAGGGCGTCCTTGGTCAGGACGGCGTCCAGGACGGCCGGATCGAGGCCCGACAGCAGGATCTTGCCGACCGCCGTGCAGTGAGCCGGCAGCCGCCGCCCGACCGCGGAGACCATCCGGACCGGGTGCGTGCTGTCGAACTTGACGAGGTAGATGACATCCGCACCGTCGAGCACGGCCACGTGCACCGCCTCGTCGCACGCGGCGGCCACGTCCCGCGCGACGCACTGCGCCTCACGGACCAGATCAAGCCGGCCGGCGAACGCCGCACCGAGCTGGAACAGCGGCATGCCGAGCCGATACCGCACCGGCTGGCCCGGGACCGAGATCAGGTACGAGCGAGCCTCAAGCGTGACGAGTAGTTCGTGGACGGTGGTGCGGGGCAGGTCGAGCCGCTCCATCACCTGGCGGGCCGACAGTTCAGGGCAGTCCACGAACAGTTCGAGGACGTCGAGTGCGCGGTTGACCGCCGGTACCACACGGGGCATGTCGATAGTCCCTTCGCAGTGCGGGCCCCGCGTCAACGATCTCCACTTGGGCCAGCACTTGAAGAGGATAGCTACGTCAGCCCTGGGCGCCAGACTGTTGCAGAACCTTGCGACCATGACGCCATGACCTCCGGCCCGCCCGCCACCCAGGCCCAGGATCAGGTATCCGACGCGGTCCTCACGGCGGTCTACACCGTGGTCGGCGCCCGCCGCACATCCCTCGACACGATGATGTGGCAGATTCCCGCGCTGGCTACCGCGGCTCAGGCCTTTCTTCTCACGATCGCACTACAGCCCGGCAACTCACCCGCTGCCCAAGCCCTCGCCGTCGTCCTCGGCACGATCCTCGCTGTCCTGGCGGCACAGTTGATGGCCAAACACCGCCATCTTGAGATGAGCGACAGTCGGCTCATGGAGCGGATCGAGGGACAGCTGCGCCTTGAGCGAAGCCTCGACGTCCCTCCCCACGCCGCCGGGCGTCGCCGTCTCGGCGATCACCAACCCTGGTGGATTCGCATGTCGTCGTACCGGCTCTGGCTGCTCGGTGTGACCGGTTTCGGCGTCGCGGACCTGACCGTGGCGGTGGACGCCGTGGCAGACCTGGGACTCTTCCGTTGAGCCGACACCGTTGACCCGTGCAGAGGGCGCGGGTCGGTCCTCGTCGCCTGAGCTGAGGATGATCGCGAATCGTCAGGGTTTCCGTAGCCCGTCACTGTTCTGAAGAGCTACTTTGCCGCCGGCGGCGAGGGCGGTCAGGATAACGGCGGCGCCGACGCTGAGCGCCGCCTTGTTGACCCACCTGTCCAGGTAGTGCTTGTTCTCGGAGTCCTTCGCAGATTCCTTGTCGGCGGTCTGCATGAGGCAGTCGGTGAGGTACCTTCGCTCTTCCGGGCTCAGATCGTCGCGTTGGAGCTGAGCGATGATCGCCGCTCTGGCTTCCTGGTAGCCCCGATGAACGTTCTCCTGGCTCTTCTCGTTGAACGAGAGGGTGGATTCGTGCATCCTCCGCACCGTGGTCATCGCCTTGACGGCAAATTTTGTGATCTCGGGGAGCTGCTCGATTACTTTTAGCTGAACCTCCTTCTCCATCTCCGGCATCATGGCCACGAGCTGGATGACCTTGTCCTTGGAGAGATTCCGCCAAGTGTCGATGCCAAGGGCCTTCTTGGCGTCCTCTTCACTGCTGATGGCCATCCTGTGTCCTGCCCGTCGAGAGGTCCAATCGGCAAGGAGCGTAGCGGGGCCCTGCTCGTCCGCGCTGCCTTCGATTCGCCACACGGCGTGGGTGCCTTGTCGACACCGGCGGCGCGCTGCTGCGTAGCCTGGTCGGCCGGTCGAGCCGCGCAACTTCAACCGGTTCTGGGACCGCCGCTGTGACGCGGCCGGCGTTCGGCGGATGACCGTCAGGGATGCCGGCGGACCTGCGCCTCGCTCCTGGCGGACCTGGACGTGCACCCTCGGGTGGCGATGCAGATCCTGCGGCACGCGCAGTTCGCCATCACCATGGAGATATACACGGTGGTCTCCTCGGCGGCTACCCGCGACGCCCTCAAGCGGCTCGGCCAGACGCTCGACCGATGACCGCTGGGTTGCCGGTTCCGGTCCGCTATCGGTCGCCGTAGTGGTACCGGCAGGCGATGATCTCGACGTCGTCCTTGGTGATCCGATACACCAGGCGGTGTTCGCGATCGATCCGGCGGGACCAGAAGCCGGACAGCTCTCCCCGAAGGGGCTCAGGCTTGCCGATGCCCTCGTATCCGTTGCGCATCACGTCCGCGATGAGGTCGTTGATGCGCTTGACCAGCTTCCGATCCGTGTGGCTGAGGTACTGGCTCCATGCCGTTGCGGTGAAGACCAGCCTCACGCGACGTCCCGCACGCTGGCCGGGTCGATCAGGTCCCGCTCGGCCGCATCACCCTTCTCCAGCTCTGCCATCGATCGGCGCAGCGCGGCGGCGTTGCTGGGGTTGCGCAGGAGGTACTCGGTCTCCTTCATCGACTCGTACTCCGCAAGCGGCACGATCACCACGGGCTCGTGGCCGGATCGGGTCACCACCACTTCCTCCGCGTCGTTGATGACGCTGTCGAGTTCGGCGGCCAGGTTCTGCCGTAGCTGGGTGAAATTCACGGTCCGCATGACCACCTCCATGGCAAGTACAGAAAACTGTACCTCAGGTGAGCCGATAGAGACATGCGTGTGCGTGGCCGGCTCGCTGCTGTACTTCACTGCTGTACGGGGCACGCGCACCAACGCAAGAGACCGGTGGAGGGCCGGTTGACCTGCGGAAGAGTGGGCCGCCAGGGACTCGAACCCTGAACCTATGGATTAAAAGTCCACAGCTCTGCCATTGAGCTAGCGGCCCGCGCGCTCAGGTTACCTGACAGGGAGCGATGCCGGCTCTCGGCTTCCGGCCAGGTGTCGATGCCTGGCAATCGGCGGACCTGATCGTCACGAGGTTCGCGATGTGGCGGTGTCCGGGACGGTGGAACCGCCAGGTCGGGACCTTCCTCACCCCTGATCGACCCGGGTTTCCGGAAGCCGGGGTGTCGTGCCCGCCCGGATACCGCGACTTTCAGAAAACCCAGTGGATCAAGCCGCCGGCCGCGCGGGGCGGGGCGTGGTGGTTGAGCTGCTGCTGGGCGGGTACGGGGTCGGGCATGCGGATCGTGGTGGTGGGGGCCAGCGGCAACGTCGGTACGGCATTGCTGCGGCGGCTGCGCCGGGAGCGGGGCGTGGAGTTGGCCGGGGTGGTCCGGCGGTTGCCCGGCCCGGATGTCGGCGAGCCGTACGACCAGGTGGAGTGGCACTCGTGCGACGTCGGTGCGCCGACTGCCCCACCCCAGCTGGCCGAGATCTTCGCCGGTGCGGACGCGGTGGTGCACCTGGCCTGGCAGATCCAGCCCAGCCATGACCAGCGGGTGCTGCGCCGGACCAACGTCGACGGTAGTCGGGCGGTGATCGACGCGGTGGTTCGGGCCGGGGTGCCGGCACTGGTGTACGCCTCGTCGGTCGGCACCTACGCGCCCGGTCCGAAGGACCACCCGATCAGCGAGCGGTGGCCGGCGACCGGTGTGGCCGGCTCGTCGTACAGCGAGCACAAGGCGGAGGTCGAGGCGCTGCTGGACGAGGTCGAGCGGGAGCACCCGACGCTGCGGGTGGTGCGGATGCGACCCGGGTTGATCTTCCAGCGGGCCGCCGGTGTGGAGATCACCCGCTATTTTCTCGGCCCGCTGGCGCCGGTGTGGCTGTTGCGCTTCGGTCGGATTCCGTTGGTGCCGACGAACCGCCGGTTGCGGATGCAGGCGGTGCACGCCGACGACGTCGCTGATGCGTACACCCGGGCGGTGTTGGGTGATGTGCGCGGCGCTTTCAACGTCGCTGCGGACCCGGTGCTGACGCCGGAGCTGGTGGCCCGGCACTTCCATGGCTGGACGGTGCCGGTCGCCGCGCCGGTGCTGCGCGCGGCGGCGGCGCTGAGCTGGCGGGCGCGGCTGCAGCCGGTCGACGCGGGCTGGGTGGAGCTGGGTCTGAACGCCCCGCTGATGTCCAGCGAACGCGCCGAGACCGAGCTCGGTTGGCAGCCCAAGATCAGCGCGATCGCGGCCCTCAAGGAACTCTTCGCCGGAATGGCCGACGGCGACCACACGCCGAGCCCGCCGATGTCCGGCACCCGCGACCTGCCCGGCCGCCCCGCTGCTCTCCTGAAGGCCCGCCCCCCAGGCCAGGGGAACCCCTACTGATCCGGGTGATCAAGAGGTTTCGGTCAGAAACGCGCCTCCGGTGACCGAAACCTCTTGATCACCGGAGGGCATCCGCACGGCGGACGCAAGGGAGCAGCCGGCGGCGGGGGTCAGCTCAGCTTGGAACCGGTGACAGTGGGGTTCTGGGCGCCCAGGAAGAAGATGCCGGGGAAGCCGCGGGTCTCGAACTTGGCGCTCGGGTTGCGGCGCAGGGTCGAGCTTTCGATCCGCATCGTGCCGGTGCGGTTGTTGCTCACGAAGAAGACCGCGCCGCCGCCCTCGTTGGCCTTGTTGTTCTCGATGATCGTGCCGGCGATCCGGACGGTGAACTCGTTGCCGTCGCAGTAGATCGCGCCGCCGCTGCCGCCGCCGGGCGTGCCGGACTTGGCCGGGTTGGCCCCGCTACCGATCGCCTCGTTGTTCTTGAGCAGGCTGTTCAGCACCACCCAGGAGACGCCGATGCTGCTCAGCGCCCCTCCGTTCGAGCAGGAACCGCCGTCGAAGGTGCTGCCGACCACGTACACCGGCTTGTTCTCGTACTGGCTGAGCACCCGGACGGCTGCGCCGCCCAGGTCGGGGCCGGTGCGGTCGCAGCGGTTGCGGACGAAGCGCGAGTTGACCACCTTCAGCCGTCCACCACGGACGAAGATCGCCCCACCGCCGCCGCCCTCGGCCTTGTCGCCGGTGGAGTTGCCGTCGGTGAACGTCAGGTTCTGCACGGTGAGCTGGGGGTGATCCTGGTTCTGGCAGTGTGAGGTGGTCCAGCCCTGGGCCTCGTCGCAGGTGTTCATGTAGAGGATGCGGCGCTGCCCCTGGCCGCTCAGCGTGACGGTGCCGCCGCCGTCCAGCACGACCTTCGGTCCGTTGGCGTTGCGGACCTTCGCGGTGGCGGTCATCTTGATCGTCACCGGCGCCGGCCCACAGTTGAACGTGATGACACCGCCGGCCGCGACGGCCTTCACGACCGCTGCGGAGGTGCAGCTCGCCGGGGTGCCGGTGCCGATGGTCCGGGTCGGCTTCGAGGTGTCCACCGCCCTACCCTCGGCCGGCACGCTGGCCTTGCCGTTCGGGTTGCCCGCGGCGAGGACCTTCTCGGCGGGCTTCGGGCTCGCGCTGGCACCCGGGCCACCGAGGCCGTCGCGGGCCTCCGGCGCGGCGTTCTGGTCGCCGGTCGCCAGTGCCGTCGGCGAGGTGGACGAGCCGGGCTGGAAAGCGGGCGCCGGGTCGTCGGCCGCGCAGGCGGGCAGGGTCGCGGTGGCGACACCGAGGACGAGCAGGGCGGCAAGCGACGTCATGCGCACCCCGTGATGCTAGGAGCAGTGACGGTGTCGCGACGAATCCGCCGTGCCGGTTTAATACGCAGCTAAGACGCCGTCATCAGGCGTGGGACAGGGCGAACGCGGTCAGGAAACCGGCGACGGTGATAAGGCCGACCAGCAGGTGCGCGTCCTCGAATGCCTCGGGAACCATGGTGTCGGTGATCATCGCGAGGATCGCGCCGGCGGCCAGCGCGGTGATCCCGGCCAGCACCTCCGGTGGAGCGCCGCCCAGCAGTGTGTTGCCGAGCAGCGCCGCGGCTCCGCTGATCAGGGCGATCCCGGTCCAGAGCAGGAAGACGTACCGCCGGGGTCGACCGGCCTGACGCATGCCGGCCGCGCTGGACAGGCCCTCCGGGACGTTGCTGAGGAAGACCGCCGCCACCGTGACCAGGCTGACCGTGCCACCGCTGAGCAGGCTCGCGCCGATCACCACCGATTCCGGTACGCCGTCGAGCAGGGCGCCCACGGCGATAGCCGACCCGGAGCCGGGCTTCTCGTTCTCGGAGGGTTGCTGGTCACCGGAGCGCTTCCGGTGTCGGGCACCGTGTCGGGCGAGCACCAGATTGGCCACCGTGTAGACGACCGCACCGGCGGCAGCGCCGAGCGCGGTGGGCAGCAGACCACCCTGCTCGTGCGCTTCGGCGATCAGCTCGAACGACACGGCGGAGAGCAGCACCCCGGCACCGAACGCCATGATCGACGCGATGAGACGCTGCGGCACCCGCGCGAACCAGCCGACCGCCGCCCCGACCAGCAGAGCCGACCCGGCCAGTAGGCCCCACCCACCCGCCTGTAACCACTCCGGCATTCGCGGGAGACTACCCACGGCCGTCGGGCCGACAAACCCGGTCGTGAGGAAGGCTCAGAAGTCGGCGAAGAGGTACGGCACCCGGCGGGGGAAGATGCCGCGCAGCTCGGCGGCGGCGTCCACCGGCACCTCACCCAGGCCCCGCAACGGCAGCTCGGCCGGGTCCAGCACCCCGTACGCCAGGGCGGAGAGCCCGGCCGCGGTGAGGGTGGCGGTGGGCGTACGGCCGGTGGTGTCGTCGACCAGCTCCAGCGCGCCGGTCGTGCCGTCCAGTAGGTGGGTGCCGGCCAGCCACCGGTCTCCGGTCAGCTCGACCCGTACCCGGCCTGGTCCGGCGGGCAGCCCGCGCAACGCGTCCATCGACAGCAGTCGGGCCATCGGGGCCGACGAACCCGGTACGGCCGTGCGCGCCTCGACGTGCACATCCAGGTCGGTCAGCCACAGCTCCGGCAGCTCGTCGGGCGGGACCTGGACGGTGATCCGTTCGATCTGGTCGACGTGCCGGGCGAAGAACTGCAACAGCAACGTCCGGGCGAGCGGGTCGACCACCAGCATCTCGTTGCCGTGCAGCGTTCCGCCGTGCCCGTCGATCCGGTACGTCACCGCGCCGGTCACCTCCCCGCCCACCCGGGCGGTGAGCAGCCAGTACTCGTCCCGGTCGCGCATCCCGACCGCCCGGTAGTCCGGGAAGACCGAGAAGCCGTGCCGTTCCTGGAGGTGGCGCTCGGTGAACGCCCGCCAGGCCGGGTAGCCGGCCGCGATGCGCTCCCAGCTCACTTCGCCGGGCAGGTCCACCCGGAGCAGCGAGCCCAGGTTGGCCGCGGTGAAGGTGACCCGGCGCGGCTTGGGCAGCCCGACGTAGCCGAACCGGGCGTAGAAGCTGGGTCGGAACGGGTAGAGCGCGCTGAGCGGGTGCCCGTCGTCGCGCATCTCGTCGAGGAGTTGGTGCAGCAACGTCCGGACGTGCCCCTGCCGGCGGGCCAGCGGATGGGTCGCCACCCCGGCGACACCGGCCATCGGCAGGACCGCCCCGCGCAGGTTCTGTCGCATCGGGATTGCCGAGGCGGCGGCTAACGTGGTGCCGCCCTCCTCGGCGATCAACGTCCGGTTGCCCTCCTGGTAGGGCAGGTAGTCGCGGAACTCGTCGATCCGTGCGGCACCGAGCGGCGAGGACTCGAAGGCGTACGCGGCCAGCGGGAAGCTGGTGGTGAGACGGTCGTCGGCGGTCACCCGGCGGATGGTCATTCGTCCATCTCAACCCGCCGCAGGGGTCGTAGCAACCGGATTCGGCCGATCTGCGGCGTCGACCAGCGCCGCGTCAGCCGACCTGCAGGTGTCGCAGGTGCCGGCGGCGGCGCAGGCGGACGCTGGCCACCGCAGCCACGCCCAGGGCCAGCAGGGCGGTGACGACGAGCCCGTGCAGCAGGCCACGGGATAGATAGCCCTGGTCGGTGTGGTCCACCGACCAGGTGGCGATCTCCCGGGTCGACCAGAACGGCGTCAACTTCGCCCCGGACCCCGCCGGGTCGATCAACATCTGCACCGTGACCACGGTGAGCAGCAGCAGCGTGCCCTCCAACTCGCGGGGCAGCAGCGCACCGATCAGCATCCCGAACGGTGCCGCCACCGCGACGGAACAGAGCAGCGCCGCAGCCAGGCCGCCGTACCGCAGGCGCGCGCCGTCGATCATCGGGAGCAGGAAGAACGGCACGGAGATGACCAGCCCCACCGTCCACAGGCCGAGCATCCGCCCGAGGTAGAGGTGGTGGGGGCGGTAGCCGGCCAGCCGCAGCCTCGGCTCCAACTCACGGGCGGCGGTCGTGGCGAACAGCGCGGCGGTGCTCACCGCCCAGCCCACGCCGAGGAGCAGCGAACGGACCGACTGCCCGAGGTAGCCGTCCCGCCGGATCAGGTAGAAGGTCAACGGCATCAACAACAACAGCAGGAGTACGCCTCGACGCCGCAGCAGCTCCCGAACTGTCATCTCGGCGACGGTGACGAGCTGGTTCACAGGTGACCTCCCTGGCGGCCGGGCGCGTGCCACTCGGTCTCTCGTGCCGGGGTCAGGTCGAGCACGATGTCCACCCGGTCGAGTTGGTTGAGCAGGTGCGTCACCACGACGATGGCCGTGCCGGCGTCGCGCAACCTGCTGAGCTGATCCCAGAAGTTGACGTACGTGCCCTGGTCGAAGCCCTGGTACGGCTCGTCGAGCAGCAGAACGTCGGGGGCGCTGAGCGTGGACATGGTCAGGTTGAGCTTCTGTCGGGTGCCACCGGACAGGTGGCGGGCCTGCACGTCCCCGCCCGCCTCCCAACCGAGCTGGCGAGCCGCCGCCCGACCGGCGCGGCGGGCCGGGCCGCGGGTCACGCCCTGACCGGCGCCGACGAGCACGAAGTGCTCGTCGGCGAGCAGGAAGTCGGCGGTGCCGCCGGACTGCGGGCAGTAGCCGAGCCGCCCGGAGACGGTCACCTCACCGGCGTCCGGTGACATCAGCCCGGCGCAGATCCGGAGGAAGGTGCTCTTGCCGCAGCCGTTCGCGCCGACCACGGCGGCGATCTGTCCGCCCCGGACGGTCAGCGTGGCGTCGCGCAGCACGGTTCGCCGCCCGTACTTCTTGCTGATGCCCGCCGCGTGCAGCCGTACCGGCCCGGGACGTGGTCCGGGCGCGGTGCCGATGCTCTCCACGACCGCGCCCGCGTACTGCTGGGGTGGACCGAAGACGACCCAGGGGTCGCCGCCCCCTTCGCGCAGGTGTGTGGCGGCCTCGGCGACCACGTGGCGGGCGGTGTCCGGCGCGACCCGGCGCTGGTGCAGTTCGGCTGTGAGCGTCCGCAGCCAATCGTCGGCGTTCACCGGGTGACCCCCTTCGTGACGATGTCGTTCACCGGCCGGACGAAGGTGAGCCAGGCGTTGCCGCCGGTGCGGAGCGCCGCGTGTCCGTCGTCGGTGAGCCGGTAGTACTTGCGGGCCGGCCCGGCACTGCCCTCCCGCCACTGCGCGGTGACCAGGCCGGTCTTCTGTAGGCGCAACAGCACGGGATAGAGCGTGCCGCCCTGGATCGGCCCGACTCCCGCCGTGTCGAGCGCCTGGGCCAGTTGGTAGCCGTAGGACTCGCCTTCGGACAGCAGGGCGAGGACGCAGATGTCGAGCACCCCCCGCAGCCACTGCCCGCGCCGGTCGGAATCCACGCGTCGGACAGTAGCGGTGCAAGCTAGATGGCACAACTACCTACTTGGGTGGCCGGACCCGATCCGGCGGGTTCCGTGAACCGCGGAGTGCGTCCTACTAGTCAGCGGGCGACGACGTCGGAGACCACGACGGTCACGTTGTCCGGAGCGCCGGCGTGGTGGGCCAGCTTCACCAGTTGCTCGCCGCACTGCTGGCGGTCGGCGTACATGCCCAACGCCGCCGCGATGGCGTCGTCCTCGACGTAGTCGGAGAGCCCGTCGCTGCACAGCAGCAGTCGGTCGCCGGGGACCACGGTGAGCACCCCGATCGCCGGTGGGGTGTCGGCTCCCTGCACGGCCCGGGTCACCAGGGACCGCTGCGGGTGGTGACGCGCCTGGTCGGGGGAGAGCGTGCCCTGGTCGACCAGCGCCTGCACGAACGTGTCGTCGCGGGTGAGCTGCGTCAGCTCCCCGTCGCGCAGCAGGTAGCACCGGGAGTCGCCGACCTGGGCCAGCACCAGAGTCTCCCCGGCCAACAGCGCCGCGGTGAGCGTCGTGCCCATCCCTTCCCGGGTCGGGTCGACGGTGATGGCGGCGTGGATGCGCTGGTTGGCGGTGCTGACCACGGCGCGCAGGGCGTCGGCGGCACCGTCGGGGTCGGTGGGCGGGGCCAGCTCGTCCAGGATCCGGATCACGATCTCGCTCGCCACCTCGCCCGCGGGCAGCCCACCCATGCCGTCGGCGACGGCGATCAGGCGGTCACCGGCGAGGGCGGAGTCCTCGTTGTTGGTGCGCACCAAGCCGATGTCGTTGAGGATGACCGAGCGGAGGATCAGCGTCATGGGGTCAAGCTTGCCAAGAAGACCCTGCCTTCGTCTCTACGCACTACTGCGTGGGGCGAAAATGATTGAGATATGGGTCGTCAGGACCGGTCTCGTCGGCGCGGGTAGCGCAGCAGCAGGCTGGCGGCGACCTCCTCGTCGCCCACCGCCGCGTAGCTGTGCGGCACGTCGGACACCCAGCGGAGGTGGCCACCGGCCGGGGCGGTCAGTGGTGCGTCGACCGGCCCGGCGCGCAGCACTCCGGCGAAGACGGTGATGTGTTCGGTCACGCCCGGTTGGTGGGCGGGTGAGGTCTGCACGACGCCCGGCGCGACTCTCATCCGGTACAGCTCGTAGGTCGCGTCGGTGTCGGTGAACACCTCCAGCAGGGTGGCGGTGACGGCGGTGCCGTGCACGATCGGCTCGGCCGCCGGTTCGGCCAGCAGGGCGGTGAACGGCACGCCGAGCTGCGCGGTGACCGCCCAGAGCGTCTCCAGGGTGGGGTTGCGGGTGCCGTGTTCCAGGCCGGAGAGGGTGGCCTTTCCGACACCGGCGAGCCGGGCCAGTGTGGACAGCGAGATGCCCCGCTCCTCGCGTAGGGCGCGGACCCGACGGCCGACGACGACGGGATCCACGTCGAGGCCCGGGCGGCGGGCTGGTGGTGGCTGCGGCACCCGACTATGGTGCTACACGCTGTCGTTCCGTAAACGGAACAGTCGGGGGAGTGGGATGGCCGGACGTGTGCAACCACTGCTGGCGGGCGTGGTCACCGCGCTGGTCGGCTTCGCCAGCTCGTTCACGGTTGTGTTGGCTGGGCTGCGCGCGGCCGGCGCGTCGGACGAGCAGGCCGCCTCCGGCCTGCTCGCCCTCTGCGTGGCGTGCGGGCTCGCCGCCGCCTGGCTGGGCTGGCGGCACCGGATACCGATGAGCGTGGCCTGGTCCACACCGGGCGCGGCGCTGCTGGTGGCGACCGGGCCACCCCCGGGCGGTTGGCCCGTCGCGGTGGGCGCCTTCCTCGTCTCCGGGGTGCTGATCGTCGCGGCCGGGCTGTTTCCACCACTGGGCCGCGCGGTGGCCGCCATCCCCAAGCCGGTGGCCGGCGCGATGCTCGCCGGGGTGCTGCTGCCGCTGTGCACCGCCCCGGTCCGCGCACTGGTCGAGCTGCCCCTGGTGGCCGGGCCGGTGGTGGCGGCCTGGCTGCTGCTACACCGGTTCGCCCGCCGCTGGGCGGTGCCCGGTGCGCTGGTGGTGGCGGTGGCGGCGATCGCGCTGACCGCGCCGCCGGCCGGTCCGACCGGTGCCGCGCTGGTCCCGTCGGTCACGCTGACCGCGCCCGCCTGGAACGCCTCCGCGCTGGTCGGGCTGGCAGTTCCACTGTTCCTGGTCACCATGGCCGCGCAGAACGTACCCGGCATGGCCGTGCTGGTCGGCTACGGCTACCGGCCGCCGTTCGGCGCCGCACTGCGGGCCACCGGCCTGGCCAGCCTGCTCGCCGCCCCGGCCGGCGGGCACGCGGTGAACCTCGCGGCGATCACCGCTGCGCTCGCCGCCAGCCCCGACGCGCACCCGGACCCGGAGCGGCGGTGGGTCGCCTCGGTCACCGCCGGCCTCGGGCTGGCTCTGCTCGGGTTGGGCGCCGGAGCGGCCACCGCGCTTGTCGCAGTCGCCCCACCGATCCTCATCGAGGCGGTCGCCGGGCTGGCCCTGCTGGGCGCCCTCGCGACCGCGCTCGCCTCTGCGGTCGCCGACCCGACGACCCGGGAGGCCGCAGTGGTCACCTTCGTGGTGACCGCCTCCGGGGTGACGTTGATCGGCGTGGGCGGCGCGTTCTGGGGTCTGGCCGCCGGTTGCCTGATGCTGTTGCTCTTCCACCGCCGCCCACCCACCGCCCCACCGGCCGACGGGCCGGGGCGGTCGGATCACTCCTCGGGAGGTAGGTCGGCCATGCCCACGGCCAGGAGGACCCGGCCGTCAGCCACCGACCCGATCCGGTCGGCCGGTACGTAGACCGCGCCGGTGCGGGTCAACTCCGTCGAGACCTTCAGGTAGCCGCTGTGCAGCAACCGCGCGGCCAGGTCGGCCGGGACGTCCGGCTCCTCGACCGCGGTCGCCTCGATCAGCTCGTCCAGGCTGCTGCCCGGGTCGGCGGTCGACGTCTGGACGGTCACCGCGTTGGGGTCACCCCGCTGGACGAGGTCCACGGTCCCGACCTCGGTGCCGGCTGAGTCGATCACCGGCATCCCGGTGGTGATCCGCGAGATGGTCGCCTGCTGCTCGTCCTGCTGGTCCATTCGATGCCGGTTCCCGGGGCGGCGCGCCGCTAAACGCCGTCGCTCGGCTGCCCGCCCGCCGCCCGGCGGCGCAGCGGGGGGCGGCGATATCCGGAGAGCCTGATGCCTGTGTGGCATCAATATGCCCCAGCGGCATCACCGCAAAGAGCGGTACCGCCTCCCCGGGCCTGGAGCGGCGGCAACCGGCGGCAGAGCCCACCGCCGCCGGGATCGCCTTGGCGGCAACGCTGCGCCCGGCAGCAGGGCAGCAGGGCAGCAGGGCAGCAGGGCAGCAGGGCGGCAGGTGGTTGGTCAGCCGTTCGGCAGGGTCCAACTGCCCGGGGGTCGGGGGGACAGCTCCCGCCAGGTGTCCGGGCCGTCGAGCAGGGCCCGGACGGTGTCCTCGGCCTCGTCCGCACTGCCGTACTCGTAGAACCGGGAAATGCCCTCGGCCCCGCCGGCGCGCTGCTCGACGTGCCACCGGTCGGCGTCCACCCGCAGGAAGACGTCCCGCCGGGCCAGCCGCCCCCACTTCCCGTTCCACCAGTGCTTGCGCTGCTCCATGGCGGGACTCTATCGAACACACGTACGAGAAGGTGCGGCCCCTGCGGGATTCCCACAGGGGCCGATGTGCATCCGGTCGAGTCAGCGCTGCGTCGGCGGTTCCGTCCGGCGGCCCAGCACGTCGTCCAGCGCCCCGCGCTGCTGGCCCGGGGTGGTGTGACCGGCGGAGACCAGCGCGTCCCGGATCTCGGTGAGCAGCTTGACCTCCTCGCTCGGCGCGGCCGGCGGCGGCTCCTCGCCCCGCTGCCGGCGCTCGGCCAGCTTGTTCATCGGGAACACCACGAAGAAGTAGAGCACCGCGGCGGTGAGCAGGAAGGTGATCAGGGCGTTGATGAACGCCGCCCAGTCGAAGACCTGGTCGTTGAGTGTCCACTTCCCGGCCGAGAGGCTGGTGCCCCCGCCGATCGCCTTGATCAGTGGTTCGAGGAACGACTTGGTGAGCTGGGTGACCACGCCCGTGAAAGCAGCACCGATCACGATGCCGACCGCCAGGTCGACGACGTTGCCGCGCATGATGAAGTCTTTGAAGCCCTTGAGCATCCGTACTCCCGAGGTGTCCGCTTTTCTGTCGGGGACAACCTATGCCCGTTCGGCGGGCTCCAGAAAAGCGCCGGCTTCGAGCGCGGCACGGCGCGGGTCGCCGGCCCGGATCGCCTCGACCAGTCGGCTGTGGTCGACGTAGCGCTCCGGGGTGAGCGCGTCGCCCATCGCCTGGGCGACGGTGCTGCGCAGGGCGCTGCCGACCGAGGCGTACAGCTCGGCGAGCATGGCGTTGTGCGCGGCGGCGACCACCGCCGTGTGCAGCGCCGCGTCGGCCTCGACGAACGCGTCGACCCGACCGTCGTGCCAGGCGGCCTCGCGCTCCGCGAGCGCGCCGTCGAGCGCCGCCAGATCCTCCGGGGTACGCCGCAGCGCGGCGAGACGGGCGGCCTCCACCTCGAAGGCGCGGCGCACCTCGATCACCTCGGTCATCCGGTCGTCGCCGAGGCGGCGGGCCACCACCGGTGCCAGCTCGTCGGTGGAGATCACGTACGTGCCGGAGCCCTGCCGGCACTCCAGCACGCCGGCGTGCACCAGCGCGCGGACCGCCTCGCGGACCGTGTTGCGGCCGACGCCCAGCGCGGCAACCAGCTGTGGCTCGGTGGGGATGCGCCCGCCGACCGGCCACTCGCCGCCGAGGATCCGAGCGCGGAGCTGTTCGATCGTCTGCCGGACCCGGTGGCCACGGGGTGGCACGGCGGGCTGGCCGCGCGGCGGCACGGCGGGCGCGGAGGAGGAATCGACCGACGGTGGCACTGGTTACATCACCGGTCCCAAATTCATCCCATGATTGTAGGTTAGCGGTCATGACCCCGCCACCCACCGCCGCTCCGGCGCCCCCCGCCCCCGCCGCCGTCGACACCCGCCTAGCCGACGGCCCGGGTGCGGTCCGGCGGACGCACCCGGCAACCGGCGGCGCGCTCGTGCTGGTCGGGATGCTGCTGGTCGCGGTCAACCTGCGGGCCGTGGTGACGAGCCTCGGCGCGCTGCTCGACGAGGTCCGCGACGGGCTGGGCCTCTCCGGTGCCACCGCCGGTCTGGTCACCACCCTGCCGACCATCGCGTTCGCCGGTCTCGGCGCGCTCACCCCGTGGTTGGTACGCCGGGTGGCGCCGGCCCGGGTGCTGGTGGTCGCCATGCTCGCCCTCGCCGTTGGTCAGGTGCTCCGGGTCGTCACCGACTCGACCTGGGTCTTCGTGCTCACCAGCGCGCTGGCGCTGTCCGGCATCGCGGTCGCCAACATCCTGCTGCCGATGCTCGTCAAGCAGCACTTCCCACACCGCACCGGCCTGGTCACCGGGGCGTACACGATGGCGTTGACAGTGGGCACGACGCTGGCCGCCGCCACCGCGGTGCCTATCGCGCACGCCTTCGGGTCCTGGCGGGCCGGGCTCGGCATCTGGGCCGCGATGGCCGCGGTGGCCGTACTCCCGTGGGTGCCGCTGGCGCTGCGGACCCGGACGGGCGTGCGGCGGGCGACTCCGACGGCGGTCGCCACCGCGCCAGCGCGGATCCGGCCGGCACGGACCCGGCTCGGCTGGGCGATGGCCGCCTACTTCGGGGCGCAGTCGCTCAGCGGGTACGCGATCATGGGCTGGTTGGCCCAGTTGTTCCGCGACGCCGGCTACCAGCCGGAGTCGGCCGGGCTGCTGCTCGCCGGGGTGACCGCGCTCGGTGTGCCGATCGCGCTGCTGATGCCCACCCTGGCCGGCCGGCTGGGCAGCCTGCGTCCGCTGGTGCTCGGGCTGACCACCGCGTCGGCGTTGGCCTACCTGGGGTTGGCGCTGGCGCCGCGTGGTGCCGCCCTGCTCTGGGTCGCGCTGCTGGCCATCGGTCAGGGGGCGTTCCCGATGATCCTGACCGCGATCGGTCTGCGCGCCCGCACCGCCGAGGGAACGGTCGCGCTGTCGGCGTTCGCGCAGAGCACCGGCTACGTGATCGCCGCCCTCGGCCCGCTGATGGTCGGCATCCTCTACGAGGCCACCGGCGGTTGGACCGCCCCGATCGGGTTCCTGCTGGGCGCTCTCGCCGTGCAGACCACGGCGGGCATGGCGATCGCTCGTCCGCGCTACGTCGAGGACGAGTGAGGAACGGCTGCGGTCAGGAGGAGGCTGGCGTCGATTCGCCGGCGACTGCCTCGTCCACCGTCGGATAGGTGTGCAGCACCTCGACCAGCCCGCTCACCTCGAGGATGCGCAGCACTCCCCGCTGTGGCGCCGCCAGCCGGACCACGCCGCCCGCCTCGTCGCAGCTGTTCTTGGCGCGGACGAAGACCGACAGACCGGTCGAGTCGCAGAATGAGACGTCCGCCAGGTCGAACACCAGCCGGCTGCGGCCCTTGTCGAGCAGGTCGGTGATCTGGTCCTGAAGCTGCGGTGCGGTGGCCATGTCCAGCTCGCCCGCGACCGACACGACGACCACGTCGCCGCGCTGTTCCGTGTGCACCGTCAAGGACATTCGCCAGACCTCCTGTTATCGGGGGAACGGTATCCCACGACCGGGGTCGAACGCAGAACGGGAGCCGGGATCCGGTGGCCATCGTCATTCCGTTGCTACGGGGCAAGTAGTTGATCAGCCCTCGGTGATAGAGTCCGCCCGGTCCAGGTCAAGGGGGTTCGAAATGGCGTTGAGCACCGAAGAAAGTGGTCGGCTCGCCGCGCTGCTCGGCGGGCAGGCCGAACGGGTCACGACTCGGTGGACCGAGATCGTCACCAGTTCGTTGCGGGGCCGGCTGAGCCAGGCCGAGTTGCGTCGTCAGGTCGAGGACCTGCACCGTGCCATCGTCACCACCAGCGAGCAGGGCACCATCGACCTGTCCGCCGACAGCGCCGCGGAACTGCGGGCCGCGCTCTCCGAGCTGTCCCGTGGCCGGGCCCGGCAGGGCTTCTCCGCCAGCGAGACCACGATCAGCATCTTCGCGCTGAAGGACGTGCTGGCCGAGCTGGTGCAGGAGGACGGCGGCCCGAACGCGCTGCACGACTACGTCTCCTTCTCGAAGCTCGTCGACGAGATGGGCCTGTTCACCTTCGAGAGCTTCGTCCGGACCCGGGAAAGCCTGATCGCCGACCAGGCCGAGCAGCTGCTCGAACTCTCCACCCCGGTGGTCAAGCTCTGGGAGGGCGTCGTCGCCGTGCCGCTGGTCGGCACCCTGGACTCGGCCCGGGCCCAGGTCGTCATGGAGCGGCTGCTGCAGACCCTGGTCGACACCAGCTCGCCGTACGCGATCATCGACATCACCGGCGTACCGGCGGTGGACACCCAGGTCGCCCAGCACATCCTGAAGACCGTGGTGGCCGCCCGGCTGATGGGCGCCGACTGCATCATCTCCGGCATCCGCCCGCAGATCGCGCAGACCATCGTGGCGCTCGGGATCGAGTTCGGCGACATCGCCACCAAGGCGAGCCTCGCCGACGCGCTGCGCCACGTGCTGCGGCTCAACGGGGTGGAGACCGCCCGTCGCCAGCCGCGCCGGGACGCCTGATGGAACGGGTGCCGATCCTCAAGATCGGCGACATCCTGCTCGTCTCCATCCAGCTCGACATGTCCGACCAGACGGCGGTCCAGCTTCAGGAGGACTTGGCCGAGCGGATCGTCGCCACCGGCTGCCACGGCGTCATCATCGACATCACCGCGCTGGACATCGTCGACTCCTTCGTCGGGCGGATGCTCTCCACCATCGCGTCGATCTCCAAGGTGCTCGACGCCGAGACGGTGGTGGTCGGCATGCGGCCGGCCGTCGCCATCACCCTTGTCGAACTCGGGCTGTCACTCAACGGCATCCGCACCGCGCTGAACGTCGAGCGTGGCATGGAGCTGATCGCGGCGGCCCACGCCGACGAGCTCGACTACCAGCTCGACGACGAACCGGACGCCGAGACGGCCACGCCGTGACCGCGGGCGTCGACCTGGGCCAGCCGCAGGCGCAGTCGGTCCGCAGCGATGAGGACGTGGTGCGCGTCCGGCAGTTGGTCCGCGCCGTGGCGGTGGCCAGCAAGCTGTCCCTGGTCGACCAGACCAAGCTGGTCACCGCGGCGAGCGAGTTGGCCCGCAACACCCTGGTGTACGGCGGCGGCGGTTCGGTCGAGGTGACGGTCGTGGACAACGGCCGACGCAAGGGCGTGCAGATCGTGTTCGCCGACTCCGGGCCGGGCATCGCCGACCTCGACCTGGCGATGACCGACGGCTACACCAGCGGCGGCGGCCTCGGCCTCGGCCTCAGTGGGTCGCGCCGGCTGGTCGACGAATTCGAGATCGAGACGTCGGCGGAGACCGGCACGCGGATCACGGTCACCAAGTGGTCCAGGTGAACGCCGACGCGGTCACCGACAGTGGCATCTGGTTCCGGGTGGAAGCCAGCAGCGCGGCGAGCGCCGTCCGACGTGCCGCCGAACGGCTCGGTGCGCAGGTGGAGATGGGGGCGGCGCGCATCGCCGACCTGGCCATCGTGGCGGCCGAGTTGACCAGCAACCTGGTCAAGCACGCCGACGAGGGTGTCCTGCTCCTCCGGCCGGTACGCCGCGCCGGGCAGGCCGGTGTGGAACTGGTGGCCATCGACGCCGGGCCCGGCATGGTCGACCTCACCGTCTCGTCCCGGGACGGGCACTCCACCGCCGGCACGCTCGGCATCGGTCTGGGCGCCATCGTCCGGCAGGCCAGCTGGTTCGACGGATACTCGTTGCCCGGCCGGGGCACCGTCCTCGCCGTGCAGGTCTGGCCGGCCGAGGCGGCGCCGCCGTCCTGGGCCGGAGCCCTCAGCCGACCGTTGACCGGCGAGACGATCAGCGGCGACGGCTATGCCGTCCGGGTCGTCGACGGGCGGCACCAGGTGCTGGTCAGCGACGGGTTGGGGCACGGCCCGCTGGCCGGGGCCGCCACCGAAGCGGCGCTGGCCGCGTTCCGCGACGCCCCCGCCGGCCCGCCGGCGATGGTGGTCGGTCACCTGCACCGGAGCATGTCGCACACCCGGGGCGCCGCGCTCGCCGTCGGCGAGCTGATGCCGGAGGCCGGTGTGCTGCACTACGCCGGCCTGGGCAACATCTCCGGCGTGATCGTCGACGGTGACGGCCATCGCCGAGGGCTGGTGTCGCTGCCCGGCATCGCCGGCCACCAACGGCCGACAATCCGCGAGTACGACTACCCGTTCGGTCCCGGCGCCCGGCTGGTGATGCACAGCGACGGGGTGGTCGACCGGTGGCGGATGGCCGACTACCCGGGCCTGGCCGAGCGATCCCCGCTGGTCATGGCGGCGACCCTGCTACGCGACGCCGGAGTGCGCCGCGACGACGCCTGCGTACTGGTCGCGAGGTCCTGGGCATGAGCGGGGCCGCGCTGCCGCTGCTGCAGATGGCGCTGCGGGTCGAACAGGACATCTTCGTGATCCGTCAGCGGGGCCGTGAGGTGGCCGCCGTGGTCGGCCTGGAACACCAGGACCAGGTGCGGATCGCCACCGCGCTCAGTGAGGTCGCCCGGGATCTGCTGCGGACGACCGGAGGAGCGGACGTCTCGTTCCACGTCGACGCGGCCGCCGACGGCCGCTTCCACCTGCGCGCCGACCTGGCCCCGGTGACCCCGCTGCCGGACGGCCGCTACGAGCCGCAGTCCGGCGCGGTGTCCCGACTGGTTGACACACTGAGCGTGTCGACCGTCGAGGGGGTTACGGTCGTGAGGATGTCCCGACGAGTCCCGGCCAACGCGCCGACGCCGACCCCGGAGCGGCTCGCCGAGTTCCGTACCGAACTCGGCCAGACCGCGCCGGCCAGTGCGCTGGACGAGCTGACCGTGCAGAACGGGCAGCTCATCGCCGCACTCGACGAGGTGCGCAGTCAGCGCGACGAGCTGGCGGTGCTGAACGAGGAGCTGGCCGAGACCAACCGCGGTGTGCTGGCGCTCTACAACCAGCTCACCGAGGAACTCGAAGAGACCAACCGCGGCGTCGTCGCCCTCTACGCCGAGCTGGACGAGAAGTCGGCCCAACTCCGTGCCGCGAGTGAGTCGAAGAGCCGGTTCCTGGCCAACGTGAGCCACGAGCTGCGCGCCCCGGTCACCGCGATCATCGGCCTGGGGCGGTTGCTCACCGACTCCGCCTCCGACCCGCTCACCGACGAGCAGGGCCGCCAGGTCGATCTGATCCGCTCGTCGGCGGCGGACCTGCTCAACCTCGTCAACGAACTCCTCGACCTCGCCAAGGCGGAGTCCGGCCGGATCGAGCCGGACCTGACCGACGTCGACCTGCGCCCGGTCTTCGGTCAACTGCGCGGCACGCTACGCGCGCTGGCCACCCGACCGGACGTGGAGCTGGTCGTGGAGGAGCCGGCCGTGCCGGCCCTGCTGCGCACCGACGAGGTGCTGCTCGGCCAGGTGCTGCGCAACCTGCTGCACAACGGGTTGAAGTTCACCGAGCGCGGCCAGGTGCGACTGAGCGCCCACCGGCAGGATGACCGGTGGAAGTTCGAGGTCAGCGACACCGGGCCGGGCATCGCCCCCGAGCTGCACGACCGGATCTTCGAGGAGTTCTACCAGGTGCCCGGTGCCACCCGGGTCGGCGGCACCGGCCTCGGTCTGCCGTACGCCCGGCGGTTGGTGACGCTGCTGGGCGGGACGCTGCAGCTGACCAGCGCGCCGGGCGAAGGCAGCACGTTCACCGTCTCCCTGCCCACCGGCCGGGCGTGACAGCGTGGACGGCATGCCGACAACCATCCTGGTGGTCGACGACAGTCGTACCAAGCGTTACCTGTTGGTCAGCTGGCTGACTCGGGCCGGGTTCACCGTGCTGGAGGCCGAGAACGGCGCCGAGGCGTTGGCCCGGGTCGAGGCGGACCGGATCGACCTGGTGGTTCTCGACGTCCGACTGCCCGACGTGAGTGGCTACGAAGTCTGCGAACAGATCAAGGCGCGGCATCCGGCGATGCCGGTGATCCACGTGTCGGCGCACGCCGTGGACGTGGCCGACCGCGCCCAGGGGTTGACCCGGGGTGCGGACGCGTACCTGACCGAGCCGATCGAGCCGGAGGAGCTGATCGCCACCACCCGGGCGGTGTTGCGCTACTACCAGGCCCGGCAGCGGGCCGAACTGCTCGCCGAGCGGTTGCTCGGGTTGGCCGACACGACCGTGGCCGTGCACGCCGCGCCGACCTTCGCGCGCCTGCTGGAGGCCGCCGCCGAGGGTGCCGCCCAGATCTTCAGGAGCCCGGCGGCGGTGATCGCCGAGACCTTCGACGGCGACTGCCTGGCCGGCGTCTGCGCCGGTCCCGGCGCGGTGGCCGCCGTGGTGCCGTGGGTCGTCGACGACACCGGGGTGCCCACCGGTGCCACGGTGCGGGTGGAGGCCCCGGAGAACTGGGCGCTCGTCGACTGGCCGGCGGACGACACGGTGACCGTCGCCGCCGCCCGGCTGCGCGAGGATCGGGCCCCGCTGTACGTGGTGGTCCCGACCGCCACCCAGACCGCTCAGACCCCGGTGCTCAAGCAGTTGGCTCAGGCGGTGGCGGCGGCCGTCGAGGGGCAACGCTCGTTCGACGAGGAGCACCGGATCGCGGTCACCCTCCAACGCAGCCTGCTCCCGCGCGGTCTGCCCACCGTGGCCGGCCTCGACCTCGCGGTGCGCTACGAGCCGGCGAGCGCGCAGACCGAGGTGGGCGGCGACTTCTACGAGTTGGTGATGCTCGACGGGCATCTGCTGCTCGCGATCGGCGACGTCGCCGGCCACTCGCTGCACGCGGCGACCGTGATGGCCGAGCTGCGGCACGCGGTGCGGGCGTACGCGGTCGAGGGGCACCAGCCCGGCGAGATCCTGCACCGGGTCAACGAGCTGATGCGGACCCTGCTGCCGAACGAGCTGGCCACGCTCTGCGTACTGCTGCTGCATCCACCGACCGGACGGGTCCGGCTGGCCAGTGCCGGGCACCTTCCCCCGCTAATGGTCATGGACGGCAAGGTCGATTTCGTGCAGCACTCCGCGCCGCTGCTCGGCGTCCGCGCCCCGCGCCCCGCCGACCTGGAGTTCGTGCTGCCGGCCGGGGCCACGCTGGTCTTCTACACCGACGGGCTGATCGAGCGACGGGACGCCACCATCGACGAGGGGATGGCCGCGCTCGCCGCGCTCTCCGCCACCGTCGACGATGACCTGGACCGCTTCTGTGCCCGGTTGCTGGTGGAGCTGGCCCCACCGGAGATCCAGGACGACGTCGCCGTGGTCGTCCTGCGCCGCCGCTGAGCTGTCGGCTGTCTCGGCTTCCTCAACGCACCGAGCGGGCGTACGCGGCGGGGGACATCCCGGCCACGGCGGTGAAGTCTCGGACCAGGTGGGCCTGGTCGCTGTAGCCGAGGTCGGCGGCGAGGTCGGCCCAGCGCAGCGGGCCACCGGCGGCCTGTTCGACCGCCTCCTGGAGCCGGTAGCGGCGGATGACCCACTTCGGCGCGACCCCCACGTACTCCATGAAGAGCCGCTGCAACCGGCGGACCGGAACGTCGTGCCGCGCGGCGAAGTCGTCGACCCGCAGCACCGTCCGGTCGGTGCGGATCGCCTCGGCAAGCTGGATGGCCTCCTCGGCCATCGGGTCCGGCTCCGGCTGCCAGGCGCTGAGGAGGGCGTCCAGCGCCCGGCAGCGCTCGTCGTCGCTGGCCGCTGTTGGCGAGAGCCCCGAGGGCCTGCCCGCGCACACCAGGACGTCCGGGCGGGTCAACCGGCCGGCGGGCAGCGGCACCCTACGGCCGGTCAGCTCACTGACCGGGCGCTGCCAGAACGGGTGGAAGCCACCGGGGCGGAACTGCACCCCGGACACCCGGCCGGTGCCGCTGAGTGTGATCCGGAACAGGTCGAGGCCCACTCCGGCCACCTCGCCGGACTCGGGCCCGTCGCCGTCCCGTTGGAACACCACGTTCACCGACGGGTGCGGCACGACCCGTTGCTCGAACGGATCGCGCAACGTCCAGTCGATCAACCAGTAGTGCTCGACCCACTGGCGCAGCGGCTCCGCCGGCAGGTGTCGGCGGAAGCGCACCTCGCGCAGCATGCGCCCGGGGTCGAGAATTCCCCGGCTGTCGCCACGCGGTCGCTGTCGCATTTGTTCAAGACCACCCTCATACGCTGGCCCTATGTCCACTCAGACTAGCGAGCTGCTGGCGGCCGCCGCGCCGCGAACCGTCGATGTCGTACGGGGTGTCTACGACGACCAGTTGGACCTGCCCACACCGTGCAGTGACTACCTGGTCCGTGATCTGCTCAATCATCTCTTCCAGGTGGTGGTCAACTTCCAGGACCTGGCCGAGAAGCGACAGGTGGAGTGGCTCGAGAAGCCCGACCACCTGGGCGACGGCTGGCGGGACCGGTTCGAGGTGGAGACCGGCCGGTTGATCGCCGCCTGGTCGGACCCGTCCACATTGGAGGGCGTGTCACCGGGCATGGGCATGCCGCAGTCCGTCATCGGCGGTATGGCCCTGCTGGACCTGACAGTGCACGGCTGGGACCTCGCGGTCGCCACCGGCCAGCCGTACCAACCGGCCCCGGAGGCGGTGGCCGAACTGCACGCGCTGGTGGAGCAGTTGGGCCCCACCGCCCGCAAGATGGGCGTCTTCGCCGACCCGGTCACCCAACCCACCACCCCGACCGACAGCCCCGACCTGGCCCACCTCCTGACCCAAACCGGCCGCACCCCCACCTGGCCCCAGACCCCCTAACCCCACCCCCACCCCCACCCCCACCTCCACCCCCACCTCCCTCCCGGCCTCAATCCCCGTGGGTGATCATGAAGTTATTGCTATCGACGTCGGCGTGTCCGGGCAACAACTTCATGATCAACGGGATGGGTGGGGTGGGTTTTGTATTGACCGGGGTATTCGCTGGGTGAATAGTGGGTGGGGTGTCCACGCCGCATGTTCTGCTCGGGTTGCTCGCCGGGGGCAGCCGACACGGCTATGAGCTGAAGCGTGCGCACGACGAGCGGCTGCCACGGGCTCGACCGCTGGCCTTCGGGCAGGTCTACGCCACGCTCGGCCGCCTCGAACGCGACGGGCTGGTGGCCGCCGCCGGGCAGGACCGGGTGGCCGGGCCGGATCGCACGGCGTACGCGCTGACCGACCAGGGGCGGGACACACTGGACCAGTGGCTGTCCGCAGTGGAACCGCCCATGCCGTACGTGGCCAGCACACTCTTCGCCAAGGTCGTGGTGGCGCTGCTGGTCGCCGACGTCGATCGGGCCCGGTCGTACCTGATCGCCCAGCGGGCCGCGCACACCGCGCGGCTGCGCGAGCTGACAGTGGTCAAGACCGACCCGGTCGCCACCCTCAGCGACGTGGTCGCTGCCGATTTCGCGATCGCACACCTCGACGCGGATCTGCGGTGGCTGCACGCCACCCTGGGCCGGGTCGCCGACTGGCACCGGGAGGTGCATCCGTGACGCAACTCCAGGCTCGCGGCGTGGTCCGGGCGTACGGCCCGACGCCCGCGCTGCGCGGCGTGACGCTCGACGTGGCCGAGGGCGAGATCGTCGCCGTCACCGGGCCGAGCGGCTGTGGCAAGTCGACACTGCTGCACTGCCTGGCCGGGATTCTCCGGCCGGACGCCGGCGAGGTCACCTGGCGCGGGCACCGCATCGACACTCTGTCGGAGGCGGCACGATCCCGGCTGCGGCGCACCGAGTTCGGGGTGCTGTTCCAGTTCGGTCAACTGGTGGCCGAGTTGACCGCCGCCGAGAACGTCGCTCTGCCCCTGCTCCTCGCCGGCACGGGGCGGCGAGAGGCACGGACGGCGGCGTTCACCTGGCTGGAACGGTTCGGGGTGGCCGAGGTGGCCGACGTCCGGCCGGGTGAGATGTCCGGGGGCCAGCAGCAACGCTGCGCCACGGCGCGGGCGCTGGTGACCGAGCCCCGGGTGCTCTTCGCCGACGAACCGACCGGCGCACTGGACACGCTCACCGGCGAGCAGGTCCTCACCCAACTGGTCCGGCTCGCCCGTGAGCAACGTACCGCCGTCGTGCTGGTCACCCACGAGCCGCGGATCGCCGCGTACGCCGATCGGGAGGTCGTGCTGCGCGACGGCCTGGTGGACCACACCGGCCTGGGGCTCGACGTCCCGCTGGCCGGCGGTGCCCGGTGAGACCGACGACGCTGGCCCGCCTCGCGCTCGCCGGCACCCGCACCGACACCGCCCGGGTGGCGCTCACCGCGCTCAGCGCCCTGCTGGCGACCCTGGCCGGGCTGACGGCGCTCACAGTGTTGGCCATCCCCACCCCGGCGGTGACGGTTGACAACCCGAACAGGTTGTCGGAGCAGTACCACAACGCGCTGTTGGCGGAGCCCGGGTTGCGCGGCGGTACGGCGTTCGCACTGCTGATGCTGATGATCCCGGTGCTGGCGCTGGCCGGTCAGTGCGCCCGGCTCGGCGCACCGGCCCGGGACCGCCGGTTGGCCGCGATCCGGCTGGCCGGCGCCACACCCGGGCAGGTCACCCGGCTGGTCGTGCTGGAGACCGGCGTGGCCGCCCTGCTCGGCACACTCGTCGGGTTGGGTGTCTACCTGGTCGGCCGCGACCTGCTGCACCGGCCGGACGCGCGGGGTCAACTGGCCCTGCCCACCGACGTGCTGCCGTCGACCGGCGCGCTGGCTGGGGTGGTGCTCGGTCTGCCGGTCGTGGCGGCGCTGGCCACCACCCTGATGCTGCGTACGGTCACCACCAGCCCGCTCGGGGTGACCCGCAAGGCAGCCCGCGAACGTGGTCCAGGCCCGTGGGCCGGGCTCCTGATCGGGTTCGGCGTGGTGTCGTTCGCGGTGATCCGTCCGGTGGCCAATCAGCTCGACGACACCGGCGAGTGGACCTGGCTGGTGCCGCTGCTCTTCGCGGCGGGTTCGTTGGCGGCGATGCTCGGGGTGGTGATCGGCACCGGCTGGATCTCGTACCACTGCGGGCGGTTGTTGCGCCGGCACGCCCGCCGTGCCCCGGCGTTGCTCGCGGCGGGCCGGCTGATGGCCGATCCGTGGGCGGGCAGCCGCACGTTCGCCGCACTCCTCGCGGCGTTGATCTTCGGCGGGGGTGCGGCCGCTCAGCGCGCCTACTTCGCCACCAAGGACCAGCTCGACCGGGAGCAGAGCCGACTCGCCGGTGCGGGCGACGGTGGCGCCAACCCCTTCTACCTGTCGACGATGGATCTCGTCGACGGCGCGATCGCCGTGGCCGTCCTGATCGCGACGGGCGGGCTGATCGTCGCGCTGGTCGAGGGGATCGTCGCCCGTCGACGTGCCTACGCCGCGTTGGTCGCCACCGGGGTGCCCCGCGCCACGCTGAGTCGTTCGGTGGCCTGGCAGGCGTTGGCGCCGGCCGTGCCCGCGATCCTGCTCGCGCTCACAGTGGGCACGCTGCTCGGCCGAGGGCTCGTGGCAGAGGTGTCAGCGGGTGGCGGGTCGACGTTGGTCTGCGAGGCCACGGCGGCGCTCTGTGACGACCCTGCCACCAGGGAGCAGTACTCCCGAATCGTGTACTTCCCCGAGGTGAACCGTGCCGTTCCCGTACCCCTGGAGCACCTGGCGTGGCTCGGCGCCGGCGCCGTGGCGGCGGTGCTGGTGACGGTCGGTGTCGGCCTGCTCTTCCTGCGTGCCAGCACCGCCCTGGACGAGCTGCGGACGACCTGAACCGGGGTGGTCCCACCGGTCGGCCTGACCCGCCGGCCGGGTCAGGCGCTGAGCAGGCCGGCGGAGAGCGCGATCAGCGTGCCGGCCACGGCCGAGCAACAGCAGACCAGGAGGCCGGCTACCGCGGCGAGGATCAGCCAGACCCGGCGATCCCGTGCCACCGCAGCCACGCTCGGTCGGCGGACGTCCTCGAAGGCCCTGTCGTCACCATCCGTAGCCCCGGTCATCCCGGAAGTCTAGGCCCCGACCTCCGCCGCGACCCGAAAGGCCGGGCCGCGCGAACGCGACCCGGCCATGATCGGGCTGGTCAGGCGCGGCCGATCCGGTCCAGGATCCAGGCGTTGATGAACGCCTCCTCGCGCCAGGCGTCGTAGCGACCGCTCGGACCGCCGTGCCCGGCGCCCATCTCGGTCTTGAGCAGGTAGTCACCGCCCGGGGCGACAGCCCGCAGCCGGGCGATCCACTTCGCCGGCTCCGAGTAGAGCACCCGGGTGTCGTTGAGGCTGGTCACCGCGAGGATCGCCGGGTAGTCCACGGCGGTGACGTTCTCGTACGGCGTGTAGGACTTCATGTACGCGTACACCTCGGGATCCTCCAGTGGGTTGCCCCACTCCTCCCACTCGGTGACGGTCAGCGGCAGCGACGGGTCGAGGATCGAGGTGAGCGCGTCCACGAACGGCACCTGCGCGACGATCCCGGTGAAGGCGTCCGGCGCGAGGTTGGCGACGGCACCCATCAGCAGGCCGCCGGCCGAGGCGCCCCGCGCCACCAGCCGGTCGCTGGCCGTCCAGCCGGCCTTGACCAGGTGCCGCGCGCAGGCGACGAAGTCGGTGAAGGTGTTCTTCTTGGCCAGCATCTTGCCCTGGTCGTACCAGCGCCGGCCCAGCTCTCCACCGCCCCGGATGTGTGCCACGGCGAAGACCACGCCCCGGTCCAGCAGGGACAGTCGGGCCACCGAGAACCACGGGTCCATGCTCGCCTCGTACGAGCCGTAGCCGTACAGCTCGCAGGGCGCCGAGCCGTCCCGGGGCGTGCCGACGCGGCAGACCAGGGAGATCGGTACGCGGGTGCCGTCGTCGGCGAGTGCCCAGTCGCGGTGCTGCTCGTACTCGGCGGGGTCGTACGGCCGGCCGTCCGGCCCGGGCAGCACCGGCTTCTGCTTACGCAGCACCATCTGCCGCGTGACCAGGTCGTAGTCGTACACCGAGTCGGGGGTGACCAGGGAGGAGTAGCGCAGGCGGACCTGTCCGGTGCGGTACTCCGGGTTGGCGTCCAGCCCGACGCTGTAGAGCGGCTCCGGGAAGTCGATGTCGTAGGAGTCGTCGCTGCCGACCGGCAACACCCGCAGCCCGGTGAGGCCGTCGGTGCGCAGTGACACCACCAGGTGGTTGGCGAAGGCGTCCACGGCCTCCAGCCGGGTGCCGGGGGTGTGCTCGATCACCGGCACCCAGTCGCCCGGCGCGTCCGCCGAGGTGAACGCCAGCGCGAAGTCCTCCGCGCCGTCGTTGTGCAGGATCAGGAAACGGTGGCCGTGGTGTTCCACGGCGTACTCGACGCCCTGGCGTCGGGGCGCGATCACGGCCGGCGCGCCGGTCGGGTTGCCGGCGGGGATCACCAGCACCTCGCTGGTCACCTTGCTGTGGATGTCGATCAGGATGAACTTCTCCGAGCGGGTCAGCTCCACACCGACCCAGAACCGCTCGTCGTCCTCCTGGTGGACCACGACGTCGTCGGCGGCGGCCGAGCCGACGGTGTGCCGCCACACCCGGTTCGGCCGCCAGGCGTCGTCCACCGTCACGTAGAACAGCACCGACGCGTCGGACGACCAGGCGGTGCCGTAGAAGGTGTCGGGCACCTCGTCGGGCAGCAACTCGCCGGTGGTCAGGTCCTTGATGCGCAGGGTGAACCGTTCGTCGCCGGAGAAGTCGGTGGAGTAGGCCAGCCAGCGGCCGTCCGGGCTGACGTCGAACGCGCCCAGCGAGAAGAAGTCGTGCCCCTCGGCCAGCAGGTTGCCGTCGAGCAGCACCTCCTCACCGTCGAGCGGGGCACCGTCGGCGCTGACCGGCGGGTCGATCTCACCGTCGCGGACCGCGCGGCGGCAGTGCACCCCGTACTGCTGCCCCTCGACCGTCCGGGTGTAGTACCAGTGCCCGCCCTTGCGGGTCGGTACGGACAGGTCGGTCTCCCGGGTCCGCTGGCGGGTCTCCTCGAACAGTGCGGCGCGTAGTTCGGCCAGGTGGACCGTGCGCGCGTCGGTGTACGCGTTCTCGGCGGTCAGGTAAGCGATCGTCTCCGGATCGTCCTTGGCGGCGAGCCAGGCGTACTCGTCGATGACGGTGTCGCCGTGGTGGGTGCGCTCGCTGGGCACCCGCTTCGCCGCGGGCGGGGCAGTCTCGGTGGTCACGGCGGCCACGTTACCGGCCGGCACCGGCCGCACGCCGGACCCGCGGCATCCTGATAGTCCTCACCACGTCTTTCGAACACATGTACGATAGCCGCCATGGCGGCAGCAGCGAGTTCCCTCGGCCGGTCCGGAGCCCTCGAGATCACCCGACGATTGGCGGCCATCTGCGGGCCACCGTTCACCCGGCCGGGTGGGCCGGCCGACGAGGTGGCGGGGCGGCCGGCGCGTTGGGTGGCGGTGCCGGGCGGCCCGCACGCCGCAGCCGAGGTGCTGAGGCTGGCCGCCGCGCACGACCTGGCGGTGGTGCCCCGGGGTGCCGGCACGAAGATCGACTGGGGTGCCACACCGGTGCAGGTGGACATCATGCTCGACACCGGGCGGTTGGCCGGCATCGGTCACGAGCCGGTCGGCGCGCTGGTGGCCGAGGTGGGTGCCGGCACCCCACTGCGCGCGGTGCAGGCCACCTTGGAGCGCACCGGGCAGCGGCTGGCGATGGACGCCCCGTCGCCCGGCGCGACCCTGGGCGGGGTGCTCGCGGCGGGCGAGGCGGGCCCGCTCAGCCACCGGCACGGCAGCCCGTGCGACCAGCTGCTCGGCGTCCGTTACCTCGCCGCCGACGGTGAGCTGGTGAGCGCCGGGGGTGGCGCACCCGGGCTCGACCTGGCCCGGCTGCTCTGCGGCTCCCAGGGCGCGCTCGGCGTGCTCGTCTCGGCGAGCCTGCGGGTGCAGTCGGTCCCGGCGAGCCGGCTCTGGGTGTCCCGTCCGGTGTGGACACCGTTGGAGGTGCACGACCTGGTCCGGACGATCCTCGCCGCCCGACTGGAGCCGGCGGCCATCGAGCTGGACCTGCCCGGAGGCGCGCCCCGCCCGCGCACGCCGTACCCGGCAGGGCACCCGGCCGCCACCGCCCGCGAGCGCCACCCGTCGATGTCCGGGCGGGCCGGTGCGCCGTCGAGGGCCGGCAGTCTGGTGGTGCTGTTGGAGGGCGGGCCCGCCGACGTCACCGAACGCGCCGAGCGCCTGGTCGGTCTGCTGCACGGGGAGGCGACGATCGCGCACTCCGCGCCGACGTGGTGGCGTCGCTACCCGTTCGCACCCGGCGACACGGCACTGCGCCTGGAGGTGCCGATCGGCGACCTGCACGCCGCCGTCTACGCGTTGCGTGACGCGGCCGGCACGCCGGTGCCGGTGCGCGGCTCCGCCGGGCTGGGCGTGGTGCACGCGGCGCTGCCCGGAGCGCTGGCCCCCGACCGGGTGGCGTCCATCCTGACCGCCGTCCGCGGTGTGCTGCTGGCCCGGCAGGGCCGCTGCGTCGTGGTCTCCGCTCCGCCGGCGGTCCGGCGTGCCGTCGACCTCTGGGGCGAGCTGGCCGGCCTGCCCCAACTACGGGCGGCCAAGGAGCACCTCGACCCGGAACACCGGCTCGCACCCGGGCGTCTCCCGGGCGGTCTGTGACGCGCGGCGGTCAGGGCGCGTCGTTGCGGAGCACCAGGACGGCGATGTCGTCCCGGGGCGGCTCGACCGAGAAGTTGATCGCGGCGGAGCGCAGCCGGGCGGCCACCACGTCGGCCGAATACCCCGCCAGGGGCGCTGCCGCGTCCCGCAGGCGGTCGGTGCCGAACAGTTCCCGGCCCCGTCGCCGCTCGGTGACGCCATCGGTGTAGAAGATCAGTGAGTCGCCGGGCGCGAGCGCGATCTGCGCCGTCGGTGAGGTGATCGTGTCGAGCAGGCCGAGTGCGGTGCCGCCGGTGCCGACGAACCCCGCGCCGCCCGCCGCGGACAGCAGGACCGGCCGGTCGTGCCCGGCCAGGTGCAGCGCCACGTCGAGTTTGTCGCCGCCGCCGGGCCCGACCGCCGCCAACGCCAGCGTGCAGTACCGCCCACCACCCCGCTCGACGAGCGTCTCGTTGAGCCGGGCCAGCACCTCCGGCAACGGTTTACCGTCGCCGACCAGCACCCGGATCACATCCCGGACCAACCCGGTCACCGCGGCGGCCTGGACACCCTTGCCCGACACGTCACCGATCACCACCAGCCAACGCCCGTCGGGCAGCGGCACCACGTCGTAGAAGTCGCCCCCCACCTCGGCGTCGTCGCCGGTCGGCACGTACTCGGCGGCGAAACCGATGCCGTCCACCACGGGAAGCACCGGCGGCAGCAGAGACTGCTGGAGCGTCTGCGCCACGCGACGGCGCTCGGCGTGGATCCGGGCGTTCTCGATGGCCAACGCGGCACGCCGGGCCACGTCCTCCAACACGGCCACCTCGTCCGGGTCGTGCCGGTGCCGCTGGTGCCGCCCCACCGCCAGGGTGCCGAGCCGCTGCCCGCGAGCGATCAGCGGCACCGCGAAACCCTCCATCGGCCCGCCCAGGGGGATCTGCGACGCGCTGCGCGACGCCTCGCGCAGGCGAGCCTGGATCGAGTCCGGCCCGGTCTCCGCCAACACCTCGTGCAGTTGCGGGAGCGTCGACTCGTCGGCGTGGCTGGCCGCCGCCAGCCGCAGCCGGCCCCACTCGTCGGTGGTGTGCACCGCGCACCACTGGCCGAGCCGCGGCACCACCAACTGCGGCACCAGCGCCATGGTCAGGTCGACGTCCAACGACTGGGCGAGCAGCTCACTCGCCTCGGCAAGGAACGTCAGCCACACCTGCCGGCGGACGTCGGCCCGGCGCAGCCGGTCGTTCTCCAGGTGCAGCGACAGACGCTCGGCGGTCAGCACCGCCAACGGCCGGGCGTACGCCGACGGCGCGGCGTCCAACTCCAGCTCACCGGCGTACGGGCGGTGCACCGTCAGTGGCACCCGGAGCAGCTCACTGCCGGGGCGGGGCGGTCGACCGAAACGGGCCAACACCTGGCGTCCCTGCCCGTCGCCCCGGTCCAGCCGGATCGTGCCGCCGGCCGCACCCACCATCTCGGCGACCCGGCTGAGGAGGTTGGTGGCGAAGTCGGGCAGCGGGTCGTCCGCGTACAGGTCGGGCGCGGTCTGCATGAGTTCGCTCATCGCGCTGGCACTCGGCGCGGCCCGGTCCGCTGTCGTACCCGGGCCGGCGCTGGTCGGGCCGGACGAGTGACCGGCGATGCCCTCGGCCGACGTCTCGGCGCCGGGGCGGTCCAGTCGAAACCAGACGCCCTTTCCGGTGGGCAGGTAGGTCGTGCCCCAGCGGCTGGCGAAGTGGTCCACCAGCAGGAGGCCCCGGCCTCGCTCGGAGACCTCGTTGATCTCGGCGGAGTCGTTGCGGGTGCCGACGGTCAGCTCGTCGCCCGAGCCGGGCGCGAAGTCGGAGACGGTGACGGTCAGCCCGACCTCGTCGGCGACGACCTCGATGTCCAACTCGGTGCGGGCGTGCTCAACGGCGTTCGTGGTCAGCTCGGTGGTCAGCAGCAGGGCCTCGTTGGCCAGCTCGTCCAGGTGTGACTCGGTCAACACCGAGCGGACCACGGCACGGGCGGCGGCTGGCGTACGACGATCTGCGGGCAGCCGCACACGCCGGACCGCCCCGTCCCGGGCTCCGGTCGTCGCCGTCCCCGCCTCGGCTGACACCCCCGTATCCTCCACCGTCCGCCTGCCGGGTGCCAAGCCGATCACCCCCGCGCGCCCTCCACCGGGCGAATGGAGCACCAACCGTGCGTTGCCGGATGCCCACTCCGACTCCGTCTCGGCCCGACCGCCCTCGGGAAACGGGCCCTACCCGCCGTACTCCACCGGATGTGCCGGCCAGGCGGGTTGGTCACGACTGCGAGGTCTGCGACGGACGTACCCGATCGGCCCTCATCGAGCCGGTTCCGGTGACGATCCCGGCCAGCTGGCGGGTCGCGCACCCTGGCACTACGGCTCGCGCGGGCACAATATGGGGTGCCGGCGTGTCCGCACGGACCGGCGCCCCCGAGTTGAGCGAGGAATGATGACCACGGCGAAGCAGTCGGTGGCGGATCCGTCCGCGCCCGACCACGAGGCGCTCCTCGGTGAGTTGACCGAGGCACTGCGACGGATCGGTCGCGGCGACCTGAAGGTCCGGCTCCCCCGCCGGGCGGGCGCGGCCGGCGAGGTGGCGGACGCCTTCAACGAGGTGGTCTCGCTCCAGGAGCGGCAGTACCTGGATCTGCGGCGGATCAGCCGGATCGTCGGTCGCGACGGTCGGCTCACCGAGCGTCTGGACGACGAGGGGTTGGACGGCTCCTGGGCGGAGGGGCAGCGGGCGATCAACTCGCTGATCGACGACCTGGGCCGACCGACCACCGAGATCGCCCGGGTGATCGTGGCGGTCGCGGACGGCGACCTGTCGCAGCACATGGCGTTGGAGATCGACGGCAGACCGCTGCGCGGTGAGTACCTGCGCATCGGGCGCACCGTGAACACGATGGTGGACCAGCTGTCCTCGTTCTCCAACGAGGTGACGCGGGTGGCCCGTGAGGTGGGCACCGAGGGCAAGCTGGGTGGTCAGGCGGATGTCCGGGGTGTCGCCGGCACCTGGAAGGACCTCACCGACTCGGTGAACACCATGGCGTCGAACCTGACCGGCCAGGTGCGGTCGATCTCGCAGGTGGCGACGGCGGTGGCGAAGGGTGACCTGTCGCAGAAGATCACGGTCGGCGCGCGTGGTGAGGTGGCCGAGCTGGCCGCCACGATGAACTACCTCACCGATACGCTGCGGCTCTTCGCCGAACAGGTGACCCGGGTGGCCCGCGAGGTGGGCACCGAGGGCAAGCTCGGTGGTCAGGCCGAGGTGCCGAACGTGGCCGGGACGTGGAAGGACCTGACCGACAGCGTCAACTCGATGGCTTCGAACCTGACCGCCCAGGTCCGCAACATCGCGCAGGTCTCGACGGCGGTGGCGCGCGGTGACCTGTCGCAGAAGATCACGGTCGCCGCGCAGGGTGAGATCCTGGAGCTGAAGGACACCGTCAACACGATGGTGGACCAGTTGTCGTCGTTCGCCGACGAGGTGACCCGGGTGGCCCGTGAGGTGGGCATCGAGGGCAAGCTGGGCGGTCAGGCCCAGGTGCGGGGTGTCTCCGGCACCTGGCGTGACCTCACCGAGAACGTCAACCAGCTCGCCGGCAACCTGACCAGCCAGGTCCGCAACATCTCCCAGGTCTCCACCGCCGTGGCGAAGGGTGACCTGTCGCAGAAGATCACGGTGGACGCCCAGGGCGAGATCCTGGAGCTGAAGAACACCGTCAACACCATGGTCGACCAGTTGTCGTCGTTCGCCGACGAGGTGACCCGGGTCGCGCGTGAGGTGGGCACCGAGGGCAACCTGGGCGGTCAGGCGCAGGTGAAGGGCGTCTCGGGTACGTGGCGGGACCTGACCGACAACGTGAACTCGATGGCGTCGAACCTGACCAGTCAGGTGCGCAACATCGCGTCGGTGACCACGGCGGTGGCGAAGGGTGACCTGAGCCAGAAGATCACGGTGGACGCGCGGGGTGAGATCCTGGAGTTGAAGTCGACGGTCAACACGATGGTCGATCAGTTGTCGTCGTTCGCCGACGAGGTGACCCGGGTGGCCCGTGAGGTGGGCACCGAGGGCAAACTCGGTGGTCAGGCCCAGGTACGCGGTGTCGCCGGCACCTGGCGCGACCTGACCGACAACGTGAACTCGATGGCGTCCAACCTGACCGCCCAGGTGCGCAACATCGCCCAGGTCTCCACGGCGGTGGCGAAGGGTGACCTGTCGCAGAAGATCACGGTGGACGCGCGGGGCGAGATCCTGGAGTTGAAGTCGACGGTCAACACGATGGTGGACCAGTTGTCGTCGTTCGCCGACGAGGTGACCCGGGTGGCCCGCGAGGTGGGCACCGAGGGCAAGCTCGGTGGTCAGGCGCAGGTGAAGGGTGTTTCCGGCACCTGGCGGGACCTGACCGACAACGTGAACTCGATGGCGTCGAACCTGACCAGTCAGGTCCGCAACATCGCGTCGGTGACCACGGCGGTGGCGAAGGGTGACCTGTCGCAGAAGATCACCGTCGACGCCCAGGGCGAGATCCTGGAGTTGAAGTCGACTGTCAACACGATGGTGGACCAGCTGTCGTCGTTCGCCGACGAGGTGACCCGGGTCGCCCGCGAGGTCGGCATCGAGGGCAAGCTCGGTGGTCAGGCGCAGGTGAAGGGGGTCTCCGGCACCTGGCGGGACCTCACCGAGAACGTCAACCAGCTCGCCTCGACGCTGACCACGCAGCTGCGGGCCATCGCCCAGGTGTCCACCTCGGTGACCCGGGGCGACCTGACCCAGCGGATCGCGGTCAAGGCGCAGGGCGAGGTCGCCGAGCTGAAGGACAACATCAACCAGATGATCGTCACCCTCCGGGAGACGACCAAGAAGAACGCCGAGCAGGGCTGGTTGGACTCCAACCTGGCCCGGATCGGTGGCCTGTTGCAGGGCCAGCGCGACCTCGGCGAGGTCTGCCGCATGATCATGACGGAGGTGACGCCGCTGGTCGACGCCCAGCTCGGCGCCTTCTTCCTGGCCGACGACGCCGACGGCAGCATGCGACTGCGGCTGACCTCCTCGTACGGGTACGTGGCGCGGGGCACCGACGTCACCTTCGGGCCGGGTGAGGGTCTGGTCGGGCAGACCGCGTTGTCCCGCCGCACGATCCGGGTCAGCGCCTCCCCGAACAGCCGGCTCACCCTGCGTTCCGGTCTGGCCGAGACACCTCCGTCCGACCTGGTGGTGCTCCCCGTCCTGTTCGAGGGCGAGCTGCTCGGGGTGATCGAATTCGCCAGCGTGTCGGCGTTCTCCGAGCTGCACCTCGCGTTCCTGGAGCGGCTGGTGCTCACCATCGGCATCGCGGTCAACACCATCCAGGCCAACCGGCGTACGGAGGAGCTGTTGGCCCAGTCGCAGCGTCTGGCGCACGAGATGCAGGAGCAGTCGGCGGAGTTGCAGCGCACCAACGCCGAGCTGGAGGAGAAGGCCACGCTGCTCTCCGAGCAGAAGGGCAACATCGAGACGAAGAACCGGGAGATCGAGCTGGCGCGGCTGGGTCTGGAGGAGAAGGCGCAGCAGCTGACCCGGGCGTCGGCCTACAAGTCGGAGTTCCTGGCCAACATGAGCCACGAGCTGCGTACGCCGCTGAACTCGTTACTGCTGTTGGCCCGTCTGCTGGCCGAGAACTCGGAGCAGAATCTCAGCCCGAAGCAGATCGAGTTCGCCCGGACCATCCACGGGTCCGGCTCCGACCTGCTGCGTCTGATCGACGACATCCTCGACCTCTCCAAGATCGAGGCGGGTCGGATGGACGTCGAGCCGACCGAGATCCGCTTCACCGAGCTGCGCGGCTTCGTCGAGCAGGCGTTCGCGCCGCAGGCCGAGGAGAAGAACCTCGACTTCCAGGTACGGGTGAGCAAGGACCTGCCGCCGGCGCTGGTGACCGACGCGCAGCGGTTGCAGCAGATCCTGCGCAATCTGCTCTCCAACGCGGTGAAGTTCACCGACAACGGTGCGGTGACACTGCGGATCGCTCCGGCGGCGGAGAACGCGGTGTTCGACGTGCCGGCGTTGACCAACGCCCAGCAGGTGATCGCGTTCACCGTGATCGACACCGGGATCGGCATCTCCGACGACAAGTTGTCGATCATCTTCGAGGCGTTCCAGCAGGCGGACGGCACGACCAGCCGCCGCTACGGCGGCACCGGTCTGGGGTTGTCGATCAGCCGCGACCTGGCCCGGTTGATCGGTGGCACCATCACCGTGTCGTCCGCGCCGGGTCAGGGTTCGACGTTCACCCTGTTCGTGCCGCAGGTGTTGGCCCCGGACGCGGTGGTCGCGCCCCAGTCGCCGTCTCCGCAGCGGGCCGGCCTGCCGTCGTCGCTGCTCATGCCGCCGTTGGAGCTGCTGTCGGAGCGGCCGGAGGCACCGGCCACCCGTCAACTGGACGGCGCCACCGTCCTCATCGTGGACGACGACGTACGCAACGTCTTCGCCTTGACCAGCGCGTTGGAGCTGCACGGTATGACCGTGCTGTACTCGGACAACGGGGCGGACGGTGTCCGCCTGCTGGCCGAGCATCCGGAGGTGGACATCGTGCTGATGGACGCCATGATGCCCGACCAGGACGGGTACGAGACCACCCGCCAGATTCGCCGCAACCACCGCTTCGCCGACCTGCCGGTGGTCTTCCTGACCGCGAAGGCGATGCCGGGTGATCGTGAGTCGGCGCTCGCTGCCGGGGGCAGCGACTACATCACCAAGCCGGTCGACCTGGACGACCTGATCGAGTTGATGTCGTCCTGGATCAACGGCAGCCGGACCGAGGAGACTTCGTGACCCAGATGGCCAAGGCGCTGCTCGTGGACGACCGGCGGCAGAATCTGACGGCCCTGGAGGCGATCCTCCAGGGTCTGCCGGTCCAGTCCGTCGCGGTGGAGAGTGGCGAGGCGGCGCTCAAGCAGCTCCTGGTCGACGACTTCGCGGTGATCCTGCTGGACGCGCAGATGCCGGACATGGACGGTTTCGAGACGGCGAGTCACATCAAGCGCCGCGAGCGGACCCGACACGTGCCGATCATCTTCCTGACCGCGGCCGACCGGGACGCCCAGCTCGCCCTACGGGGATACCAGGTGGGCGCGGTGGACTACCTGACCAAGCCGTTCGACCCGTGGGTGCTGCGGGCGAAGGTGTCGGTCTTCGTCGAGCTGTGGGTGAAGACCCGGCAGTTGGCTGCCCAGTCGGACCTGGTCCGGGAGCGCGACACGCAGTGGCGGAGGCTCACCGACGCGGTCGACGAGGCGACGACCCTGCTGCGCTCCGACGACGTGGAGGCACGGGACCGGGCGGTACGCATGCTGGAGCAGGCCCGCTGGGGCAACACCGCCTGACGCGGGGAGCGGGTGGGTCAGCCGGTGGGCTGGTCGTTGCGGATCATCAGGGCGCTGCGGAGGCCGGTGATGTCCAGGACCCGGATGAGGAAGTCGCCCACATGGGTCAACATCAGCAGACTCTGCGCGTGGCTGGCCTTGCGGCTGAGCACCACGAGGGTGCCCAGGCCCTGCGAGTCGCAGAAGGTGACACCACCGAGGTCGAGCACGATCCGCGGCGGCGGGTCGGCCAGTACCTCGTTGACGACGGTGGAGAGCTGGGCCGCCGTGAGCATGTCGATCTCACCGGCCAGGCGCAGCACTGCTTCGTCGCCCGTCCGGTCTAGCGTGATGGACAGTTCGGCACGATCCACCCGGTCAGCCTAGCGCGATCCGGCCGGTCCGGCCTGTTGAGGCCGTGAGCCGTCGCCGTGCCGGCCGTGAACCGTCGCCGCCCAGGCCACGCGCCCCCGGTCGGCGCTGCTGGCGGGCACCGGCGGTGGGTGAGCCGGGTAACCCGACTGCGGGGTGGCTGCTGGTGGGCCGTTCGCCGCTGACACAATGGCGTCATCGTGACCGACATCTTTCCCGCCGGATCCGGCCGCTACCCGGCCGAAGCGCCGGCCTCCGAGGCCCTGTTCGACCGCGCCCGTGCCATCGTGCCGGGCGGGGTCAACTCCCCTGTGCGCGCCTTCCAGGCGGTCGGCGGCGCCCCCCGTTTCATGGTCCGTGGCGAGGGTCCGTGGCTGTACGACGCCGACGGCCGCCGCTACGTCGACCTGGTCTGCTCCTGGGGGCCGTTGATCCTCGGGCACGCCCACCCGGAGGTGGTGGACGCCGTGCAGGCTGCCGCCGCCCGGGGCACCAGCTTCGGCACTCCCACCCCGGGTGAGGTGGAGTTGGCCGCCGAACTCGTCGACCGGACTCCGATGGAGCAGGTCCGCCTGGTCAACTCGGGCACCGAGGCCACCATGTCGGCGATCCGGCTGGCGCGTGGCTTCACCGGCCGCTCCAAGATCGTCAAGTTCGCCGGTTGCTACCACGGGCACGTCGACGCGCTGCTTGCCGCGGCCGGGTCCGGCGTGGCCACGCTGGGCCTGCCCGACTCGCCGGGTGTGACCGGTGCGGCGGCCAGCGAGACGATCGTGCTGCCCTACAACGACATCCGGGCCGTCGAGGAGGCATTCGCCGCCGAGGGGCCGCACATCGCGGCGGTGATCACCGAGGCCGCCGCCGGCAACATGGGCGTGGTCGCCCCTCGCGACGGTTTCAACCAGCAGCTCGCCCGGATCGCGCACGCGCACGGCGCGCTGCTCGTGGTGGACGAGGTGATGACCGGGTTCCGGGTCTCCCGCGCCGGGTGGCACGGCCTCGACGCCTCCGACGCCGACCTGTGGACGTACGGCAAGGTCATGGGTGGTGGCCTGCCCGCCGCCGCGTTCGGCGGGCGGGCGGACATCATGGCGCGTCTCGCCCCGGCCGGCCCGGTCTACCAGGCCGGCACGCTCTCCGGTAACCCGCTGGCCTGCGCCGCCGGGCTGGCGACCCTGCGGCTGGCTGACGACGCGCTCTACCAGCGCCTCGACCAGACGGCCGCCACCGTGGGCAAGCTGGCCTCCGACGCGCTGGCCGCCGCCGGGGTCCCGCACCGACTGTCGTACGCGGGCAGCATGTTCTCGATCTTCTTCACCGACGCCGACGTGGTCGACTACGACAGCGCGCGCACCCAGCAGGTGCCGGCGTTCAAGGCGTTCTTCCACGCGATGCTCGCCGCCGGCGTCTACCTGCCGCCGAGCGCTTTCGAGTCGTGGTTCGTGTCGGCGGCGCTCGACGACGCCGCTCTGGAACACATCGCCGACGCGCTGCCGACGGCGGCGAACGCGGCGGCAGCGGCCGGTCACGGGGGTTAGCGTGAGCGCGAGGAGTGAGCCGGTCTTGCGAGCCCCGCAGTCGAGAACAGAGGGGGCGCAGCCTTGAGTAAGACGGTGGTCCACGTGCTCCGGCACGGTGAGGTGTACAACCCGGATCAGATTCTCTACGGTCGGTTGCCCGGCTTCCGCCTCTCCGAGCTGGGTGTGCAGATGGCCAAGGCCGCCGCGCAGGGCCTGGCCGAGCGGGAGATCGTGCACGTGGTGGCCAGCCCACTGGAACGCGCCCAGCAGACCGCCGAGCCGATCGCCGCCCAGTTCGGGTTGCCGGTCGGGGTGGACGAGCGGCTGATCGAGAGCGCGAACTGGTTCGAGGGCAAGAAGGTGTCCCCGGGTGACGGGTCGTTCCGTGACCCGCGCAACTGGTGGGTGCTGCGCGACCCGGTGACCCCGTCCTGGGGCGAGGCGTACCGGGTGATCGCCGAGCGGATGTTCGCCGCCGTGCAAGCCGCCCGGGTCGCCGCCGAGGGGCGCGAGGCGGTGCTGGTGTCGCACCAGCTGCCGATCTGGACGCTGCGCCGCCACGTCGAGCGCAAGCGGCTCTGGCACGACCCGCGCAAGCGGCAGTGTGGGCTGGCGAGCCTCACCTCGTTCCACTTCGACGGTGCGAAGGTGGTGGGCATCGGCTACAGCGAGCCGGCCGCGCACCTGATCGCCCTCTCCGCGACAGCCCGGACGGCCAAGGGGGCCTGATGAACGCCCGGAGGTGGACCGCCGGCCTGCTCGCCACCGTCGCCGCGGTGGCGCTGGTCGGCTGCACGTCGAAGGGGCAGGAGAAGACCTGCACGGCCACCACCGACGGGATCTTCGAGTGTGCGCCGGACCAGCGCTCCGCACCCCCGAAGCTCGCCGGTGAGCTGCTCCTCGGCGGCACCTACGACGTCAGCCAGGCTCGCGGTCAGGTCGTGGTGGTCAACTTCTGGGGATCCTGGTGCGCGCCCTGCCGGGCCGAGGCGGATGACCTGGAAGCCGTTTACCAGGCCACCAAGGGCTCCGGAGTGACCTTCCTCGGCATCAACGTGCAGGATTCGCGGGACAAGGCCAAGGCGTTCGAGCAGGGGCGGGTCACCTATCCGAGCCTCTTCGACCCGGCCAGCCGGCTGGCGCTCGACCTGGACATCCCGCCGAACACCGTCCCCGCGACGGTGGTGCTCGACCGGGAGGGGCGGATCGCCTCGGTGATCCGGGCCGCCGTCAAGCAGGAGGGCCTGCAACCGATCGTCGAGCGGATCGCGGCCGAGAAGCCGGCGTCGAACTGATGGGCGAGACCTTCAAGGAGCTGGCCCTGAGCGGGCCGCTGCTGCTCGCCATCGGCGCGGCGGCGCTCGCCGGCCTGGTCAGCTTCCTCTCCCCGTGCGTGCTCCCGCTCGTCCCTGGCTACCTGTCGTACGTCACCGGGCTGGCCGGCGCCGACCTCGAAGGCCGTGCAAGGAAGGGCACCTTGTTAACGCCTGCGGTAGAAGAAGGGGCCCTTCCTTACACTTCGGCCGGCGGGGGCGGAGCTGTCGCCGTACGGGAGCGGACCGCGACGGTCGCCGTCAAGGGCCGGGTGCTCGCCGGGACGCTGCTCTTCATCGCCGGCTTCACTGTCGTCTTCGTCGCCACCGCCATCCTGTTCGCCGGTATCGGCCGGGTCTTCTTCGAGTACGAGCGGCAGCTCGAAATCGTCGTCGGCGTGCTGATCATCGTGCTCGGGTTCGGTTACCTCGGGATGATCCCCGCTCTGCAACGGGAGTTCCGGATCTCCCGGCTGCCGTCGGCCGGGCTGCTCGGCGCACCGGTCTTCGGGGCGGTCTTCGCGCTCAGTTGGGTGCCCTGCACGGGCCCCACGCTCGGCGCGGTGATGGGCATGGCGGCCACCAGCGGGCAGAGCGACCGCGCCGTGGTGCTGGCCGTGGCGTACTGCCTCGGGTTGGGGATACCGTTCATCGTCTTCGGGCTGGGCTTCGAACGCCTGCTCGGGGTCTTCCGCGCCGTCCGGCGCAACAGTCGTTGGGTCACCCGGGTCGGCGGCGCCCTGCTCATCCTGATCGGCCTGGCGCTGGTCACCGGCGGGTGGCAGAGCTTCGTGATCTGGCTGCAGACCACCGTCGGGGTGGGCGAGGTGAGCATATGACGGTCGTCGACGAGCGGCCCGAGGCCGAGGCCCCGGCGCCGCGCCGCCGGCCCAACCGGCTGCTGGCCCTGCTGCGCAACTCGTGGCGGCAGCTCACCAGCATGCGTACCGCCCTGATCCTGCTGTTCCTGCTGGCGATCGCCGCGATTCCCGGCTCGGTGCTGCCGCAGCGCGGGATCAGCCCGGAGAAGGTCAACGAGTACTTCGTCGACCACCCGGACTGGGCTCCGCGACTGGACCGGATCGGCGCGTTCGAGGTCTTCGGGTCGGTCTGGTTCTCCGCGATCTACCTGCTGCTGTTCACCTCGCTGATCGGCTGCATCACGCCCCGACTGCGCGACCACGTCCGGGCGTTGCGGTCCCGGCCGCCGGCCGCGCCGAAGCGGATGGCCCGGCTGCCGCAGCACGCCGTGCTGCCCGCCCCGCCCGGCGGCGTGGCGGCGATCGCCGACGTGCTGCGTAAGCGCCGCTGGCGGGTCGAGGTGCGCGGCGACGAGGTCTCCGCCGAAAAGGGCTACCTCAAGGAGACCGGCAACCTGCTGTTCCACACCTCGTTGATCGCGGTGCTGATCGGAGTCGCGCTCGGCTCGTGGTACGGCTGGAGCGGCAACCGCCTGCTGGTGGCGGGCGCGGACAACGCCTTCTGCAACACCCGCCAGCAGTACGCGGAGGCGAAGCTCGGCCCGCGTGTGGACAGCGCCGATCTGCCCCGCTTCTGCCTGCGGTTGGACGACTTCGAGGCCCGGTTCCTGCCGTCCGGTCAGCCGGAGTTCTTCAATGCCACGGTCACCGTCGACGGGCCGGACGAGCCGACCCGCCGCGCCGACTTCTCGGTGAACTCGCCGCTGCGCCTGACCGACGCGAGCGTCTACCTGCTCGGCCACGGGTACGCACCGGTGATCCGCTACACCGACCGGTTCGGCAACAGCCAGGTCAGCGACGAGCCGTTCCTGACCACCGGCGACATGGGCCTGACCAGCGAAGGGCTGGCCGCGTTCCCGGACGCGAACGTCGACCCGGCGACCGGCCAGCGCGCACCGGATCTGCAGATGGCGTTCACCGGCATCTACCTGCCCACGGCACCCGAGAAGGGGCCGTTCGTCCGCTCGCAGTATCCGACCGAGCGCAACCCGGTGCTGAACCTGGTCGCCTACCAGGGCAACCTCGGCCTGGACGCCGGCATCCCCGGCTCGGTCTACCAGCTCGACCAGCGGCAGGTGCGGACCGGCAAGGTCAAGGAGGTCGGCACCAAGCTGCTCAAGAAGGGCGAGACCTGGACGTTGGCGGACGGCACCACAGTCGAGTTCCTGGGCACCGAGCGGTACGTCACCCTCTCCATCCGGCACGACCCCGGTGCGACGCCACTGCTGATCAGCTGCGGTGTCCTGCTGGTCGGGCTGATGGGTTCGCTGTTCGGGCGGCGTCGCCGGGTGTTCTTCCGGGTGGTGCCGGCGAACCCCGGGGAAAGATCTCCGACGGGCGGTAGTAGTTTGGTGGAGGCCGGTGGGTTGCCGCGCACCGACTATCCAGGGTTCGCCGAGGAGTTCACCCAGCTCGTCGCCGCGGTCAAGGGTGACGACGGAGCGGCCGAACGGGCCGGCGTGCGAGAAGGAGCCGAGTGATGTCCGCACTCTCCGACAATCTGGTCACCTTCGCGATCCTGGCGTACCTGATCGCCATGATCGGCCACGCCGTCGAGTACGCGCTGGGCAACGCCCGCACCCGGGTCGCCGCGGCGGCCCCGGTCCGCGAGCTGGTGGGCGCCGGCGGCGTACCGGTGCCCCCCACGCCGGTCGCGTCGCCGAGCGTCGGTGACCGGTCCGCACGGCGTGCCCGCCTGGGCGGCCTGGTCGGGGTGGGTGCCACCGCGGTCGCCGCCGTGCTGCACCTGGCGGCGCTGGTCACCCGGGGGCTTGCCGCCGACCGGATGCCCTGGGGCAACATGTACGAGTTCGTGCTCACGGTGACGTTCATCGGGGTCGCCGCCTGGCTGGTGGTGCTCTGGAAGCGACCGTCGCTGCGCAAGCTCGGGCTGTTCCTCACGCTGGTGATGGTGCTGCTGGTGGCCACCGCCGAGCTGGTGCTGTACGTGCCGATCGTGCCGCTGGTGCCGGCACTGAACTCGTACTGGTTCGTCATCCACGTCTCGACGATCGTCTTCGCGTCCGGCATCTTCCTGCTCGGTGTGGTGCCGGCGGTCGGCTTCCTGATGCGCAGCGGATACGAGCAGGGTAAGCGGAGCTTCCCGTACACCCTGGCCAAGCGGCTGCCCGGCGCGGTGGGCCTGGAGCGGCTGACCTTCGCGCTGCACGCGTTCGCGTTCCCGATCTTCACCTTCGCGGTGATCGCCGGTGCCATCTGGGCCGAGGCGGCGTGGGGTCGGCCGTGGGGCTGGGACCCGAAGGAGACCTGGGCGTTCATCTCCTGGGTGGTGTACGCCGGTTACCTGCACGCCCGGGCCACGCCCAGCGTGCGGCGCAACGTGGCGACCTGGCTCGCGGTGCTCGGCTTCCTCACCATGCTGATGAACCTGTTCGGGGTGAACATCTTCTTCACCGGCCTGCACTCGTACGGCGGGCTGGACTGACCTGGACGTGCAGCGCGGGCCGGTCACCGATTCGTCGGTGACCGGCCCGCGTCGTCGTGCCAGCTGTGGTCAGCCCACGGTCACCGCGGCGACGTCGTTGCCCGGGTTGTCGTCCACCCGCGGGTAACGCTGCGACGGCTGGACCTCGCCGGGCAGACCGGAGAGGCTGTCGATGCGCAGATCGAACGCGACGGTGTGGCTCGTCCCGGCCGGGAAGACGGCCCCGGGCCCGGTGCAGTACCAGGTCGTCGGGGCGTCTCCGGCGGTCTCCTCGTCTCCGCTGAGCCAGCAGCCCGACGGGTTGCCCAGCACTGTGGTGCCGGCCGGCGGTACGAAGAGGAAGCCACCCACGCCGTCACCGGAGATGGTGGCGTCCGGGACACCGGGGCCCGCGTTGCGCAGGCCCACAGTGACCCGCACGGTGTCACCGACGGCTCCGGTGACTGTCGCGCCCTGGGCGACCACGTCGAAGGCCCCCTGCACCGAACGCAGGTAGGTCTGACCCCCGGCGCCGGTCACCCCGGCCGGAATCACGTCGAGCGGCTTGCCCACCGGCCGCAGCCGTAGCCCCTGCCCAGCCTCGCGGGGCTTGAGCTTCACCCCGTTCGGCAGCGGCCCGGCGCTGGCCAGCGGCTCCACGAACTGGGTGATCCGCTTGCTGCCGAGGGTGGCCGGGCCGACAGTGGTGGTCAGCTTCTGCCGCAGCTCGTGCCGCTGGCCGGGGGCGAACGTGCCCCGCACCGTGCAGACCATCACCGTGGCGAGCGACTGGTTGGTGCCGTACCGGCAGTTGCGGTAGCTGGCCGGAACCAGACCGACCGAGAAGCTCATGGTGAGCCGGAGGTCCACGACCGGCTGGTCACCGGCGTTGACCACGGCCACCGGCACGGGCACGGTGTCCCCGACGGCGACGCCGGAGACGTACTCGTCGACCAGGTCGCGCAGGTCGGGCCCGGACCGCACGGTGATCGTCGCCTGCTGGGTGGCCGGCTCGGTCTGCTCGCCGAGCGCCGTGTAGGCGAGGGTGCCGGTCGCACCGTCGGTGGCACCGGGCGCGGCCCGGAACACCACCGGCACGGTGCCGGTGAGCGTGCCGAACTCGTCGACGGCCGTCGACGGCATCGGACAGCTGACCGCGCTGCCCTCGGTGACACAGAAAGCCGGGAAGACGGCGGTGGCCACGCCGGCCAGGCCGGTCAGGTCGACTGTCACCCGGGGCTGGGTGGCGCCGGTGCTGGTCAGGGTCAGCGGAACCGTACGGCCGGGAGCGCCCGGGCCGCCGACCGTCACGTCGTCCAGCCAGGCGCTGACCCAGCCCGGGTCGTCCTGCGCCACGGCCGGACCGGCCGCCACGCCCACCGTCGCGGTGCCCACGACCAGCGCGGTCAGGCCGCGAAGGAGCCTGCCACGGGTAACGTGCACAGATCTCATCGATCTCCTTGGTGAGGTATGAGCCGATCGGAAGAAGCCGGAGCCATCGCTCCCGGCCCGACCGGCACCCCAGATCCTAGAGATCACCTGTGACAGTTCTCGATGGGCCGATCGCTCAGTGATCGCCGCGCGAGCGGACCTATTTCGGTGACTGCAGCCCCGGCCGCCACGCGCTCAGCGTCCGTTCGATCTGCACGGTGACCTGGTACGACACTTCGGGCACATCCGCCAACTCGATCCGCTCACCGCGTAGCGCGAGCTGTGCGTGCAGCTCTCGGGCGACAGCGTCGCGTACCGCGACCAGCAAGGGCGACATCCCGTCCGGGTCGCCGACGACATAGGCATCCGACATTCCACCAGCCTGCGTCCGAGACACGCCGTCACGCCAGAACGGGTGAGAAGTCTCCGTGCCTTGGATGTGGATCGCGTTCGCCGTGGATCGTGCCTGGTCGCTGATCGCGCTTGGTCGGTCGCCCGCCACCCCAGCCTGGCATGTCCAGTGGCTGGTCAGCCGCCGAACCAGCCCGGCATGTCCAGGCGGAACCAGTTGGCGGCGGCCACCGTGCGCAGGTCGTCCTCGATGGCATCGACCCGTTCCTCGCCGAGGCGTTCGGTCCACTGGCGACGCAGCCGATCGAAGATCTCGGCCGAACGGCGTAACCCGTCGGCGCCGCGCGGCGTGACCCGAACCAGTCGGCGGCGGGCGTCGCGGGGGTCGTCGACCCGCTCCAGGTATCCGACCTCGACCAGCCGGTCGACGGTCTTGCCGGCAGCCTGCTTCGAGATGCCGAGGCGCTGCCCCAGCTCGGTGGCGGTGGTGCCGTCCAATCCGACGGCTTGGAGCACGAACCCGTGCAGCGGCCGTAGCTCCGGATGCCCCTCCCGGCCCAGCTCGGCGTGCAGGTCGTCGATGAGCGTCCGAAACCCGGCCAGCAGCAGGAGCGGCAACTGGAAGCCGGGCCGTGCGGGTTCAGTGGTTGCCATGTTCGACAACCACGTTTACTATTTCGTCAACCACGTTGACTATCTTACGGGCTGCGGCGACGCCCCTGTCGCACCCCGTGCCCCGCACCCTCCGGGCCCTCTCGGCCGATCAATCGAAAGCAGGTGAACCGTGTCCGCCTTCACTGAGCACACAGGAGAAACCGCACCCGTCGCCGCCCGTCGGGCGATCGAGGGTGTGCAGACCCGGTTCGGCTGGCTGCCCACCCCGGTGGCGCTGATGGCCGGGTCGCCGCAGTTGCTCGCCGGCTTCCTCGCCGCCAGTGCGGGTTTCGAGCAGACCGACCTCTCTCCCCTGGAACGGGAGGTGGTCGTCCTGGCCGTCTCCACCACCCACGAGTGCCACTTCTGCGTCGCCCTGCACACCGACAAGCTCACCCGGCTCGGTGCGAGCGCCGAGCTGATCACCGCGCTGCGCACCGGCTCGCCTCTGCCCGAACCGCGGCACGAGGCACTGCGCCGGTTCACGCTGGCGGTGCTCGACCACCGGGGCGCGGTGCCCGACGACGAACTGGACGACTTCCTCTCCGCCGGTTACCTGCCCCGACACGCGCTGGACGTGGTGCTCGGCGTCGGCGCGTACACCATGTCCACCTTCGCCAACCGGCTCACCCGAGCGCCGCTCGACCCGCCGCTGGCCGCTCACGCCTGGGCGCCGACAACCTGACCGGAGACGCCGCTGTTCAGGCCGCCCCCAGGAAGTCCCGCAGCAGGGCGAGCATCTCGTCCGGGCGCTCCTCGTACAGCCAGTGCCAGCAGTCCTCGATCACCTCGCCGCGGACCGTGTCGGCGTACCGGCGAACCGGCTCGGTGACCTGCTCACCGAGGCTGGCCGCCGCGCCGACGGCAAGCACCGGCATGGCCAGCTTCGTATCCCGGTACGCCGTGTTGTCCGCGATGTCCTGCTCGAACGCTCGGAAGTACGCGAAGCTGGCCCGCAGATGCGCCGGGTCGCGCAGGTGGCTGGCGAACTCCTCGATGTCGGGTGTGGCGATGCTGCCCTTGCGCACCATCAGGGCGTCGGTGAACCGATCCACCCAGAGCGACTCCCGCCCGCTGACCATTGCCTCCGGAAGCCCGTTGCCGAGGTAGAAGTAGCCGAAGTTCCACACCCCGGGCCCGGCCGAGGTGACCGCGGGGAACGTGTAGATGCTCTCGTCCGGGATCGGCGCCTCGGTGAGCACCAGCCGACTCACCCGCTGCGGATGGGCGGCGGCGTACGCGTACGCCACCATGGTCCCCAGGTCGTGCCCGACCAGCCGGAGGCCGCCGACCAGGCCGAGCTGGTCGAGCAGTCCGTGCAGGTCGGCGGCGGCGGTCTTCTTGTCGTATCCGCCGTCCGGGGCATCGCTGCCCCCGAAGCCGCGCAGGTCGGCGCGACCACGTCGAAGGAGCGCGCCAACTCGGGCAGCAGGTGCCGCCAGATGTACCAGCACTGCGGATACCCGTGCAGCAGCATCAACGGCGGGCCGCTGCCGCCCCGGACGTAGTTCATGGTGATCTGGCCAACCCGTGCCCGTTGCTCGGTGAACCCCGCCGGAACCCGATCCCCATCCACAGCCGCCCCCGTCCGCCGCCCGCCGGTCTCGGGGGGGTGATCGCGAGCGTCACAGCACCCGGCTTGGGCCGCGCGGCACCCGGTGCGGGAGACTGGGCGGTATGGCGGCTCGTGGCTTCCCGTACACCGATCTCAAGGACTTTCTCGCGGCGCTGGAGCGCGCGGGGGAGTTGCGCCGGGTCGACGTCCCGGTCGACCCCACCCTGGAGATCAGCGAGGTGGTCACCCGCACGGTGCGGGCCGGCGGGCCGGCGTTGCTCTTCGAGCGCCCGACCCGGGGTGAGATGCCGCTGGCGATCAACCTGTTCGGCACCGAGAAGCGGATGGCGATGGCCCTCGGTGTCGACTCGCTGGACGAGATCGGCGCCCGGATCGGCGCGTTGATCAAGCCGGAGCTGCCGGTCGGCTGGTCGGGCATCCGGGAGGGCCTCGGCAAGGTCATGCAGCTCAAGTCGGTGCCACCGCGCAAGGTGAAGACCGCGCCCTGCCAGGAGGTCGTCTACCGGGGTGAGGACGTCGACCTGAACCGGCTGCCGGGGTTGCAGGTCTGGCCCGGCGACGGCGGGATCTTCCACAACTACGGGCTGACCCACACCAAGCACCCGGAGACCGGCAAGCGCAACCTCGGCCTGTACCGCCTCCAGCAGCACGGCCGCAACACCCTCGGCATGCACTGGCAGATCCACAAGGACTCGACCGCCCACCACGCGGTCGCCGAGCGGCTCGGACAGCGCCTGCCGGTCGCGATCGCGATCGGTTGCGACCCGGTCGTCTCGTACGCGGCCAGCGCGCCGCTGCCCGGCGACATCGACGAGTACCTGTTCGCGGGGTTCCTGCGCGGCGAGCGGGTGGAGATGGTGGACTGCCTCACCGTGCCGCTGCAGGTGCCGGCGCACGCGCAGATCGTGCTGGAGGGCTACCTGGAGCCGGGTGAGCGGCTGCCCGAGGGGCCGTTCGGCGACCACACCGGCTTCTACACCCCGGTCGAGCCGTTCCCCGTGCTGCACGTCGAGGCGATGACGATGCAGCGCAAGCCGGTCTACCACTCGATCGTCACCTCCAAGCCGCCGCAGGAGGACCACGGTCTCGGCAAGGCCACCGAACGGATCTTCCAGCCGCTACTCAAGCTCATGATCCCGGACATCGTCGACTACGACCTGCCGGCCGCCGGGGTCTTCCACAACTGCGCGATCGTGTCGATCCGCAAGCGCTACCCGAAGCACGCGCAGAAGGTGATGAACGCGATCTGGGGCGCGCACCTGATGTCGCTGACCAAGCTCATCGTGATCGTCGACGAGGACTGCGACGTGCACGACTACAACGAGGTCGCCTTCCGCGCCTTCGGCAACGTCGACTACGCGCGCGACCTGCTGCTCACCGAGGGGCCGGTGGACCACCTCGACCACTCGTCGTACCAGCAATTCTGGGGCGGCAAGGCGGGCGTCGACGCGACCCGCAAACTCCCGACCGAGGGCTACACCCGCGGTTGGCCGGAGGAGATGAGCATGAGCCCGGAAGTCTCGGCCCTGGTCGACAAGCGCTGGAAGGAGTACGGGATCTGATGGCCGTCCTCGACGCTCCGGCCGAGAAGCCGGGCCGGGTCAAGTCCTTCCTCAAGCTCGTCGCGATCGAGCACTCGGTGTTCGCGCTGCCCTTCGCGTACCTGTCGGCGCTGAGCGCCATGCAGGTCAACGGCGGGCGGGTGCGCTGGTGGGACCTGCTGCTGATCACCGTGGCGATGGTCGGGGCACGGACGTTCGCGATGGCCGCCAACCGGATCCTCGACCGCCGGATCGACGCGCGGAACCCGCGTACCGCCGGACGGGAACTGGTCACCGGAGCGGTGAGCGTGCGGACGGCCTGGACCGGCGCGGCCGTCGCTCTGGTGGTCTTCCTCGCCGCCGCCGCCCTGCTCAACCCGCTCTGCCTGGTGCTCGCGCCGCTCGCGGTGGTGCCGCTGGTCGTCTACCCCTACGGCAAGCGGTTCACCAACTGGCCGCACGCCATCCTGGCGATCGCCCAGGCGGTCGGCCCGGTCGGCGCCTGGCTGGCGGTCACCGGCACCCTGGACGGCTCCGGTCCGGCCTGGGTGCTCGGCGTGGCGGTCGGGCTCTGGATCGGCGGCTTCGACCTGATCTACGCCTGCCAGGACTCCGAGATCGACCAGGAGATCGGCGTGCACAGCGTGCCCGCCCGCTACGGCCGCCGCTTCGCGCTGCACGCCTCCACTGTCGCGCACGTGGTGACCTTCTTGCTGTTCGTCTGGTTCGGCGCGCTGATCGGCCTCGGCTGGCTCTGGTGGATCGGGCTGGCGTTCACCGCTGTCGCGTTCGGCTATCAGCACCTCGTCGTCACCCCGACCGACCTGAGCAAGGTCAACCGCGCGTTCTTCACGGCCAACGGGTTCGTCGGCATCGCGTTGTTCGTCTTCGCGCTGCTCGACCTGGTGATCCGGCTGGGCCTACGGCCCTGACCGGCTGACTGCGCCGCCGCCCCGCAGCCCCGCCGCCTGACCGTTAGGAAGGGCCCCTTCCTATACCCGAGGCGTTAGCAAGGGGCCCTTCCTTGCTGATGGGGTAGCGGGCGCTCTCCAGGGTCCAGTCGATGGTGCCCCGGACGGCGTACGCGACCACGTCGAGGTGGTCGCTGACCGCCCGGTCCAGGGTCGGGCCGAACGACGGCACCGCCGCCCGCAGCGCGACGAACTGCCGCATCGACTCCCGCCAGCGCTCCACAGCCAGATCGACCGCCTTCGCCGACGGCACCGCCAGTTCGGCCTCGATGGCCAGGACCAGGTTGTGCCCGCCCGCGGTCGCCCGGTCCCTCTCCAACGAGGCCAGGTCGTTGTACCAGGAGAGCAGGTCGTTGCCGATATCGGCGATCTGACGCAGCAGCGGATGGTGATAGACGGGGTCGGGCAACGGACGCTCGCCCGCGAACTCCACCAGCGCGTACGACACCTCCGCCGCCGAGGTCGCCCGCCGCAGCTCCACGTACTCGTCGACGCCGGGCCGGCGGCCGGCCTCCTTGTTGACCGCCTCCTGCCAGGTGCCGTCGAGGTGCCGGGCCACCGCGTCGGCGAAACGCGACCGCCACCGGGCCGGCATCCGGCGGCGCGGCTCCCGCCAGGCCAGCACCAGCAGCCGTCGGAGCGGACCGCTGAGCCCGGCCTGACGACGACGGGGACCGTCGCTCAGCAGGGTCAGCGTGCCGTTGCGGAGGCCCCGGATCTGCTCGGAGGTGAGCCGATCCGGCCCGTCACAGGCGTCGTCGACCAGGAAGAACCAGGTGAACAGCACGGTCAGCACCCGAAGGTCGGCTTCGCTGGCGTCCGGGTACAGCCTTCCGGCGTACCGGGCGAACGCTCCCCGGGTCAGCCGGTGCAGCGCGGCGTCGTCCAGTGCGAGGCCGAGGTCGGGCAGCAGGCCGAGCAGCCACTCCTGCACGCGGTCGGCGTGCGGTGAGAGCCGGGCCTGGACCGGACATTCGGCACGCAACGCCTGAAGGGCCTCGCCGGTCCTCACCGATGCCTCCTGTGCGAGATCGTTCCGATGCGAATCCCCACCGGAGCATGCCAGGTCGACGCAGTGCCCACCTGCCCGCCGGGAGGGTCGCAGCGGCGTATCCCGGGGGTGCCCACCATCGGACCAGCCGCACCAGGCAGGCTGGGGGCATGCGGGAACCATGGGTGGTCGGGGTCTCCGGAGCATCTGGTACGCCGTACGCGGCGGCTGTCATCGCAGGACTGCTCGACGCGGGCGAGCCGGTGGACCTGATCGTGTCCCGTGCGGCACGACTCACCGTGCTCGACGAGACCGGCCGACCGTTCCGCGACGCGCACTGGGCCGAGGATCTCGCCGTCTGGCTCGACCGGGACCTGACCGGGGCGGACGTGCGGCACTGGCCGGCCGGTGACCTGGCCGCCGGGCCGAGCAGCGGCTCCTACCGGGTACGTGGGATGGCAGTGGTCCCGGCCAGCACGGCGGCCTGCGCCGGCATCGCCATCGGGCTCTCCAAGGACCTGTTGCAGCGCGCCGCGGAGGTCAACCTCAAGGAGCGCCGCCCGGTGGTGGTGGTCCCCCGGGAGACGCCGGTGACCCGCAGTCATCTGGAGCACCTGATCGCGCTGCACGACGCCGGCGCTGTGGTGCTGCCCGCCAGCCCCGGCTTCTACGGCGCCGGCGCGAGCGCCAGCGCCCAGCAGTTGGTGGATTTCGTGGCCGGCAAGGTGCTCGACGCGCTCGGCGTCCCACACACCCTGTTCCGGCGTTGGTCCGGCCAGCTCGGCACGGCTCGGAGCTGAGCCGACCACCCGGCAGGCACCGGCACCGCGCCGCGTCGCCACCCGGCCGTCGGCCGAAGCGGGACGCGGACCGGGCCGAAGTCCGGTCCGCGTAGCGATGTCCGCACCAGTTCAGTACATGCCGGCGTTGGCCGGACCCGGCCCCGTGGATGCGGCCGGCCCCACATTGCGTGGTTTTCCGACCTCGTCCACCTCGTCCAGCATGCCCTCCCCCTCAAGCAGGGCCCGCACCTCGGATTCCCGAAACCGGCGATGCCCGCCTGGAGTCCGGATGCTTCCTATCCGGCCGGCCGCCGCCCATCTCGTCACAGTTTTCGGGTCTACCCGAAACAGCGCGGCGACCTCACCCGGTGTCAGCAGGCGATCTCCAGTGTCCACAGCCCCCTCCTCGCGTCGACGAAGCCCCCGGCTGAACACACTGCCCCCGGCTGGTGCGTAGCCCAGAGCCGTCATGAGGGACGTATGGCAATTACAGCACCGGGGACATGACCTGTCCGCCCAAACGCGAAAAATGCACTGAGTGAGGAGTTAGTAATGGTACTTGTGCTACCTCCGCCGTGACCGGCGGATTGCCAACAGTGACTCACCACTCAGTCCAACGGATGCCGAAGCCGCCACGTTATGCCTCAACGGTTAGGGTCACTCTCTGTGGACGCCATCGACCTGAACCTCGTCGACCTGCTGCGCGGCAACGCTCGCCTCTCGTACGCCGAGCTGGCCCGACAGGTGGGCCTGTCGGCCCCGGCCGTGCACGAGCGGGTCGGCAAGTTGGAGAGCAGCGGCGTCGTTCGGGGCTACCGCGCGGACGTGGCCCCGGAGTCGATCGGGCTGGGTGTCACGGCGCTGATCGGCATCGTCGAGGACTCCGGTGCCGACACCGACGACATGCTCGAGTCGCTGCGGGTGCTGCCCGAGATCGAGTCCTGCTACTTCATGGCCGGCGTGGAGTCGTTCCTGCTCAAGGCCCGGGTCGGAACGATCGCCGAGCTGGAGCAGTTGATCGTGCGCTTGAACCGGACCCCCGGGGTGGCCTCCACCCGCACCGCCATCGCGCTCTCCACCAAGTGGGAGAACCGCCCGCAGCCGGTCGGCCCGCCCGCGACCTGACCGACGCGTACCCCTGGTGTCGCCCGGTCGGCCGGCGGTAGCGTGCGCCGATGACCCCGCCGGGACGTCGCGTGGCCGTGGTGACCGGCGCTGCCGGAGGGCTCGGTCACGCCATTGCCAGCGCGCTGCACGCCGACGGCTGGTCGGTGCTGTCCACCGACCTCGACCCGACAGCGGTGGCCGCCGCCGCAGCGCCCCTCGGCGGTTGGTCGGCGGCCCTCGACGTCCGGGACGAGGGTGCCTGCGCCGCCGTCGCCGCGAGCGCGGCCGCCCGGGGCGATCTCGCCCTCTGGGTCAACAACGCCGGCGTCCTGACCACCGGGCCGTCCTGGGAGCACGACGGGCCGACCCGCCGCCGGATGTTCGACGTCAACGCCCTCGGTGCCATGAACGGCACCCTCGCCGCGCTGGCCGTGATGCGTGGGCAGGGCCACGGCCACGTGCTCAACGTCGTCTCGCTGGCCGGGCTGATCGCCGCGCCCGGCGAGACGGTGTACGCGGCCAGCAAGCACGCCCTGCTGGCGTTCAGCCTCGGCACGCTGTCGGATCTGCGGATCGCCGGCTACCGCCGGGTGCACGTCTCCTGCCTCTGCCCGGACGGCATCTGGACCCCGATGCTGCACGACCGGCTCGACGACCCCACCGCGGTGGCCTCGTTCACCGGGTCGATGTTGACCGCGCAGCGGGTCGCCGCCCGGGCGGTCCGGTTGGCCCACCGACCACGCCCGGTGGTCAGTCTGCCTCGCTGGCGGGGTGCGCAGGTGCGCCTGCTGGACGCCCTGCCCCGGCTGGCCCTCGCGCTGACCCCGCTGGTCCAGGCCGTCGGCCGCGCCGGTCAGCGCCGCCAACACCGCCGGAGCATGCCGCCGGACCGCCGCTGACCACCCCCGGGCCTGCTTGCTAGGTTTCCGGCGTGACTCATCTCGACCGGTGTGACGAGGCCAGCCGAGCCTGGGTGACGGAGGCGATCGCCGCCGTCGAGGCGGACGCGAACCGCTCGGCCGACACCCACCTGCTGCCCTTCCCGTTGCCCCGGTCCTGGGGGATCGACCTCTACCTCAAGGACGAGTCGTCGCATCCCACCGGCTCGCTGAAGCACCGGCTGGCCCGCTCGCTGTTCCTCTACGGGCTCTGCAACGGCTGGATCGGACCGCGCACCACGATCGTCGAGGCGTCCTCGGGCTCGACGGCGGTCTCCGAGGCGTACTTCGCCCGGATGCTCGGGCTGCCCTTCATCGCGGTGATGCCGGCCTCCACCTCGCCCGAGAAGGTCGCGCAGATCGAGTTCCAGGGTGGGCGGTGTCACCTGGTGGACGACCCCGCCAGCGTGGTGGTCGAGGCCCGGTGGCTGGCCGAGGACTCCGCTGGGCACTTCATGGACCAGTTCACCTACGCCGAGCGGGCGACCGACTGGCGGGGGAACAACAACATCGCCGAGTCGATCTACGCCCAGCTCGAACTGGAACGGCACCCTATTCCCGCCTGGGTCGTGGTGGGTGCCGGCACCGGCGGCACCAGCGCGACGATCGGCAGGTACGCCCGGTACCGCCGCCTCGCCACCAAACTCTGTGTGGTCGACCCGGAGAACTCGGCGTTCTACCCGGCCTGGCTGGCCGCCGACTGGTCGGTGCGGACCGGGAAGGGCTCCCGGATCGAGGGGATCGGCCGGCCCACCGTGGAGGCGTCGTTCCTGCCCTCTGTGGTGGACCGGATGGTCCAGGTGCCGGACGCGGCGTCACTGGCCGCCATGCGCGCCGGGTCGGCGCTGCTCGGCCGCAGGGTGGGCGGGTCCACCGGCACCAACCTGTGGGGCGCGTTCGGCCTGATCGCCGCGATGCTCGCCGAGGGCCGCACCGGCTCGGTGGTCACCCTGATCTGCGATCCGGGCGACCGGTATGCCGACACGTACTACGCCGACGACTGGGTGGCCGCCCAGGGTCTCGACCTGACCCCGCACCTGGCCACGATCGACCGCTTCCTGACCAGCGGGGTCTGGCCAGCCTGAACCGGTCAGCGGGGTCTGGCCCGTCCGAGCGCCGGTCAGCGGGGTCTGGCCAGCCTGAACCGGTCAGCGGGGGTCGATCCGCTCCGCCAGCCCGGGGTAGCGCACCACGTAGCCGCTGTCGTCCAGATCGATGTCGGCGGTGAAGGTGCCGCTGGCGAAGCGCACTCGACCCGGCCCGAGCCCGGTGTAGATCTGCTCGGCCGCCACCACCTCCAGACCGGGCAGCAGCACCCACGCGACGGTGATCCGGTGTGCCACGTCGGCCGGCTCGGCGGCCAGCCTGAGCCGGTGGACCGGCAGGGTGTTGAACAGCGGCGAACCGCTCAGGTCGACGTCGAGCGCGTCGGCCAGCCGGTCCGGGTCATCGGTGCCCGGCAGGCCGGCCCGAGGATGACCCGCCGTGACCAGGGCCCGGTCCAGGTCGCCCTGCTCGGCGGTGGTCACCCGCCATCGGTCCACCGCCCGCTCCAGGGTCACCCTGCGCATCCAGCCCAGCCCTTCGGCCTCGACCTCGACCCGGGCGGTGGACCAGTCCGGCGCGGTGGTCAGCTGGTAGCGGGCGGTCCAGGGGATCGGGTCCACCGCGAGCAGGGTGCCCCGGGCCGTCAACCCGCGGCTGTCGTCGAGGAGAACCTGCTCGCTGCCGGCGGTGTCGGTCCGGGACCAGAAGATTGACTGCGGCATGGTCGGCATGAGCCGGACGTTACGCGACCCGACCCATGTCGGCACGGCATGCGCGAACGCCGCCGCGGAGCAGGTGCTCCGCGACGGCGTTCAGTGGATCAATGGATCAGTGGGTACGCGCGGGCGGTCGTCCGCCGAAACCGCGCCGGTCGTCGCGCGGACGGTCCTCACGGGGACGGTCGTCGCGCGGACGGTCGTCCCGGCCACGGCTCTCCGGGCGGAAACCACCCCGAGTGTCGCGGTCGCCGAAGCGCCGCTCACCAGTCGGCCGGTCGCCCCGACCGTCCCGGTCGCCGAAGCGCCGCTCACCAGTCGGCCGGTCGCCCCGACCGTCCCGGTCACCGAAGCGCCGCTCGCCGGCCGGCCGGCCGTCCCGGTCGCCGAACTGCGGGCGGTCACCGAACCGGCGCTCGCCCTGCGGGCGGTCGCCGTAGCCCCGGGTGTCCCGATCGGCGTAACGCCGCTCGCCGAAACCTCGGTCGCCGGTGGGCCGGTCGCCGTAACGTCGCTCGCCCTGCGGGCGGTCGCTGTGCTGGCGGTCGCCCTGGGGGCGGTCGCTGTGCTGGCGGTCGCCGTATCGACGGTCGCCCTGGGAGCGGTCGCCGTACTGGCGGTCGCCCTGGGGGCGGTCGCTGAAACGCCGCTCGCCGGCCGGGCGGTCGCCGTAGCGACGCTCACCCTGGGGGCGGTCGCCGTACTGGCGGTCGCCCTGAGGTCGGTCGCCGTAGCGGCGCTCACCGGTCGGCCGGTCGCCGTAGCGCCGCTCCCCGCCCGTGCGGTCGCCGAAGCGGCGCGGGCCGCCGGATCGGTCGTCGAACCGACGCGAGCCGCCGGAGCGGTCGCCGTAGCCGCGCGGCTCCGCCTCCACGCGAACCGGGACACCGCTGGGCTCCCGGGCGCCGACCAGCTCGACCAGAGCCTGGTCGCCGACCCGGACCCGGGTCTCGGCCGGCGCGACGCCGGCCTTCTCCATCATCGCCAGGGTGGTGCGGCGCTGCTTCGGCAGCACCAGCGTGGCGACAGCACCCGACTCGCCGGCCCGGGCGGTGCGCCCGGCCCGGTGCAGGTAGTCCTTGGGATCCTTCGGAGGGTCGACGTGCAGCACCAGGGTGACCCCGTCGACGTGGATGCCCCGAGCCGCCACGTCCGTGGCGACCAGCACGTTCATCCGGCCTTCGCGGAACTCCGCGAGGGTCTTGGTGCGCATCCGCTGGGTCTTGCCGCCGTGCAGCCCACCGGCGCGGACCCCGACTGCGGCGAGCTGCTCGACCAGCCGGTCCACCCCGAGCTGCGTACGGGCGAAGACCATGGTCCGGCCGTCCCGAGCCGCGATCGAGGCCGCCACCGGGAACTTCTCGTGCGGCGGGATCAACAGCATGTGGTGGTCCATGGTGGACACCGAGGCGGTGGACGGCGCCGTGGAGTGGGTCACCGGGTCGGTCATGAACCGCTTGACCAACGCGTCGACGTCACCGTCCAGGGTGGCCGAGAAGAGCAGCCGCTGACCGTTCGCGGGCGTCTTCGCCAGCAACTCGGTCACCTCGGGCAGGAAGCCCATGTCGGCCATCTGGTCCGCCTCGTCGAGCACGGTGACCTCGACGTCGTCGAGCTGGCAGATGCCCCGCTCGATGAGATCGCCGAGCCGGCCGGGGGTGGCCACGATGATCTCCACGCCGCGCCGCAGCGCGTCGATCTGACGGTCGTACGGCACACCGCCGACGGCGGTCTTCAGGAACACGTTGAGCGCCTTGCCCAGCGGCAACAGAGCGTCGTTGACCTGCATGGCCAACTCCCTGGTCGGGACCAGGACGAGGGCGCGCGGACGCATCGGGCGGGCCGGCTTGGCGGCGGCGACCCGGGCCAGCAGTGGCAGACCGAACGCGAGCGTCTTGCCTGAGCCGGTCTGCCCACGGCCCAGCACGTCCCGGCCGGCGAGGGCGTCCGGAACGGTGGCCCGCTGGATCTCGAACGGGGTGGTGATGCCCTGCCGCGCCAATGCGCGGACCAACGGCTCGGGGAGGCCGAGGGCGGCGAAGTCGATGGCCTCGGCGGCGTCGGCCGCCGGGGTCGGGTCGAAAACGGACGTGACGGTGCTGGAGTCAGCAGAGGTGGTCAACAAAAACCTTTCGAGCGGGGCGCATCTTCGCGATGGCCTGCCGCGGCTGTGCCGCCGGATCGCCCGCAAGATCGCCCAGGGGCGCGCATCACGCGCGCCGGGTCAGTGATCTAAGCCAGTGTACGGCGGTCCGGCGAACCCGCCAGCCGGTTGCCCGACCGTAGTGGGCGGACTCACCATCGCGTCCCCTCGGCGGCTCACCCGTTGAGCACGCCGCCGACGAGACCGTCCAGCGCGTCCCCGGCGAGCAGGACGATCATGACGCTGATCGCGACCAGCAGCCCCAGAGCGGCGACCAGAACGATCACCGCCCGTGTGTTGCGGGAGCGCTCGGCCGGGGTGTCCGCCCAGCCCTGGGCCAGGATGTGCCCGCTCAGCGAGCCGGAGGTCTCCACCGCGTTGGTGGGCATCGCGATCGTGGTGAAACCAGCCCCCTCACCGCTGCCGTAGACGGTGCCGGCCAGGTCGGAGCCACTGCCGCGCCGCCCACCACGAGCACCGGCCGTACCCGGGCTGGAGCTGCCGGCCGGCCTGTCGGTCGGCCCGGTGGTCCGGGAGTCGCCGGTGCCGCTTCCCGTCGACGGGGGAGCGCCGACGCTGGACGGCGGCCAACTCGGCAGCGCGGGTGCGGGCACCACCGGTGGCGCGGCGGCGGGCGTCTCGGTCCACCCGCCGCCCGACGTCGAGCGGGTCGTCTCGGCGGCAGGCCACCCTGCTGGTGGCCCGGAGACCGATGCGGTGGCGCGTACGCCGGGCGTGTCGGTCATGGCCGGCGGAGGTGGGAACGGTGGTGCGGGCATCGGGCCGGGCGGACCTGGTGGGGCGGGCACCGGCGGTGCGGGTGGCGGAACGGGCGGGCCCGGGACGGGCGGCGCCGGCGGACCCGGGACGGGCGGCACCGGCGAGGGCGGCGGTACGGGTGGACCCGGAACGGGCGGGACCGGGCCGGGCGGTGGCGTGGGTCGCGGCGGTGGCGTCGGCATCGGGCCGGGTGGGTACGGCCCCGGCGTCGGCGCGGGTTCCGGCTCGGGTGGTGCCGGCTGGGTGGGCCCGGGCCCGGGTGGCGTGGGTGCCGGCTCCGGCTCCGGAGTCGACGGCTCCGGCGGCTGGGCCGGCCGCGGCGGTTGCGCCGGCTCCGGAGGCTCGGGACTCACCGGCCCGGCTCCGTAGACGGTTGGCGTGCTGCCTCGGGTGTCCGGCGTGCCGATCGCACCGGCTGTGACCCGGCTGCTGCTGGGAACGGTGGCGCTGGCCCGGGCCGGCGCGGTCGAGTCGTTGCGCTGCCCGGGCACCGGAACGTCGGCCGAGCCGGTCGCGCGGTAGGTGGTCGCGGTGACCGGAGCGCTGGCCGGCAGGTCGCTGCGGGAGGCACCGGCGGTCGCGACGCTGGCGCGAGCCCGTACCGGCGCGGCGGGCTGCCCCAGGTGGGCACCAACCGGCGTTGGCTGGCCGGCGGGCACAGCCGGCGTCGCCTGGCCGGCGGGCACAGCCGGCGTCGCCTGGCCGGCGGCTTCGGCGGGCGTCGCCTGCGCAGTGGCCACGGCCGGTGTTGCCTGCCCGGCCGCCACGGCGGGAGCGTCGGCGTCGGCAACGGGAGCGTCCGTGTCGACGGGGGCAGCGTCGGTGTCGGCGGGGGCAGCGTCGGTGTCGGCGGCGACACCGGTGTCGGCGGAGTCGCTGTCGGGGAACGGGACCGCGGTGTCGTCGGGCGCGGACTGGGCTGTGCCGCTGCTGACCGGGTCAGCGGGCGGGGCCACTGGTTCGGCGTCGGTGGACGACGGCGGGCCGGACACCGGGTCGGCGGTGCCGAGCCCTGGCGGGTCGGCGCGGTCGACCACGGGGTCGACAGTCTCCGCCGGATCTCTCTGCTCGGCCATCTCCGCCCTCCGCGCCATGCTCGCACCCGGACCCGTGACGTCGAGCCGGATGTGCCTGGTTGTCACCGTGCCACAGATCTCCCCGAGCGGACAGCCGGAGCGGGTCGTGGCGGATCAACCAGCGGTGCTGGCGCTGCCCGACGGGCTGCCGCCGCCCGTCGCGCTCGTGGTTGCCTTCGGCGTGGTCGGCGGCGACGTGCTGTTCGGTGCGCTGGTGGGCGCCGAGGGCAGCGTGGTCGGCGTGCTGCTCGGGGTGGTGGTCTTGGTCGGCGTCGGGGTCGGCGTCGGGGTGGCGGACTTCGTGGGCGTCGGCGTCGGCGTGGGCGTCGCGCTGCCGGTCGGCGTCGGGGTCGGGGTGGCGGACTTCGTCGGCGTCGGCGTCGGGGTCGCGGACTTCGTGGGCGTCGGGGTCGGGGTGGGCGTCGAGACCGGCGGAGTCGGTACGGAGACGATCGGTGCCGGCACCGCGCCGATCACCCGGGTCGCCGCGTACAGCCGGGTCCAGCGGACGACCGAGATCTTGACGACGTCGCCGGTGGTGGGTGCCTGCACCATCTTGCCGTTGCCGATGTACATGCCGACGTGGTGGATCGTCGTCCAACTGCTGCCGGAGGCGAAGAAGAGCAGGTCGCCGGGGAGTAGCGCGCTCTGCGGCACTGTCCGGCTCCGGGTGGCGGCGTACTGGTCGCGGGCGACCCGGGGCAGGTCGAAGTAGTCGGCGCCGCGAGACCGGTACGCCGCCCACATCAGACCGGAGCAGTCGAACTGGTCCGGCCCCTCCTCGGACCACTTGTAGGGGTCACCGAGCTGGGCGAGCGCGTACCGGACCGCAGCCAGTGCCCGTGGGTGCGCGGCCATGCCGCTGATGCTCTGGTTGGCGACGTAGCCGGTGCCGTACTGCTGCTCGGCGGCCTCCTGCTGGCGTTCGATCTCGATCAGTTGGGCGGAGTTGTCGCGGCGCAACTTGAGCAGGCTCGCCTCGGCGGTGCGCAGCGCCGCCTCGCCCGTGGTGAACTCCGCGTCGGCGGCGGCGAGCAGGTTCTTTGCTTCGGTGTGCTTCTGGTACGCCTGCTGCTCACCGGCACGGGCTCGGGACAGCCCGCCGGCCACGCCGGTGGTGCCGCCGTCGACCTTCTCGCCTCGGGTGATCTGCTGGAGGCGGCTCAGCTCCCGGATGTCCTGGGCGACGTCGCCGGGCGGCAGCGCGGCGGCTGCCTTGACGGCGTCGGCCGCGGCCACGTCGGCCTTCTGCTGGGCCCGGAGCAGGGCGTCCTGCGCGCTCGCGAGCACCTTGCCGGCGGATTCCACCTGGGCTTTCGCGTCGGACTGCTTCTGTTTGATCTTCAGGAGCGCTTCGCCGAGTGTGCCGACCTGGGCTTCGCCGGCATAGATCTGTGCGGCCAGCGGACCGGTGCCGATGGTGCCCACCGGCGGTGCCGGGACGCCGGCGACGGGTGGGCCGCCGGGCAGTTGGACCGCGCCGATCGCTGGCGGTCGGTCACCGGTGTCCGGCACCGTCGTGGGCAGTCCAGGCTCGGCGTACGCGGGGGTGGCCAGCACAGCGGCGGCGATCGCGCCGAGCAGGGCGGCCCAGAGCTTCGGACGCAGCACCGGCGAGATCACCGGGCTCCGTCGTCGCTGCCGTCGACCAGGCCCGCTGTAGGTCATGCTGCTCCCCGTCCCGCTACTCCTCGCCGCGCACGGTGGGCGCGACCGTCGGGACGGTACCAGTGTGTGTGTTCCGCCCCACCTTGTTACTACCGCACCTCGCCACTCATGTCGATGCGTGGCCTGGTTACGGGAGGCTGAGAGTTCGGTGAAGTGGGTCGCTGCCGGCGACCGTGCCGCCGGGACCGTCGGCCCCGCGACGTACGCTCGATCCGGACCGTAGGTGGAAGGGACGTGCCATGGACGCCGGACTCAAGCGTGAGCTCGAAGCGAAGGTGTACGCCGGTGAGCGGCTGACCCGGGAGGACGGGGTCGCCCTCTACGAGAGCGACGACCTGACCTGGTTGGGACGGCTGGCGCACCACAAGCGCACCGAGCTGAACGGTGAGCGGGTGATGTTCAACGTCAATCGGCACCTCAATCTGACCAACGTCTGCTCGGCGTCCTGTGCGTACTGCTCGTTCCAGCGCAAGCCGGGCGAGAAGGACGCGTACACGATGCGCATCGACGAGGCGGTCCGCAAGGCCAAGGAGATGGAGGACGAGCAGCTCACCGAGCTGCACATCGTCAACGGTCTGCACCCGACGCTGCCCTGGCGTTACTACCCCAAGGTGCTGCGCGAGCTGAAGGCGGCGCTGCCGAACGTCAAGCTCAAGTGCTTCACGGCGACCGAGGTGCAGTGGTTCGAGAAGATCAGCGGCCTGAGCGCCGACGAGATCCTCGACGAGCTGATGGACGCCGGGCTGGAGTCGCTGACCGGCGGTGGCGCGGAGATCTTCGACTGGGAGGTCCGGCAGCACATCGTCGACCACGCCTGCCACTGGGAGGACTGGTCGCGCATCCACGCCCTGGCGCACCGCAAGGGCATGAAGACCCCGGCGACCATGCTGTACGGCCACATCGAGGAGCCTCGGCACCGGGTCGACCACGTGCTGCGGCTGCGGGAGCTGCAGGACGAGACCGGCGGCTTCGCGGTCTTCATTCCGCTGCGCTACCAGCACGACTTCGTCGACTCGGCGGACGGCAAGATCCGTAACCGGATCCAGGCGCGCACCACGATGGCGTCGCCGGCCGAGTCGCTGAAGACGTTCGCCGTCTCCCGGCTGCTCTTCGACAACGTGCCGCACCTGAAGAACTTCTGGGTGATGCACGGGCTGTCGGTTGCCCAGCTCTCGCTCAACTTCGGCGTGGACGACCTGGACGGCTCGGTCGTCGAATACAAGATCACCCACGACGCCGACTCGTACGGCACCCCGAACACCATGCACCGCGAGGACCTGCTGCACCTGATCTGGGACGCCGGTTTCCAGCCGGTCGAGCGGGACACCCGCTACAACGTGGTCCGGGAGTACGACAAGGCCCCCTCGCTGGCGCAGCGGCGCGCCGAGCCGCAGCAGGTCTGGGCCTGAGTCACCACGTACCCTCGCAGTCGATGACCGAGCAGAGCAGGTCCGAGCAGCGGGGCGGTCCCGAGCAGCAGAGCGGGTTTCCCCGCCGGGACGCCGAAGGGCGTGTCCGTACCCTGGGCGATCTGCTCGGGGTGTGCCTGGCCGGAGTCGTCATCGGCGCGTTGGCGTTGGTGTTGTTCGACTGGGCGTTCGCCTCGGTCGGTGCCGGTGACTTCGGGCACACCAATGGCTGGCTGGCGGTGATCCTGCCGGCGTGGCTGTTCTGGGACGACTTCCGGGCCTGGGAGTTCGGCGCGGCCCGGGTGCTGGCGGCGGTCGTCGCGGCGGCCGTGGGCGTGTTCGTCGGGCTGCTGATCGCCGGGTTGGGTGCGGGGATGCCACCGCTGCTCTCCGGCGCGTTGGCGGCGGCGGCGTTCACCGTGGCGTACGCGGTGGTCTGGTTCCCGGGCGTCCGCTGGCTGGCCCGCCGGACCGGTTGACCGCTACCGCCCACCGGGCGGATCGACAGTTCCGCCGGCATCGGCGGGCGACGGAGAGAACGGAGTGGTGCGGGTGAGCGCCGCGCTCAAGTACACGCTGGGCCGGATCGGGCTGTTCGTCGCCGTGCTGGCGGGCCTCTGGCTGATCGACATGAACGTGTTCCTGAAGCTGATGTTGGCGTTGGTCTTCTCCGCCGCGCTCTCCTTCTTCCTGCTGCGCGGCTGGCGGGACGAGATGGCCGGCGAGATGGCCGACGCGACCGAGCGCCGCCGCGCGGAGAAGGAACGCCTCCGCTCGGCCCTGGCCGGCGAAGACCAAACCCCCGCCGACCCACCCACCCCACCCACCCCACCCACCGACCCCCAGCGTTGACCATGAAGTTATTGCCACGACACGCCGAGTGGTCGGGCAATAACTTCATGATCAACGGACCTGGCTCAGCCTTGGGTGGCCTTGCCGGGGTGGGTTACCAGTTGGTGGAGCCTTGGACCTTGGGCCAGGGCTTGGAGAGCGGCTTGATCAGGTACGCGATGCCGCCGGAGCCGCCGGAGGTGCCCCCGCTGGCGTTGGTGCGCTTGGTCCGCAGCCAGATCTGTTCGAACTGCGCGCGCTTGTAGACGTTGCGCACCACGTCGTTGCTGGACGAGGCGGGGTCGTTGACGATCACGTCGCCGTCGGCGGTGAAGCCGACCACCACGAAGAGGTGCCCGGAGGTGCCGTAGTTCGCGCCGTCCAACTCGCTGGCGAGGAAGGATTGACTGGTGACCACGGGGATGCCGGCGGCGATGAAACGCTCCAGTTCGTCCAGCGAGTGCAGTCGGGTCACCCGACCCTCCAGCCCGGGAAAGCTGGCCGCGTACGCGGTGTTGAACGGCCAGTTGCCGGCGCCGTCGTACGCGTAGTCGTAGGTCATCCGGGCCGCGTGGTTGACCGTCGGGTCGGGATAGGTCGGGTCCACCCAGGAGGTGTCGGCCGCTGACGGTTTGCGGCCCCAGTACTCGACCACCATCTCCGTGGAGGTGGGTGAGCACCACGCCTCGCCGCCGCCGTCGTACTCGGGGTAGTGCCCGGCGTGCACGTTCTGCGAGTAGCGCGGCACCGGCAGCTCCCGGCCCCAGGCGATGTGCCCGGCGCTCGGCGGCACGGTGAACCGGTCCGGCACGGTGGAGCTCATCGCGCCCAGCATCCGGACCACCGGGGCGGCGCTCTGCCCGGGTGCGCGGTAGAGGGTCAGCTTGAGCTGGTACGACCGCAGCAGCACCCCGGCGGTGGCGTCGTCGATGCTGAAGGTGTCGGTCCAGATCGTCGACCAGGGATCGCCCTGCCGCTCGACGCTGGTCCGCTTGATGTCGGTGTCGCCGGATGCCCAGCGACCCAGGACGTACCACGGGGTCTGGTCACCGCTGGTGTAGCTGCCCTGCATCTCCACCTGGATCCAGGTGCCGGTGGGGGTTTCCGCGTTCCACGAGGCGATCAGCTCGGTGGCGTCGAACCCGATCCGGGTCACCGGTGAGGTCCAGGTGCCGTACTCCCAGGTGCGGGTGGCGCCGGTGTGCGGGTCGGCGTACTCGGTAGTGCCGGCTGAGCGGGCCAGGGTGAGGCCCGCTCGGGCACCGGGCAGCACGCGGGTGCCGGACCGGTGGCCCCGGTGCCAGTCGGCGGGCCCGGACCAGTCCTGGAAGGTGATCTGCTCGTCGTGTCCGACGGCGGGCGGGCGGGCCGCCGTCGCGGGCGCGGCGGTGGCGAGCAGGGTGAGCGCGGTGACGCCGGCGAGGGCGGCCGCGTGCAGGCGGGATCTGGCCATGGGTGCTCCGCGGTGTCGAGAGGGGCATCGTCGCTGGTCAGTTTTCCGCTTGGAGAGAAGTTTCGCCATACGTTGATGGGAAGAAAATCATTGCCGCCGTGATGATCCGCCTGGGATGCATAAGGCAGCGATCGATATTGATATGACCATGTGGCAGGTGGTGAAGTGTCCTTCACCGAGCGGGATCTCCCGCCCTCTGAGGAGGTAGTCCATGGCCCTCCGCCCACCTCACCCTCTCCGTCGCGTCCTGATGCTCGCCGTCGTCGTCGGGCTCGGGATCGCCGCCGTCGCCACCGCGCCAGTCGCCGCTCAGCCGGCACCCGACCGGGCCGCCGAACCGGTCGCCGCCGGCTACCGGGTCCTCGGGCCCCGCACCTTCGCCGACCGCGACGCGGTGGCCCGCACCGGCGCCGCCATCGACTACTCCGAGCACGGCGTGCTGCACATCTCGGCGACCGCCGGCGAGGCCGCCAAGATCACCAAGCTCGGCTTCCGGCTGGAGCCGCTCGCCCCGCCGCCCAACGCCGAGCGCGGTGCCGGCGAGGTCGGCACGCTGGCCTTCCCGCCCGCCGACTCCAACTACCACGACTACGCGGAGTTGACCGCCGTCGTGAACCAGGTCGTCGCCGACCATCCGGCGATCGCCCGCAAGATCAGCATTGGCACGTCGTACGAGGGCCGCGACCTGATGGCGGTGAAGATCTCCGACAACGTCGGCACCGACGAGAGTGAGCCGGAGATCCTGTTCAACTCCCAACAGCACGCCCGCGAGCACCTGACCGTCGAGATGGCCATCTACCTGCTCAACCTCTTCACCGACAGCTACGGCAGCGACTCCCGGATCACCAACATCGTCAACAGCCGGGAGATCTGGATCGTGCCGTCGGTCAACCCGGACGGCAGCGAGTACGACATCGCCACCGGCTCGTACCGGTCCTGGCGCAAGAACCGGCAGCCCAACAGCGGCTCGTCCAACGTGGGCACCGACCTGAACCGCAACTGGTCCTACCAGTGGGGCTGCTGCGGCGGCTCGTCCGGCAGCACCTCGTCGGAGACCTACCGCGGCCCGTCGGCCTTCTCCGCACCGGAGACGCAGGCGCTGCGCAACTTCGTCAACAGCCGGGTCGTCGGTGGCGCCCAGCAGATCAAGGCGAACATCGACTTCCACACGTACTCGCAGCTGGTGCTCTGGCCCTTCGGCTACACCACCGCGAACAACCCGTCCGGGATGAGCGCGGACCAGTACAACACCTTCGCCACCATCGGCCAGCAGATGGCGGCCACCAACAGCTACACGCCGGAGCAGTCCAGCGACCTCTACGTCGCCGACGGCACCAGCATCGACTGGATGTGGGCCACCCACGGCATCTGGGCGTACACCTTCGAGATGTACCCCGGCTCGTCCGGCGGCGGTGGCTTCTACCCGCCGGACGAGGTGATCCCCGCGCAGACCTCGCGCAACCGGGAGGCGGTGTTGATGCTCAGCGAGTACGCCGACTGCCCGTACCGGGCGATCGGTAAGCAGGCGCAGTACTGCGGCGGTGGTGGTGGCACCACGGTCTGGTCGGACACCTTCGAGACGGCCACCGGCTGGACCATCAACCCGTCCGGCACCGACACCGCCACCCTCGGCGCATTCGAACGGGGTGCCGCCCAGGCGACCACGTCCTCCGGAGCCAAGCAGCTCACCCCGTACGCCGGATCGAACGACCTGGTCACCGGCCGGCTCGCCGGTTCGGGGGCCGGTGACTACGACGTCGACGGCGGAGTGACCAGCGCCCGGTCCCCGGCGGTGACGCTGCCGTCGTCCGGGACGCTGACGCTCTCGCTGGCCTGGTACCTGGCACACGGCTCGAACGCCTCGTCGGCGGACTACCTGCGGGTGAGCGTGGTGCACAACGGCGGCACCACCGCGCTGCTCACCCAGGCCGGCGCGGCAACGAACCGCAACGGGAGCTGGGCGGTGGCCAACCTCAACCTCAGCCCGTACGCCGGCCAGTCGGTGCGCATCCTGGTGGAGGCGGCGGACGCCTCCGGCGCCAGCCTGGTGGAGGCGGCTGTGGACAACGTCACCATCACGTCCTCCTGATCGGGTGGGGCTCCGCTCCGCCCGGCGGGGCCCCACCACCCGCTCCCGGACCCCTCTTTCAGCGTCGATCTAGGGCATATCGTCGTGATGTGAGATTGACCCACGACGATGTGCCCTAGATCGACGGGGGTGGTCCGGGCGGTGCGCTACCGTCTTAGCGACCAGTCCGCAGCGAAGCCGGTGCGAAACCCGGCGCTGTCCCGCAACTGTGATGCCCCACCCCGGTGGGGATGAGCCAGGTCGCCTACGGATCGGTCGCGATACGCGCTCTCGAGGAAGGGCGCCTCGTGGGCGGGCGTACGAAAGTCCCTGTCGGCGAAGCACCACACTCCTCGACCGACAGGAGGCCCCCATGAACAGACGTACCCCTCGGCTCTTCGCCGCGACCCTCGCGGTCGCCGCGCTCGCCCTCGGCGCCTGCGCCGAGAAGACCGACGACAAGCCGGCCGCCGGTACTGCGGCCGCCAACTACCCGGTCACGGTGGGCTCGCTCACCCTCGACAAGCGTCCCGAGAAGATCGTTGTGCTGTCGCCAACCGCCACCGAGATGCTCTTCGCGATCGGTGCCGGCCCGCAGGTGACCGCCGTCGACGACCAGTCGAACTACCCGGCCGACGCGCCCAAGACCGACCTCTCCGCGTACCAGCCGAACGCCGAGGCGATCGCCGGTAAGAACCCCGACCTGGTGGTGCTCTCCGACGACCGCAACAAGGTCGTCGACCAGCTCACCAAGCTGAAGATCCCGGTGTACCAGACCCCGGCGGCGGTCACGCTCGACGACTCGTACCGGCAGATCACCGAGCTGGGCACGCTGACCGGGCACGCCGACCAGGCCACCGACGTGGTGACCCGGATGAAGGACGACATCGCCAAGCTGGTCAAGAACCTGCCGCAGCGCGCCGAGAAGCTCACCTACTTCCACGAGCTGGGCCCGGAGCTGTACAGCGCCACCAGCAAGACCTTCATCGGCTCGCTCTACAGCCAGGTCGGGCTGACCAACATCGCCGACCCGGCGGACGCGGACGGCAAGAACGGCGGCTACCCGCAGCTGTCCCAGGAGTTCATCGTCAAGGCCGACCCGGACTTCGTCTTCCTGGCCGACTCCAAGTGCTGCCAGCAGAACGCCGACGCGGTCAAGGCCCGCAGCGGCTGGGCCGGGCTCACCGCGGTCAAGAACAACCAGGTGGTCGCGCTGGACGACGACATCGCCTCCCGCTGGGGCCCGCGCGTCGTCGACCTTCTCCGGGTCATCATCGACGCGGTCGCCAAGGTGCCCGCGTGACCCGGACCCGTCACTGACCGGGGCACCGATGACCGCCCCGACACCCGCGACACCGCCGGCCGGGGCGTCACCCTCGTCCCGGTCCGGCGTGTTGCCCTCCGGTGATTCCAGGCCCGGCGCACTGCCGCGCGAGAGGCCCCGGCCCGCCGGGATGCGCAAGCGTTGGCTGGTCGCCGGGGTGTTCGCGGTGCTCGTCGCGCTCGTCGCCGGTGTGTCGCTCGGCCCGGTCAGCCTGCCCGCCGGCAGCGTCGCCGCCGAGCTGCTCAACCTGATCCCGGGCGTCCGCCTCGACAGCGGGCTGTCCGAGCGGGAGATCGCGATCGTCACCGAGTTGCGACTGCCCCGGGTCGTACTGGCCCTGCTCGTCGGCGGCCTGCTCGCCCTCGCCGGCGGCTGCTACCAGGGCGTGTTCCGCAACCCGCTCGCCGACCCGTACCTCCTGGGAGTGGCTGCCGGTGCCGGCCTCGCGGTCACGGCGGTGATCGCCCTCGGCGGCGCCGGCCGGGAGGGCGCGATCTCCGGGCTGCCGATGACCATCCCGTTGGCCGCGTTCGCCGGTTCGCTGCTCGCCGTGGCGATGACCTACGTTCTCGGCGCGGGCGGAGGGCGCAGCAACTCACCGGCGATGCTGATCCTGGCCGGGGTGGCGGTCTCCGCGTTCCTCTCCGCCGGGCAGACGTACCTGCTGCAGAAGCACGCCGACAGCATCCAGCCGGTCTACTCCTGGCTACTCGGTCGGCTCGCCACCGCCGGCTGGCACGACGTGCTGCTGGTGCTGCCGTACGCCGCGCTGACCACGGTGGTGGTGCTGCTGCACCGCCGCGAGCTGGACGTCCTGGCGGTGGGCGACGACGAGGCGAAGAGTCTGGGCCTGCACCCGCAGCGCACCCGTTACCTGTTGATCGCCGCCGCCTCCCTGGGTACCGCGGCGGCGGTCTCCGCGACCGGCCTGATCGGTTTCGTCGGCATCATCGTGCCGCACACCGTCCGGCTGCTCGCCGGGTCGAGCTACCGGGTGATCCTGCCGCTGTCACTGCTGTTCGGCGGAGCGTTCCTGGCCCTGACCGACGTGGTGGCCCGCACCGCCGCCGCTCCGACCGAGGTGCCGATCGGAGTGGTGACCGCCCTGCTGGGCGGCCCGTTCTTCGTGATCGTGCTGCGTACCGCCCGGCGGGTGCTCACGTGAGCCGTGAGCCCGCTGCCGGCCCGTCCGTTGCCGGACCACCCCCTGCTGGCTCGCCCGCCGCGGATTCGTCGGTCGCCGGTTCGTCCGACGGCGTGCCGGCCGTCGAGGTGCGTGGGTTGCACGTCCACCTCGGCGGCACGCCGATCCTGGCCGGCGTCGACCTCACCGTCGCCGTGGGCGAATGGGTCACCGTGATCGGCCCGAACGGCGCCGGTAAGTCGACCCTGTTGCGCGCCGTCGGTGGCCTGCTGCCCGCGCCGGACGCGATCACCCTCTTCGGTACGCCGAGCACGGCGCTGCGCCGCCGGGACCGCGCCCGGGTGGTGGCCACGGTGGCACAGTCCCCGGTGGTGCCGCCCGGCATGTCGGTGCTGGACTACGTGCTGCTCGGTCGCACCCCGTACATCCCGACGTTGGGCCGGGAGTCGACCGCCGACCTCGACGCCGTGCACGAGGTGCTCGGGCGGCTGGACCTCACCGCCTTCCACCGTCGCGAGCTGGCCACCCTCTCCGGCGGCGAGCGGCAGCGGGTGTTCCTCGCCCGGGCGCTCGCCCAGGGCGCGACACTGCTGCTGCTCGACGAGCCGACCAGCGCACTCGACATCGGTCACCAGCAGGAGGTGCTGGAACTCGTCGACCAGCTACGCCGTGAGCACGGCCTGACCGTCCTCGCCACGATGCACGACCTCTCCGTGGCCGGCGAGTACGCCGACCGGATGGTGATGCTCGCCAGCGGCCAGGTGGTGGCCGCCGGGACTCCCTCCGAGGTGCTGACCGAACACCTGCTCGCCACCCACTACCGGGCCAGCGTCCGGGTGGTCCCCGGCGCGCACGGCCCCCTGGTGGTTCCCGTCCGGCCCGGCCCCCGCGGGGCTCGTGGGTCAGGGGCCGAGGTCGATGACGGAGAAGAGGGCGCCCTGGGGGTCGCGTAGGGCGGCGAACCGGCCTGCCGGGATGTCGCGGGGCGGGACCAGGATCGTGCCGCCCAGCTCGGAGGCGCGGGCCGCGGCGGCGTCCGCGTCGGTCACCGCGAAGTACACCGTCCAGTACGCGGGCAGGTCGGCCGGGAAGTCGTCGGCCAGCGGCGGCATCATTCCGGCGACGATCTGTGTCCCGAGCCGCCAGCCGGTGTAGGTCATGGGACCCACCGCCTGGTCGTCCGGTTGCCAGCCGAACACCAGCTCGTAGAAGACCTTCGCGCCCTCCGGGTCGGGGGTGACAAGTTCGTTCCAGCTCATCGCGCCCGGCACGTTGAACACTTCGGCACCGCTCATCGTCAGCGGCTGCCAGACGCTGAAGGTGGCGCCGGCCGGGTCGGCGAAGACGGCCATCCAGCCTCGGTCGAAGACCTCGAACGGCGGCACGACGACCTGCCCGCCGGCCCGTTCGACCCGTCCGGCGACCAGCTGCGCGTCGTCGGTCGCGACGTACGTCGACCAGATCGGCACCTGGTCGGGGATCGCTGGCGGCCCGGCTCCGGCGACCGGCTTGCCGTCGAGCAGGAAGACCGTGTAACCGCCCGCCTCGGGCTCCGGCGTCACCCGGCCGGTCCAACCGAACAGCTCCGGGTAGAAGCGTCGCGCGTCGCCCAGGTCCGGGGTGGCCAGGTCGGCCCAGCAGGGCGTACCCGGCGGGACGGTGCTCACGTCAAGACCCCTCTCGGCCGGGGGCGACCATTGCGGCCCCCTGCCGGAATCCTGGCACCGTCCCGCCGCAGCCCGGGGCGGAAACGGACGAATCGTCAGCTGAACCGGCGACCCTCGTCCCGTCGGTACGCCCAGCCGGCCAGCGCGGCGAGCAGCACCACCCAGACGCCGAGCATGATCAGCGCCAGCGGTTGGACGCGGTAGTCGCCGACCGCCGCCCACATCAGCTCTGCCGCGCCCCGGGTGGGCAGGAACGGGGCGATCGTCTCGATGAACCCGGGCGCGTCGCCCGGCGCGGAGAGCAGCCCGCCGCCGAACGCGAGCGGCAGGAAGACGACCTGCGCGACGACGATCGCCGCCTTGCTCGGCAGCGAGTAGCCGATGGCCAGGCCCATCAGCGTGAACGGCACCGAGATCACGGCCACGGTCCCGATGGCCAGTAGAAACGCCGCCGGGGTGGCCTCGGCCGCGGTCAGTGTCGCGCCGATCACGACGACCGGGATCAGCGAGAGGTACGTCAGCGCCAGGCCGGCCAGCACGCGGCCGGCGAAGCGGGGTGCCGGCCCGGCCGGCAGGGTCCGGGTGTACGGGTTCCAGGGTTGGTCGCGGTCCTCGGCGACACCGACGCCGTACTGGAAGATGTTGGCGCTCATCACCGAGAAGGTGACCATCGACGCGGTGGCGAGGGTGGCGCCGACCGAGTCGTCGCCGGCGAACGGCACCACGAAGAAGATCATGGCGGCGGCCGGGAAGAAGGCGCTCCCGAAGACCGCCACCGGAATCCGGATGATCTCCAGGAGTTGGTATCGGGCGTGGACCAGGGCGAGCTGCACGGCGGCCTCCTCAGACGGTGGTGGGTCGGCCGCCGGTGCCGGCGGTGGCGGGTCGGTCCTCGGCGGTGGCCTGGTCGGCGATGGACCTGCCCCCACCGGTGATGGCGAGGAACGCCTCCTCCAGCGAGGTCGGCCGTACCTCCAGGTCGGTGAAGGCCGTTCCGGCCCGGACCAGCGCTCGGACCAGCTCGTCGGCGTCGGTGGTGAGCAGGTGCAGTCGGCCGTCGACCCGTTCGGTGCGGACGACCCCGGGCAGGTCGGGCAGGTGGTCGGCGACGAGGCTGACCCGGCGTACGCCGACGATGCCGCGCACGGCGTCCACCGTGTCGTCGGCGAGCACCCGGCCCTGCCCGATCACCACCACCCGGTGGGCCAGCGCCTCCACCTCCTCCAGATAGTGGCTGCTCAGCAGCACGGTGCCGCCGTCGTCGTGGAACGCGCGGATCGCCTCCCACAGGGTGTGCCGGGCGGCCACGTCCAGGCCGGTGGTCGGTTCGTCGAGGAACACCAACCGGGGTCGGCCGACGAACGCCAACGCCACCGCCAGTCGCCGGCGCTGCCCCCCGGAGAGCCCACCGGTCTGCCGCCGGGCGAGGTCGCCCAGGCCGAACTGGTCGAGCAGCTCGGCGCGGGGTACCGGGTCCGGGTAGTGCGCGGAGACGAAGTCGACGACCTCGCCGACGCGCAGCGTGCCCGGCAGGCCGGTCTCCTGCGGGGTGACCCCGATCTGTCGTCGGCTCGCCGGGTCGCGGGGGTCGCGACCGAACAGCTCGACCCGCCCCGAGCTGGGGCGACGCAGGCCGACCAGGAGGTTCATCAGGGTGCTCTTGCCGGCGCCGTTCGGCCCGAGCAGGCCGACCAGCTCACCGGCCCGGACTTCGAGGTCGACGCGGTCGAGGGCGAGGACGTCGCCGTACCGGCGGCTGGCCTGGTCGGCGCGGGCGAGGGTCATGGCTGCTCCTTCGACGGAGTGGGGTCGAGCAGGGTGCGGATCGCTTCGGTGTACTCCTCGAACGCCAGCCGGCCTCGTCGGCTGAGCCCGACCAGGGTCGCCGGGGTGCGTCCACGATGGGTCTTGCTGATCTCCACGTAGCCGGCGTCCTCGAGCTTGCGCAGGTGCACCGAGAGGTTGCCGGCGGTCATCCCGAGCAGCTCCTGCAGGCGGGGGAACGCGATCTTGTCGCCGACATTGAGAGCGGAGAGGCTGGCCACCACCCGCAGCCGGGCCTGCACGTGGATAACCGGGTCCAGTTCGGTCACGGCTGCTGTCGCTGTCGCTGTCGCCGCCGGGCCAGCGCGCCGGCCACCAGCATTGCGCCGCCGCCAGCCACCGACACGACAAGTGCGTGCCAGCCGGGCCCGGCGAACACGCCGGCCAGGTTGATCACGCTGATCCAGACGCCCAGCCGGAACAGGTCCCGGTCCAGCCAGATCGCCCCGCCGGCCATGTGCAACGCGCCGGTCAGCCCGACTGCCGTCGCCGACCAGAGCAGCGCCGCCAGGTCGTGCGGCAGGTGCTCGGAGACCTGGCCGAGCCCCGCGTAGACGCTCACCGGACCGAGCGCCCAGGCGCACCCGTACCAGCGACCACGCCGCGCGGACTCTCCGCTGACCTGGCCGTAGGCCCGGACGCTGGCGACCGCCTGGACCGCTGCGGCGGCCAGGAGCAGTGCGAAGAGAACGGTCAGCGGTAGCCAGCTCGGCAGCGGGAGCAACTCCTTCTCGCCGGGGGAGAACCGCAGGAAGAAGAGCCCGAAGCCGACCAACCAGGCGACTCCCCAGGGCCAGTAGAGCAGGCGGACGTCGGGGTCGAGTCGACGCGCTGTCGCGGACCGCTGGTCCTGGATCAGCCGCAGCGCGGCCGCCGCGTCGGTGGGTGGGAGTTCGTCGTCTAGATCCACGCAAACTACTTTACGATACAAAGTCCAGCCCCGGTGACCCCGACGATGCGGGCGGGGTCACCGAGCGCGGCGGGCAGTGCTTATGGTGGGGAGTCGCGGGGGTTGATCCGTCGCACAGGACACAGGGGAGGGTCCGTGTCGAGCCCGAGCAGTGAGCTGGAGGTCCAGCCGGAGGCGCTGACGGCGTTCGCCAAGGCGTCCACCGACCGGGCGGCGCGCTTTCGCGAGTTGCACCGCTCGTTCGGCGAAGGGCACGTGCCCCGGCACGCGTTCGGGGTGATGCCGGCGTCCTTCAGCCTCGCGGCGGCGTACGCCGAGCAGTTCGAGGCGTGCCTGCAAGGGCTGGCCGACGGCGCCGAGGTGATGGCGGACATCGCCGAAGGGCTCGACGACACCGCCGGCGCCTACACCGGCACCGACGTGGCCAACACCGACATGTTCGTGCCCGGCCGCCCGGCCGCTCCCGACGTCATCGCACCAGGCCCCTGGTCGTCGGGCACCTCGTCTCCCGGCGGCACGACCGGGCAGGTGCCGGCATGAGCACCGAGGCGTTGACGCGCAACAAGACCTACTTCGAGCAGATCGTGTCCGGCACCCCCGACCCGTTCAAGCCGCTGTCCAACGCGGTGCTCTGGCCCTTCGAGCAGCTCCTCGAACTCGTCGCCGGCGAGCCGGACGATTTGATGCGCGCCGCTCAGCTCTGCCTCGACACCGGCGCGGCGGTCCGTGAGATCGCCGGTGAGCAGATCCAGCACCGGGCCCGTCTGCGGGGGGCCTGGTCGGGTGACGCCGCCGAGAGCTTCCACGCCTCGATGGAGTCGGTGGAGGAAGCCATCGAGGAACTGGCCAAGGGGTTGGACGGCACCAAGGAGGTGCTGGTCGACGCCGCCAACGCCGCAGTGGACGCGTTCAACCTGCTGGTCGAGCTGATCCTCGAGTTCCTGCTCTGGTTCCTCACCGAGGTGATCATCGCGGCAGTGGCGGCGGCGTTGAGCGCCGGGATCTCGCTCGCGGCGACGGTCGTCCGGGTGTTGGCGCGGCTCGCCACCACCGTCGGACGGATGGTCAAGATCGTCGCCCGGTTCGCCGAGATCCTGACGAAGCTGGCCACCAAGATGCAGAAGGTCGCCGAGCTGCTGATGAGGTACCGTCGCGCGGTCCTGGAGATCCGCAAGGCGAAGAAGGCGTACAAGGTGTGGAACAAGTCCGGTTGGACGGCCGAGGGCAGGGCGTTCCAGATCGAGAAGTTCAAGACGCTCTTCCCGGGCAAATTCGTGATCAACCAGGTGTCCCCGGTCAACGTCCCCGGGATCGGCGGCGCCCTTTTGGACACCGGCGTCGGCCTGCACGACATCTCCGACGGCACGAAGGACCGCAACTACCTGGTGGACGGCACGTACCGCGAGGATCTGGGCCCCTACACCAAGGGCGTGCAGAATGTCTTCGACTCCATCCTGACCTGAGGGGACCGACATGACCTTTCCCGGTCTGGACCGCATCGAGGCGCTGGCTCGCAACCTGGACAGCTGGCAGCGTGAGCTGGCCGGAAGGATGACCGAGCTGGAAGACAGCAGCGCCGAGGGCGTGAGCGACTCCGGCCTGGTCCGGGTCACCGCTGCGGCGGACGGCACGATCGTCTCGACCGAGGTGAACGCCCGGGCGATGCGCCTCGACTCGTACACCCTGGCCGAGGAGTTCACCGCCGCCGCCAAGCGCGCCCAGGAGGCAGCCGCCGCCCGGGTCCGCGAACTGGTCGGCGAGGTGATGGCCGACGCGCCCGGCAGCGGTCGATCAGCCGGAGGCCGTCGGCCGGCCGAGAGCAGTCGGCCGGCCGCCGGCAGCCAGGTGCCCGACGACCGCCCGGATTGGTACTGATCCGGTGACCGACAACAACTACCAGGCACGACTCAGCCAACTCGTCGAGCCGGGCGAACGGCTGCTCGCCATCGCGAAGACGGAGATCGCTCAGGGTGCCCGACCGGCAGAGATGCCCGTCACCGGGAGCCCGGAGCCGTCCAGCGGCGGTCGTGGCGGCATCCTCGCCAGCGGGCTGCTCAGCCTGATCTCGCCGCTGATCTCCTTCTCGGCTGGGGACCGGCTCGTCGACCACGTCTTCTACGGAGTGGCCGGTCGGGGGCCTGTGGGTTCGGCCGCGTCCACCCTGCAACACTCCCGACGCCCAGTGCCCCCGGCGACCACTGTCGAGGACACCATCCTCGCCGTCACCGACCGACGGTTGCTGGTGTGCGCCTCCGGGCCGATGAAGCTCTGGTCCAGTCAGGCCGACGACGAGAGGGCGGCAGCCCAGACCCGGGTGGTCTGGTCGACGCCCCGTACCGCCGTGGCCAACGCCTGGGTCGGCTGGCACCGGCTCAACCCCAAGCGACTCCGGATCAGGTTCACCGACGGGTCCTGGTTGGCGTTCATCGTGCCGATCGCCGAGTCCGGCAAGCCGTTGCGCGAGATCGCCGCAGCCCTCACCGACCGCTGAGCGACGCCGACCCGCCCTGGCGCGTCCGTCTCGGCTGGCCTCCGTCGGTGGCTGCCTGCTCAGTGCTGCGCGGTCGACAGCGGCTCGGGCAGCGGTTCGTGGTGCAGCACCGCCAGCCGCGACACCGCCCGGGTGAGCACCACGTACAGCCGGTGTAGCCCGCGCGGTTCGGCCGCGACGATCGCGGCCGGCTCGACCACCACCACATGGTCGTACTCCAGGCCCTTGACCAGCGTCGCGGGCACCACGGTGACCCGCTCCGCGGTCGCCACGTCGTCGGCGGTCGCGGTTGCGACACCGGCGTCGGCCAGCGCCGCGCGCAGCCCGTCCACCGCGGCGTCCGCGGCGATCACACCCACCGAGCCGTCGTGCGCGAGCGCCGCGCGCACCTCCGCCACCGTCGCCGAGGTCAGGTCGGTCACGGTACGCACGTCCAGGCCGCCGTCGTGCCGCAGTGACTCAGCCGGCGGTACGTCCACCGCGAGCGCCGGGAGGAGCAGGTTCGCGAACGCGACCACCGCGGCGGGTACCCGGAAGCCGATCGTCAACGGGACCACCACAGCCTCCGGCTTGCCCAGGTGGGCAAGGGAGTCCTTCCAGTCCGTGGCCGACCACGGCGCGGTGCCCTGGGCGAGGTCACCGAGAAGGGTGATCGAGCCGTGCTCACTGCGGCGGGCAATGGCCCGACACTGCATCGGGGAGAGATCCTGCGCCTCGTCCACCACCACGTGCCCGAACCCGGAGGGTCGTTCGAGCAGCCCGGCCGCCTCGTCGATCAAGACCGTGTCGGCGGCGGTCCAGCGGGTCGCCTTCGGGGTCCGAGGCGGCTTCTCCCACACCAGCAGGGCCTGTTCGGCGTCGTCGAGCAGCCCGTCCGCCGCCGCGGCGAGTCGATCCGGGTCGGAGAGCAGCCCGTGCACCAGCCCTTCCGGGGTGAGCGCCGGCCACACCGCGTCCAGGAAGTCGGTGACTGGTCGGCAGCGGCCCATCCGGCGCAGCCAGGCGTCACCGGGCGACTCGGCCCGGCGGGCTTCGGCCTGCCGTTGCAGCAGACTCACCACCCGGGCCCGGACCCGTTCCCGGCCGGTGCCGTACGGCAGCCCTTCCCGGCGGGTCTCCTCGACGATCCGGTGCAACGGCTCCAACCCGATCCGCCACCGGAACGAACCGTCCGACACGGTGATCGACTCGTTCGGCGTGCCGATCTGTGCCCGCACCGCGCGTCGCAGCACGCTCGCCATGCGTACGTCGTGCTTCAGCGCGGCGACTGCCGGCATCTCGACCGCCCGCACCGGCGCCCGAGAGATCAGCTCCTCCACTGTGGCCTGCTCGACCTCGACCTCGCCGAGCGCTGGCAGCACCGCCGCGATGTACGACAGGAACGCCCGGTTCGGCCCGACGATCAGCACGCCGGCCCGCCGCAGTCGCTCCCGGTGCAGATAGAGCAGGTACGCGGCCCGGTGCAGCCCGACCGCCGTCTTCCCCGTGCCCGGCGCGCCCTGCACACAGATCGAGTCGGCCAGGTCGGCCCGAACCAGCTCGTCCTGCTCCGGCTGAATGGTGGCAACGATGTCCCGCATCGGCCCGACGCGCGGCCGTTCGATCTCGGCCGTGAGGATCCGACTGGTCGTACCGAGTTCCTCGCCCCGATCCAACCGCTCATCTTCGAAGCTCGTCAGCACCCCGTTGCTGAACCCGAACCGCCGCCGGACGGCCACCCCCTGCGGATCCCGCGCGCTGGCGCGGTAGAACGACCGGGAGACCGGCGCCCGCCAGTCCAGCACCAACGGCTCGCCGCGCTCGTCGGTAACGTGCCGCCGCCCCACGTGGTACCGCCGGCCGTCATGATCACTGGTGCTGGTGCTGGTGCTGGTGCTGGTGCTGGTGTCATCGGCGGTCGCGTTGCTGGCGGTCGCGTTGCTGGCGGTCGCGTTGCTGGCGGTTCGACCGTCGGTGGCCTTGCTGTCTGTGGTGCCGCTGTCTGTGGTGCCGTTGTCTGTGGTTTCGGGTACCGTTCCCGCGAAGTCGAGGCGACCGAAGAAGAGTGGTGTGGTGGGGTCGTCCGCCAACTCGGCCACCCGGCGGGCCAGTGTGCGGCCGAGCGTTTCGGCTGCGTAGGCGTCGCCGGCAACCTGGTCACCGCTGGCGAAGAGAGCTTCGGCCCGCTCCCGCATCCGGCGTAGCGCTGCCCGCGAGGTTGCGAGGTGAGCGCGTTCGGCGGACAGATCCGTGTCGAGGTGGGTGTCGAGGTCAAGTGCGGGCATGCTGACGTCCCATCGTTCACATCTGCTGCGCGCTCGCGTGTCCGGGGGCGGATGGCCGCCCGCCCGGCGCGAAGACGTCCGTTCCGGTGCAGCTCACCTCGGCCGTCAAGCGGCCTGCAACCCTACGCCTCGGCTGCGGTTCCTTCCACCGAATTACCCACACGACCACCCGTGCGAGATGGCGTGTCGCCGGGCGAGCGCTCCTGCGGTGCGCGTGTCACCCGGTGGGCGGGCGCTTGTGATGTGGGTGTCGCCGGGGGCATGGTGCGCCCGTCGCCCCCCTGGGCCGGTGCTGTGTCGCGGATGTCGGGTGGTGCTGCGCGGGTGGTGCTGCGCTGTGCTGCGTGGGTGGTGCTGCGCGCGCGGCGTCGGCGGGGCTGCGCGGGCACGCGGGTGCGGCGAGGGAGTGCGGGGCGAGGGGTGCGCGGGCGCGGCGAGGCGTGCGCGGGCGCGGGAGGGCGGACGCATGAGCACGCAGGCGTGCTGGTGGTTTCCGGAATCGGCCCGTGTGGTTGGTCCGGGTTCGAGTGGCGCAGGCATGTTTGCCGGTATCAGCAGCGCCGGTGGTAGAGATTGCGTCGCGGTGTGCGCAGCGGGTCGAGCCAGCTGGGCGGGAGAAAGTCGGGTCGGCCGTCGGGCGCGATGCGGATCGTCCACTCGCCGCGGTGAACGAGCCGGTGGTGGTAGCCGCAGAGCAGCACTGCGTTGCCCAGTGCTGTCACACCACCGTCAGCCCAGTGCCGGACGTGGTGACCATCGCACCATCGGGACGGCCGATCACAGCCAGGAAAGGCGCAACCGCCGTCGCGTAGCACCAGTGCACGGCGTAGCGGGCCGTTGAAGAGTCGGCGCTGACGTCCGACGTCCAGGACCTGGCTGTTGCCGCCCAGCACAGCGGGCAGCACGCCCGCGTCGCACGCGATGCGGCGGATCGCGCCGGGCGTGAGGGACCCGCCGGTCTCCAGGGTGCCGGCGCGTACGCCGTTGACCAACTCGTCCAGCGAGACGGTCACCACGAGCTGCGGCCGGTCGCCACCGTTGTCGGGCAGCTCACCGGTGCGGAGCGCGAGCCGGCAGACCTCGCCCAGCGCATCCGCCCGTCGCTGACCGGGGCTGCGGTCGTCGTGCTCACCGGCCGGGGTGCAGAGCGGGTCGATCGCCTCACGTAGCAGGCTCGCGGTTTCGGTGTCGAGGTTGCCGCTGAGGCGTACCTGCCCGTTTTGCTGCTCGGAGAGCGTGACGTGCCGGCGGGCCTCGGCGCGCTCGGTGGCGCGTTTGAGGGCGGCCAACTCGGCCTGGTCGGCGAGGTCCGGTGCGACGTGCGTGAGGACGCGCTCCCCGAGCCGGCTCAGGATTGTCGGATCGAAGCGGTCGGCCCAGTCGACCAGCAGCTGAGTGGCTTTGTTCGCCACCTCCGGGCCGGCCTCCGGTGGAAGGGCGGCGATCGTCTCTGCCACCACCCGACCCTGCTCAACGGACATCGCACCGCTGAGCAGCGCGTCCTGCACCGCCGGTGGGGCGGCGTCGACGGTGCCGGCGAGCTGGACCAGTTGGCGGGCTGATCGACTGGTGAGCCGGAGCCGCTCCCGCAGCCAGCTGGCGGTGGACGAGGCGCCCTGGGCGACCGCCAGGCCGCGACTGTCCAACTCGCGCACCAGACCGAGGTGGACGGCGGCCAGCCGCTGCGTCAGCACGTGCGCCGCGTCGAGAGAGGCGAGCAACTCGTCGTCGACTAGCCCCCACAGCGAGGCTTGGGCGCAGTCGTCGACGGCATCTCCTGCCTGCGCCAACGCCCTCAACATGACGACAGAATAGAACGTACGTACGACACTTTCGATCCGTGTTGATCAATGTTGACTGACGCATTTCTTTTGGGCGGTCTCGGGGCGACCGCTTGCTGTTCGCCGCACAGATGCGTGAGGCGGCAGGGTCACGGCGGGCACGGCTCAGGGCGGGACGGTCGCGGTGGCTGGACGTAACGGGCGCCGTTGGCAGGCTCAGGGCAGAGCAATGCGCGAGCGCGACAACACCCGCGCTGCTTGCCCGCGCTGCTTGCCCGCGCCGCCCGCGCCGCCCGCGCCGCCCGCGCCGCCCGCGCTGCCCGCGCCGCCCGCGCTGCCCGCGCTGCCCGCGCTGCCCGCGCTGCCCGCGCTGCCCGCGCTGCCCGCGCTGCCCGCGCTGCCCGCGCTGCCCGCGCTGCCCGCGCTGCCCGCGCTGCCCGCGCTGCCCGCGCTGCCCGCGCTGCCCGCGCTGCCCGCGCTGCCCGCGCTGCCCGCGCTGCCCGCGCTGCCCGCGCTGCCCGCGCTGCCCGCGCTGCCCGCGCTGCCCGCGCTGCCCGCGCTGCCCGCGCTGCCCGCGCTGCTTGCCCGCGCCGCGCGCCGCCTGCCGCCGCGCGCCGCCTGCCGCCGCGCGCCGCCCGCCCGCCCCACCGCCCCCGCCCCACCGCCCCCGCCCCGCCGCCCCCACCGCCCGGCCGCTCGCCCGCTGACAGCCGCCCGCCTGGGCGGTCTGCTCCGCGCCACCCTCGCGTGACACGCCGCCCGGGGGTTGCTGGTGAAAGCTGGGGTGATCGCCGAAGGGGTCAGGTTGGCCGACGCGGAGGTGGTGGCGGGTCGGGAGACCGGCCGGGATCATGGGGTCATGACCGAGGCCCGCGCCGATTCGCGTCGGATGACGATCAGTGACCCGCAGGTGATGCGGGCGATGGCGCATCCGGCCCGGATTGCGATCATGGAGTACCTGAACAGCCGCGAGAGCGGCGGGACTGCCACCGAGTGCGCCGACATCGTCGGGCTGTCGCCGAGCGCCACCAGTTATCACCTGCGGGCGTTGGCGAAGTTCGGTCTGGTCGAGCAGGCGCCGAGTCGTGGGGACGCGCGCGAGCGGCTGTGGCGCGTGTCGAGTTCGAGTGTGCTGGTCGAGGCCGGTCGTGATGCCGGGCCGGAGGCGCGTGCGGCGGAGCAGGCGCTGGTGGAGGCGCATGCGGTCCGCGGCATGGAACGGACCCGGGACTGGTTGCGGCGCGCCGGGGACGAGCCTGCGGAGTGGTACGACACGGCGCTGTTCACCGACACGTTGCTGTTGCTGACCGCCGAGGAGTTGAGCGGGCTGAACGAGGCGGTCATGGCGCTGCTCCGGCCGTACCAGGCGCGACGGCGTCAGGCCGATCCGCCCCCGGGGGCGCGTTCGGTCGCTGTGCAGTACCGGACGGTGCCCCTGGCCTGACGCCCTTGCGCCAACAAGTTGTGAAGGATTATTTTCGAAGTATGTCCTTCACAACTGAGGCATCGCGCTGGCCGGACGTCTGGCTCGCCGCCACCGCACGTGGCACCACGATCTGCGGCGACTTTCTTGCCGCTACCGCTCTCGCACTGGCGTTACAGGGTGCCGGGGCGGGAGGGCTTGCCGTCTCGGGGCTCCTACTCGCGGCCACCCTGCCTCTGGTCGTGCTCGCGCCGCTCACCGGCCGGCTCGTCGACCGGGTGGACAGCCGCACGCTGCTGGTGACCGTCGGCCTCGCGCAGGCGGTGATCTGCACGCTGCTCGCCGTCGCGGAGCACCCGATCGTTGTCGTGAGCCTCGTCGCGCTGCTCGCCTGCGGGCTCGCGGTGAGCCAGCCCTGCCTGGCTGCGCTGTTGCCGGTGATGGTCCGTCCCGCTGACCTGCCACGGGCCAGTGCGATCAGTCAGAACGCCGTCTCCCTCGGCGCACTCGGTGGGCCGGTGTTGGCCGGCCTGCTGGTGGGGCAGTTCGGCACCCGCGTACCCCTGCTTCTCGATGCCGCGACCTACCTGGCGCTGGTGGTCGCGGGCCTGCTGCTGCGGACCCGGCGTGGCGGCCGCCAACCCGCCACCGCAGCGCCGGGGCCCGTGCGCGGAGAAGACCACCGGGGTACGGACCTGGGCTGGCGGCTGCGCCGTGATCCGCTGATGCTGGTCATGGTGGCGAGTACCGCTGTGGTGATCGCGGCGATCGGCGGCATCAACGTGATCGAGGTCTTCTTCATCCGGGAGACGCTGCACGGCTCGGCGACCACCTACGGCCTGGTGGGCGCGGCCTGGATGGCCGGCATGCTGCCCGGTAGCTGGCTCGCCGCCCGACTCGCCCGCCGGTTCGACGACGCGGCCCTCATCCGTGGGGTGCTGGTGAGCCTGGCCGTGTGCAGCCTGCTGGTGCTGCTCGCCGCCGGGGTGCCGTCTGCTGGCTTGCTGGTGCCGCTCTGGCTGGTGGCCGGCGCGGCGAACGGCGGCGAGAACGTCTTCGCCAACCTGCTCACCACCCGCCGGGTGCCAGAGGCGATGCGCGGCCGGGCGTACGCCAGCTACGGCGCGGCGGTGCAGGGTGGCTCGATGGCCGGCTATCTGGTCGGCGGCGCGCTGCTCACGGCTGTCTCGCCCCGCCCGCTGATCGCCGGAGCGGGCGTGGCGGGTCTCCTGGTGGTGCTGGTCTTCGTGCCGGTCGTCGCCCGCGCGGTACGACGGCCGCCGTCGGGCGAGGCCGACGGACGACACCGCGGTGCGGGGTTGGCCACTTCGGGCCGGCCCGCCGAGCCGGAGCCAGAGGCCGCGGATACGGTCGGGTCATGGCTGAGCGCATCGCACGCCCGCGGGTCGGGCACATCCAGTTCCTGAACTGCCTGCCGATCTACTGGGGTCTGATGCGCTCCGGTGCGCTGCTCGACGTCGACCTGCACAAGGATTCGCCGGACCGGCTGAGCGCGGCACTGGTCGCCGGGGACCTCGACATCGGCCCGATCACGCTGCTGGAGTACCTCAGGCACGCCGACGAGTTGCTGCTCCTGCCGGATCTTGCGGTGGGCAGTGACGGGCCGGTGCTCTCGGTCAACATGGTCTCCACCCGGCCCCTGGGCGAGCTGGACGGCGCCCGGGTGGCGCTCGGCTCGACCTCGCGGACCGGGGTGATGACGGCGCAGCTGCTGCTCGCCGAGCAGTACGGCGTCCGACCCGACTACTTCCGTTGCCCCCCGGACCTGACCCAGATGCTGCTGGAGGCCGACGCCGCGGTGCTGATCGGGGACGTGGCGCTCCGGGCGTACTACGAGGCGCCGCAGCGGGGTCTCACCGTCACCGACCTCGGGCAGGCGTGGCGGGAGTGGACGGGCCTGCCGATGGTCTTCGCGGTCTGGGCCGTCCGCCGTGACTTCGCCGCCGCCCACCCCGGCATGGTCAAGGAGGTGCACGAGGCGTTCCTGCGTTCGCGGGACCTGTGCCTGGCCGAGTTGGACCAGGTCGCCGAGGCGGCGGCCCGCTGGGAGACGTTCGACGCGGCGACCCTGGCCACGTACTTCCGGGCCCTGGACTTCTCCCTCGGCGGCCGTCAGGTCGCCGGGCTGCGCGAGTGGGCCCGGCGGGCCACCGCGATCGGCGAGGCCCCGGCGCTGCCGGACGGCGGCCCGGAGTTCTTCGCCGGCTGAGCGACAGGCCGGACCCGATCGCGCTAGGCCGGAACGCGAACCGCCCGACCAACTGTCTGGTCGGGCGGGCGCCGGAGAGGTGAGCGCGGCTCAGACACCGGGGCGAAGCAACGCCTCGGTGATCTTCTCGCAGTTCTTCATGCCGTAGTCGTAACCCAGGTTGATCGGGTACCTGACCATCACGCCCATCGTCCAGGTGTCGCCGATGGCCAGGCAGTTGATGTGCATCTCCTGCTCCTTGGTCCGGTCGATCCACCCGTTCTTGATGGCGATCTGCTTCTGCTCGGCGGCCGGGAAGGCCTTGCGGATGCCGAAGTCGCCGGCGCCGCGCACCAGCTTCATCTCGTTGAGCAGCCACTTGGTCCACTTCGGCCCGGCGGCGGTCCCGGTGGCGATGCAGTTGCCCAGTCGGGCGGTGTCCCGCGGGGACAGTGCCGTCCGGGACCAGCCCTTGTCGGGGGCGACGCTGCTGTCGGTCAGCTTGCACATGGAGATCAGCCGCTTGATCGAGGCGTCCCGGCCGACGGTGTTGTAGAACTGTTCGGCCCGGGTGTTGTCGCTGTCCCGGATGATCCGTGTCGCGTCGGCGAGCTTCGCGTCGCTCGGCGTCTGGCCGGCGTCGGCCGAGCGCCGCAGGTAGTCGGCGACGATCCAAGACTTGATCAACGAGGCGGTCGTGCTGGTCTCGCCCATGTTCTTGGAACCGATGATCTGCCCGGTCCGGCGGTCCAGCACGCTCCAGGAATACCAACCTTCGATGTCCAGGTCGAGGTTCTTCGCCACGAACGGCAGCGGCTCCAACGAGGGGCTGGGGCTCGGCGACGGTGGGGCCGGCTGGCGGGCGCTGCGGTCGGTGGCCCCACCGGTGGACCGATCGCTTGTCGTCGTGCCGGCGTCGCCCCACTTGGCGGCGGCAGCCGACTCGAACGGCGAACCGGGCAGCAGCCGCAGTGACACCAACACCAACCCGATCAGGATGACCGCGATCGCGACCAGCCGAAGCGGGGATGCGTCAGCACCCTGGCGCCGGGCGGCCCGACGGTTTCCGGCCATCAGAGCTTCCCGACCGGCTGCTGCGGCACCTTCAGCGCGGCACCGGGCTGTGGGGTGACCAACTGGGTGGCCACGCTCGCGCAGACCTTAGCGCCGTAGTCCAGACCGCTCTTGATCGGGTAACGCAGCATCACCGCGAGGCTCCACTTGTCGTTGACGGCCAGGCAGTTGACGTGCCAGTTGCCGTCGTAGTTGATCGGGGTCCAGCCGTTCTTGATGCTGACCGGGCCCTGCGCGGTGATCGACTTGGGCAGGCCGTCGATGATCCCCCAGCGGCCACCGCCCGAGGTTGGCCGCTGATCCTTCGTCGCGGTGGTGCCTCTGACCTTGGCCATCTGTTCCAGCACCCACTTGGTCCACTTCGGGCCGGCAGCCCGACCGTCGGCGATGCAGTTGCCGACCCGGACCGCGTCACGAGGCGACATCCGGGTGAAGCTCCACCAGCCCTCGTACTTCGGGACGTTGCCCCGTTTGGTGTCGGTCAGCCCGCAGATCTTGATGGCTCGCTGCATCACCGGCCCGATCTGCCCGTTCGGCAGCACACGGTAGGAGCCACCCGCGGCGGCGTAGATCTTGTTGGCGGCACCGTCGTTGCTGTCGATGATGGCGAGCCGAGCCTGCTCCTTCAACGCCGCCGGCGGCTCCTTGTCGCCGAGCTGGCGCAGGTAGTCGGAGACGATCCACGCCTTGATCATCGACTCGGTCGAGCTGGTCGCTGCCATGTTCGGTGACCCGGAGATCTTGCCCGTCCCACGGTCCAGCAGTGCCCAGGAGAAGAACTCACCCTGGAAGTTCACCGACACCGGGCCGGCCGCCAGTGTGGGCGGCGGTGGTGGTGCGGGCGCGGGCGCGGCGACGGTCGAGGCGGCGCCGCCTCCGCCTCCGCTGCTGGCGCCGTCGGAGAGGCGGGCGTACGCGGCGGGGACCAGGAGGACGCCGCCGAGCAGCACCGCCGTTATGGCGAGCACCATGGTCACGCGAGATCGCATGAGTGGGTGAGCTCCAGGTGTCAGGGCCGGGGGGACCGGCTTGTTGTCCGAAAGGATCGGCCGACCGCCGAGGCCGGGGGAGGTGGCCTCTGTCCTTCGCGGCAATCGTCTGAAGCCGATCGGTGTGACGGCGAAAGTCTACGTCCGGTTGTGGGACCCGCCAGACCTCGACACTAGGCAACCTGCGATAAAGGCGGGATATGGGACCGGTATGCGTTTATTGAGTGGATTCACCTTTGTCTCGTGGCCTAAGTCACGGCCACGTTCGACGGTTCGAGGTGACGTAAAGCGCTCATTCCGTTACGGATGGGATCCTCGGATTTCTGTTACACCCCCTGGCGCATCGTGGTGCAAGCTGTAACACTTAGCCTCATGTATGGCAACGACTTCTCCGCCCCGGACGGCGCGCCGGACGAGGGGCCCGCCAGCGGCCTGCTGGGCGAGGTCGAGGCCGCCGAGGCCGAGCTGCGCGCGGCGGCAGCACGCGGGCGACGTGGTGGCCCCGCCCCCGACGAGGACCTCGCCGCGTACTTCGCCGAGGTCGTCGACGCCGAGCAGAAGATCGAGCCACGGGACTGGATGCCCGACGCGTACCGGCGGACGTTGATCCGGCAGATCGCCCAGCACGCCCACTCCGAGATCATCGGGATGCAGCCGGAGGGCAACTGGATCAGCCGGGCCCCGTCGCTCAAGCGCAAGGCCATCCTGCTGGCCAAGGTGCAGGACGAGGCGGGCCACGGCCTCTACCTCTACGCCGCCGCCGAAACCCTCGGCATCAGCCGCGACGAGCTGGTCCAACTGCTGCTCGACGGAAGGCAGAAGTACAGCTCGATCTTCAACTACCCCACCCTGAGCTGGGCCGACGTGGGCGCGATCGGATGGCTGGTGGACGGTGCGGCGATCGTCAACCAGGTGCCGCTGTGCCGCTGCTCGTACGGGCCGTACGCCCGCGCGATGATCCGGGTCTGCAAGGAGGAGTCGTTCCACCAGCGGCAGGGCTACGAGATCCTGCACACCCTTGCGCACGGCACCCCGGGGCAGCAGGCGATGGCCCAGGACGCGGTGGACCGCTGGTGGTACCCGTCGCTGGCCATGTTCGGCCCGCCGGACGGCGACTCCACCCACTCCGCCCGGTCGATGGCCTGGAAGATCAAGCGTTTCTCCAACGACGACCTGCGGCAACGTTTCGTCGACATGTGCGTCCAGCAGGCCGAGATCCTCGGGCTCCGCATCCCCGACGCGGGCCTGCGCTGGAACGAGGAGCGGCAGGCGTACGACTACACCCAGCCGGACTACGACGAGCTGATGCGCGTGATCTCCGGCGACGGGCCGTGCAACCGGGAACGGATCGCCCACCGCCGGGCCGCGCACGCCGACGGCGCATGGGTACGCGAGGCCGCCGCGGCGTACGCCGCGAAGCGGGCGGGACAGAAGGAGACGGCCGCGGCATGACGCAACACACCCCTCTCTGGGAGGTCTTCGTGCGGGCCCGACGCGGGCTGTCGCACACCCACGTCGGCAGCCTGCACGCCCCCGACGCCGAGCTGGCCCTGCGCAACGCCCGGGACCTCTACACCCGCCGCCAGGAGGGTGTGTCGATCTGGGTGGTGCCGGCCGGCGCGATCACCGCGTCCAGCCCGGACGAGAAGGACGCCTTCTTCGACCCGGCCGCCGACAAGGTCTACCGTCACCCCACCTTCTACGAGGTGCCGGACGGGGTGGCTCACCTGTGAGTGAGCGGAGCGAGCGAACCGGCCGGCTCAGCAGCGGGGCGCTTCGCGTCGCCGCCGAGCGCAGCGAGGTGACGGCGTGAACGGGCCCTTCGACTTCACCCTCGGCCTCGCCGACGACGCGTTGATCGCGGCGCAGCGGTTGGCCGAGTGGACCACCCGCGCGCCGGAGATGGAAGAGGACATCGCGCTGGCCAACATCGCCCTCGACCAGCTCGGCGCGGCCCGCCTGCTGTTGTCGTACGCGGGCGAGTTGGAGGGCGCGGGTCGGGACGAGGACGCGTTGGCGTACCTGCGCGACGACCGCGAGTTCCGCAACGCGCTCCTGGTCGAACTGCCCAACGGCGACTTCGCGGTGACGATGGCGAAGCTGTTCTTCCTGGCCGCGTACCAGTTGCCGCTGTACACCGCGCTGGTCGACTGCGCGGACGAGCGGCTGGCCGCGATCGGCGCGAAGGCACGCAAGGAGTCGGCGTACCACCTGGACCACGGCGCGCTGTGGGTGAAGCGGCTCGGCGACGGCACCGAGGAGTCGCACCGTCGCATGCAGGCGGCGGTCGACCAGGTGTGGCCGTACACCCATGAGCTGTTCGTCGCGGACCCGGCGGCGCCGGTCGACCCGGCCACCCTGCGGCCGGCGTTCGACGAGACGGTCGGCGCGGTGCTGGCCGAGGCGACGCTCAGTCGGCCGGAGAGCGGCTGGGCGCCGGCCGGCGGACGAACCGGCGTGCACACCGAGCACCTGGCCTACCTGCTCGCCGAGATGCAGGTGTTGCACCGCGCCCACCCCGGAGCGCGGTGGTGAACCCCAGGGCGGCGGCCGCGTCGGTGGTGGACCCGGAGATCCGGGTCATCACCATCGACGAGCTGGGCATCCTGCGGGCCGTCGAGGAGGATCCGGTCAGCGGCCGGGTCACCGTCACCATCACCCCGACCTACACCGGCTGCCCGGCGATGGACGTGATCCGCGCCGACATCCGCCGCGCGCTCGCGGTGGCGGGTCACCCCGACGCCGAGATCCGCACCGTCTTCAGCCCACCGTGGAGCACCGACTGGATCTCCGCGGACGGGCGGGCGAAGCTCGCCGCCGCCGGGATCGCGCCGCCGGCTCCGGCTCCGGCACCCGGCGTCGTGTCGCTGACCCTCGCGGTCCGCTGCCCGCGGTGCGGCTCGCCGGAGACCGAGCAGGTCAGCCGCTTCGGCTCCACCGCGTGCAAGGCGCTGTGGCGGTGCCGTTCCTGCTCCGAACCCTTCGACCACCTGAAGGCGCTGTGACTGTCACGATCACCCGCCCGGCCCGCCGCCGGCCGGTCTTCCATCCGCTGTCCGTCGACGCCGTCGACCGCCTCACCGACGATTCCGTGGCGGTGACCTTCGCCGTACCCGAGGAGTTGCGGGAGACCTTCGCGTTCCGCGCGGGTCAGCACCTCACCGTCCGTCGCGTCGCCGAGGACGGCACCGACGTGCGCCGGTCGTACTCGATCTGCTCCACCCCCGACGACCTGGCCCGGCACGGCCGGTTGCGGATCGGGGTGCGCGAGGTCCCCGGCGGCGCCTTCTCGGCGTTCGCCTGCGGGGCGCTGCGCGGCGGCGACACGGTCGAGGTGCTGCCGCCGCTGGGCACGTTCACCACGGCGTTCGCGCCGGACCGGGTGCGGCACTACGGCGCGGTCGTCGCGGGCTCCGGCATCACCCCGGTGCTCGGGCTGGTCGCGACCGCCCTGGCCGTCGAGCCGGCCAGCACCTTCACAGTGGTGTACGGCAACCGCACGGCGAACACGGTGATGTTCGCCGAGGAGTTGGCCGACCTGAAGGACCGCCATCCCAGCCGCCTGCACCTGGTGCACGTGCTCTCCCGGGAGCAGGGCGAGTCCCCGCTGCTCTCCGGGCGGGTCGACGCGGAACGGCTGGGCCGGTTGCTCGGCAGCATCGTGCCGGGTGACCTGATCGAGGAGTGGTTCCTCTGCGGCCCGTACGGCATGGTGGTCGACGTCCGGGACGTGTTGACCGGTCGAGGGCTGCCCGAGTCGGCGGTGCACACCGAACTGTTCCACGTCGACGCGCCGCCGGAGCCGGTCCGCCGGCCGGTCGACCGGGCCGGCGCCGGAACCGAGGTGACCATCGTGCTGGACGGCCGATCGTCGAGCTTCACCATGGGTCGCGAGGAGCGGGTGCTGGACGCCGCGCTGAAGGTGCGCGGCGAGTTGCCGTACGCCTGCAAGGGTGGTGTCTGCTCGACCTGCAAGGCGAAGGTCGTCGACGGGTCGGTCACGATGGCCCGCAACTACGCGCTGGAGCCGGACGAGTTGGCCGCCGGCTACGTGCTGACCTGCCAGTCCAGCCCTACGACCGACACGCTGACCGTCGACTACGACGCCTGAGGCGCTGCGACGGGGCAGCGCGTGCTCGTCTATCTCACATAGAGTCCCCCTGCTGCTACGGCTGGCAGCCACAGTCGACGTTCGGGGGCTTCGGTGGGACGTACCAAGCGATGGCGTGCGCAAATTGGACTCTTGAGTCGGGGAGCGGTGGCCCTCCTGGCTGCTGCCTCCCTCACGGTGGGCGTCGGCCATGTGCCCGCCGCCGCCGACCCGGTGGACGTGTCGGGGGAGCGGGCACTCGCGGTCTGGCTGATGAAGAGTGGCAGCCCGGTGCTCAGCTATGCGGCCGAGGCGGCGCTCGTCGGCAGTGACGCCGACGTCCACGCCTTCGTCACGACCGGCCAGCAGGTGGCCCGAGCGCAGGACGACCGGGTCCGGATCGCCGAGCTGATGGCGCTGAGCGGGCCGGCCGTGAACGCGGCGGCCCAGCAGGTGCTGCGCGGATCGGAAGCGGACGCCCGGGCATTCCTGGAAACCGGCTTCGTCGCTCCCATGCGGCAGGACCAGCGCGTCCGGATCGCCGAGATCATCACTCTCGGCGGGCCGGCCACCGATGCGGCGGCCCAGACGGCGTTGAACGCGGGGGACCAGGCGGTCGCCGAGTTCCTCGTGTCCGGGCAGTACCAGGCCCGCGTCCAGGACGACCGGATCGCGACCGCGGAGATCATGGCGGTCGGTGGCGCGAATGTGCGGGCGGCCGCACAGACGGCGCTGCGGGGCACCCCGGTCGACGTCCGGGAGTTCCTCGACCGGGGCCAGCACGTGGCCCGCGCACGGGACGAGGAGATCTTGACCGTCTCGCGCCTGGTCGAGTTGGCGACGCAGGCGCAGGAGACGGCAGCCCGGGAGACGCAGGCCGCCAAGGACGCCTCGGCGCGGGCGGTCACCGCCGCCCGGCTGGCGAAGGAGGCGGCGCAGACAGCGGCCGCCGAGACGGCGGCCGCGAAGGATTCGGCCAGCCAGGCGGCGGCAGCAGCCGCCCGGGCGGCCAACGCGGCCTCCCGCGCGGCTGCGGCGGCCCAGGAGGCGATCGGCGCGGCCAGCGCGGCCAACAACGCGGCCCGGGTGGCGTCCAACGCGGCGGCCAGGGCGGCCTCCGCGGCCGCGCTCGCGGGTCGTGCGGCCTCCGATGCGCGCGGTGCCGCCGCGGCGGCGGCCACCGACGCCAACAAGGCTAGCCTCGCCCGCCAGGCGGCGCAGCGAGCCCGGGACGTGGGCAAGGCGGCGCGTCGCGCCGCCGAGGCGGCCCGCGCCTCGGCGGACGCCGCGGAGGCCTCCGGCGGTGCCGCCGCGGCGGCTCGCAGCGCGGCGGCGAACGCGCAACTAGCGGCCAACGCCGCCGACGAGGCCGGTGGACACGCGAACGTCGCCGAGGAGCAGGCGCGGCAGGCGCGGGCGGCCGCAGCCAAGGCACGACGGTTGGCCGCTCGCGCTGATCGTGCGGCGGATGCTGCGCAGCGACTGGCGGCGACGGCGGCGACGGAGGCGCGGAAGGCGTACCGGTTCGCCCTCGACGCGGCGGGGCACGCGGAGGCCGCCGCCGCGGCGGCCGACGATGCCGCCGAGCATGCCGGTGAGGCTGCGGAGGCCGCAGCCCGGTCGACGGCGCATGCCGCCGCGGCTGCGGAGGCCGCCAACCTGGCCGGTGAGGCGGCAGCCCAGGCGGACGCGGTGGAGCAGGCCGCCCGGACGGCTGACGCCGAGCGCCTGACCATCGAGACCGAGGAGCGTCTGGAGGCGGCCGGCGAGGCGCGGCAGGAGGAACTCGACCGGCCGGTGCCACCGGCGTGGGACGTGCCGGAACTCGACCGACTGCACCCGGAGACCCGGCGGCTGCTCGACGAGGCCACGGCATCGGGAGCCCCCACGGAAACCGTTCTGCGCAGCGGTCGGTTGGCCGCTCTGCGGTTGGCCAACGAGGCCGGTCCCTGGACCCGGGCCGCCGCCGAGGATGCGCTGAGCGGTGCGGAGGCGGATCTGCGTCACTTCCTGACCGCCGGGCGGCTGACGGCGGCGGAACAGGACGACCGGGCGCGCGTGGCGCACCTGGCGGACACCACCGACAAGCCGGCACTGGCCCAGGCCGCCGAGGCGGCGCTCGCTGGTACGCACGCCACGATCGTCGACTTCCTTCGGCTGCCCATGTACGAGGGCAAGATCCAGGACGACCGTGTCGCCATCGCGGAGGTCATGGCTCGTGGTGGTCCCAGCACGGACGCCGCCGCCCAGGTCGCACTGAGGGGCACCCCGGCAGACGCCCACGCCTTCCTGCGTACCGGTCAGTACGCCGCCGCCGAGCAGGACGACCGGATCGCCATCGCCACCATCATGTCGGGTGCCGGTGCGGAGCTCACCGCCGCCGCCCGGATCGCCCTGGCGGGGCCACGGCAGGGCCTGCGTGACTTCATCACGGTCGAGCAGCACAAGGCCCGGCAGCGCGACCAGGAGACGGCCACGCACGTGGCGACCGTCCGCCAGTACGTCGCACAGGCCGCCGGAGTCGCCGCCACCGCGCGGGCCGACGCGGCGGAGGCGGCACGGGTCGCGGCGGTGGCCCGCAAGGCTGCCGCCGAGGCCGAGATGTACGCGCAGCAGGCGCGCGACGCGGCCGACGACGCGCAGGGGTACGCGGATCAGGCGGCTGTCTCCGCCGCCCAGGCCAAGGCCTCGGCGGAGGCCGCGGAGGCCGCCGCCAGGGCCGCCCGCGACGCGGCGAACTCGGCCAAGCGGGCTGCCGTGAGCGCGACCGCTTCGGCGGCGCAGGCGACCGCCTCCGCCGCCCAGGCGCGGAGCTTCGCCAACGACGCCTACGCCGCGGCTGCCGCGGCCCGCGCCTCCGCCATCGCGGCCGGCAAGGACGCGGCGCTGGCCGCCGAGGCGGCCCGCGAGGCGGCCGCGCACGCCATCGAGCTGCAGCGCCAGGAGGACGCCGCCACCCGGCAGGCCGAACAGGCGGAGGTAGACGGCGACCCCGGGCTCAAGGAGTACGAGAACTCGACCACGATGATCGAGTTCGATGGAGCGTGCTACCTCAATGGGATCAAACTTCCGGCGACGTTGGGTGTCGGTTCCTGTGCCGAGCTGGCGAAGGACTTCGACGCCTGGCTCGGCGATTGGGCTGGCAACATCAGCTGGGAGACCCTGCAGGGCAGGCCGGATGTCGCCGAGCAGCTGCTCTACGATTACTGCCAGAACACCCGACACGGCATCTCGTTCCCGTGGGACAGCCCGGACACCTGCGGGGCCGAGCTGAAGCGTCAGCTCAAGGATGTCGTCGGCACCCCGGTTGTCATCCGCTACATGGAGTCGGGCATCGGGCCGGCGGTGCGGCCGCTGGGTAAGGCGCTCGGGCTGGTGGGCAAGGTGCCCAGCGTCGCTCAGCTCTCCCGGGGCGCGCTCGCACGAGTGGGCGACTTCGCCAGCGAGGCGTCGGCGTTCAGCCACTACGCCAAGCACGTCAAGGGAATCATCCTGAAGAACGGCAAGACGCGGTTGAGGGTCGACGGGACGGGAAAGGTGGTCGCGCCGGACATGCCGGAGTTCGCGAGTTACTCTGCCTACCGGCAGGCGGCTCGCCAGTTCATGGGCGGCCCGAAGCCTCCGGGCGCCGTCGAGGGCGTCCGTAGGGGCGGTGACCTCGTCCGGGTGGACCCGAACACGGGCTGGTTCGGCATCCGTGCACCCGACGGTTCGATCCGCTCCTTCTTCCGCCCCACCGAAATGAGTCCGATGGACTACTTCCGTTCGCAGTTCACGCCATGACCGATCCCACCGGCTTCGCCGAACGTTTCCAGGCGGTGGTGGCCTCGACGGGCGCGCGTCCCCGCCTGCCCGGAGAGTTGTTGGCGCAGTGGGCCCAGTTCGTGGAGTTCTGCGAGGAGGGCTACGACGACAACCTCGACGAGTACGACAACGACCTGACGGTCCGAGACCTCATCGAGAGGGTGCTGAACGCACCGGCGCTCGAGGGCGTACCGGAGCTGCGCTGGATGCGGGAGCAGGTCGCGGAGTCGGACGAACGGTTCCGGGCCCTGCTCGGATCGGAGCCGCTCCCCTTCGAGGTGCCCCGTCCGTGGTGGCGTGCCCGCCTGCCCCGGTACGGAGGCGCGGAGATGGTGGACGACGCCCGCAGACGGTACGGCGTGCGGGTCGAACTGTCCGAGGAGTGATCGTGGTCGGGCTCCGGTCGACCGGCCGGAGCCCGACCAACACCCGCACCATCCTCGCCGGAGGCCCGGAGGCGCGACAGACGATGGCCCGTTCCGGTTCCCGGGGCGGGCCATCGGCGCTCGTAGTGAGGTGAGCCACTGCCCGCCGGGCGTGGCAGCGCCCCCAGGGTGGCTGCGGTGACCGGGGCGTACGCTCGATGGCGTGACGGTGAGCCGGGAGATCGACGACATCCTGCAGCGTGGCGCGGACGGCGGGCGGATCACGCCCGAGGAGGCGCTGCTGCTCTACACCGAGGCGCCCTTCCACGCGTTGGGCGAGGCGGCGGACGCGGTGCGCCGGCGGCGCTATCCGGACAACGTCGTCACGTACCTGATCGACCGCAACATCAACTACACGAACGTCTGCGTGACGGCGTGCAAGTTCTGCGCGTTCTACCGGGCGCCCAAGCACAAGGAAGGGTGGACCCACCCGACCGAGGAGATCCTGCGCCGGTGCGGCGAGGCGGTCGAGCTGGGCGCTACCCAGGTGATGCTCCAGGGCGGGCACCACCCGGACTACGGCGTGGAGTACTACGAGGACCTGTTCTCCTCGGTCAAGCAGGCGTACCCGCAGTTGGTCATCCACTCGATCGGCCCGAGCGAGATCCTGCACATGGCGAAGGTCTCCGGGGTGAGCCTGGACGAGGCCATCGCCCGGATCAAGACCGCCGGTCTGGACTCGATCGCCGGTGCCGGCGCGGAGATGCTGCCCGAGCGGCCGCGGAAGGCCATCGCGCCGCTCAAGGAGTCGGGCGAGCGCTGGCTGGAGGTCATGGAGCTGGCCCACCGGCAGGGCATCGAGTCGACCGCCACCATGATGATGGGCACCGGCGAGACGCACGCCGAGCGGATCGAGCACCTGCGCATGATCCGGGACGTGCAGGACCGCACCCGGGGTTTCCGGTCCTTCATCCCGTGGACGTACCAGCCGGAGAACAACCACCTCAAGGGCCGCACCCAGGCGACCACGCTGGAATACCTGCGGCTGGTCGCGGTGGCCCGGCTCTTTTTCGAGACCGTGCCGCACCTGCAGGCGTCCTGGCTGACCACCGGCAAGGACGTCGGGCAGCTCGCGTTGCACATGGGTGTGGACGACCTCGGCTCGATCATGCTGGAGGAGAACGTCATCTCCTCCGCCGGTGCGCGGCACCGCTCCAACCTGCACGAGCTGATCGGCATGATCCGCTCGGCAGACCGGATCCCGGCGCAGCGGGACACCCTCTACAACCGGCTCGCCGTGCACCACACGCCGGCCGACGACCCGACCGACGAGCGGGTGGTCTCGCACTTCTCCTCGATCGCGCTGCCCGGCGGCGGTGCGGGCAGGTCCCTGCCGCTGGTCGAGGTCAACTGACGCCCGTCTTCGCCCGGCCGTTCGGCTGACCACCGCTCATGCTCCCGCCGGAACGCCCCGGCGGTACGGGTGGTCCCGGTCGCCGCTCCGTCAGGCTGCTCGGCGCGGGGTGGTGGAGATGATCGCCGACGGCTAGCGTCGCGGCTCGTATCCGTCGCTACCGTCGGTCGCCGAGTTCGGGGCGATCGTGCTGGTGGCGGATGGTCTGACGGTCTTCGTCGTGGGCTCGTCCTCCATCGGCCCGTTGCGGGTCGTTCATATAACGCACGGCGGTACGGGCGGGATGGGTGACCATCCCGCCCGTACCGTCTGCCCAGCTCGGGCCGGACGGATGAAATCGCCTCCGCATGCTGGCGTGCGAGATCGACCTCCGATAGCGTCCGCTCGTTCCGCAACCAATTCTTTCTTCCCTACCCCCGGGGGACTGATGACAGCGTTCCACCACTCGGCCCTGGCGCGCGCTGGTGTCGTGGCTCTGCTCGCGGCCGGTGGCCTGGCCACCGTGGCCGCCCCCGCGCAGGCCGCCGACCAGGCCGATCTGGCGCTGGTGCCGCTCAGCTACGAGCTGGCCAAGGGTGTCAAGGCGGCCAAGGCCAAGCCGTTCAAGTTCCGGGTCGACAACAGCCGGAGCACGGTCGCCGCCAAGGGTGTCAGCTACACCGCCAACGTCAGCCAGTTGGACAAGAACATGGTCGGCGTCGTGGTGCCGGACGGCTGCCAGGTGAAGGGCAAGACGTTCACCTGCGCGCTCGGCGACGTGCCGGCCGGCACCAGCGAGGAGTTCGGCATCCCGCTGTTCTCCACCGGTGGTCGTGGTGACGCCGGCACGTTGGTGGTCACCATCAAGTCGACCACTGTCGACCCCAAGCGTGGCGACAACAAGGTCGAGCACGGGATCACCGTCGCCAAGCCCGGCTACGACCTGACCAGTTGGGTGCAGGACGTCCAGGCCAACGTCGTGGTGAACGGCGTCCAGGGCGACGATCCCGACCTGCGTCCGGTGCGGCGGGGCGAGACGGTGCCGTTGGACTGGGCGATCTACAACGACGGCAGTCGCAAGGCGACGGGCGTCTTCTACGGTCTGACCCTGCCGGTGGGCGTCACCTTCGCGCAGAAGCCGGAGGGCTGCATCGAGCAGGTGTTCCAGGACAAGCAGCAGCTGTTCTGCGAGGACGCCGGTGCGGTTTTGAAGCCCGGCGAGTACTACACCTCGGACGTCCGGGTGACCGTCGGCGACGACGTGACCGAGCCGGTGCTGCACGAGGGTGACCTCTTCGCGTACGGGCTGGACGGCGCCGCAGGGCAGGCCGAGGAGGAGCCGGAGGTGGCCAGCCAGGCGCAACGCAAGGCGTTCACCGAGGTCGACGTGATGGACAACCACACCACCTTCGAGGCGTTCGTGGACCTGACCGCGACGCCGACGCCCACGCCGACCGCGACTCCCACGCCCACGGCGACGCCGACCGGTACGCCCACGCCGACCGGGACGGCCACCCCGGGCACCGCCACCTCGCCGGCAGCCGGCGGCGGTGGCGGCGACGGCGGGTTGCCGGTGACCGGTGTGCAGGCCGGTCTGATCGGTGGCATCGGCGCGCTCATCCTGCTCGCGGGCGGTGCGCTGCTGGTGCTCTCCCGCCGGCGCAAGGTCGTCCTGGTCGCCCCCGGCGACGAGAAGTCGACCGACTGACGAACACGCCCCGACGCCGCTCGGACGAGAGCGGCGGCAGGCTGGCACGACGTGAGGGCGGGGTGGACGACCACCCCGCCCTTTCGCGTGCGTGGGCCGCGCGGCCACGGCACCCCGCCCTTTCGCGTTCCCCGGCACAGGCCGCGCCACCCTCCGAGCGTCGGTCGGTGGACGGCTGGCAGAGTGGTGGGGTGAGCCGTACTCCGCAGGGCCAGCGAGCCAGCCTGGACAAGCAGCCGCACGAGGTCGCCGCGATGTTCGATGGCGTGGCAGAGCGTTACGACCTGACCAACACGGTGATTTCGCTGGGTCAGGACCGCTCCTGGCGTCGGGCCACCCGGGCGGCGCTCGGATTGCGGCCGGGCGAGCGGGTGCTGGACGTGGGCGCCGGCACCGGCGTCTCGACCCGTGAGCTGGCCCAGTCGGGGGCGTACGCGGTCGGGGTCGACCTGTCGCTGGGCATGCTGTACGCCGGCAAGCGGTCCCGCCCCGAGGTGCCGCTGCTGGCCGGAGACGCGCTGCGACTGCCGTTCGCCGATGCCAGCTTCGACGCGGTGACCATCTCCTTCGCCCTGCGCAACGTCAACGACACCGATGCGGCGCTGCGGGAGTTGGCACGGGTGACCCGGCCGGGCGGGCGGCTGACGGTGTGCGAGTTCAGCACTCCGGTCAACCCGGTCTTCCGGACGGTCTACCTGTCGTACCTGATGCGGTCGCTGCCGGCGGTCGCCCGTGCGGTGTCGAGCAACCCCGAGGCGTACGTCTATCTCGCCGAGTCGGTCCGGGCCTGGCCGGACCAGGCCGCGCTGGCCGGGCGGGTCGCCGCGGCCGGGTGGGGACGGGTGGCGTGGCGCAACCTGACCGGTGGTGTGGTGGCTCTGCACCGGGGCATCCGCGAGTAGCGCTCGGCACCCCACACGGGCCGGTACGGACATTATTCAGGTTCCGTGAATATCGTCATTTAGTCCACTTTGCCCCGTACGCTGGACCCATGACCGGAGCAGACCCGGCGGACCCGGTGGCCGCCACCGACGACGACGCTGCCGAACTCATCGCGCAGTTGCGCGCGTTGGCCGGTGCCGATCCGGTGGAGGTCCGGCAGGTGGTCGCCGAAGTGTTGGCGGCACTCGACCGGGCGGCGGGTGGGGCGCTCCGTGAACATCTGCCGGAGACCATCCGGGTCGACGCGGGGCTCGACGCACCCAGTCCGGCCTGACACCTGGCTGCTGTGGACGGTCGTGGGCTGTCACATCGGCGAGTTAGGTACCCCTGATCCTGCGCTGGTATGACGCCGGTCATACACTCGTCCCGTCTGGCTTGTGAAGCATTTCACGAGCGTGCGGGAGGAGGCGCGAATGACCGCGGTGGAACACGATGCCGACGTCATCGTCGTGGGCGCCGGTCCCGGTGGGTCAGCGACCGCGTACCACCTGGCCCGGCACGGCGTACGGGTGCTGTTGCTGGAGAAGACCGAGTTCCCGCGGGAAAAGGTCTGCGGCGACGGGTTGACCCCGCGCGCCGTGCGCCAGCTGATCCGGATGGGTGTGGACACCTCGCCCGAGGCGGGCTGGCTGCACAATCGCGGCCTGCGCGTCATCGGTGGCGGCGTACGTCTCGAACTGGACTGGCCAGAGCTGGCCAGCTTCCCCAACTACGGCCTGGTGCGGACGAGGCTGGACTTCGACGACCTGCTCGCCCAGCGGGCGGTGGCGGCTGGCGCGAAGCTGCGAACCAACGTCAACGTGCTGGGTCCGGTGCTCGACGGCGACGGCCGGGTCACCGGCGTCGAGGCGGAGGTCGGCCCGGGCAAGGAGCCCACCACCTTCCACGCCCCGCTGGTCGTCGCGGCGGACGGCGTCTCCGGCCGTTTCCCGCTCGCGCTCGGGCTGGCCAAACGGGAGGACCGGCCGATCGGCGTGGCCGTCCGCCGCTACTACCGCTCGCCGGCCAAGCACGAGGACAACTACCTCGAATCCTGGTTGGAACTGCGCAGCAAGGACAGCGGCGACAACCTGCTGCCCGGCTACGGCTGGATCTTCGGCCTCGGCGACGGTCGGGTCAACGTCGGCCTCGGAGTGCTCAACTCGTCCTCCGCGTTCGGCAAGACCAACTACCGCCGGCTGCTCACCGACTGGCTCGCCAACACCCCGGAAGACTGGGGGATGACCGACGAGACCAACGCCGACGGCCCGATCCTGGGCGCCGCGCTGCCGATGGGCTTCAACCGGGTGCCGCACTACACCCGTGGCGTGCTGCTGGTCGGTGACTCGGGTGGCATGGTCAACCCGTTCAACGGCGAGGGCATCGCGTACGCGATGGAGTCCGGCGAACTGGCCGCGGAGGTCGTTGTCCAGGCCCTCGCGCGGCCGGCCGGCCCGGAGCGGGAGCGGGCGCTGATGGCGTACCCGAACGAGCTGAAGGCCCGGCTTGGCGGCTACTACCGGCTGGGCGGCATCTTCGTGAAACTGATCGGCCGCCCGGAGATCATGCGGATCGCCACCAAACACGGCATGCCGCACCCGACGCTGATGCGTTTCGTGCTCAAGCTGTTGGCCAACCTGACCGATCCGCGTGGCGGGGACGCGATGGACCGGGTCATCAACGCGATGACGAAGGCCGCGCCGGCCGTGTAGCGCGAGGAGTGAGCTTGCGAGCCCCGCAGTCGCGAACGAAGGCGGGAACCGTATAAGTAGGACGGCATCGGTGCTGGTCACGGCCCCGACGCTGACAAAGATCGACCCCCGCCGACTGCCACTGCGAGGGACGTGAATAGTGTGATTTTCGTCAAGCACCGAGGGCAGGGAAGGACGAGCAGGAGAAAACGATGTCGCTCTCGCCTTACGCACCGATCATCGGGCTGTTCGCCCTCGCCGCGGCGTTCTCGCTGTTTTCCGTCGGCGCCGCCCGCTTCGCCGGGCCCCGTCGCTACAACAAGGCCAAACTCGAAGCTTACGAGTGCGGCATCGAGCCCAGCCCGCAGCCGGTCGGCGGCGGGCGGTTCCCGATCAAGTTCTACCTGACGGCGATGCTCTTCATCGTCTTCGACATCGAGATCATCTTCCTCTACCCCTGGGCGGTCTCGTTCGACGCTCTGCCGATCTTCGGCTTCGTGGAGATGGTCCTGTTCATCGTCGCGGTCTTCGTTGCGTACGCCTACGTGTGGCGGCGCGGCGGCCTGGACTGGGACTGAGGAAGGAACGTCAGATGGGCATCGAGGAGAAGCTTCCCGCCGGCGTCCTGCTCACCTCGGTGGAGAAGCTGGTCAACTGGTCCCGGAAGTCGTCCGTGTGGGGCGCGACCTTCGGCCTGGCCTGCTGCGCCATCGAGATGATGGCCGCCGGTGGTCCGCACTACGACATGGGCCGCTGGGGCATGGAGGTCTTCCGGGCGTCGCCCCGGCAGGCCGACCTGATGATCGTGGCGGGCCGGGTGAGTCAGAAGATGGCACCGGTGCTGCGCCAGATCTACGACCAGATGGCCGAGCCCCGCTGGGTGCTCTCGATGGGCGTCTGCGCCAGCAGCGGCGGCATGTTCAACAACTACGCGATCGTGCAGGGCGTGGACCACGTGGTGCCGGTCGACATGTACCTGCCCGGCTGCCCGCCCCGGCCGGAGATGCTCATCGACGCGATCCTCAAGCTCCGCGAGAAGATCATGTACGAGCCGCTGGGCCCGAACGGCCGCAAGATGCTGGCGGCCCGCCAGGAGCGCGGCGACGTCCCGGTGGTGCCCTACGGCTCCATGCCCTCCTCGTACCGCAGCGACAAGGCCCGGCGCGCCGAGTGGACCCGCGCGGTCCGCGAGGGTCGCGAGGAGCAGCTGCGCATCGAGAACTGGATGAACGCTCAGAACCACCTCCACCCGCAGGTAGGCCCGAAATGACGTCACCCACGGACAAGCCCAACGACGGCGGCGTACCGCTGCCGGTGGTGCCGGCCGGCTCCACGAGCGGTGCCCCTGCCGAGTTCCCGCCGGCCAGCCCGGCCGGTCGCGGGATGTTCGGCAACCACGGCACCGGCGACGTGTCCGGCTACGGCGGCCTGGTCCGCCAGCGCACGCCCATCGAAGAGGCGTCCCGGCCGTACGGGGGCTACTTCGACGAGGTGCGCGACGCGTTGGAGGAGGCCTACCCCGCCTTCGGCGACGCGATCGAGAAGGTCGTGGTCGACCGGGGCGAGCTGACCCTGCACGTACGCCCGGAGCGGATCGCCGAGGTCTGCCAGGTGATGCGGGACGACCTGGCGCTGCGGTTCGAGCTGTGCTCGTCGGTCTCCGGCGTGGACTACCTGGGTGCCGACGAGCGCCGGCTGCACGTGGTCTACCTGCTCACCTCGATGACGTACCGGCGGCGGGTCCGGCTGGAGGCCGCGGTCTCCGTCGAGGCACCGCACCTGCCCAGCGTGACCGCCGTCTACCCGACCGCCGACTGGCAGGAGCGGGAGGCGTACGACATGTTCGGCATCGTCTTCGACGGCCACCCCAACCTGACCCGCATCCTCATGCCGGACGACTGGGAGGGTCACCCGCAGCGCAAGGACTACCCGCTCGGCGGCGTGCCCGTCGAGTACAAGGGGGCAGAGATCCAGCCGCCGAACGAGCGGAGGTCGTACCAGTGAGCGCGACGTCGAACTACGCCAGCGAGCACGAGACCGACGAGGGTCGCGTCTTCACCGTCACCGGTGGGGACTGGGACACGATCGTCTCGGGCACCGACCCGATCAACGACGAGCGGATCGTCGTCAACATGGGTCCGCAGCACCCGTCCACGCACGGGGTGCTGCGGCTGATCCTGGAGCTGGAGGGCGAGACGGTCCGCGAGGCCCGGTCCGTCATCGGCTACCTGCACACCGGCATCGAAAAGAACCTCGAATACCGCAACTGGGTTCAGGGCTCGACGTTCGTGACCCGGATGGACTACCTCGCTCCGATCTTCAACGAGACGGCGTACGCCCTCGCGGTGGAGAAGCTGCTCGGCATCACCGACGACATCACCGAGCGGGCCACCACCATCCGCGTGCTGATGATGGAGCTCAACCGGATCTCGTCGCACCTGGTCTGGCTGGCCACCACCGGCATGGAGCTGGGCGCGATCTCGATCATGCTGTACGGCTTCCGCGAGCGGGAGTACATCCTCGACATCTTCGAGACCATCACCGGTCTGCGGATGAACCACGCGTACGTCCGGCCGGGCGGTGTGGCGCAGGACGTGCCGGACGACGCGATCCGCAAGATCCGCGAGTTCCTCAAGATGATGCCGAAGAAACTCAAGGAGTACGAGGACCTGCTCTCCGGCCAGCCGATCTGGACCGAGCGGACGAAGAACGTCGCGGTGCTGGACGTGACCGGCTGCGTGGCCCTCGGCATCACCGGCCCGGTGCTGCGCTCCGCCGGCCTCGCCTGGGACCTGCGCAAGACCATGCCGTACTGCGGTTACGAGACGTACGAGTTCGACGTGCCGACCCACCCCGACGGTGACGTGTGGGGTCGCTACCAGGTCCGGCTCGCCGAGATCCGCGAGTCGATGAAGCTGGTCGAGCAGGCCCTGGACCGGCTCCGTCCGGGCCCGGTGATGGTCGCCGACCGCAAGATCGCCTGGCCGGCGCAGCTGGCCATCGGCGTGGACGGCATGGGTAACTCGCTGGAGCACGTCGCGAAGATCATGGGTCAGTCGATGGAGTCGCTGATCCATCACTTCAAGCTGGTGACCGAGGGCTTCCGGGTTCCGCCCGGCCAGGTGTACGTCGCCATCGAGGCTCCCCGCGGCGAGTTGGGCGTGCACGCGGTGTCCGACGGTGGCACCCGGCCGTACCGGGTGCACTACCGGGAGCCGAGCTTCGTCAACCTCCAGGCCCTCCCGGCGATGGCCGAGGGCGGCCTGATCGCCGACGTGATCGCCGGCGGCGCCTCGTTGGACCCGGTCATGGGGGGTTGTGACAGATGACGACGACGACTTTCACCGACGAGACCCGGGAGCGGGCGCGGGCGATCATCGCCCGTTACCCGGCGGACCGGTCCCGCTCGGCGTTGCTGCCGTTGCTGCACCTGGTGCAGGCCGAAGAGGGGTACGTCTCCCCGGCCGGGGTCGCGTTCTGCGCCGAGGTGTTGGGGCTGAACAAGGCGCAGGTCGGCGCGGTGGCCACCTTCTACACGATGTACAAGCGCAAGCCGACCGGTGACTTCCTGGTCAGCGTCTGCACCAACACCATGTGCAACGTGCTCGGTGGCCAGGAGGTCTACGACACCCTCGCCGAGCACCTGGGCGTGGGGCACGACGAGACGACCGCCGACGGCACGATCACGTTGGAGCACGCCGAGTGCCTGGCGGCGTGCGACTACGGCCCGGTGATGACCGTCAACTACGACTTCTTCGACGGCGTGGACGCGTCCACCGCGGTCGGTGTCGTCGACGAGCTGCGGGCGGGCGGGCGGCCGATGCCAACCCGCGGTGCCCGGCTCTGCACCCTCAAGGAGATGGCGGTGCAGCTCGCCGGCTTCGCCGACGAGCGCGAGGGCGCGGTCGCCGACGGCGAGCCGGGCGAGCCGACCCTGCGCGGGCTGCGGCTGGCCCAGCAGCACGGCGTCTCGGTGCCGGGCTTCGACCCGAACACCCCGATCCGCAGCAAGGCGGAGGCGGACAAGGCGGCCGCCGAGGCGAAGGCGAAGGCGGAGGCCGCCAAGCCGGCGCCCGTCGAGGCCAGCGCGGCGCCGGTCAAGGGTGGCGACGGGGCGTCCGCTCCGACCGGGGCGGACGGGGTCGCCGGGCCGGCGAAGCCGGCGGACGCCACCGGGCCGGCGAAGCCGGCGGACACCACCGGCAGCACCACGCCGGACGTCAAGGCACCGGACGACACGTCGCCGCAGGTGCGTACCGCCGAGACCCGGCAGCCGGACGCGGGCACCGCAGTGCCGGACGCCCCTGGCACCAAGGTCCCGACGGACGACACCGGCACCGCGCCCGCGGCTGGCGACGCACGGTCGGCCGAGGCCGCCGGCGTGGCGGCCAACGCGCCGGCCGGTGACGGCAAGCCCGCCGGCGACGAGGCCGGGGCGCAGGAGCGCAACCTCACCGAAGCGAAGGCCGGCACCGACGCCGACGGCGGCGGACCGGCGGACGCGAACGAAACGGGGGCCCAGAAGTGACCACTCCCCGCCCGGAGACGCTGGCCAAGCTGACGCCGGTGCTGACCAAGCGCTGGCTGTCGCCGGACGCCTGGCGCATCGGCACGTACGAGCAGCTGGACGGCTACGCCGCGCTGCGCAAGGCGCTCAAGGCCCACCCGGACGACCTGATCCAGCTGATCAAGGATTCGGGGTTGCGCGGCCGGGGCGGCGCCGGCTTCCCGACCGGCCTCAAGTGGGGCTTCATCCCGCAGGGCGACGGGAAGCCGCACTACCTGGTGGTCAACGCCGACGAGGGCGAGCCGGGCACCTGCAAGGACCTGCCGCTGATGACCCACGACCCGCACGCGCTGGTCGAGGGTGTCATCATCGCGTCGTACGCGATCCGGGCCAGCCGCGCCTACATCTACATCCGGGGCGAGGCGGTGCACGCCGCGCGTCGGCTGCGCAACGCGGTCCAGGAGGCGTACGACAAGGGCTACCTCGGCCGCAACATCCTGCGCAGCGGCTACGACCTGGAGCTGGTGGTGCACTCCGGCGCCGGGGCGTACATCTGCGGCGAGGAGACGGCGCTGCTGGACTCGCTGGAGGGGTTCCGGGGTCAGCCCCGGCTGCGCCCGCCGTTCCCGGCCACCCACGGCCTGTACGCGAGCCCGACGGTGGTGAACAACGTCGGCACCATCGCCAGCGTGCCGCCGATCGTGCTCGGCGGGGCCGACTGGTGGAAGAGCATGGGCACCGAGAAGTCCTCCGGGCCGATGATCTACTCGCTGTCCGGCCGGGTCGCCAACCCGGGCCAGTACGAGTGCTCGATGGGCGTCACGCTGCGCGAGCTGCTGGAGCTGGCCGGTGGCATGCAGCCCGGCCACAACCTGCGGTTCTGGACCCCGGGTGGATCGTCGACCCCGCTGCTCGCCGCCGAGCACCTGGACGTGCCACTGGACTTCGAGGGGGTGGCGGCGGCCGGCTCGATCCTCGGCACCACGGCCACCCAGATCTTCTCCGACCAGGACTGCCCGGTCTACGCGACGTACCGGTGGCTGGAGTTCTACCACCACGAGTCGTGCGGCAAGTGCACCCCGTGCCGCGAGGGCAACTACTGGATGGTCCGGGTCTACCGGCGGATCCTCGCCGGTCAGGGCACCCACGAGGACCTGGACACCCTGCTGGACACCTGCGACAACATCCTCGGCCGCTCGTTCTGTGGCCTGGGTGACGGCGCGACCAGTTCGGTGACCTCGTCATTGCAGTACTTCAAGCAGGACTACCTCGACTACATCGAGGGACGCACCGCACCCAAGCTGTCGGAAAAGACCTTGGTGGGTGCGCACTGATGAGCGCGAGGAACGAGCTTGCGAGTCCCGCAGTCGCGAATGAAAGGCGACTCTGATGACCGACGTAGCAAAGCAGACCGAGACCGTCACCCTCACCATCGACGGCGTCGAGGTCACCGCCCCCAAGGGGACGCTGCTGATCCGGGTCGCCGAGCAGATGGGCACCGAGATCCCCCGGTTCTGCGACCACCCGCTGCTGGCCCCGGCCGGCGCGTGCCGGCAGTGCCTGGTCGAGGTGGAGGGGCAGCGCAAGCCGGTGGCCTCCTGCACCCAGACCGTCGCCGACGGCATGGTCGTGCGTACCCAGATCACCTCCCCGGTGGCCAAGAAGGCGCAGGAGGGGGTGATGGAGCTGCTGCTGCTCAACCACCCGCTGGACTGCCCGATGTGCGACAAGGGCGGCGAGTGCCCGCTGCAGAACCAGGCGATGTCCACCGGCCGCACCGACTCGCGCTTCCACGAGCACAAGCGGGAGTACGAGAAGCCGATGGCGATCAGCAGCCAGGTGCTGCTGGACCGCGAGCGGTGCGTGCTCTGCCAGCGGTGCACCCGGTTCTCCGAGGAGATCGCCGGCGACAAGTTCATCGACCTGATGGGCCGGTCGTCCGCCGAGGAGATCAACATCTACCGGGACGACGCGTACGGCGAGCAGGGCGACGACGGTGACGTGCCGTTCAACTCCTACTTCTCCGGCAACACCGTGCAGATCTGCCCGGTGGGCGCGCTGACCGGTGCCCAGTACCGCTTCCGAGCCCGACCGTTCGACCTGGTGTCCAGCCCGAGCGTGTGCGAGCACTGCTCGGCCGGCTGCGGGCAGCGCACCGACTGGCGGCGCGGCAAGGTGCTGCGCCGGCTGGCCGGCGACGAGCCGGAGGTCAACGAGGAGTGGAACTGCGACAAGGGCCGCTGGGGCTTCCAGTACACCCGGGCCACCGACCGGCTGACCACTCCGCTGGTCCGCGACGAGCACACCGGTGAGCTGCGCGAGGCGTCCTGGAGCGAGGCGCTCACCGTGGCCGCCGAGGGGCTGCACACGGCTCGGGAGAGCGGACAGGGCACCGGGGTGCTGACCGGCGGTCGGCTGACCGTCGAGGACGCCTACGCGTACGCGAAGTTCGCCCGAGTCGCGCTGAACACCAACGACATCGACTTCCGGGCCCGACCGGTCTCCCGCGAGGAGGCCGACTTCCTGGCCAGTTCGGTCGCCGGGGTCACCGACGTCACCTACACCGACGTGGAGAACGCGCCGGCGGTGGTGCTGGTCGGCCTGGAGCCGGAGGAGGAGTGCCCGATCCTCTTCCTGCGGCTGCGCAAGGCGTACCTGAAGAAGACCCTGACGGTGTACGCGCTGGCGCCGTTCGCCACCCGCGGCCTGGAGAAGCTCGGTGCCAAGCTGGCCCGGGTCGTGCCGGGCGAGGAGGCCAGCGTGCTCGCCGAGCACGCCACGGTCGCCGAGGCGCTGAGCGCGCCGGGCGCGATCCTGATCGTCGGTGAGCGACTGGCCAGTGTGCCGGGTGGGCTGTCCGCCGCCGCGGACGTGGCTCGGCGTACCGGAGCGAAGCTGGTGTGGGTGCCCCGCCGTGCGGGTGACCGGGGCGCGGTCGACGCGGGCTGCCTGCCCAACCTGCTTCCCGGCGGACGACTGGTGACCGAGCCGGCCGCCCGGGCCGAGCTGGGCGAGGCGTGGGACATCCCGGCCGGGGTGATCCCGAGCCAGGCCGGCCGGGACACCGACGGCATCCTCGCCGCCGCCGCCAACGGGCAGCTCGGTGCGCTGGTCGTCGGGGGTGTCGACCCGGCCGACCTGGCCGACCCCCGGCTGGCCGAGTCCGCGCTGGACACGGTGCCGTTCCTGGTCAGCCTGGAGCTGCGCGCCAGCGCGGTGACCCGGCGGGCGAACGTGGTGCTGCCGGTCGCCCCGGTGGTCGAGAAGTCCGGCAGCTTCCTGGACTGGGAGGGTCGGCTGCGTCCGTTCGAGGCGGTGCTGAACACCGCCGCGATGACCGACGGTCGGGTGCTCGACGCGCTGGCCGCGCTGCTCGACGTTCGGCTGGGTACCGCCGACGTGCCGAGCGTTCGCCGTGAGCTGGGCTCGCTGCCGGCGACCCGGATGTCCCGGCCGGCCGCACCGTCGGTGGCGCCGGGCCGGGTGCCGCACCCGGGCGCCGGTGAGGCCGTGCTGGCGACCTGGCACCAACTGGTCGACCTGGGCACCCTGACCGACGGTGACGAGCACCTCGCCGGCACCGCCCGCCCGCCGGTCGTCCGGCTGGGCAAGGGCACCGCCGAGGCGCTCGGTGTGATCGACGGCGACGCGGTCACGGTCGGCACCGACCGGGGTGCGCTGACCCTGCCGGCCGAGCTCACCGAGATGCCGGACGGCGTGGTCTGGTTGCCGACCAACTCACCCGGTTCGACAGTGCGACGCAGCCTCGGGGCGACGTCCGGCGCGGTCGTCCGGATCTCCGTTCCCGCACCGAGCGCGGCCGTTCCGGCCGGGCGCGTGGCGGCCGACGAGACCGGTCTCCCGGGTCCGCTCCTCAACACCGGGGGTAACCAGTGAGCGCGAGGAGTGAACGAGCGCACGCGAGGGAGGCCCTCCGCGAGCGCGAGGAGCGAGCGAAGCGAGCCCCGCAGTCGCGAGCAGTCAGGCTCGCAGTCGCGAACGAAAGGTGGGCACTGTGAGTCCCCTCCTCGCCCAGGACCCGACGCTGGCCGACTTCGGCCGGGATCCGTGGTGGCTGGTCCTCGGCAAGATCGTCTTTGCGTTCGCGTTCGGCCTGCTGGCCACCCTGCTCGGTGTCTGGTTCGAGCGGCGCGTCGTGGGCTACATGCAGGTGCGGCCGGGCCCCAACCAGGTCGGCCCGTTCGGCCTGCTGCAGACGCTCGCCGACGGTCTGAAGATGGCCTTCAAGGAGGACATCCTCCCGAAGGCAGCCGACAAGGTCGTCTACTTCTTCGCCCCGACCATCTCGGTGATCTGCGCGGTCACCGCCCTGTCGGTGATCCCGTTCGGGCCGATGGTGAGCATCCTCGGCCACCACACGCCGTTGCAGGTCACCGACGTGCCGGTGGCGGTGCTGCTGCTGCTCGCCTGCTCGTCGATGGGCGTCTACGGCATCGTGTTGGGCGGTTGGGCCTCCGGCTCGACGTACCCGCTGCTCGGCGGTCTGCGGTCGAGCGCCCAAATGATCTCCTACGAGGTCGCCATGGGGCTCTCCATCGTGGCGGTCTTCATGACCGCCGGCACGATGAGCACCAGCGGGATCGTCGCCGCCCAGGGCGACGCCACGCGGCTGACCATCTTCGGCACCGAGATCCCCGCGCCGGGCTGGTACGCGATCCTCCTGCTGCCCAGCTTCATCATCTTCTTCATCGCCACCGTGGGTGAGACCAACCGGGCGCCGTTCGACCTCCCCGAGGCCGAGTCCGAGCTGGTCGCCGGCTTCATGACGGAATACAGCTCGCTGAAGTTCGCGCTCTTCATGCTCAGCGAGTACGTCGCGATGGTGACCATGTCCGCGGTCACCACCACGCTGTTCCTCGGAGGTTGGCGGGCACCCTGGCCGATCACCCTCTGGGAGGGCGCCAACTCCGGTTGGTGGCCGATGCTCTGGTTCTTCGGCAAGGTGATCGCGCTGGTCTTCGTGTTCGTGTGGCTGCGCGGCACGCTGCCCCGGCTGCGCTACGACCAGTTCATGCGCCTCGGGTGGAAGGTGCTGCTGCCGATCAACCTGGTCTGGATCCTGGTCCTGTCGGGCCTGCGCTCCATCGAGGACTGGGACACGCGCGGCAAGGTCATCGCCGTCAGCATCCCGGCCGGCATCCTGCTGATCGCCACGCTCTTCTGGCCAAGCCGCAAGCCGCAGCCGAAACCGACGACCCAGGAACAGGTCGACAACCGGCCGTACGGGAGTTTCCCGCTGCCGCCGATGGATCTACAGGTACCACCGAGCCCGCGTATCACGCGCGTGGTCGCCGAGCGGGAGCCGGCCAACATCGTCGCCGGCTCGGACTCCAGGGAGGTGTGACGTGGGCGCGATCACCGGAACGTTCAAGGGATTCGGTGTCACCTTCTCGCACATGTTCAGGAAGGTCGTCACCACCGACTACCCGTTCAAGCCGCCGGTGTCGGCGCCGCGCTACCACGGGCGGCACATCCTCAACCGGCACCCGGACGGCCTGGAGAAGTGCATCGGCTGCGAGCTGTGCGCCTGGGCCTGCCCGGCGGACGCCATCTACGTCGAGGGCGGCGACAACACCGACGAGCAGCGCTTCTCGCCGGGTGAGCGGTACGCCAGCATCTACCAGATCAACTACGCCCGCTGCATCTTCTGTGGGCTGTGCATCGAGGCCTGCCCGACCAGGTCGCTCACCATGAGCAACGAGTACGAGCTGGCCCGGGACAACCGGCAGGACCTGATCTTCACCAAGGAGCAGTTGCTCGCTCCGTTGCTCGAGGGCATGGAGCAGCCACCGCACCCGATGCGGCTGGGTGACAGCGAGAAGGACTACTACGTCGGCGCGCTGGACAACCCGGGCACCTCCGCCGGTGCCGAGACGTCCCCGATGGGCCCCGGCCGCTACCAGGTCGAGGAGCACCCCGGCGTGACGTTCCCGGGCGCCGAGCAGGCCGCCCAGCGCGCGGCGGCCGGCAAGGGAGAGAAGGCATGACCACGTCTACGGTGCTCGCCGCGGCGGGTTCGGTCTCCGGCGGCGAGGCGGTCACCTTCTGGATCCTCGCCCCGCTCGCGCTTCTCGGCGGGATCGGCATGGTGGCCGCGCGCAACGCCGTGCACTCGGCGCTGTGGCTGGTGCTGACCATGCTCTGCCTGGGCGTGTTCTACGTGCTCCAGGCCGGGCCGTTCATCGGCATGGTGCAGATCATCGTCTACACCGGCGCGATCATGATGTTGTTCCTGTTCGTGCTGATGCTGGTCGGTCGGGACTCCACCGACTCGCTGATCGAGACGCTGCGCGGCCAGCGGGTCGCCGCGATCGTGCTCGGCGTGGGCTTCGCCGGCCTGGTCGGCACCGGCGTCTACCAGGCGCTGGACCGGACCACGGCGGTCGGCCTGGAGCAGGTCAACGCCGAGGGCAACGTGCAGGGCATCGCCCGGCTGCTGTTCACCAAGTACGTGTTCGCGTTCGAGCTGACCTCGGCGCTGCTGATCACCGCGGCGGTCGGCGCCATGGTGCTGGCCCACGTCGAGCGGCGTAAGCAGGACAAGGTCGACCAGGTGTCGACAATGCGCTCGCGCTTCGCCCCGGGCAACTACCCCGGTCCGAAGCCCGGCCCCGGTGTCTTCGCGACCTCCTCCTCGGTGGCCACCCCGGCCCGGCTGCCGGACGGCCGCCTGACCGACCGCAGCACCCCGGCGATCCTTCCGCAGCGCGAGCTGACCGCCGAGGAGACCTCCCTGAAGGGGACGGACAAGTAATGGATTCGTTCTTCTCGGTCGAGCCGAACTACTACCTCGTCCTCGCCGCGGTGCTGTTCACCATCGGCGCCGCCGGGGTGCTGATCCGGCGCAACGCGATCGTGCTGTTCATGTGCGTGGAGCTGATGCTCAACGCGGCCAACCTGACGCTGGTCACCTTCAGCCGGATCAACGGTGACCTCAACGGCCAGATCATGGCGTTCTTCGTGATGGTGGTGGCGGCGGCCGAGGTCGTGGTCGGGCTCGCGATCATCATGGCCATCTTCCGGACGCGACGCTCGGCGAGCGTCGACGACGCCAACCTGCTGAAGTACTGAGGGGTCCACCGGTGGAAGAGACTGTGGAATACGCCCAGGCCACGGGGCTGCTCGGGGGCGTCTGGCTGCTGGTGGCGATCCCGCTGCTGAGCGCGGCCGTCCTGCTGCTGCTCGGCCGGCGGGCCGACCGCTGGGGGCACTGGTTGGGTGTGGCGGCCATCGGTGCCGCGTTCGTGCTCGGCCTGTCCTTCTTCTTCCAGCTGCGTGGCCTGGAGAACAAGTCGGTCGAGCTGAGCCTCTGGGACTTCATCGCGGTCGGTGACCTGCGCGTCGACTTCGGCCTGCTGTTCGACCCGCTGGCTGCGGTCTTCGTGCTGCTGATCACCGGGGTGGGCTTCCTGATCCACCTGTACGCGGTGGAGTACATGGCGCACGACGCGGGTCGTCGCCGGTTCTTCGCGTACTTCAACCTGTTCGTCGCGGCGATGCTGCTGCTGGTGCTCGGCAACAACTACGTGATGCTGTACTTCGGCTGGGAGGGCGTCGGTCTGGCGTCGTACCTGCTGATCTCCTTCTGGACCGAGCGGCCGAGCGCGGCCACCGCCGGTAAGAAGGCGTTCCTGATGAACCGGGTCGGCGACGCCGGCCTGGCCATCGGCATCTTCATCATGTTCGCCACAGTGGGCACCACCCAGTACGACGAGGTGTTCAACGGTGTCGGCTCGCTGACCGGCGCGACGGTGCTGGTCCTCGGTCTGTTGCTGCTGCTCGGCGCGGCCGGCAAGTCCGGCCAGTTCCCGCTGCAGGCCTGGTTGCCGGACGCCATGGAGGGTCCGACCCCGGTGTCGGCGCTCATCCACGCGGCCACCATGGTCACCGCGGGCGTCTACCTGATCGCCCGGTCCAACCCGATCTTCTCCGCGAACTCGACGCTGCAGGTCGTGGTGGTCAGTGTCGGCGCGCTCACCCTGCTGATCGGCTGCGTCATCGGTGCGGCCAAGGACGACATCAAGCGGGTGCTCGCCTGGTCGACGGTGAGCCAGATCGGTTACATGTTCGTCGGCGTCGGACTGGGCGGTGGCGCGTACGCGCTGGCGATCATCCACCTGCTGGCGCACGGCTTCTTCAAGGCCAACATGTTCCTGGGTGCCGGCTCGGTGATGCACGGCATGAAGGACCAGGTCGACATCCGTCGCTTCGGTGGCCTCTCGAAGCACATGAAGATCACCTGGCTGACCTTCATGATGGGCTGGCTGGCCATCATCGGCCTCCCGCCGCTCTCCGGCTACTTCTCCAAGGAACCGATCATCGCGAGCGCCTTCGAGCGGGAGGACTGGACCGCCTGGCTCTTCGGCGGTGCGGCGCTGCTCGGCGCCGGGCTGACCGCGTTCTACATGACGCGACTGTTCGTGCTCACGTTCCACGGCCCGAAGCGGTGGACCGAGGACATCGAGCACCCGCACGAGTCGCCGAAGCTGATGACCATCCCGCTGATCCTGCTGGCTGCCGGTTCGGTGGTGGCCGGTGGGCTGATGGCCTGGAACGACGGCGTCGCCTCCTGGCTGTCGCCGGTGCTCGGCGAGGAAGCCGCCGGTGAGGCCCACGGCGTGCTCTCCCACACGGTGATCACGATCCTGTCGCTGCTGGTCACCGTGCTCGGCGCCGGCCTGGCCTGGTTCCTGTTCCGGGCCGGTACGGCCACCGCGCCGCAGCCGGCCGGTGTGCTGGTCACCGCCGCCCGACGCAACCTCTACACCGATGCGTTCAACGAGGCGGTCTTCGAGAAGCCGGGCATCTTCCTCACCCGGGCGCTGGTGTACCTCGACAACCGGGGCGTCGACGGGCTGGTCAACGGGCTCGCCGCCGCCGTCGGGGGTGGCTCGGCTCGGCTCCGGCGGATGCAGACCGGCTTCGTCCGCTCGTACGCCACCTCGATCCTGGCCGGTGCGCTGCTGGTGATGGCGGCGTTCCTGGCGGTGCAGGCGGGGTGGTTGGCGTGATCGACCTCTTTCCGGCCGCCCCCGCCGGCGGACCACGCAGTGACGACGGAGGTAAGGCCGCATAATGTCCAACTTCCCGTTCCTCTCGGTGCTCACCGTGGCGCCACTGGTGGGCGCCCTGGTGGTGGCCTTCCTGCCGCGCCACCGGCCGGAGCTGGCCAAGCAGGTGGCGTTCGCCTGGTCGCTGCTCGTGCTGGTGCTCTCGGTGGTGATGTGGGTCAGCTTCAAGACCGGCGGTGACCGGTTCCAGTTCCGCGAGTCGTACTCGTGGATCCCGAACTGGGGAGTCAGCTTCACCTTCGCCGCCGACGGCATCGCGCTGGTGATGCTGATGCTGATCGCGGTACTGGTGCCGCTGGTGATCCTGGCGTCCTGGCACGACGCCGAGTCGTCGAAGCGGTCGGTGCCGGTCTACTTCGCGCTGCTGCTGGTCCTCGAGTGCACGATGATCGGCGTCTTCGCGGCCGCCGACGTCTTCCTGTTCTACGTGTTCTTCGAGGTCATGCTGGTCCCGATGTACTTCCTCATCGGCAGCTACGGCGGCCACCAGCGGCAGTACGCGGCGGTGAAGTTCTTCCTCTACTCGCTCGTCGGCGGTCTGTTCATGCTGGCCGCGGTGATCGGCCTCTGGGTGGTCGGCGGGAAGACCTTCGACTGGCAGGCGCTGTCGCAGGTCGACATCAGCACCGGCACCGAGCGGTGGCTGTTCCTCGGCTTCTTCCTCGCCTTCGCCATCAAGGCGCCGTTCTTCCCGTTCCACACCTGGCTGCCGGACGCCGGTGGTGCGGCCCCGGCGGGCGCGGCGGCGCTGCTCGTCGGCGTGCTGGACAAGGTCGGCACGTTCGGCATCCTGCGTTACTGCCTGCCGCTGTTCCCCGAGGCGTCGAAGTGGTTCGCACCGTGGGCGCTGGCCCTGGGCGTGATCGGCATCGTCTACGCCGCGCTGCTGGCGGTCGGTCAGAACGACCTCAAGCGACTGGTGTCGTACACCTCGATCGCGCACTTCGGTTTCATCGGGGTGGGCATCTTCGCCTTCACCACCCAGGCCGGCACCGGCGCGGTGCTCTACATGCTCAACCACGGGCTGGCCACCGGCCTGCTCTTCCTCGTGGTGGGCATGCTGATCTCCCGGCGTGGCTCGGCGCTCATCAGTGACTTCGGTGGTGCCGGAAAGCTGGTCCCGGTGCTCGCCGGGGTGCTCTTCTTCGCCGGTCTCGCCTCGCTCGCGCTACCGGGTACGGCACCGTTCATCTCCGAGTTCCTGGTGCTGATCGGCACCTTCACGGTGAACAAGCCGGTCGCGATCATCGCCACGCTCGGCATCATCCTGGCCGCCGCGTACGTGCTGTGGATGGTGCAGCGCACCACCCAGGGCACCCTCAACCCGGCCTTGACCGAGGTCGACGGGATGCGGCGGGATCTCAACCTGCGCGAGAAGGTCGTGGTCGCCCCGCTGATCGCTCTGATCGTGCTGCTCGGCTTCTTCCCCAAGCCGGTCACTGACGTGATCAACCCGGCCGTCCAGGCGACCATGGACGACATCGGCAGAACCGACCCGGCCCCGTCGGTGGGCACTGTCCAGGAGGCGGCAAAGTGACCGAGTTGAAACTGCCGTCGATCGACTACGCGGCGATCGCTCCGATCCTGATCATGCTGGGCGTCGCGTTGCTCGGCGTGCTCGCCGAGGCCCTCGTGCCTCGGCGCTGGCGGCACGTGGTGCAGTTGACGCTGGCGCTGCTCGCGGTGCTCGCGGCGCTGACCATGGTGGTGCTCAGCGCCGACGAGCGGATCATCACCGCAGGCGGGGCCCTCGCCATCGACGGGCCGACACTGTTTCTCCAGGGCGCGATCCTGGTGCTGGCCGCGATGGCGCTGCTGCTGATCGGTGACCGCTCGGTCGAGCGGGGCGGGGCGTTCGTCGCCCAGGCCGCGGTGACCGCCGAGTCGGCCGACGACCGGCGGCAGGCCGAGGGGCGTAACGGCCTCACCGAGGTCTACCCGCTCACCACGTTCGCGATCGGCGGCATGCTGATCTTCGTGGCGGCGAACGACCTGCTGACCATGTTCATCGCGCTGGAGGTCTTCTCCCTGCCGCTCTACCTGCTCTGCGCGCTGGCACGTCGCCGGCGTCTGCTGAGCCAGGAGGCGGCGATGAAGTACTTCCTGCTCGGCGCGTACGCCTCCGCGTTCTTCCTGTTCGGGGTGGCGCTGATCTACGGCTTCACGTCCGGCATCCCGGATCGGCCGGCCGGCGTCGACTTCGCCACCATCGACGCGGCGGTGGGCGAATCCCCGGCCAGCCCGGTGCTGCTCTTCGCCGGCATGGCGCTGCTCGCGATCGGCCTGCTCTTCAAGGCCGCGGCGGCACCGTTCCACGTCTGGACCCCGGACGTCTACCAGGGTGCGCCGACCCCGGTCACCGGCTTCATGGCGGCCTGCACCAAGGTCGCCGCGTTCGGTGCCCTGCTGCGCGTCTTCCACGTCGCGTTCGCCGACGCCAGCTGGGACTACACCCCGATCCTCGGCGCGGTGGCGGTGCTGACCATGCTGGTCGGTGCGGTGCTCGCGGTCACCCAGACCGACATCAAGAGGCTGCTCGCGTACTCCTCGATCGCCAACGCCGGCTACCTGCTGGTCGGTGTGCTGGCACCGAGCCGCGACGGACTCGCCGGCACGATGTTCTACCTGGTCGCGTACGGATTCTCGGTGCTCGCCGCGTTCGCGGTGGTGACGCTGGTGCGGGACGCCGACGGGGAGGCCACCCACCTGTCCCGCTGGGCCGGGCTGGGACGGCGGTCGCCGTTCTTCGCCGCAGTGTTCACGTTCATCCTGCTGGCCTTCGCGGGTATCCCGCTGACCAGTGGCTTCATGAGCAAGTTCGCGATCTTCGGGCCGGCCCTGGAGGAGGGGCAGGCCTGGCTGGTGATCGCCGGCGTGCTGACCAGCATGGTGCTGGCCTTCCCGTACCTGCGGGTCGTGGTGATGATGTGGCTCTCCGAGCCGGGCGAGTCCACCCCGACGGTCACCGTGCCCGGTGGGCTCACCTCCGCCGCGCTGATGATCGGCGTGCTGGCCACCCTGGTGCTGGGCGTCGCCCCGGCCCCACTGCTCGACCTGGCAGCCGGAGCCGCCGAATTCGTTCGATGACAGAAGGATCGATTACCGGGGGCCGGCGCGTGTTCACGTGCCGGCCTCCGGTGCGTATCCCCGACCCGGAGCAGGTCGAACGGGTGTGGCATGGTTGATAGCGTGGTGAATCCGGCGGGTGAGCGTTCAGGTGCCTCCGGCTCCGGCGGTCGGCGGGGTCGCGCGAGCACGAGTCAGTTCGGCGCGATCGGGCTCAACGTTGCCGATCCGCGGGTCGAGGCGTCCGTGCTGGCTGTGCTGGACACGGTCGAGGTCGAGTTGCGGGCCAGCGTGGCCAGCGCCGACCCGTTCGTCACCGAGGCCGCCCGGCACCTCCTCGAGGCCGGCGGGAAGCGTTTCCGGCCGCTTCTGGTGGCGCTCGGCGCCCAGTTCGGTGACCCGACCGGCCCGCAGGTGGTCCCGGCCGCCGTGGTGATGGAGCTCACTCATCTCGCCACCCTCTACCACGACGACGTGATGGACGAGGCCGTCGTCCGACGGGGCGCGGCGAGCGCGAACTCCCGCTGGACCAACTCGCTCGCCATCCTGGTCGGCGACTACCTCTTCGCCCGCGCGGCGGACATCGCCGCCGACCTGGGTCCCGAGGCGGTCCGGTTGCAGGCGCGCACCTTCGCCCGGCTGGTGCACGGCCAGATCGCGGAGACCGTGGGGCCGCGCGCCGAGGACGACCCGGTGACCCACTACCTGAACGTGATCGCCGACAAGACCGGCTCGCTGATCGCCACGTCGATCCGGTTCGGCGGCATGTTCGGTGGCGCCGCCCCGGAGCACGTGGAGGCCCTCGCCGGGTACGGCGAGACGATCGGTGTCGCCTTCCAGCTCACCGATGACCTCCTCGACATCGCCTCCGAGTCGGTGCAGTCGGGCAAGACGCCCGGCACGGACCTGCGCGAAGGTGTCCCGACGCTGCCGGTGCTGTACGCCCGGGAGTCGGACGACTCGGACGCATCCTCGGTGCGTCTGCGGGAGATCCTGGCGACCGGTCCGCTGACCGACGACGCGCTGCACGCCGAGGCGTTGGGGCTGCTCCGGGAGAGCCCGGCGCTCAAGCGCGCCCGGGAGACCGTGCGGAGTTACGCCGAGGACGCCCGTGCGCGCCTGGCCCCCCTTCCGGAGGGCCCGTCGCGGCACGCGCTCGAATCGCTCTGCGACTACATCGCCGACCGCACCAGCTGATCGTCGTTCCGACGCGCGGCAGCAGCGGCGCGGCTCAGTAGACGGCCACCGCCGAGCATGAGGACGGCCGCCAGCAGCATGGACACCGCCGCGGTGGTCCACATGGCCGGGTAGCCGAGGTGGGCGGCGAGGGGGCCCAGGCTCAGCGGGCCGAGACAGCCGCCCGCGTACACCCCGGTCTGGGTGATCGAGGTGGCGGCGGCCGGTGACTGCGGATGGAGTCGGACCACCGCGAAGGTCATCAGGCCGGGCCACGCCCAACCCAGGCCGAAGCCGAGCACCACGCCGAGCACCAGCGGCACCGGGCCGGTCAGCGCGAGCAGGCCCAGCCCGACCGCGCCGACGACCAGCATCGCGGCGATGAGGGCGACGTGGCCGCTGGCGCGGCGATCGGCCAACCAGCCGGCGCCCACCCGGGCCGCGACGCAGACCGCGCTGCCCAGCGTCAGGGTCAGGCCGGCCAGGCCCGGCGACATGCCCCGGGCCGCGGCGGAGTCCACCAGGAAGGTGCCCAGGGCGTTCGCTGCCACCGCTGCCAACGTCGCCGCCGCTCCGACCACCACAAGCGCCGCCGTCGCCCGGCCGGCGCGCGTCGCACCGGCCCGGCGCGGCGGGCCGGGCACCTCCCGGGGTACGGCGGGCAGCGTCGTCATCGCGGCCACCGCTGCCGCCACGAACGCCCACCGCCAGCCGACGGTGAGCGCGATGGCCGGCACCGCCGCGCCGGCCAGCAGGGTGGAGATCGGGATGGCGGCCTGCTTGACACCGAACGACAGCCCCTGCCGTCGGGCCGGCACGTGTTGGGCCAGTGCGGTGTTGCTCGCCAACTGGCCGAGGGCGTTCGCGGCGGCGCTGAGTGCCAGCAACCCGACCAGCACCGGGTACGAGCGGGCGAGAGCCGCCACGGCCAGCATCGACCCGGCGGCCAGCACGATGCCGCAGCGGGCCACCCGGGTCGGGCCGTACCGCTCGACCAGTCGGCCGGAGGGCACCGAGGCCAGCGCGCTGACGCCGAAGTAGACGGCTACGGCCAGGCCGAGGCCGGCCGGGGAGAAGCCGAGGTCGGTGCCCATCTGCACGGCGAGACCACCGAGCAGGAACACGGGGAGTACGCAGGCCACGGTGGTGGCGACGGCACCGGCGCTGGCCCTGATCGGGTGGGATCGGGCGGCGTCCGGCTCGGGGGTGATGGCGGTGTTGGTCATCGTCCGGCAAACCTACGTGAATCCTCCTCAGGCCACTCGCCGTGACGGTCGGGCCACGAGCTGTGGATGGTGATCTGGCATCCTCGACCCGAACAGGCATTTCGCACCGGGCCTGTTTTTCATATGGTGTAAGTCCCCGGCGGCGGAGGTGGTTGTGCGCGACCCCTTGGCAGAACCTTCGGACCTGATCCGCAGCGTGTCCCGAGCGCTGCGGGTGCTGGAGTCGGTCGGTCGCGCCCCGAAAGGCCTGACCGTCAAACAGATCGCCCGGCGGTGCGAGCTGACCGTGGCCACGACCTACCACCTGGTCCGCACACTCGCGTACGAGGGCTACGTGATCCGTCGCGAGGACGGCACGTACATCGTGGGGTTGGAGGTGGCCGACCGCTACCGGGAGTTGGTGACCGCCTTCCGAGGCCCGCCAGCGGTCGGTGAGACCCTGCGGCGGGCCGCCCTGGACACCGGCTACAGCCACTACCTCGGTCGCTTCGTCGGCGGTCAGGTTGCCCTCACGGCGGTCGCCGAGGGGCACCGCTCGCCGTACCTGGAGGATCTGGTCCCCGGCTTCGACGAGGGCGCTCACGCGACAGCTCTCGGTAAGGCGCTGCTCGCCACTCTGAGCGTCGACCAGCGCCACCGCTACCTGCGGGAGTACGGCATGCGCCCGTTCACCACCGCCACGCTGACCACCACCGAGACGTTCGAGGCCGACCTGGCCGCCGGTGACCGGCGTGGCATGCAGTTGGAGATGGGGCAGTTCCGCCAGGGGGTGGCCTGCGCGGCGGTGCTCGTCGCGCCGGACAAGGACATGGAACGCCGCGTCGTGCTGGCCTGTGCGTTGCCGGCCAGCGAGATGATGACCTCTGCCCGGGTGGTCCGCGCCAAGCTGCTCACGGTGGCCCGCAGCGTCGCCGACGGCATCGCGTCCGACAACTGACCGCAGCAACGCCGGAGGCCCTCTCCCGGGCTGGGAGAGGGCCTCTGCGGGCGGTCCAGCCCCGGACCGCCTGAGCAACGTCGACGGCCGGCCGGCCGCGGGTGTGAGGTCAGCTGCCGACCGGGCCACCGTCGAGGCGCCAGGTGACCACCACGCCCGGCTTGGCGTAGTCGCCGTCCGGCCAGTTCGAGGCCGGGTTCTCCACCGAGGCGCCGGTGATCTCGCCCGGGTGCTGCACGGCGACGAACACCGAGCGGTTGTCACCGGTGATGAACGGACCGCAGGTCTCCGCGCCGAGCGGCACGGTCAGGAACTGCTTCAGGTGACCTCGCTCCGGGCCCTCCACGGCGGTGGCGAACAGGCCGTCGTTACTGCCCAACGCGTTGCCGTCGGTGGAGATCCACAGGTTGCCGGTGGCGTCGAAGGCGACGTTGTCCGGGCAGGAGATCGGAGAGACCTTGGTCTTGTCGTACCCGGCGAAGAACGTCGACGCGTCGGTCGGGTCGCCACACACGATCGGCAGCGACCAGGCGAAGGTCTCCGAGGTGTTGTCGTTGCGGTCCTCGACCAGCTCCAGGATCTGCCCGTGCTTGTTGGCGTTGCGCGGGTTCGCCTCGTCCGGCTTCGGGTTGCTGCCGACCCCACGGTTGGTGTTGTTGGTCAGCGCCACGTACACCTTGCCGGTGAGCAGGCTCGGCTCGACGTCCTCGGGGCGGTCCATCTTGGTCGCACCGACCTTGTCACCGGCGAGCCGGGTGAAGGTGAGCACGTCCGCGGCGGTCATCCCGTCGACGAACGACCGGTTGCCGCTGACCAGCTTGATCCAGCGACCCCGGCCGTTGAAGGCGCCGTCGGTGGGCAGCTTGCCCGAGCCGTCGATCTCGGCCGCGCTGGTCTGGTCGAGCTGCGCCACGTAGAGCGTGCCGGACTCCAGCAGGGTCAGGTTGTGCTTGCGGGCAGCCCAGGAGTTGCCCTTCATGAACTTCTGGTCGGAGACGAACTTGTAGAGGTAGTCGAACCGCTCGTCGTCACCCATGTAGGCGACCACGTGGCCGTCCTTGGCCACGATCACGTTCGCGCCCTCGTGCTTGAACCGGCCCATCGCGGTGTGCTTGCGCGGGCGGCTCTCCGGGTCGAACGGGTCGATCTCGACGATCCAGCCGAACCGGTGCGCCTCGTTGGGGTGCTTGGCCAGGTCGAAGCGCTCGTCGGCGCGCTCCCACTTGCGGCTGCCGCTGGGGTAGCGGCTGGCGGTGCTGATGCCGTAGCGGTCCAGCTTCGGCTTCAGTTCGGCCGGGGCGGCGTCAGCGCCGACGAAGTACTGGTTGAAGTTCTCCTCGCCGGAAAGCACCGTGCCCCACGGGGTCACGCCGCCGGCGCAGTTGTTCAGGGTGCCGACGACCGTACGACCCCTGGGGTCGGCGGCGGTCTTCAGCCACGCCGAGCCGGCGGCCGGGCCGGTCAGGTCGAACTTGGTGCTCAGCGCGGTGACCCGCCGGTTGTACGCCCGGGGGCCCTTGCCGACCGGCTTCCACTGCCCGGTGCCCGCGACCCGTTCCAACTCCACCACTGACATGCCGTGCGCGGCCATGGCGGTGCGCAACTGCTCCACGGACAGCCCGTCCAGGCCGGGGAAGCCCGGGAACATCAGGTCCTCGTTGGTGTACTCGTGGTTGACCACGAGCAGCGCCCGCTTGCCCTGCTTGTCCAGCGGCAGCACGCCCACGAAGTCGTTGTTGTAACCGAACTGCTTGGACTGCGCGGCGGCGGTCTGGTGGTGCACGTTGAACTCGGGCGCGCCCGGCAGCACCGGGTCACCCCACTTGATCACCACGGCGTGGTCGTAGCCGTTCGGCACGACCAGGGTGTCCAGCTTGTTCGGCGGGATCGGCTTGAAGGTCAGCGCACCGTTGCCGACACCGGTGCTGGGACGGCCGAAGCCGAAGGCCTCCGGGACGTCCGGGGTGGTGGGGGCGGCCATGGCGGGCGCCGCGCCGGCGAGCGCACCCGCCGCCGCGCCGCCGAACCCGAGGACCAGGGCGCCGACAGCGCCGGCCCGGACCACGCCGCGGCGCGAGACCTCCGCGTTCACCACGTCTCCGAAGTACGCGTTGTCGGACGTGTTCGGGACCGGGTGGTCGCACGCGTTTCCGCAGCGGTACAGACAGGTCATGGCGTCACGGGTGCCATGGCGGTTGCCGGTCAACAGGGGGAGCAGCCGGGGGCGGTCGCTCATGGGGGAAGCCTCCAGGGAATCGGTGGCACGACAGGCGGCGTACCCGCCGGACGCTAGGAGGGCGTGGTGAGCGCTCGTCGGCTGCGATGTGAACCCGGCATGAACACCTCTGCGGGCGACAACCGTCTGACCTCGGGCTGAACCGTTCGGCGTGACCGCACGTATTCACGGGCGGACGCAACGCCGGACGCGCGCAGGAAGCGAGGAGACTGCCATCAGCGACCACGACGCCCAACTGCTGCGCGCGCTGCACGACGAGCACGCGGAGGCGCTGTACGCCCATGCCCTGCGGCTGGTCAACGGTGATCGGCAGCGCGCCGAGGACCTGGTGCAGGAGACACTGCTGCGGGCCTGGCGACACCCGGAGTCCCTCGACCCGAAGCGCGGTTCGGTGCGGTCGTGGCTGTTCACCACCGCCCGCAACCTGGCCATCGACGCCTGGCGGCGACGCTCCACCCGGGTGGGTGAGGTGTTCACCGACGACCTGCCCGAACCGCCGGAGGTCATCGACGAGGCCGAACGGGCGGTGGAGGCGTGGACCGTCGCCGAGGCGCTGAACCGGCTCAGCCCGACCCACCGGGAAGTGCTCGTCGAATGCTTCTACCAGGGGCGGTCGGTGGCCGAGGCGGCGTCCCGCCTGGGCGTACCGCCGGGAACCGTGAAGTCCCGCACCCACTACGCGTTGCGGTCTCTGCGGTTGGTCCTGGCCGAGATGGGGGTGACGGGATGACCCGGTGCGAGTTCGCGTACGACGACGGCGCGTACGTGCTGGGTGCCTTGGCTCCCGCCGAACGGGCAGCCTACGAGCGGCACCTCTCCGGCTGTGCCGCCTGCCGGGAGTCGGTCGCCGAGATCGCCGTGCTGCCCGGGTTGCTCGGGCGCCTCGACCCGGCGGGGTTGGAGCAGATCCTGCCCCCGCCGGCCCCGCCCCGGGTGCCCGCGCTGCTCGACGAGGCCCGGCGTCGCCGGCGTCGGCAACGCTCCGCGGACCGGCGACGGTACGCGTTGACCACCCTGGCCGCCGCCGGGCTGGCCCTGGTCGTCGGTGTCGGTACGGCCGCGGTGCTGCCCCGACCGGTCGCACCGCCGCCGGGGGCGCAGAGCACGCCGGGCCCGCAGGTGTCGATGGTCGCGATGCGGCCGGTGGCGGCTGCGGGACCGGTGCACGCCGACATCGGGCTGGTCGGCACCAAGTGGGGCACCCGGGTGACCATGCGGTGCGGGTACGACGCGCGGACGAGTTACGGCAAGGCGTACCCGTTCCGGCTGGTGGCGCGTGGCCCGAACGGCGCCACCGAGCAGATCGGGTCCTGGCTCGCGGCCCCCGGTGACGACCTCAGCTTTACCGGTGCCACCAGGTTCACCGACGCCGAGCTGGCCAGCGTGGAGCTGCAAAAGGCAGACGGCACCCCCCTGCTCACCTACGCCGTCCCGTAACCCGCCCCGCCGGCCCGGCCCGGCCCCGCCCCGCCCCGCCCGGTCGCGTCGATCATGGAGTTGTGGTGGGTGACGAACCGCCCGAACTAGGGTCGGGCGGGCACCACAACTCCATGATCGACGGCGGGTTCGGGTTGGCGGGCCCGGGTTCGGCGGGAGGTGCGGACGGCGTCGGTGGTGAAGACGATCAGGGCCAGCCAGACCAGTGCGAAACCGGCCAGGCGGGCGGGCGGCATCGGCTCGTGGAAGATCAGCACACCGCAGCCGAGCTGCAGGATCGGCGCGAGGTACTGGACCATGCCGAGGCTGCTCAGCGGCAGCCGGTTGGCCGCCCCGGCGAACATCAGCAGCGGGATCGCCGTGGCCGCGCCGGCCAGCACCAGTAGCGCGGTGTGCCAGGCCGACACGTGGCCGAAGGTCGAGTCGGCCCTCGCGGTCAGCCAGCCGAGGTAGCCCAGCGCCGGCAGTGCCAGCACCGCGGACTCGACGAAGAGCCCCTCCGCCGGCGGCAGCCCCAGCCGCTTCTTGACCAGGCCGTAGCCGGCGAAGCTGAACGCCAGGGTCAACGCCAGCCAGGGCAGCCGGCCGTAGTCCACGGTGAGTACCACGACCGCCGACGCGCCGATCCCCAGCGCCGTCCACTGCGCCGGGCGGAGCCGCTCCCGCAGCACCGTCACGCCGAGCAGCACCACCACCAGCGGGTTGATGAAGTAGCCCAGCGCGGTCTCCACCACCCGGTCGGAGTTGACCCCGTAGATGTAGGTGCCCCAGTTGACCGCGATCAGCGCGGCGGCGGCGACCATCCCGGCCATCGCCCAGGGGCGACGCAGCAGCGCCCGCAGGAAGCCGACATTGCGCAGCGCGCCCAGCAGCAGCGCCACGAACACCACCGACCAGATGACCCGGTGGGCCAGGATCTCCAGCGGGCCGGCCGGCCGCAACAGCTTGAGGTAGAGCGGAAAGAAACCCCAGAGCAGGTACGCGCCGAGGCCGTAGAGGTATCCCAGGCGAAGCGGCGTCACGCCTCTACCGTAAGGGGCGTACCGCTGCCTTGTTCCTTTCCAGTGACTGGGGTCACCGGCGGGCGCTGGTCGAGGTTCATCCACCGCTCCGGGACGTCCAGCGGCGTGAAGCCCACTCTCGCGTACACCTGGTGTGCGTCGTTGGTGATCAGCAGGATCCGGCGTACGCCCAGCTCGGCCAGGTGGTCACGGGCCGCGCCGACCAACCACCCACCCAAGCCGCGACCCCGGACGGCGCGGTCGACGTACACGTCGGAGAGCCAGGCGAAGGTGGCGCGGTCGGTGACCACCCGAGCCACGGCCACCTGGCGGCCGTCCTCGGGCCGGTAGACACCGAACGGCAGCGAGCCGGCGAACGCCCGCTCGGTCACGGCCCGGTCCCGCCCGAGTGCCCAGTATGCGTCGGTCGACAACCAGTGGTGCACCAGCTCCAGATCGAGCCGGGCGGGGTCGGTGCTGAGCAGGTGGCCGTCGGCGCGGGTCAACGAGAACATCACGTGACGCTAACCGCCGAGGTGGGCACCTGCGGCGGCCAATTCCCGAAAGGTGGTAACCGGCCCGCCCCGGCGGGAAGCCGGGACGGGCCGATCCGCTCGGCGGTCAGTCCCGGTCGAGGACGGCGCCCAGGATCCAGGTCACGATGCTCACGAAGAGCGCACCGAGCACGGCGGCCGGCCAGAAACCGTCCACAGTGAACGGCAACCCGGCCTGGTCCGCGATCCAACTGGTGAGAAGGAACAGCAGCCCGTTCACCACCAGCGCGATGAGACCCAGCGTCAGCAGGTAGAAGCCGCAGCCGACCGTCTTGATGACCGGCTGGAGAACCGCGTTGACCACGCCGAAGATCACCGCCACCAGGAGCAGCGTGGTCACCGTCTCGACAGCCGAGTTCGACTCCAGAGAGATGCCCGGGATGAGGAGTGTGGCCAGCCAGAAAGCCAGCGCTGTGCTGGCCAGCCGAATCAGCAGACCTTTCAGAAAACCCATGGCGGGGATCGTGCCACGGACCGCGCACCTACGTAACCCGGCAGTTGACCATCCTGCTGGATCAGCCGCGCGCCGGTTTCCCGATCAGTTGCGACTCGATCGGAGTGGGGGAGAGCAGGGCCCAGCGCAGCGCCCTGCGGTTGACCACGGCCACCATGTCGTCCCGGATCCGGGTCAGCCACTCGGCCGACCCACCGAGGCCCAACGCGGTGCCGGCCAGCGCGGCCTCGGCGGCGTTCAGTGGTTGCAGCAACGCCAGGTCCGCCCGGCTCAACGCGTCCACGTCCGCCGGCGTCAACTCGTCGCGTACCAGGAGAGTGGCCCGCCACGGCGGGCCCGGCTCGGCGTCGGCCGGCACCGACCCCGCGTCGACGACGAGCAGTAACGGGCGTAGCGCACTGCCCACCCCGTCCGCGACCGGTCGGCCGGGCGGGATCAACGGGATCGTCCCGCCCGGCGCACCCACCCCCCGTACGAACGGTTCCCAGGCGCGCGGCCGGGAGGTCTGCACCACCACGAGCGCACCGAGGGCCAGGGCGCGCAGGGCCACCAACTGGGCGGCGCGCACTCCGCCGACCAGCAGCACCCGGGTGCTCTCCGGCCGGAACAGTCGTACGGTGACGGCCCCGCCGTGCCGGTTCGTGCCGACCATCATTCCCGCGCCGCCCACTGTCAGCTCCCAGTCGTCCAACGCGACGCGGGCAGGCGCTTCGTTGCTGGTCAGCGCCAACGGGAGCGTCGCGCCGAGCCCGCTCAGGTGCGCGCCGTCGAGCCGCCGAAGCTCCCCGCCCAGGTCGGTCACCAGGCGCGTCATCGCCTCGGCGGCTGCGGCCAGCTCGGTCGCCGTGCCGGCGGCCAGGCGAACGGTCAGCTCGGTCGGCACCCCGACACCTTCAGTGGTCGGGTTCGGCCCCGCGGAGATCGACACGGTCGTCGCGGTCACCGGCAACGCGAGCAGCCGGGGCGTCAGTCGCCGTCCACCCGCGCCGTCCGGCCAGCGGACCAGCCGGAAGGTGGCCTGGAGCAGTGTGCCGGACCGGAGCGTGGGCCAGGACTCCCGCACCGGATGGCCGTCGTGATGGGCCAGCTCGCCCAGCACCCGCAGCGCCGCAGGCACGCCGAGTGGCCGCGCGGTCAGCGACCCGAGCCGGCGGACGATCCGGCGTACCGTGCCGGCGAGCACCCGGCGCAGGTCCTCTCCGGACCAGCCGTCCACCCGGAGCACCCGCACCGCCAGCACCGCCCGTTCCCGCCCGGCGAGCCGCCCGTCGGTGAGCTGCCGGTACGACGTGCCGACCGTGCCGGCTGCCGCCGGCACCGGCGCCGGCGCCCCGGTGAGCAGCAGCTGGACCCGCAGCGGGGGCAGGTCCGGCCCAGCCGGAGGCAGCAGGGCGGACGGCGCGGGAATGGCCCGGGACGCGTCGCCGAGCAGATCGCCGGGGTCGCCGAGTTCCAGCAGCACCACCATTCCAGCGGTGTCCTCCAGCACCGCCGCGGGCCCACCGGTCAGCTCCGTGGACCGGACGACGGTGCCCGGAGCGACCAGTTCGAGCAGCTCGGTTGCCCCGGTCGGCCCGGGCAGTTCCCGGCGACGGGTCACGTGTTCGGCGGCGGTGCCCAGCCACTCGAAGAGCCACCGGCCCCGGACCCGGACCACAGCCGCTGCCACCAGCAGCACGGCGACAAGTGTCGCTGCCGCGATGACCGGCGCGGGCCGGCCGAGGGCGGTGAGGACCAACGCCGCCGCGACCTGCGCGGTGACCAGTTGACCGGCGTGCACCCTGACCCCGGAGCCTCGGCCGGATGATGTCCACCGGTCGAGGGTCGATCGGCGACGAGGTGCCCGCCGGTCGGCGAAGCCCGGGCGGCGATCGGTGGGGCGGCCTGGGCCGATCGCCGGCGGCACGGTGTCTGGCCCGGACCGGGCCGGTGTCGCCCGGTGCGGTCCTCCGGTGGTGATCGCCGGCACCGCGCCTCCTCGACCTGTGGGGACCGCGTCGCACCGGCGGCCGACCGTGCTCGGGTGGCCGTCACGCGCCGCGACGTGGCTGCAGCACATCGTAAGTGACCGATGGCTGCCATGGTTGTCCACAGGGGAAAGGCAGGGGGTAGCAGAACTGCGACGAGGTCGCTACCGTCAGCCACGAAGTTCGTCGCTGACCCGTGTCTCAGTGCTCGACGGCCGGGCCAAGCGGACGACGCGTCCCCAGGGTGGCCGCGTCGAGAGCCAGGTGCGATCGGAGAGACGAGGTGACGTCCGGGTGTCCCAGACGCAGGCAGAAGCCGCGGTGATGCAGCAGACAGCCGCGAAGTTCGAGCAGGTGGACCAGTCGTTGCAATCCATGCTGACCGGCCTGCTGGCCGAGCTGGAGGTGTTGCAGCAGGCCTGGCGTGGCGCCGGTGGTCGATCCTTCGAGCAGGTCAAGCAGCAGTGGTCGCAGGACCAGGCGGCGCTGCACCGGGCGTTGCGCGAAACCGCCGGCGCGATCCGCACCGCCGGCCGACAGTACGACGTCTCCGACGACGAGGTCGCCAGCCGGGTAGCCGGCACCAACCGCGGCGGCATCCAACTGCCGCTCTGATCCCGCCCGGGAGGAAATCCGATGGACCATGGTGTGCTGGTCGTCAACTTCGCCGCGCTTCAGCAGGCCGGCGCGGACATCCAAAAAGCGCTGAACAGGCTCGACTCGCAACTCGGCCAACTCGAACGCGATGCCGCCCCGCTGGTGGCGAGCTGGACGGGCGAGGCCCGCCAGGCCTACGAACAGCGGCAGGCACGGTGGCGGTCCGCCTCCCAGGACCTCCAGGCGATGCTGCGGGACATCAAGTTGGCGGTGGGTGACTCCGCCTCCGACTATCTGGACACGGAGAAGAAGAACACCGGGCTGTTCCAGTGAGCGCGGTGGGCCGGGAGCGCTGACCATGACCAGGTCGGTGCCCCGGCCGCTGCGCCGCAGCGTCCGGCTGACGGGGGCAGCTTCGGGCAGTGCGCCGACGGAGTCGGGCCAGGCTGGTGGGCTCGCGGAGTCAGACCCCGCCGGCTGGACGCCATCGTCGGCGGGCACCGCGGGGCACCACCAGGGCGAGCAGCACCACGGTGGCCGCCGTCGTGCCGACCACCGCGCCGACCAGCAGGGCACGATCCCGTGCCGCCGCTCTCCGGGTCTGGCGGGCGAGCGCTGCCGGGTCGGCGCGATCGTCAGGGAGTGCGGTGACTTGCCGCGGGCCGGCCGCGCGGCTGCCGCCGGTCTCGGTGACTGCCCGGTAAGGGTTCAGCACGCCGGCGCCGTACCCGCCGCCGTGGCCCATGCCCGGGGCCGGGTCGGCGGTGGCGACGATCCGCTCCGCCACCTGGGCGGCGGTCAGCTCCGGCCGGTACTCGCGCAGCAACGCGGCGGTGGCGGCCACGAAGGGCGCCGCGTAACTGGTGCCCTCGACCCGAAGGTGGCCGGCGCCGGGTGCGGCGGTCAGCACCTCGCTGCCCGGCGCCACCAGGTCGACGTACGGGCCGGTCTGCGAGAAGGCCGTCCGCCCACCGTCCGCCCCGATCGCCCCCACGCCGAGCACCCCGTCGTAACCGGCCGGGAACGGTTGGGGGTTGCCGTTGTCGTGCAGGTTGCCGGCGGCGGCCACCAGCACGACGTCGCGTTCGACCGCGTACCGCACGGCCGAGCGCACCTCCGGGTCGTCCGCGTACAACACCACGGACAGGTTCACCACGTCGGCGTCGTGGTCGACGGCCCAGCGGATGGCCCGGGCGAACTCGTCGGCGCTGACCGTACGCCCCGACTCCCGACCCTGCACCACCTGCTGCTCACTCACCCGCACCGGCAGGATCCGGGCATCCGGTGCGAGACCGCGGAAGGCGACACCGGGGCGGGGTGCCGCCGCGATGATGCTCGCCACTCCGGTGCCGTGCCCCGCGCAGTCCCGCCTGCCGTCCCCGCCGGCGTCGAGCAGGTCGGTGCCGGCCAGCACGCGCTCGGCCAGTTGGGGGTGCACCCGATCCACCCCGGAGTCGACCACCGCGACGGTCACCCCGGCACCGGTGGCCAGGGGCGCGAGCCGGGTGGGGTCGTACCGTTGCTGTGGCCAGGGTGTGGCGGTGACCGGCCGGGCCGGGGTGAGGTTGGTCGCACAGGCCGGCACCACGCGCAGCCTGGCGGTGGCGGCGACGGTCGGGAGGGCCGGTACGGTCAGGAGGCCGACGGCCAGACCTGCGAGGACCGGGCGCGTGATCGATCGAGACATCGACAGCCTCCGTATCGTGTCGGCTCCGGGACGGGATGTTATCGCCTCACCCACGCCCCGGCAGGGCGCCGACGGCCAGCCATTGTGATCTTGGTACCACCTTGTAGGTTGTACGCGATACCTGTGGCCTGTTCTCGGAAGGGGAGGTGGCCGTGACCGAATGGGAGCCGGCCACGGAGGCCGAGGTGGCGATGCGCGACGCGCTGCACGCCAACGACCAGGAGCTCTACTTCCGGCTTCTGTCCCGCACCGACCTGCTGTTGCCGGTCTCCGCCCCGACGCAGCCCGGCCAGCCACCCGCCGGCTGGGGCACCTGGACCACCGGCGGTCGGACGCACGTCCTGGCCTTCACCTCCTCCACCGCGCTGCGGGCGTGTCTTGGCGATCATCCGGGCAGCAACCGACGCGTCCCCTTCGCCGACCTCGCGGTCGGCTGGCCCAACCAGGAGTGGTGGCTCGCCGTCAACCCCGGCCTGCCGGTCGAGGGTTACCTGCCGGCCTGGTTCGTGGCTCAACTCTCCAGGGGGGACGTGCGGCTGCCCGGCCGCACCATGGGTGCCCGCGCCCGTCTGGAACGGGCGGAGACCCTCGCGCGCACCCGGACCGGGCCTTCCGGCCGGGGCGCGACGCCGGCCGCTGGTCGACAGTCGGCGACTGGTGCGTCGTCGTTCGGCGCGGACGCGACAGTGCTGGCTCCGACTCCGCCGCCGCCGGTTCCGCCTGCCCCCGTTCCCCCTGCCCCCGTCCCGCCTCCCCCCGTTCCGCTCGCCCCGGTCCCGCCAGCTCCGGTTCCTCCTCGAGGGCCCGCGTGGGATGCGCAGCCCCGGGTGGGTGCTTCCGCGGTGCCGGGCCCGGCGTCCCGCACCCCTACCCCCACCGAGCCGTCGCGCCGACCCGGGGCGGAGGACCTGCCCGCCGGTCAGCGCCAACCGACCGAGCCGCCGCGACCCGGCGCCCTGCCCCGCAGCGGCCGGCCGTCCCGGTTCGCACCGTTGACGCCCGCCGACCATCCTGGCACCGACCAGCCGAGGCCCGGTGTGGGCTGGCCCGCAGCGGACCGCTCGGGCGACGACGGCCCGGCCGGCGGCAACGGCAACGGTGGCCACCAGGGTGCCCGCCGTTCCTTCTTCGAACCCAGCACTCGTGTGCCCGACCCGAGCACGGGCGGAGGTCGTGCCGGTGACCGGGCGGCCCCGCCGACGCGGTTCGGGCGAGGCAGCCAACCCTTCCCGCGTCGCCGCCCGGCCGATGCGCCGGCCGACGAGACCGCGACCCGGGCCTTCCCGATGGGTGATCCGGACGCCACCAGGCCGTTCCGGCAGCCGGCGGCCGACCTCGGTGCGTCCCGGGGCGTACGCGCACCGACACCCGGTGAGGAGGTCACCCAGCCGCTGCCTCCACGCCGGCACGACCTGCCGGGGGAGGAGCCCACCCGCGCCTTCCGGATGACCGGTGAACCGCCGCTGCCCCGGGCGTCGGAGCGGCCCAGCCCTCCGTCCGAGGAGACCCAGGCGATCCCCCGCGACCGGCCGAGCCCGTACGCGCAGGTGGAGGAGCTGTCGACGTCGGCTGCGGAGCCGGTGTCCGGCCCGCCCGCGCCGCGCCGCGGCTTCACGCCCATCGTCATCGAGGGCACCATCATCGAGTCCCGCGACCTCGCCGGCCCGGTCGACAGCAGCGGTCCGGCCGCCACTGCCAACCGGCCCAGCAGCTCGCCCGATGCCGCACCGCCGCCGTTCGGCTCGACATCCTCCGAGCCGAGCATGTTCGGCCCGCCGTCGTTCAGCCCGACGCAGCCGGTGCCGAGCCCGTCCACGCCGCGTCCGACCGTTCCGACGGAGGCCACCGGTGCCCGCGTCGACAGCCCGGTCGGTGCTGGTCACGCCGACATCGGCGGCCCGTCGGTCGGTCTGGCGAGCACCGATCTGCCCGCTGGTGGCGAGAGCCGCAGCGCGGACGCCGAGAGGCTGATCCCGCTGGCCGACGACCCGGCGGCGGCCGAGTTCGAGCCGGCCAACACGGTCGAGGAGGACCTGCTCGGCGCCGCCGGCTCCGGCAGCACCGACACGTTCCTGTCCACCCTGCTGCTGGCCCGGGTCCTGCTGCCGGCGGCACCGGAGTCGCTGCGCGGAAGCCGCCCCGGGGATGCGGGCTTCGTCTGGCGTACGGCGCAGCTCGACGGCGAGACGTACGTGGTGGTCTACACGTCCCCGGAGCGTCTCGCCGACCACTTCGAGGGTGACGTCGACACGGTCCGGGTGAAGTTCGCCCAACTGATCCGGCGCTGGCCGGACGAGGACTGGTCGTTCGCCGTCAACCCGGGCACACCTGTCGGTGCCAAGCTGCCCGGTGAGCAGATCGTCGCGTTGGCCAACTGGGCCGCCGAGGTGGGGCTCGGCGACGACCTGGAGGTGGACCCGGAGGAAGCGCCGGTCGCGGCGGAGCCCACCGCCCGCCCCCGGTACGCCCCGGCGGCGGTCGACCCGACCCGACCGACGGTCATGCAGAAGGCGATCGCGCCCTCTCAGCTCGCCTACTACCTCGATCGTGGGTACGACCGGGTCTCCGGCTTCGTGCACCGGGCCGGTGAGTTGGCGCACCTGACCACGCCGGCGCAGCTGCACGACGCGCTCGGCCTCAGCTACCCCGGTTCGCCGTTCTCCCGGGACGCCGAGGAGATCTACGTGCTGCGCTGGCCGGCGCACCGGCCGAGCCTCTACCGGATTCCTTACGGCGGTCAGAACGAACCGGCGATGCGTGCCATGGAGGGCTGGGTCATCGAGCGTCCCCCGTTCCGGGGCAACGGCTTCGCCCCGGGCGAGAGCAGCGACGTGGTGGCAGAGTTCAAGGTGGACAGCGCGCGACTCCCGCACGGTGCGCAGCTCTGGCGGATCGGCACGGACGGCACCGAGCGGGTGGTGGCGGAACTCGACACCGACACGGTGCTCTGGCGACGGGTCGGTGAGGCGTGAAGCGCGACGGCTACGTGGCCCGTTGGCAGGGCCGGGAATACCAGGCCAGCCCGGACGGCGACAACATCCGCCTCTACCAGCCCGAGCCGGGCGAGGGCTTCGACGAGGTCCGCGCGGGCCGCTACGTCCGGGTGCTGCCGGCGAGTGAGATCGAGGACCTGGCGTACGTGCGGACCACCTGCACCTGGAAGGGGCAGCCGTTCATCGTGCTCGGCGAGCACGACGCCTGGCTGCGGGTGGAATACACCGGCGGCCGCTGGCCGGTGGCGGAGGCGATGCGGCTGGAGGTGTTCGACTTCGGTGTCTACCAGGGTTGGGCGCCGGCCGCCGAGGTCACCGACCTACGGGAGCAGCGGGTCTGAGGCGGTCAGGTCTTCGCCCACCGCAGGATCTCGCCGAGCACCAGATCGGGTGCTTCCAGGTGCGGGAAGTGCCCCACCCCGTCGAGCAGCCGCCACTCGTAGGGTGCGACGACGTAGCGGCCGGAGCCCAGCGCGGTGCGCGGCAGCGAGGCGACGTCCAGCGCGCCGTGCAGTTGCAGGGTCGGGGTGGACAGCGGCTTCTGCATCAGGCGGACGAACCGGTAGCCGTGCAGCCGTAGCAGCGAGCGGAACGCCCACCGGTATCCCTCCAGGGCGCAGAACGCGGCCTGCGGAATGCGCATGGCCTCCCGGCACCGCTCGGCGTACGCAGCGAAGTCCGGCCCGGCCACCCAACGCGGCCCGCCCCAGCGACGCAGGATCTCCGCGACGCCGGCCGCGCCGTCGCGGGTCAGCACGTGTTCGTAGCGGGGTAGCTGGAACTTCAACGCCGGTGTGGACGCGGCGAACTGCCCGCGCGGGTCGGCGAAGATGGCGGCGCGCAGTCGCAGCGGGTGCGGCGCACCCAGCACCACGAGTCGACGGACCAGCGACGGGTGGAACGAGGCCACCGTCCAGGCCACCATGCCGCCGAGGCCGCTGCCGACGATCGTCGCCGACCGTTCGCCGAGCGCACGGATCAGTCCGGCGATGTCGGCGGCGAGGGTGTAACCGTCGTACCCTCGGGGTGGTTTGTCGCTGGCGCCGTAACCGCGCAGGTCGACGGCGACCGCCCGGAACCCGGCGTCGGCGACCGCCGGCAGCATCTGGTGCCACGCCCACCAGTGCTCCGGGAAGCCGTGCAGGAAGAGCACCATCGGCCCGGTGCCGGCCTCGACCACATGGAACCGGGTGCCGTTGGCGCCGACGAAGCGGTGCGTCCACGGCCCCTCGGTGAGGACACGAGACTCGTCGACGGCTCCGCCGCGCTGGTCGGTCATGGCAGACAGCCTAGGACCCGGTTGCCGCCGACGACCCTGGTGGTCGCGTTGAACAGGGGAAAGCCCGGGTTTGACCCGGAGTGGTGCCAGGGTCCCGGCCGGACAGAGGGCGACGCCCGGGCAGGTGGCCTGCCCGGGCGTCGCTCTGTCTAGCGGGATCAGTGGTCAGCTGACCCGGATCTTCATCGAGGTGCCGTCCTGCTCCACAACCCTGATCTTGACACCGGCCGCGGGGAGCTTGACGCCGTGGTTCGGCAGCTCCTCGTAGAAGTACTTCTTGGTGTCGTCGAACAGCGGCTCGGCAGCCTGGCCACGGATGTACTGCGGCTGGCTGTTGAGGTGCAGGGTGAACGAGTCGGCCTTGTTCAGGCTGAACGGTGCGTCGTAAATCTGGACGCGGGCGCGCCACGGGGCACCGGTCAGGTTGTAGATCGGGCGCGGGTGCGCGTCGATGTACAGGTTGCGACCCTCACCCGGGTGACCACCCGGGTTGGTCGGCGAGGCCGGGGCGGTGTTGTTGTCCTCCCAGCGGGTGTTCCAGTACGAGATGAGCAGGCCCTCCTGGTACGCGTAGTGGTCCACCCAGTCCGGGCGGGTGTTCGCGTAGCCGAAGAAGTACGGGCCGGTCTTCAGGTACTTGTCGTAGGACACGTAGGACCGGTTGCCGGCGATGTAGAAGTTGTCGAACTCGTCGGTGTAAGTGGCACCGACGACCTCCCACTCGTCGAGCGCCCAACCCGCGTCGGTCTCGGCGCCGTCGCTGAACACGGTCTGACCGTCGGCGGTCACGGTGATCGCGTCACCGAAGAAGCCGCCCTCGGACACACCGCCGTCGGTGACGTAGTGCAGGCGAACCTGCGCCGTCTTGCCGGCGACCGAGGTCAGCGGGATGTTGATGTCAGCCCACGCGCCGTTGCTGGTGCCGGCTAGGGCCGGGCGGCCCGCGCCGTCGACGCCGATCGGCTGGCCGTTGACGGTGCCGTCCAGGTCGGTCCAGGTCTGGCCGCCGTCCGTCGACGCCTCAAAGTAGAGGTAGTCGTAGCCCGCCTCGATGGCGTACTTGCCCTTGAGCGACAGCGCCGCCGAGGACTTGCCGGTGAGGTCGAACGTCCTCGTCATGGTGCCGTCGAGGTTGTCCCTGTTGCCGGAGAAGTACTGTTTCGAGCCCTCGAACGGTGCGCCGTAGTTGAAGGTGTACTCCTTCTTGGGCAGCACCACCACGACGGCCTGGGCCTTCTTGGAGTTGTACTCCTGCGGGCCGAGCTCCAGGGTCTGCTTCTGACCGGCAACGACCACCTCGTAGTCGAGCCAGCCGAGCTGGAGCTTGTTCCAGGCACCGAGGTCGCCGCCCCGGTCGCCGATGCCGACGTCGTTCTTGGCGCCGAGCCGGCTCTGGGCCATCAGGGTCCAGTGCTCGTTGCTGTTGTCGGCGGGGCCGTAGTCGTCCGGCAGGCCCAGGTCGTGGCCGTACTCGTGGTAGAAGACGCTACGACCGCCGTTTTCCGGCTGGATGGTGTAGTCGCGGATCCAGACGCCGGTGTTGCCGATCTGGGTGCCGCCGATCGGGAAGTTCGGCGGGCCGACGGGCGAGCTGTTGTACGCCGACCAACGGTGGCTCCAGATCGCGTCCTCACCCTGCTGCGGGTCACCGTCGGCCTGGTCGCCGCCGGAGTGGACGATCTGGAAGTGGTCGATGTAGCCGTCCGACTCGTTGAAGTCGCCGTCACCGTCGTAGTCGAAGCGGTCCCACTGGTCGAAGGACTTCATCTCCGCGGCGATCTGCTCGTCCGTCCGGCCCTTGGCCTTCTGGTCGGCGACCCACTGGTTCGCGGCGTCGCGGATCAGTGCCCAGGTGTTCGAGCAGACGCTGTCGCCGCAGACGGCGGGGTCGCCGGTCGGGTCGTCGTCGGCCTTCGGGTCGTCGGAGCGACCGTAGCGAGCCTCGTTGTACCGGACCTTGACCCAGTCGGTCACCTCACCCTCGACGGTGTAGCGACCCGAGGACTGCGCCTCGTAGTACTGCTTGAGCGACTCGTCGCCCGGGTTGGTGCCGAAGTACAGCTGACGGAAGTGCTCCGGGCTGAAATCCGGCTGCCAGATGGTGGAGTTGTCCACGGCCCGGTTGGGCTCAGGGATCTTGTTGTGCAGCGGCCCGTCGAACGTCGCCGGTCCGGCGATGTCCGCGTTCAGGTCCTTGTCCGGGTAGGACGGGTGCCGCTCGTCACCGAACTCGGCCAGGATCACGAAGATCTTGTCGGTCCGCTCACGCTTGAGCTCGACGTACTGGTCCCTGGTCTCCTGGCCGCCGCCGGCGGCGGAGCGCGCCTTGGCGTTGGTGGCCGTCTTGCCGACCTGGCCGACCTTGACGACCGTGCTGCCGTTGCGCTCGATCGGCTTGCTGCGCCCGCTCAGCACGTCGGCGAGACCCTGCTCACGCAGCTCGCGGCGCTTGTCCTCGAGCTTGTCGGGGAGCTCATCCTTCAGCGCCTGTGGTTCGGCAGCGGCCGGTGCTGCTGCCGGCAGTTTGGGCTGCGGGGCCGCCGAGGCGGACGGGCCGAACGCCAGGCCAGTCGCCGTCAGTGAGAGCCCGAGCAGACCCACTGCGACTTTGCGCACGTGGTACCTCCGGTGTGAGGGAACCGGCCCAACGGGGGTACGGGCCGGTGGGAGATCGATCCCACTAGTGGGACCAATGGTGAACATAGACACTGCCGGTACGGGTGGGAAGACAGACGCGTCGATTTGTTGCAAGATTTTGTTGGGAATGCTTTTCACCGTCACACACCAGGTCTTCATCAGCCACGCTGACCAGCGACGATTGGCTCGGTCCCGTATACAGCGACCGATTTCGATCAATGTGATCGAGGAACGACAGTGGGGCCGGCGACGTCTCCGTCACCGGCCCCACCGTCAGTTGTCGAACCGGGAAAACCGTTACTTCTTCGCCGGGGTGACGAAGATCGTGGCGGACGAGTTGTCCTTCGCCGCCTTCTTGATGGTGAGCGAGACGCCGTAGTTCACGTCCTGGTCGCCCGGGTTACCGGTGCCCAGCACGATCGCCCCGCCGCCCAGGGTCACGCCGTAGAACTCCGGCGCCGGGCTACCGTCCGGGTTGGTGACCCGGGTGGTGTATGGCGCGTTGCCGCGCGACGGCAGGACCACCGACGCGTCGTTGTCCCGGGCGTAGGCAGCACCATCGCGCATCTCGATGCCCGGGTACCAACCCTTGGCGTCGGTGAACGACTTCACCGGCGGCAACCCCTTGAACTTCGTGCAGTACGCGCTGTACGGCTCGTCCGCCGCCTCCAGGCACTCCGTGAAGGGGTACGTCCGCTGCAACGAGAACGCCGCGTTCGACGACTGCGGGCGGCTGGGTAGGTTGTCCGTCACCGACGGGTCCTTCACCGCCGCCTCGCCGGTGCGGCGCAGCGGGTCGAAGTGCGAGTCGACGATGAGCAACCCGCCCTTCGCGCCGTAGCTCGGCAGCGCGGTCATCTGCCCGGTGACGTGGTTGACGTCGCCGAGCGCGGTGTCCCGGTACCAGACCAGCATGCCCGGGGCGTTGTAGGAGATCCGGTCGACCTTCCACGCCTCGTGCGAGTAGATGGTGTCGTAGGCGTACTGCAGGCCCTTGTCGAAGCCGTCGAAGTTGCGCCACTCCGCCAGGTAGTACTGCGCGTGCACCTCGGTGCCGGTGGAGACCTTCCAGCCCTCGCCGGTGGTGTCGACGAAGGTGCCGCCGGTGGCCGTCCAGCCGTTGTCGCCACCCTCGACGTCGTCACTCCAGGTGGTCGCGCCGCCGCCGGTGACCGAGAAGTCGTCGACGAACCAGTTGCGCTCCTCGAACGCCTCGTCGGTGGCCAGGCGCAGCCGCACCTGCACGGTCGTACCGGCGTACGCCGACAGGTCGACGTAGTCGTGCCGCCAGCCGTGGGTGTCACCGGTCAGGCCGTACTTCTTGCCACCGAAGTCGGTCATCCGGCCGTTCGGGTCACCGTAACCGTCCGGCGTGGTGACCACGGTGCCGGACTCGTCGTACACCTTCTGCTCGGTCCAGGTCGTGCCGCCGTCGGTGGAGAGCTCGACGAAGCCGTAGTCCCAGTCCTCCTCGATGATGTAGTTGTTCCACATCCAGAACTTCGAGTCCGCTGCCGCCGGCACGTCGACCGAGCGGCTCAGCTTGACGTCCGCCCACTCCTGGTCGTTGTTGCTGTGCCACATCTTGGTGCCGCTGTGCGGCGTGGCCAGCGTCGTCACCTTGTCCGGCAGGTCGACCTTGATGCCGTCCTCTGCGTCGATCGGGGTTCGGGACGTCTGGCCGAGTTTCACCTCGCGCGGGTTCGAGCCGGGCCGGATGGTCAGCGGGTCGGCCCAGCCGAGCACCCACTTGTCCCAGATGCCCATGTGCGTCGGCAGCGCCTGGAAGATCTCACCCGAGTGTGAGCCCGAGGCCATCAGGTCCCAGAAGTCCACGTCGGAGTCGGCGTTGCCGGACGTGTCGTAGAGGTCCGGCAGGCCCAGGTCGTGACCGAACTCGTGGGCGAAGACACCGACACCGGCGTCCTCCGGCTGCACGATGTAGTTCGACGCCTTGAGGTTGGTGCCCGGGATGGTGTAGCCGCCGGCGATCGTGGAGGAGTGCGCCCAGACGGCGTACACACCCTGGTCGCCGCCGCCGCGCGACTTGCCCTGCCCGGCGTGCACCAGCACGAGGTGGTCGATCACGCCGTCCGGCTCGAAGACGTTGCCGTCACCGTCGCGGTCGGCCTGGTCCTCGATGTCGTAGTCGGCCCAGGGGAAGGTCGGGTCCTTCGCGGCGAGCGCGTCGATCGCGTCGGTCGCCAGGCGGCCCGCGCCGGCCGGGTTGTCCGGGTGGCCGTTCATCGACTGCTCACGGCCCGGCACCCAGGCGCCGGTCTCGTCCTGGAAGCAGCGGTTGGCCGCGTACCAGCCCTCCGAGTGCGGCACGGTGATCCACGGGCTGGCCTGCCCGTCCACCGTGTACGCGTTCTTGGACATCTCCAGGTACATGTTGTGCATCGTGCGACCGGACAGGTCGATGCCCTTCTTGCCGTCCGGGCCCTTCAGGTCGGTGCGGACCCGCTCGGTGATGCCCTTCTTGCTGTAGAGCATCTTGTTGTAGTGCTGCGGCGAGAAGTCCGGCACCCACATCGAGTTGTTGTCCTCGTGGGGCAGGCGCGCCGGGTCCGGGATCTTGTTGTGCTTCGGGCCGTTCTGGACGGTGCCAGGGACGCAGGTCCGGTCCTCGAACACCGTCTTGGGGACCATCACGCCAGTGAAGTCGTCGTTGGCCTTGTCGTTGAACTCGACGAGCAGCGTGAGCAACTTCGCCGTCTGCGTGGTCGGCGCCTTCTTGAACTTGCGGGGGTTCTGGCCCGTCTTGAGTGACTTGGCCTCGGCCTTGGCCAGTGCCCGCGCCGCCACCGGGTTGCCCCGGGCGTGCTTGCGGTCGAACGCGCGCGCCGACTCGGCGGCAGGGGTATAGACGCCACCCATGCCCTTGACCTCACGACCGGTGGTGTCCGGCTGCACCTCGGGCTCGGCGTAGTTGATGTAGTGCTCGTCGGCCCCGATCACCGCCCTGGGGGTGGGGGACGACGACTGGGCGGCCGCGCTGCCGGTCACGGTCAGTGACGTGGCCGCGAGGGCGATGACGGGCAGCGCGACGAGTAGTCGTCGGCGCGACCCTGGACGGGAGTTTCTGTTCATGCCACTCCGTTTCTCGGGCAGAGGACGTCGGTGGGGCCCGTGCGCCGGGACGCGACGGGACCGTCCGACGAGCGTGAAACTAGATGACGAGAAAGCCGCACGGCAGGATCGTGATCGATGCGTTACCCGTTCGGTGGGAGCGCCGCTCGTCGTACCTCCACACAAGACAACGGTGGGTGACGGTCCGTCCGGACCGCCACCCACCGCAGGGGTACGTCTACTCGTCAGTCCTCGTCGGACTTCGCGCCGCTCATCCCGGAGGAGATCAGGTCCATCACCGAGGAGTCCTGCAACGTCGTCACGTCGCCCAGCGACCGGTTCTCCGCCACGTCCCGCAACAACCGGCGCATGATCTTGCCCGAGCGGGTCTTCGGCAGCTCCGGCACCAGCATGATCTGGCGCGGCTTGGCGATCGGCCCGAGCGTCTTCGACACGTGGTTGCGCAGGTCGGCGATGAGCTGCTCACCTGCGTCGCCACTGATGTCCGTGCTGCCCCGCGGAATGGCGAACGCGACGATCGCCTGACCGGTCGTCGGGTCGGTCGCGCCCACGACCGCCGCCTCGGCCACCGACGGGTGCGACACCAGCGCCGACTCCACCTCGGTCGTCGAGATGTTGTGCCCGGACACCAGCATCACGTCGTCCACCCGGCCGAGCAGCCAGATGTGCCCGTCGTCGTCCTTCTTCGCCCCGTCCCCGGCGAAGTACACCCACCCGCGGTGGCCTTCGGCCCCCGCCTCCCGCCCAGACTCGACGCCTCCGGCGCCTGCACCGAACCGTGACCAGTACGTCTCGATGAACCGGTCGTCGTCACCCCAGATGGTGCGCAGCATCGACGGCCACGGCTCACGCAGCACCAGGTAACCGCCGCCACCGTTCGGCACCGACTGCCCCTGGTCGTCCACCACGTCGGCCACGATGCCCGGCAGCGGGGCCATCGCCGAACCGGGCTTGGCCGCGGTGACCCCCGGCAACGGCGAGATCATGATGGCGCCCGTCTCGGTCTGCCACCAGGTGTCCACGACCGGCAGCTCGCCCCGGCCGATGTGCTGCCTGTACCAGATCCACGCCTCCGGGTTGATCGGCTCGCCGACGCTGCCCAGCAGGCGCAGCGACGACAGGTCGAAGCCGGCCGGGATGTCCTCGCCCCACTTCATCATCGTCCGGATCAGGGTGGGCGCGGTGTACAGGATGCTCACCCCGTACCTGTCGACGATCTCCCAGAACCGTCCCTTGTGCGGGGTGTCCGGGGTGCCCTCGTACATCACCTGGGTCGCGCCGTTGGAGAGCGGGCCGTACACGATGTACGAGTGCCCGGTGACCCAGCCGATGTCCGCGGTGCACCAGTAGACGTCCGTCTCCGGCTTGAGGTCGAAGACCGCGTGCGTCGTGTACGACGCCTGCGTGAGGTAGCCGCCGGTGGTGTGCAGGATGCCCTTCGGCCGGGCCGTGGTGCCGCTGGTGTAGAGGATGAACAGCGGGTGCTCGGAGTCGAACGGCTGCGCGGTGTGCTCGGCCGACGCGGTCTCCACCGTCTCGTGCCACCAGTGGTCCTTGTCCGACCACGCCACGTCCTCGCCGGTGCGGCGGACCACCAGCACGTGCTCGACCGACGGGCAGCTCGCGACCGCCTCGTCCACTGTCGGCTTCAGCGCCGACGGCTTGCCTCGCCGGTAACCACCATCCGCGGTGATGACCACCTTGGCGCTGGCGTCCTGGATCCGGTTGCTCAGTGAGTCGGCCGAGAAGCCACCGAAGACCACGCTGTGCGCGGCGCCGACCCGGGCGCACGCCAACATGGCCACCGCCGCCTCCGGGATCATCGGCAGGTAGATGGCCACCCGGTCACCGGCGGTGACCCCCAGGTCGGTGAGCGCGTTCGCCGCCCGGCAGGTCAGCTCGTGCAGGTCGGCGTACGTGATGGTGCGGGTGTCGCCCGGCTCGCCCTCCCAGTGGATCGCGACCTTGTCGCCGAGCCCCGCCTCGACGTGCCGGTCCAGGCAGTTGTACGCCACGTTGAGCTGGCCACCCACGAACCACTTCGCGAACGGCGGGTTCGACCAGTCGAGAACCTCGTCCCACTTCTTCGACCACGCCAGGCGATCGGCCTGCTTCGCCCAGAACGCGAGCCGGTCGGCCTCCGCCTCGGCGTACGCGTCGACGGTGACGTTGGCGTGCGCGGCGAGTTCGGCCGGCGGGGGGAACTGGCGCGTCTCGTTCAGCAGATTGGCCAATGCCTCGCTCATGCCGTGACTCCTCGTCGCTCGGGTGACCTGGGTCTCGCTGGGCACGAGGGTAGTCGGCAGGCCCTCGGCCAGCGAGGGCTGCCCGCCTCGTCGCGCCGAGCGGCCTTCGCCGCGCGCCCGGCGGTGGAGCACGGCGCCCGGGTGGTCCCGGTCGCGTTGTGGACGGGGGCGCCCCGCTGCGCCGGGACGGGTCGCTAGCGTGACGGGGTGACCACCGACCCGCTCGCGCCGCTGCTCGCGCTCGCCGACATCGCCTCCGCCGTCGAGCGGGCCCGCGCACGGTTCGACCAGGCGCTCGGGCACCGCGCGCTGCGTCGGCACGGTGGCCAGGTCGCGGCCGAGGTGAGCCTGCGCTCCGCGGTTGCCAGCGCCGCCCTGGAAGGGGCCGTGCACGAACGGGAGGCGGTCCGCGCCGGCACCGTCACCGACCCGGTGCTCCAGGGGGCGCTGCGGGTCGCCGGAGCGCTGCCCGGCCTGAGCGAACTCTGGCCCAAGGCCCCCCGGCAGGCGCTCGCGAAGCTGCACGTCCTCGCCGCCCGGGAGCTGGTGCCGGAGGCCGAGCTGGGCCGCCCGGTGGCCGACCCCGTGGTCGCCACCCGGCTGGACGGGCTGGCCGGGCTGGTCGCCGGTGGCACCAAGGTCTCCCCGCTGGTGCTCGCCGCCGTCGTGCACGGGGAGTTGTTGAACCTGCGCCCGTTCGCCGGGCCGTCCGGCGTGGTGGCCCGGGGCGCCGCCCGGCTGGTGCTGCTCGCCGGCGGCCTCGACCCGCGCGGCCTGCTCGCCGTCGACGTCGGGCATCGCGAGCGGGAGCCCGAGTACGTCGGCTCGGCGGGCGCGTTCGCCACCGGCACCCCGGACGGGCTGCGTTCCTGGCTACGCCACTACATGGCGGCCGTCGAGGTCGGCGCCGACCAGCTCACCGTCATCGGCGACGAGGTCCTCGCCGCCGCCTGAGCGGCGATCAGTCCCGCCGCGTCGCCCGGTTGACCTTGGCCTGCAGGGCCCGGCGGGCGATCGGCCCGAGATCGTCGACGATCTCCATGAGGAGTGCGAGCTGGTCGAGCGCGGCCATCGCCTGGTCGGCGCCCGCCGGGTCCACCCCGTCGTAGAGTTCCAGCCCGATGAACGCGGCCGAGACCGCGCGGGCCAGGCCGGGCACGTCGGCGACCTCGGCGAACGGAGAGCCGGCGAGGAGCCTGCGCAGGACGGCCTCGATCTCGTCCACCCACAGCTGGAGCGCTCCGGCGGTGGGAGCGGCCATGCGTTGGTCCGCCTGTGCCCCCGCCAACATCTGGGCCAGGAAGGTGACGTTGCCGAGTTGTCGTTCCTCCTCGTGCAGCGCCCGCCCGACCGCGAGCAGTTCGCGCAGCGACCCGGCCGAGGCCAGCCGTGCCGACCAGTGCTCGACCCGCGCGGCAGTGCTGGCCCGGCAGGCCGCCGCGAGCAGGTCGTCCACCGTGCCGAAGTGGTAGAAGACGAGCGCCTGGTTCACCCCGGCGGCGGCGCCGATGGTACGGGCGGAGACGCCGGCGATGCCGTGCTCGCGGATGGCGGCGATGGCACCGTCGAGGAGACGCTGCTTGGTGTCGGCCATTGCTCTCCTCTCGAACGGGCCGGATGCGGCGGTGCGATCATCGCATCGCTCACCAGTTGGGCCAGCCAGGTGGCTCCGGGCAGTCGTAGTGTCCAGCCGACGAACGCCCAGCCGAGGTGAAGGTGTTCGAGTCCGCGGGCGACTGCGGCCACCCCCCGTTCCGTGTGGCCGTCGCCGCCCACGTACTCCGCCCGCCACAGCACGTGCTCGTGCTCCCGGGCCGCCCGGATCCGCAACCCGACCGGATGCCGCCGGGCCAGCATGCGCCAGGTGGCCGCGCAGGGCCCGCAGTCGTGGTCCAGCCAGAGCACCGCCGGCGGCTCGGAGGGGTACGGCCGCCAGCGAGGCCACCAGTCGCGTACCTGCCTCCGGTAGGACCGCCAGGAGTCGCCGTACCGCGCCCGCAGGTCGTGTTGCTCGTGCGGCCCGGCCACCGCCGCGCCGAACGCTGCCGCCGACACCGCCGCGAGGACCAGGCTGACGCTCCGGGTGACCGCTGCCGTGAACAGCAGCAACACCACGGCGGTGAGCTGCATCGGGTTGGCCAGGTACGCGTACGGCCCGGTGGTGACCAGACGACGCGGCGGATCCCACGGGTACGGCGTGCCACTGCCCCGGGCGACGAACTCCACGACGGCGGCCACCGCCGGAGCGGCCATCAGCAGGGTCAGCTGCGCGACGACCAGCATCCCGGTGCGGTTCAGCTCGATCAGCCCGGCCCACGACCCGTCGCCCAGCTCGAAGGCCAGCGTGGGGAGGAACCAGAGCAGCATGGCGGCGAAGACTCCCACCTGGAGTGACGCCCGCGCGCCCAGGTGCCGGCGGTCGGCGCAGAACCGACCGAGCAGTTGGGCGGGCAACGCCACCACGATCAGCCCGACCACCTCCCCGACGAGCCAGTGCGGCCCGAGGTCGACCAGCGGGTGCAGCGCCGGCATCGCCACCGCGTCGACCCAGAGCAGCAGACCCAGCGCGATCGGCAGCGGCAGCACCCGGCGCAGCAGCACCGGCAGCGGACCCCAGAGGGCCGCCCAACCGATCCACAGGTCCACCGGCATCCCCCGGTACGCGCCGTCGACCGGAGCGAAGGCGTACCAGCCGGCCACGCGGGCGACCTCGTGCAGTGCGGCGATGCCGATCCCGGCGGTCAGGAATGCCAGCAGCCCCGCGGCCCGCACGGACCGGTTCCGCTCCCGGGCGCCGACGGCCAGCACCGCGGCCAGCGGCAGTGCCAGGCTCAGCCAGCGGGCGACCGTCACTCGAACGCCAGCATGTCGAGAAGGTGCCCGACGCCGGCGCCGAGCAGCACCTGCTGCACCGGGCCGAAGTACCAGGACGGGTCCAGGCCCCGCGTGTAGTCGACCCGGACCCTGACCTCGGTGTGCCCGGCGTCGACGGCCCGCCAGCTCAGCTCCGCGTGCTGCCAGGTGAACCAGCGCGCGGTGATGGAGCTGTCCTCGACGAAGCGGAAACCCACCCTTCCCGGTGCGACGCTCTCCACCTCGGCGAGGAGGTGGCCACCCGGCCCGTGCGCGCTGCCGTGGTAGCCGAACATCCACCGGTCGCCGACGTCGAGCCCGTCGCCGCTGACCTGCCCGGGAGTGGGCACGCCCAGGAGCCGCAGCGGCACCGACCGGACGTCGGCCGGGCGGGGGCCGGTGGCGAGACGCTCGGCCACCTGGTCCACCGGGAGCCCGACGACCCGGGTCACCTCGACCCTCTGCTCCGGGTCGACCCGGGGAGCGATGCCACTGCCCTCCAGGCCGGGCAGGAGCAGCAGGGGTACGGCCACCAGCGCGTACGGGCGGTTGGCGTCCCGCAGGGCGCGGATCAGCGCGGTGGTGCCGTGCGCCACCGCGTAGACCAGCGGGGCGGCCAGCAGAACGCAGATCGCACCCTCGTGCAGCGCCACCGACGCCATCAGCAGGGCCACCGTGGTGGCCGCGAAGACCTTGCCGTGGGCCGTCTGGCGGGGTGCCAGCGCGAGGGCGGCGGCCAGCAGCACCGGGAGCGCCACGAAGAGCACCGCGCTGTCCGCGCGGCCCTGGTTGACCACCCCGACGAAGAGGACCACCCCGAAGAGCGTGATCAGGCCGGCCAGCGTCCAGTGCGCACTCGTCCGGCGCGGTGCCGGTCCGTCGTCGTCCACCATGCGAATCTCCCCCGTCTTGAGCGGTCGCTCAAACGGAGCGTACGGCTATTTGAGCGAACGCTCAACCCCGTGGTCGGGCAGGGGAGGCATCCTGAATCGGATAGATGACACTCGACGTCGGGCGGAGTGGGGTCGACGGGCTGAATCAGGCCGGGGCGGTAGCCGCACGCGCCGCCGAACGGGCCTGGTCAGGTGATGGTCGAGCGTGGGCCGCTGGACTGGCCTGGTCAGGCGGTGGTCGTGGCCGTGCGGGTCCGACGGTGCCGGCCGTACCAGGCGATGCCGATGGCCACGCCCACACCGACGCCGAGCGCTGCCGCAGCCACCGGTACCGCGGGTCGCTCCCGCAGGCGGCGGCCCAGCGGGATCGGGTGCCGGAACTCCAGCACCGGCCACGCGTTCTCCGAAGCCAGCTTGCGCAGCTGCCGATCCGGGTTGACCACGCTCGGGTGGCCGACACACTCCAGCAAAGGACGATCGCTGTACGAGTCGGAGTAGGCGTACGAGTCGGCCAGGTCGTAGTCCCGGGCTGCCGCCAACTCGCTGACGGCCTCGACCTTGCTCGGGCCGGCCGCGTAGAACTCGACCTCACCGCTGTACCGGCCATCGCGAACCGTCATCCGGGTGGCGATCACGTCGGTGACCCCGAGCAACTCGCCGATCGGCCGGACCATCTCCTCGCCCGACGCCGACACCAGCACCACGTCCCGCCCCGCCGCTTGGTGCTCCTCGATCAGGGCGGCGGCCTCGGCGTACACGTAAGGGTTGATCAGCTCGTGCAGTGTCTCCGCGACGATCTGGCGGACCTGCTCCACCTGCCAGCCCTTGCAGAGCGCGGCCAGGTAGTCCCGTGTTCGGGCCATGGTCTGCTCGTCGGTGCCGCCCAGCCGGAACATCAGCTGCGCGTACGCCGACTTGACCACGTCACGCCGGGTGATCAGCCCGTCCCGGTAGAACGGCCGACCAAACGCCAGGGCGCTCGACTTGGCGATGACGGTCTTGTCCAGATCGAAGAAAGCGGCACTTCGGCCCACGGCGCGAAAGTCTAGCCGGATGGTCTATCGTCGGCGGGTGCCCGGGGTCAGGCCACCCCTCACACCTGCGGGCAAGCAGCACCATCTCCGCTCCGCGTGATCGCGCTCACACTCTGCGAGGAGATTTTCGCGGTGAGTGGAGCAGGCACCACTCGACGTGACGGGCGCGCTCAGGCAAACTTGTCCCTACGACGAGCTTTCACATAGCCGAAAACAGGCAGACGCTCGGCGGTTGCACCCCCCGTGACCGCTGAGTGGTTCGGCTCGACCCCCCCGGAGCCGAACCTTCGACGACCCCCGTCTCCCCCCGACGGGGGTCGTCCCTTTCTGGGAGCGCTACGCCGCCGCAGCTCACAGGTCATCCTCCGGCTCGTCTAGACCGTCTAGGGACGGTGTTTCTGCGGCCAGAGGCAGCAGAGAGGCAGCAGAGCCGTCGAATGCCTCCAGGACGCGGGCGGCGTAGTCGTCCGGGCTCGTCCGGAGATCGAGGACCCGAACCAGCCCGGTCGCGGTGTACTACTCGTTGAAGTTCCGCCGAGCGGTCAGGCACCTCACATGGTGGACAACATCTACTACGGGCGGGCCGACCGGGCGAAAATGCGGCTCAGTGACCATCTGGTCCGGTCGTCATGTCGGCACAGCAGAGAGCATCGGTCACTGCCGTTTCTTCCCGAACGAACTCGGCGGCCAGGTCCTCACCGAGCCCACGTTCGTCGGCTTCCAACCAGGCGCAGGAGTGATGAGCGACCAGGGCAGCGATGCGCTCGTTGAAGCGTTCACGACGGAGCCAGCGGCCACCATCGAGCGAGTGGAAGCCGGTGTCGACCAGGTCTGGGCTGTAACCCACGTCGTGTAGCCAGGCCGCCGCTACGAGTACCTCGCGATCCTCGCTCGGGACTGCCCCGCTGAGCCGGTCCGCCTTGGCGGCGACTGCCTGGACGTGACTCCACCGACGGGGTAGCTGCGTCTCCAGCAGGTGTCGCGCAACTTCCTGGGCGGTGTCGATGAGGGCGGCCATGACGCCAGGGTACGGAGCGACCACCTTGGCTCGCCATCCCGTGACCAGCAGACCGACGAGAGGAGGACGGCCGGCTGCCGTGTCTAGTCCCACCACATGCTTGACGGATCCGTCCCAGCACATGCTTGACGGCCTAGAAACCTCCCGCGGCTGCCGATGAAGCTCAACCCCGCCTAGCATCGCCTGATGAGTGGAGTGCCGCCAGTCCCCGTAACCATGCAGCAGGACTGCAACGGCCCTGCCGATGCCTGGCTACTTCCCCGATTGCAGATGCGGCTGCGACCGGTCGATGCGCCCATCCACACCCCGCAAGCGAAGCTGGGTGGCCAACCCGTATGGCTCGAGCCACCCACCTGGCCGCTGTCTCGCAGCCTGGGAACGCCCATGATGTTCGTCGGCCAGATCCCCATCCCCGGTGAACCAACGAGTCTCGCCTACCTGTTCGTCACCGACGATCCTCAGGGCGCCGCCGAGACTTTCGACGCTGAGGCCGGCGAGAACGCGCTCCTGGTTCAACCCGGCGGGCGTATCCCACCCTTCATCGTCGCGACCGACACGGCCACCGGTCCGTCCCTGTGGCGACGGGGCATGACATGGGACGAGCACGTAGGCGTCGAACTCGCGGTGGACCTGGTCCCGCCGGCTCCGGCAGCCGAGGCAGCTCTGGATGCGGATATCGAACGCCAAGAGGCCGAACGGGCAGGCGTACTGCTGGACCTCCCCGACACTGTCGATGCAGATGCCAGCGCGCTCCCGTCCTACAGCTACGTCGGCGGCAAGGCCCACCTATGGCAGGGCGACCTTCAGGGAGTACCGGCCGACTGGCGGTTCCACTTCCAGCTCGACGGCGGAGAAGGTCAAGGACCCGATGACCCCTACGCCCTCAACTTCGGCGGAGGAACCGGATACGGCTTCCTCTCTCCCGACCTCCGCGAAGGCCGCTTCTTCTGGGATTGCGTCTGACGCCCACGGCAACCCGACAACCGGTGCCCGGCGCGATCTTGTCAAGCATCTGGTGGGACGCGAGTGTCAAGCATGTCCCGTGACGGGACAGCCGGCCGGCTGCCGGCCCCGTTCAAAGTTTCTGTACGTCTTCAAGGCGGCCCGCAACGGGCCGCACGCGCCGCCGCCTGGGCGCGCGTCCGTCGCTCCGCTGGCGCTCCGACTCCGGCCACGCAGAACGCCCGGCGGCTGGCGCGGAGAGCGGGAAGCCCAGGGCCGCCGCAGACGGGGCGGGTGTGAGAGTGGTGAAGGTTCGCCGCCGGCAGCCGGCCGCGCCGCGCCCGAGCGACGCGGCGCAGGGAAGCGCACGCCGGGTCCGCGCGGCGGGGTCGCGGGTGGCGAACCGGTCGCGGTTACTGCGCCTCCGGCGGGGGCGCTCCGGCTCCAGGATGGTCGGGGCTCCGTCGGCGGGTCGCGGTCCGTGGGTGGTTGCGCGGGCCATCCCGCCAGCCGCCGACCCGGGCGAGCCGAGCAGACCGCCGCCCGGCCCGCCAGCGTCCGAACCTGTGTCAAGGTCCGCTTGACGTGGCGGACCGGGCGGCGGCCCGCTCCCCAGGAGGGCGGGTCGACGGCAGACGGGATGGCATACCTGGTTGTGCTCCGGTGTAGCGCTCCACTTGACCGGACCAGCACCATCGAACCGTGCAGACTCCACTCTGGGTTCCACTGGTCGTGGCGGTGATCGGCGTACTAGGAACTGTAGCTGCGGGTGTGGCGGGTGTGCTCATCACACAACGCCGGTCAGATCGGCGAGACGACAAGACTTGGCAACGTGATCGTCAGCGAGAGCGGGAACGCTGGGCTCGCGAGGACGAAGATCGAACATTCGAGCACCGACGGGAGTCATATGTCAGCTTCTACGAGTCCCTCAAGGTCATGGCGCTGATGGCCTACGAGAAGGGCTACGGATTCCACGCCGAACCTGAACTGCCTCGCGACTGGAACAGGCAGACCTTCGCGCACCTGAACCGTCTAAGGATCTATGGAAGGCCGGCCGTGGCCATGGCAGCAGCTACAGCGTACAACGCGGCTTGGAGGTGGGGTCAGTACTGCAAGCACGACGACCTTGACGATCCGATGTTTCACGACGGTCAGGAACGATACGACGAAGCTGAGTTTAAACTGCTCCTAATGATCCGTGAGGATCTGGGGATTCCTGGCGACACCGAAGGTGCAGTGGAGGGACTCGCGTAGCTGAGTGACTAACCGGGTGACGACCGGCGCGGATAAGATCGGACGTGCATGGACACTGGCGCACCGGGCGGGCAGGTCAATCCTACAAATCGCGCAGCTTATCACCGGTCGATCAATCCTTCGGGAGGAAGAAGTCAACTCCTGATAGTGAGACAACTGTCAGTTGCGCGCGTACCACGATTGCAACATCATGACGCACGCCTAGTCTTCAGGCGTCTGATTCTGATAAAACCATACTTTCGGATTGTGTAGATATTTGTCGCTCTGATTCGAGTATGGTTTTTCGGTCCAGATCGGAGGATCGTTGGCGAACTTTGCGTACGTTGGGACAATTTCTCCAACAGTGAGAGACCTCGGAAGAAGTATCCTGTATTCGGAGCCTTGAGCATTGAGACAGAAAGAAAGAATCGAGGGCAGGCTACTTTTGTAGGTGTTCAGCAGCGCAGCTACGTTCACCCAGTCTCGGTCATGTCGCTCAACAGGCAGACAAACGAGTTCGTACACGTTCTGATTCATCGAGACAAAGGCTTGATAGTCGGACGCTGTCATCAACGAAACGCCTACTTTGTCGCGCAACTCCTCGATCAGCGGGTGTCCTTCACTCTCGTCCAAGATCTCACCATAGCCGTACAGCGTCTCCATCTTGAAGCGGTGTATACCGGCCTCAAACGAAGCGCACAGCCCTGCAAGAATGACACTTGTAGTAGGGGTCAAGGCGCGGTTGTGGGCAAGCATGTTACGAATTTCGTTCAGCTCTAGCAGTTTGGAACTAAGGGCATCCTTGGGCAGGCTTAGAATTCGCTGCACAAAGGGCCAAATTTCCTCGTCCAGCAGCAGGCGGCGCAACTCTTTATGCATTGTCAGCCAAATCAGGTTGTCGTCCGACTCGGCATTCAGATAGATGCGACCACCGTTAGCCTCCACGCGACCTCGCAGCGCACCCCGGAGTTGAGGATCAATGTGCGATGGCCAGGCTGTGCCGTACTTGTTCATATATGCGGCGAGGGTTATTCGCCTTAGCCAGTTCTCAATTCTGTAGATGGCACGATATGCTTCGACATTTACGGTAGGGAGAGGAATGTCATCGCCAAACGTTACGTCGATCAACCGTTCCTCCAGGCCGTCGTGAATCTAGCTGAGAGCATTGTCGGTCGAGATGGATAGCGAGACGACGTGCGGCCACCACAAGCGTCGGCCAGGAAGTGTCCACAGGGGCCCCACGCGTCGATCATGCCAGCGCCACGTCACGCTGGCCATCCCTGCCGAGCCCCCCAACGGCGGCAACAACGGGCAACAACAGATCGCGCAACTGTGTAGCCGGCTTCCAGCGGCTTGGAGCCAGCGCGAGCTGAGTGACTAACTGAGTGACGACCGCGACGGACATACACGGACGTGCGGGGATGATGTCCGACGGAGTTCATGGCTCGGCGCTCGTCCTATGCCAGCTCACGAGATCGTGTTGGTTGCCTGGGGGTCAAGGGGTCGACGAGGACCAGGCCTAGGCCGTAGGAGGTCGATCGTGCCTGACCATTGACGACCACGGGGATCCCGCCTGCCCAGGTGACAGGGCTTGGTCGGCCCGATGACCAGGCCGGCCTTCCGTCCATGTTGCGCAAGATCGCGGGCACAACACTGGCACAACTGATACCCACCACCGCCCACAAACAACGACAACCATTGAGCGAGCATCGCAGGTTAGGCAGCTTGCACCGCTCGGCCGACGTGGGCGCTCTCAACGGTCGAGCAGCGAAGTACAGCGACCGTGCCAGCCGAACCAAGCCGAGAAGCGCCTCAGCAGGCCGTTTGACCTCGCATTAAGCCGGACCCGACTGGCCCACTGAGAGTTCGCATCAGGGCGGTATATGCATGGCTGGGTGACTAAATCACAACATATATGTGAGCAATTATGGCGCCCAGTAGCCTGACTCCTTCCTCTACTTCCACCTGTCGCAACTGTTCCCCCGGAGAATGCACGGCCGCATTCGCCGCCGAAACAGTTCGTTCCGCTCGCTCCAGTAGTTCATCAGTTATGATGCCTCGATCACAGAGTACTTGAAGTTTCTCCAACAGCGTCCAGTCGCCACCTGCACCTTGATCTACGCAAGTGGCTTCCAAGACCCATCTAACTGCCGCGAAACTCGGGAGAAGCGCCCCGGTAATGTAGGATTGCCAGGCGTCTCTATAGCCTGAGCCGATGCTTTCCGGAACCTTTTCGAATAGCCACGACAGTGAATCTCCTGCCGGTGTCATGTATCTGGAAGCAGTTCTTTCGGTGTAGTGATGAACTATATTCCCAGATATGGTGCCGAATACTACTCCACCACTGGATGCGGAGACATTTTGTGCGAGGCTTCTTGCTTCTTTGAAAGTATTGAACGTATCGCGATATTCGACCGGATCGCCGCCAAGCGCGGCAATGATTGCGCTGGCCGTTTCCCATCGAGGTAAAGATTTCGCACTTAAAACATCAGCAACTGTGGATACCGGAACCTCGGTCCTCTTGCTCAGTTCCCGATAGGAGAGGCGACCGCGCTCGCGAAGTTCAGACAGCCGGGATGCCCATGCTTGTCGAGCCACGTCGAGGGCACTGGGGTGCCTGACCATTTCGGTCGAATCGTCATAAACCACTACATGACTCCACGCACTTGTGATCTTCGCGTCCGGCGTTGTACGGTGCGTTCGCCGGACACGCCGTACAGACCGTACGGGCCCCGGACACCTTCAACTTACACGAGCCGGGAGCTCTCATGTTCGTCGACGCACGCTGGGCTGCGCTGGCCCTGATCTTCGCCCTAGTCTTCCTGATGGCTCGTCGCAGGAAGGACCTGTCTGAGCCGCTTGTAACGGCTGTTGTCATCTGCACATTGCTCGCTACGCTGCTCTTCTTCATCCCCGTGCCGGTCGTGGTGTTCGGACGGTAGCCCGCGCGGTGCCATCGGTGTGGCTGTCTAGCTGGCTGGCGGTTCCTACCATCTGAGCGCCGCAAGCTGGTTACAGCAACGCTGACAGCAACCGGCCTGGATGATCTCGGCCGATGCGAGCCACCGATGGACAGCGCTCCGAGGTCACGACCACGTGCGGACGGCGCCAGACGAGTCGCCCAGCACTTGTAAGCGAGGCGTCAGGCGGGGAGGCAGCAAGAAGGCAGCGCAAGCCTCGACGCGGGCCGACCCGGAACGTGAATTGATGACGCCCGACACCTGCTGCTGGATGCGGGCCGCCATCATCTGACAGCGGCCGACAGCTTGTGTCCGCATCCCCCCGACGGGGGTCGTCCCTTTCCCGGGAGCGCTTCCGGCCAGCTGAAGGTCTGTTCTCGGCCGGTCGGGACGGCGGGCGAAAGTCGGCGGAGGTCAGCCGGACCCCGATCTCCGCAGAGATCCGCCGCTCCGTGGCCAGCGCGGCAACATCACGCTTCTGGTTTGATCACTCGATGGGTTATGTCGGCTCCTACACCTGGCAACTCCGACAGTTGGTCGGGTCTCGCCTGCTGCTCATGCCCGGAGCGCAGGTCGTTCTTCTCGACGAGGCTGAGCACGTCCTGTTCCAGCGACGTCGTGATTCTGGCTTGTGGGAGATACCGGCCGGGGCCGCCGAGCCAGGAGGAAGCTTCGTCGGCACCGCGATCGATGAGGTCCGAGAGGAGACCGGACTCATAGTCGACAGCTCCGACCTCGCTGCCTTCGGTTGCCTGTCTGAGCCGGATGCGCACGTCATCACCTATCCCAACGGTGACCGGATGCACTGCTTTGCCATGTGCTTCGAAGCGCGACGATGGTCAGGCGTGATCGAGCCGGAGAGCACGGAGGTGCTCGAAGTGGCTTTCGCTGACCCCGCAACGCCACCCGGACCGCTGCAAGCACAGACCCGGGTTGTCCTGGAAATGCACGCCGCTTATCGCCTGACCGGCCGGTTCCAAGCCAGGTGAAACCTCCTGCTGCGCTTCGTCGCCGAGCATCCGCAGGCCGACCGTGCCGTACTGCTCAATGTCCTGGACCGGGTCGCCGCGCTGCTTGCCCGGCGTGACGGTGTCCGGCCCTACGGTGCCCGGCGGTAACCCTCGGCCCTTCGGCGACACAAGCCAGGGTGAGAGTCGCCGAGGCAATGGGGGTTCGGGTGGGTCCACCGCAGGAGCGGGACGAGGGCTGGTTCACCAGTCTCTACGCCGCCGAGTACGCGCACATAGTCCGATACGGCCTGCGCCGGCTCGCTGACAGGGATGCCTCGGCGGAGCTTGCCCAGGATGTCTTCGTCGTCGCCTGGCGTCGTCGCGTCGAGGTGCCGGAGCGCAGTCTGCCCTGGCTGTACGGGGTGGCCCGACGCCTTCTGGCGAACCAGTGGCGGTCCCGGCGTGGAGCCCCAGACCTCCTGCCGATCAGCGACGTCGAGTTGGCTCGGCTGGCCGGCTCGTCGGGTGCGGACGCCACCGTCGGGGTTGCCGACATCCGGGCCGCTCTGGCCACCCTCAACGACCTCGATCAGGAAATCCTCCGGCTGGTCGGCTGGGAGGAGTTGACGGTGTCCGAGGCGGCCAAGGTTCTGGGCTGCACCCGGACAACTGCCGCGGTTCGCCTGCACCGCGCCCGCCGCCGTCTTGCCGAGGCGATGTCGGACCGGCCCGCACAGTCCCGGCGTCGTCCGGTGTTGGTGACCACTCGAGAGGATCTGTGATGTTCGGAGCAGAGCGAACCCGTACTCTTCTCGGCCCGGCCGACCCGGCGCGGAATGCCGCCGTCGGGCCGCCACCCGTCTCGGCCCGCGAGCTGATTGACCGCGCCGGCGCTACCGAGACGGTCGCCGGGCGTCGGCGCGTACGCCCGACCCGCCGGCTGGTCCTGGCGGCCGGGACGTTGGCGGTCGCGGCCGGTGCCGTGACGGTGCTCCAGCCATTCGGCGGGGCCACCCCGGACACGCCACGTGGGCCGGGATCGGTGCTCGTGCCGGTCGCGTACCAGTTCGACGCGGACCCGCCGGCGGCCGGCCCGCAGCTGCGCATGCTGGCCGACAAGATCGAAGACGCGGCGTACGACCACCAGATCGGGCGATACATGTATCACCACACGAAGGTGTGGGGCGATCCGGTGATGACGGCCGCCGACGGCCGCCACCAGGTGGCCTTTCCCCACGAGACGAAGATCTGGCAGGCCGCCGACGGGACCGGTAACCAGGCCACCGTTCAACTGGAACCGGAGTACCCCGACCAGGAGTCTCGGGACTACTGGCAGCGCGAAAGCGCTGGGCGACCAGCAGTCACCGGCACCCCCGCCCCGAGTGTCATTCCGCTGCCGCCCATGGAGATCCGGCCGCTGTCGGCCGACCCGTCCGAGCTGCCGGAGCTACTGAAGGTCGAGCACGGCGCGGGGGCGGCGAGCAAGGAGGTCAGTACGCTCTACGGGCGGTACGTCGTACCGCGTGCGACCCGAGCGGCGGTCCTACGGGTCCTCGCCGACGTGCACGGCTTCCGCTGGCGGGGGCAGGTCACGGACCGCGCCGGCCGGAACGGTGTCGCCGTCACCTTCGACGACCGCGAGCACGACGCGCAATCTCTTCTGATCTTCGATCCGAACACGGGCGACCTGCTCGCCCACGAGCGGTTGACGCTGTCGCCCGCGCGGATCAGCTCGTACAAGGTGATCCTCGATGTCGCCTGGACCGACCGGGTCGGCTGACCGCCGACGTATGGGGCCGCTCCTTCCTGGAGCGGCCCCGCTGTCTTTCCCGCAGCAGCAGGAGCTGCGGAGTTGCCCGCACCCGTAGCAGATCAACTGTCTCGGCGGGCTTTTTCCACAGCCCACCAGGTTGTCCACAGGCGATCGCATCGGGGCGGCCTGCGGGGCGGATTGCGAGCAGGGTCGGCGGCATACCACAGCCCGACCGCTGGAGGCCGCGATGCCATCCCGTACCTCCGTCCCGCCGATCCGCCGGCTCCCGCTGGTCGTCACCGGCGACGACGATCTGCTCGATGACGTGCTCCGGCTCGCCGCCGCAGGCGGGACCGAGGTGGAGCTTGCCCGCGACCCGGCAGCCGCGCGTACCCGATGGCTTCCCGCGCCGCTGGTGTTGCTCGGCGTCGATCAGGCGCAGGCATGTCTGCGTGCCCGGTTGCCGCAGCGCCCCCGGCTGGTGCTGGTCGGCCGGGCCGGTCAGCTCGACCCCGGCTGGCAGATCGCCGAGCTGGTCGGTGCCGAGTACGTCGCCCTGCTGCCCGCCGCTGAGTCATGGCTGGTGGACCGGTTCGCCGAGCAGGGCCCGGACCGTCCGGACGGCGTCGACGCCCGGGTCGTCGCGGTCTTCGGGGGTCGGGGCGGTGCCGGGGCGAGTGTCCTGGCCGGTGGCTTGGCCGTGACCGCCGCGCGGGCCCGGTTACGCACCCTGCTGGTCGACGCAGATCCACTCGGTGGGGGCCTCGACCTCGTGCTGGGCTGGGAACAGTTGGAGGGGCTGCGGTGGCCGTCGCTCACCGGTGCGGACGGGCGGGTGGACGCCCCGGCGCTGGTGCAGGCGCTACCCAGCCGGGGTGACCTGGTGGTGCTCTCCTGGGATCGCGGCGAGATGCTGGCGCTGCCGGCGGCGGCGATGGCGGCGACAGTGGACGCCGCCCGGCGCGGGCGGGACTTCGTGGTGGTCGACCTGCCCCGCCAGTTGGACGACGCGGCCGTGGTGGCGTTGCAGTCGACCGATCAGGCGTTTGTCGTCGTCCCGGCCGAGTTACGCGCCACCGCTGCGGCGGCGCGGGTCGTGGCCGCCGCCGCCCCGCACTGCGCGGCGCTGTCGGTGGTGGTGCGCGGGCCGGCTCCCGGTCGGCTACGCGCGGCCGAGGTCGCACGGGCTCTTGGTCTCCCACTGGCGGGCACGCTGCGTCCTGAGCCGGGGCTGTGCCGTGGCCTGGAACGAGGTGAGGCACCCGCCGCCGCAGGCAAAGGCCCCCTGGCCGCACTCTGCCAACGGATCGTCTCCGACCTCACCGGTGTGCCGTCGGCGGGTGCGGCATGACCGGCCGGCCGGAGGACGGCACCCTCGCCGCCCGCGTACGGCAGCGCATCGCCGCCGCCACCACTCCCGTGACAGCGGCGGCGATCGTGTCCGCGGTACGCGCCGAGCCCAACACCGCGGTGCTCGGCGACACCGCCGTGCTGCGGATCGCCGACCGGGTGCACGACGACCTCGTGGGCGCCGGACCGCTGGCTCCGCTGCTCGCCGATCCGGAGGTGACCGATGTCCTGGTCAACGGGACGCGGGTGTGGGTCGACCGTGGTTCGGGGCTGCAACAGGTCGCGGTGCCGGTGGGCTCGGCAGAGGATGTACGCCGGTTGGCGCAGCGGCTGATCTCCAGCGCCGGCCGGCGGCTCGACGACGGATCTCCGTACGCGGATGCCCGGCTTCCCGACGGCACTCGGTTGCACGCCGTGCTGCCACCGGTCGCGACCGAAGGTCCGTACCTGTCCCTGCGGACCTTTCGGCACCGACCGTTCACCCTCGACGAGCTGGTACGTCAGGGGACTGTGCCGCGACCCGTGGCGCCGCTGCTCGCCGCCGTCGTCGCTGCCCGACTGGCGTACCTGGTGACCGGCGGGACGGGGTCCGGCAAGACGACCCTGCTCAACACGCTGCTGGGGATGGTGCCGGCCACCGAGCGGATCGTGCTGGTGGAGGACGCCGCCGAACTGCGTCCGGGGCATCCGCACGTGGTGGGGCTCCAGGCACGCACCGCCAATGTGGAGGGATCGGGCGTCGTCGGCATGGGTGACCTGGTTCGGCAGGCACTGCGGATGCGGCCGGACCGCCTGGTGGTCGGGGAGTGTCGGGGTGGTGAGGTGGTCGACCTGCTGGCTGCCCTCAACACCGGCCACGACGGAGGCGCGGGCACGCTGCACGCCAATACCCCGTCCGACGTGCCGGCCCGGCTGGAGGCCCTGGGCATGCTGGGCGGCCTGCCCCGTGCCGCGCTGCACGCCCAGGTCGTGGCCGCGTTGCAGGTGCTGTTCCAGGTACGACGAGGCGATCGGGGACGTGTCCTGGAATCGGTCTGCCTGCTGCTGCCGGAGGGGCCCGAGCGCCTGGTGACCGTGGTGCCCGCCTGGGTACGCGGCAGCGGCCTCGGGCTGGCCGCCCGGGCCCTCGGGGCGCTGCTTCGCGAGCGTGGGGTGGCGGTGCCACCGATCCTCAGCGAGCCGTGGCCCGGAACGGCAGGCCCGGCATGACCGGCGCGGCGCTGGTGGTGGCGGCGTTGCTCCTGATCGCCGCCGCGGTGGTGGCGTGGCCGGTGCAGAGCATCCGGGGCCGTCGGCGTCGCGTGTTGACGGCAGGCCCCGTGAGGGCCCGCGTTGATCCGGATGACGCCCTGGTGGAGTGGATCCGGGAACTCGGTCGCACGCCGGACGGGCCGGTAGACGGGGCAGCCGACTCGCCAGCCATGGATCGGTCGGTCGGTCAGCCGCGGCAGACCGTGAAACCGACCGCGCTCGGTTGGTCGGCTCGGGATGCAGCCGGAGGACCAAGCTGGCCCGGCGTGCCGGGCGGGTCCGTGCGGTCGACGGGTCCGGCGGGCCCGACACGTCCACCGGCCCGCCGCGACCCTCGGCGTCCAGCCGGCACCGCCCGACCGGAGAGCACGAACCCGGAGGCCGGCTCGACCATTGTTGAGGCGCGCGGCGACGTCGAGCACGGTGACCAGCAGGCGGCCGACACGATGATCAGCGGGTCGAGCATCGTCCCGAGGGCGCGAACCGTACGGCCGACGGCACGGGTGTTGCCGCTGGCCGGCCTTCTGGGCGGTGGCGTCGGTGCCGTGATCGGGGGGCCGGTGGCCGCGGTCGCACTGGCCAGCTACGGCGCGTTGGCCGTGCGGGCCGTGCTGCGTTGGCGTACGAACCGACGTTCCGAACAGGTCCGACGACGTGGGCTGGACCAACTCTGTGGCTTCGCGGCGGACCTCCGGGCCGGCCTGCCCGTCCCGCCCACGCTCGACGTCGCCGTCGAGGGGCCGGACCGGCTGCGTCAGCTGACGTCAGCGGCGGTACGACTGGCCGACCGGACCGGTGCGCCGCTCGCGGAACTCGTCGAACGGATCGAGGCGGACGCTCGGGCGACCGACCGAGGGCTGGCCGCCGCAGCGGCACAGGCGGCCGGGGCCCGAGCCACGGCCTGGTTGCTGGCGGCGCTGCCGGTCGGTGGGATCGGGCTCGGGTACGGGATAGGCGTCGACCCGGTTGCGGTTCTCCTGCACAGCAGGGTTGGCGGGGCCTGCGCGGTGCTCGCCGTGGCCCTGCAGGTGGTGGGCCTGCTGTGGGCGGAACGACTGAGCGCGGCACCGGGACGGACCGGATGAGGTCCCGGGGCGCGACAATCCAACGCAGCACAGCGGCCCTGGGCAGGACAGCGGACCCGGACCAAGCCGGGCCGTCCGTCGTACGGCGGCTGGACGTGATCCGGCTCGCGGCAGCGCTGGGTGGGCTTGCCGTGGCCGTCGTCGTCGGCGGCTGGTTGGGGTGGCTCGGCGCGGTCCCGACCGCGTTCCTGTTGGATCGTCTCCTGCGGCGGATCGAGTCGCCGAGTGTGCGCAGGCGGCGGCTGCAGGAGGCTGCCGACCTGCCGCTCGCCGCTGATCTCCTCGCTGCGGCGATGCGGGCGGGTGCCCCGGTGGACCGCTCGATTCTGGCCGTCGCCGAGACGCTGCACGGGCCGCTGGCCGGTCGGCTGGCCCGGGTCGGCCGCACGTTTCTGCTCGGCGGTGGCCCGGCGGAGGCGTGGTCCGCGTTGGAGGGGATACCCGGCGCTGAGCGCTTGACGGCAGCGGCGTTGCGCTCGGCCAACAGCGGTGCGGCCCTGGCCGGTGCGTTGACGCGGCTCGCGGATGACCTGCGTGCCGACCGGGCCACCGCAGCCGAGGCGTCGGCACGCCGGGCCGGGGTCCTCATCGTCCTGCCGCTGGGGCTCTGCTTCCTGCCGGCGTTCATTCTCGCCGGTCTGGTGCCGGTGATCGTCGCCGTTCTCGGCGACGTGCTCTGACCACAACGAGAGAGGGAACTGTCATGCGCAAACTGCTCGCCCGCCTGCGCGGGGACGCCGGGATGAACACGGCCGAATACGCTGTCGGCACGCTCGCGGCGGTCGCCTTCGCCGGCATCCTGCTCAAGGTGCTGACCTCCGGCAACGTCCAGTCGGCGTTGACCGCAGTCATCGACCGGGCGCTGAAGTGAGCAGGCGCCGGCAGGCTGGTCGCGGTTCACGGCCTGGCACCTCGGGGCGGGCCGGTCGCGGCGGATGGGAAACCGTCCAATCGGCCTTTCGCGGAGACCGGGGGTCGTTCACCGCCGAACTGGCGGCCGGCCTGCCGGCGCTTCTCCTGCTCCTGCTGGCTGGCCTGACCTCGGTCAACGCCGTCAGCGCAAAGGCGAGCTGCCTCCACGCGGCCCGGGAGGCTGCGCTGGCCGCCGCCCGCGGCGAGGACGGCAGCGCTGCGGCGGGGCGTGCGGCACCGCCAGGGGCGGAGGTGTCGGTGTCCGCCGACGGCGGCCGGGTGCAGGCGACGGTGCGCGCGCCCGTTCGCACGCTGGGCGGTCGGCTACCACGGATCGCCGTCGTCGCGACCGCTGTCGCTGCCGTGGAACCAGGCGTCGCCGACGGTCACCCATGATGGGCCTGTCAATCCGTGGCGGGCGTGGACCCGATAGCGAGCGGGTCGACCAGGGCAGCCCGGACGGGCAGCGGGGCGGTGCGACTGTCGTGCTGCTGGCGATGGGGTTGGTCCTCGTGCTGTTCGGGACGTTCGGCGCTGCCATCGCCGTCGCCGGGATGGCCGATCAGCGGGCGATGGTGGCAGCCGATCTCGGCGCGTTGGCCGGAGCCGCCCAGGCGCTCGACGGGGAAGTCACGGCCTGCGCGTCCGCTGCCGACATCGTCGCCCGCAATGCTGGTCGGATGGTCAGCTGTCACCTCGACGGGCTCGACGTGCTGGTGACCGTCGAGGTGGCGTTCACTCCACTTCCCGGATTGACCCGGGTTGCCACATCGACGGCCCGCGCCGGCCCGGTGCGCGCCTGAACGAGCAGGCCGTGCTGCTGCGGAAGCCGCCGGGGCAGCTCCGCCCGCATTCGGGCCCCGATCAGATGGGCACCGCTTTGGAGCTGAACCGCATACGACATCAGGCGCGATGCGTTTACGACATCAGCTCCAAAGGGGGTGTCCCTATGGGTTTGGTCAAGTCCCGGAAAGGGTTGACGTCAACCGGTGGGTGAGGTCATCGAGGCAGGCGGTGAGATCGGCAACGTCGGACATCTCGTAGCGGGTGGTGACGACGGTGGCTGTGGAGATCCGGGCGAGGTCAAGTTCGGCCTCGCCGCTGGTCCAGACGGTCAGTTGGGCCTCGCGGTGTTCGGGGGACGTTCGCGGGGCGTGCCGACGCGCGGGCCCGCTGGCCGGAGATCAGCGCCCGAGGGCCGTGCCCCGGCCAGCGGCCCGAGAAACGTGCGGCCGGGTCGTTCAGCGGGCCTGGAGCGCGTCGAGGGCGACGGCCATCGCGATGACCAGACGGCGGTCGATCTGAGGGTTCTGCACCTCGACGACGTACTTGTCGCGCAGGCCCCACTTCTTGACCACCGTGAAGACCGGCTGGCCGTCGGCGGTGAAGTCGAAGTGGTACGGCAGCCAGGACAGCGAGTCGACGAACCGGCGCAGCAGTGCCACCGGCATGCTGCGCTCCTGGCCGGTCACCTGCGGGAGGCCGTTCTGCTCGACGTGCCAGGTGGAGCGGAGCAGCGACTGGGCGAAGTCCTTGCGGAACAGCCCGATCGGGTTGCCGGCCGCGTCGGTGACGTCGTACGTGGCACCGAGGTCGAGGCGCTGGCGGGCCTTGAAGCCGAGCAGGGGCTGCTGCTTGGAGTCGTCCGTGTAGATCGTCACCTGCTCCTTGAAGGCGAGGCGCTTCTGCTGCGCGAACGCCAGCAACTCGCCCTCGGTGCCGTCCGGGGCGACGGCCCGGACCTCGTACTGGTTGACCATCATGCGCAGTCGCTGGCGGACGTGGAACTGGTGCTGACTCTGCAAGTTGTCGAGCTGCATCTGATCTCCTCGGGGGGACTGTGCGCCGGAGTCTCGCACAGCTCGACGAACGTTGCGCTCCCCGCCATCGACGCACACCGGATGCCGGGCGGTCGATGAGCTGCCCGGCACCCCGCTGCCCGTGTCGGGGAGCCGGGGAGTCTCAGCGGCCGTCCGGGGTGGTCGCGGCGCGCACCGCCCAGGTGTTGAGGACCTGGTGGATCACGCGCAACCGCTCGTTGATCTGTTCCAGCCGTTCCGCCTGAGCTAGGGCGGCCATCGCCGACCCGAGCGCGATCTGCTGGTCGAGGGTGAGATGGTCCTGGTCGATGGTGTAGAGCAGGTCGACGGTTTCGGCGATCGTGTCGGCCACGGCTTCTCCTCGGGCATGGGGAAATCATCAGCATGGACATCGATGGAAGCGCTCCCATGCCATTGTGCCCGGTGCCGAGCCGATTCATGCAACCGGCTACTCGGGCAGGTTCGCCAGCACCACGTCGAGGACCCGGATCGCGTCCGGCTTGGAGAGCGGATTGTTGCCGTTTCCGCACTTCGGTGACTGTACGCAGGAGGGGCAGCCGGTCTCGCAGCCGCACTCGGCGATCGCGTCCCGGGTGGCCCGCAGCCACGCCGACGCCGTCCCGTACGCCCGCTCGGCGAACCCGGCGCCACCCGGGTGCCCGTCGTAGACGAACACGGTCGGTGCCTCGGTGTCCGGGTGCACGGCGGTGGAGAGCCCACCGATGTCCCACCTGTCGCAGGTGGCCATCAGCGGCAGCAGGCCGATCGCGGCGTGTTCGGCGGCATGCAGCGCACCCGGCACGTCGGCCGGCTGGACTCCGGCGAGAGTCAACGACCGCGGTGACAGGGTGAACCAGACCGCCACCGTGCGCAGCTCCCGGGTTGGCAGGTCGAGCGGTCGGGTGTCGATCACCTCGCCGGTGGCGATCCGCCGCCGCTGGTACGACACGACCTGACTGGTCACGTCCACCTCGCCGAGGAACATACCGACCGGCCCGGCGTCCACGTAGGAGCGCACCGACACCACGGACAGGTCGGTGACGTCCCGCGCGTGGGTGGACCAGTCCGGTTCCTCGACGTGCACCAGCGCGCAGCCGTCGGCCAGATCGAGGTCGTCCACCACGTACGAGACACCCTGGTGCAGGTAGACCGCCCCGGGGTGGAGCAGGAAGTGCGAGGAACTGCCGTCGACGGTGCCCAACAACCGGCCGGTGGCCGACTCGACCACGCAGACCGGTGCGCCGCCCTCGCCGCGCAGGTCCACCTCGGGGCGTTCCCGGTGCCGCCAGTACCAGCCGGTGGGCCGCTGCCGTAGCGCGCCGGCCGCCACCAGCTCGTCGACGGCCTCCTTCGCCCCGTCTCCAAAGAGCACCAGGTCGGCCGGGGTGAGCGGGGCCTCGACCGCCGCGCAGGCGAGCTGCGGTGCCAGCACGTACCGGTTGGCCGGGTCGAGCACCGTCGCCTCCACCGGCGCGCCGAAGATCGCCTCCGGGTGGTGCACCAGGTAGGTGTCCAGCGGGTCGTCCCGGGCCACCAGCACCGCGAGAGCCTCCTGCCCGGAACGACCGGCACGGCCCGCCTGCTGCCACAGCGACGCCCGGGTGCCCGGGTAGCCGCAGATCAGCACCGCGTCCAGCCCGACCAGGTCCACGCCCAGCTCCAGCGCGTTGGTGGACGCCAGGCCGAGCAGGTCGCCCTGCAGCAGCGCCCGTTCCAGCTCGCGCCGTTCCTCGCGCAGGTAGCCGCCCCGGTAGGCGGCCACCCTGCTGCCGAGCCCCGGGACCGCGTCGTCCAACGACCGACGCGCGCTGGCCGCCACGACCTCGGCACCCTTGCGGGAGCGAACGAACGCGAGTGTGCGTACCCCCTCGGCGACCGTGTCGGCGAGTAGGTCCGCGGTCTCGCGCAGCGCCGACCGGCGGACCTGCCGAAGGTCGTCGTGCTCGCCGCTCCCCTGGGCGGGCACCGAAGAAGGGTCGGGGGAGACGGCGCCCGAGTCGGGTGGCAGCAGTGGCGGCTCCCAGAGCGCGAAGGTCACCCCGCCGCGCGGCGACGCGTCCTCGGTGACCGCTGTCACCGGCAGGCCGGTCAGCCGTCCGGCCGCGGTGGCCGGGTCGCCGGAGGTGGCCGAGGCGAGCACGAACACCGGGGTGGCCCCGAACCGGGCGCACTGCCGCCGAAGCCGACGCAGCACGTGCGCCACGTGCGAGCCGAACACCCCACGGTAGGTGTGGCACTCGTCGATCACCACGTACGCGAGTCGGCGCAGGAAACCGGACCACTGGGCGTGCCCGGGCAGGATGCCGTGGTGCAGCATGTCCGGATTGGTCAGCACGAACCGGGAGTGCCGGCGGATCCACTCCCGCTCGGCGCGCGGAGTGTCCCCGTCGTAGCAGGCGGGGCGTACCCCCTCCAGTTCCAGCGCGGCGACGGCCCGCAACTGGTCGGCGGCGAGGGCCTTGGTCGGCGCCAGGTAGAGCACTGTGGCCCGGGGATCGGCGAGGACCGTGGCCAGGGCCGGGAGTTGGTACGCCAGCGACTTGCCGGACGCGGTGCCGGTGGCGACCACCACATGTTCGCCCTCGTACGCCAGGGTGGCCGCCTGGGACTGGTGCTGCCACGGCGCGACCACGCCACGCCGGGCGAACGCGGCGCGCAGCTCGGCCGGCGCCCAGGGCGGCCACGGCGCGGGCACCCCGGCGCGGGCCGGTACCCGTTCCACGTGGGTGACCGGGTCACCGGCGCCGCGGGCGCGGAGCCGGTGCAGTAGGTCGGCCGGCGCTGGCCCAGGGCCGGGACCAGCGGATACGGTGGCCGCCGACGACGACTCCAGCTCGTGGCGCGGCGTGGGACGCGCCGTGCTGAAGTCGTCGGTGGTCACGCCCTGCACTCTCGCACTGGTGTTCGGAGATGAAAAGTCGGACACCGGGGTAAGGGGAAGCCGCCACTGGCGTTCGCAGGCCGTACCGGCGGTAGTGGTTAGATGCCCACGAGAGTTTACGGCTCTGGCGAGGAGGACCGATGGAGCTGTCGCTGGCGACGCGCACCGTGGGTGAGCACACGGTGCTCGAGGTCGGTGGTGAGGTGGACGTCTACACCGCGCCCCGACTCCGCGAACGACTCCTCGAGCTGATCGACGGTGGTGCCCGTCACGTGGTGGTCGACCTCGGCCGGGTGGACTTCCTCGACTCCACCGGCTTGGGTGTGCTGGTCGGCGCGCTCAAGCGGCTCCGCTCCGCCGGCGGTTCGTTCGCCCTGGTCTGCGACAAGGAGCCGTTGCTCAAGATCTTCCGGATCACCGCACTGGATCAGGTGTTCCCGCTGCACCCGACGGTCGACGCGGCGATCAGCGCCGACCCGGCGGGCGCCGGCGCGTGATGGCGACAGTCAAGCTCTCGTTCTCGCCCGCCCCGGTGCACGTGCGCACCGCTCGCCTGGTCGGCGTCGCCGTCGCCCGGCGTGCCGGGGTCCGGGAGGACCTGCTGGACGAGGTGCGCCTGGCCATCGGCGAGGCGTGTACCCGGGCGGTGGCCCTGCACCGGCAGTACGGTCTGGCCGACCCGGTGCTGGTGGAGATGTCCGACGGTGGCTCGTACTCGGTGCGGGTGGTGGACCGGGCGCCTATCGAGGCTGGCATCGGTCTGACCGCGTTGCCGCCGGACGAGTTGGCCAACGAGTCGCTCACCGACGAGGCGCTGACCACCGGCGTCGGCTTCGCGCTGCTCGCCGGGTTCGTCGAGGACCTGCAGGTGCGCCCGGTCGACGACGGCATCGGCACCGAGGTGCGGATGGTGTGGCCGGTCGGCCGCTGACCTGTTCCGGTTTCCAGGCCGCATTCCCTGCCGGGGGTGCGGCCTTCCTGCATGGATCGGGTCCTATATCAGATTTCGTTTCATAACACAGCGACGAAGATCATCGCGACACGGTGGGACCTGCGTGTGACCTCCGACACTGCGGAGGGCTACAGTACCCGGGTTGTCAGCAAGTGATCCATCCCGCACCCAGCGGGTATGGGTGTTCATCGCTGGTCCGCTGGGGTGGGTTGGCGCGCGCTTGCGAGTCCGCATCCAGGCGTCGGTCAGTGCGTCTCCACTCACCGGCGCGAGTGTTCGGTAACAGGAGGACACAGATGTCCGAGACCTTGGCCGCCGACGGCGGCGGGCTTTCCCTTACCGGAAGCAATGTCACCTACGTCGTCATCGCCGCGGCAATCGCGCTGGTGGCGCTCGCCTTCGCGGCCGCCCTCACCCGGACGGTGTTGGCTGCCGGCAAGGGCACCGCCACCATGCAGGAGATCTCGGGGGCGGTCCAGGAGGGCGCCTCGGCATACCTGCTCCGCCAGTTCCGTACGTTGGCGATCTTCGTGGTCGTCGCAGTGGTACTGCTCTTCCTGCTGCCGGTGCACGACACCGACGGCAGCGAGCTGGCGGTGAAGATCGGCCGGTCGGCGTTCTTCGTGGTGGGCGCGCTGTTCAGCGCGTTCATCGGTGGTGCCGGCATGTGGTTGGCCACTCGCGCCAACCTGCGGGTGGCCGCCGCCGCGAGGGAGCGCGAAGGTGGCCGCGAGGCCGCCATGAGGATCGCGTTCCGCACCGGTGGTGTCGTCGGCTTCCTCACCGTCGGCCTCGGCCTCTTCGGTGCCGCGCTCGTCGTCCTCGTCTACCGGGGTGACGCGCCGACCGTGCTGGAGGGCTTCGGCTTCGGCGCCGCGCTGCTCGCGATGTTCATGCGGGTCGGCGGCGGTATCTTCACCAAGGCCGCCGACGTCGGCGCGGACCTGGTCGGCAAGGTCGAGCAGGGCATCCCGGAGGACGACCCGCGCAACGCCGCCACCATCGCCGACAACGTCGGCGACAACGTCGGTGACTGCGCCGGCATGGCCGCCGACCTGTTCGAGTCGTACGCGGTGACGCTGGTCGCCGCGCTGATCCTCGGCCGTGCCGCATTCGGCGAGGAGGGCCTGGTCTTCCCGCTGATCATCTCCACCATCGGCGTGCTGATCGCGATCGTCGGCGTCTTCATCACCCGGCTGCGCGCGTCCGACCGCAGTGGTCTGACCGCCATCAACCGGGCGTTCTACCTCTCCGCGGTGCTCTCCGCGGTGCTGGTGGCGATCGCCGCGTACGCGTACCTCCCGGCGACCTTCGGCGAGTTCGACAGCGGCCTGACCGACGCGCCCGGCAACCCACGGCTGGTGGCCATCGGCGCGGTCGTGATCGGCATCGTGCTGGCCGCCGCGATCCAGGCGCTGACCGGCTACTTCACCGAGACCAACCGGCGTCCCGTGCAGGACATCGGCAAGAGCTCGCAGACCGGTGCCGCCACCGTCATCCTGGCCGGCATCAGCATCGGCCTGGAATCGGCGGTCTACTCGGCGCTGCTCATCGGTGCCGGCGTCTTCGGCGCGTTCCTGCTCGGCGGCAGCTCCATCACGCTGTCGCTGTTCGCGGTGGCACTGGCCGGCACCGGCCTGCTCACCACGGTCGGCGTGATCGTCGCGATGGACACCTTCGGGCCGATCTCCGACAACGCCCAGGGCATCGCCGAGATGTCCGGCGACATCGACGAGCACGGCGCCCGCACGCTGACCGAGCTGGACGCGGTGGGCAACACCACCAAGGCGATCACCAAGGGCATCGCGATCGCCACGGCGGTGCTCGCCGCGACCGCGCTGTTCGGCTCGTACACCGACACGCTCAGCAGCGCGTACGCGACGGCTGGCGTGAACGACGTCGGCAACGAGATCCTCAACTCGCTGAACGTGGCGAACCCACGCAACCTGGTCGGCCTGATCATCGGGGCGGCGGTGGTCTTCCTCTTCTCCGGTCTGGCCATCAACGCGGTGTCCCGCTCGGCCGGCGCGGTGGTGATGGAGGTCCGCCGGCAGTTCCGTGAGCTGCCCGGCATCATGGACCGCACCCAGCGCCCGGAGTACGGCAAGGTCGTCGACATCTGCACCCGGGACGCGCAGCGCGAGCTGATGACCCCCGGTCTGCTCGCCATCCTGGCGCCGATCGCGGTCGGCTTCGGCCTCGGGCCGGGCGCGCTCGCGGCGTACCTGGCCGGTGCGATCGGTGCCGGCACCCTGATGGCGGTGTTCCTGTCCAACTCCGGTGGGGCCTGGGACAATGCCAAGAAGCTGGTCGAGGACGGCGCGTACGGCGGCAAGGGCTCCGAGGCGCACGCTGCCACGGTCATCGGCGACACCGTCGGCGACCCGTTCAAGGACACCGCCGGCCCGGCGATCAACCCGCTGATCAAGGTGATGAACCTGGTCTCGCTGCTGATCGCACCCGCAGTGGTGGCCTGGAGCGTCGGCGACGAGCGCAACGTCGGCCTGCGGGTCGGCATCGCGCTGGTCGCGACGCTGATCATCGTGGCGTCGGTGGTGTTCAGCAAGCGCAAGGGCATCGCGATGTCCGACTCCGATGCCGACGGCAACACCGGTGCCGGCAGCACCGACCACCGTCCGGAGACGGTCAACGCCTGACCTGTCGACGGGCACCGGTCCCCGGTCGACGTACCGCGTCGACCGGGGACCGGCCGTCCGGCCCGGTGCCACACCTCGCCGAAGGCCGTACGCTGCAACGCATGCGTACGTGCCGGGCGTCTGCCGCCGGAAAGTTCACGGTGGTCCTGGCCACGATCGTCGTCGTACTCGCCGGCTGCGGCGGTGGGCCCAGCCCACGGGCCTGGGCGGCCTCGGTCTGTGGCGCGCTCACCCCGTGGCGTTCCGAGATCAGCAAGTTGACCAGCAGCACTGACGAGCAGATGACCGCGCAGACCACGCCGGCGCAGGCCAAGGAGAACCTGGTGCGGCTCTTCGGTGGGGCCGAGAAGGCCAGCGAGACCGCCCGCCGCAAGGTGGAGCAGGCGGGTGTCCCGGAGACCGACAACGGGGAGGCCATCTCCGCCGGGTTCCGCAGCTCGCTGGGGAAGATGCGGGACGCCTACGGCCGCGCCCGGGAGACCATCGACGGGCTGGGCACCGGCGAGCCGACCGTCTTCTACGACGGCGTGCGGGCCGCTGTGGACACCCTCAACAAGGAGTACGACGCCAGCGCGCTGGACACCAGCAAGCTCAACTCCGAGGAGTTGAAACAAGCCTTCGACGAGGTGCCGGAGTGTCGCTGAGCGGGCTCGGTGACACCGGGAAGGCGCAGCCGCCCCCGGCCCTGTTCCCCGCGCCCGAGGCGGACCCGCCCGCAGCCGCGCGACGTCGCGGCGGCCCGCCCCGCAACGCTCCTCCTCCCCAGGGTGGCGACGCGGGTCGGCAACTGGTCTTCTTCGGCGCGGAGGCGGCCGAACCGACGGTGGCCGACCTCACCGGGCTGCTCGCCGGGCCGGGCGAGGTGGTCCGGATGGGTGGTACCGCCCGGCTCTCGGTGCAGGTGGACGCCGCGTGGCGGGTGCACGTGCTGGTCGCCGAACTGGCGGCGCGGGGGTTGGCGGCGAGCTGGGAGCCGACCGAGGGCGAACGACACGCCGTCCGTACGTCGTACACCAGGGTCTTGAAGCCACTCGCTGTTGCCTGGCTGCACGGTTCGGCGAAGCGCCCGCCGGCGACCTTCCACCTGACCGGCCGGCGGTTGCGGCTGTGGCTCGCCGCCGCCGGTACGCCGGCGGCTCCCGACTGCTTTCTGTTGCGGCTGGGCGCCGACGAGCCGGAGTGCTGGGAGCCGATCGGCGTCGCGCTCGCCGCAGCAGGGCTGTCGGGGGAGCTGCTCGGCCCGGCCGAGGGCGGCCCCGCGTACCGGATCGCCGGCCGCCGCCGGTTGGCCCGGCTAGCCGAGCTGGTCGGCGCGCCGCCGCCCGCGACACCCCCCGACGCCTGGCCCACGCGCCCCTAACCCCTCCGCACCACCCCTCAGCCCGTCGATCATGGAGGCGTGGTGGGGACCTACTGCTCCTTTGGGGCTAAAACACCCACCACAAGTCCATGATCGACCAGGGTTCGGCGGCGGTGGCCGGGTGTCTGGTGTTGGACATCGGGTGGGGGAATCCGGGCGGGAAGGGGCGGGTTGGACGTCGGTCGTGGGGCCGGGATCGTCACGGTGACCCTCTCGAGGCCCTACCCACGGTGTACGGTGGCGCCGTCCGACAGTGCCGAAGCGGTTTACCGCCCCCGAAACCCGAAACGCGGGCGGCGCGTTACGTTGGACATCCGGACCGTCGGTGCGACGGCGGGTCGAGAGCGGTCACTGCCCGGGCGCCGGCAGGCCACGAGCAGGAGTGAGGTCGGGGAGAGACGTGCCTAGCAATGCTGGAACCACCCGTCTGGTCATCGTCGAGTCACCGGCGAAGGCCAAGACGATCTCGGGCTACCTTGGCCCGGGGTACGTCGTGGAGGCCAGCTTCGGTCACGTCCGCGACCTGCCGCGCAACGCCGCCGACGTGCCGGCCAAGTACAAGGGCGAGTCCTGGGCCCGGCTCGGGGTGGACGTGGACAACGGCTTCCACGCGCTCTACGTCGTCTCCGCCGACCGCAAGCAGCAGATCAGCAAGCTGGTGAAGCTGGCCAAGGAGGTCGACGAGATCTTCCTGGCGACGGATGAGGACCGCGAGGGCGAGGCGATCGCCTGGCACCTGGTGGAGACGCTCAAGCCCAAGGTCCCGGTCAAGCGGATGGTCTTCCACGAGATCACCAAGCCGGCGATCCAGGCGGCGGTGGCCAACCCCCGGGAGATCGACCGCGACCTGGTCGACGCCCAGGAGGCACGACGGATCCTCGACCGGCTCTACGGCTACGAGGTTTCGCCGGTGCTCTGGAAGAAGGTCATGCCGAAGCTCTCGGCCGGCCGGGTGCAGTCCGTGGCGACCCGCATCGTGGTCGAGCGGGAGCGGCAGCGGATGGCGTTCCGCACCGCCGAATACTGGGACATCCTGGCCACCCTTGCCGTGGCCGACGCCGGTGAGGGCCCGCGCGCCTTCAACGCCACACTGATCGCGTTGAACGGCGACCGGATCGCCACCGGTAAGGACTTCGAGCCGACGACGGGTCGCGTCCGGGCCGGTGCCGGAGTCGTCCACCTCGACGAGGGCGGCGCCCGTGGGCTGGCGGCCCGACTGGAGGGGCGGCCGTTCACCGTCACCCGGGTCGAGGAGAAGCCCTACCGTCGCCGCCCGTACGCGCCGTTCATCACCTCCACCCTCCAGCAGGAGGCCGCCCGCAAGCTGCGCCTGTCGTCACAGCAGACGATGCGTACCGCCCAGCGGCTGTACGAGAACGGCTACATCACCTATATGCGTACCGACTCGGTGAACCTGTCGGAGACCGCCATCTCGGCGGCCCGCCGGCAGATCGTCGAGCTGTACGGCGAGCGCAGCGTGCCGCCGGAGCCGCGTCGCTACACCGGCAAGGTGAAGAACGCGCAGGAGGCGCACGAGGCGATCCGCCCGGCGGGGGACAACTTCCGCACCCCGGGCGAGGTCGCCAAGGAGTTGTCGGCCGAGGAGTTCAAGCTCTACGAGCTGATCTGGCGGCGGACCATCGCCTCGCAGATGACCGACGCGGTCGGTTCCAGTGTCTCGGTGCGCATCCGGGCGGTCTCCACCTCGCAGGAGGAAGCCGACTTCGGGGCGACCGGTAAGACGATCACGGACCCGGGCTTCCTGCGCGCGTACGTCGAGTCCAGCGACGACGAGAACGCCGAGGCCGAGGACGCCGAGCGTCGCCTGCCCACCCTGGTCAAGGACCAGCCGCTGACCGCCGACGAGCTGGCCGCGCAGGGTCACCACACCCAGCCGCCGTCGCGCTACACGGAAGCGTCGCTGGTCAAGGCCCTGGAGGAGTTGGGCATCGGCCGCCCGTCCACCTACGCGTCGATCATGCAGACGATCCAGGACCGGGGGTACGTCACCAAGCGCGGTCAGGCGATGATCCCGACCTTCCTGGCCTTCGCGGTGATCGGGTTGATGGAGCGGCACTACCCCCGCCTCATCGACTACGACTTCACCGCCACGATGGAGAACGAGCTGGACGAGATCGCCGGCGGTGACCACGCCGCTGTCGACTTCCTCACCGCGTTCTACTTCGGCAGCTCCAACGGTGCCGGTGACCAGGACATCGCCCGTTCCGGTGGGCTCAAGAAGCTGGTCACCGAGAACCTCAGCGACATCGACGCCCGCAGCGTCAACTCCATCCCGCTCTTCACCGACGACGACGGCCGCGAGGTCGTCGTCCGGGTCGGCCGGTACGGGCCGTACCTGCAACGGGAGCTGCCCGGCGGCGAGCAGCCGGCACCCGCTGCCGAGGGCGAGGAGGGTGGCACCCAGGGCGACCGGGCGCCGATCCCCGAGGGCCTCGCCCCGGACGAGCTGACCCCGGAAAAGGTGCACGAGCTGTTCCTCGGCGGCAGCGGCGAGCGCAAGCTCGGCGACGACCCGGCCACCGGCGAGCCGATCGTGCTCAAGTCCGGCCGGTTCGGCCCGTACGTCTCCAGCGGCGAGCGGAAGTCGTCGCTGCTGCGTACGCAGACACCTGACTCGCTGACCCTGGAGGAGGCGCTCAAGCTGCTCAGCCTTCCCCGGTTGATCGGTGTCGCCCCGGACGGCGTCGAGGTCTTCGCCAACAACGGTCGCTACGGCCCGTACGTCAAGCGGGGCGAGGAGTTCCGTTCGCTGGAGTCCGAGGACCAGATGTTCACCGTCGGCCTGGACGAGGCGCTGGCCCTGCTGGCCGCCCCGAAGACCCGTGGCCGGCGTGCCGCCGCGCCGCCGTTGCGTGAGATGGGTGTCGACCCGGCGACCGAGAAGCCGCTGGTGATCAAGGATGGTCGCTTTGGCCCGTACGTCACCGACGGGGAGTTCAACGCGTCGCTGCGGCGTGGGCAGACCCCGGAGGCGCTGACCATCGAGGAAGCCTCCGAGATGCTCGCCGAGAAGCGGGCCAAGGGTCCGGCGCCACGGAAGAAGGCGGCGGCGAAGAAGGCCCCGGCCAAGAAGGCCACCGCGGCGAAGAAGACGGCTGCGGCCACAAAGTCCACGGCCGCAGAGAAGACGACGACGGCCAAGGCGACGACGGCCAAGAAGGCCGCCCCCCGCAAGGCCGCGTCGAACACGGAGTAGCCCGACCCAACGAGATCTTGGAAGGAATCCGCCCCTGGAGGGGCACTTTCCTTCCAAGATCTCGTCGTTTGTCCACAGGGGCGGCCGGGCTGGGTGGTCGGGCGGAGACTTGACGGTTATGAGTCTTCGGGGGACGTCGTCGACGGCCGCCTACGGTCGCCGGCTGCCGAGCGATGACGCGGACGAGCTGACCTGGCTGCTCTTCCACCAAGATGACGTGCTGAGCCTCGACCAGGCGCGGCGGCACCTGTCAGCAAAGGCCATCCGACATCGCCTGGCGGCCGGGATGTGGCGACAGGTTCACCGGGCCGTGTTCGTCGCCCACAACGGGCCGGTCGGCCCCGACCAGTTCCGGTGGGCGGCCGTCCTCGCCGCAGGGCCGCAGGCGCTCCTCGGTGGCCTGACCGCAGCGCAGGCCGGAGGTCTACGGGGGTTCCCCGGTCGCCCGATCCACGTGCTGCTCCCCGCCTCCTGCCGGCGTGGCTCGATGCCGCCAGGTGTGTTGGTGCACCGGACCACGACATTGACAGATCGAGACGTGCTGGCCGTCGGGCAGCCTCGACGGACCATGCCGGCTCGTTCGATCGTGGACGCCGCCCAGTGGGCCGGCGATGACCAGCAGGCCCGGGCGGTCGTCGCCGCAGCATTCCAGCAACGGCTCGTGGCCGCCGACGACCTGCACCGGATCGTCGAGGCGTTGCCCCGGGTCCGCCGTCGTCAACTGATCCTGGCCACGGCTGCGGACGCCGCCGGAGGTGCGCACTCCTTGGCGGAACTGGACTTCGCCGGCCTGGTCCGTCGCGCGGGCCTACCGGAGCCGGCGCGGCAGAAGATCCGTTACGACTCGACCGGGCGACGGCGCTACCTGGACGCCTACTTCGAGCAGTGGAGAGTGCACGTCGAGATCGACGGCGGGCAGCACGTCGATCCGCGCGCATGGTGGGCGGACATGCGTCGCCAGAACGATCTGTGGATGGTCGGCGACCGCATACTCCGGTTCCCGGCCTGGGTGATCCGCGCTCACCCGGACGAGGTTCTCCGTCAAATCCTGGGGGCGCTGCGTGCGGCCGGATGGAGCGGCTGAAGATCTTGGAAGGAACCTGCCCCTGGAAGGGCCATTTCCTTCCAAGATCTCCAAGCCGGGCCGGCGGCCGGGCCGACGGCCCGGCCGGCGGGCCGGGCTTCGGGCCGGGGCTTTAGGCGCCGAGGACGTGGGTCAGGTGGGGGTTGGTGAAGACCCGGTTCGGGTCCAGGCGGTCGCGGACGGCCTGGAAATCGGCGAAACGGGGATAGGCCGCCGCCAGCGAGGCCGCGTCGCGATAGTGCATCTTGCCCCAGTGCGGACGGCCGCCCAGCCCGGCGGCCACCTCCTCGAAGGCCCGGAAGTACGGCTCGTACGGCATGCCGACGTACTGGTGCACGGCGATGTAGGCGTTGTCCCGCCCGTAGCCGTGGGAGAGCCAGATGTCGTCGGCGGCGGTGAAGCGCACCTCCACCGGGAAGAGCACCTTGAACGGCAGCCCGTCCACGATCCGCCGGAGGGCGGTGAGCGCCTCGGGCAGTGCCTCGCGGGGCAGGCCGTACTCCATCTCCATGAAGCGGACCCGGCGTGGGGTGCAGAACACCCGGTCGGAGCGGCCGGTGTACCGGCGTTCGGTGAGGGCGCGGGCGGAGATTGCGCTGATCCCCGGCGCGAGGGCGGGCACGGCCCGGCCGAGCCGGCAGGCCCCGGCGAAGACGGTGTTGGACAGGAAGTCGTCGTCCAGCCAGCCGCGCCAGCGGGACAGCGGCCGGTCGTCGGCGGGTACCCGGTCGTTGGCCTTGACCTGGACCCGAGACGTGTACGGGAACCAGTAGAACTCGACGTGGTCGTGGCGGTCGATCAGCGCGGGCAGTTCGCCGAGCACGTCGGCCATCTCGGCCGGGCGTTCGTGGGCGTGCAGGACGAAGGCGTCCACGCAGCGCAGGGTCACCTCGACCAGTACGCCGAGCGCGCCGAGGGACACCCGGGCGGCGGAGAGGACGTCGGGATTCTCGTCGGCGGAGCAGCGCAGCACCTCGCCGGTGCCGGTGACCAGGGTGATCGCCTCGACGAAGGTGGACAGGCACCCGTAGCCGGCGCCGGTGCCGTGGGTGCCCGTGGAGATCGCGCCGGCGACGGTCTGCGCTTCGATGTCGCCGAGGTTGGGCAGCGCGAGGCCGTGCCGGGCGAGCAGACCGTTGAGCGTGTGCAGGGTCATTCCCGCCGGCACGGTGACCAACCGGTGTGCGACGTCGACGCTGACCGGGGTGTCCAGCTCGGACAGTTCCATCCGGCGGTCGTCGGCGAGTGCGACGGCGGTGAACGAGTGGCCGCTGCCCGTCACGCGGATCCGACCGCCGGTGGCGGCGGCGTCCCGGACGGCTTCTGCGACGTCGGTCGGCGAGCCGGGGCGCAGGATCGCGGTGGCGCTGCCACGCTGGTTGCCGGCCCAGTTGGACCAGGTGGCGGTGAGCGATCCGGTGCCGACCATGCGCGCTCCTCATTCATGAATATGAACTGACTTCATATCAGGAACGTTCTACCTGGTAAATACCGCAATTGCGATCCGCTCGTTGTACCGGTAGTCACGGACTCGTGACGTGGAGATATGTTCATCCGTCGAAGGGGGGTGGCGCAGAGTGTCCACACCAGCCGCCACGACCGGTCCGCTGCGCCGCGTACCGGTGCAGGGTCGAAGTGTCGCGCGGGTACAGCGCATGTTGGATGCCTGCGCCGAACTCGTCGACGAGGTGGGGTACGAGGGGCTGACCACGACCCTGCTCGCCGAGCGGGCCGAGGTGGCGATCGGGTCGGTGTACCAGTTCTTCCCGGACAAGCGGGCGATCGTGCAGGCGTTGACCCTGCGCACGATGGAGTCCTACCTCCAGCGCCTCGACGAGCGGTTCGCCTCCGACGAGATGACCCACTGGTGGGACGGCGTCGACGCGGGGATCGACGAGTACATCACGATGCACCGCACCGTTCCCGGCTTCCGTACCCTGCACTTCGGCGACGTGGTCGACCTGCACCTGCTCGACGAGCAACGGGACAACAACGGCGTGATCGCCGACCAGTTGGCCCGGGTGCTCACCGAACGTTTCGGGCTCACCGACGTACCGAAGCTGCGTTTCGTCCTGGAGATCGCGGTCGAGGCGGCGGACGCGCTGATCAAACTCGCGTTCCGGCGCAAGTCCGACGGCGACGAGCGGGTGCTGCTGGAGGCGAAGGCACTGATCCGGGAGTACCTGCATCGGCAGGTCGACGGTTCGGACAGCGCTCAGCCCGCCGTCGAGCAACAGGCCCAACCCGCCTGATCCGTGCTTCCGGCCCCGGGGTGGGGCGACGGGTCAGAGGAACGCCTGCCCCTCACCCCGGTAGGTGGGCACGGTCCCCACGACCGCGTCCCCCTCGACCAGGTGCAGCTCGTTGACCCGTTCACACAGCTCACCGGCCTTGGCATGGCGGAACCACACCCGGTCGCCGATGCGCAGGGTGGCAGCCGCCGCGCCGGACAGCGGGGTCTGCACCTCGCCGGCGCCCTCGGTGCCGACCAGCTTGAGCCCGGCCGGCAGCCACGGCCGAGGTAGCCGGCTGTCGGCGGCCGGGCCGGAGGCGATCCACCCGCCCCCGAGCACCGTCGCCAGCTCGGGCGTCGGCCGGCGGACGACCGCGCAGGCGAAGAAGGCGGCCGGAGTGGGTCGCCAGGCGCGGTAGGCGTCGAACAGCGTCGGCCCGTACAGGCCCGACCCCGCGGTGACCTCCGTTACCGCGGGATCGGCGCTGGTCGCCGCGACGCTGCCGGTGCCGCCACCGTTGACGAACTCCAGGTCGGCGTGCTCGCGTACCGCGGCCACCGCCGCACCCCGGCGGGCCAGCAACTCGCGGTACGACCCGCGCTGGGCCAGCCTGATCGCGCCGGCCAGCAGCGTCTGCCCGGGCGGTGCGTCGCCCAGGCCGGCGATCTGCGCCTCGTACGACATGAGCCCGACCAGCCGGAAACCGGCCCGGCCGGCGACGGTGGCGGCGAGCGCGCCGGCCGCCCGTGCGCTGTGCACCGGTGAGCGGCGGACACCGACGTGCACCCGCCCCCCCATCGGCCGCCAGGAGGCGTCCAGGTCGAGGCAGAGTCGCAGCTCGGCGCGCTGCCCCGGGGCGCGGACGGCGTCGATCAGATCGACTTGTCCGGTGCCGTCGATCATCAGGGTGATCGCGGCAGCCAGTGTCGGGTCGGCGGCCAGCTCGGTGAGCGCCGCCCGGTCCGCGCTCGGGTAGGCGACCAGGACGTCGTCGCTCACCCCGGCGCGGACCAGCCAGATCGCCTCGGGCAGGGTGAACGCCATGATCCCCCGCCAGCCGGGTCGGGTGAGGGCGCGAGTGATCAACTCCCGGCTGCGCACCGACTTGCTGGCCAGGCGGACCGGCTTACCGGCGGCGCGCTCGGCCAGGGCGGCCGAGTTGGCGTCGAAGGCGGTGAGGTCGACCACGGCGTAGGGCGGGTCGAGGTGGGCGGTCGCCCGATCCAGGCGCTCGCGAAGTTTGTCGCTTTCGATGGCCACGTGTGCACGCTAACTGTCCGACGAAGAATGCGAAACACCCTCGCGTACGTCCGGGCTGCGGCCGGTAGCTCCGGCGGCCTAGGCTCAGCGAGCAGGAGAATGTCGCCCGGGGGGTGGCCCCTACCCGGGTCTAGAGTGTTGCACCGGAGGTGCCCAGCGATGGGCCGGCACGTGGAGGTACGGCCATCGAAAGCCAGAACAGCGGCGAGTCGCCCGGCGTGTCGCGATCGAGTGACCAGTCGGGCAACGCCGCCAACCCGTCCAGCGGTGGTCAGGTAGATCCGTCCGGTTATGCCGCCATCCGGTCCGTGCTGCGCATCCAGCCGTTCCGCCGGCTCTGGATCGTGCTCGGCGCCGCCTCCTTCGGCGACTGGTTCGGCCTGCTGGCCACCTCGGTCTTCGCCGCCTCCCAGGTCCAGGGCAGCACCGCGAAGGGCGCGGCCTTCGGTGGCGTGATCGCGATCCGCCTGCTCCCCGCGCTGGTGCTCGGGCCGATCGCCGGCGTGCTCGCCGACCGGTTCGACCGGCGCTGGACGATGGTCATCTGCGACGTGCTCCGGTTCGTGCTCTTCGCCTCGATCCCGATTGTGGCCCTGGTCGGCGCGAGCGGCGCGATGGTGGTCCTCTGGGCGACCGTCGCCACGTTCCTGATCGAGTCGGTCACGCTGATCTGGATTCCGGCCAAGGAGGCGGCGGTCCCCAACCTGATCCCGCGCGCCCGGCTGGAGGCGGCCAACCAGCTCACGCTGATCACCACGTACGGCCTCACCCCGATCCTCGCCGCGCTGGTGGCCGCGGCGCTCGACCGCAGCGTCCGGGCCGTCGCCGGCGGCGACCTCGGCTGGGCGGAGCCCGCCCAGCTCGCGCTCTGGGTCAACTCCTTCTCCCGGCTCGCCACCGCACTGGTGGTGGCATTCGGGATCAAGGAGATCAGCGAGGCGCAGACCGGCGAGCGGGAACGCACCGAGCAGAGCATGCGACGCCAGTTCGCCGAGGGCTGGACGTACATCGGCCAGACGCCGCTCGTCCGGGGCCTGGTGCTCGGCATCTTCGGCGCCTTCGCCGGCGGTGGCATCGTGATCGGCACGGCGAAATTCTTCGCGGCCTCGCTCGGCGCGGGTGACGCCGCCTTCTACCTGCTCTTCGGTGCGATCTTCGTCGGCTTGGCGCTCGGCCTCGGTCTCGGCCCGATGATCGTCAAGGAGATGTCCCGGCGTCGCTGGTTCGGCATGAGCATCGTGCTGGCCAGCGCCGCCGTGATGACCCTCGCCTTCGCCATCCACCTGTCCATGGCGATCGTCGGTGCGGTGCTGGTCGGCGCCGGTGCCGGGATGGCATTCCTGGCCGGCACCACGCTGCTTGGCGGCGAGGTGGCCGACGAGGTGCGCGGCCGGGTCTTCGCTGTGGTGCAGATCGGCACCCGGCTGGTGCTGATCCTGGCCATCGGGCTGAGCAGCGTGTTGGTCGGTGTCGGCGGCTCCCGCAAACTGACCATCGCCGACCTCGGCATCTCCGTCTCCTCCACCCGACTGCTGCTGCTGGCCGCCGGTGCCGCCGGCATCTTCGCCGGGATCAGCGCGTTCGGGCAGATGGACGACAAGAAGGGCGTCCCGGTCCTCGCCGACCTGTGGGGCTCCATCCGGGGTCGCCCGCTGATGCCCGCCGAGCCGTTCGTCTCCGCCGGGCTGTTCGTGGTGTTCGAGGGTGGCGAGGGTGCCGGCAAGTCCACCCAGCTCACCGCGCTCGCCGAGCGGCTGCGCGGTCACGGCCGAGAGGTCGTGGTCACCCGCGAGCCGGGGGCCACCGGCGTCGGGCGGCGAATCCGGTCGATGGTGCTGGACACGTCCGGCGACGACGCGCCCTCCCCCCGGGCCGAGGCGCTGCTCTACGCCGCCGACCGGGCGCACCACGTGGCCACCGTCGTCCGGCCCGCTCTGGTTCGGGGCGGCGTGGTGATCAGTGACCGGTACGTCGACTCGTCCCTGGCGTACCAGGGCGCCGGCCGGACGCTGCCCGTCGACGAGGTCTCCTGGCTCTCCTCCTGGGCGACCGGTGGGCTCAAGCCCGACCTGGTGGTGTTGCTGGACGTCGAGCCGCACACCGGCCTGTCCCGGGTGGCCTCACGCAACACCGGCACCGACCGGCTGGAGGCCGAGTCGATCGCTTTCCACGAACGTGTCCGGTACGCGTTCCTCGACCTCGCCGCCGCCGACCCGAAGCGCTATCTGGTACTCGACGCGTCCCGTCCGGCCGACGAGATCACCGCGCTGGTGATCCGGCGGGTCGAGGAGATGCTCGGCAAACCGGGCGGCATCGTGCACCCCCGTCCGGCGCAGGGCCCGGACACCTCGGTGCAGCCCGAGTTATCCGACGCGGAGCTGGTGACGATGGAGCACAAGACCTGATGCCGGACGTCTTCGCCGACCTGGTCGGTCAGGACGAGGCGGTGGCCGAGCTGCGCCGGGCCGCCGCCGCCGCGGCCGCCGTGCTGCGCGCGGGCGCGGCAGACCGGGCGCGCACGCTGGTCGCCGTCGGCGACGCCGACTCCGCGCTCGCTGGCCATGCCGCCCCCGGCGGGGTGGACCCGGCCGCCGGGATGACGCACGCCTGGATCTTCACCGGCCCGCCCGGCTCCGGCCGCTCGGTCGCCGCCCGGGCGTTCGCCGCCGCGCTCCAGTGCGTGCACGGCACCGGCTGTGGTGAGTGCCCCGGCTGCCGTACCACGATGGGCGGGACCCACGCCGACGTCCGACTGGTGGTGCCGGAAGGGCTCTCCATCGGCGTCAACGAGATGCGCGCGCTGGTGCTGCGAGCGGCCAGCACCCCCTCCGGCGGACGCTGGCAGGTGGTGGTCATCGAGGACGCCGACCGGCTCACCGAGGCCGCCGGCAATGCACTGCTCAAGGCGATCGAGGAACCTCCGCCGCGTACGGTCTTCCTGCTCTGCGCCCCGTCCACCCACCCGGACGACATCTCGGTGACCATCCGGTCGCGTTGTCGCGTCGTACCCCTGCGGCAGCCGCCGGCCGCCGCGGTCGCCGAGGTGCTGGTCCGTCGGGACGGCATCGCGCCCGACGTGGCGCAGTGGGCGGCGGCGGCCGCGCAGGGGCACGTGGGTCGGGCCCGTCGGCTGGCCCGCGACCCGGAGGCGCGCAAGCGGCGCGAGGCGGTGCTCGCGGTACCGCGCCGGTTGACAGGTGTCGGCGCGGCGTTCGACGCGGCGTCCGCGCTGATCGAGGCGGCCGAGGCGGAGGCCGAGGCGGCGGTCACCGAGGCCGACGCGGCCGAGCGGGCGGCACTGGAGACCGCGCTCGGCGCGGGCGGCACCGGTCGGGGCGCCTCCGGCGCGATACGGGGTGCCGCCGGCCAGCTCAAGGAGTTGGAGAAGCGGCAGAAGTCCCGGGCCACCCGGGCCCAGCGGGACGCGCTGGACCGGGCGCTCGTCGACCTGGCGGGCTTCTACCGGGACGCGCTCACCATGGCGCTGCGCGCGCCCGTCGCCCCGGTGCACACCGACACCGCCGCGTTGGCCGGTGCCGGCGCGCAGAAGTGGGACGCCGAGGGGGCGCTGCGGCGGCTGGAGGCCGTGCTCGCCTGCCGGTCGGCGATCGAGGCGAACGTGAAGCCGCGGATCGCGGTCGAGGCGATGATGCTCGCCCTCTGGAAGGGCTGACCCGCACCCTCCTGCCGTTGTCCACAGGCATCGACAGGCCCGATTGCTGTGCGGTACGGTCCGTGTGCCGTGGTGACGGTGACAGCACGCTGAGTGAGGAATCACCCGGGAGGAGTCGGCCGATGCCGCGGGGGGAGATCGACGAAGCCTGGATCGAGGAGGCGGTGCGGCGCTACCGCCGCATCGAGTCGCTACAGGCCGAGTTCGACCAGGCGGTGTCGACCGTCGAGGTGACCGTGCGGTCCCCGGACGGTCTGGTCGAGGTGGTGGTCACCGCCGGGGGGCGGATCACCGACGTCCGGTTCCTCGGGCCGCTGCACACCCGCAGCCCTCGGGATGTGGCCGGCTCCGTGCAGGCCGCGGTCACCGCAGCGGCCGACGCCGCCGAATGGGCCCGGGAAAAGCTGCACAACGAGACGTTCGCCGCCTACCGACCGCTCGCGGGAGCCTGAGATGGACACACTGCGCGCGCTCTCCGCCCGGCTGGACGAGGCGAGCGCCACGCTCACCGCCGTTTCGCACAGCGTCACCGCCACCGATCCGGCCCAGGCCGCCTTCGGTGCCGACGCCCCGGGTCGGCCCGGAGAGATCGGTCGGGCACTGCATCGGCAGTGGACCACCGCCACCGACGACCGGGCGCGGGAGGCCCGCGCCGCCGCCGGTCGACTGGCCACCGCCGCCTCGGCCGTGCGGGAGGCCGCCGACCGCTATGCCGACGTCGACCGGGCGGCCCGCCGCAGGCTCGCCGGAGAGCCGTGATGGACGCGCTGGACCGGCTCGCCGAGCCCGGCCTCGACCTGCTGCGCCGGGTCGACACACTGATCGCCGCGGGCGTCCCGGAGGGGCACCGGGTCTGGCCGCTGCTGCGTCGGATGCAGGTGTTGCCGGGCGACGCGGTGCGCGGCTTCCTCGACCTCCACCCCGCGCCGCTCGCCAGCGCCGGGCACGCGGTGCGCCGGCTCGTCCGGGGGTACGACGACGTCTCCGCCGCACTGACCGACTCGGTGCTCTGGTCCGGTCCGGCCGCCACGGCGTACGGGCAGCAGCGGGCGGCACTGCTGCACCACCTCGACGAGGGGCCGGACAGCCTGGTCGGGCGACTCGAATCCACAGCTGGCTACGCCGACGCGCTCGCCGACTGGGTGGAGGGGAGCCGACTCGCGCTGGCCCGGACACTGGCCGACGTGCTGCGCTCGGCGGAAGCGGTCGCCGTGGTCGCCGCCACCGGTGTGTCGACGCGGTCGGGGCCGGTCGGCCCCGGTGTCGCCGACGCGGCTGAGATCGCCGCCCGGGTGCTGGCGGTGCTCTGCGTGGCGTACGACGGTGCGGAGACGCTGCTGCGTCAGTGGGCGCCGAGCCTCGCCGAGGCGGCCTGGCGACCGCCGATGGAGGGGCGTCCTCGATACGACGAGCCCACCCGGGTCGGCTGGTAGCCGGGTCCCGTCCGCCGGCCGTGGCCGCCCTGGTCCCGGACAGGCCACGGCGTCGCTCGCGGTGCCAGACCTGAGTCGGCTCCCCGGCGACGCCGTGGTCTTCCCCCTGCACCCCCCGCAGGTATGCCTTCACTCAACGCCCTGGGAGGGCGTCTTGTCTCCTGCCCGGGCCCGGATTCAACCGTCCGGGCGAGGAGCAACGGCACGACGGGCCGCCCGGCAATAGGTCAAGTCGACGGTCATGGATGGAAGTGGCGTCATCGGCCGAGGTGCTCTCCGACGCGAAGGCGTCGTAGGGTGGGGGGATGGGCATGCTCTGCGCGGTCAGCTTCAACCGGTACGGGCGCCTCTACTACCTCGACCCCGGCGAGTTGCGCCCCCAGGTGGGCGACAAGGTGCTGGTGCCCACCGACGACGGGCCCGAGGTGGCGGAGTGCGTGTGGGCCGCGCAGTGGGTGACCGAGGAGACCGACGGCTTCCCCCGGTTGCTGGGGCTGGCCGTCGAGGACGACCTGCGGAGGGACGAGGCGCTGCGTCGGCGCAAGGCCGAGGCCAAGGTGGCCGCGAAACGGCTGATCCGCTCGCACGGCCTGCCGATGAAGGTGGTTGCCGTCGACCATGTGCTCGGCTCCGCCGAGGGCGGCGGTGAGCGCAGCACCGTGTACTTCACCGCCCCGCACCGGGTGGACTTCCGCTCCCTGGTCCGCGACCTGGGCGCCACCCTGCACTGCCGGGTCGAGTTGCGTCAGCTCTCCGCCCGCGACTCGGCGCGCGTGCAGGGCGGCATCGGCTCCTGCGGTCGGGACCTGTGCTGCGCGACGTTCCTCACCGACTTCGAGCCGGTGACCATCCGGATGGCGAAGGACCAGGACCTGCCGCTGAACCCGCTGCGCATCTCCGGCGCGTGCGGCCGGTTGATGTGTTGTCTGAAGTACGAACATCCGCTGTACCAGCGCTTCCAGGAGACCGCACCGGCGGTCGGCAGCCGGGTCTCCACGCCCGAGGGCGACGGCCGGGTGGTCGGCCACAGCGTCCCCCGCGACGCGGTGACGGTCCGACTGGACGCCGACGGCTCCCGCTCGATGTGTTCCCGCGCCGACGTCTGCGGCTCCCGCCAAGCCCACGACCAGCACTACACCCCCTAACACCCCGCTTCCTGCGCGCGCCCACCCCGGCCCGTCGCGGTGATCAAGAGGTTTGCGTCATGCTCGGCGCGATTCCTGACGCAAACCTCTTGATCACCTGCGCTCTGCGGGTGGTGTGGGGTCAGGGCAGGACTGTGGGGGGTTCCGCCAGGCGGGGGGTCAGGTTGGTCTTCGGAGTCAGCCAGCTCGCGGTGGGGGACTGGTCCGGGTTCACCTGCCAGTTTCGGGAGACCCGGTCCACAGCGATCGGGAAGATCGTCAGCGTGCCGTCCGGGTCGATGCGCAGCCGCAGGAACACCTTCGAGTCCTCGATGCCCTGGCCGGCGAAGAGTTCGTTGACGTTCACCCCGAACGCGCCCGCCACCAGCAGGTACGCGGCGACCAACTGGCTGGCCACCAGGCCGATCACCGGGCCGTAGAGCACCGCCGCGGCGACCGCCGGCAGCGGCCACGGCCAGTCGTAGAACGGTAGGGCCAACCACACCCAGGTGCCGGCCGCCGCGAGGGCGACATGGGCCACGCCGTGGCCGACGCCGAGGATCCCGTGCCGTACGTGGCGCTTGCCGCTCGCGCTGGGCGGCTTGGCGAACAGGATCGCCGCCAGCACCGTCACGAGCACCATCAACACCAGCGGGACGCTGAACAGCCGCTGGTCGGTGCTGTCGGCCCAGTTCGCTGTGGCGCCCGCCATGGCCAGCATCAGCAGGGTGTGCAGGGTCCCGAGCAGAGTCGTGAAGCCCGGATTGCGGAACGGCAGCCTCGGGAAGATGCCCCAGCCGTAGCGACGGGAGCGGGCCGCGTCCGGATAGCGGGCCACCAGGTCGTACGGCTGGGAGGAGCTGGCCCGGCGAGCCAGGGTGTCCCGCGGCGGCACCTCGATGCGCTCCGGCAGTTTGTGGGTGGGATAGAGGTACGCGCCGCCGCCGCCGCACGTGATCAGCTGCCGGTCCGGCCCGGAGTAGCGGGCGTAGTGATGCAGGTCCCCGGAGAGCAGCAGCCGCACCCGCGCGCCGGTCGGGTCGATGATCGTCCGGATGAAGTAGTCGATCGAGTCGTACGCCGTCGGGCTGTCGGCTGCCTTGACCCAGGTCGGCGCCGGCGCTGCGATGATCACCTTCGACTCCGGGCCGAGCCGCCGGGCCACCTCGTCGAAGTAGGCCAACTGCGGGTCGTCCAGGTACGAGCCGGACTGGTCGTCCACACCGAGAAGCCACCAACCCGCAGGTAGCTCCACCGCGAAGTACGACCGGGACTGCCCGGTGCCCCACCCGGCGAAGTTCCGGTCCCGAGAGCGGACGAACAACCGCAGGAACGCGGTCAGGCCGTCGTACCAGTCGTGGTTGCCCGGCACCGCGAACAGCGTGGGCTTCTCGGGCGGCGACACGGGCAGCGCGGCCTGGTAGGGGCCCTTGCACCGGTCCTCGTACGAGGCGTAGGCCGCCGACGGGTACACCTGGTCGCCACCCATCACCAGGGTCTGCGCCCGGGGCAGCCGGTGCCCGTCCACCGTCAACTCGGGCTGCGCCAGCAGGTACGCCACCGAGTAGGTCGCGTTGAAACCGTCGCCCAGGTCGGCCACGTAGTCCAGCCACAGACCGCCGTCCGGCCCGACCTGGCGGAAGACGCCGTCGTCGAACGCGTTCTGCAACTCGCGCTTGTCCAGGTACGCACCGAAGAGCATCGCCAGCAACGTACGGATGCCGGTGCTGATCAGCAGGAACGGCGCCAGCCACGGCACCGGCTTGCGGGGCGTGAAGCCCAGTTCGAGCGGGTCGGTGCTGCTCGGCCGATGGGCGGCGCGTTCACCGGCCGGCGCGCGGTCAGGACGCTCCTGGTGGGTGGAATGGTCGCGTTCGTCGCTCACCCGCCGCAGCGTAGTCCCGCACCCGATCATCCGCTGTCCGGTAAACGGCTAGATGGCGGCCGATGTCCGGTTGTTGATGGCGGAGCGGGGTGGGGTATCCCGTTCGGTCCGGGGGCGCGGGGTGCCGTACACTTGCTGATCGTTGCCGCCTTAGCTCAGTCGGCTAGAGCGACGCACTCGTAATGCGTAGGTCGACGGTTCGATTCCGTCAGGCGGCTCGGCACAGAAGCCCAGGTCACAGACCTGGGCTTCGCCGTTTCCCGAGGTCGATCACCTCGCCATTGGCGGGTCGAGTCCTTGAAGTCCTTGTCCCGTGCAGCGACCGCCTCGTCCAGGCGGTTGGCGACCGCGTCCAGGTCGTCACCGAAGAGGCCCGCGTACACGTCCAGCGTCATCGACGCCGAGGCGTGTCCGAGTATCCGCTGCACCGCCTTGACGTTGGCGCCCGCCGCCACGGCCAGACTCGCCGCCGTGTGCCGCAGGTCGTGCGGAGTCAGGCCCGCCAGCCCGACGAGGAGATCCGCCCACTACCGTCAGTGCCCCACATCACCCCGACGACTCGTCGTCAGGCCATAGCTCAACGGCGCGATTGGCAGCATCGATGATCGGCTGAGCGTCGACGGTTACGCGGGACTCCGGGATCTTGAAGGTCGGCCACTCGCAGACGAAAGTCAACGGTCCCGGCGGTGGTAGCGGCCAAATCCAGTAGCGCATGTCGTTTCGTCGGTTGGTCCCACTGCCGCCTTGGTGCAGGAGCACCGGTGTAGCGGGTTCGGGCATCTGCGCCAACGGCGGTCGGGCCAGGTTGGTGGCAACCAGTCCGTCAGAAAACTGCACGCCGAATCGAAGGAGCTCGTCTGGCAACGGCCCAGCGCCGAAGCGCCTCATCCCGTGCGGTGGGCCAGGATCGAATGGCCGGCCGACACGCTCACGGCGCAGCACGGCGGTAAGAGTGAACTCAAGCCCGGCGGGAAGTGCCAGCAGGCCGGTAACGGCAACTGCGGCGTCAGGAGTACGTGCCAACAGGACTTCGTAGGGTACGCCGCCGGCCACCACGGCCTCAGGCTTCATCCATGCTGGCCGAGGCGGCCGGGGTGGCTCGGGCTGCGGCTCCAATGCGGGTAGGAGATCTTCGAAGAATCCCACCGGGAGATCCTGCCATGGACGACAGGGCAACGGCGCCCAACCGCGGCCCCCGGCTCTCCTCGTCACCGGCCCGCAAATAGTCCGCAAGAGGACGACGGACCATGGGGAGCGGTGAGAGATGTCGGAAGCCATTTCCGCTGCTAGACCGCCATGTTCCCAGGCCAGCGGGACAGGCAGTTCGATCTCGTAATGCGTAGGTCGACGGTTCGATTCCATCAGGCGGCTCGGTGTGCTGCCCTAACCAGCGGAGACGCAGGTCAGGTAGTCATTTTCGTCGATAAGGAATTGAGTCACCCCCGAAAACGCCTCGGGTGTCAGGACGGTGGCTGCCCGCACTCTCGAGGACGTGTGTGCCCAGGGTGTCTACCCTGGGCACACGAGCATCGCCGGATGGGAGCGGCCGGGGATGCCCAACGGTGTGCTCATGGCAGGGGGTCTCAAGGCCGAGAACGGGAATGTTGTGGAGTTCAACCGGTGGTCCGGCCACTACATGCCGCAGGACTACGGGGACGACGACGAGATGCTTGAAGAAGTCTCTCAGCGTGCGTTCGCGGTAGCCGGGTACGGCGGGTCCGCGACGTACAAGGGCGCAACGCTGTGTGAGGACAACTAGGACAGTGGAACGTTTGAGCGCCGCCGTAGTTGAAGCGTTGACCGATCGGGCGCGCGATGCCTCTCCCGATCAACTGACCGTCGACCGGTCGGTCCTGGCGACGTTCCTCGACACGCTGCTGGGCGAGCTGCCGTGGTGGAGTCGCGCCTGGCGGGTCGCCGAGGTGGGAGAAGTGCGTAAGAGCTCTTCGGCTCTGGCCCTGCCGCCTGGGGAGCCACAGGTTGTCGAGGTGACCGTGCCGGGTTCCCTGGGTGGCGACGCGGGCAAGGTTCAGTCGTTCTCCGCCCGGGTGAGGCTCCTGGAAGACCGGCTCCTTCGTTGGCAGATGAAGATCGGCGACACGGTCATCGGACCGGCGGTCGCGCCGGCAGGGGAACCGGAGCCGCATCCGTTCGGCGCCGTGTTCGGGATGCTGGTGGAGATGCGCGGCCTGTCGTTGCGCGAGGTGGCCTGGCAGGCCGGGCGAGCCCACTCGACGATCATGAAGCTCCGTCACGGAGGTCTGGTTCCCGAACGGGGGCTGATCGAGCAGCTCGCGCAGGCGTTGAACGTGCCGGCAGAGGACCTCACCCTCATCGCCGGAGTGGACTCAGCCGATCCGGGCCTGCCACGACGTTTCCGGACCTGACCAACGCTGGGGGTCGGTTTGGGAACCCTTTACTCGGCCGATCTGTGCTTGCAGAGACCCGGATCTGGCTGGCGTCTTCGCTGAAGGTGACATCGCGGATCCAGTGCACGCTGCGTTCCAATGGTCCAGTGTTCGCGGGGCCGACTCGCCGCAGGAATGGTTCCCCGGGTCCGGCTCACCCAGGTGTTCCGGCAGGCTGCGGACTCCGGTGTCGTCAGTAACGCCCACCGGATCAACGGGCGGGGGTGGGTCGGGAGCCGCGGAAGACGAGCCGGTCGACCGCCGGCCCGGCGGGGTACGAACGACTTCTTTCTGTTCCCCTGCGATGACACCGAGGCTGCGGCCGCGCTCACGGTCGAGGTGGCGTGCACTCGGATTGCGAAACGGTTCGGCCTCGACCCGCGACGTGACGTGCAGGTACTCGCGTCGATGCATCGGGGCCCGGCGGGCCGGTGCGTTGAACATCCTGATGCCAGCAGCTCACTCCGGCCCGCGAGGGGTCTGCCTGAACGGCGGGTCGACGGCCGGGTGTTTCGGATCGGCGACATGGTCACTCACTGGGCGGACGGCAGTGCGTTTGCGGTCGCGGCCGCCGGGCTGGGTCGGTGGCGCTGTGATGTGATCCGGGCATTCGCCTCGCGGACCTGCCGAGGCAGGATGAACATGTCGGCGAGCCAGCCCAGGCCGCACAGGCCGAGAGTGCACAGACGCAGCGCGCCGCGGCCATTCTGGCGGAGGTAGAAGTGGTGGCCGCCGAACAGGCCGAGGAAGAGCCACCACAGATACGCGACGCCGACGGACTTGGGGTCGCGCACCGCGAAGCGTTCCTCTACCGCAGCGGCTGGATTGGTAACTGGCACGGAGGGGGCGGTAGGCACGGAGACTACCGGGGCGCTCGCCGCGAAGCGCTCCCCTGCCGCAGCAGCCACGTTGGCAACCGGCACGGGAATCACCGGGGCGACGGGAGTTCGCTGCGGAGCGGATGCGCCCTCGACGGACACCTGGGGCAGGATACGGTCCAGCCAGCCGGGCAGCCACCAGTTCGAACGCCCCAGCAGGTGCATCAGCGCCGGGACCAGCGCGGTGCGCAGGATGAATGCGTCGATCGCCACCGCCGCGGCCAGGCCCACACCGTACTCGGCGATCACTCGCTGGCCGCCGAAGACGAAGGCGGTGAACACGCAGATCATGATCAGGGCGGCAGCGTTGATCAATCGTCCGGTTTCCGTCTGGCCGACCCGGATCGCCTGGTGGTTGTCGCGACTGTGCGTCCACTCCTCGTGCATCCGGCTCACCAGGAAGACCTGGTAGTCCATAGAGAGGCCGAATAGGATCGCGAGCAGGATCAACGGAAGCTCGGCCTGGACCGGCCCTGCCTTGCCCAGGCCCATGAACTCAGAGCCCCATCCCCATTGGAACACCGCTACGACGACCCCGAAGGACGCGGCCGAGGCGAGCAGGTTCATCAGGGCGGCCGTCAGTGGAACCAGGATGCTGCGGAACGCGACCATCAACAGCACGAAGCCCAGTCCGATGATCACTGCGAGGAACAAGGGCAGTTTGCCCGTCACCACCGAGGCGAGATCGGCGGAGCCCGCCGTCGCACCGCCGACATGCACCGTCAGACCGCTCCCTCGTACCGCGGCCGGAATGACGTCTTCGCGCAAGTGGGTGACCAGCGTGTCGGTCGCCTTGTCCTGGGGGGCGGTGGTCGGGACCACGTGGATGACGGACAACCCCGTTGACGCGGTGCTCGGCTCGGCTACCACGGAGGCCACTCCGGGAGTGACCCGCACAGCGGAGATCAGGGTTTGCAAGGCCTGCCCGTCGCCGGATGAGCCCTGCTGCGTCACCAACACCAGCGGGCCGTTGGAGCCCGGGCCGAAGCTCTGGGCGAGCAGATCGTAGGCAGCTCTGGTAGTGGAACCCTTCGGGTCGTTCCCCGCATCCGAGTTGCCCAGCCGCAGCGACAACGCCGGCAGCGACAGCAGGGCGACAAGCAGGACCGCGCCCAGGGCGAACAGCGTCTTGCGGCGTTCAACCCGTTCGGCCCAGCGGCCCGGGCGGCGGGCCCGGCCGCGCCGTCGTCCACTCGGCGGCGGTGAGTCATGGTCGGGGGTTGCCAGGGCCCGCCGCTGGCGCTTGTTCAGCAGTTTGGCGCCGAACACACCGAGCAGCGCCGGCAGGAGGGTCACCGCGGCGACCACGGTGAAAAGCACAGCGATCGCGCCGCTGATCCCCATCCCGTTCAGCGGCCCGATCCGGAGGACAAGCAGGCCCAGCAGAGCGGCTATCACGGTGAGGCCGGCGAAGACCACCGCCCGGCCGGCGGTATCGAGGGCACGCACCGCCGCATCCTCGGGCGACAGACCCGCCTGCAGGCCGGCACGGTGGCGGCTCACGATGAACAAGGCGTAGTCGATCCCGACTCCGAGACCGATCAGGGCCGCCACCGTGGGGCCGATGCTCCCCAGGATCATCAGGTGCGAGGTAAGTCCCACGGTGATCAACCCGGCGCTGAGCGCGGCGATCGCGGCCAGTAACGGCAGCAACATGCCCACCAGCGAGCCGAAGGCGATGAACAGGACTATGCCGGCGGCCACCACCCCCACCGCCTCGGTGCTCTTGATGGCGCCCTCGGCCGCGATGGCGATGGCCTCGCCGCCGAGTTCCACCTGCAGCTGATCATCGCGGGCGGCATGGGCGGTGTCGATGACCTTGGTGACGTCGGGGATCGCGAGGCGGTCGGCCGTTGCGTCGAATGTCACTGTCGCATAGGCAGTCCTGCCGTCCTTGCTGATCTGCGGCGCTCCTGCAGACCCGTACATGCTGGTCACCGACGCGACTGAAGGCAGCGCTGCGACCTTCTCCAGCATCGGGGTGATCTTCGCACGGACCTCGGCGTCGCGGATCGAACCGTCGCGCACGTGCACAACGATCTGACCGCTGTCCCCCGCCTGCTGAGGTGCGACCTTCTGGAGCAGCGCCTGCGCCTTGGCGGACTCGGTCCCCGGCAGACTGAACGCGTTGGAGTAGCTGGTACCGACAGTCGCGGACAGCAGGGCGAGCGCAACCAGCAGAGCAACCCAGCTCCCGATGACTAGGAAGCGGTGCCGAAAGCACCATCTGGCGAGTACAGGCATGGCTGATTGACCTTCTTTGTTGGCGGTGCGGAGAGCGGGATGCAACGGTTTCGCGATGGTGGACGTCGCTCTGCCGGTCAGCCCTGCCGGGAACGCGGACTTGTGCCCGTCGGGGCTGGTGGCGTTGAGGACCGTCATTCCAGGGACATCGCCGGGGTGCGGCCAGTACGCGTCGCAGCTGATGTCGACCCGGTAGATTCCCAGGCCTTACTGTGCGCCCGGCAGCGCGTCAGCGTGTTCCGGTGCGGGAACGGTCTGGTGCATCTGCCGCATCTGCGCCGGAGTCGCGCAGCCGGCCCCTCTGCAACGCCTGCCAAAAGCGCGCCAGGTCTGTCGGGGTACTCACCAGCGCGCCGGCGGCATTGGTATTGCTTCGCACCGGACGCGGAAAAACCGGGCCCGGGTTGCTGGGCGTACGCCGATGGCCTCGTACCGATGGTGGCCAGCCCACCGCCCAGCGAGGCACTGATTCAGGGGTCGCCTCCGCCCCGGTACGAACTGTCCGTGCCTTTTTCATTCCACACTCCTTCGTAGATCGTTTGACCGATGAAGCCTACGAACAAGTGGGGTTTCTGCTCGATCCTGCTAGCACTCCTGGGTGGTAGTAGGGTTTCCGCTACCTTTTCCTCGCCTTGCACGGATGACCAATCATCCGGCTGCCCATCCGTGAGGCCCGGTCATCTGTATATCTGCTGCGACATCATGGACGCGGCCCGTTACCGCGGCTGCCGGTGGAAGGCGCTGCCGACGGACCTCCGCACTCCAATCTGCCGCCGGAGTCCTGGCCCGGCGACCCCGGCCTCTGCTCCGCAAAGCGCAAGGTCGTGACCGCTCAGGAGCACGGAGTCATCGACGCTCCACGCGTCGGCCTATCGGAACGGTGGAAATCCGAGCAGGGCATCGATGTGGCGAGGAACATGGCATTTCGTCACCGACAGACTGTTGCCGGCCGTGGCGGTAACCGCCGCGTCAGTATCGGACTCTGACGCCGGCCGGAGCGGAGCTGCTCCGTGCGTGGCGCGGTGGCTTGACGAGCCCGCCAAGGCCTGACCGAAGATGCCAACGCCTGGGCCGGGTGGCCGATTTGAACTCCGCTTCTCAGTTCTGCAGGTAGGCCAGGACCGCCAGGATCCGGCGGTTGTCGTCCTCGGAGGGCTTGAGACCAAGCTTGGTGAAGATGTTGTTGCTGTGTTTGCTGACGGTTTTCTCGGTGACGAACATCCGGGCGGCGATCGCGGCGTTCGACCGGCCCTGGGCCATCAGGGTGAGGACCTCATGCTCGCGTGGGCTCAGCTCCAGGAGCTTAGGGTCGGTGGAGCGGTGGGTGAGCAGCGCACTCACCACGTCGGGGTCCATAACGGTGCTGCCGGAGGCGACCTGCCGGACATTGTCGATGAACTGGCTGACGTCCGTAACCCGATCCTTCAACAGATAGCCCACCGCACCCGCGCGATCCGACATCAGCTCCCGGGCGTAGATCTGCTCGACATACTGCGAGAGCACCAGAATGGGAAGCCCTGGAATCTGCCGACGGGCTTCTATGGCGGAACGCAGTCCCTCGTCGGTGAAGGTCGGCGGCAACCGCACGTCGACGATGGCGACGTCGGGACGATGCGTCATCAGCGCCCGGATCAGGGCGGCTCCGTTGTCAACGGCTTCCACAACGTCGAACCCATTGGCCCGCAAGATCCTGATCAGGCCCTCACGGAGCAGGGCGAGGTCCTCGGCTATCACAATACGCACGGCAGCGACATCCTCACCTCGGTAGGTCCGCCCGGCGGACTGTCAACGGCCAGCGTGCCGTCGAAGGCCGCCAGTCGACGCTGGATGCCACGCAGGCCGGTGCCGGAATCGATCGAAGCACCCCCACGGCCGTCGTCGGACACCAGCATCGTCAACTCTCCCGCAGCGCCGTACCGATGGGGTGTGAACTCCACGGTGATCCGGATCTGCCGGGCCTGGGCGTGCTTGATGGCGTTCGACAACGCCTCGGCGACGGCGAAATAGGCCGCGGACTCGACCGGGGCCGGCAGCCGTCCCGGTAGTCGGGTCACCACCGTGGTCGGGATCGGATTGACCAGGGTCAAAGCCTTGAGAGCGCCGTCCAGGCCACGGTCGGCCAGTACCGGCGGATGGATGCCCCGGACCAGGTCGCGCAGCTCGGTCAAAGCGCTGGAGGTCGACTCGCGGGCCTCGGCCAGCAACTGTTGGACGGCCTGCGGATCGTCGTGCAGCAACTGTTGAGCCAAGCCCAGGCTCATACCCAGCGACACCAGCCTTGCCTGCGCGCCGTCGTGCAGGTCGCGTTCGATTCGGCGTAGTTCACCGGCCTGGGTGTCGATGGTCTCGGCTCGCGAGGTCGCCAACTGTTGGACGCGGGCCCGAAGGCGCGCCTGTTCGGTGGGGCCGAGCAGTGCGCGGATCACCCGAGCGTTGAGGTTCGCGAGGCGCACCGCAGTGAAATACCAGAGCAGAAGGAGAACCGGACCGAGCGGTACCAACCCGAACGACTGCACGACGCTGTGCAGCCGGAAGGCCTCCCCCATCGGAGTGCGAAATACCTGAGGAAGCGTCAGCTGATAGATGAGCGGATAGAACAGATACCCGACTCCGAAGACGAAAAGCAGGAGCGACAGTCCGCAGCTCAACCAGTTGGTGATCGAGTTGACCACCAACCAGGCCCAGTCCCGCCAGGTCGCCGGGTCGCGCAGGATCGTCCAGAGCCGCACCAGCCACCCGGCGTCCGGCGTCGGCTGATAGGGGTGGGCGGGCACCGGTACACCGAGCCGGTCGGCGGCCCACTGGCGGTGCAGGTCGGCAAACCAGCGCACCAGCGCGGTGGTGAGCAGGACCAAGGGGATCCCGACGCCGAGAGCGGCGATTGACAGCGAGGTGATCCAGACCGTGGCCAGTACGGCACCCAGGGCCGAACCCGTCAGCAGCACCAGCGACCAGCCCAACAGGCTCATCCGCAAGGCCAGCGCGGAGCGTAGAGCCGGACTGCTGCGCGCGACGGGACCAGGCCCGGAGCGCTCCCGCGAGGGCGAGGAGCCGCCGGGACGTGTGGTTCCGCTGGAATCGGTCATCTCACTCCCTCATCGCGCATCGTGCCGAATCGACGGGACGGGCGGTCGGTCCATATCGGCCCTGGGCGATCCGCAATTTACTTGACGGTGGCGGTCATCTGTTCGATTTCCTTGAGCACCAGGACGGGATTGTCCTGGGGAACGTCGTGCGAGCTGCCCTTGGCGGTGACGAGGGTGCGGTCAGGCCCCGCCTTGACGAACGCGGCGGCCGCGTCGCGCCAGGCCTGGGCGTCCTGCGGCGATCCGTCGAAGGGCGTCTTGTCCGACACGATGTACGTGACGGGGACGTTGTTCGGCCACGAGAGCTTGTGGTACGCCTGGTGCGTGGGGCCGAAGTTGTCGGCCGTGGCGATGAGCTGACGGTTCGCCTTCGTCGACGGTGCCTTCTTGAGTTCTTCGATCTGCGGAGCGGTCAGTGCGATGAGGCGTTGGGTCTGCGTATCGGTGAAGAACTGCGGCACGTTGGCGTCGATCAGCACCGCCCCGGAGACGACACCGGGGTTCGCGAGGACGAAATGGTGGGCCACCTCCCCTGCCTGCGAGTGGCCCGCGAGGACCACGTTTTGTGCGACGCCGAGTTGACGCAGACCGGCCTGCAGGTCGGAGGCGGCGGCCTGGGGGTCCCAGGGGCCCTTCACCTCTTCGCTGGCGCCCATACCGGCCCGGTCGTAGGTGATGATCTGCGATCCGGTGGCCTTCGACAGTTGCGGCACCAGGGCGTCCCAATATGAGGAGTCCTCGCCGCCACCGGCATCCAGCACGATGGTAGGAGAGCTTCCGGGTGTGACGTGGAAGGCAAGCTCGTGCCCGTTGTTGGCGATCATGTGCAAGCCTGCTGCGGGGGCGGCGTTGGCCGAAGCCGTGGGAACCGGGGCTGCCGAACCGGCTGCGGGCGCAGCCTTCGGCGCCGCCGAATCGTCACACGCGGCGATTGCCGCTGCCACCGTGACGGGAAGGAAAAGGGCGAGGGCGGCCCGACGGAACCGGGACATTTTTTGCGCGGTCATGGCAATAAGTTTTCTCGGTTTCCGGATCTTTGCTCGATCCTGCTAACCACCCAATCGGGTTGGGAGTTATCTCTACCCTCCCGGGAGGGGAGCCAGGACCCGTCAGGTACTGCTGGACGCGCATCTCTCCAGGATCCGTCCGGGTAACGGGGCGCTCGGGCTGCCGCCCCAGCCAGGCCAGGTGCGCCGGGCGCCTGCCGGATCCGCACACCAGGGGAACACCAGATCCTCGCGGCGTCTGCCGGCGACGTGCGCGGCCGGTGTGGGCCAGGAACCGTACGAGCAGCCCGTACTGACCGCACGCCTCCGCGAGCATCGCCGCTGGCTTTCACCGAGCGTGTCCCTGATACTCACGGCATGATCATCAACGACCCTCGCGCCCCCTGGCTGCCTCGCGTGCCGCACCCGACCGACAGCTCAACACTGCCCATGTACATGGTCATCTTCTTCGTCTTGGGCCTCGTCGGCTTCGCGGCACACGGGCTGGCCGATGGCGGTGAAGCACTCGTTATCGCGAGCATCGTCTCGGGAGTGTTCTTCGCGTGCTTCCTGATCCTGTTCGCGATCTACTGGGTCGGGTACCTGCTGAAGGGACACGCCATCTGGCAAGCCGAGCGCCAGGCTGAGTCCGATGGGCCAATTGCGGGCCAGCAGCCAGAGGGCTGATCGGTCACGAGGGGGCGGGGGCGGAGGTCCGGCGGCGCAGGCCGTGTGTAGTCCGCAAGAGGGCGACGGACGGCGGCGGAGTGGTGAGAGATGGCGAGGGGCGTTTCCGCTGCTAGATCGCTGCATGACCAGGTCGATGGATCGCCCATTTTGATCTCGTAGTCGTTACCTGGGTGGATGGGCGTGCCTGGCACCGCCACGGGCACGCCGGAACCCCAAGCGGACCGCTCGAGGTCATCCGCGCCGTGTGCACCGCCCCTACGGGCCGCCTTCGCCACCCGACCTCCGTAGCGCATCGGGATGTCTGGGCATGTGGCGCGGCAGCGATTTTAGTAGTGTGTCGATTCGTGGGTCTGCGCTACTGGCGGATTTTCCTTGGCGGCCGGTCGATGCACTATGGGAGATTGCTCAGGTGAGTGGATTGATTTCAATGCGAGAAGCAACGCTGGTCGACCTGGATGACATTATCGACCTGCACACTCAGGCGCGTATGGCGTATTACGGAGCTGGCGGGCTGCCGCCCGAGGCCATCGTCAATCCCGCGTTAGTGCAGGAACAGGAGGCCGGGTGGACGGCGGCGATTGAATCCCCCCACAAAAGGATTCTATGCGCCGTTGACGAAGGTCGTATAGCTGGTATCGCTGCAATGGGCCCTCCTTTGTCGGCGAAGGTGGATGCCAGCACGACGGGGCAGTTGTATCAAATTCACGTGAATCCGGCCAGGTGGGGAGAAGGCATCGGTAGCACCTTGCACGCGGCATTCGTACGCTACCTGGACGAAGCTTCGCTCCCTATCGGCATGCTCGAAGTATGGGAGCGGAACAAGCGCGCGCAGTCGTTCTACGCCAGACATGGTTGGAGGCCTGACGGCGGTTTCCGGGCAGGACCAGATGACTCCAACTACGTTTCCATGCGGCTCGATTTGGTAGCCGATCGTGCACCACGGGAGTACACGGCAACGTGAAGCGCTGAGAACACGTCGCGACGAGTGCGAAGCCGAGGCGACGGCGCTTCGGCAATCCGCACGGCCTCCGCACTCCGTCGACCACGGGCAGACGTGTGCCACACGTGCCAGCCTATGAGCGCGCCGATCACCGCGAAGAGCGCTGCGGCCGGCCACATCTCAGCATCCTGCGACGCCGCACCCACGCCCGCCACCACGGCGTTGACCCACACGACGACGAGGAGGGCGACTCGCGCGGCCTGCCACCTGGCGTACGCCTTCACGACCCAGTACATGACGACGAACGGGAGCGCGATCATGGCCCCGACCAGCCACAGGCAGCCCATAGTGCCCGGATTGGTCGGGGCGGGGCGGGGGCGAGTGACGCGGTGTTCATTGACCCAGTGACCGCGTCGCCAATGCCTACGACGCCGGTACGTCGTCATGGGGCTCCGCCCCCTCCCGAGCCGACCACCGAAGTCCACCGCCGCGTCATGAACCCATGGAAGAGGCCCCCGGTGCACCGGGGGCCCCAGCGGTGTTTCCTCAAGTGTCAGCAAGAGAACCCAGAGGGAGATCCGTCAGGCACCGCACTCGCAGGTTACCCACCAAGATCCAGTTCGGCAGTCGTCCGAACGGATGCCTCCAGCCCCTTCATGGGCCGCGCACACGGGCCGACCCACTGCGGCGACGCGCCGCCCTGATCCATGGCGGGCTCCTTCGTGCCGTACCGGTGTCGCACAGCAGCACGAAAGGGCGGTGATGCCGGCTGCCACGGCTTATCGTGGCTCGGGGCCGCCGGCCAGAGTGGTGCGTCCTGCGACAGCGACCGGTCCACATCTCGGAGGTTTCCACCCATGCCCTTCACTCCGGTGATCGTCAGTCTGCCCATCGCCGACCGGGCGGCCTCGTACCGCTTCTACTCAGACGGCCTCGGCCTCGACGCCGTCGGCGAGTTGGCCGACGACGGCATGCCGGAGCCGTTGCAGTTCGTGGTCAACGACGGGCTGCGGCTGATGCTCGTCCCGACCGGGGGTTTCGGCTGGGTCATCGGTCGGCACGAGGTCGCTCCACGGGGGCAGAGTGAGTGCGTGCTCAACCTCGGCGTCGCCGCACCTGCCGACGCGGACGCGGTCGTCGACCGGGCGCGCGCCGCCGGCGCCGAGGTGGTCACCGAGCCGACCGCACAGCCCTGGGGGTACGCGGGCGTCTTCGCCGACCCGGACGGCCACCTGTGGATGGTGTCCGCCGATTCAGGGTCCTGAACAGCGTCGGTCGTGGTGGATGCGGTCCATCGGTGACCGTGAACCCTGATGCCGCTGGCACGCGCCCACTCCCGCCGACGAGGCCCGGCTCTGGGCACTCATCGAGTCGGCGTGGGCCGAGTCGGGCGTGGAGCCCGCCGCCCGGAGACCCCCGCATCGGCGGCCTGGGGTCGATCAGGCCCGGCGGGCGAAGGTGATTGCGCCGAGCTTGCTCTCGGGCGAGGTGAGGGTCGTCTCCGCCTCGACCCGGAAACCGTTCGCACGCAGCCAGGCTGCCATCCGGGCCGGCTGGCGACGGTGGACGCGCACCCTCATGAGGTGGCCGCCGTACCCCTGGGTCTTGAGGGTCGTCTCATCGCCCACGTGGAACCCGAGCAGCAGTGGGCCGCCGGGGCGTACGACCCGCCGGAAGTGCGCGAGGACCGCGCCCATCTGGTCGTCGGGGATGTGGATGAGTGAGTACCAGGCGAGCAGGCCGGTGACCGAGTTGTCGGCCAGGTCGAGGTCGGTCATCGAGCCGACCTCGAATCGGAGTCCCGGATGGTCGCGGCGGGCCACGGCGATCATCGCGGGTGAGAGGTCGATCCCGAAGGCGTCGATGCCGAGTGTGTGCAGGTGGGCGGTGATGCGTCCAGGCCCACAGCCGACGTCCGCCACCGGTCCGCCGCCGGCGGAGCGGACGAAGTCGGCGAACAGGCCCAGGGCCGCCCGCTCGTACGGTGCCCCGGGGAGGAGGCCGTGCACCAGACGGGCGTAGTCGACCGCGACCGTGTCGTACGAGGTGCGGGTGTCTGCCAACCAGTCGTCACCGTCCACGGCGGCAACGCTAGATCAAGGCACGTCCTGCGTTCTACGGTGACCTCACCAGAGTCACCGAGGACGGGGAGTTGTCGTGCCGTACGGGTACATCGCATCGATGAAGGCGAAGCCGGATCGCCGTGATGACGTCGTTGCCATCCTGCTGAGTGGCGTGGACGGCCTGCGGGAAGCGGGCTGTGACCTCTACGTGGTGAGTGTCTCGGCGACCGACGACGTCACCATCTGGGTGAGTGAGGTGTGGCAGAGCAAGGAGCACCACGACGCCTCCCTGCGGCTTCCCGAGACGAGGGCGGCCATCGGCCGGGCCATGCCGATGCTCACCGGCGAGTTCACGGGTCAGGAGACCGCAGTGGTGGGCGGCCTGGGCGTGGACGGGGAGGTCCGCCCGTGACTCAGGCGTAGATGGTCTTCGCGTAGTCGGGGCCGTAGTGCCGCTCCAGGTCCTCCAGGCTCTCGGCCGGCTCCTCGACCTCCTTGATGAGTCGGGCTCGGGTTGGCAGCAGGTCGGGCTGCCAGGTCTCCGGCTTCCACAACGCGGACCGCAGGAACGCCTTCGCGCAGTGGTAGAAGATCTGCTCGATCTGCACCACCACGGCGAGCACCGGTCGATGCCCCTTGACCACCATGTCGTCGAACCACGGCGCGTCGCCGACCAGACGCGCCCGCCCGTTGATCCGCAGCGTGTCGGTCCGCCCGGGGATCATGAAGAGCAGCCCGACGTGCGGGTTGTCGATGATGTTGTGGTAGCCGTCGGCCCGCTTGTTGCCCGGCCGCTCGGGCAGCGCGATGGTCGTGTCGTCCAGCACCAGCGCGAAGCCCGCCGGGTCGCCCTTGGGGGAGACGTCGCAGCTGCCGTCCGCGCCGGCCGTGGCCACCAGGCAGAACGGCGAGGCGGCGAGCCATTCGCGGTCCCGCTCGTGCAGGCGGACGCGTTCCTTGTTGGCGGCCCGCGCGTTCGGCGCACCGAGCAGGTCACGCAGTTCCTCGTGGGAAGTGATCTCCACCGTCACGTTGCTCCTCCCTCAGGCGTTGACCCGTTGGCGGGCACCACCATTCGTCAGCCTATGCCGCCGTGACCAGGGCGAGGTTTGTGCCCGGTTGACGGGGGGTACGGCCTCACCCGACACGCCCGCCGCACGCACCGTCCGCAGCACGCCGACCAGTGGAGGCCGGGAGATGGAGAGCCGACTCAAGGTGCTGGGTCACCCAGTCCATCCGATGCTGGTCATGTTCCCGGTCGCGCTGCTGGTCACCGCGGTGCTGTTCGACCTGGTGGACACCGTCGGCGGTCCCGACTTCCTGGGCGAGGTCGCGTACTGGAACATCACCGTCGGTCTGATCGGCGGCCTGCTCGCCGCAGCCGCCGGCTCGTTCGACCTGCTGGCGATCCCGACCGGCACCCGCGCCAAGCGGGTGGGTCTGCTGCACGCGGCCGCCAACGTCGCGGTGATCCTGCTCTTCGCGGCGGTCTGGGCGGTCCGGCTCAACGCGGACTCGCGGGCCGCCGGCGGCGCGCTGATCGCCATCGAGTTGGTCGCCGTGGCGATCCTCGGCATCAGCGCCTGGCTCGGCGGCGAGCTGGTCGACCGGCTCGGGGTGGGCGTCGACCGGGATGCCGGCCTGGACGCGCCCAGCTCGCTGCGGCCCACCACGGCCACCCGGCGGATCGGAGAGGTGTGATGAGCGAGCAGCAGAGCGGCGGTTTCGGCCGGGGGTGGCGGGGCCGCCAGCAGGGCTGGGACCCGATGGGCGAGTTGCAGTCGCTGCGCGCCGAGCTGAGTCGCCTGGTCGGTGGCCGGGCCGGGTCGTCCGACGTCGACCTGACCGAAACCTCGGACGGCTGGGAGGTCGTCGTCCGGCTGCCCGGGGTGGCGCCGGAGGAGGTGGCGGTCGAGCTGGACGACCGGGAGCTGTGCGTGCGGGCCCGTTCCGAGGCGGAGGTCAACGCCGACCAGGGCATCCCGGGCGGCTTCGAGACCCGTGGCTTCGAGTACCGGATCGACCTGCCGTCGCGGGTCGACCCGGAGGGTATCGACGCGGTGATGGACCACGGTCTGCTCCGGGTCCGGGTGCCCCGGGCGACCCGGCCCGCGCCGCGCACCATCACCGTCGGTCGCACCGGCCCGCGCTCCGGCGACCTCTCCACTGGTACGCCGATGCCGGCCGATCCCGCCGCCGACCGGGAGTTGCACCGCCCGGACACCGTCGGCGACATCGACCGGCAGTAGCGGGCTGCGTGGTCACCCCGTCCGTGCTCGGCCCGACCGTCGAGCGCCTTCCTGATGTGCGGCGGATCGCCGTGCTGCGCGCCAACGCACTCGGCGACTTCGTGTTCGTCCTGCCGGCGCTGGACGCGTTGCGTGCCGCGTACCCCTCGGCGGAGATCGTGCTGCTCGGCGCGCCGTGGCACGCGAAGCTCTGGCGCGACCGGCCGGGCCCGGTGGACCGGGTCCTGGTGGTGCCGCCCGCACCCGGCATCCGTACCCCGGACCCGGGGGAACCGGAGTCGTCGATGGACGACTTCCTGGCCGCTGCCTCCGGTGAGGGTTTCGACCTGGCGGTGCAGATGCACGGTGGCGGCGCCAACTCGAACCCGCTGATGAGTCGCCTGGGTGCCCGGATGACAGTCGGCCTGCGCGCCGACGACGCGCCGCCGCTGGACCGGTGGCTCCGCTACGTCTACTACCAGCACGAGGTGATCCGCTACCTGGAGTTGGTGGCGTTGGCGGGTGCACCCACCACCACCATCACTCCGACGCTGACGGTGACCGACGCCGACCGGGCCGAAGCGGCCCAGGTGCTCGGACCGGCGAACCGACAACGGGTGGCGCTGCACCCCGGAGCCAGCGACACCCGCCGCCGCTGGCCCGCCGAGCGCTTCGCGGAGGTGGCCCGCGAGCTGCACGGCGACGGCTACGAGGTGCTGGTCACCGGCACGCCCTCCGAGCAGGACGTGGTGGACCGGGTCGTCGCGGCGGCCGGGGTTCCGGTCCGTCCGCAGGTGGGGACGCTCAGCCTCGGCGGGTTGCTGGGCTGCTACGCCGACTGCGCGTTGGTCGTCTCCAACGACACCGGCCCGCTGCACGTGGCCGCCGCGGTGGGCACGTCCACGGTGGGCATCTTCTGGGTCGGCAACCTGATCAACACGGCGAATCCGTTGCGTGGCCGGCACCGGCCGATCTGTTCCTGGACGGTGCACTGCCCGGTCTGCGGGGTGGACTGCACACCGGGCATCTACCCGCACCGCCCCGGCGACGGCGAGTGCCCACACCGGGACTCGTTCGTGGCGGACGTGCCGGTGGTCGAGGTGCTCGAAGCGGCCCGGGAACTGCTCAACCCGTAGCCGCGCTCTCCTCGGCCAGGACGACCTCCCACGCCTCGACGTCCCGGTCGGTGACCGTGGTCGGCGACTCCAGGTGGTACGCGCCGCTGGGCAGGATGCCCGCACCGCCGTAGCGGGCCAGCACCGCGAGCTGCGCGGCCACGTCCTCACCCTGGTGTTTCTCCTGTACTCGACGCCAGAAGTCGAAGCCGCCGACGTCGAGGAGCTTGGCCCGGTCGTAGAGCACACACCCACCGATCCAGGAGACCTTGTACGCCCGCCACGCGCCCGGCGGCAGCGCCAACTGCGCGGTGATGTGCAGCAGGTTGGCCGCCGAGTGGACCCGGGCGCGGTTCCACTCCGGGGTGTCCGGGCGGATCCGCTCGGGCGTCGGGGCGCCGATCCACTCCTCGTAGTGCCGGTGCGACTCCGGCCGCACGTCGTCGGCGTAGGAGAGCCCGTGCACACCGTTGCCGACGAACCCGCAGCCCAGCTCGCCGATCGCCGTGACCAGCCGGTGCAACGCCCCCGGTTCCAACCAGATGTCGTCGTCGAGGTTGAGGACGTACCGGGCGGTCGAGGCGGCGAGCAGGTACGCCCGATGTTCGGCCAACCCCCGGCGGGGCAGTCGACGGGTCAGCAGCACCGGGTGACCCCGGTGGCGCAGCGCCCGGACCACGGCGGCCGCGGCGGGGTGCGCGTACGCGGGTTCCCCGTCGGACTGGTCGCTGACCACCACCCCGAAGCCGGGCACCCCGTCCTGGGCGGCGAGTCCGGCCAGGGTGGCCGCCAGTTCGGCGGGCCGGTTCCGGGTCGGAATCAGCACGTCGAGCAGCCGGTCGGCGCGGAACTCCTCCGGGTCGCCGAGGTCGAGGGGGCGGTTCACGACGCCTGGGTGCGGGTGCTCAGCGACTCATCGGGCGTGCGATCCGAGGCGTACGACGACGGGTCCTGGCTGTGTGACCGGATCCGCTCGATGATCGCGGAGGTGGAGCGGTCCGGCACGTACCCGAGGGTGCGCACCTGGCCGCCCAGGCGGCGCACCAGCGGGGCTTCCGGGACCAGCTCCGGTGGGTAGTCGCCGCCCTTGACGTAGACGTCCGGCCGGACCGCCTCGATCAGCGCGGCGGGCGAGTCCTCCTCGAAGACCACGACGTGGTCCACACAGGCCAGCGCGGCGAGCAGGGCTCCCCGATCCTCGACCGGGTTGACCGGACGGTCGGGGCCCTTCAACCGTCGGACGCTGCCGTCCGAGTTGACCGCCACGATCAGCAGGTCGCCCAGCGCGCGGGCCTGTTCCAGGTAGCGCACGTGCCCGCGGTGCAACACGTCGAAGCAGCCGTTGGTGAACACCACCGACCGTCCCGCCTCGCGGTACTCGGCGACGATCGCGTCCAACTCGTCGGTGCCGACCAAGGCGGTACGGTCCGTAATCCCGGTCGGTTGGTCCAGCGCGGTGAGCAGGTCCTCCCGCCGGCACACGCAGGTGCCGGTGTCGGAGACGGTGATGGTGGCCGCCAACTGGGCGAGCTGGGCGGCGGTGGGCAGCGGCGCGTCGGCGGCCAGGGCCAACGTCATCGCCGCCAGGTACGCGTCGCCGGCACCCACGGCGTGACTCGCCGGGACCGGGGTGCTGTGGCTGCGCCGCGGCGCCCCGTCGAGACCGCCGACCACCGCGCCCTCGGTGTCCAGGGTCACCGCGACCACGTCCGCGCCGGTGTGCGCGCGCAACTCGGCCAGGCGGGACTCGGCCAGTACGGCCCGGTCGACGCCCTCCCCGGCCTGGGTGTTCACGGTGACGCCGGTGCCGGTGACGCTGAGCCCGTCGCCGGTGAGGGCCACCCGGCCCTCGCCCCGGACCGGCTCACCGACCGGCCCGCGGCGGTCGGTGGTGCCGTCGGTGACGTCGTCGGCGCGTACCGCGCCCGGTGCCGCGCCCGCGGTCATCTCGGAGGGGCCGTCAGCCGGGTCGTGGTCCGGGTGTTCCAGGTGCAGGTCGCTCCCGCCAGCCGGTCGGGTCGTACCGTTGGCGCGGGCCAGCAGGCGGGTCGCCTCGGCGAAGCTGGGGGTGACGACGGTCGGCGCGAGCCCTCGCCAGTCGGCCAGGTCGTGGGCGTCCAGCGCGACCGTGGCGTACCGCTCGCGTTGCTCGACCAGCCACGCGCGGACCGGCGCGGGCAGCGCGCCCAGGCCGTAGTCGCAGACCACCAGGGTCGGCGCCTCTCCACCGGCGGCGGCGCGCAGCTCCTCGGTGGCGCAGCTCAGCGCGGTGAGCAGCCGGTCGACGCCCTCCGGGTCGAGGGCGTCGTCCGGGTCTCCGGAGTCCTCGCGCAGCAGGATCTGGTTGCCGGCCAGCATCCGCCGTTTGACCGGGGTGGGCCGTCCCGGCTGGTTGACGGTGCGGTCCCAGACGCCGGCGCGGTCCAGACAGTCGTGCAGTTCGTCGCCGGCCACGTCGGCGCCGACCGGTGCCACCAGCACCGCTCGGCCGCCGAGGGCGGCGACGTTGACCGCGGTGTTCGCGGCACCACCGGCTGCGGAGATCCGTCTGCGCAGGGTCAGGACCGGAGCGGGTGCCTCTCGGCAGAGCCGATCGGAGTCGGCGAACCGCCATTCGTCCAACATGGCGTCACCGACGATCAGGACTGGGCGTCCGAGCCAGCTCTCCACGACGGTGGCGAGCCGGCGCTGTTCCGCTGCTGCTCCTGCCATGCCTCCCCGGGTCCCCAGCGCCCTCCTGGCCAAACCTGCGCGCCGCCGGCGCACCCGCTGGTCGTGCGCGTTTCGGTGGTTCGTCACCGGTCGGGTCTGTTTCGGGCGTTGCGGGCGGGGAAGGGGATTGGGGTACCCCCGGAAAGGAGATGTACCGACATGACAGCGGCATTGCACGGCAAGCGGATCGCCTTCCTGGCCACCGACGGCGTCGAGGAGGTCGAGTACGTCCAGCCACGCGAGGCGGTCGAGAACGCCGGCGCGACGGCCGAGCTGGTCTCGTTGAAGCCCGGCACGATTCAGTCCTTCAACCATCTGGACCAGTCCAAGACGTACGACGTGGACGTGACAGCGGACAAGGCGGACGCCGCCGGCTACGACGCGCTGGTGCTGCCCGGTGGGGTGGCGAACCCGGACTTCCTGCGGGGCGACCCGGACGCGGTGCGGTTCGTGCAGGCGTTCTTCGACGCGGGCAAGCCCGTCGGGGTGATCTGTCACGGCCCGTGGACGCTCATCGAGGCGGACGTGGTGCGTGGTCGCCGGATCACGTCCTGGCCCACCCTGCGTACCGACCTGACCAACGCGGGCGCGACCTGGGTGGACGAGGAGTGCGTCACCGACGGCAACCTCACCAGCAGCCGCAACCCGGACGACCTCCCCGCCTTCTGCCGGAAGATCACCCAAACCTTCGCCGCCTAACCCCCGTCCCCCGCCCCACCCCCTCCCCGTTGATCATGAAGTTATTGCCACCCGGCTCGGCGTGTCGGGGCAATAACTTCATGGTCAACGCAGGCTGGGGTGGGGCGGGCGATGGGGGTTTTCGGCGGTTGGGCGCATGTTCTCGGGCTGTCGGGATAGAAGGGCACATGACCACCGAAGCCTCTGACGTGCCGGTGCTGAACCGTCAGCAGATCCGACTGCTCATGCTCGGTCTGATGACCGGCATGCTGTTGGCAGCGCTCGACCAGACCATCGTCGGCACGGCCCTGCCGACCATCGTGGGCGAGTTGGGCGGGATCAACCACTACTCCTGGGTGGTCACCGCGTACCTGCTCGCCTCGACCGCGTCGACGCCGCTCTACGGCAAGATGGCCGACCTGTACGGGCGCAGACCGGTCTTCCTCTTCTCGATCGGCACGTTCCTGGTCGGGTCGTTGCTGGCCGGGCTGTCCCAGGACATGACCCAGCTGATCATCACCCGGGGCATCCAGGGCCTCGGCGCCGGTGGTCTGCTGACGCTCGCGTTCACCATCATCTCGGACGTGGTGTCGCCCCGGGAGCGCGGTCGCTACCAGGGGCTGTTCGGTGCCGTCTTCGGGATCTCGTCGGTGGCCGGGCCGCTGGTCGGTGGTTACTTCGCGGAGACCGACTGGCGGTGGATCTTCTACATCAACGTGCCGCTGGCGATCCTGGCCATCGTGGTCTGCTACCACGTGATGCGGTTAATCCCGTTCGAACGCCGGGACCACTCGATCGACTGGCTCGGCGCCGGCCTGCTGGTCGCCGGGGTGAGTTCGCTGCTGCTCGCGCTGAGCTGGGGCGGCAACGAGTACGCCTGGGGCTCCGGCGTGATCATCGGATTGTTCGTCGTCGGTGCGGTGCTGGGGGTGCTCTTCGTCCTCCAGGAGGCCCGGGTGGCCGAGCCGATCCTCCCGCTGCGGCTCTTCAAGAGCGCCACCTTCGCGCTGGCCAACTCGGCCCTGCTCATCATCGGTCTGGTGATGTTCGGCTCGATCATCTTCATCCCGCTCTACCTGCAGATCGTCAAGGGCGCCTCGCCGACCCGAAGCGGTCTGCTGATGCTGCCGATGATGGCCGGGATCATCGTCACCTCGATCCTGACCGGCCGGGCGATGACCCGGATCGGCCGGTACAAGTGGTTCCCGGTGGCCGGTTCGGTGACCCTCCTGGTCGGCATGTTCCTGTTCACCCGACTGGAGGTGAGCACCTCGCTCTGGGTGGCCTTCGGGTTCATGGTGGTGATCGGCATCGGGTTGGGTCTGTGTATGCAGTCGCTGATCCTGGCGGTGCAGAACGCGGTCTCCGTACGTGACCTGGGGGCCGGTACGTCCTCGGCGACGTTCTTCCGGTCGCTGGGCGGTTCGTTCGGGGTGGCGATCCTCGGCACGGTGCTCTCGTCCCGGCTGACCGGCGGGCTCGCAGACCGACTGCCCGCCGCGATCGCTCAGCTCCCGCCGCAGGAGCAGGCCGCCGTGGCGGCGAGTGGTGGCTCCAACATCTCGATCAACGATCCGGCCACCATCCTGGCCCTGCCGGGGCCGGTGCGCGCGGCCATCCAGGGAGCCTTCGTCGACGCGTTGGACATGGTCTTCCTGACCGCCGGTCTGATCGCGATCCTGGCGGTGGTGGTCACCCTGACGCTGCCCAACACGCAACTGCGGGGCGCGGGACCGCAGGGCGCGACCGGCGGCGCCGACCCGCTCGGCGGTAAGGCTCCGGCCGCGGGTGGCAAGCCGCTGACCCGCGAGTCCAAGGAGGAGGCCGCCGCCGACATGGAGGCCAAGTCCCAGACGATGATCTGAGGGTCTCGACCGGCCGCCCCGGACCGCTGCGGGGCCGTCGGCGGTCAGGCCGGGCGGCGGTAGACGCCGTACCACCAGGTCGCGGCCAACTCCCGGGCGGCTGCCGCGTCGGTCTCGGGGTCCGCCGTGGTGGTGCTGACGTGGTCGGCCAGGAAGCGGTCGCCGCCGACCACGATCAGCCGGCTGGCCGCCGTCACGTCCAGGTCGGCGGGGGTACGCCCGGCCTCCTGCTCGATCCGCAGCGCGTCCACGGTGCGGGCCACGAACTGCTCCAACCCGGCTGCCCAGTACTCCCGGACCACCTCGTCGTACGCGGCGACCTCGCTGACCGCGGCCAGCACCGGGGCGTAGGTCCGGTAGATCCGGATCACGTCGGCGAAGACCTCGGTCAACCGCGCCAGCGGGTCGCCGGGTCCACCCGGATCCCAGCCGCCGGTGCGCTCGAAGGAACTCTCCCGCATGGTGCCGGCGAGGCGCATGAGCAGTTCGCTCTTGTCTTGGAAGTGGGTGTAGAAGGTCGACCGCGCCACACCGGCCTCGGCGGCGATCCGCTGCACCCCGAGGTCGGTGAAGCGGATCCCCTCCCGCAGGAGACGCTCGGTGGCCGCCAGCACCCGTGCCTCGACGGCGGCCCGACCATCGGGGTTGCGCGGGCGGCGGCGGGTGATCGAGGGCATAGCCGGAATCCTAGGTGGCCGGGCGTCGGGCAGGCGACGTACGCTCATTGCCGGACACAGTGTCCGACATAGTGACCACGGAGTGTCCGACCTCGGCCTCCGACCCACCACGAGGAGCAACACAGGTGAAGTACCGGCTGCTGGGCAACACCGGGGTGTACGTCTCGGAGATCTCACTCGGCGCGATGACCTTCGGGGGCGGCGGGCACCCGATCTACGGCACCCTCGGTGGGCTGGCGCTGCCCGAGGCGCAGCGGATGGTCGACACGGCGCTGGACGCGGGCGTCAACTTCGTCGACACCGCCGACGGCTACGGCGACGGCGAGAGCGAGGAACTGCTCGGTCAGGCGCTCGGCAAGCGGCGTCGCGACGTGGTGCTGGCCACCAAGGTGCACTCCCGGACCGGCCCCGGCCCGAACGACGTGGGCACCTCCCGGCTGCACATCATGCAGAACCTGGAGGACAGCCTGCGCCGGCTGGGCACCGATCACATCGACCTGTACCAGATCCACAACTTCGACCACATCACTCCGATGGAGGAGATGCTGCGGGCGCTGGACGACGCGGTCCGGCAGGGCAAGGTCCGCTACATCGGCGCGGCCAACTTCGCCGCCTGGCAGATGTCCAAGGCGCTGGGCATCTCCGCCCGGGAGAAGTTGGCCGGCTTCGTCTCGGTGCAGGAGTACTACTCCCTGCTGGGCCGGGACGTGGAGCGCGACGTGGTGCCGATGGCGCTCGACGCGAACGTCGGGCTGACCGTGTGGAGTCCGCTCGCCGGTGGTTTCCTCTCCGGCAAGGTCGGCCGGGACGGCACCGTCGCCGACAGCGGCGCGCGCAGCGCGCAGCCCGGTTACACCAGCTTCACGCCGTTCGACCCGGAGCACGCCTTCCGGGTGGTCGACGTGCTCAAGGGCGTCGCCGAGCGGCACGACGTCAGCCCGGCCCGGGTGGCGGTCGCCTGGTTGCTGACCCGGCCCGCCGTGACCAGCGTGATCGTCGGCGCGCGCAAGCTGGACCAGTTGGTGGACAACATCGCCGCCTCGGACCTCACCCTGACCGAGCAGGACCTCACCGAGCTGGACGAGGCCACCAAGCTGCCGGTCGCGTACCCGAACTGGATCCAGGAGGGGTTCTTCGCCGCGATGCGCCACCCGCAGTGAGGCACGGCCCCGGAGTCAGTAGATTCCGGGGCCGACCTACTTCAGGATCAGCCGGTTCGTCTGCTCGAAGACGTCCAGGTCGGCCAGGGTCTCGATGACCGAGGTGGAGAGCGGGGAGGGGAACCGGTCCCGGGGGAAGAAGCCGGCGTCGGTGGTCTCGTCGGTGACTCGGGACAGCTGCCCGTCCCACTCCTCCACCTTGAACGCCGTCGTGAAGACCTGGTACGTGTGCCCGTACATGTTGGTGCTGGTCCGGTCCGGCCCGGTGTAGAGGGCGAACGCGCAGACCCGCAACGCGCGCAGCCCGGTCTCCTCGCGGACCTCGCGGACCGCGCAGTCGGCGATCGACTCGCCCAGCTCCATCGCGCCGGCCGGCATGGCCCACTGGCCGTTGTCGGAACGCTGGATCAGCAGGATGCGTCCGGCGTTGTCGTTGACCACGGCGCGGGCGCCGACGAACATCAGCGTTCGGTCCCCGGCGATTGCGCGCAACTGCCCTACGTACGAGTCGGCCCAGGAGATGCTCACCTGCGACAACTTACGGGGGTTCCCAACGTGTGACCGGCGACACTAGCTTGTTACCCATGCGTAGCACGATGATGGACGCCCCTCTGCAGGTCTCCCGGATCCTCGACCACGGCGCAGGAGTGCACGGCACGGCCGAGGTGGTGACCTGGACCGGCGCCGAACCCCGCCGGATGACGTACGCCGAGGTGGGCCGCGCCGCCGCCCGGCTGGCACACGCGCTGCGTGACGAGTGCGGAGTGACCGGTGACGAGCGGGTCGCCACCTTCATGTGGAACAACAACGAGCACCTGGTCGCCTACTTCGCGGTGCCGAGCATGGGCGCGGTGCTGCACACGCTCAACATCCGGCTCTTCCCCGACCAGGTCGTCTACATCGCCAACCACGCCGAGGACCGGGTGGTGCTGGTCGACACCACGCTCATCCCGCTGTTGGCCCGGGTGATCGGCGAGCTGACCACGGTGCGGCACGTCGTGGTGGTCGGCGGCGGTGACCCGGCGCCGCTGGTGGCGGCAGCCGGCGAACGCATCACCGTGCACCACTGGGACACGCTGCTCGCCGACCGGCCCGAGGTGTACGACTGGCCCGAGGTGGACGAGCGCGACGCCGCCGCGCTCTGCTACACCTCGGGCACCACCGGCAACCCGAAGGGCGTCGCCTACTCGCACCGGTCGATCTACCTGCACTCGTTGCAGGTCTGCATGCCGGAGGGCTTCGGTCTCGGGCCGACCGACCGGGAGCTGGCCATCGTGCCCATGTTCCACGCCATGTCCTGGGGTCTGCCGTACGCGGCCTTCCTCTCCGGCGCGTCGCTGATCATGCCGGACCGGTTCCTCCAGGCCGCGCCGATCGCCGAGATGATCGCCGCCGAGCGGCCCACCCTGGCCGGCGCGGTGCCGACCATCTGGACGGATCTGCTGGCCTACCTGGACAGCCACGACGTGGACACCTCCTCGCTCACCGAGGTGATCGTCGGCGGCTCGGCCTGTCCGCCGGCGCTGATGCACGCGTTCGACGAGCGGCACGGGATCGACGTCATCCACGCCTGGGGGATGACCGAGATGTCCCCGCTGGGGTCGGTGTCGCGTCCACCGGCCGGTGCGACCGGCGAGCAGGCGTGGCGGTACCGCTACACCCAGGGGCGGGTGCCGGCGGGCGTGCAGGCGCGGATCGTCGGCCCGTCCGGCGAGCCGATGCCCGCCGACGGCAAGGCCGTGGGCGAGCTGGAGGTCCGGGGGCCGTGGGTGACCGCCCGGTACGTCGGTGACGACACCCCGGACGAGGAGAAGTTCCGCGACGGCTGGCTACGCACCGGCGACGTGGGCACCCTCTCGCCGGACGGGTACATCACGCTGACCGACCGCGCCAAGGACGTGATCAAGTCCGGCGGTGAGTGGATCTCGTCGGTGGAGCTGGAGAACGCGCTGATGGCCCACCCGGCGGTGCTGGAGGCGTGCGTGGTGGGTGTGCCGGACGAGCGGTGGGACGAGCGGCCGCTGGCCACCGTGGTGGTCCGGGAGGGCGCCTCGGTGACCGCCGAGGAGCTGCGGGACTTCCTGGCCGGCTCGGTGGCGCGTTGGCAGTTGCCCGAGCGCTGGGCGTTCATCGACACGGTGCCGAAGACCAGCGTGGGCAAGTTCGACAAGAAGGTCGTCCGTTCGCGGTACGCCGAGGGTGAGCTGACTGTCCGGGAGCTGACAGCCCCGTAACGTTTTCCCCGGCACTGTCGCCTGTTGGGGCAAGGGGCAACTCCTGAAGATCCCTCCCCAGGGGGCGGCCCCGGCGTTCGCACCGCGCCGGGGCCGCCCGTTCCACGCGGATGACCCGCACCGTCATTGTTGCGAAACTTCTTCGCTTCTGTCCTGATGACGGGGAAATCGGGTGGTGCGCGACCCCATCAGGCGTCGCTGGTGGTCACCAGCACCTTGCCCACCGTCGAGTCCTCCACCGCCTGGTGCGCCGCTGCCGTCTCAGCCAGCGGGTAGTAGTGCAGCGGCAGGCCAGCCTCCGCGCCGACCCGCAGCGCGCCCTGGCTGGCCGCCGCCGCCACGTCCTTGACGCCCTGCGCCTTGGCCGCCTTCGGTTCGGTGTAGACCAGCACGAACTGCCAGCGGGCGTTCGGCGCCATCATCGCCCGGATCGGGATGCTCACCTCACCCCCGCCGTTGTCCGCGTACATGCAGACCGCGCCGCCGTGCCGCAGCACCTGCACGTCCACCGCCGCGTTCTGGGCCGGGGCGACCTCCACGACCGTGTGGACCCCGTCCGGGGCGATCCGGTGGATCTCCTCGACCACGTCCTGCTCCCGGTAGTCGACCACGTGGGAGGCGCCGGCCGCCGCCGCGAGCTGTGCCTTCTCCGCACTGCTCACCGTCGCGATGACAGTGGCGTCGGCCCAGCGGGCAAGCTGGATCGCGGCGTTCCCGACCGCCCCCGCCCCGCCCTGCACCAGCACGGTGTGGTCCGCCAGCGCACCCGCGCGCAGCGTGTCCGGCATGAACTCGCCGGCGGTCAGGCAGCGATGCGCGGTGAGGAACGGGATGCCCAGGGCAGCCCCCAGCTCGAACGGGGCGTCGCCGAGGCGTACCGCCTGCCGGACCGGCACCAGCGTGTACTCCGCCGACGTGCCCCACGGCCGCTGCCAGGCCGCTTCCCAGATCCAGACCCGCTCACCGATCAGGTCGGGGTCGACCCCCGCGCCGACGGCCTCCACCACCCCCGCGCCGTCCTGCCCGGGAATCTGCCACCGGTCCGGCGTGGAGCTGCGGCGGGACTTCCAGTCCGTCGGATTGACCCCCGAGACCGCCATCCGCACCAGAACCTCGCCCGCAGCCGGCTCCGGCACCGGCCGGTCGACCAGCTCCAGCACCGAAGGGTCGCCGGTGCGCTCGTACACGATGGCCTTCATTCGTGGTCTCTACCCCGCCCGGCCCGGGTCAACCCAGCTCGTCCACCAGCTCCGGGGTCAGCTCACCGATCGCGCTCAGCGTCACCGTGGCCAGCCGGGCGGCGTCCGGGTCGAGAGGGTACGAACCGTGTGGCACCGCCACCACCCGCATGCCCGCGGCGGCAGCGGAGCGCACCCCGTTGGACGAGTCCTCCACGGCCACGCAGCGGGCCGGGTCGACGCCGAGGCGCTCCGCGACGCTCAGGTACACGTCCGGCGCGGGTTTGCCCCGCTCGGTCTGCTCGGTGGAGAGGGTCGCGCCGAACGCGTCGGTCAGGCCGGTGGCGGCCAGCGCCGCCTCGATCAGCCGGGTCGGTGACGAACTGGCCAACCCCAGTGGCCAACGTCCGGCGAGCCGGCGGACGACCTGGTCGGCGCCGTCGATGAGGGGTACGTGGTCCCGGTAGCGCCGGGTCATCTCCTCGACGACCTCGGCGGCGACCTGCTCGGCGGTGCGGCCGACGCCCAACTCGCCGCTGAGATAGTGCGCCCACTCGCCGGTGCTCATTCCCATCAGGCGACGTTGCGTGTCCGGTTGCCAGGTCCCGCCGTGCGCCGCCACGTACGCCCGGCGGACCTCCTCCCACACCGGCTCGGAATCCACGATCACGCCGTCCAGGTCGAAGACCACCGCATCCGTCACGGCACCATCCTGCCCGACCGGTGGGCGCCCGGTCAGCCGGGCAGGGCGGGCAGGCCGAGCGGGCTGTCCGCCGGGACCAGCGCGTGGCAGGACCGGGCGATGGGTTCCAGCAGCTCCCGGAGCCGGTCCCGGTCGTCCGGGGTGAGCGTCTGCCACGGGTGCGCGGCGGCCCGGTCGGTGGCGTCCTCGACGGCCTGGAACTCGGCCCGGGCGTCCTCCGTGGCCGCGCCGTCCGCCGCCAGCCAGCCCCGCTGCGTCAGCCGCTCGCGGGCGGCCTGCCACTGCTCCTCGGACCAGCCCCGACCCAGCAGGTACTGCGGCTGCAAGTCGTCCGCCGCCACCCGCCAGGTCAGCGTCTCGACCGGGTCCAGCCCGGCGGCCACCAGCGCCGCCACGTGCCCGTCGCCACGGTGCTCGCGCAGCGTCGTGGCGGCCTGCCAGAGCCGGGCCAGCGGGTACTCCCCGACCGGCAGCGCGGCGTTGACCGCGCCGAGCACCCGGCCGGCGGTCTGCACCGCCGAGGCGGCCCGCTCCAGCAGGTCGGCAGCCTCCGCCAGGTGCGACTCCGGCAGCTCGTAGGTCAGCTCGGCGAGCGCCTGCACCGCGCCGGTCAGGCGGGCGCGGAGCGCCTCCGGCGGGGTGGCCAACCGCCACACCGCCGGCAGTGCCCGGGCAACCATCGGCGGCGCGAAGTTGAAGAAGGCGGCGACCACCGGGGCCGCCTCGGTGGCGCCCAGCGGCGCGGCGCGGCCGGCGAAGTAACCCCGCCAGTAGCCGCGCAGCCCGACCGCCTCGTACGCGGCGCGGGCCCGGGGATGGAGGTAGGTGACCGCGTGCACCGGCTCGAAGTGCGCCCACATCACGCGGGCCGTCCGTCCAGCCTCGTCCAGCGCCGTCACATGCACCTCCGCGTCCCGGTTACGGATGCTCACCCCGGGCGGCGAACCGCCCGGGGTGACGCCGAAACTACTGCCGCTGGGTGACGGGCCGGAAGCCCCATGTGAACAAGCCCATCGCGACCGGTGGACAACCGGGGCGATTCGGTCAGGTCACTGGGCGGCGAGGACGTCCACCACGAAGCGCAGCGGACCGGTCGGGCGTCCGCCGGCGGCGGCCTCGTCGTTGCCGTACGCCAACTCGCCCGGAATGTCGAGCTGCACCCGGCTGCCCACCGTCACGCCGACCAGGCCCTGGTCCCATCCGGGGATGACCTGACCGACGCCGATCGGGAAGGTGGCCGGCTGCCCGCTGCTCCAGGAGGAGTCGAACTCCTTGCCGTCCTTGAAGAACACCCCCACGTAGTTGGTGGTGATGTTCTGGCCCTTCTGCACCGCCGGGCCCGTGCCCTTGATCAGCGGGGTGACCGTCAGCTTCTTGAGGTCACCCGTGCCCGGCGTCACCGTGGGCTTGCTGCCCAGCGCCGGGTCGGCGCCCTCGGGGAGCTGCGGGGCGGGGGGAGCGCCCGGCGCGTCGGGGGCCGGAGCGGAGGCGGACGGGGTCGCGCCGGCCTGGTTGGCGGGCTTGTCATCGCTGCGGTTCTGGTCGATCCAGACGAAACCGCCGATCAGCAGCGCCATCACCGCGACGCCGGCCAGGCCGCCCGCCCACGCGTTGCGCTTCCGCCTCGCGTCGGCTGCCTTCTTCGCTGCCAACTGGGCGGCCAACCGGCGCCCCGACTTGGTCGCCGGGCTCTGGTCTGGGCCCTTCTGCTGCGTCCGCTCGCTCACGTCGTCGACTCCCTGCTGCGAAGGTGTGGCCGGCACCCGGTGCCGGGGGGAAAGCCGACGCACACGGTACCCGCACCGCGGCCCACCGTGCCCGCCGCGGACGCCTCGGATCGCCCAGCGCGGCAGTTCCGGGAGCTTCCCGGGCGTTATTCCGGGACGACCATGAAGTCGGTCACGAACGAGGTGATCCGTCCGTCGGCGGTACGACCGATCCAGGTGCCGTAGCAGCCGTCGCCCCAACCGGTGGCCACGGTGACGACGTTGGCCCCGCTGGCCTCGTCCAGAACAGCGGTGATCAGCCCCGGCACCGGGGACGCGGGCAGCTCTGCCGGGATGAAGACCTCCTCGACCCGGTCCTCGTCCCAGCCTTCCAGGGCGGCGAGCGCCGTCGGATCGGCGAGGGTGCCGGCACCGGCGTCCACCCCGTACCCGAAGTAGTCGTCAGCGCCGAGCGTGGCGACGTCCTGGTCGCCCGCGACGGCCGGTTCCCAACGTGCGGTCGGCTCGTCGGAGACGACCAGCTCGAACGCGGCCACCCGCCGGTCCACCTCGGCGTCCTCGCGCAACACCACGGCCACCCAGGCGCGGGCGGGATACCGCCCGGGCGGCACGGTCACCGTGAACGGCTCCGCCTCCGGGCAGACCAGCGGATCACAGCCGACCACCCGGCCGGTCGGCAGCACGACGTCACCCGCCGGGTGGACCTCGATCAGGTATCCGCCGTGCTCGTCGGTGAAGCGTGCGCCGGGCGTCAGCAACCGGTCCAGATCAGGGGTGTACGACATGGGGGCTCCTCCGGGTCGCCAGCGGCCGGCGGAGCGTACCCGGTGCGGCGGACACCGCCGCGGCTGACGTCGGCGTCAGGCGCTCTTGCGGGGTGCGGTCTTGCGCGCTGTCGTCTTCTTCGCCGGCTCCGCCTTCTTCGCGGGGGTCTTCTTGGCGGCGGTCTTCTTCGCCGGCTCGGCCGTCTTCTTCTCGGCGGTCTTCTTCGCCGTGGTCTTCTTCGCCGGTGCCTTGGCGGCCTTCTTCTCGGCCGCCTTCTGGGCGGATCGGGCCGACGAGATGGGCGTCGGCTCACCGCCACCGCCGCTGCCACGGGCGGGTTGCTCGCCGCGGGCGGTCTTCGCGCGCTCCACCGACGCCTTGAGCGCGGCCATCAGGTCCACCGCGGCGGCCGGCGCCTCCTCGACCTCCTCCGGCTGCACGACCTCCCGACCCTCCACCTTGGCGTCGATGACCTCCTGCAACGCCGCCCGGTAGTCGTCGGTGAAGACGTCCGGTTCGAACTCACCGGTCATCGAGTCGATCAGGGAGCTGGCCATCGCCAGCTCCGGCGGGCGCACCTTGAGGTCCTCGTCGAGAAAACCGAAGTCCGGGGTACGGATCTCGTCGGGCCAGAGCATCGTGTTGAGCAGCAGCACGCCCTCGCGGACCCGGAGTGTGGCGAGCTGTTCCCGCTGACGTAGCGCCACCTTCACGATGGCCACCCGCTCCGAGTCGATCAGCGCGTCGCGCAGCAGCACGTACGGCTTGGTCGCCGCGCCCTCCGGTTCGAGGAAGTACGCCTTGTTGTAGAGAATCGGGTCGACCTGCTCGGCCGGCACGAACTCCAGCACGTCGATCGCACGGGAACTGGTCAGCGGCAGGTCGGCGAAGTCCTCGTCGGTGAGGATCACCATCTCGCCGCCGCCGATGTCGTAGCCCTTGGCGATGTCGTCGTAGGTGACCTCCTCGCCGCAGACCGAGCAGGTGCGCTTGTAGCGGATCCGGCCGCCGTCCTCGCGGTGCACCTGGTGGAACCGGATGTCCTTCTCCTCGGTCGCGGAGTAGAGCTTCACCCCGATCGAGACGAGCCCGAACGACACGGCTCCCTTCCAGATGGCACGCATCCTGCGCTCCCTTCCCCGGTATCGACCATGCTCGCATCCGAAAGAACCTGACGCGAGGTGTTCGGCCTGCTACTACAGTCGGGTCGTGCCTGGCGCGCCGCTCAAGCCGATGCTCGCGATGACCGGGCCGCTCCCGGCGGGTGACGGCTGGGCGTACGAGTTCAAGTGGGACGGGGTCCGCGCGCTCGCCGACATCTCCAACGGTGGTCAGCACCTGTACGCCCGCTCCGGCGTGGAGATCACCGCCGCGTACCCGGAGTTGACCACCCTGCCCGAGCAGGTCGACGACGCGCTGCTCGACGGCGAGGTGGTGCTGCTCGGCGCGAGCGGGCAGCCGTCGTTCACCGCGCTGGCCGAGCGGATGCACGTGCGGGACCGGAACAAGGCGGCCCGGTTGGCGGCGGTCATGCCGGTGACGTACATGATCTTCGACCTGCTGCGGCTCAATGGCGCCGACCTGACCGGCTGGTCGTACGAGCGCCGCCGGGAGGCCCTGGACGGGTTGGGGCTGGGGAGTGCCCGGTGGGCGGTGCCGCCGATGTTCGCCGACGGGCCGGCCACCTACAAGGCGGCTGGCGAGCACGGCCTGGAGGGCGTGATGGCCAAGCGGGTCGGGGCCGTCTACCGCCCGGGGGTGCGCTCACCGGACTGGGTGAAGGTCAAACTTGAGGTGACCGGTGACTTCGTCGTCGGTGGTTGGCGACCGGGCGCCCGCCGGATCGGCGGGCTGCTGGTCGGGGTGCCCGGCCCGGACGGCAAGTTGATCTATCGAGGGCGGGTCGGTGGCGGTATCGGCGCGGCCATCGAGCGGCAGCTCCTCGCCGAGTTGGAGCCGCTGCGCTCCGGCGCGTCACCGTTCGCGCCGGGAGTGCCGCGCGAGGATGCCCGGGGGGCCATCTGGGTAGAACCCCGGGTGGTCGTGGAGGTGAAGTACGGCCAGCGCACCCCCGACGGCCGGCTGCGCTTCCCCCGGGTGCTGCGGATGCGCCCGGACAAACCTCCGGAGGAGGTCGACGATGCCGGCTGAGCGGCTACGGGTGGACGTCGAGGGCCGCCCGCTGGAGCTGTCCAACCTGGACAAGGTGCTCTACCCGGCGGCGGGCTTCACCAAGGGTGAGGTGATCGACTACTACACCCGGATATCCCCGGTGCTGCTGCCGCACCTGCGGGACCGGCCGGTGACCCGGATCCGCTTCCCCAACGGGGTGGACGACAAGTCGTTCTTCGAGAAGAACGCGCCGGCCGCGACCCCGGACTGGGTGCGCGTGGAGAACCTGCCCGCGCCCGGGTCGACGAAGGGTCGGGAGACGATCGACTACGTGGTCGCCGACGACCTGCCGACGCTGGTGTGGTTGGCCAACCTGGCCGCGTTGGAGCTGCACACGCCGCAGTGGAAGGTCGGCGAGCACCCGGACATGATGGTCGTCGACCTGGACCCGGGGCCGCCGGCCGGGCTCGCCGAGTGCTGCCCGGTGGCGGTGCTGATGCGCGACCGTCTCGCCGAGGACGGCATCGAGTCGTACCCGAAGACCTCCGGAAAGAAGGGCATGCAACTCTGCTGCCCGATCGCGGGCACCCAGTCGTCGGACGTCGTCTCCGACTACGCCCGACGGATCGCCCAGGAGTTGGAGAAGGCGCACCCGAAGTCGATCGTGTCGAAGATGGCGAAGAACCTCCGCCCGGGCAAGGTGTTCATCGACTGGAGTCAGAACAACGCGGCGAAGACCACAGTGGCACCGTACTCCCTGCGGGCCCAGTCGGTGCCCTCCGTGTCGACGCCGCTGACCTGGGACGAGGTCGAGGCCGGCGCCCGTGGCCGGAAGCCGGCCGTCCGCCAGTTCACCGCCGCCGAGGTGCTGGCCCGGGTCGAGGAGTACGACGACCTGCTCGCCCCGCTGCTCGACGGCGGCCCGGAACTGCCCCCGGCCTGACAACCTTTGGCGATCCCGCCGCGTGTAAGGCGCGTGACCGACCAACAGACACCACTGTCCGCGACGGACCGGTCCTACGTCGCGTTCGTCGAGGTGGCGTGGCAGCGACACATCCGGCTCGCCATGCTGCTCAGCGGCGACCGGTGGCGGGCCGAGGAGCTGCTCCAGGACAGCCTGGTCAAGGTCTACGAGCGGTGGCGGCGACTGTCCCGGCTCGGCGACCCGCACGCCTACCTCCGCCGGGCCCTGGTCAACAACCACACGTCCGGTTGGCGTCGGCGTCGCCGCGAACGCCTCTTCGCGGACGTCCCCGACCGGGCCGCCCCGGCGGACGGCGTCGGGCCGGACGCGGTCGTCCTGCGCCGGGCGCTGATGTCACTGCCGGCCAAGCAGCGGGCGGTGGTGGTGCTGCGCCACTACGAGGACCTGAGCGAGCGCGAGGTCGCCCAGGTGCTGGGTTGCTCGCTGGGCACCGTCAAGAGCCAGAACGCCCGGGCGCTGGGCAAACTGCGCCACCTCCTCGAGGAATCCTTCGACTCGGTAAGCAGGTGAACGTCATGAACAGCATCGATGACCGTCTCACTCGACGGCTGCACGACATCGTCGACGGCGAAACGGGCTCCGAACCCCCGGTGGGCGCGCTGATCGAGCGCGGCCGGAGGGCCCGCCGACGCCGGAGCACCGCGCTGGTCGGCTCGACGTGCGCACTGCTGGCGCTGGGCGTCGGCACCGCATTGACCGTGACGACGAACTCACCGACGGGTCGTCCCGGCGTCACCACCGAGGCCGCGCGACCGGAGCCCGTCTCACCGGCGATGCGGCTCGTCTCGGCCGCCGCCGCCAGCGAGAACATCAGCTACCGGATGCGGCTGACCAACTCGGGCCCGGGCGGGCTGACCTACGAGGGCGCGTTCGACCCGAGGACCGCGACCGGCTACGTCCGCGCGCCGCAGGACGACTCGGTGATGACCGAGCTGCTGATCAACGGCACCCGGTACCAGGGTGGCGAGCGTCCCCTGAGCCCGCTGCCGGCCGACAAGGGGCCGGGCGAGACGTATGGCCGTTACGGGCAGTACCCGGGGACGTACAACCGGCTCTTCCTCTACGGCGACGGGAACGAGGTGCTGGGTGCCGCCGAACCTGACCCGGCTGCCCTGTTCGCCGCGTTGAAGCGCGTGAACGCGACGGTCACCGAGAACCCGGACGGCACGCTGCACTTCACGTACGCCACCACGGACAGGGACGGGTCGAGCAGCACGACCGGCGACGTCACGCTGGACCGCGACGGTCGGATCGCGAAGGTGGCGCTCACCGTTACCTGGCAGTCGACGGCGAAGGGTCGGCTCGACAGCGGAACTGCCACCTCGACGCTCGAACTGTTCGACTACGGCGTCGACGTGACGGTCACGCGCCCGACCGACGTTGTGATGATCAAGAAGTAGACCCGCGAGCCCGGTGTCCACCCTGATGGACACCGGGCCGAGGCGGCTGGTCCGGCCGGTGCGGGCGGCGAGCCCCACCGGCCTTGCCGGATCAGCGGTGGCCGAACACCTTCCGGCTGGAGCCGAGCCGCAGGAGCACCGTCTCGCCGGTGGCGTCCTGCACCCCGTCGTTGTCGGTGATCGCGTACACCTCGCCGTTGCCGGCCACGGTCAGACCTTCCAGCTTCTCCTGGGTCCAGCCGTTGGTGGCGCGCAACGCGGGCAGCACGTCGACGGCGAGCGTCTTCGGCAGCACGGTCAGCGGGCCGGTCGCCGCCGCACCCGGCAGCGGCACCGTGTAGATCCGCTTGACCGTGGCGGCCGGGCCGTTCAGCTTGTCCCGCTCGATGACCGCCAATCGGTCGCCGACCACGGTGATCTCGGAGAGCCCCATCCAGTCGCCGGGCACGGTAGTGGCCCCCAACTGGTAACCGAACCAGCTCCAGGTGCCCGCCGCGACGTCGTACCGGCCGAGCCGGACGACGCCGGTCGGGTCGGTGCTCAACTCCCGCTGCACGGCCACCCAGACGATCTCCCGGCCCTGCCGGTCGGTGGTAGCGGTGACCCCCTCCAGCCCCTGCTTCCCGAGACCGGCGGCGACCTCGGCGGGCAGTGCGACGCTCTGCCGGGTCACCCCGGCCGCGTCGAGCCGGACCAGCTTGTTCTCCGCGCCCTTGGCACCCTCCACGGCGAGCCAGAAGCCGCCCTGCGGGCGGGCGAAGATGCCCTCCGCGTCGTACCCGACGGGCGCCCCGGCCGCGTCCCTGACCGGCAGCGCGCCGGTGATCACGGCGGGCGTCCGGTTCGCGTCGATGGTGAGGATGCGGGTCTGCGTGTACGCCGCGTCGGTGACGCTGTAGAGCTGGTCCCGCTTCCCCGGTGCCGCGCTCAGCGCGCCGAGTGCGCCCCAACCGATCGGTGCACCGGCCCGATCGGTGTCGGACACGATGCTCGGGAACGTCGGCGTGCCCTTACCCAGCTGGAAGAGCGACACCGACGCCCGGACGTTCACCGACGCGTCGTCCTCCTCGCTGGAGACCGCGAGCAGACCCCGCGACGGGATCGGCAGCAGCCCCTCCGGCCCGTTGGTGGTCGGCAGGATCTGCGTGAAGACGGGCTTGGTGGGGTTGCCCAGGTCGTAGACGGCGACGAAGTTGCTGCGCTCCGAGCCGACGAACGCGTACCGCACCCCGTTGTACTCGGCGACGGCCACGCCCTCCGGCTCGGTTCCCTTCTTGCCGGCGCGGTCCTCGTTGTGCAGCCCGTACCTGACGGCGAGCCGCTCGAACGTGTTGCCGGCGTCCCAGGCGACCCGCCCGCTGCGGCTGTCGAAGACGGACCAGCCGCGGGTGCCGCCGTGCCAGTCGCCCTCGTTGGCCGTGGCGAGATAGCGATCGTCGACCCAGGCCACCGCGTCCGGCTCGCGCGGCACGTCGGTGATGCTCCCGGTCAGGTCGATGACACCGTCCTTGCTGGTGTCGATCCCACTGACCGTGGCGGTGCCCGCGCTGAACACCTTGGTGATCCGGCCGGTGGGCAGGTCGATCAGGGCGACGCCGTTGTTCTCCTGCAGCGTCACGGCCAGCTGGTTACGGCTGTTGATCGAGACGTACTCCGGCTCCGGGTCGGTGGGCGCGGCGAGGCCGGCCTGGACCAGCGCGGGCAGCGCGCTGCCGTCGGTACCGGTCAGCGCGACCGGCCGCAGCCGCCAACCCGCCGGGGACTTCCCGGTCAGGTCGACGATCTGCACGAAGCCGGCGGGTGCCTGCGGCAGGTCACCCTCCTCCCCGCCGGGCGGGGTGGCCTCCTCGTCGCGCTCGTTCTCGATCGCGATCGCGGCGTACCGCTTGTCGGTGCTGATCGCGATCGAGTCGGGCTGGCCGCCCAGGTCGAAGCTGGCGACCCGCTTGCGGCTGGCCAACTCGATCACGTCAAGCCGACCGGACGGCTCGGTGAAGCTGCTGCTGGTGTTCACCACCACCAGCACGTACCGCCCGACCACGGCGACCGAGGTCGGCTCGTCCTCGGCGTCGCCGAGCTGCGCCAGCGAGAGCGTGCCGAGGCCGCGCGGCCGGTCGGCCCGGGAGATGTCCAGGAAACCGATCCGCTTGGCCAGCGCGTCGGTGTGGATCAGGGTGCGGCCGTCCTCGCTGACCGCCGAGATCTCGGCGACCGTCGCCGTCGCCGGGTCCTCACCGGCCGGGCGGTTCTGGAACACCGGGTACGTGGCGACCCGGTCGAAGGCGAGCGACGGGTGGTGGTGTCCGCCGGCCGACGCGGGGGTGGCCCCGGTCAGGCTGGCGGCAGCGACACCGGCTGCGGTGAGCGCGGTGAATGCTCTTCTGAGTGTCAAGGACTTCCTCCGTTAGGTCGTACCCGCACGGAGGCTGACACCTGTCGGGGAGCATCAGCTTGCGCCGACGTGAACAGCGGGCGAAGCACGCAGCCGCAGGGTGCCGGCCGCTACAGTGCGACCATGCGGCAGAGTGAACTTGTCGATGCGCTCCGTGAGATTCCGGCGTTGAAGGTGGTGACCGACGGCCCCGCCCTGGTGGTCACGGTGCCCGCGATCGGCGAGAGCCTCCGGCTGCACCCCGAGGCGCTGACCTGGCTGAAGCACGGTGTCCTGCCGACCGGGGCCCCGTTCCTGCAGCTCCAGGGACGGCAGCAGGACCAGGACGTACGCCTGGTGCTGCTGAACGACGACCTGGGGTGGGTGCCACCCGACGTCAACTCGCTGCTGGACACCCAGATCCCGGTCCGGATCACCGACGCGCCGGAGATGGTCGCGTACACCGACCTGGAGCGCGAGTCCGTCCGGGCGCTGGAGGGAGCCGACCGCCCGGACGTGAACCTGTTCGCCCTCACCGCGACGCTGCTGGTGCACCGATGCGCCATCGTCGGCGCCCTGCGACTCGGCCTACGGCCGCTGCGTGCTGTTCGGCTCTGGCACGAGCTCTGGTGCCACGTGGGCGAGTTCCTGGCCGGTCCGTTCTGGCCCGATCCGTACTGGGACCGGCTCCTGCTGGAGGCGGGCGTGCCGCTGGCGCCGTACGAGGAGGCCCGAGCCGGGGAGCGCCCGGCCATAGCGGCGTTGACGGTGGCCGACCTGCGGGCGATGGAACCGGTACTGACGGTCACCCGGGCGGACGACCACTTCCTTGCCGCCTGGCGACAGTGGATGAAGCTGACCCCGCGCCAGGTGTGCGAGGTGCTCGCGGCGGACCTGCCGGAGGCGAGGATCGAGGTGTCGCTCTACATCGAGGGCGGGGGAGCGGTCTCGATGCGCATCGCGCCGTCCGGAGTCTTTCAGGCTCTGATCGAGTTGCGGCTGTCCTTCACCACGAGGTCCGCCTCACTCGACGAGATCCGCATCGCCGACGAGCTGAAGGGCAGCGGGCTCTTTGGGCGCCTGCGGTCGAACCTCGAGAACTTCACCCGGGCCTTGGGACTGCTCTCTCTGAAGGTGTACGCCACCGGTGACGGCAGTGTGGCATTCGCCCGCGCCGGCTACGACTGGGACCGATCCTGAGTCAGCGCCGTCAGCCCCGGCCCGTCAAGGTCCGCCGGAGGTGGGCGGTGGCGTCGGCGCCGATGGCCTCCTGAGTTGCCGTCAGCAGTCGCCCACACAGCACCCGGGCGGTCTCGATCTCGGAGCGGGCGTGCCCCACCTCCCGGAGCAGGGTCTCGCGCTCGTCGTCCTCCACCGCTCGGATGTCCGGGACCTCCCGCCGGCGCGCGTTGCGCACCTCGTCCGCCACCACCAGCACGAAGTCCGTCCGGTTGCGGTCGAGCGCGGTTGCGGTGGCGGCGGCCGGGCTGCCGGCCACCAGGCGGGTGACGGCCTCGGCGGGCAGGAAGAACAACGTCGTCGTGGAGAACTGGCTGAGCGCGGCCTGTTGCTGCCAGCGGGTCAGCAGTCCCGACTTGCCGTCGAGGAACGGTGCCATCGCGAACGCGAAGTCCACGTCGACGGTGGCGAGCAGCGCCCGGGAGTCCTCGATACCGCTTTTGAGTTGGTTGATCAGCGCGGACTGGCGGTGCACCAGCGCGGCGAACTCCGACTGGTCGTCGGCGCGGGGTTCGTCGGTGGAGATCAGGGTGTCGGCCAGGACCAGTAGGCGCTCGCCGTTCACGCACAGCTCCTGAAGCGTGAGGGCCAGCTCCAGCAGCTCACCGCCGACCTTCGCGTCCTGGGACACCGCCCGCCGGTCCAGCAGCCTGGTGACGTACGAGCTGATGATCTGGACCATCGTGGACAGCAACTCACCCACTGCGCGGCCCCCTCGAAAGCGGTGTGGCCGCGAGTGTAGTCGCCGTCCGCCGGCCCTCGCCGGATCGCCACCAGGCGCCGCCCACCAGGGCCACGGTGATGACGGTGACCGCGACGTCGCCGGCCAGGGCCGCCGCCGGGCTCGCCGGGGAGTACGGCGGCACCAGGTACGCGAACCCGGCGGCGCTGACCACGCTCGCCGAGCCGGCGGCGAGCACGTGCCGCTGCCCCCAACCTTGGCGGGACGACCAGTACGCGACCAGGCCCCCGACGGCCGCCGCGAGCCCCAGCGCGATGGCCACTCCCGCCCAGCCGGGGGTCAGGTCGGTGCCGAGATGAACGAGGACGATCAGCAGACCCACCCACAGCGGATGCGGCACCCGCCGGGTGCGGCGTGGCTCCCTTTGCTCTGCTGCCCTCCATGCACCACCGGCCGCGTGGCCCGGGCGTCGCCAGCGGGGCAGCAGGGCCACCGTGACGAGTGCGAGGACCACCAGCGCGGCGAAGGTCAGTTGGAGTGGGCTGGCCAGGAAGTTCTTCCGGCCCCCGTCGGACGCGAAGATCAGCAGGCTGCCGAGCAGGTAGAGCACGCCGACCACGAAGAGCCCGGGCCGGCCCAGCCACGGCCGGAGCCGGCGGTCCGCACCGAGGAACGACTCGACGAGCACGATCGGCGCGCAGATGGTCAGCACGATGTGGTTGCCCACGTAGTCGAACGCCTGCCGGAGGCTGAAGTCGAGCCCCGGCACCAGCGTCGCCTCGGCGGCAGCGCGGGTGTCGGCGTACTGGGTGTCGTCGAGGTAGTCAGGGTTGAACAGCGACTGGTCGACCAGCCCGGCTTGGAGTACCCCGAACGCGCCGGCGAGTAGCACGATCGTCGGCCACCCCGCGCCGAGGTGCCGGGCGGTCTCCCGGATCAGGATCGCCGCGCCGCCGTACATCGGGCCCAGGAAGATCAGCACCGGGAGGAAGTCGTCGATGGCGAAGCCACCCCACGAGCACTCGGCCGCCCACGGCGCGAGCAGCAGCAACGCGACCACCGGCAGGAGCCGGCGGCGCAGCGGCAGCCGGCCAGCGGCGACGGGGCGGCGGCGGCGGGATGCTCGGCGGTGACGGGGTCCGGTTCGGTCGGCATCGGCGCTCCTCGGCGGCGTCTCGGGGGTCACCCGCACCGTGCACGGGCCACCCGGTCACCCGATACGGCCATCGGCCGACGACCGGTGCGACCAAAGTCGTTGAGTACTGTGGTGCCGACGTCGACCCCGGGGAGCGTGGAGATGCAGCCCACCGTCACGGCCGACCTCGCGGCCCGACCCGTCGAGGTCGAGCGTCCGCTGCTCAGCTACCGCGACGAGGCGACCGGCGAGCGCGTCGACCTGACCGCCCAGCAGGTCGGTCGGTGGGCGGCGCGCAGCGCGAGCCTGCTGCGGGACGGCTGCGGGCTGGGCCCCGGCAGCCGCGTAGCGGTGCTGCTGCCTCCGCACTGGCGTACCGCCGTGGTGTTGTTGGGCGCGTGGGCTTGCGGCCTGGCGGTGTCGTTCCGGCCGCGCGCCACCGCGGGCCTGGCGGTGCTCGAACCCGGCGGCGACCGTCCGTTCGACGCGGTCTTCGTGACCCCCGAACGGCAGGACGACTGGCTGGAGGACGTGCCGGACGCGACGCACCGCTACCTCGTCGGCACCCGGCCGGGTCGCCTCGCCGACGTGCCTTTGGGCTGGCTGGACTGGTCCGCCGAGGTGCTCCGCCACGGCGACGCCACGCCCGACCACACCGCCATCCGCCCGTCGGACCCGGCCTCCGCGGACGGCACCACCTACGGCCAGTGGGGCGCGCTCGCCCAGGAGTTCGCCACGATGCTGGACCTGCGCGCCGGTGACCGACTGCTGGTGGACGCCGCCGAGACCGAGCAGCCGCTGAAGTGGCTGCTCGCGCCGCTCTCGGCCGGCGCGTCAGTGGTGATCAGCGCCAACCTCGACCCGGCACAGCGGGACGCCATCGTCGCCGCCGAACGGGTGACCCGCGTTCTCTGAACGCTCGACATCCTCGCGCCCGACGTCGTCCTCCTCGGCAACGGCGGCGGCGTCGAACCAGGCCGTCCCGCGGCCCATCCCGGCGCTGACAAGGTGGCCCGCCTGTCGGCGGGCGGGTGGGACAAGGTCCCGGGGCTCACCTCGCTGCGGCCGGCGCAGGTCAACGGCTACCCGGCGTTCATCGTCCACCTCGACGGCGAGCTGGGTACCGTCGTGGCCGTCCGCATCGACGATGGCCTCGTCGCCGGGATCTACGCCGTGCGCAATCCCGCGAAGCTGTCACACATGGAGCGGGAGACCGTCCTGAGCCGCTGACCCCTCGTCGCCCGGTCGCCCAGCGTCGCGGCTGTCTCTACCTTTGGAGTTGATGACGTAGACGATTCAGCGCCGTCGGGCCCACGGCGGGCGTGGCGCGCACGCCGAGGTGTGGTCCGCCGCCAGCGCGCACCGGCCGCGTCCGTGCGGCAGCGGCCGGTCGCAGAAGACCCAGTGTCGTACGCCCTGTTGGTCCTCGGCCGAGACGGTGACCCCGCCGGGCTCGACGTGGGCGCTGAGCCGGGCCAGCACCCGGGTGGCGGTCCGGGCGAAGATCCGGGCCCGGAGCAGGTCAGGTGCGGTCACCGGCAGGTGGATCACCCAGCGCTCGGTCATCGGAAACGGTGGCTCGCCGACTGGGCGCTCTGCCAGGCGCGCAGTGTGTTCTTGATCCGTACGTTCTCCTCCTGCACCGCGACCAGGGCGGTCTGCGCGACGGCAAGTTCGTCGGCCACTCGGTGTAGGAACGCGCGGATCTCGACCGGGTCGAGGCCGCGCCGGCGGACGTTGAAGCACCGCTCCCGGATCTGCCACGGGCGCAGGTTGCGGGGTACTTCGCTCGGCGGCTGTGCTTCCTTGTGCCGGCTCACCAGCCGGTAGATCAGATTTGGCACGAGGTGACCGCCCTTCGTCGGGTCGCCAAGGTGGAAGGGGCGGTCTCCGCCGGTTGCGGGCGGCGGAGACCACCCCGCTCTGCCACCGCAGCCTGGATCGGCGGTACGGCAGCAGGGCCGTTTGTCTGTTGCTGGTGCTGGCACGACTGACCGGGGGTGCCAGCCGTGCCAGCGGTGGTGGATGCCCAACCGGGAGGCCGGCTGCCTACCAGGCGATCCGTTGCCGGGTATCCGTGGAAGCAACCTACAATGCAAAGCATGATAAGTGCAAGTACTGAGCATGCTAAGCAGGCGAAGCCTTGGCCGACGGCGTGTGGGCGTGGGAAGATCTTGGGGCCTACCAGGAGTTGCCATGCCCCGAATCTCAGACCGTCAGCGCATAGCCCAGGACATCCGCGACAAGATCGCGTCCGGGGAGTACGGATCCGGAGCGAAGTTGCCTTCGCTGCGGGAGATGTCTGCGCACTACGGTGTTTCCGCCGAGCCGGTTCGATCCGCGCTACTGATCCTGCAGGCTGAGGGCCTGGTCGAAGGCCACCAAGGCAAGGGCGTGTACGTGACTGGGGCTCGGCCGGCGACCGACTAGCTGACGTTCAACTGCCGACCGGATATCAACGTCTGCTTTCTGCACGGCAGCGATCGACCTCCGATCGCTTGCTGTGTATGGCCGGCTCCAGCCACGACCCCCGCTGGGGGATGCGGTTTCAGCCTGTCGGCTGCTGCCAGCCGGTGTCGGCCAGCGTCAACGAACAGGTGCCGGGCGTCGTCGCTTGAAATTCGGGTCCGGCCCGCATCAAGGCTCGCGCTGCCTTCTTGCTGCCTCACGTGATCGGTCCAGGACCGCGAGTTCGTCGTCGCCTGCGCCGAGTTCCCGTCCCTCTCCTGGCTGGCATCTTCCCAGATCGAGGCTCTGCAGGGGCTCCAGGACCTACTGCGTGAAGTGATCGCGGACATGCAGGAGCAGGGCGAGGCGGTGCCGCAGCCGTTCGCGGAGCGAAGCTACTCAGGCAAGTCGATCTCCGTGTCGGGGAGAGCCTGCATCGCGAACTCGCCATCGAGGCCGCCGAGACCGGGATGAGCCTCAACCAGTACGTCCTCCGCAAGCTCCGCGCCGCCTGAGCAGTCGGACAGCCTCACGGTGTTCCCGTGCCGGCGTAAGGCGCGGTTGATCAACTAACTGTTCACCCCTACAGCGTCCGTCTCTCACCCGGTTTGGCTGGCGAGTTCGCCCAGAGCCGGCAGGGTCAACCAACGGCCGCGCCGCCGGCGTGCCACAGCACCTGTGGACCGGAGCGCTGGCATGGCCCCCACCGCTCGGCCCAGCGGTATCGTGGCGGGTTCCTCCGCGTCGGTGGCGTCCACGTTGACCCATCAACAAGGAGAGACCCCGCCATGACGCACGAGAGACGTGCGCGTAGGAAGCGAACACGCGGAATTTTGTCCGCGGTGGCGCTCATCCTGATCGCCGGACCGGCAACCGCCCTCAACCCCACGCTCGCGGACGCGCAGGCGACCCCGACCAGCGGTAACACCCCACTGATCAACCTCACCAACGGACAGAACGTCGAGGGCAAGCTCCCCGTCGTCGTCGAGCCGGTCACCGAGAACGACTCGGTCACCACCCTCGCGGTCGACGGCGACCGGATCGACGCCGACAAGACCGCCGGCACCGCCCACATTGCCTTCGAGATGGGTGGCAACGGCACCGAGGCCCGCTACCGCAACTACCTCACCGTGAACGACCACACCGCCGAGGCGGACCGGGTCTATCTGCCGGACATTCCAGGCGGGCAGGTCGGCACCCTCGACTTCCCGGGCGACTGGCTGCGCGTCGGCGTGAACACCGTCGCCGTCCACGCCGGAGCGGCCTGGGTCGACACGACCACCAAGACCGCCGTCGGCTACGAGGAGCTGCCGAACGGTGAGGGTGGTCGCTGCCCCAACTACGACGACTACGCGCTGAGCAGCATCAGCCTCAGCCTGCTCGGCGTGGTCGCCGACGGCGAGCAGAACCTGTTCAGCTACAGCTTCGGTGACGGCACCTGCGGCAGCTCAGCGAAGCTGCTCAACCAGGACCTGACCTTCGTGATCTCCGGTGAGCCGGGCGGCACCTCCGGTCTGCGCACCGACCTCGACACCACCAAGCTCAGCAACGGTACGCACACCGTCAGCGCGACGACCCTGTCCGGCGCGAAGACGAGTGTGACGGTCGACGTCAACAACGCACCGGCCGGCGCGGCGGTCGTCACGCCCGGCGACGGCGCTCGCGTACGCGGCACCCAGCCGGTCATCGCCGCGCTCGCATCGGGCGGCAAGGACCGGGTCGAGTCGCTGGCGATCGACGACAAGCCCGCCGAGAACGCGGAGACCCTGGCCGCCGGGACCGCCACCCTCGGCCTCACCGTCGAGGCCGGCAACTCGATCGAGGCGCGGTACCAGAACTACGCGCTGGTCAACGGCCACCGGGTCGACCTCGGCGGGGACTACGGCGCCACCGGCGCGGAGAACGTCACGCTGGCGTTCCCCAACCGGTTCCTGCACCTCGGCGACAACGTGGTCGAGATCCGCACCGGCGACTACAACGGCACGGCGAGCGGGGCGACCTGCGCCAACCACGACGACTTCAAGCTCACCCGGGCCGCGACGAGCCTGACGCTGAGCACGGCGGGCACTGTGACGGCCGGCAGCACGTTCATCGTCACCACCAGCGGAACGACGGTGACGAAGGCGGAGACGACCGCCGCCTCCCTGGCGTTGGGCGACGGCACCTGCGGGCCCAACAAGGAGGCCGAGCTGCACTTCACCATCGCGGACGCGCCGACGACGCGGACCGTCGACACCCTGGCCGCCGGCGGCGACGCGCACCTGAAGATGTTCGTCGGGGGCAACGGCAGCGACAACGGGTACGACAACAAGGTGCTGGTCAACGGCATCCCGCTGGAGATCGGCATGTGGGAGAAGGAGGTCGCCGACCTCAGCTTCCCGAACGAGTGGCTGGTGCCGGGTGTCAACGCGGTCGAGTTCGTGGCGGGCAACGACCGTGGCAGCGCCAAGCCGGGCGGCTGCGACAACTTCGACGACTTCACGCTGCGGGACGTCCAGTTGCTCCCGGCCGGTGCGAAGGCGACGCAGCTGACCCGGTCGATCGCGCAGACGACCGTCACCATCGGTTCGGCCAGCTACCCGGCCGGTTCCCAGGTGACCACGTACGTCGGTGACGGCACCTGTGGCAGCAGCTTCAACGGGGTGCTGACCAAGATGATGATGTTCGACGTCACCGCGCCGGACGGCTCGGCGTTGCCGGCGTTGGGCAGGCGCGCGGACGTCGACACGACGACGATCGCGGACGGCGCCCACACCATCACGGCGGTCGTCGGGGACAAGACGTCGACGCGACGCTTCACCAGCGACAACACCGCCCCGGAGATCGAGAGCAGCGTCCCGGCCGCCGGTCAGCGGCTGACCTCGACGGTTGCGCTCAACGTCAAGATCAAGGACGCCACCGGGTTGGCCGGTACGCCAGTCCTCATGCTGGACGGCGCGGCCGTCAAGCAGGGTGACCAGATCGGCCACGGCCTGCCCGCCGGGGAGCACACGATCGCGGTGACGGCGACCGACGCGCTCGGCAACACCGCCACCCGTGAGGTGCGGTTCAGCAGCGCGAGCATCCCGGACGTCCCGACCGAGCTGAACTCGACCGTCAAGGGCACCGACCCGCTCTCCGCCGAGCTGTCCGCCCGGATTCCCGGCGCGGAGGGTGTCGGGTTGACCGCCACCTTCACCAAGGCCGACGTGGTCCTGCCGACCGCTGGCTACCAGGGCGAGGCGGCCGACGTGCCGACCACGCTCGACGTCCAGCACGACAAGGCCGTCAACGTCGCCTCGCTGCGTCCCCTCGACGGCGCGACGGTCGACAGCGCCTCCGGGCGCGGTGTGGTCTTCCAGCGGTACGACCTGCCGCTGGCCGCGACCAAGCAGGAGCCGACGCTGCGCTGGTCGGGCACCATCGACCCGGCCCGGATCGTGGCGCTGCGGGTCTGGGACCCGGCGGCGAAGCAGTGGGTCGTGCTGACCAGCTCCCGTGGCCAGGCCGGGCAGGACACCGTCCTGACCGCCCAGCTGGAGGCCGGCTACCGCGACGGTGGTGTCGTGCACGTGCTGGTCACCGGTGAGGACCCGTTCGCCGACGACCTGTCCCCGCGCGACTCGACGGCGCAGAACGACAAGGACCGCTTCGAGGACCCCGCGTCGTACGACTTCTCGCTGGCCCACTTCACCGACACCCAGTACGTCACCGAGGGTGCGGCCGGGGGCACGTACGACGACTTCGACGGCAACGCCGAGCCGTCGGACGTCGAGACGGTCGAGGAGCAGGCGATCTGGTCTGCCGCGTACCGCGACCAGGTGCAGTGGATCGCCGACAACGCGGACAGCCGCAAGATTGCGTACACGGCCCACACCGGCGACATCATCGAGAACGACTACTACGACCCGCTGGCGAAGAACCCGGACGGTTCGTTGAAGCGGCCCGGGCTGCACGAGCAGGTGGAGAAGGAACTCGCCGTCGCCTCCGGCTTCCAGAAGATCCTCGACGACAACGGTGTCGTCAACCAGGTCATCGCCGGCAACCACGACGACCAGTTGGGCGCCGAGACCGGCCCGACGTCCCGGTTCAGCCGGACCTTCAGCGCCGACCGGTACTACGGGACGGCGAAGTCCTGGCCGAAGGGCACCGAATACCACGCGTGGGACGAGGTGACCAACGCCGACGGCTCCGTCACGCCCGGCAAGGACAACCAGAACAACTACCTGCTCTTCTCCGCCGGTGGACTGGACTTCGTCGCGGTCGGCCTGTCGTACGGGGTGACGCCGGCCGAGGCCAAGTGGGCTGACTCGATCTTCAAGCGGTACAAGGACCGCAACGGGATCCTGCTCTCCCACGACTACCTGAAGCCGTCGGCCAACCCCGACGGTCGCGGCGCGGACTTCTCCGCACCGGACGGCTCGCCGCTGTTCAAGCAGGTCGTGGAGACCAACCCGAACGTCTTCCTGGTCCTCGCCGGTCACGAGCACGGCGTCGGCACCAACCTGAAGTCGAAGATCGGCGTCACGGTCAGCCACGACGTCGTCGAGCTGCTCGCGGACTACCAGTTCTACACGGTCACCGCCGCCGAACTGTGGCCGCAGCAGGTCGCCGCGGACGGGACCATCGACGTCAACGGGGACGGCACCCCGGACCACAAGGCCACCGACCGGTTGCAGTTCGGCGCGAGCTTCCTGCGCCTGCTGCAGTTCGACGTGGACCGGGCCGAGATGCACATCGACACGTACTCGCCGTTCCTGAAGAACTTCGGGGCGACCGAGTACGACATCCGCCAGGACGGCAGCCAGACCAAGCCGCGCTACAACGGCTCGGAGGACAACCTGACGCTGCCGGTGGACCTCAGCACCCGCAAGACGTCGTTCACCACCGACTCGCTCGCCGCGTACGTGCCGTCCGGCACGATCGGCACCGACGAGGTGACCTCGAACGGGGTGGCCACGACGACCTGGGACAAGCTCCTGCCGGGCACCTCGTACGGCTGGATCGTCTCCGCGAGGAGCGCCGACGGCGGCGAGGCGGTGGCCCAGCCGGCGGTGTTCACGACCGCCAAGCAGGTACCGACGATGACCGTCACCGCCGCTCCCACCGCCTGGGGCACCGCGGCGACGGTGACCGTCAAGGTCGCGGCCGGCAGCACGCCGGTCACCGGCGCGGTGGAGTTGCGCGAGGGTACGACCGTCCGTGGCTCGGCCGCCGTCACCAACGGGGCCGCGACGTTCACCCTCCCGGTGGGCCTGGCGGGCGGCCAGCACACGTTGACCGCGTCGTACCCGGGCAGCGACCAGCTCACCCCGGTCGAGGCCAGCGCCACCCTGACGGTGAACCTGCCGGCGGAGTGGAACCCGTCGACGGTCTACAACGACGGGGACCGCGCCACCTACCAGGGCCGGGTCTTCCGGGCCTCCTGGTACACGAAGAACCAGAAGCCGGGCACCGACCCCAACGGCGCGTGGCAGGAACTCGCCATGACCGAGGACGGCACCTCGATCTGGACCGCGTCGCGGATCTTCAACTCCGGTGACTTCGCCATGTACGACGGCAAGAAGTGGCGGGCCCAGTGGTACACCCGCAACCAGAAGCCGGGTGACCGCAACGGCCCTTGGGAGGAGATCGCGCCCACCCCGCCGGACAACAGCCCGGCGGCCTGGACGCTCACCAAGGTCTACAACGCCGGTGACCGGGTGTCCTTCAAGGGCCACGTGTACGAGGCCAAGTGGTGGACCCGGGGCCAGGAGCCGGGTGACAAGAACGGCCCCTGGAAGCTGATCAAGTAATCAGGTTCGCGTTACGCCGGCCCGGGATCGCATCGGTCCCGGGCCGGTCCCACTCCGGCCCGGCGCCCAGTGAACACTGCGGCCCGGGCCTTGACCGGCTCCGGCCTCGGTGATTGATCGACTCGGTGTTCAGGAAGGCGCGACATCGACGTGCCTCGGATGCCACGACCCTCAGCGAACGGAGTCGATCAGGGCCGGACGGGTGCGTCACTCGTCCGGTGGAGGCCATCCGTTCCACCCGCTCTCACGTTTTTCCTGCTCCTACGCTTCGCCGAAGGCAGGCGCGGCCGGGGTGCCGGCCACTTTCGACACCGGCGGAGGGCAGATGGCATCGAGGCGTACCCGTCGGACTGTTCTTGCGGCGGTGGCCGGTGGGCTGTTCGCCCTCGCGGTGGTCGCGCCCGGCCCGGCGGCGGCGCCACTGCCCCGCGCGGCCCAGGCCGACGGCGACGTGACCCCCGTGTCGAGCGAGCCGCGCCCACCGCAACTCCCGGCGGACTTCCGAGGGGCCGGCCGGTACATCGTGCGGGACCTCGGCATCGACGTGCCGTTCAGCTGGCAGGGCCGTGACGGCAACAGCCAGATGATCGCCGGCGGCCCGGACCACCCGATCTGGTTCACGAACCTGATCTACGAGAACACGCTCTACACGCTCACCTACAAGTGGCCGAACATCCCACTGTTCCCGCCACGCGAGTGCAGCAAGATCCCGGGGTTCTTCAACCGCCAGATCTTCAACGACAAGCTGAAGACGTCTCGTTTCGTCGGGCCGGAGATCCTGCAGGGGGAGAAGGACCGGCACGTCGACCACTGGCGGGTGGGTGTCGTCGGCGGGTCCACAGTGCCGGGGGAGTTCTTCCGGTTCCCGATCGCGCTCGGCGACATCTACGTCGACCAGCGCGACCCGACCCGGTGGTGGCAGGTGTTGCAGTTCGGTCTGCAGAACCTCTTCGACCCCGAGCTGGACGAGTGGTTCACGATGGACACCTTCGAGCACCGCCCCGGTCAGGTGACCCTCCCCGATCGCTGCCCGCCCCCCACGTCCTGACCGGCCGGGCGAGTTGACCAAGAGGTTTGCGTCACCGATCGGCCCGTCGATGACGCAAACCTGTTGAGCACCGCGCGGTCTGGGTGGGGTCAGAGGGCGAAGAGGAGTGCGGCGTTCAGGAGGACGACGACGGCGGTGGCGAAGTGGATGCCGAAGGCGACGGCCTTCGTGCCGCCGTTGCGTAGCACGATGAGGGTGTCACCCAGCGGGACGAGCGCGACGATCAGCATGTACCACGCGACCGCGTCGGCGGTGGTGAAGGCGATCAGGGCGAGGCCGAGCAACCCGAAGGTGAGGTCCTTCAACCCCTTGACCGTCAGGTAGGCGGTGTCGCCATCCGGCTGGGCCGGAACGCCGTACCCCGCAGCGGCGGCCCGGGGCGCCAGCAGGAACCGCGCACCGATGAAGACGACGAAGAGGCTGAGTACGACGGCGAGCCCGTAGGCGAGGGGTGTCAGCACGGATCTGCTCCAATTCCTAGCGCTGCTAGATATATGAGCGACGCTAGCAGATCATCGATAGGAACGCTAGCGGTGCTAGGGTCGCTGTCATGTCGACGCAGGCACGCCGAGAGCGCGAGCGGGCTGATCGGGAACGGGCCATCGTGGCCGCAGCACGCGACCTGGCCCTGGCCGAAGGCTGGGACGCGGTGACCACCCGCCGGCTCGCCGCCGAGATCGAGTACAGCCAGCCCGTCCTCTACAGCCACTTCAAGGGCAAGGACGCCATCATGGCGGCGGTCGCCGTCGAGGGCTTCGCCGACCTGGCAACCGCCCTGGTCTCGGCTCGGGCCTCCGCCGCCGACCCCCGGCAGGCGGTCGCCGACGTGGCAGCCGCGTACGTCGGGTTCGCCCAGCAGCGTCCCGCGATCTACGACGCCATGTTCACCCTCGCCGTGGACCTGCCGTTCGCCAGCCAGGACGTCCCGACCGATCTGGCCCGGGGCTTCGCCGAGTTGGCCGCGACGGTGCGCCCGTTCGCGGGGGACAGCGACCTGGAGGCCATCACCGAGACGTTCTGGGCCGGCCTGCACGGGCTGGTCACACTGATGCGCAGCGGCCGGCTCCGCCGCGCCGACCACGACCGCCGGCTCGCGGTCCTGGTGGACCGCTTCTCCCGGTGAGTGTTGCTGACTACCTGAAGCGCGCTGCGCAGGGCCGCCGGCCAACGTTGCCGGTGGCCGCCGACCACGCCGAACGGCCGATTCGTCTACGACATCAGCTCGATAGTGAGCGCGGAGTGGCCGCTGCGCGGGATCAGTCGACGGTCGGGAGCTTCGGGCCGAGGACGTCGTCGGCGTCGACGATCGTGTACGCGTACCCCTGTTCGGCGAGGAAGCGCTGCCGGTGTGCCGCGTACTCGGTGTCGATCGTGTCCCGGGACACCACGGTGTAGAAGTGCGCCTGCCGGCCGTCGGCCTTCGGCCGGAGCACCCGCCCCAACCGCTGCGCCTCCTCCTGGCGCGACCCGAACGTGCCCGACACCTGGATCGCCACCGCCGCCTCGGGCAGGTCGATGGAGAAGTTGCCGACCTTGGAGATCACCAGTGTGCGCAGCGAGCCGGACCGGAACGCGTCGAACAGCCGCTCCCGCTCCTTGTTGGTGGTCGAACCCTGGATGATCGGCGCGTCCAGATATTCGCCGAGCTGGTGCAACTGGTCGATGTACGCGCCGATCACCAGCACCTGGTCCTCGGGGTGCCGCTCCACGAGCGCGCGAACCACGGGCAGCTTCGTGCGCGCGGTCGCCGCCATCCGGTAACGCTCCTCGGCCTCCGCCGTCGCGTACGACATGCGCTCCGCGTCGGTCAGGGTCACCCGGACCTCGGTGCACTCGGCCGGGGCGATCCAGCCCTGCGACTCGATGTCCTTCCACGGCGCGTCGTACCGCTTCGGGCCGATCAGGCTGAACACGTCACCCTCGCGGCCGTCCTCGCGTACCAGAGTCGCCGTCAGGCCCAGCCGACGGCGGGCCTGGAGGTCCGCGGTGAACCGGAAGATCGGCGCGGGCAGCAGGTGCACCTCGTCGTAGACGACCAGGCCCCAGTCGCGGGCCCCGAACAGGTCCAGGTGGGTGAACGCGCCACCGCGACGCGAGGTGAGCACCTGGTACGTGGCGATGGTGACCGGGCGGATCTCCTTGCGCTCGCCCGAGTACTCGCCGATCTCCTCCTCGGTCAGCGAGGTGCGGGCGATCAGCTCCCGCTTCCACTGCCGGCCGGCCACCGTGTTGGTGACCAGGATCAGCGTGGTCGCCTTCGCCTCGGCCATCGCCGCCGCGCCGACCAGGGTCTTGCCGGCGCCACACGGCAGCACCACCACGCCCGACCCGCCGGCCCAGAACGCCTCCACGGCCTCCCGCTGGTACGACCGCAGCGTCCACGGCCTGCGCCCGTCCTTGCCGGCCTCGGCCAGCTCGATCGGGTGCGCCTCACCGTCGACGTAGCCGGCCAGATCCTCCGCCGGCCAGCCCAGCTTGAGCAACGCCTGCTTGAGCCGGCCACGCTCGGACGGGTGCACCCGGATGGTGTCGTCGTCGATCTTGTCGCCGAGCATCCCGGCGAGCTTCTTGCTCTTCGCCACCTCGATCAGCACCAGCCGGTCCAGCGCGCGCAGCACCAGCCCGTACGCCGGGTCGTTGGCGAGCTGGAGCCGGCCGTACCGGTCCATCGTCTCGGCCACGTCCACCAGCAGCGCGTGCGGCACCGGGTAGCGGGAGTACTTCAGCAGCGAGTCGACCACACCCTCGGCGTCGTGCCCCGCCGCGCGGGCGTTCCACAGCCCCAGCGGCGTCAGCCGGTACGTGTGCACGTGCTCCGGCGAGCGCTCCAACTCGGCGAAGGGCGCGATCGCCATCCGGCAGGCCTGCGCGTCGGGGTGGTCGATCTCCAGCAGCAGGGTCTTGTCCGACTGCACGATCAGTGGTCCACCGCTCACGCCAGCGTCCTCTCCTCGGTTGGTCTTCGGCCCGGGCGGGTGCATTCCCGCAGATGGCCGACCATCCAGTGTTGCACGGGGCGGGATGTCCGAAGAAAGATGCTCACCGGGTGCAACCGTGACGGCACTCACGAACGTCTAGCAAAGGGACGACGGCCTGGGAGGTGCCTCGAAGCGTTTGTGGAGCACCTCCCGGCTTGTCGTCCTGCTGGTGGTCGTGCTGGTCGGTTCCGGTGCGTGCACGTTCGATCCGCAGTCCGGTGGGAGTGGTGGCGGGGGAGCCGCCCCAGCCGGCGCGGCGGGACAGGCAACGGGGGCGAGCGGCCCGCCCGGGCCGGACCAGCACGGCCGCGACACGGCGGCGAATCGGGGGTTTAACCCCTGTCCGACCGGTCCAACGAGTGTCACCCTGGGAGTCCAGGACCAGACCGGGCGGGGAGGCTGGGCATGACGGTCGACCGTGACGTGATCGCGGAACACGAGCAGGCACCACCCGACGAGGTGTCGCGAGCGACGGTGATCGCGTACGCCGTCGCGGCGACACTCCTCCTCGGGTGGTTCCTCTTCGGCTGGCTGGTGCTGCGGCAGGGCTTCGTCGACTCGGTCGGGGAGTCCGCCGGTGCCGGCTTCGCGCTACTTCTGATCATCTCGGTGGTCGGCACCGTGCGCCGGAGTCGCAGCCGCAGTCGCCGCTGACCGACAACGCCCGCGGTGGCGCTGGTGTCAGCCGGCCCGAGCCGGTCAGTCCGCCACCACCGCCGCGGTGATCCGGTGCAGCGCGAACGTGTGCAGCATCTCGGTCCGTTCGTCCTCGGCGCGCAGATAGCCGGCGCCGATCGAGACCGGCTTGACCAGGCGGGACGCGGTCGCCCCGTGAGCGTCGACGTAACCGACCCAGACCAGCGCCTTGTCCCGCACCGCCTGCTGGAGCACCGCCAGGGCCTCGCTGTGCGTGTGCGCCGGCACCGGGCCGCCGCCCAGCCCCGCCGCACCGCCACGCACCACCGCCGGTGCCCGTCGGGCCGCCCGCGCCGCCGCGTCACCCCGCCGGATGTGCTCCACCACACCGAGCAGCCGTGGCATGGGCAGCTTCGGGGTGGCCAACGGGTCGAGCGTCCGGGTGGTCACCGACCCCCGAGCCGGGGCCCGGCGGATCCGTGGCCGGGCCAGCACGGTGCTGCCGCTGCCGTCCTCCTGCACCGGGGCGTACCCGGCGTCGCGCAGCGCACCCAGCAGCCGACCGACCTGGTACTGCGTACACAGCACCGTCGGCGCGAGCCGTCGCAGCGCCAACGACTCCAGCCGACGGTCCGCCAGCACCTCGCTGAGCAGGGCCTCGTCGTCGCTGCGCAGGTACGCCCCGGCCAGGCCGACCCGCAGCCCACCGTGTTTACGGGCCACGTCGTCCACCAAGTAGGTGAGGCCCTGCGGCACCGGAGTACGTGACCGTCGCCGGAACACGTCGTGCAGGTCGTCGGCCGTGTAGCCGGAATCCAGCGCGCGCCGCACGCTCGCCGTGGTCACCCGGTGCACGCTGGCCCCGCCGGCCGACTCGAGTTCGGTCATCGCCTCCAACTCGGCGGAGAGCGCCGGTTCGGGTGGCCCGGGCACCACCACGGTCAGGTCGGCCTGCACCAGGAAGTGGTCGACCGGGGCGGGCAGCAGCGCGTCCAACGCCCGGGCGGTACTGGACGGGTCGCCGCTCTCGACGTCAGCGTGCACGCCCAGCGGGTCCTCGTCGCCCCGCTCGCCGGCCGACGTCAGGTCACCGAGCAGCAGCCGACCGTACGAGGTGAGCGCCCCCAACCCGGTGACGCCCAACTGCGCGGCCTCGGCCAGCACCTCCCGGTGCGCGGCGTCCCGGCCCCGGCTGCGTCGTGGCGCCCGCCAGTCGAGCAGGTCCTGCACCTCGTCGGGGGTGGGCGCGGTCGCCGACTCCAGGTCGGCGAGTACGCCGAGCACGGCCCGCCGGACGGCGGGCACACCCGCCCGTTCGGCCTCGGAGGAGAGCGCGGTGATCGGTCGGTCCCGGTCGTCCCGGCGGCCGACCAGCCCCACCTGCCGAGTCATGGTCAACCAGGCGCGGGCCAACTGCTCCCAGCGTTGGGCCAGTGAGCCGGCCCGCCACACCTCGTACCCGCCGGTCGGCAGCACCTGCTGATCAGCCCCGTACCGGCCGGTGGCCGCACCCGGGATCTCCAACTCGCCGAGGAGCCCCGCCGCGTACGCCACCTCCAGCAGCAACGCGGTCGTCGGTTCGTCCAGCCCGGCGGTGCGCGCCAGCCGCCGCAGGTCCCGTACGCCGATGCCGCCCGAGCGCAGCACCGGCGCGGGCTCGTCAGCGAGCTGCTCCAACAGCCCTTCGGTGTGCCGGACCACCTCCATCGTCTGCCCGGCGCCGGCCGAGTCGACGGCCTTCGGTTCGCGTGGCGCGCCGGCAACCGGCGGTGGGCTGGTGCGCAGTGGGCCGAGGGGGCCGCTGTCGCGCCGCAGCAGCAGACCGACCTCGCGGGGCAGCTCCACCGTGCCGCTGGCCGTCGCCGAGCCGGTCGTCACGGGGACCAGCAGCCGGCTGTCGACCAGCCAGCGCACCGGGGAGCCGGCCGGGGCGCCACCGTTTGTCGGGTCGGAGAGGACCGGGTCCTCCGCGCCGAGTGGTGGCGCCTGCAACGCGCCCGGAGGCACGCTGCCCACCGGGGGGCCGGCAGCCAGGCGGTCCAGGATCGCCCGGGCCGAGGGCGGGGCGGCGAGCAGCGTCCGGCGCAGTTTCGCCGGGTCCGCGCAGAGCGCGGCCGTACGGGGGTCCAGCTCCTCGGCCGGCCGGCCGAGCCCAGCGGGGTACGGGGCGACTTCGTCGACGGCGGGCACCACCTCGAGCGCGTGCTCCGGGCCGTACAGCAGAAAGAGCGCACGCAGTCGACCCACGGCGGCCCGGACGGCGGTCGGAGCCGGCGGGTGCGGCCCGGAGGTCGCCATGGCCAGCACGGCGTCGGTGGCCGTGGTGCCGTCGTCCGGGTTCCGGGTGAGGCGGGCGGCGTCGAGGATCTGGAGGGTGAACTGGTCCAGCCCGTCCAGCGCGCGAGCCACCGAGACCCGGGACTGGGCCCGGATGGCCAGGGCGGAGATGTCGGCTGGCACGGGCACGACGAGGTCGGGCCGCAGCTGCAGGAGTGCGGCCAGTGACTCGTCGGGCAGCGACCGCAGGTGGTCGGCGAGTGAGGTGGTCATCGTCTTTCCACGCTAGCCCGGCACCGGGCTTCCGCGCCCCTCGGACGTTCGGCCGGACGGGAGTCGCCGGGTACGTTTCTCGGCATGCCCGCACTGACCGTCGGATTCGATCTCGACATGACCCTGGTCGACTCCCGCCCCGGCATCGCCGCGACCTTCCGGGCGTTGACCGCGCGGACGGGCGTGCCGGTGGACGCCGAGCTGGCGGTGTCCCGGCTCGGGCCGCCGCTGCGCACCGAGCTGGCGCACTGGTTCCCGCCGGGGCAGCTCGAGTCGGCCGTAGGCGAGTACCGCGAGCTGTACCCGGCGTACGCGATCACCCCGACGGTCCCGATGCCCGGTGCGCGCGAGGCGATCGACGCGGTCCGTGCGCGAGGCGGCCGTGTGCTGGTCGTCACCGCCAAGATGGGCCGTCTGGCCCGGCTGCACCTGGACCACCTCGGTCTTCTGGTCGACGAGCTGGCTGGTGACCTGTTCGCCGAGCAGAAGGCCACCGCCCTGCGCGAGCACGGCGCCACCCACTACGTCGGTGACCATGTCGCGGACATGGTGGCAGCGGGGGTGGCCGGGGTGCCCGGTATCGGCGTAGCGAGCGGCCCCTGCTCCCGGGAAGAGCTGCTCACGGCCGGCGCGAGCGTGGTGCTCGACGATCTTCGCGGATTCCCAGGGGCGCTCGACGGCATGATCCAGCTAGCCTTGGAGCAGTAGCGGCTCAAGTGAAGCAGGGGTTTTCAGGTGCCTACGGGTCGAGTGAAGTGGTACGACACGGCCAAGGGATACGGCTTCGTCACGAGTGACGAGGGCGGCGACGTGTTCCTGCCCAAGGGGGCGCTGCCGGCGGGTGTCACCGACCTCAAGGGTGGCCAGCGGGTCGACTTCAGCGTGGTGGACAGCCGCCGGGGCGCGCAGGCCATGGGCGTCAAGCTGTTGGACGCGCCGCCGTCGATGGCGGAGTTGCGCCGCCGACCGGCCGAGGAGTTGCACGGCCTCGTCGAGGACATGATCAAGGTGCTGGAGGCCAAGGTCCAGCCTGACCTGCGCCGGGGCCGGTACCCGGACAAGAAGACCGCGCAGAAGATCGCTCAGCTGGTCCACGCGGTCGCGCGCGAGCTGGAGGTCTGAGGCACCAGGCCGGCGGTGGCGGCCCGGTCGAGCAGTGCCGCCACCGCGGCGAAACCGGCCTCACCCAGGTCGGCGGTGAACTCGTTGACGTAGAGGCCGATGTGCCGGTCCACCACGTCGAGCTCCATTTCCTGGGCGTGCGCCAACACGTACTCCCGGCTGGCCGCCGGGTCCGCCCAGGCCTGCCGGACGGACTCGCGGACCCAGCCGGCCGCGGCCTCCGGGTCGACGGCGCCGCGACGGGCCAGGATCGCCCCGAGCGGAATGGGTAGGCCGGTGTCGGCCTCCCACCACTCGCCGAGGTCGACCAGCGCGGTCAGGCCGTGCCGGTGGTAGGTGAACCGGGCCTCGTGGATGACCAGCCCAGCGTCGTAACGGCCAGCCGCGATGCCCGGCATGATCTCGTGGAACGGGACCACCTCGATCCGGGCCGGCGGCTGTCCGGCCGACCAGAGTCGGAACAGCAGGTACGCGGTGGTCCGGTCGCCCGGCACCGCCACCGTGGCGCCGGTCAGGTCGGTGCGGTCGCCCCGGGTGAGCACTAGTGGGCCACAGCCGCGACCGAGCGCGCCACCGCAGGGCAGCAGGTGGTAGTCGTCGAGCAGCCAGGGCAGCGCCGCGAAGCTCACCTTGACCAGGTCGAAGGCGCCCTTCTCGGCCGCCGTGTTGGTCACGTCCACGTCCGCGTAGGTCACCTCGACCGGCGGCGCGCCGGGCACCCGACCGTGCACCAGCGCGTGGAAGACGAACGTGTCGTTGGGGCAGGGCGAGATCGCCAGGGAGAGCGCCACGTCCCTCACGGTAGCCCTGCCCCCGCGTCGCGGCCCGTGCCCACCCCCGCCCACTGTGATCCATGACAGCTTGGGGGCTGGCCTGGCCTGGTCGGGCCTGGCCTGGCCTGGTCGGTCGGGTCGGCGGCGAAGGCGGTCGACGACGCCAGCGGGGCACGTGCCTCAGGCGTCCTTTGGAGCTGATGTCGTAAACGAATCGCGTCGGGCGAGATGAGGGTCGTCGCGGTGATGCCTCAAACGCAGGCGGCCGGATGCTGGTCGGCGGATGCCGCAACACGATGGTGATGCCGCAAACGATTCAGCTCCAAAGGGGCGTTGGGAGATGCCGTCCACCGGCTCGAGAACTTTTCCACAGGGTTATCCACAGCTCTGGCGTGGCTGTTGATAGAGCCTCGACCAGCCGGGAGCATCGACCTGTGACCGAGGCGACCGAGCGCATGGATGGGGCCGGCGAGACTGATCTCGGCCGGGCTCTGCGAGCTTTGCGCCGTCGTGCCGATCTCAGCCAGCGGGAGCTGGCCGAGAGGTCGGGAGTGCCGCAGCCGACGCTGGCACGGATCGAGTCGGGGCGCGCAGTGGATCCCCGGTTCAGGACGGTGGAGCGTCTCGTCCGGGCGGCGGGCGGGGAGTTGACCGTCGCGGTGCCGTCGTCAGCCATCGCCATCGTCGAGCCGACGACGGTTCCGCACGACGACATGCGGGACGATGCCGGGCGGCGGTACCCGGCTCACCTGGACGTCTGGCCCGTCCACGAGCCTCGCGACTGGCCGGGTGCCTGGTGGGCGGAGTGGTACCGGTTGCCGCCCGAGCGGTATCCACTACCTCTGCCGCCGGCCGCGTACGAGCTGAACCGGCGCTATCGCGACAACCGGCGGTGGGCTGCCGAGGTCCGCCGGACTGCAGAGGTACGTCGCGTGCACGGTGGCGACCTGCCGGTCACCTGCTGGCGGTACGTCGCCGAGCTTCCCGATGGGAAGCTGGTCGGAGAACTGCGGGCCCATGAGCGGAGCCCGTTCCTGGAGCACGGCGAGTGGCTTCCCGACGACCCGGAGCGGGAGATGGTGCTCGACGGCGTGCTCGTTGATGCTCGGTACCGGCGGTTGGGGCTCGGGCGTCGGCTGGTCACGGCCCTGCTCACCGACATGCGTGAGGCGGGTGTCGAGGACGTGGCCGCGCTCGCCGAGGGTGCGGGCATCGACCTGCTGTTGGCGTGCGGCTTCGAGATCGAGGCCCGCCGGCCCGCCGCACTCCGGTCGGGCCGTCCGCGGCGGCAGAGCTACAAGTGAGCCGGCGGCCGGCTCAGCGCAGCGCTGGCGCTGCCGTGGTCAGGGCGGCGAGGGCCTCGCGCAGCCGCCAGGCGTCGCGGTCGCGCGGGCCGATCGGGTTGGAGATGGTCCGCAGCTCGGCGAAGGGCACCCCGGCCTGGGCGGCGGCGACTGCCACCCCGTACCCCTCCATGGCCTCGGCCACCGCCTCCGGATGCCGTCGGCGCAGCTCCCGGGTGCTGGCTTCGGTGCCGGTGACCGTGCTGACGGTGAGCACCGGCCCGGTCGTCGCCGCCGGGAGGGCGGCCTGCAGGGCCGCCAGCAGGCTCGGGTCGGTCGGCACCGCGCCGCCGACACCGAGCATCGCCGGCGGCATGCCCAACTCGTCGACGGGGATGAACCCGTCCGGTGACTCGGCGCCCAGATCGGCGGCGATGCTGGCGGTGCCGAGCACTGTGTCGCCGACCTTCACCCGCCCGGTGAAGCCGCCGGCCACGCCGGCGCTGACCACCGCACGGTACGGGCGGCCGGCGGCCTCGGCCAGCGCCAGCAGCCGGGCGGTGGCGGCACCGGCGACGGCCGGGCCCACGCCGACCGGCGTGACGGTGACGGTCCTCTCGGTCAGGCCGGCGCGGACCGCGTCCGCCTCGGCGGGTACCGCCGTCACCACCAGCAGACCGGTCATGAGACCGAGCCGGGGGACTCGCGGCGGGTCTCGTCGTCCGCTCCGCCACCCGGGCCGCCGACCGCCGAGGACGGACGGTAGATGTGGTAGCCCGGAGGGGCCAGGCTCGGGTCGTCGTACCGTGGCGAGCCGGCCTGGGCCTGGGCCGGGGCCGGCGAGGTGGGCGCGACATCCCCGGGCCCGTCGGCCGGCTCGTCCTCGGTCAGCTCGTCGTCGCCGAGCGGCCGGCCGGCCAGCTTCTCGCCACGCAGCCGGGCGGAGACCAGCACGCCCCGGACCGCGGCCAGGACGCCGACCCCGGCGGCCACCGCGATGCCCATCCGCCCGTCGAACGGGACCAGCCCCAACCCTCCGCCGGCGACGAAGGCGAGCATCAGCACCGTCTCCGAATGGGCGAACGAACTCGCCCGCAGCCGCTCCGGGATGCGCTCCTGGATCGAGGCGTCCACGGCCAGTTTCGCTATCCCGCTGACCAGGGCCGCGACGAGGCAGAGCAGGGCGACCATCACCAGCGAGAACTGGATGACGGCGAGCACCGCCACGCCAGCCACGATGATCATGCTGCTGGACTGGATCGCGGTCGGCCGGTGGATGCGCAGACGGGTGCCGATGGCGGTGGCCAGGAACGTGCCGACCGCGAGCGCACCGCCGACCACTCCCAACGCCCACTCGGCGCCCAGATCGCGGCCGAACGCCACAGTGGTCAGGTCGCCCTTCTTTATCGCGAAGGCGAGGAAGAGCAGCAGGAAGCCGTACACCGCGCGGAGCGTCGCGGCGCCGATCAGCGTGGCGATCACCAGCCGGCCAGCCGGGCGACCCCGGCCCAGGGGCCGGTCACCACGGTGGCGGCCCAGCGCGCGTATTGGCCGGGGAACCCGCTCCGGTGGCTCCGAGTCGGCCTTCGGTGGCAGACGCAGGGAGATCACCATGCCGACCAGGAAGATCACCGACGCGACGCGCAGCGGCCACTGCGGCCCGAACCAGAACGCGGCCAACCCGATCGGAGCGACCAGCGCGCCCGCGACCGTGCCGTAGACGCTGGCCCGGGCACCCACCTGGGACAGACCGAGGCCCTCCGGCAACAACCGGGGTACGGCTGCGGAACGGGCCACGCCGTACGCCCGGGACAGCGCGAGCACCCCGAACGCAGCGGGGTAGAGCCCGAAGCCGTGGATGTAGTCGGAGATCAACCAGGCCAGGAAGGCGCGGCCCAGCATCGTGGCGGCCAGCGCGTACCGCCGGCCGTGCCGGAAGTGGTCCAGCAGCGGGCCCACCACGGGGGCGAGCATGGCGAACGGCACCATGGTCACCAGCAGGTAGATCGCGACCTTGCTGCGGGCCTCGCCCAGCGGCACGTTGAAGAAGATCGTCCCGGCCAGGCCGATGGCGATCAGGGTGTCACCGGCGCAGGAGAGCGCGTGCAGGTCGAACAGGCGCACCATGCCGACCTCGCCACCGGCGCCCCGGGCCCGGACCCGACCGGCGCGGCGGGTCACCCAGCGGCCGCTGCCCACCGAACCGCGGAACAGCAGCCGAACGGCGCGGATGCCGGTGCCGACGGTCCGCCCGAGGACGGATCGCCCGGAGCGGGAGTACGACGGCATGTGCACCATCCTCGCCCATCTGATCCAGGTACGCCGCACCACTGCGGGGAAAGGTTCCCCGGGAGTCCCTGTCACCCCTGCGGGGCGCATGGGGAACAATGGTGAGGTGACCAGGCCCGCCTCCACCCGTGCCGCCCGTCTCGACCAGGTCTGTGCCGCCGCCGTCGAGGTGGCGCGTGCTGGCATCACCGAGGTCGACGCCGACGATGTCGGCGACCACCTGCAGGTTGTCGCCGAAGGTGAACGGTTGGTCACCCACTACTTCGAATGCCGCCTGGCCGGCTACCGCGGTTGGCGGTGGGCGGTCACCGTCACCCGGGTGTCGCGCAGCAAGACCGTGACCATCTGCGAGACGGTGTTGTTGCCCGGGCCCGACGCGCTGCTCGCGCCCGGCTGGCTGCCCTGGCAGGAACGGCTCAAGCCGGGGGACCTGGGTCCGGGTGATCTGCTGCCGACCTCGCCGGACGACGACCGGCTGGTCCCCGGTTACCTGCTCTCCGACGACCCGGCGGTCGAGGAGACCGCGTGGGAGTTGGGCCTGGGGCGGGCGCGCGTGCTGTCCCGCGAGGGCCGCATGGAGGCGGCGCAGCGCTGGTACGACGGCGACCACGGCCCCGCCGCGCCGATCTCCACCGCCGCGCCGGCCGCCGCCCGCTGCGGCACCTGCGGTTTCTACCTGCCGCTGGCGGGTGCGATGCGGCAGGCCTTCGGGGCGTGCGGCAACTTCTACGCCCCGGACGACGGCCGGGTGGTGAGCGCCGACCACGGTTGCGGTGCGCACTCCGAGACGCTGATCGAGGCGGCCGAGACCGCTGTCGAAGAGCTACCCACGGTGTACGACGACAGCGCCGTGGAGGCCATGTCGGTCAGCCGTGCCCCGGGCTCGGTGGAGACCGCCGAGCCGGCGGAGCCGTACGGGCACCCCTGATCGTTCTGGGTGCTCGGGCGGGGTCAGCTCGCCCGGCGTCGGCGTCGGTTGGCGTCGTGCCGCATCATCACGGCGAGCCCCGGGAAGCCCCACAGGAAACCGGCGAGGCAGGTCCACAGCCAGTTCTGGTGACCGTGGTCGGTCAGCCAACCCCGGAAGAAGATCAGCAGGATCAGCCCGGCCAGCGCCCACGCGATCAGACCGGCGAGGGCGAACGGCACCATCGGCGGGTCCAGTGGTGCGGGCCGCGGTGGCTGCTCGTTCGGCATCTGCCAAGCGTACGCGACCGACTTCCCCTGCCCGTCGCTGATCTGGGACGATGCGCGCGACAACCGGAAGATCACCTGCGAGGACCTGATGGCAGTAGCGCCGCCCGAGAACGGCACACCTCCCAACCCCGCTCACCCGCGTAACGGCTTCGACCGGTTCTTCGAGATCTCCGCCCGTGGCTCGACGATGAGCCGCGAGGTACGCGGTGGCCTGGCGACCTTCTTCACGATGGCGTACATCGTGGTGCTCAACCCGCTGATCCTGGGTGGTGCCGTCGACGGTGACGGCAAGACCCTCCCGATTCCCGCGCTGGCTGCCGCGACCGCGCTGGTCGCCGGCCTGATGACCATCCTGATGGGTGTTGTCGGCCGGTTCCCGTTGGCGCTCGCCGCTGGTCTGGGCGTGAACGCGCTGGTCGCGTACGAGATCGCTCCCGAGATGACCTGGGCCGACGCGATGGGCCTGGTGGTGATCGAGGGTGTGATCATCGCGGTGCTGGTGTTGACCGGTCTGCGGACCGCGGTGTTCCGCGCGGTGCCGACCCAGATGAAGACCGCGATCGGGGTCGGCATCGGTCTGTTCCTGACCATCATCGGCCTGGTGGACGCCGGCTTCGTCCGGCGGATCCCGGACGACGCCAACACCACCGTCCCGGTCGGTCTGGGGATCGGCGGCAAGCTGGTGAGCTGGCCGATGCTGGTCTTCGTGGTGGGCCTGCTGATCACCCTGGTACTGGTGGTCCGCCGGGTGCGGGGCGCGATCCTGATCGGCATCCTCGCCTCGACGGTGCTGGCGGTGATCGTGGAGGCGATCGGCAACATCGGCCCGTCGTTCGTCGACGGTCAACCCAACCCGAAGGGTTGGTCGCTGAACGTGCCGGAGCTGCCGAAGACGGTGGTGGACCTCCCCGACCTGTCGCTGCTCGGCAAGTTCAACGTGCTCGACTCGTGGGGTCGAGCCGGCTGGCTGGTCGTGTTGATGTTCGTCTTCACGCTGTTGATCACGGACTTCTTCGACACCATGGGCACGATGGTGGCCGTCGGCCAGGAGGGTGGTCTGCTCGACGAGAAGGGCACCCCGCCGCGGACCAAGGAGATCCTGCTCGTCGACTCGATCGCCGCGGCGGCCGGTGGCGCGGCCAGCACGTCCAGCAACACGTCGTACATCGAGAGTGCCGCCGGTGTCGCGGAGGGCGCCCGGACCGGTGTGGCCAACCTGGTCACCGGCGTGTTGTTCCTGCTGGCGATGTTCCTGGCGCCACTGGTGGTGATCGTGCCGTTCGAGGCGGCCTCGACGGCCCTGGTGGTGGTCGGTTTCCTGATGATGACCGCGGTGCGGACGATCGACTGGTCCGACTACGAGATCGCCATTCCGGCGTTCCTCACCATCGTGCTGATGCCGTTCACCTACTCGATCTCGAACGGGATCGGCGCCGGTCTGATCACCTTCGTGGTGGTCAAGCTGGCCAAGGGCAAGGCCCGGGAGATCCACCCGCTGCTGTACGGGGTGGCCGCGCTGTTCGTGCTGTACTTCCTGCGCGGACCGATCGAGTCCCTGGTGCTGTGACGCCCGTCCGGGCGGGGAGTCGAACAGGATTCCCCGCCCGGACGGCATCAACGTCCTCGTGAGCCCGGTCATAAGAGATGTCGTTAGCCAGGCTCATTAGTTAAGCTAACTAACGTGATGGAGCGGACGGTGACGGCGGAACGCGTGCCACCGGCGCAACTGGCTCCCCAGTTGCGTGATGCGATCACCCGACTCAACCGACGGGTCCGCCAGGCCCGACCGGTCGGCGACCTGACAGTCACCCAGGTCTCCGCGCTCACCAGCCTCCGGCTGGCCGGCGCGCTGACGCCCAGGGAGCTCGCCGACGTGGAGCGGGTGCAGCCACCGACGATGACCAAGATCGTCGGGAAGTTGGAGGACCGCGGCCTCGTGCGGCGGACACCCCACCCGACCGACGGCCGGCAGGTCATCCTCGCGGCGACCGAAGGGGGGCAGGCCGTGCTCGACCAGTTCGAGCGGGCCCGCGACGAATGGCTGGCCCACCGGCTGGCCGCGCTCGACGAGGACGAACGGGAAACCCTGCAGAGGGCCGCCCAGATTCTCCAGCAGCTCGCTCGCGCCTGAGCCGCACCCGCGCCACCGGGTCCGCGCCGTCACCTGTCGATGACGCGTACGTCCCGGAGGAGGCGCACCAAGAGTGCAGGCCAAGCTGAGCACGATGTTCCAGTCCTTACAGGTCCGCAACTACCGCCTCTTCGCATCCGGGCAGCTGATCAAGCTGATCGGCGTCTGGATGATGTTCATCGCCCAGGACTGGCTCGTCCTCGAGCTCTCCGACAACTCGGCGACCGCGCTCGGTGTGGTCACCGCGTGTCAGTTCACCCCGGTGCTCCTGCTCACGCTGCTCTCCGGCCGGCTCGCCGACCGGTACGACAAGCGGGTGCTGCTCTTCGCCGCCAACACGTTCTGGAGTGTGCTGGCGCTCGGCATGTCCGTGCTGGTCCTCACCGACCTGGTGCAGCTCTGGCACGTCTTCGCCTTCGCCGCGCTGCTCGGCACGGCCAACGCCGTCGAGACCCCGGTCCGGCAGGCGTTCGTCTCCGAACTCGTCGGCACGCCGCTGCTGCCCAACGCGCTGTCGCTGAACGCCGCCGTGTTCAACTCCGCCCGGATCGTCGGCCCGGCCGTCGCCGGCCTGGCCATCGCCGCGTTCGACGTGGGCCCGGTGTTCCTCTTCACCGCCCTCAGCTCCGTAGCGCCCCTGGTCAACGTCGTCCGGATGCGGACGGCCGAGCTGCACCGCGACGCCCTGCTGCCGCGCGACGAGCGGGCGTCCGCACGGGTCGTCGACGGGCTGCGGTACGTGTGGCGGCGCCCCGACCTGCTGCTGCCGATGGCGGTCATGTCGGTGATCGGCATGTCGCTGTTCAACTTCCAGCTCACCCTGGCCGCCCTGGCGAAGACCGTCTTCAACACCGGTGCTGCCTCCTTCGGCCTGTTCAGCACCGCGCTGGCCGTCGGTGCGCTCGGCGGCGCGCTCAGCGGCACCGGTCGGCGGAGCCGCCCGTCGGTCTGGCTGGTGCTGGGCGCGGCGATCGCCTGCGCCAGCTTCGGCACCCTGGTTGGCCTCGCCTCGGCGTACTGGCTGGTAGTCGCCCTGCTGGTGCCGACCGGCTTCTGCATGGTCTTCTTCGCCCAGGCCGCAAACCAGCGCATCCAGATGGGCGTGGACGCGGCCTTCCGGGGTCGGGTGATGGCCCTGTGGGTGCTGGTGTTCCTGGGAACCAACCCGGTCGGCGCGCCGCTGATCGGCTGGGTCGCGGAGACCTACGGCGCCGGTGCCAGCATCTGGATGGGCGGGCTGATCTCGTTGTCCGCCGCGTTGATCGCCCTCACCTGGCAGCTGCGCCGCTCCGGTGCCCGGGTGCGCTTCCGGGTGCTGCCGATGCCCCGCTTCTACGTCACGTCCACCGACTGCTGACGTCTGCGGAAGCGGTTCCGCGCCATCCGCGCCGTCTTCAGCGGATGGCGCGGATGCGCGCAAACCGCTGGCGGGGGGGCACGATGGGGCTTAGCGTCGATGTGTGGGAGTCGGACGTGCGCTCATGCTGGCCCTGGCGCTCCTCGCCGTGGCCAGTCTTCCGGCGGCATTCGCACTGCTCTTCTGCTATGACGAGATCCTCGACCGGGTGGTCTGCGGCTGGTCCGAGTGGCGTGAACGTCGGCGGGAGAAACGAACGATCGCGCGCCTCGACCGGGCCGTCGAGGCCGACGCGTTGACCCGGGACATCGACCTCAGCGCCTTCGACCGCACCGACCGTCGGCCCCTGGAGCAACTCGCCGCAGACCTGCGGCGCCTGGGCGGTCAGCGGCTCGGTGGTGCCGGCCGGCCGATGGTCTGGCACAGCGCGTTGCTCCAGGCGTACGACGATCGGCTTCGTCTCGCCTGTCGAGCCCTCGGCATCACCGAGCATCTCGGTGAGTTGGACGGCGTCGACCAGGAGATCGAGCGGGTCCGGGTGGAGGGTGTGCTGCACGCCGCCGGGCTCAGCCTGCCGGCGGCGAGGGCCGGGCACTGGCAGCGGCACCGCTGAGTGTGCGGCTCTTCGTCGCGGTCTATCCCCGTCCCGAGTCGGTCGACCACCTGGGGGCGCAGGTCGCGCGGCTACGGGTCGCCGCGGCGGCCGCCGCCGGTGTCAACGTCCGGCTCGCCGAACCGGCCCACCTGCATGTCACTCTGGCCTTCCTCGGCGAGGTGGAGGCCGCTCGACTGGTCGAGGTGGAGAGTGCGCTCGGGCTGGCTGTGGAGCGGTTCCGCGACGGCCGCGATGCCTCGCCCCGGCTGAGCCCCGGCGGCGGTGGACGGTTCGGCCAGGGCCGGTCCACGGTGCTCTGGGTGGGCCTCCGGGGCGAGGTCGAGGCACTGCACGTGCTGGCCCGGCTGATCCGGGCCCGGCTGCGGCACGCCCGGCTGCCGTGCGACGACAAGCCGTTCCGCCCGCACCTGACCGTCGCTCGGCCCGCCGATCGGATGGACCCGGCCGACGTCGAGGCCGACCGGGCCGACCTCGACGACTACCAGGGCCCGGAGTGGTTGGTCACCGAGGTGCTGCTGATGCGCAGCCACCTCGACTCCCGACCCTCGCGCTACGACCGGCTCGCCGCCTGGCCGCTCTGACCGCGGCCCCGCTGGCCTGACGAGCCAGAAGACCGTTTCGATCCCCGGTCCGGACGTGGTTGGGCAGCGGTGAAGCCCGTCCGTCTCGCGTTGGGCAGCGGTGAAGCCCGTCCGTCTCGCGTTGACGGGTGGTGGACCACCACCCGTCAGCGCGAAGCGTCAGGAGGACTCGCGCGCCGCCGGGCCGCTGCCGAAGAGCACGTCGTCCCAGCTCGGCAACCGCTTACGCGGCTTGCCGTTCGCGTCGGTGGACTCGCCGCCGCCGGCCGCCGCAGCGCCCGTCCGGCGAGGCCGCAGCACCGCGAGCGACGGCACGGCCGGCACCTCCTTGGGCGCGTCCGAGTCGTCGTCGAAGGCCGACCCCTGGCCGCCGCCGAGCAGCGCGGCAGCACCCCCGGCGACCGGCCGCTGCCGAGGCGCGTCCGACCCGGCAAGAGCAGCCGGAGTGCGCGGCTCCAGCCCACGGCCGGACGAGCCGCCGAGTGGACGGTCCAGTGAGGCGAGCAGCGCATCGCGGCCAGCACGGATCGGATCCCGGCCGGGACGCGGGTGTTCGGACGCCGCCGGCAGCCCGTGCCCGCCACGGCTCGGCTCACCCCGCGACGGACCGGGCAGGGCATGCCCGCCCCGCTCCGGCGCAGGCTCCTGGCCGAGGATCGGCGTGGGCCGTTCGGCGCACAGATATTGCGCCATGTCGTCGTGCGGGGCCACCGACTGCCGGGTCTTGTCCAGATCCCAGATGGCCTGCGCCGTGGCCTTGCCGGACGGCCAGGTGGCGATGATCCGCCAGGTGCCGTCGTCACGCCGGTACGCGTCCCAGGAGATCTTCTCGGTGTCGATCCCGTGCTGGCTCAACCGGCCGTTGACCACCTCGGCGAGCGGGGTGGGCTTCTCCGCTCCCTTGAGCCGCGTGCGGCGGGCGTGCTGCGCGAGCATCGCCCGCTCCTGCAACACCGGGCCGGCATACCGCAGCACCCGGTCGACCGGCACGCCGGCGATCCGGGCGACGTCCTCAGCGGACTCACCGGAGCGGATGCGGGCCTGGATGTCCCGAGGGGACAGTGAGGGAACCGGGTCGGCCGCGGTCGGTGCCGACACGAGCGGCGGCGTGCCCGGCTCGGCGTGCAACGCGCCGGAGATCCGTTCGTCGATCGGCAGCGCGAGCAACCGCCCGACCTCGTCGGCGAGAACCAGGGCATGGCCGTCCTCGGAGAGGGCGACGAAGCGTACTGGGCGCATTGCGTTGCCTCCGTCCCGCTTCGCTGGCCGCACGCCACGAGTCGGCCACCCAGGCGTCTCCGACCACCGTACGCGCATCTGCCTCGGGGTGGGGGAAGCGACACCCCGCATGTCGTGACTGAGCTGCGGCGATGATCACGGTCGGTGTCCGTGGAGGCCCCGACGGACACCGACCGTGACGAAGCTCAGAGTCGCTCGACCACGTAGTCGATGGACGCGGTCAGCGCCTCGACATCGGCCGGCTCGACCGCCGGGAACAACGCCACCCGGAGCTGGTTGCGGCCGAGCTTGCGGTACGGCTCGGTGTCCACGATGCCGTTGGCGCGCAGCGTCTTCGCGATGGCCGTGGCGTCCACCCCGTCGGCGAAGTCGATCGTGGCGACCACGTTGGAGCGCAGTGCCGGGTCGGTGACGAACGGGGTGGCCACCGTGGAACGCTCCGCCCAGCCGTACACCGTGGCGGCGCTCTCGGCGGTGCGCTTGGCCGCCCACGCCAGACCACCCTGCGCGTTCATCCAGTCGGTCTGCTCGGCCGCCAGGAAGATGGTGGCCAGCGCCGGGGTGTTGTAGGTCTGCTCCAGCCGCGAGTTGTCGATCGCGGTGACCAGATCGAGGAAGGCGGGAATGTAGCGCCCGGACGCCTTGATCTCGGCGGCCCGGTCCAGCGCGGCCGGCGACATCAGAGCCAACCAGAGGCCACCGTCGGAGCCGAAACACTTCTGCGGGGCGAAGTAGTAGACGTCGGTCTCACCGACGTTGACCTCCAGACCACCCGCGCCGGAGGTCGCGTCGACCAGCAGCAACGCGCCCTCGTCCGCGCCGGCCACCCGGTTGATCGGAACTGCCACGCCGGTCGAGGTCTCGTTCTGCGGCGTCGCGTACGCGTCCACGCCCGACTCGGCGACCAGGGCCGGCGCGCTGCCCGCGGCGGCCTTGCGGACGGTCGGCTCGCCCAGGAACGGCGCGTCGGTGACCGACTTGGCGAACTTGGCGCCGAACTCGCCGAAGCTGGCGAACTGGGCCCGGTCGCGGATCAGGCCGAAGGTGGCGACCTCCCAGAACGCGGTGGTGCCACCGTTGCCGATGACGACCTCGTAGCCCTCGGGCAGCGAGAAGAACTCGGCAATGCCGGAGCGCAGCCGGGCCACCTGGTCACGGACCGTCTTCTGGCGGTGCGAGGTGCCCAGGAAGCTGGTCGCGACCTCGGCGAGAGCGGACACCGCCGCCGGACGGACCTTGGACGGGCCGCAGCCGAAGCGTCCGTCGGCGGGCTTGATCTCATCGGGAATCCGGATGATCGGTGCGTCAGCCACGGTCTTGAAAATCCTTCCACAAGGGCGAGGGCGGGCCCGGCGACACTGCCGGCCCTCATCCTCGCACCCGGACCCATCAGTGGACGCCGGGCCCCTGCGCGCAGCTCTGAGGCCTTCGCCACACCTCGACGGCACCTGCCCGGCTCGTGTTAGGAAGGGGCCCCTCCTATACGCCAGGCGTTAAGAAGGGGCCCTTCCTTACCGCTCAGACTCCGTGCGGAACGGCGCCCCAACCCTCGACCTCGGACGGCTTGCGGGTCTCCGGGCCGACGTAGCGGGCGGACGGGCGTACCAGCCGCTGCAGGCGCTTCTGCTCCAGGATGTGCGCGCTCCAACCGCCCATCCGCGCGCAGGTGAACATCGAGGTGAACATGTGCGCCGGCACCTCGGCGAAGTCCAGCACCACGGCCGACCAGAACTCGACGTTGGTGGCCAGCACCCGGTCCGGGCGGCGGGCCTGCAACTCGGCGAGGGCGGCCTTCTCCAGCGCCTCGGCGATCTCGAAGCGCGGCGCGCCCAGCTCCTTGGCCGTGCGCCGGAGCACGCGGGCGCGCGGGTCCTCGGCCCGGTAGACACGGTGGCCGAAGCCCATCAACCGCTCACCGCGATCGAGGACGCCCTTGACGTAGCCCTCCGCGTCGCCGCTGCGCTCCACCGCTTCCAACATGCTGAGCACCCGGGACGGGGCCCCGCCGTGCAGCGGACCGGAGAGGGCGCCGATGCCCGACGAGATGCAGGCAGCTGCGTCCGCCCCGGTGGAGGCGACGATGCGAGCGGTGAAGGTGGAGGCGTTCAGGCCGTGCTCGGCGGCCGAGATGAAGTACGCGTCGACGGCCTTGACGTGCCGCGGGTCGGGTTCGCCGCGCCAGCGCTTCATGAACCGCTCGACGATGGTCTGCGCCTTGTCGATCTCCTTCTGCGGCACCGCCGGCAGGCCGAGGCCCCGGGCGGACTGGGCGACGAACGAGAGCGCGGTCACCGAGACCCGGGCGAGGTCCTCACGGGCCTGCTCGTCGGAGATGTCCAACAGTTGGCTGAGCCCCCAGTACGGGGCCAGCATGGCGACCGCGGACTGCACGTCGACGCGGATGTCACCGGAGTGCACCGGCACCGGGAACGGCTCCGCCGGCGGCAGTCCCGGCCCGAACCGGCCGTCGACCAGCAGCGCCCAGACGTTGCCGAACGACACCTGGCCGATCAGATCCTCGATGTCGACCCCGCGATAGCGCAGCGCACCACCCTCACGGTCAGGTTCGGCGATCTCGGTCTCGAAGGCGACGACGCCCTCCAGTCCGGGTTTGAAATCGGCCATGTCGCTCTCCTGGATCTGGTCGGTGCGCCCGAACAGCTCATCCGGCCCGGTCGGCCGAGCGCCTTAGGCGACCCTCAGGGATGTGTTCGGAACATACTGCCTGCTGAGTAAGGGATACGCGACCCGCTGCGACTGTGCTGCACGCGACATCCCCGGGCGCGCATTCTCCGCCCCACTCGGTGAGACTGGGCAGTGCGGGCTGGCCAGCGTGGGAGGGCGCTGGGCGGCGTGCCGAGAAGGAGTGGGGACGTGACGGGTGACACACCCGCCCCGGCTGCGATGCGTAACGAATACGCCGCAGACGTGGGCCTGACCGAGGCTGACCTGGCCGCCGACTGGCACAGCCAGTTCGACAGGTGGTTTACCGACGCGGTGGCCTTCGGGCTGCCCGAACCGAACGCGATGGTGGTGGGCACCGCGGACCCGGCCGGCCGGCCGAGCGGCCGGACGGTGTTGCTGAAGGGGTACGACCCGGAGGGCTTCGTCTTCTTCACCAACCACCTGTCACGCAAGGGTGTCGAGACGTCCGCCAACCCGTACGCCAGCCTGGTCTTTCCGTGGTTTCCGATGCAGCGTCAGGTGGTGGTCGCCGGGCGGGTCGCGCCGGTCGACCGTGCGACCAGCGAGGCGTACTTCGCCAGCCGGCCGCGCGGCTCCCAGCTGGGTGCCTGGGCCAGCCCACAGTCCCAGGTGGTGTCGGGGCGGTCGGCGCTGGAGGAGCGCTACCAGGAGGTGACCGAGCGGTTCGCCGGCGAGGCGGAGATCCCGACCCCTCCGCACTGGGGTGGGTTACGGGTGCGACCCGAGTCGGTGGAGTTCTGGCAGGGCCGGGCCGGTCGGTTGCACGACCGGCTCCGCTTCCGCCGCCCCGACGAGGGTGGCTGGATCGTCGAGCGGTTGGCGCCGTGACGGGTGTGCAGGAGGCCCGGCAGCGCGGAGCGCGCCGCTGGGCGATCGACGTACGTCCGCTGCGCGTGCCCGCGTACCGGCGGCTGTGGCTCGGCAACACCGTGGCGATGTTCGGTTTCCAGTTCACCGCCGTCGCGGTCCCGGTGGAGATGTACGCGCTGACCCGGGACTCGTTCTGGGTGGGTCTGCTGGGCGTGGCGGCCTTCGTACCGCTGCTGGTCTTCGGGCTCTGGGGCGGGGCGGTGGCCGACGCCCGGGATCGCCGGGCGGTGCTGCTCGCCGGCTCATTGTTGCTTTGGGCATCCACCCTCGGTCTGCTCGTCCAGGCGCTGCTGGACGTGGGCAGCCCGGTGCTGCTGTTGGCGTTGATGGCGGTGCAGTCGGTGGCGTTCGCGATCAGCTCGCCGGCCCGCAGCGCCATGCTGCCCCGCCTGGTGCCGGAGGGCCTGGTGGCGTCCGCCACCACCCTGAACTACACGACGTTCACCGCCGCCTCGGTGGCCGGGCCGCTCGCCGCCGGCCTGATCCTCTCCGCTTCGCCGGACACCGCTGTGGTCCTGCCGATCGCGTACGGACTGGACGCGGTGCTGTTCACCGCGATGCTCTGGGCCGCGCTGCGACTGCCCAAGCTGCCACCCGAGCCGGCCGAGGACGGTCAGGTTCGCCGTGCCGGCCTGGCCAGCGTCGTCGACGGGTTCCGTTACCTGGCCAGCACACCCGTACTCCTGCTGTCCTTCGGTGTGGACCTGATCGCGATGATCCTCGCCATGCCGCGGGCGCTCTTCCCGGAGATCGCCCACGAGCGGTTCGGCGGCGGCGGGGCGGTCGGCCTGCTCTACAGCGCCATCGCGATCGGCTCGATGATCGGTGGGCTGACCTCCGGCTGGATCGGCCGACTCCGCCGGCAGGGCGTCGGCCTGGTACTCGCGGTGGTCGGCTGGGGCCTGGCGATCGCCGCGGCCGGTCTCGCCCACCAACTCTGGCTGATGGTGGCCCTGCTCGCCGTGGCCGGTGCCGCCGACCTGATCAGCGCGGTGCTGCGCCAGTCGATGCTGCTGGTCTACGCGCCGGACCGGATGCGCGGTCGACTCCAGGGCGTCAACACCGTGGTGGTGGCCGGCGGACCGCGCCTGGGCGACCTGCGGGCCGGCACGATGGCCGCCGGTTTCGGCGGCGGGGTGGCCTGGGTGGCCGGTGGGCTCGCCTCTGCGGTGCTCGTGGTGGTGCTCGCGGCCGCGTTCCCGGCGTTGCTGCGCTATCGGGCGGTGACGGCGTCGAGCGGCGACCGGACGTGACCGGTTAGGGTCGCCGACATGGAAAGCCCCGATCAGCGCCCGTTCTCCGGCGCCCAGTGGACCATCTCCGCCGCCGGCCACGAGGCCGTCATCGTGGAGGTGGGCGGCGGGCTCCGGACGTACCGGCACGACGGCGTCGACCTGGTCGACGGGTACCGGACCGACGAGGTCAGCCCGGGCTGCGCCGGGCAGGTGCTGGCGCCCTGGCCGAACCGGATCCGCGACGGCCGCTACACGTACGGGGAGCGGACGCACCAGCTCCCGCTGACCGAGCCGGAGCGGCACGTGGCCATCCACGGGCTGGTCAACTGGGTTCCGTGGCGTCTGTTGGAGCAGTCCGAGGACGCCGTTACCGTCGGCTACGACCTTCCGCCGCAGCCCGGCTACCCGTGGCCGTTGCGGCTGCTCAGCCGGTGGAGCGTCGGCGCGGACGGGCTGCGCGTCGAGCACGAGGTGACCAACACCGGCGAGGAGGCCGCGCCGTTCGGCTTCTCCGTGCACCCGTACCTGCAACTGCCGGGGGTCGCGGTCGACGACCTGGTCATGCGGCTGCCCACCCGTACCCGACTGCTGGTGGACGGCCGGTTGCTGCCGGTCGGCGCGACCCCGGTGGCCGGGACCGAGTACGACTGGACCAGCCCGCGCCGGATCGGCGCCGTCGAGCTGGACCTCTGCTTCGGCGAGGTGATCCGCGACGCCGACGGTGGCTCGTCGGTGAGCCTGGCCGCGCCGGACGGTTCGGCGGGCGTCAGCATCTGGGCGGACGCCGAGTTCGGCTGGTGGCAGGTGTTCACCGGGGACTCCCTCGTCGGTGACCGGCATCGCCGCTCGGTGGCGATCGAGCCGATGACCTGCCCGCCGGACGCGTTCCGCTCGGGCCGGGACGTGCTCACGCTGAAGCCCGGTACGACCTGGCGGGGTGCCTGGGGCATCCGGCCCGGGGCCTGATGGAGTTCGCCGAGGTCCTCCGGCGTCGGCGCATGGTGCGCAACTACGACCCGGGCCGCCCGGTCCCGCCCGACGTGGTGGACCGGCTGCTCGACCACGCGGTTCGTGCACCGTCGGCCGGCTTCGCCCAGGGCTGGGGTTTCCTGGTGCTGCAGGAGTCGGCCGACCGGGAGCGGTTCTGGGCCGCCACCACACCGGACGGCGGTGGCCGGGAGCGTTGGCTGGCCGGGATGCGCCGGGCACCGCTGATCGTGGTGCCGCACTCCAACGAGTCGGCGTACCTGCGACGGTACGCCGAGCCGGACAAGGGGTGGACGGATCAGTCGGTGGACCGCTGGCCGGTGCCGTACTGGCATGTCGACACTGGCTTCGCGGCGCTGCTGATGCTGCTCACCGCCGTGGACGAGGGGTTGGGGGCCTGCTTCTTCGGCATTCCGCCGCAGCGGTTGGCCACCTACCGGGACGCGTTCGGCGTGCCGGAGGAGTACCAGCCCATCGGTGCCGTCACAATCGGTTACCGAGCGGCTGACCATAGGTCACCGTCGCTGCGTCGAGGGCGTCGTCCGATGGACGAGGTGGTGCGGCGCGGCCGGTGGAGCTGAGCGCGCCGTCCCGTTTGTCCGCTTGAGGATCGGACGACCGGTAGTGAAACTGACATCAGGGAGCGAAACGCAGCGTGCGCTGGGCGGCTAGGCTGGCACGGTCATCGGTGCCGCGCCGCGCGGTGCCCGCCGCGGCCCGGCTCGGCGCCGTCGGTCGGCCCGGCCACGGGGAGGGGAGCGTGCCGTCGTGATCTTCAGAGCGGTCCGGGACGGGCGTCCCTATCCGGAGCACAATCTGACGCTCAAGCAGTGGGCGGAGATTCCGCCCCGGCCACTGCGCCTGGACCAGATGATCACCACCAAGCGCGAGCTGGCGCTCGACAAGCTGCTCGCCGAGGACTCCACCTTCTACGGTGACCTCTTCCCGCACGTCGTGCAGTGGAACGGCGGGCTCTACCTGGAGGACGGTCTGCACCGTGCGTTGCGCGCCGCCCTGCAGCAGCGCAACCAGATCCACGCCCGGGTGCTGGTGCTCTCCGAACCGATCGAGTGACGAGCCCTTCTTCCACGTCCTGAGCGTTCGTTAGGGTGGCGTCCATGACCGCTCCGCTGGATCTGCTCGACCTGGACCCGTCGCTCACCGACGAAGAGCGACAGATCCGGGACGTCGTCCGCCAACTCGTCGACGACCGGGTACGCCCGCACGTCGCCGACTGGTACGAGCAGGGCCAGGTGCCGGCCCGCGAACTGGCCCGGGAGTTCGGCAAACTCGGCCTGCTCGGCATGCACCTCACGGGTTACGGATGCGCGGGCGCGTCCGCCGTCGCGTACGGGCTGGCCTGTCAGGAACTGGAAGCCGGCGACTCCGGCCTCCGCTCCCTGGTCTCGGTGCAGGGCTCGCTCGCCATGTACGCCATCTGGCGCTACGGCAGCGAGGAGCAGAAGCAACGCTGGCTGCCGTCGATGGCCACCGGTGAGGCGATCGGCTGTTTCGGTCTGACCGAGCCGGACCACGGCTCCGACCCCGCCTCGATGACCACCCGGGCCCGCCGCGACGGCGACGACTGGGTGCTCACCGGTGCAAAGATGTGGATCACCAACGCGCCGATCGCCGACGTCGCGGTGATCTGGGCGCGCACCGACGAGGGAGTGCGTGGCTTCGCCGTACCCATGGACACGCCCGGTGTCACGGCCCGGGAGATCCGTCGCAAGATGTCGCTGCGCGCGTCGGTGACCGGTGAGATCGTGCTCGACGACGTCCGGCTCCCGCCGGACGCCCGACTGCCCGAGGCGGTCGGGCTCAAGGCGCCGCTGAGCTGTCTCACCGAGGCCCGCTACGGCATCGTCTGGGGCGCGGTCGGTGCCGCCCGTGACTGTCTGGAGACCACCCTGGCGTACGCCGGCACCCGTACCCAGTTCGGTCGTCCGCTCGCCGGGTTCCAGCTCACCCAGGCCAAGCTCGCCGACATGGCCGTCGAGCTGGTGAAGGGGCAACTCCTCGCGCTGCACCTGGGTCGGCTCGCCGACGCCCACCGGCTACGACCCGACCAGGTCAGCGTGGGCAAGTTGAACAACGTGCGGGAAGCCCTTGCCATCGCGCGGCAGTGCCGCACCATCCTCGGCGCCAACGGTGTCTCCGGCGAATACCCGATCATGCGGCACGCCAACAACCTGGAGAGCGTGCTGACGTACGAGGGCACGTCCGAGATCCACCAACTGGTCGTGGGGCAGCGGCTCACCGGGCTTCCCGCATTCGCCTGACCTGCCCTTTTGCACTTTCCGGGCGCTCGACGCGCGACTGTCGCACGGGGGCCGTACCGTCATTGACAGACGACGTGTCTGACAAGGACGGTGAGCGTGATGGCCCGCGACGCTGGCACCAACGAGCCCACGAGGGAGTTCCCCGGTTACCGGACCGGTGACGACCTCAAGGAGCGGTCGGCCGCGACACCCGAGCCGACCATTGACACACCGGGCGACGGCTCCGGAGGCCCCGGCAGCCCGGCGCCTGGCGGCGGCGGTGGGGCGGCCCGTGGCCTGCTCCTGCTGCTCGGCGCCGCCGCGCTGGCCGTGGTGGTGCTGCTCGGCATCCAGGCGACCGGCTTCCTGCCGGAGTTCCGCAACCCGTTCGCCAAGGAGCAGACCGACCGCAGTCAGCCACCGCTGCTGAAGTCGATCCAGGACCTCAGCCGCTACGTGGCCGCCGAGGGCAACTTCCAGGTGGTGGTCGACACCCAGAACGACCGGCGCAACGTCCCCGACTTCCTGCTCAACGAGCGCACCCTGTTCGTCGGGGCCGGCAGTGTCGAGGCGTACGTCGACTTCACCAGGATCGGTGACGGTGCCATCGTCCAGTCGGCCGACGGCAAGTCCGTCGAGATCAAGCTGCCGGCGCCGCAGCTCGGCGAGACCAACCTCGACATGGAGAAGAGCTACGTCTTCGCGGAGCAGCGCGGTCTGCTCAACCGGCTCGGTGACCTGGTCGGCAACGACCCCAACCGGCAGCAACAGGTCTACCAGCTCGCCGAAGAGCGGATCACCGCCGCCGCCCGCGACAGTGGTCTCTCCGCCCGAGCCGAGGAAAACACCCGCAAGATGCTGGAGGGGCTGCTCCGCTCCCTCGGCTACCAACAGATCACGGTCACCTACATCGCTGCCTGAGCGGCCCCACCCGCACACAGCGAGCGCCCGCCTCGACCCTCGTCGAGGCGGGCGCTCCCGCATGCTGCCCGTGTCGGCGCGCCGCGCTGCGCCCACGCCGCCGCGCCCGCCCGCCCGTCGCGTCGCCACGCGCCAAGAACCGCGCAACGTCGGGGATGTTGGTGTCTCGGGCGGCCGGGAGGCAGCAACATCCCCGATGTTGCTGCCCGGTCCGGCGCCGGAGCGGTGTGCGGGTCGGGTCAGTGGCCGGTGGAGGCGAGGTAGCGATCCTCGTTCGGCATGAGAATCCACAGGATCAGGTAGACGATCACCTGAGTGCCGGGCAGCAGCAGCGACAGCAGGAACAGCAGCCGAACAATCCCCGCGGACATGCCGAACCGCCGACCGAGGCCAGCGCAGACACCGGCGAGCATGCGCCCCTCGCGGGGCCGGACCAGTTTGCGACTCATCGTCGTACTCCCACTCTGCGGCGGTGCGCCGCGTCTGCAATCCACGGTAGAAGGGGGTGACCACCCCGCCCTCGGTCCCGAGGAGGAGCGGCAACCCGTGGACCCGTAGGTGCTTTACCCGGGCAGCCCTCTCCTGACGCCTCCTCCGAGCGTCCCGCCCTGCGCCGCGCACGGCGCTGCCCATCGCAAGATCGCCCTCGATCCAGGATGTAGTGGCATCGAGGGCTTCAGCAGGCCACTACATCCTGGATTTTGCGCGATCTTGCAGTTGTGGGGGCGGACGTCCGGGCGGCGCCCGACGCGTGGGCGGGCGGGGCTCGGCGCGGCGGGAGTGCGGCCGGCCGAGTGGGTGGGGCAGGGGTGGGGTGGAGTGGCGTGGGGCAGGGATGGGGTGGAGTGTGGCGGGGCCGGGTGGGAGGGCCGGCTGTCGGCCGGTGACGTGGTGGTGGTCGGGTGTTCACGTCCCGGACCGGGTGGGCCGTGAGCTGGGCGGGTAGGCTGACAGATCGGCCATCCACACCCCGGAGGGCCGCAACCCACACCCGGTCGGTCACGAGCGGGGCCGCCTACCGGTGGCCACGACCCGGCCGGTTCCGTACGCCGGGACGACGGCGAGGAAGCGCAGCCATGATCAGTGTTTTCGACCTTTTCAGCGTCGGTATCGGGCCGTCCAGCTCGCACACGGTGGGGCCGATGCGGGCGGCGCGTACCTTCGTCGGCGGGCTCAAGGCCGACGGGTTGCTCAGTGACGTCGCACGGGTGCAGGCCGAGTTGTTCGGCTCGCTGGGCGCCACGGGTCACGGTCACGGCAGTGACCGGGCGGTCCTGCTGGGTCTGGCCGGCGAGTCGCCGGAGACGGTCGACACGGACACCGTTGGTCCTCGCATCGAGCGGATCCGGGCCGAGCGTCGGATCAGCATCCTGGCCGCGCACGAGATCGACTTCGACCCGGACCGGGACCTGACGCTGCACCGCCGCCGATCGCTGCCGTACCACCCGAACGGGATGACCTTCGTGGCGTACGACGGGACCGGTGTCGAGGTGCGCAGCCGCACCTACTACTCCGTCGGCGGCGGTTTCGTGGTGGACGAGGCCGCGGCGGGCGCGGACCGGATCAAGCCGGACAGCACTGTGGTGCGGTACCCGTTCCTGACCGGGGCGCAGCTCCTCGACGTCACCACCGCCACGGGCCTGTCGATCAGCGAGGTGATGCTGGCCAACGAGCGTTCCTGGCGCAGCGAGGCGGACATCCGGGCCGGTCTGCTGGAGATCTGGCGGGTGATGCGGGAGTGCGTGCAGCGCGGCTGCGAGCGCGACGGCGTACTCCCCGGGGGGTTGAAGGTCCGGCGGCGCGCGGCGGAGCTGCGGCGCGGCCTGGAGGCGGACGCCGGGACGCCCGACCCGCTGCACGCGATGGACTGGGTGACGCTGTTCGCCCTCGCGGTCAACGAGGAGAACGCCGCGGGGGGCCGGGTGGTCACCGCGCCGACCAACGGTGCGGCCGGGATCATCCCGGCGGTGCTGCACTACTACACCCGGTTCGTGCCGGGGGCGTCCGAGGACGGGGTGGTGCGGTTCCTGTTGACGGCCGGCGCGATCGGCGTGCTGTTCAAGGAGAACGCCTCGATCTCCGGCGCGGAGGTCGGGTGTCAGGGTGAGGTCGGTTCGGCCTGCTCGATGGCGGCGGCGGGGTTGGCCGAGGCGCTCGGCGGCACCCCGGAGCAGGTGGAGAACGCGGCCGAGATCGGGATGGAGCACAACCTCGGGTTGACCTGCGACCCGGTGGGTGGCCTGGTGCAGATCCCCTGCATCGAGCGGAACGCGGTGGCTAGCATCAAGGCGATCACGGCCGCCCGGCTGGCGCTGCGCGGCGACGGTGTGCACAAGGTGTCGCTGGACAAGGTCATCAAGACCATGCGGGAGACGGGCGCCGACATGAAGGTCAAGTACAAGGAGACGGCGCGTGGCGGTCTGGCCGTCAACGTGATCGAGTGCTGAGCCCGGTCGATTCGGGGCATTCGTTCACCGACTGCTAACCTGGCGTCCGTTTCAGGAGGCGGGAGGCTGCGGTGACCTCTGGCGTCGCGGCCCTGTGGTCGCACCGCAACTCGCTGCGCATCCTGGTCAGGCGGGACCTGGCAGTCAAGTACCAGCAGTCGGTGCTGGGATACTTCTGGTCGTTGATCGAGCCGCTCGGCATGGGGGCCATCTACTGGTTCGTGTTCGGGGTGCTCTACTCCCGCGACACCGGACGGCACCTCGGCGAGGCCGCCGAGTCGTACCCGTTGTTCCTGATCACCGGGATTTTCGCCTGGATGTGGACCAGTTCGGCGTTGAGTGAGGCGACCAACGCGCTGACCGGGCAGTCCCGGCTGATCACCACGATGAACGTGCCTCGTCAGGTCTTCCCGATCGGTCGGGTCACCGGCCGGTTCGCCGAGTACGCGGCCGGCCTTCCGATCCTGATCGCCATCGCGGTGATCTACGCGGCGCACGGTCGGATCCATCCCGGCTGGTCGTTGCTCTCCCTTCCGCTGGCGGTGCTGGTCCAGGCCGTCCTGTTGACCGGGCTCGCCCTGCTGCTGTCGGCGTGGAACGTGCTGATGCGCGACGTCGAGCGGTTGATGCGGTTGATCATCCGGGTGCTCTTCTACGCCACGCCGATCATCTATCCGCTCAGCCTGGTCCGGGAATCCGGCCTGCCCGACTGGCTGAAGGTGGTGTACGAGCTGAACCCACTGGTCGGGATCTTCCAGCTGCACCACGCGATCTGGTACCCGGACGAGTTCCCGGACGCCCGGCTGCTCGCCACCACCGTCGTCGGCAGCGTGCTGGTGCTGGCCGCCGGCTGGTGGTCGTTCCGTCGGCTGGAACCCGCCGTGCTCAAGGAACTCTGACATGGCCGCGCCGATCATCGAGGCCGACGGACTGGGCATCCGGTTCGTCCGTAACCGTCGCCGTCAACTGCGGCTGCGGGAGCTGTTCATCCACCGCGGCGCACGCGGTGCCCTGCCCGGCCAGTTCTGGCCGCTGCGGGACGTGTCGTTCGCCGTCGAACCCGGCGAGACCGTCGGGGTGATCGGCCGCAACGGCACCGGCAAGAGCACCCTGCTGCGGCTGATCGCCGGGGTGCTCATCCCGGACGAGGGCAGCATCCGGGTGCACGGGGCGGTGGCACCGTTGCTGGAGTTGTCCGCCGGTTTCTCCAACGACCTGACCGGGCGGGAGAACCTGCACCTGGTCGGCGGGCTGCACGGGCTGTCGACGAGCTACCTGAAGCGGCACTTCGACGAGATCGTCGAGTTCGCCGGTGAGCAGGTGGAACGGGCCATCGACACGTCGGTGCGGCACTACTCGTCGGGCATGAAGGTGCGGCTCGGCTTCGCGATCATCTCGCACCTGCCGCACCCGATCCTGCTGATGGACGAGGTGACCGCGGTCGGAGACGCGGAGTTCCGCAAGAAGTGTTACGCGACGATTGATCGTCTGCTCGGGGAGGGGCGCACGCTGGTGTTGGTGTCACACAACGAAAAGGACCTGACCCGGTTCTGTCGTCGGGGGTTGTACCTCGACGGGGGCCGGTTGACGCTCGACGGCACCATCGCCGAGGCGCTCGACGCGTACCACGCCGCGGTCCAGCGGTGACGCTCGCGATCGTGCTCGCCGCCGGGTCCACGGCGGCGGGCCGGACCACCGCGACCGGTGAGTCGCTGGCCGACCGCCTGGCCGCCCAGCTGCGCCAGGCCGGGGCGGACGACGTACGCTTCGCCGCCACCCTCGACGAGGTGACCGCGCTGGTCGCCACCGCCACCGCCCCCGTGCTGGTCACCGGCACCGACCTGGTGGCGCACACCGCCGTACTGCGGCACCTGGCCACCAGCCCGGTGGGGCCCACGGTGGCGCTGGTGCTCGGCGACCCGCCGGTGCCCGGGCGGGCGGCCGTGCGGGAGGAACGTGGCCAGGTGGTCGACGCCGGTCCGCTGGACGCCCTCGACGGGGACGCCACCGGCGTGTTCGGCGGCGCGCTGCGGGTCGGTGTGGACGACCTGCCGACCCTGGCCGCCGCCGCCCGGGCCGCGGCGGACGGCCCCGGGTCCGCGGTGGACCGGCTCTTCGCGGGTCTCGCGGCGCTCGGCACCCTGGTCTTCGCCCAGCGGGTACGCCTGCTCGTCGCCCGCCGGGTCGAGAGCGCCGACGAGCTGACCGCTGCCGAGGCGGCGGTGACGGCCGTGGACGAGGACCGGGCCGAGCTGCGGCTGTCGGTGAAGGAGAAGGACGACTTCTTCTCCACCTACTTCGTCAGTACCTGGTCGCCGTACCTGGTCCGGTTGGCGGCCCGGCTCCGGCTCACGCCGACCGGGGTGACGGTGATCTCGGTACTGTTCGCGCTGGCCGCGGCGGTGCTGTTCGGGGTCGGTGGGCGGCCCGCGCTGGTCGGTGGCGCGGTGCTGCTCTACCTCGGTTTCGTGCTGGACTGCGTGGACGGCCAGTTGGCCCGCTACACCCGGCACTTCAGCGCCTGGGGCGGCTGGCTGGACACGATGGCGGACCGGGCGAAGGAGTACCTGGTCTACGCCGGGCTCGGCTTCGGGGTCAGCCACGCCGGGCTGGGCAACGGCTGGGCGCTCGCGATCGCCGCGATGACCTTGCAGACCGTCCGGCACATGACCGACACCTGGTACGGGGTGCTGCACGACGAGGCGGCCCGCCGACCCCGCGCGACCACGGGTACCAGCGGCGGGATCGGTGACCGGCTCAACGCGGCGTCGACCCGGGTGCAGGCGGACACCGGGTCGGTGTCGTACTGGCTGAAGCGGACCGTGGTCTTCCCGATCGGTGAACGCTGGGCGCTGATCGCGCTGACCGTGGCGCTGTTCAACCCGCTGGTCAGCCTGATCGCGGTGCTCGTGTGGGGGGTTCTGGCGTTCGCGTACACCGGGGCGCTGCGCACGTTGCGGGCCCGCTGGATGTGGGTGCCGGTGCTGGACACGGTCGACACCACCCTGCACCGGGACGACGGCCCGTTGGCCCGTTGGCTGCCGGTGGTCCGCCCGATGGGGCCGCTCACCCTGGCGGTGATCGCCGCGCTCGGCCCGGCGGTGCTGCTGATCGCGGCGCTGTGGGGCGGTTCGCCCGACGGGCTGCGCTGGGCGGTGCCGGTGGCGCTGCTGGTGCTGCTGGTCGGAGGCCTGGGCGCGGGGGCCGCGCACAACGGGCCACTGGACTGGCTGGTCCCCGCCGCGTTGCGGGCCGCCGAGTACCTGTTCGCCATCGCGGTCGGGGTGGTCGGCGGAGTGCCGGGTTGGCTGATCTTCGGGTACGTCTTCGTGCTCACCGTGCACCACTACGACCTGACCGCCCGGCTGGAGAAGCGGCAGGCGGCACCGCCGTTGCACGCGGCCACGTTGGGCTGGGAGGGGCGCTCGGCGCTGCTGGCCCTCACGGCGATTGTCGGCGTGGCGGGTAGCGGGCTGGCTACACTCGGTGCGTACCTTCTCGTGATTTTCGTGGTGAGCGTCGTCCTGGCCTGGTTCGTGCGACCGGCCCGTAGCGCGCGGGCGTCGGTCGCGCCGGTGGGCGCTGGAGGTGCCGCGCCGCGCTGATGGAGGGACGGCCGGATGACCCTGATCAGCTTCGTGGTGCCGGCCTTCCGCGTGCAGGGATACCTGCGTGAGTGTCTGGACTCCGTCCTCGGCCAGCCGGAGACCGACATCGAGGTGATCGCCGTCGACGACTGCTCGCCGGACGCCAGCGGCGACATCATCGACGAGTACGCGGCCCGCGACCAGCGGGTCCGCTCGGTTCGGCTGCCGGAGAACGTCGGCCTCGGTCCAGCCCGCAACATCGGGCTGGACCGGGCCGTCGGCGAGTACGTGTGGTTCCTCGACGGCGACGACTGGCTGACCCCGGAGTGCCTGACCGAGGTCGCCGAGCGGTTACGGGCGACCCGCCCGGACGTGCTGCTGGTCGACCACGTGCGCACCCACTGGAACGACAGCGCCACCCGCAGCGCGATGGCCGAGGTGTTTCCGGAATCGCCCGGCGCGGAGACCTTCCGGCTGCGGGACCGGCCGGAGGCGATGCACCTGCTGCACACCGCGTGGAACCGCCTGGTCCGCCGGGACTTCCTGGTCGACCTGGGCCTGCGCTTCGCCCCGGGCTGGTACGAGGACGTCTCGTTCAGCTACCCGGTGCTGATGGCGGCGCAGCGGATCGGCGTACTCGATCGGGTCTGCGTCAACTACCGGCAACGCCGCGCCGGCGCGATCACCCGGACCCGGGGCGACCGCCACTTCGAGGTCTTCCCACAGTGGCATCGGGTCTTCCACCTGATCGACGAGTGGGGGCCGGCGACGGAAGCGTTGCGGCCGGCGGTCTTCGAGCGGATGATCTGGCACTACCTGACCGTGCTCGGCAACGGCCAGCGGATCGCCCCGGAGCTGCGGCCGGCGTTCTTCGCGCAGATCACCGCCGACTACGAGCGTTGGCTGCCGCCCGGCGGCTATCCCGTGCCGGACGGGGTGGAGGGGGTCAAGCACCGGCTCGTCGCCTCCGGCCGCTGGCGCACCTTCAGCGCGTTGCGGGCCGCCAGCCGGGCCCGCGACGTCGCCCGGCGGCAGGCGCGCACCGCTCGGCGCACTGTCGGCCCGGTCGCCCGCCGCGGTGCCCGGCTGACCCGCGACGGGTTGTTGCGCGAGTACTACCGGGCCGAGTTGCGGCGACCGGTCGACCCGACGCTCGCGGTGTACGCCGCGTACTGGTACCGGGGATACTCCTGCAACCCGGCGGCCATCTACGAGGTGGCCCGCCGGTTGGCGCCCGGAGTGCGCGGGGTGTGGGTCGTGCGCCGGGACCGGGTGGACTCCGTGCCGGACGGGGTGGAGTACGTGGTGGCCGGCACGCCGGCGTACTACCGGGTGCTGGCCCGCGCCCGGTGGCTGGTCAACAACGTCAATTTCCCGGACTTCGTGCGCAAGCGGCCGGAGCAGGTGCACCTGCAGACCCACCACGGCACCCCGGTCAAGGTGATGGGGCTGGACCAGCAGCGCTACCCGATCGGCGCGGGCCGGATGGACTTCGCCGGGCTGCTGCGCCGGGTGGACCGGTGGGACTACAGCGTCAGCGCGAACAGCTTCTCCACCCAGATGTGGGACCGGGCGTACCCGGCCACGTACACGACCCTGGAGGTGGGCTACCCGCGCAACGACCGCCTGGTCACGGCCGGCCCGGAGGAGGTGCGCCGACTTCGCGTGGAGTTCGGCCTCCACCCCGACGAGCAGGTCGTCCTGTACGCCCCGACGCACCGGGAACACCTACCCGGCTACCGGCCGCCGTTCGACCCGGACCGGTTCGTGCGGGCGCTCGGTGACTCCGGTCGGCTGCTGATGCGCAGCCACTACTTCCATGACCGGGACCGGCGTCCCGGTCGGCCGGTGGACTGGGAGCGGGTCCGCGATGTCAGCGGCTACCAGCGGGTGGAGGACCTCTACCTGGTCGCCGACGTGTTGATCACCGACTACTCGTCGGCGATGTTCGACTATGCGGTACTGGACCGGCCGATCGTGCTCTACGCCCCGGACTGGGAGGCGTACCGGTTGGCTCGGGGGGTCTACTTCGACGTGACGGCCGAACCGCCCGGCGCGGTGGCCACCACCTTCGCCGATCTGGTCGACCTGTTCCGCACCGACGAGGTGCGCTCGGACACCGCGGCCGACGCCCGTGCACGTTTTCGACGCCGGTTCTGCACATTGGACGACGGGCACGCGGCGGAACGGGTGGTGCGTCAGGTTTTCCTGGGGGAGCCGAGCGGGCGCTCTTCGCGCTGCTGATCGCATGTGTCGTGTAATGGCAGCGTCATCCGTCAAACACGAGACGTTTACCCGATGTGCGAAACGCATGATCCTGGTCACAGTCTCTGGGTCGGCAGAGACGAGCTGGGGGGGACGACGGTGAGCACCGTCACGCTCAAGGATGTCAGCAAGGTGTTCAGGGACGGCACACTGGCCGTCGACAGCATCAACCTCGATGTGAACGACGGCGAGTTCATGGTGCTCCTCGGGCCGTCCGGCTGTGGCAAGTCGACAGTGCTGCGGATGATCGCCGGGTTGGAGGACCCGACCCAGGGTGCGGTCATGCTCGACGGGGAGTTGGCGAACGACCTGCCCCCACGGGACCGCAAGATCGCCATGGTCTTCCAGGACTTCGCGCTCTACCCGCACATGACCGTCGGCGACAACATCGCCTTTCCGCTCCGGTTGGCCGGGGTGGAGCCAGAACCGAGGGGCGAGCGGGTCAGCGACGTGGCGAGCGCCCTGGGCATCGGTGACGTGCTGGCCCGCAAGCCGGGTCAGCTCTCCGGCGGTCAACGGCAGCGGGTGGCGATGGGCCGGGCCATCGTCCGCCGGCCCGGCCTGTTCCTGATGGACGAGCCGCTCTCGAACCTGGACAGCGGCCTGCGCGCGGAGCTGCGCGCGGAGATCTCGGGCCTGACCCGGGAGTTGGGCGTCACCACCGTCTACGTCACCCACGACCAGGCCGAGGCGCTCACCATGGCCGACCGGGTGGCCATCATGCGCCGCGGCGTGCTCCAGGACGTGGGTACACCCACCCAGGTGTACGGCCGGCCGGCGACGCTCTACGTGGCCGCCTTCCTGGGCAGCCCGCGGATGAACCTGTTGGAGGCGTCGGTCTACGTCCACCTCGACCGCTACGTGACGCTGAACCTCGGTGACCAGTCGCTCTACCTGCCTTGGAACGACATTCGCAGTCGGGCGGTGGCGCACTACCACGGTGAGCGGATCGTGGTCGGGATGCGAGCCGAGGCGCTCACCCCGGTCGCTCCGGACAGCCCTGGCGACGTGCTGCGAGGGCGGATCCGCTACCTGGAGCACCACGGGCACGAGTCGTTGGCGTTCCTCGACATCGGGGCGACCGCGATCATGGTCGACGAGATGGGTGCCCCACTCGACCCGCCGCCGGTCGGCCAGCGTGGCCTGCGTCGGTTCGGCTCGGTGATGCAGCGGCTCACCGGCAAGCCGGTGGAGCCGCAGGCGCCTCCGGTTGCCGGCACCCAGACCAGCGTGCTTCCCGATCCGGGCCGGCACCACCGTCGCCCGGCGGAGTTGGCGGTGCGGCTGGCACCGTATCCGGCGGTCAGCGCCGGTCACCCGCTCGCCGTCTCGGTCCGGATGGACGCGCTGCACTTCTTCGACGAGCGCGGTGCCCGGATCGACGTGGGTTGGCGCTGACGACTCGCCGTAGCGGGGTGGCGGGCCGGCCGCCCGGTGTCCTACCGTCTGCGCACCCAGTCCACTGTGAAAGACCACCGAGAGGGGTGCATCCGTGTCGGGTGACCGTCCCAGTCCGCTCGTCATCGAGCGCATCCTGCGAGATCGCGCGGGCATCTGGCAGCAGATCGTGGCCGAGGGCGACCTCAACGCGCTGACCGGGCGGATGCTGGCCAGTTCCGCCATCGCGCTGGCCTGCTACGGGGCGGTGCTGGGTGCCTTCCACAGCCCGCTGATGGCGCTGACCTCGGCGCTGAAGCTGCCACTGCTGTTCCTGGTCACGTTGGCCATCTGCCTGCCCACGCTCTACCTGTTCAACCTGGTCTTCGGCGCCCGGCTGTCGGTGCGTCAGTCGTTGGCGCTGGTGATGGTCGCGATCACGGTCACCTCGATGCTCGCGGTGGCCTTCGCGCCGATCAGCCTCTTCTTCCTGATCACCGCGCCTGACTACGGGTTCTTCAAGCTGCTCAACGTGGCGATCCTGACCCTGTCGGCGCTGGTCGGGCTGCGCTTCCTGACCGGCGGGATGCAGGTGCTCAACGACCACGGCCTGCTCGCGCCGGAGCCCGCCCGGGCCCAGGCCGACGCGCACGCCCCGGCGCCTGTCAACGCCCCGGCCCCCGCCGTGCCCGCTGCCGACCCGGCCCCGACTGCCGCGCCGGTCGGCGGTCAGGCTGCCGAGCCGGTGGCTGTGCCGGCCGGAGCTGCGGTGGCCGTGCCGGCCGGAGCCGCTGTTGCCGGGTCGACCTCGAACGGCGCCGCGACCACCCCGCCGGCGCCGGCGCACGTTCCGGCGCAGTGGAGCGGCCAGCCGGCCGCCGCGTTCCCGCCCGGCGCGGTGCCCCCCGGCTACGGCCCGGGCCAACGTCCGTGGGATCGGCCGCCGGTGCGGCGCGGCGAGCCGACGCAGCGCCCGGCCAGCATGACCCTGCTCTACATCTGGATCCTGCTCTTCGGCTTCGTCGGCACCCAGTTGGCGTGGACGCTGCGCCCGTTCTTCGGCGACCCGGGCCAGGACTTCTCCTTCTTCCGGAGCATCGACGGCAACTTCTACGCGGAGATCCTGCGCACGATCGCCAACCTCTGACGTCGGTCATGCTGTCGTGGCGGGCCTACTGCTGGGTGCGGCCGGCGTCTTGATCTTCAGGCGGCGGTTGACGAACCGCTGAGCCGGTCGCTCCCAGAGAAAGTGGCACGCGGCCGCGACGGCGACGATGAAGACCACGAGCAGGGTCATCTTGGTGAAGTAGGCCATGAAGCTGTCATCCGTCCAGGAGGTGGCCCCGAACACCTGCATCAGTGGTCGATGCACCAGGTAGAAGGCGAAGGAGACCTCGCCGAGAAAGACGACAACTCGGGTGGCGAGAAAGCGGCCGAGCGTGGCCTGCGGATACTGCCCCAGGCCGAAGAAGAGTAGGGCCGCAGGGAGCATCCACATCGCGTCGTAGCTGGCGTAGTAGTGGGTCCGCTCCGGCCACGCCATCAGCAGCAGGGTCGCCACCAGGGGCAGCCACGTGAGCAACGGCATCAACATCCGGTCCCGGGTGGCCGATGCCGGCCACGACAGTCTGGCCTGGCGGAGGAGCAGTGCCGTCACCATCCCGAGGGTGAAGTCTCCCAGGCGGGTTGCCGGTGTTCGATAGAGCCAGCGGTGGGCGCTGAACGGGTTGGTGCCGGGCAGCCCGTTGCGGAAGTGCTGGAACAGCGCCGCGAGGACGAACGCCGCGACTATCGTCGCCGCCGCCACGACCAGAAGGGCTTTGGCGTTGTTGGCGATCGGGCGCAGCGCCAGCACCAGCAGCGGAAAGCAGGCATAGAGGAAGAACTCGACGCCGATCGACCAGCCTGGCGCGTTGATTCCGTAGGCGACGACGAGCGACGGATGCCAGGACTGCAGTGCGAGAACCTGGATGAGGAATCGGCTCGCATTGGAATGGTGGTCCACGGCCAGCCAGACGACGACGAGCACCAGCAGGTACAGGGGATAGACCCGGGCCAGTCGGCCGACCAGATAGTTCCACGTCCCGCGCGGCGTCGGACGTGCGGCGCCGTCGAAGTAGTTCAGCGCGATGACGAACCCCGACAGGAGAAAGAAGAAGGTGACGCCGTTGCTGCCCGCACCCATGATCCGTCTGACCGGTTCCGGCAGCGCCTCGTGCGGTGCCGAATGATGAAAGAAGACAGCGAGAGCGGCGAACCAGCGCAATCCAGTCAAGGCGGGAATGCTTATCTTCTGGGTGGGGGATACGGTCGGCGTCGTCATTGATTCCTCCAGTTCGGCGTCAGGCTATAGCAACTCGCGTTGTTGCAGTCGCCCGCGCTGACCGGGCAAATTGCCATTGCCGCGCCGCCCGGATTCCAGATGTTCGTCGAATGTTCACGGGATTCCACCTGCTGCCTTCGGCAATTCTGTCCGATCTCGAATCAGCTAGCGCGAATCGATGATCGGGTGGCGGATGGCGATTGTCGGAGGGGTGAACACCACGTGACGCCGGAGTTCCGCTCGATCGACCTTGCCTCGTAACTTACCGACGAGTAACGTCAGGTCGTGACCATCGACTCCCGCCAGGTGGCGGCCGGCATGCTGGAAGCGGTGCCCTTCGCCCGTACGCTCGGCCTCGAGTTCGTCGAGGTGGCACCCGAGGCCGAGGGCGGCGTACGAGCAGTCGTCCGGCTGCCCGACTCGCCCACCACCCACAACCACATCGGCGGCCCCCACGCCGGTGCCATGTTCACCCTCGGTGAGACGGCTTCCGGCGCGGTCGTCATGGCCGCGTTCGGGCAGTTGCTCGACCGGGCCGTACCGCTCGCCGTCCAGGCTGACATCGCCTACCGGAAGCTCGCCATGGGTCCGGTGCTGGCCACCGCCCGCCTCGGTCGGCCGGCGCTTGAGGTGATCGAGGAGCTGGAGTCCGGCCGTCGGCCGGAGTTCCCCGTGCAGGTGGAGATCGCGACCGAGGACGGCAAGCCGACCTCGGCGATGACCGTGATCTGGACGCTGCGACCGAACTGAACCGGACCGGGCCCGGCGAAACAGGTTTGCGGCCCCAGCGGGGTGGATAGATTCGTACCGTGCTGGGCCTACCTGCTCACGTGACCGCCTGTCTCTTCGATCTGGACGGTGTGCTGACGCAGACCGCCCGTGTGCACAACGCCGCCTGGAAGCAGACGTTCGACGAGTTCCTCCGACAGCGGGCCACCCGATCCGGTGAACCGTTCCAGCCGTTCGACCCGGGCCCGGACTACAACCGCTACGTCGACGGGCGGCCCCGCGCCGACGGCGTCCGGTCGTTCCTTGCCTCCCGCGGGATCGTGCTGCCCGATGGCACCCCGGACGACCCCCCGGACGCCGACACCGTCAACGGCGTGGGCAACCGCAAGAACGTCCTGCTGCTGCAGCACCTGCGCACCGACGGGGTCGAGGTCTACCCGGGCTCGGTGCACTACCTGAAGGCCGCGAGCGAAGCCGGGCTGCGCCGTGCCGTGGTGACCGCGAGCGCCAACGGTGCTGAGGTGGTCGCCGCCGCCGGGCTGGAACCGCTGCTGGAGGCTCGGGTCGACGGGCTGGTCGCCCGCGCCCAGGCGCTGCGGGGCAAGCCCCACCCGGACACCTTCCTCGCCGGGGCCAAGCTGCTCGGCGTCGACCCGACGCAGGCCGCCGTCTTCGAGGATGCGCTCTCCGGGGTGGCCGCCGGCCGCGCCGGTGGCTTCGGTTACGTGGTCGGCGTCGACCGGGTCGGGCAGGCCGACGAGTTGCTCGCGCACGGCGCCGACATCGTGGTGAAGGACCTGGCCGACCTGCTCACCGTCGGCGACCCGCCGTCGCCGGCCCGCACCGCCGCCCACCGGTCGACCGGCGAACGAGGTCCCGCGTGATCCGGGAGCGGGCCTATCCGGTCGAGCCCTGGCACGTCCGGGAGACCCGGCTGGACATGGACGTGCTGGCCCAGTCCGAGTCGGTCTTCGCCCTCTCCAACGGGCACGTCGGCCTGCGGGGCAACCTCGACGAGGGTGAGCCACACGGTCTGCCCGGCACCTACCTCAACTCGTTCTACGAGCTGCGTCCGCTGCCGTACGCGGAGGCGGGCTACGGCTTCCCCGAGTCCGGGCAGACGATCGTCAACGTCACCAACGGCAAACTGCTCCGGCTGCTCGTCGACGACGAGCCGTTGGACGTGCGCTACGGGGAGCTGCTGTCCCACGAGCGGATCCTCGACCTGCGGGCCGGCACCCTGCACCGGGAGCTGCACTGGCGTTCGCCCGCCGGTCGGGAGGTCAAGGTCCGCAGCACCCGGCTGGTCTCGTTCACCCAACGGTCGGTCGCCGCCATCAGCTACGAGGTGGAGGCCGTCGACGGCCCATTGCGGCTGATCGTGCAGTCCGAGTTGGTGGCCAACGAGTCGCTGCCCGCGCAGAGCAAGGACCCCCGGGTCGCCGCGGTGCTGGAGTCGCCCCTGCAGGCCGAGGAGGAGCTGACCACTCCGGACGGCGGGCAGTTGATCCACCGCACCAAGGTCTCCGGGCTGCGGGTCGCCGCCGCGATGGAGCACGAGGTGCACGGCCCGGACCACACCACCATCGAGTCCGAGGGATACCAGGACTGGGTACGCACGACGATCGCCTGTGTGCTCAAGCCCGGTGAGAAGCTGCGGGTGATCAAGTACCTGACGTACAGCTGGTCGAGTCGTCGGTCGCTGCCGGCGCTGCGTGACCAGGTCGGTGCGGCGCTGGCCGGCGCCCGGCTGGACGGGTGGGACGGCCTCCACCGGGAGCAGCGCAACTACCTCGACGAGTTCTGGGACGCGTCCGACGTGCTGGTCGAGGGCGACCCGGAGGTGCAGCAGGCGGTCCGGTTCGGCCTCTTCCACGTGCTCCAGGCCGGAGCGCGGGCCGAGCAGCGACCGATCTCCGCGAAAGGGCTCACCGGTCCCGGTTACGACGGGCACGCGTTCTGGGACACCGAGATGTTCGTCCTGCCGGTGCTCACCTACACCCAGCCGAGCGCGGTGCGCAGCGCGCTGCAGTGGCGGCACAGCACGTTGGATTCGGCGAGGGAGCGTGCCGAGACGCTCAACCTCAGGGGTGCGGCCTTTCCCTGGCGGACGATCGAGGGGCCGGAATCGTCCGGGTACTGGCCGGCCGGCACCGCGGCGTTCCACATCGCCGCCGACATCGCCGACGCCATGCGGCGTTACGTGATGGTCACCGGGGACACCCAGTCGGAACGGGAGATCGGCCTGGAGTTGCTGGTGGAGACCGCCCGACTGTGGCGCTCGATCGGCCACCACGACCGGCATGGCCAGTTCCACATCGACGGTGTCACCGGCCCGGACGAGTACACCGCCGTGAAGAACGACAACGTGTACACCAACCTGATGGCGCAGCGGAACCTGCTCACCGCCGCCGACGTGGTGATGCGTTACCGGGACGAGGCGTTCCACCTCGGGGTCACCGACGAGGAGGCCGCGAGCTGGCGGGACGCCGCCACCTCCATCCACGTCCCGTACGACGAGGAACTCGACGTCCACCAGCAGGTGGAGGGCTTCACCCGGCTCCAGGAATGGGACTTCGAGCACACGCCGGCGGAGAAGTACCCGTTGCTGCTGCACTACCCGTACTTCGAGCTGTACCGCAAACAGGTGGTCAAGCAGGCCGACCTGGTCCTCGCGATGCACTGGCGGGGGGACGCGTTCACCCCCGAGGAGAAGCTGCGCAACTTCCTCTACTACGAGCGCCGTACCGTCCGCGACTCGTCGTTGTCGGCCTGCACCCAGGCGGTGCTCGCGGCCGAGGTGGGCCACCCGGAGTTGGCGCACACCTACCTGCGCGAGGCCGCGCTGATGGACCTGCACGACCTCAACGAGAACACCCGCGACGGCGTACACATGGCGTCGTTGGCCGGTGCGTGGCTCGCCCTGGTCAGTGGGTTCGGCGGCCTGCGCGACCATGACGGGGAGCTCTCCTTCGCCCCCCGGCTCTCCAGCCGACTCAACCGGTTGGAGTTCTCCCTGCAGTGGCGGGGGCTGGCGCTGCGGGTGGATGTCCGCCCGCACCAGACGACGTACTCGCTGCGCCACGGCGGCCCGGACGACGTGGTGGAGCTGCGCCACCACGGTCAGCTGCTGCGGGTGACCTGTGACGAGCCGGTGACGGTGCCGGTGCCACCGGCTGAGTCGTCCGGCCCGCCGCCCGAGCAGCCACCGGGCCGGTCTCCACTGCTGCGCCTGCCTGAGCGCGAACAGTGACGGTCGGGGCGACATGCCCCGACCGCCTCGCACCACTGTCGGACCGGCTCAGCGGCGTCAGACCGGTTCGCCGGTGGACGGGCGTCCGATCGCGTCCCGGGGCGCTGCCGCCTTGGGATCGTCGGGCAGCCGCGCCGAAGCGGCCTGGTCCCCGAAGTCCTGGTTGCGCTCGGTGTCCTGTTCCCGCCGGGCCCGCTCGGTCTGCTGCTGCTGCTCGGAGATCTGCTGCTTGGCCATGACGATCCTCGCGATCCGTCGGGGCGCGGTTGCGCCGACACGGTCTGCGGTCGCTCGTCGCGTACCCGAAGCCCCATCGGGCAAACGCAGCGGCCGGCGGCGTGCGTGCGGTGCGGCCGGCGGGGTACCCCGGGCCGAAGGCGATCACGCGGAGGTGGGGCATGGACGAGCAGGACAGCGCGGTAACCATTCCGGTCGGGGACGCTCACCTGCCCGCTGACCTGATGGTGCCGGCCCAACCGGTCGGTGTCGTCCTCTTCGCGCACGGCAGCGGCAGCTCCCGCCACAGCCCTCGCAACGTGGCGGTGGCCCGTGCGCTGAACGGTCGAGGGCTCGGCACGGTGCTGGTGGACCTGCTCACGCCGGCCGAGGACGAGGTGGACGCGCGTACCGCCGAACTCCGGTTCGACATCGGACTGCTGGCCAGTCGGCTGGCCGGGATCGTCGACTGGTTGGCGGTGGAGCGGCCCGCCGGTGACGTGTCGATCGGTCTGTTCGGGGCCAGCACGGGGGCGGCCGCCGCACTTGTCGCGGCATCGTCCCGCGCGGACCGGGTGGGTGCGGTGGTCAGTCGGGGCGGTCGACCGGACCTGGCCGGGGTCGCGCTGGCCCAGGTGCGTACCCCGACATTGCTGCTGGTCGGTGGTCTGGACGAGGAGGTGATCACGCTCAACGAGCGGGCGTTGGCCGAGTTGGGCGAGGTCGGCGAGCTCCGGGTGATCCCGGGTGCCACCCACCTCTTCGAGGAACCCGGGACTCTTGAGCAGGTCGCCGACCAGGCCGGCGCCTGGTTCGCCAACCACCTCAACTGGTGATCACTTCGTCGGCACGAGGGCCGAGGCCGACCGTCGCTGCTGGACGGTGTCGATGACGCGCCAGAGGACGGCGGTGATCGGAACGCTGACGAAGGCGCCCGCGATCCCCGCGATCAGCGTGCCGGCGGTGACCGCCACCAGGATCACCGCCGGGTGCAGTCGTACCTGCCTCTTCATGATCAATGGTTCCAGCAGGTTGCCCTCGATCTGCTGCACGGCGATCACCGCGGCGAGGGTGAGCAGTGCGGTGGTGGGGCCGTTCGCGGCCAGTGCCACAAGCACCGCCACCGCGCCGGCCACCGTCGCCCCGATGATCGGCACGAACCCGCCGAGGAAGGTGATCAGTGCCAGCGGCAGGGCCAGCGGCACCCGCAGCACCACCAGCGCCAGGCCGATGCCGATCGCGTCGATCGCGGCGATCGCCATGGTGCCCCGGCTGTACCCGCCCAACGTCTGCCAACCGGCTCGGCCGGCCTCGGCCATCACCGGCTGGTTCGCGCCGGACACCCGCGACAGCACCCAGTGCCACATCGACCGGCCGTCCTTGAGCAGGAAGAAGAGCAGCACCAGGGCGAGCAGCGCGGAACCGAACACCTCGGTGGCCGTCCGGGCGCCCGCCACCGGGTCCGGTGAGCTGCCGCTCAACCCTTCCCTGGCCTGGTCGACCAGCTTGTCCAGCTGTGCTTCGCTGACCGGCAGCGTCGACGTCACGAAGTCCCGACTGCGCTCGACCCCCTGCGTCAACTCCTGGCTGAGCTGGTCGAACTGGCTCGCGGTCAGGTTCCACACCAATGCGCCGACACCGACCAGGATGCCGATCAGCAGCAGCACGGAGCACAGTGCGGCCAGTGCCGCCGGCAGACGCAGCCGGCGCAGCAGGAGCAGCACCGGGTCCAGCAGCGCGGTGAGGAAGACGGTGGCGGCCAGCGCGATGGCCAGCGGTGCCAACAGGACGGCGATCTTGCCCAGCAGGTAGAGCCCGGCGACGACCACCACCAGGCACGCGCTCCACAACACCGCGGTCCGGACCAACCAGGGCAGCGCCGCCCAACTCTGCCGCGGGCCGGGGGCACCGGTGGTCGTCCCGGGTTCCTCTGCCGCCATGTCGGTCCTCCTCGATCTCGCCGAGGTCGGTACCCAGCCGGTAGTGCGCCGACACCCGTTTCGCTTCGACTCCCGTTCGCCGCCGCCCGCGCGGATCGTACGCCGGTTCCCGATCCAGGGAGTGGGTGTTCGCGGACCGCGACCCCGAGGGCGTTTGCGCTGCCGGCGCGAGGGAACGCAATTCGCAGAGCCGGACTGGAGGGCAATTCGCAGAGCCGGACTGGAGGGGGAGTGCCGTGGGTGACTTCATGGACAGGGCCAAGGACTTCGCGAACAAGCACGACGAGCAGGTCGACCAGGGCATGGAGAAGGCCGGTGCGATGGCCGACGAGCGCACTGGCGGCAAGTACACCGACAAGATCGACAAGGGCGTCGACCAGGCGCAGGCGCGTACCGGTGAGGGCGACCAGGCGCGCTGACCACCGGAAGGTTCCCGGGCCGCCGCGCCGTCGGCGGCCCGGTGCGCACTGCTCGGGAAGCGGCGACGCTCAGCCCTGCTGCCGCTCGCGCAGCTCGTCAGTCGAGGTGGGCCGCCCCGTGAGGGCGTCGCGCAGCCGGTCGACCAGCCCGATGCCAGGAGCGAGCAGCTTGTTCGCCGGCGGGTGGTCAGGGGCGCCCGGGTGTGGCCGAGTCGGACCGATCTCCTTGACCGCCGTCACCTTGGCGGCGACGTCAACCAGTTCCTCCCGGGCCGTCGCCGCGCGAAGCCGGGGAAAGAGTTCGTTCTCCTCCTCCCGCACGTGGTCCCGAACCATTCTCGCCAGGTGGGCGACCAACTCGTCGAAGCGGGGGTCGGACGGGTCGTAGGACTCCAACTCCTTCATGGTCTGCTCGGCCTCGGCGTGTTCCGCGATCTCGCGGTCGGCGATCTCGTCACCGTCGGGCAGTGCCTTACGCGCGACGGGATAGACGTACGCCTCCTCCGCGACCGAATGGCGGACGAGTTCGGCGATCACCACGTCGACGAGGTGGCGTCGGTGTTCGACGGCGCCCTGTCGGGTCTCCAACTCGACGAACAGTGCCTCGACCTCACGATGGTCGGCGACCAGGATGTCGACGACGTCATGGTCGTCGGTGGTGTTCGGGTTGGTCATTTCACGGCCCCTTACCGGTTGCGGATCGGTGGGAGGTGTGAGGCACTGGTACCCCCACGGGGCTGCACAAACCTACGGATGCCGATGGGTTCGACGATGCCGGTGGTGCCCGGAGGACCCGCTGGTTTCCGGACCGGCACGATTGCCCCGTCCACGCCGGGGTAACCGCCGCCATGGCCGACGTCCGCCCACCCGCCGACCGCGATCGGTCACGCCTCGACGAGGCTGCGGAGCGGAGCGGCCAGGCAGTCGAACGGGTACGCCACCGGAGCGGTGAGGCGGGGCGGATCCGCGCCCGGCAGTGGGAGGTCACCCTGGTGATCTCCATTCAGGCCGGGCTGGCCGCCGCGATCGCCGCCCTGCTCGCCAACAATCTGCTCGGCCCCGGATCGCACGTCTTCGCCCCTGCCGCCGCCGTCGGAACGATCGCCACCGCCATCGGGCAGCGCGCCCGGCGCACCTTCGAGCTGTTGGGCGGCGTGTCGCTGGGCATCGTCATCGGGGACACGCTGCGTTACCTGCTCGGCTCGGGCCCGTGGCAGACCGGTGTGGTCGTTGCGCTGGCCATCGCCGCCGCGCTGCTGGTGGCCGGCAAGGGTGGCGCGCTGGTCGGTCAGGCCGGCGGTACCGCCGTGCTGATCGCCACGCTCGCCCCGATGGACCGTGGCCTGGAGGTGCCCCGGATCTTCGATGCGCTCGTCGGTGGAGTGGTCGGTCTGGTGGTGGTCGCGCTGTTGCTGCCGATCAACCCGATGCGGGTGCTGGACCGCGCCGCGGCACCGATCTTCGAAGTCCTCTGCGAGCAACTCGCCAAACTGGCGCGGGCCCTACGGGAGCGCGACGGCGACCGGACGATGCGCGTTCTGGAGCGACTCCGGGACACCGAGAGCGACCTGGGCCGGCTGCACGACGCGCTCAGCGGTGCGGAGGAGGTGGTGACCATCGCCCCGGCCCGGTGGCACCGCCGCGAGCAGTTCCACAGGTACGCCCGCAGCGCGGACCACCTGGAGCGTCTGCTGCTCGACAGCCGGGCCCTGTCCCGCTGGTCGTCGACAGCACTGCAGTACGGCGAGCCGATCCCGTCGGAGCTGCCGGACGCGATCGGCCGGCTCGGTCGGGCGGTCGCGGCGATGCGCATGGAGTGCCGGGTCGGCGACGACCCCCGGGCCACCCGCCGGCTGGTCGAGGAGTGCGCCGAGCTGGCAGGGCGTGCCGCCGTGAGCGGGGTCAAGTCGTTCGGCGAGTCGCTGGTCACCGGAGTGCGTACCGCGGCCAGCGACCTGCTCCGGGCGTGTGGGTACGGACCCGACGACGCCAACCGGATCGTGCGTCGGGCGGCAGGCGCCGGTGAGGCGGAGGTCCATCCGCCGGCCCGGCTGACCATGCGCCGGATCCGGCCCGGCCGAGCCACCCGAGCGCGCCGCCGCGCGCACCTCGCCTCCCGTGCCCGCAACGAGAGCCGGGCCGGCCTCCCCCCGAGGGAGAGACCGGCCCGGTGAAACTCGTCCAGGTCAGGAGGAGTAGCCGCGCTCGGCGATCCAGTTGGCGACCTTCGGCAGGCTCACCCAGTACTCGCCCAGCGTCGGGTCGGCCGGGTCGGCGACCCGGATGCTGTCGCCACCGTCCCGGTAGCCGACGAGGGTCAGGTAGTGGCCGCCCTCGTACGAGTGCGGGTTGCCGTCGGTGTCGACGGTTGTGCCCTTGACGTTGGCCACCACCGGGCGGCCGGCGTCCACCGCCGCCAGTACGTCCCGGCGCAACTGCTCGACCTGGTCGGGACGGGCGACGGAGTCACGAATCTCGGTGGTCCGGTACTTGCCACCGGTCAGCTCGTTCAGCACCCGGGTGGTGTCCAGGGCCGAGGGAGTGCCCGCCTCGGTGGTGCCGAGCAGCTTGGCCACCTCGTCCTGGGAGAGCGCCTTGCCCTGGGCGGACAGCGCGATCCGGGTCGCGGCCGGGCCGCAGTAGTAGAAGTTGGGCTGGGCCTGGTAGTCGATGCCGAGGACCCGCTCGGCGGACCGCTGGGTCTGCTGGCTCGTCGACGTCGACGACGTCTGAGCCGGAGTGGCCGGGGCGGCATGGGCGGCTACCGCCGGGCCGAGGGCACAACCGCCGGCAACAAGCAGGCCGGCAACGGACAAACCGCTCTTCTGGGCGATCGGATTCATTGTCGAGTCTCCGTTCGGGGGTTGACGTCTCCGCGCAGCGGAGGACGCAGCACCGGGAATGGCGCTCGGCTCAACACGGGGGGCGACCACCGGCGGGTTCGGCCGTTGGCGCACCGGGGACGCAACGGCCCTGCTCCGGCGGACATTCCTCCGGCGGCGTGGTGCGGCCGTCGCGATCAGGTGTAACGGCAGGAGACCGGGCGGGATTCCGCCGGCCCTCAGCGGATCAGAGGCTCCGCAGCAACCCGGTCACGGTGATCTCGATGACCACCCGCTCCGGATTCGGACGGGGGGTCCGGTACCGCTCGGCGTAGCGGCGCTCCGCCTCTGCCACGGAGGCGCGGTCCGACCGCAGCACCGCGCGGCCCTCGATGGTCAACCAACGGCGGCCATCCACGTGGCAGACGGCCACCGCCGCGCCCGCCGGACCCGCAGCGGCCACCTGGCGGGCCTTGCTGGACGTGCCGGAGGTGATGACCCGGGCCAGTCCGGCTGCCGGGTCGAGGGTCACCCCTACCGGTACGACGTGCGGAGTGCCGTCGGCCCGCAGAGTGGTGAGCGTGGCGAGATGACGTTCCGCGCAGAACGCGACAACCCGCTCATCGTGCACGTCCAGCCGATGACCGCCCGCCATGCCCGCCCCCTGTCCGCCGCACCGAACCCGATCATGGCACGCGGCGTGCGCGGTCCCGATCCGGCAGGGCATCCGGCTGACCGGGCAGGTGTCGACCGGCCGCCCGACGCTTGTGCACCAGCCGGGTGAGGTAGATCAGTGCCGCAGCCAGGACACCCATGTCGTCCAGGTAGATCGGGTCCGGGAGCACGTCGACCGGGAAGATCGTGTAGATCAGCGCCCCGTAGAAGGCGACCTTGCCGCCGGCGCCGAGCCCGGTCAACATCCGTCGCGTACGCACCACGCGCACCGCCAGCACCACGGCACCGACCAGTGTGGCGATCGCCAGGATGCCGACGATCACCACGAGGACCCACGCCTGTCGGGACATGCCGTCACGCTAACCCACCCGACGGCAGGCGGCTCAGAACGCGGGCACCGTCGCGCGACCGCGCGCCGTCACCTTGTTCTCCCGGGTCTGCTCGACGTTCTCCCGGGTCTGCTCGACCGCCGACCGGGCAACCTCGCTGAGCGGCAACACCGACGACGAATCCGCGACCCGTCGCCCGGTGGCGGCGTGTGCCTCCTCACGGAGACTGCGGGCCGCCGACATGGCCAACTCGGCCGCCCGCCAAGCAATCTGCTCCTGCTCACGGGCGACGGCGTGCTTGGCCGCCAGGTTGTCGCGGATCGCCCGTTGCAGCACCAACTCCTGCTCGACCGGGTGCAGCCGCGGGTCCCAACCGTCGCGGTGCGCGAACACCTCGCTGAGCTGTTCCACCGACAACTCCCGCCGCCAGTACGCATTCAGCGCGGCGCGGTGCAGGTAGCGCTCACGGTCCGCGTACTCGGCGGGAGTCCGGGCGGTGTGCGGCAACGGCATGGCGGCCGCAGCGGCGAGCCGTCGTACGGCTGCCTCGGCTGTCTCGTACGTCTGCCAGGCCGCCTCGACAGCCTCCTGCGCGGTCACCCACTCCGCCCGGCGGCGCTGGGCGGAACTGGTCGCCCGCTCCGCGGCTACCGCGATCTCCTGCGCGTAGCGGCTCTGCTCGCGCTCCTCCTGCACCTGTTCGAGGTGACTTGGCATGGCGGCGCTGCGGATCCGGGCAGCCGGGTCGAAGCGGAGTCGGCCGGGCCGCAGCAGGAGCGCGGAGACGGTGACGCCGACCACCCCGAGCAGGCTCAGCCAGATGACGGCGGCTCGGGAGAGGTCGGGCAGGGCGGCGGAGAGGATGGTCTGCATGATCAGCACCTCGCGGTCGAAGGCGGGTATCGACGGGTGGCAGGAGGAGCCCGACAGCACCGGTCGGCCAGGTGGTGGGGGTCGTCCCGTCGGCGGAGACTCAGCTGCCGCGACGGACGACCGGGACCGGGCCCGGGAATCGCCGGAACTGGATCAGCGGGCGGGCGGACCGCGCCGCGCCGGAGTGCCACGGCCGGGATCGACGGCCGGCGCGGGGCGCTGGCTCACCGGGACGAGAACGGGTGCGGCGGCGATGTCGACCGCGTCGGCCGGCGGGGCGACGAACTGGCCGGCACGCTCAGTGGCCGGGCCCGCATCGGGGTGAACCGTTGCCACCCGGCTGCTGACGGCGCTCGGCCGCAGTGGTGTCGGGGTGGGCGGCGGCGTCGCGGCGAGAGCGCCGCCGAGGCCGACCGCCAGCACCAGCGCGGTGACCGCCAGTCGGGTCAGTTCGCGCAGCGACCGCAGCGCAGCCCACAGGGCTGGGCGGACACAGGCTGCGGACGACACAGGACCAACCTATCGCCCACTCCGGTGTGCCGCAGCACGGTGACGGCCTGATCCGCCGTGACCACCACCACCCCGGGCACAGTGGAGGGTTTGGATCGGCGACCGGAAATGGCGGTGCCCCCGGCCGGAAGGGGGCCGATCGGGGGCACACGCGTCTTTCAGCTGACCGCGCCGCTGGCGTGCCGGCGGCGGTGGGTGGTCAGTGGCCGGTGCCGAGCACCGGGGGCGCGGCGTCGCCGTTGTCACGCCACACCATCTCGTCCTCGGTCAACCAGGTCATCCGCTCGTCGGGGTCGTCCTCGTGAGGTCGACCCCGCCCGCCGAGCACTCCGGAATTGCTGCCACCCGGCCTGCTGTTGCCGCCGGCCGTGGCTGCCCGGCCGCCACGCTGGCCGTCGATGCCGCGCCCGACCCCGCTGGCGGAGCGAGTGTCCGCCGGGGCGACCGCACCGGTCGGACGAGTCGCCGTGGTGGGCGTGCTGCCCGAACCGGCGAGCGTGGCGGTGCGCAGGACTCCGCCGGCCGGCGCACCGCCCTGCGTACCGAAGAGCAGGCCAGGGCCGGAGCTGGCGGCGAGGGTCGCCGTGCTCGGCCCGGACAGCCCCACCAGCCCGGCGGCACCACCAGCGACCAGAGCCCCGCCGACCAACGGGTCAGCCCCGGCGAGCGACGTGCTCCGTGGATCGGAGTCGCCGGTGGCGTCGATCGGGCCGGTGACGACGGCCGGCACGCCACCCGTACCCGGGCCGTGCTGGCCAGGCACCGAGCTGTCGCCGATGCCCGGCGGCTGGGCGCCGCGGTCAGGCTTCCCGATGGTGGCATCACCGGTACGCGCGCTGACGTCGGTGCTGGTAGGCCCGGCGCTCGCCCTGGCGACCGTCGGAACAGCCTGCGGTGACGTCGGGTCCTGGCGGGCACCGTTCGGAGTGTCCGGATGGGGCAGGGGTGGATCGACGACCCGGTCATAGGCGGACATCTGATAACCGTCGGCCAACTCGGCCACCAGGTTCACCATCCGCTGGTGGGCTTTCTCCTGCTCTTCCTTGTCCTGCTGGTGGCCGACGATGCCCATGACCACCGCGCCCGGCAGACCGAAGGTGGCGGCACCCTTGACCGCACCGGAGATCGCCTTGTCGTTGTCGTCGGTCTCCTCCGGGCTCTCGGCCTGCTTGCGGGCGGTCCGTAGATGGTCGGCCATCATGGTCAGCCCCTGCTTGATGCCGGCCATCCCGTCACCCAGCGCGTCGGAGTGGGCGACGATCAGGCTGAGCCGCCGGTGGAACTCCCGACCCGCCGAACCCGTCCAGGTGTTGCCGAGCTTCTCCAGGTCGCCGCTCAACTCGCGGCCGAAGCCGTCCAGGATGCCCTTGAGCTCGGCCCACTGGGCGGCCACCCCCTCGATCTGCTCCGGCTGGCCGGCCATTACGCCGTCGTAGAGCTGCTGGTGGGTGTTGCCCTGGTAGCGCTGGGTGTAATCAGACACGCCCGTCCTCCTTCGGCTCGAACGCCCGATCGACGCCGTTCAGCGCTGCGGTGACATCGGTGGCGTTGGCCGCGTTGCGCGCCTCGGCGGTGCGGTAGTTGGCCAGGATCGTGCTGGTCGCCTGTTGCGCCGCCAGCACCGCCCGGCGGACCCGCTCGGCCTGGTCGACATAGGACTGGTGGACCTCGGTGTAGCGGCGCGCCTGGGCGGTGGCGTCGAGGAAGCTGCCGAGCGCCGGCGGGCTGCACTGCATCTCGGTGTTGAGCTTGCGCAGCACCGACTCCACCTGACTCAACCGCGAAGCCAGGTGCTGGTGGAAGTCCTCTAAGGACAACAGGTCGACTTCCGTACGCCCGGTCATGGCAACATCCCCGTCGTTCTGGTTGACAACCGTCAGCGACATCCAGGCTAGTCCACGGCTACGACGCGGGGCGACCCGTCACCGCTGCTCAGCCATCCGCCCCGGTCACTGCCGGACCGTCGGGCGAGAAGACCGTCATCGCGCCCTCGCGGCTGAGGGTGGGCCCGGTCGGGACCAGCGCGAGCAGCGAACCGGGCACCGCCAGCGGAGTGACCCCGCCGTAACCGAGCACCCCCAGCGTCTCCGCCGAGCCGAGCGGGTAGCGGATGCCCTGCGGGCTGATCAGGTAGATCGTCGACCCGGCGGCGCCGGAACCGCTGGTCCCGGCGCCGGGTGAGGCCTGCGCGATGACCCCCTTGCCGCCGGGCAGCAGGACCGCCTCGGTGGTCCGTACCGCGTCGCGCCTGGTCTGTGGCACCGGCACCGGGCCCGGGTTGGTCGCGGTCAGCTCGGCCGGGGCCCGCTCGAACACCTCCAGGGTGGTGGTCGGCGGCCCACCCGAGCCGCTCGCCCGGTACGTCGCGCACAGCGCGGTCTGACCCGAACTGGTCGGGTAGAAGCTGGGCATCGTCCTCGGCAGCCCCTCCTCCTCGACCCGCTGCTCGACGAACAACTCACCAGCCTGGTTCGGTGTGATGTCCGTGATCCGGCCCCCGCCGCTGACCATCAACAGGGCGGTGATCTCACTGATCGAGGCGAGACCCTCGCGGGTGAGCACGTAGTACCGTCCGGCGGCGCTGAAGACCTGACCGACGGTTGCCGGTCGGCCGGCGACCATCCGCGTGCTGGACTCACCCTCGCCGGGCAGCGACGGCTTGCGCAGCGGTGGCCCGGCCGGAACGGTGTTGAGCAGTTGCTGCCCGACCCGTAGCGGCGCCGTGTCGGCCATCTTCAACGCCGTGAGCGTGCGGTCCCCGCCGAGCACCTGGAGCCGGACGTTGTTGGTGACCAGGTACCGCTGGTCGTCTACCACGACGAGCGCCGCCCGGTCGGCCAGCGGGACGCCGCCGGGCAGCGCCCGGTCGATCACCACCCGGGTGCGGGAGCGCTGCGGGTCGACCGGATCGGGCACGTCGCAGACCGACCAGGGCAGACCGGTCAGCGACTTGCGGTCCGGCAGGGCGTCCGGTGCGCCGACGATGCCGAGGGTGAGCCCGCGTGGCCGGTCCCGCAGGGAGGCCTGGGACATCGTCCGCACCGTGGCGTCCGGCTTGTCGAGGATCAGACGCGCCGAGGCGTAGTTGAGCGTCGGATGAAGCTGCCCCTGCAGGAACACGTACGTCGCGCCGGTCTCCCGTTCGATGACCAGGGTCTGGTCCTGCAACGGCGCGGTGTTACCGGTGAGCTGACCGTACGCCCCGACCCCGCCGAGCACGACGGCCGCGGTGATGACACTGCCGAAGACGGCCATCCCGAGCCTCCGCATCGGCAGGTTGGTGGTCTCCGGATCACCCGACAGCAACGCGGAGACGATCCGGCGGGTGACGAAGCGGTACGCCTGCACCTGATCGCGGCGGGTCCGCATGACTTACCTCCGGCGGGGTGGATCCGCGACGATCAGGTCGGGGTGCCGTCGCGGGCTTCCCTACGATAAGGGGCCGACCGGGGTTCCTCGGGACCACCGTTCGTGGCCGGCACCGGACCGACCCGGCGCAGAGCCGTACGTGCAGGAGGGACAGTCAGCGATGACGCAGGTTCAGGCACGACCCGCCCGAGCGGCCGCGGACCGGTCCACGACAAGCTCGACGCCGCCGATCGACCGGCCAGATCGGGGACGCGTCGGCCCGGTGCTGGTGGGGCAACTCGTCGTGCTGGAGTTGTGTGTGCTCGGCGTCTGGGCCGCGTCGGCCGGGCCCGGCTGGGTGCTCGCCGCGGCAGGTGGCGTGGGGCTGCTGGTCGTCCTGGCCACCTTCGCCCGACGGGGTGGCCGCTGGTGGTTCGAGGACCTGCTGCTGCGGCGACGGTTGCGGCGTCGTGCTGAACGCGCCTCGGCCGCGGTGGCCGGTGGCACGGCGGTGGACCCACGGCTGGCCACACTCGCTCCCGAGTTGAGCATCATCGAGCTGACCGACCGGGGCACCCGGCTCGGCATCGGGCAGGACGCCCAGGGGTGGTTCGCCGCGGTCGCGCTGCAGTCCGTCAGCGGGGCCACGGTCGGGTCGGTGCAGGCGTCCACGGTGGACCAGGTGTTGCGGGTGCTCACGGATTTCAGCGCCCCGGTGTCCCGGGCCCAGGTCGTCGCACACACCCTGGTCTGGTACCCGGCGCCCGGCGCGCCGCCGGCCGCACACCGGACCGTCTGGGTGGCACTGCGGCTCACCGTCCGCGACGCTCGGGTCGAGGCGGTGAGCCGGGGAGGCGGGCTGCCCGGTGTACACCGGACCGTGGCTGCCGGGATCGGCCGTCTCGGCAAGGCGCTGACCGGCGCGGGCCTGGCCCACCGGCCGCTGGGCCGGGAGGAGTTGCGCGCTGCCATCGTCTCGGCCGCCGGCCTGGACCTCGGGCCGGAAGCGCCGACGGAGACCTGGCGAGCGCTGCGTGGCGGCGGGTGGACCCACCGGTGCATGGCACTGCGGGGTCGTTCGGACGCGCCGCTCGGCCCGCTCGTCGACGCGATCACCGCGACCTCGGCGCCCTCGCACACGGTGGCCGCCACGGTGTCGATGGACGGCCGGGTGGCGGCGCCGCTGCTACGGATCGCCGCGATGGACGGCCACGTCGACGCGTTGCTGAAGGTGGTCCGTGACGTGGCGCATCGGGCTGGCATGTCCACCCGACCGGTGGACGGTCAGCACGGACCGGGCGTCTACGCCAGCGCGCCGGTCGCGTCGGCGTTGGGGGCCTCCACCCGACCGCGACCGCAGTGACCGGGCGGACGGTCAGGGCCGGAGGTTGACGATCCAGCCGTAGAGCCCGCACACCCAGAAGGCGAGCGGGACCAGCGCGATGATCAGCAGGATCTCGACGATGTCGAGGAGCCTGCCCCAGACCGGCGAGATGCGCTTGCCGGCAACGGTCAGGCCGTAGATCAAGCTGATCACCGCAGCCAGCACCAGGCCGCCGAGGACCAGACCGAGCCTGACCGGCAGCGACCCGTCGGTGAAGGTCGCCGCAGCGGTCAGGCCCAGCCCCACGGTGCCGGCGAGCAGCACCGGGGCGCGCTGGGCCCGGCCCAGCAGCGGTCGGGCCCGCAGCAGCGACAACAGCGCCAGCACCAGGCACAACAGCACCGCCGCCAGCCGGCCGTCGACAGCCAGCACGAGTTGCGCGCCCAGTACCAGCAGCGCGACAGTCCACAACAGACCGGTCAGGAACTGGTCGGCACGTTCACTGCGCTGGAGCACCTGCCGGCCGTCCACCGACTCGGTGTCGGTCTTCAGGTCCTCCGGGCCGGTCGGGATCGACGGCACCGGCAACCGCGCCAGCCGGTAGGCCGTCATCGGCAGGGCCGGGACCACGCCGAACGCCACCGCGGCCACCACCGCGGCGGCGGCCGGCGCGTCGAGGCCGAGGACCAGGCACAACAGCGCGCCGAGGCCGGTCGCGGCGCCCACTCCGATCGCGGCGAAGAAGAGGGGGTACCGGTCACCGACCGCCAACACGGCAACGGCCCCGGCGACCACCGCGGCGGTCGCCGCCATCAGCACGTGCGGGCTGGCCAGGTCGGCCAGCGGCCGGTCGCCGGCGAGCAGCAGCAGACCGCCGGTGGCGGCGTGCGCCGAGCCGACGATGGCGAGCACCGCACCGGTCTGGCTGTCGCCGGCAGCTCTGGAGAGCACCGCCGCGCCGACCAGGAGTGCCACCGCGACCAGCAGGGCGGCCAGCGCACCCGGCAGGTGCGGTGGGCCGGCGAAGAGCGCGGCGAGTGCGCCGGCGCCGAACGCCGCCGCCGCGAAGACCACCGCGAAGGACCGGGTCGCACCGGCCTGCCAGGCCCCGGGACGTTGGTTGGTAGCGGTGGCGACCGCGTCCACCACATCGTCGAAGACGATTTCCGGTGCGGCGGCGGACCGAGGGTTGAAGTAGAGCACCTCGCCGTCGCGGATGCTGAGCTGCGCAGCGGTACGGCCACCGTCCAGCGGAGCACCGCCCAACCGGGACAGAGCCCAGCCGCCGTGCCGCGCGCCCTCGTCGGCCAGGTCCTCGCCGGCGTAACGCAACAGGGTGGGGAGCAGGTCCGCAATCGGCACGTCCGACGGCAGCGCCAGATCCATCCGGGTACGCGGAGCCACGATGGTGATCCGGCTCAGACCACCGGTCGCCGTCTTCGTCGCCACAGTGGCCTCCAGGTGTGCGTCTGCGATCGGCTGGCCGCGATGCTGCGGTCCGGGTCCACCGCGCCCACGGCAGATTACCTACGATGGCGGGCACGTACGATGCCCACCCGCGGGCTCCGATCCGCGACGGCACGTCATCAGGGCCGCTTCTGGGGAGGAGACAGCCGTGAGCACGGTGGTGTTCCGCCGGCTCCCGCGTCAGCCGGGGCCGGCCCTACCTCGGGGCGAGGTGCTGCTGGAGTCGCCCCCCGAGCTGCCCGAGCCGACCCCCCGCGGCATGGGGCAACTGCTCATGATCCTGCCGATGTTCTGCGGGGTCGGCGCGATGGCCTTCCTCTATGCCGGCAGGGGCGGCGGCATGATGACGTACGTCGCCGGCGGCCTCTTCGGCGTCTCGATGCTCGGCATGGCGATCGGCTCGCTGGCCAACAGCGGTGGCAAGGACAAGGCCGAGTTGAACGCCGACCGCCGCGACTACATGCGCTACCTGGCGCAGATGCGTAGGCGCACCCGGCGTGCCGCCGAGCAGCAGCGGGCCGCGATGGCCTGGCGGCACCCGGAGCCCGACGCGCTCTGGTCGATCGCCGCGTCCCGCCGGCTCTGGGAGCGGCGGATCACCGAGGACGACTTCGGCGAGACGAGGATCGCCCTCGGCCCGCAGCGACTGGCGGTCGAAATCGTCCCGCCGGAGACGAAACCGGTGGAGGACCTCGAGCCGATGAGCGCCATCGCGCTTCGCCGGTTCGTCCGCGCACACTCCACAGTGCCCGAGTTGCCGACCGCGCTGTCGTTGCGCGCGTTCAGCCGGGTGGTGCTGCGCGGCGACCGCGAGCCGGTGCTCAACCTGACCCGGGCGGCGCTCGGTCAACTGGCCACCTTCCACGCACCGGACGACCTGGTGGTCGCGGTGGTCGCCGCTCCGGACCGGCAGTCGTCGTGGGGCTGGGTGAAGTGGCTGCCCCACGCCCACCACAGCGCCCGTACGGACGCGGCCGGCGCGCGCCGGCTGGTCTTCGCCAGCCTGGCCGAGGCCGAGGCCGCGCTCGCCGGTGAGCTGGCGGCGCGACCCCGCTTCGCACCCGAGGCCAAGCCGCTGACCACCGCCGCGCACCTGGTCGTGGTCATCGACGGTGGCGAGGTCTCGCCGACCTGCCAGCTGGTGGGGCCAGGGTTGCTCGGCACGACCGTGATCGACCTGTCCGGCACGGTGCCGCGCGACGCCGGCCGCTGGCTGCTCTGCCTCGACGTGGCCGACGGCAGCTCGCTCGACCTCGTCCGTGGCAGTTCGTCGTCGCCGTTGGGTCGACCCGACCAGCTCAGCGCGGAGGCCGCCGAAGGGCTGGCCCGGCAGATCGCCCCCTACCGGCTGTCCCAGCAGCAGACCAGCAACGAGGAGCCGCTGGCCCGCAGCATGGAGCTACCGGACCTGCTCGGTGTGGGTGACGCCGCCACGGTGGACGTCCAGAACACCTGGCGTCCGCGCGGCCACCGGGACCGGCTGCGCATCCCGCTCGGCGTCGGCCCGGACGGCAACGTGGTCGAGCTCGACTTCAAGGAGTCCGCGCACGAGGGCATGGGCCCGCACGGTCTGGTGATCGGCGCGACCGGGTCCGGCAAGAGCGAGTTGCTCCGTACGGTGGTGGCCGCGCTGGCGGTGACCCACTCCTCGGAGGAGTTGAACTTCGTCCTGGTGGACTTCAAGGGCGGCGCGACGTTCGCCTCGTTGGAGGCGCTGCCGCACACCAGCGCGGTGATCACCAACCTGGCCGACGAGCTGCCGCTGGTCGACCGTATGCGGGACGCGCTCGCCGGCGAGATGGTGCGTCGGCAGGAGTTGCTGCGGGCGGCCGGAAACTACGTCTCGCGCTTCGAGTACGAGAAGGCCCGCGCGGCCGGCGAGCCGCTCGCCCCGATGCCCAGCCTGCTGATCATCTGCGACGAGTTCAGTGAGCTGCTCGCCGCCAAACCCGACTTCATCGACCTGTTCGTGATGATCGGCCGGCTCGGCCGGTCGCTCGGCGTGCACCTTCTGTTGGCCAGCCAGCGGCTCGAAGAGGGCAAGTTGCGTGGTCTGGACACGCACCTGTCGTACCGGATCGGTCTGCGTACCTTCTCCGCCGTGGAGAGCCGGATCGTGCTGGGCGTGCCGGACGCCTACGAGCTGCCGAACGCCCCCGGTCACGGCTACCTGAAGACCGACACCAGCACGATGCTGCGGTTCCGGGCCGCTTACGTGTCGGGGGCGTACCGGGCGCCGGGGCAGCAGGCGAGCGCCTCGCAGGCGTTGGTGCAGCGTCGGATCGTGCCGTACGGCCTCGACTTCGTTGCGGCCCAGCTTCCGCAGATGCCGGTGGCCGCCGCTCCGGAGCCGGAGCAACCGGCCGACGGCAAGGCCGTGGCGATGCTCGACGTGCTGATCGACCAGCTCAAGGGTCGAGGCCGCCCCGCCCACCAGGTGTGGCTGCCCCCGCTGGCCGATCCGCCGGGTCTGGGCGAGCTGCTCGGTGCGCTGGCCGTCGACCCGACCTACGGGTTGTGCACCGCGTCCTGGCCCGGGCGGGGGCGGCTGACCGTGCCGGTCGGTGTGGTGGACCGCCCGTACGAGCAGCGCCGTGACCCGATGATGGTCGAGCTGGCCGGTGCCGGCGGCAACGTGGTCATCGTCGGCCGTTCGCTGAGTGGCAAGAGCACCATGCTGCGTACGCTGCTCGCCTCGCTGGCCCTCACGCACACGCCGCGCGAGGTTCAGTTCTTCTGCCTGGACTTCGGCGGGGGCGCGCTGCGCAGCCTGGAGCGGCTCCCGCACATGGCGGGGGTGGCCGGTCGACGAGACGTCGAGGCGGTACGCCGGACGGTGGCCGAGGTGGTGGCCGTCCTGGACGACCGGGAGACGCGCTTCGCCCAGCACGGCATCGACTCGGTGGCCAGCTACCGCCGTCGCCGGGCTGCCGGCGAGTTCGGCGACGACCCGTTCGGCGACGTGTTCCTGGTGGTGGACGGCTGGAACACCCTGCGCCAGGAGTACGAGGAGCTGGAGCAGACCATCACCACGCTGGCCAACCGTGGCCTGGGTTTCGGCGTACACGTGGTGCTCACGGCCGTGCGGTGGGCGGAGATCCGGATCAACATGCGGGATCTGCTCGGCACCAAGCTGGAGTTGCGGCTCGGCGACGCGTCCGAGTCGGAGATCGATCGCCGGGCGGCGACGAACGTGCCGGAGAAGTCGCCTGGTCGCGGCCTGACCCGGGACAAGCTGCACTTCCTCACCGCGATCTCGCGAATCGACGGTCGTCGGGACATCGACGACCTCAGCGAGGCGTCGGTGTCCCTGGCCGGGCACGTGGCGGCGAACTGGCCGGGGCGCCCGGCGCCGAAGGTGCGGCTGTTGCCCCGCCGGCTGCCGGTGGACGAGTTGGCGCGGATCATCGACCGGTCGGCACCCGGTCTGCCGATCGGTGTCAACGAGTCGGCGCTCGCGCCGGTCTACCTGGATCTGGTCAACGAGCCGCACCTGACGGTCTTCGGTGACGCGGAGTGCGGCAAGACCAACCTGTTGCGGCTGATCGCCCGGGGCATCACCGAGCGGTACACACCGGCGCAGGCCCGCCTGGTGATCGCCGACTACCGGCGTGGTCTGCTGGGCGCGGTGGAGGGCGATCACCTGCTGGACTACGCCCCGTCCAACCAGGCGTTCGCGCAGGGGCTCGCCTCGATCCGCAGCGCGTTGTCCAACCGGCTACCCGGGCCGGACGTGACCACCGCCCAACTGCGTGACCGCAGCTGGTGGAAGGGCCCGGACCTGTACATCCTGGTCGACGACTACGACCTGGTCGCCTCCGGTGGCAGCAATCCGCTCAGCGCTCTGCAGGAGTTGCTGCCGCAGGCACGCGACATCGGTCTGCACCTGATCATCACGCGTCGGGTCGGCGGGGTGTCCCGGGCGCTCTACGAGCCGGTGCTGCAACGGTTGCGTGAGTTGGACTCCCCGGGGCTGCTGATGTCCGGTAACCGGGAGGAGGGCGCGGTCTTCGGGTCGCTGCGGCCGAGCCCGCAGCCACCGGGTCGAGGCACCCTGGTCCGGCGGCGGGACGGCCAGCAGCTGATCCAGACCGCGTGGGCCGAGCCGTCGTGACGGGCATCGGTCTTCGGTAGGGCGTCCTGGGCCGCCTCGGTCCGATTCACCACCATCCATCGGACGTCGGTGGTCAGGGCTGCGAGGGCTGGTCGGCTTCCGCTACGGTCTTCACTGGAGTGTCCGTCGGTGGGGTGTTGCTGCCTTGCCGCGGGGGAGGGGTGCGGCGGAGCCGCCACCACAAAATGACGGAAGGGTGTGAAGCATGGCGTTCGAGGTCGAAGCAGCGACTCTGCATACCGCCGCGAGTGACGTGCGGTCCACGCGCAGCGAGGTTGACGGCGAGCTGAAGAAGCTGTGGAACGTGGTCGACGACCTGGCAATGGCGTGGAAGGGCCAGGCGTCCACGGGCTTCCAGTCGCTGATGACGCGTTGGAGCGAAGACACCAGCAAGCTGCTGACGGCGATGGACAACATCGCCGATCTGCTCGACAAGTCGGGTACGACGCACCAGGTCAACGACGAAGAGCAGCAGCAGATGCTGGACAAGTTCCACTCTGCTCTCAACCCGTGATCCGCAGCCAGCAGAGGAGGAAATCGTGACGATCAAAGTTGACTATGCGGTCCTCGAGAGCAGCAACCAGCAGATGCAGGCCATCTCGAAGACCCTTGAGGAAAAGCTCGACACGCTGCGGGCCATGCTGACCAAGCTGCACTGGGACGGCGAGGACCGGGTTGCCTACGAGGCGCACCAGGCGAAGTGGGATGCGGCGGTGCAGGACATCAACCGGATCCTGAACGAGATCGGTGGTGCCGTCGGCATCGCGCGGGAAAACTACCTCACCACCGAGATGAGCAACTCGAAGGTGTGGGGCTGAGCGGTTCGCTGGTGTGGCTCCGGTCCGGTCGACCCGGGCCGGAGCCGCATTGTTTCTGGCCCCGGCGAGGTGCTGCGGACCGGCGGGTCAACCGGCTGTCGGTGCGTCGCTGCGTCGGCCCGGGCGCCAACCGCGCCGGCGGCCCCGGGTGACGATCGGCCGTCCGATCAGCAGCAGCACGGCGATCAGTCCGCCGATCAGTGCGGTCCAGATCGCGGCGCCACGTTGCCAACGCAGCGGGTCGTCCTGCGTCATCGGCATGGGGATCGCGCTGACGGGCGGGTTCGTCCGGGTGCCCAGCAGACTCGACACCGCCCGGTACGGGTTGATCATGCCGTAGCCGATGTCGGCGTTGTGGCCTTCCGGTGGGTTGTCGGCGGTGCGTTCCAGCCGTTCGGCGACCTGTTGCGGGCTGAGGTCGGGGTAGGCGGCCCGGACCAGCGCGGCCGCACCCGAGACGTACGCGGCGGCGTAACTGGTGCCGCCGTTCGGCTCGGCGCGGTAGCCGGCCCCGCGTGGTGCCGGCCCGATGATGTTCAACCCTGGCGCGGCGATGTCGACGTAGTCGCCGCTGATCGAGGTGCCGACGTGCCCGCCCGCCTCGTCGACCCCACCGACCGCCAGCACCCCGGGGTACGCGGCCGGATAACCCGGCCTGCTCTGCTGCCCCTCCTCCTGGTTGCCGGCGGCAGCGACCAGCACCACCCGCTCGGCCAGTGCCCGTTCGACGGCGGCGGTGAGTTCCGGGCCGGGAATGGTCGTCAGGGACAGGTTGATCACGTCGGCGCCCTGCTCGACCGCCCAGTCGATCGCGGCGGCGATCTGCTTGGGAAGCTGCGGGTCGTCGGTGTCCCTGAGGTCCGGCAGGACCCGGATGGGGAGGATGCGGGCGGCTGGGGCGATGCCGCTGAACGGGACGCCAGTGCCCTCCCGGCCCGCGATGATGCCGGCGATCATCGTGCCGTGCCCGACGAGGTCGCACTGGCCCTTGTTGGCCGGCAGACCGTTGAAGTCGCGACCTTCGAGCACCTGGCCGCTGAGCAGGGGGTGGGTTGCGGAGACGCCGGAGTCGATCACGGCTACCGTCACTCCGGCGCCCCGGGACAGCGGCCACGCCGAGGACGGTTCGAGCCGCCGCAGTGCCCACGGTGTCTCTGCCAGACCCTCCTCGCCCTCGGGACCGCAGCTGGAGGGTGCGGCGTTGGCCGGGGGCGGTGCCACCATGCCGGTGCCGAGCAGCACCGCCAGTATTCCACTGAGGACCGCGAGGGTGGTGTGGCGGGACGCGGGGGTCGCGCTCGACGGCGGGCATTCGCGCACCCGCAGAGATTACCGCTGTGCCCGTCCGGGCAACGGCCCGGCGACGAGAGTCAGGCCGGGGAGCCGACGTCGGCGGTCGGCGTATCGGCGAACAGTGCGAGCAGCGCGCCGACCTGGCGGTCGGCTTCGGCGGGATGCCGGAACCGGCCGGCCGGGTTGAGGGTGTATTCGTTGCGCCGTCCGACGCGGGTGCGGTGCAGGTATCCGTCCGCCTCCAGGTCGGCGACGATCGCCTGCGCGGCGCGCTCGGTCACCCCGACCTCGGCGGCGACATCCCGCAGTCGGGCGGTGGGGTCGCGGGCGATGGCCAGCAGAACGTGGCCGTGGTTGGTGAGGAACGTCCAGTTCCGCCCGCTGCCGGCCGACGTGTTCGCCATCGTGTGACCGCCTCTCCGGATGCCGCTCTCGTAGCGTCGCCCACGGGTCGTGTCGGGGTCAACGTATGAAATCTATATCACGCATCCCTTGACGCGTCTTTCGGTGCGTGTGACGGTGGACCCCGAGCCAGCGCTCGCCGCCGGCCCGCCTGAAGCCGTTTGACCAGGTCAGATGCGTCGAGACGAGGTGCGGGGAATGAGTCATTCCGGAACGATCGGCGGGCAGCCAGGGCTGCAGCGGACCACCGACCGGGCACCCGCGCTGAGCGAGCCGGTCCGGGCGTACGCCGAGTTGGTCGCCGGTAACCGGCGCTTCGTCGACGGTGCCCCTCGCCACCCGAACCAGGACGCCGGGCGCCGGGCCGCCGTGGCCGACGGGCAGCACCCGTTCGCGGTGATCGTCGGCTGTTCCGACTCCCGCCTGGCCGCCGAGATCATCTTCGATCGCGGGCTGGGTGATCTGTTCGTGGTCCGTACCGCCGGCCACACCGCCGGCCCGGAGGTGCTCGGCAGCGTGGAGTACGCGGTGACTGTGCTCGGCACCCCGCTGGTGGTGGTGCTCGGACACGACTCGTGCGGCGCGGTGCAGGCGGCCCGGGAGTCCGCAGCGACCGGCACCCGACCGCCGGGCCACCTGCCCGCGGTGGTCGACGCCGTGCTGCCCAGTCTGCGCCGGGCCGAGGCCGAGGGTGTGCAGGACATCGACGGCATCGTGGACATCCACATCGCACAGACCGTCGAGACCCTGCTCGGGCAGTCGCCCGTGCTGGCCGACGAGGTGGCGCAGGGGCGGTGCGCGGTAGTGGGTGTGTCGTACCGGCTCGCCGCTGGAGAGGCACGCCCGGTGGCCGCGGTGCCGGCCGGCTTCACGACCCTCGCCACCGACCCGGCCGCGCCTGCCGCCGCCTGACGCGACGAGGGCCGCCCCGCGAAGCGGAACGGCCCTCGCGTCGAGGATCCGGCGGGTCAGAGCAGCGACATGTGGACGTGGTCGGTGTGGTTCGACGGCCCGCTGTACGAACTCCAGCCGGTCGCCGGGAACCAGATCTGCCGGTTCCAGATCACGTAGTAGATGCCCAGCCGGTCGGCGTTACGGATGAGGAAGGCGGCGACATTGTTGCCGTACTTCCGGGTGTCGTCGTTGTGCCACGGGGCGAAGCCGCTCTTCTGCAGCGACCAGTCGCAGGCGCGGCCCTTCGGGTGCTCCCACGGCCCGCCGGAGCGGTAGCAGCCGACGAACCGGTTGAAGCCGGCCGCCCTGACCTCCTTGTACGCGTGCAACGTGCGGGGCGTGACGCAACCGGACGTGGTCGGGTCCTTCTCGCTGCACGACTGCGGCTTCCAGTCACCGTCGGCGGTGCGACCCGGGCCGATTTTGGCAACCTTCGAGGTGGCGTCCACCAGGCCGCCGGTGAAGCCCTTGCCGCCGACGAGGGAGAGCGCCTTGTCCGCCTCGCTCTTCCGCTTCGCCATCAGGGCGGTCTGCTTCTGCTGCTCGCGGACCTCCGCGTCGAGGGCCAGCTTGGCCTGCTCGGCGCGGGCCTTCACCGTGTTGACCTCGGCGAGCTTCTTCTCGTGCACCATGTTCAGCTCGTCGAGCAGTGAGGCGCGCTGGACGAACGAGTCGGGAGCCTCGCTCTCCAGCAGCACCGCGAGCGCGCCGATGCGGCCGGTCCGGTACGACTGGGCGGCGATCTGCCCGACCTGCGGCGTCAACGCGTCCAGGTCGGCCTGGGCCCGATCGACCTCCTGCGCCAGCTCACCCTGCCGCTTCTTGGATTTGTCCAGTTGGGACTTGGCTGCGGAGTAGTCGCGGTTGGCCTGCTCGATGACGTCGGTGAGCAGCTGCGGCTCGTCGTCCTCCTCGTGCCCGGACGGGGTGGGAGTCGTCGGGGCGGCGTGGGCCGGGAGGGGCCCGGCGAGCATGGTCAGTGCGGCGATCACGGCCACCACGGGTGTCAACCAGCGGCGTAGGGGTGCCGTCACAATGTTCCCTTCCGTCGACCGCCGACCGGGTTAGCTGACGGGTTCGGGGCGGAAGTGGCCCCTACCGCTGACGCGGATTCACCCCACGTAACTGGGTCCCCGGCTCGCCGGTTGGCGATTGGGCGGTGGCACCGCAGGCGCCGCTTCGCGCCTTCATCGGTGACCGGCAGCGAGGTTACCCGAGAGTCGACCGGCTGAGCTATGCCTGGATGCCGACCAAAAGTGTCATTTCGCCATAGCGTTGAGTGACCAGTGACGTGGTTCTCAGGGTGGAGGCCCGATCTGGTCACGCTGAGGAGTGTCACCATGTCGTATCCGTGCTCCTGTTCGGCTCCGGCCACCGGTCGGCGGCGGTGGATGGGGGTGAGGTCCGCGTCGGGTCCGACTCGTCGGGGTGACCCGTTCGCGGTGAGATCAGTGCGGCCAGTGCCTCCGCCCGGTCCGTCTGCGGTCGCGGGGCGGGAGCGTCGGCGGGCGACGTGGTGTCGGTGCGACCGGCGGCGGTCACCATTGCGGCCAGCCCGGTGGTCAGCGGCACCGCGGCGATCAGGCCGAGGGTGGCGACCGCGCTGCGGACGATCTCCTGGGCGAGGAACTCGCTGGTCAGGATCTGCCCGATCGGCCGCGCGTCGGCGGTGAGCAGGAGCAACAACGGCAGCGACGCGCCCGCGTACGCCAGCACGATGGTGTTGACAGTGGACGCGATGTGCGCTCGACCGACCCGGGTTGCCGCACGGTACAGCTGCAACCGGGTCAGCCCAGGGTTGGCGTACGCCAGCTCGGTGACGGTGGCCGCCTGGGTGACCGTGACATCGTCGAGCACCCCGAGCGATCCGATGATGATTCCGGCGAGCAGCAGGCCGTGCAGGTCCACGTCGCCCTGGAACATCGAGAGGGTGGTGGCCTCCTCGCTGCCGAAACCGGTGAGGTGGGTCGCGGCGGTGGCGATGGTGGCGAGCACGCCGGTCAACACCAGGCTGCCCAGGGTCCCGAGCACCGCGACCGAGGTCTGTGCGGTGACCCCGTGCGTCAGGTAGAGCACCACGAACATGATCAGAGCGGCGCCGACCACGGCGACCAGCAGGGGCGACCTCCCCGCGCTGATGCCCGGCAGCACGAAGGTGAGCAGGATCGCGAAGCTGGCGGCCAGCCCGGCGAGCGCGGCCAGGCCCCGCCACCGACCGAACGCGACGATCGCGGCGGCGAAGACCACCGCCAACCACAACAGCGGGGTGCCCCGCTGGTGCTCGGCGATGTTCCAGTTGCTGATGGTGGGATCGGTGGGGTCGGTCAGCTCCACCAGGATGATCTCGTCGCCGACCTCGACCCGGGGCGCTCCGGGCCCGTCCGGCACCGGCGTGCGTACCTGCTGGCCGGCCGACGGTCCGTCGTCCACGCGGACGTCGACAGTGCCACAGCGCCCGTCGCCGACGCGCGGTGTGCCCTCGGGTGTCGACGGCGTCGGCGGGCACGGCTCGGTCACCACCCGGGTCACCGTGCCGGGGTAGCGCGGCACGTCCGCCCCGCCGTCGGACTGTGGCGAGCCGCCGCGCGGCCAGAGGAGCACGGCCGCGAGCACCGTGGCGACGAAGAGGGGCACCACGGTCATGACGAGGATCCGTCGGACCCGGGGCGGGGCGGACGGAGCGGGACGGGTGTGGTCGGAACCCACTGTGAGACTCCCAACGATCCGGTGCGGGGTACGTGTCAGTGGGCCGGTCGGTTCACCGTCACTGTCGAAACCCGGTGGAAGAACGCGACCGTTCGCCGGCTGACGACCGCTTGATCACGGACGGTCAGCGCCGGGCCCGAACGGCCAGCCGCGACGCCGCCGCGAAGCGGCGCCGGTGCCTGTTCGTGCCTCGGTCTACGGGGGGTCATCGTGGGGAATGCTAACCAGGGAGGCTGGGAGATCGCAGGTCGTGACGGAGTGTCGGTGGTCGAACCGCGCGCGGGGAGGTTCCCGGACCGGCATGTTGGAGACATGCCCGTACCGTCACCGCACGACCCTGGACGGCACGCCCCGGCCGCGCCGTCGCAGCACGACGAGCACGCCGGGCACGACAAGCACGCCGGACACGATCCCGGGATGTTCCGCCGTCGCTTCTGGGTCTGCCTGGCTCTCACCGTCCCGGTGGTCCTGAGCAGCCGCCTGGTGTCGGACCAGTTGGGTCTGAGCTGGGACGTTCCCGGTCGCTCCTGGGTGGGCCCGGTGCTCGGCTCGGTGGTGTTCTGGTGGGGCGGTTGGCCGTTCCTCGTCGGTGCGGTGCGGGAGGTGCGGGACCGGGCACCCGGAATGATGCTGCTGGTCGCGATGGCGATCACCGTGGCCTACACGGCGTCACTGGCGACCAGCGTGGGTGCCTTCGACCTGGACTTCTGGTGGGAGTTGGGAGCGCTGGTCACCATCATGTTGCTCGGGCACTGGCAGGAGATGAAGGCCATCGGGCAGGCCCGGGGAGCACTCGCGGCGCTGGCCGCGTTGTTGCCGGACGAGGCCGAGCGGGTCGCGGCGGACGGGCAGGTCGAGGCGGTGCCGGTGTCCGGCCTGCGGGTCGGTGACGTGGTGCTGGTCCGCCCGGGCGGTCGGGTGCCGGCGGACGGTCGGGTCGTCGACGGCGCCGCCGAGCTGGACGAGTCGATGATCACCGGTGAGTCACGGCCGGTCGCCCGGTCGACGGGTGAGCGGGTGGTGGCCGGCACCGTGGCGACCGACTCGGCGATCCGGGTCCGCGTCGAGGCGCTGGGTGAGCAGACCGCGCTTGCCGGCATCCAACGGATGGTCGCGCAGGCCCAGGGTTCCGGCGGACGGGCTCAACTACTGGCCGACCGGTTCGCCGCCGCGCTGTTCTACGTGGCCACCGGCACCGCCGTGCTGACCGTGCTGGTCTGGACCGCGCTCGGTCGCCCCGACGAGGCGGTGGTTCGCGCGGTCACCGTGCTGGTGATCGCCTGCCCGCACGCGCTGGGTCTGGCCATCCCTCTCGTCGTCGCGCTCTCCACCGCGTTGGCCGCGCGGTCCGGGATCCTGGTCAAGGACCGGTTGGCGTTGGAGCGGATGCGGAGCGTCGGTGCGGTGCTCTTCGACAAGACCGGCACGCTGACCCGGGGCGAGCACGTGGTGACCGACACGGTGACGATGCCGGGTGTCGAGCAGGACGAGGTGCTGCGGATCGCGGCGGGCGTCGAGTCGGACAGCGAGCATCCGCTGGCCCGGGCGATCGTGGCGGCGGCCGGGTCCGCCGGCCCGCTCCCGGCCGCCGGGTTCCGGTCGCTGCCGGGCCGCGGCGTGCGGGCGACGGTCGACGGCACGGAGTACGCGGTCGGCGGTGCGGCCCTGCTGCGGGAACTGGGCCTGTCCCTCCCGACTGAGCTGGAGGCGGCGACCGGGCGGTGGTCGGCGCGGGGGGCTGCGGTGCTACACCTGGTGCGGCTGCCGGAGACCGTGCTCGGCGCGTTCGCGCTGACCGACGAGGTGCGCCCGGAGGCTCGGCGGGCCGTCGACGAGCTGCGTGCCGAGGGCGTCCGGACCATCGCCATGATCACGGGTGACGCCCGGCCGGTGGCCGAGGCGGTCGCGGCCGAACTCGGTTTCCGGCCCGGCGTCGACGAGGTCTTCGCCGAGGTGCTGCCGGCGGAGAAGGACGACCGGGTGACCGACCTGCAACGGAGAGGGCTGACCGTGGCGATGGTCGGCGACGGGGTGAACGACGCACCGGCGTTGGCCCGGGCGGACGTCGGCGTCGCGATCGGCGCGGGCACCGATGTGGCGATCGAGTCCGCCGGGGTGGTCCTGGCGTCGTCGGACCCGCGCGGGGTGGGGGCCGTGGTCCGGCTCTCCCGGGCGTCGTACCGCAAGATGCGACAGAACCTGGCCTGGGCGGCGGGCTACAACGTGGTGGCGCTGCCGCTGGCGGCGGGGGTGCTGGCCGGGGCCGGTGTGGCGTTGAGCCCGGCGCTGGCGGCGGTGCTGATGTCCGCGTCCACCATCGTGGTGGCGCTCAACGCGCAGTTGCTCCGCCGGGTCCGTCTCGACGCGGACTGAGAGTCGTCAGCCGCGCTTCATCAGCCGGCCGACCGCCGCCATCATCTCGGTGGCCATCTCGTCGGCCCGGCCCTCGGCCGCCCCCTCGTGCATGCAGTGCCGGGCGTGCCCGTCCAGCAGCCCGAGCGCCACCTTGTCGAGGGCGGCCTGGATCGCGGAGATCTGGGTGAGCACGTCGATGCAGTAGCGGTCGTCGTCGACCATCTTCTCGATGCCGCGGACCTGCCCCTCGACGCGGCGGAGTCGCGCGAGCAGTTGGTCCTTGCTGGCGGTGTACCCGCGGATCGGGGTGGGTGCGGTCATGCCGACCAGGATAGCCTACCCCCGGGGGGTATGGTACGGTCGCTTCCGGTGGGATACCCCCACCCGGTATCGGTAAGGAGACGTTCGATGGTCAACACGACGTACCAGGTGCAGGGCATGACCTGTGGGCACTGCGTCAGCGCGGTCGCCGCCGAGGTCGGTGCCATCGCCGGGGTGCACGACGTCCAGGTCGACCTCGCCGCCGGCCGGGTCACCGTCGACAGCGACCAGCCGTTGGACACCGAGGCGGTCCGGGCCGCCGTCGACGAGGCCGGCTACCACCTCGTCGACGCGTGATCGGAGGGCCGCCATGCGCACCGTGACGAGGCTGGCCGGCGTCGGGCAGTGGCGGGCCTTCGCCGACTTCGCCCCGACCGGGGGCGAGCCGCTGACCCTCGGTGTGGACGTGACCGTCCCCGGCGAGCCGACCGGGGGCGCCGCCCACGGCACCCCCGGGCACGGGCACAACTGACGGGAAAAGACGATGACCACCACCAGCAGTAGACCGCTACCCGAGGCACCGAACCGGATCGAGTTGGCGATCGGCGGCATGACCTGCGCCGCCTGCGCCGCCCGGATCGAGAAGAAGCTCAACCGGATGGACGGCGTGAGCGCGACCGTCAACTACGCCACCGAGAAGGCCACCGTCCGGTTCGTCGACGGGGTCACCCCGGACGACCTCATCGACACCGTGCAGAAGACCGGCTACACGGCGGCGCTGCCCAGCCCACCGATCGAGGAGCACTCGGTGGACCCGCTACAGGGTCCGCGTACGCGGCTCTGGGTCTCGGTGGCGTTGAGCGTGCCGGTGGTGCTGCTGGCCATGGTCCCGGCCTGGCAGTTCGACTACTGGCAGTGGCTGTCGCTGACCCTGGCCGCCCCGGTGGTGGTCTGGGGTGGCTTGCCGTTCCACCGGGCCGCCTGGACGAACCTGCGGCACGGCGCGGCGACGATGGACACCCTGGTGTCGCTCGGCACGCTGGCCGCGTTCGGCTGGTCGCTCTGGGCGCTGTTCCTCGGTGACGCCGGGATGCCCGGGATGACGCACCCGTTCCGCCTCGACATCACCCGCACCGAGGGCACCGGCAACATCTACCTGGAGGCGGCCTCCGGGGTGACGGTGTTCATCCTGGCCGGACGCTACTTCGAGGCGCGATCCAAGCGCACCGCGGGCGCGGCCCTGCGGGCCCTGCTCGAACTCGGCGCCCGCGAGGTGGCGGTGCTGCGCGACGGGGTGGAGAGCCTGATCCCGGTGGACCGGCTCGCCGTCGGCGACCGGTTCGTGGTCCGCCCCGGGGAGAAGATCGCCACCGACGGGGTGGTCGACGAGGGCACCTCCGCCGTCGACGCCAGCATGCTCACCGGTGAGTCGGTGCCGGTCGAGGTCGGCCCCGGTGACCGTGTGGTCGGTGCCACCATCAACGCGGGCGGGCGGCTGATCGTCACCGCGACCAGGGTCGGTGCGGACACCCAACTCGCCCGGATGGCCGACCTGGTCGAGCAGGCGCAGAGCGGCAAGGCGGCGGTGCAGCGGTTGGCGGACCGGATCTCCGGTGTCTTCGTGCCGATCGTCATCACGCTCTCCGTCGGCACCCTCGGCTGGTGGCTCGGCACCGGAGCGGGCCCGACCGCGGCGTTCACCGCCGCCGTGGCCGTGCTGATCATCGCCTGCCCCTGTGCGCTCGGCCTGGCCACCCCGACGGCGTTGCTGGTCGGCACCGGTCGGGGAGCGCAGCTCGGTGTGCTGATCAAGGGGCCGGAGGTCCTGGAGTCGACCCGCCGGGTGGACACCGTCGTGCTGGACAAGACGGGCACCGTCACGACCGGCCGGATGACGCTGGTGGATGTGGTGCCGGCGAGCGGGGAGGACCGGGCCGAGCTGCTCCGGCTCGCCGGCGCGGTGGAAGCCGCCTCCGAGCACCCGATCGCCCGAGCGGTCGCCACGGGTGCCGCCGAGGCCGGTGCGCTGCCTCCGGTGAACGGCTTCCGCAACCTCGAAGGGTTGGGCGTGACCGGCACCGTGGACGGTCGGGTCGTGCTGGTCGGCCGCGCCCGGCTGTTGCGCGAGCGGCAGGTCGACGTACCGCCGGAGGTCGAGTGGGCTGTCAGCGAGGCGGAGGCCGCCGGCCGGACGGCGATCGTCGCTGGCTGGGACGGGCGGGCCCGCGGCGTGCTCGCGGTTGCCGACGTGGTCCGGCCGACCAGCCGGGCGGCGGTCGCCCGGCTGCGTGCGCTGGGGCTCACTCCGGTCCTGCTGACCGGGGACAACACCGCAGTGGCCAGAGCGGTCGCGGCCGAGGTGGGCATCGACGAGGTGATCGCCGAGGTGTTGCCGGCCGGCAAGGTCGACGTGGTCAAGCGGCTTCAGGCCGAGGGGCGGTCGGTGGCGATGGTCGGTGACGGGGTCAACGATGCCCCGGCGCTGGCCCAGGCCGACCTCGGGTTGGCCATGGGCACCGGCACCGACGTGGCGATCGAGGCGTCCGACCTCACTCTCGTCCGGGGTGACCTGGACGCCGCGGTGGACGCCATCCGGTTGTCCCGACGCACGCTCGGCATCATCCGGGGCAACCTGTTCTGGGCGTTCGGTTACAACGTGGCCGCCCTGCCGTTGGCCGCCGCCGGTCTGCTCAACCCGATGATCGCCGGTGCCACCATGGCGCTGTCCTCGGTCTTCGTGGTGGCCAACAGTCTGCGGCTGCGCCGATTCCGGTCGGCGGCCGCCGACAGCGGACTGTGATGGCGGTAATGGTTGGACCGGTGACGGCGGGGGTATTGCTGATGTCGTAGCGACGCTAGCGATGGAGGTTGACGATGGGTTTCGACGACAAGATCAACAACGCCAGCGAGGACGCGGCCGGCAAGCTGAAGGAAGGCGCCGGTCGGGCCACCGACAACGAGCAGCTCGAGGCCGAGGGTCGCGCTGACCAGTCCACGGCCAAGCTCAAGCAGGCCGGCGAGAAGATTAAGGACGCCTTCAAGAGCTGACGTACGACGTACCCCGCACGCCGGGTCGGTGATCTCTCACCGACCCGGCGTGCTGCGTGTCCCGGCGAGCGGCTATGGCTGGGCTCGTAACGTGGCCCGGCAGTTGGGCCGGCACGGCGTGCTGCTCACCTACCAGGGGTGGGGGCACGGCAGCTACAGCAGCAGCCCGTGCGTGCAGCAGACCGTCGACGCCTACCTGATCGACCTGGTGGTGCCGGCTCGGGACGCCGTTTGCCCGGCCGTCGAGCCCGAAGTCTGACCGCCCGCCCGCCGGCCGTCGCGGAACCCCCGGCGGCCTGCGGTGTGGTCAGCTGCGGCGGGTGGCGCCCGACGAGTGCAGGTGACCGACGGTCACCGTCGGGCGCGCCCAAGCCCCAGCCGGGGTGAGGACCTACTCGTCCAGGGCGCCGCCCTGAGGAGCGCGGGTCCCCGTCGGGCGGGCGGCCCGCAGCTCCAGGTAGCGCTGCTCGGGCAGGCTCGTGGTGCCGCGTGCCGCCGCCAGGTACGCGTCCCGCGCCGCCCCGGGTTCACCGGCCAGCTCCAGCAGGTGCGCACGTACGGCGGCGAGCCGGTGGTGCCCGGCGGTGCGCTCGTCGGCGTCCAGCGCGGTGAGCAGGTCGAGCCCGGCCCGAGGGCCCTCCACCATGGCCACCGCCACCGCCTGGTTGAGGGTGACCATCGGGTTCGGGGCGATCCGGGCCAGCAGCCGGTAGAGCGCGACGATCTGCCGCCAGTCCGTCTCCGCCGCCGTCGACGCCTCGGCGTGCACCGCGGCGATCGCCGCCTGGAGCTGGTACGGGCCGGGCGGCGACCAGGTCAACGCCTCCGTGATCAACGTGATCCCCTCCGCGATGGCGGCGGCGTCCCACCGGGTGCGGTCCTGCTCGGCGAGGGGCACCAACTCCCCGTCCGGGCCGAGCCGGGCCGCCCGGTGCGCGTCGGTCAGCAGCATCAGCGCCAGCAGCCCGGTCACCTCGCCGTCGTCCGGCAGCAGCCCGCGCAGGATGCGGGCCAGCCGGATCGCCTCGCCGGTCAGGTCGCCCCGGTGCAGGTCCGGCCCGCTGGACGCGGTATACCCCTCGTTGAAGATCAGGTAGAGCACCCGGAGCACCGACCGCAGCCGCTCGTCCCGCTCGGCCGGCTCGGGCATGGTGAACCGGGCACCGGCGGCCTCGATCCGCTGCTTGGCGCGGCGGATCCGTTGACTCATCGTCGCCTCGGGCACCAGGTGCGCCCGGGCGATCTGGGCGGTGCTGAGACCGCCGACCGCGCGCAGGGTGAGCGTCACCTGCGCCGATCCGGTCAGCGCCGGGTGGCAACAGAGGAAGAGCAGGGTCAGCGTGTCGTCGGCGTCCGGCACCGCCGGTTCCGCGTCGGCAGGCGGCGACACCCCGGCGTACGCCGGTTCGCGCAGCGTCACCGCCACCTCGCGGTCCCGGCGAGCGCTCTCGCTGCGCCACTCGTCGGTGAGCCGGCGGGTGGCCACGGTGAGCAGCCAGGCGCGGGGACTGTCCGGTACGCCTTGCCCGGGCCACTGCGTCGCGGCGGCGAGCAGGGCCTCCTGGACCGCGTCCTCGCACCTGTCGAACTGGCCGTGCCGGCGGACCAGGAGGCCGAGGACCTGCGGCGCGAGGGTTCGCAGCAGATCCTCGACCGTCCGGTCCTCGGTCACATCTCCGTCCCGGCCTGCTCCATGACGGGGCGGACCTCCATCGCGCCGCCGAAGCGTACGTCCGGCCACCGGGCGGCGATCTCGGCGGCCCGCTGCGGGCTGTCGCAGTCCACGGTCAGGTAACCGGCGAACTGCTCCTTGCTCTCCATGAACGGCCCGTCGACGACCTCGGTGCTGCCGTCGATCTGCCGGACCGTCAACGTCTGCGACGGGTTGGCCAGCGCCTGCCCGTCGACCAGCTCGCCGGTCTCGGTCAGCTCCTTCATGATCTCGTCGACCTCGCCGAAGAGGGCGGTGCGGTCCTGCTCGGTCAGCTCCTCGGTGAAGCCGGGCCGGTTCCAGATCAGCAGCATGTACTTCACAGCGGTGCTCCTCAGACCTCGGTCGCACCCCCGGTCGGGGCGCGGCTCACCGGAGGGTCGGAGCCGACAACCCGTTCCCTACGGCGTACCGAAGAAAATCGCAGATATCTTCGCCGGTGGTGGTCCCACGCCGGTCGGGTCAGCGGCGATCGGGCCGGCCGGGTACCTGTCGGGGCTGCTTGCGCCCGCCGCCGACGTCCAACGAGGCCCGGTCTGCCGCCGACGTGCCGGAGGACCAGCCCTCGGCGTCCCGGACGCTGAGCCGGTGCCGGGTGACGCCGGGGAAGAGCGTGTCCAGCCGTTCCCGGACCGCCTCACCCCGTGCGGCGAGCACCGGCAACAGTCGCTCCGCCCCGGCCGTCTCGGCCGCCGCCCGGTCCGCCGCGTCGGTCGCCGCCTCGGTGGCCGTCCGCAGCCGCTCGCCGATCCGCAGCGCGAACGCGTTGAGGAAGGACTCGTCCCACACCTTCGTCCGCCGTCCCGCCCCCGAGCGCCGCTCGGCGCGTCCACGCAGCATCGCGGCCGTGGCCTGGACCAGCAGCGAGGTGTAGAGCAACTCCACCGCGACCAGATCGGCCGGCCAACCCAGCACGGTGGTGAAGCCGAGGTCGTCGGACCAGACCGCCTCGCACCGGTTCGCCGCCGCCACCTCCTGCACCAGCAGCGCCTTCGCGCCCGCGTACGGGGTGTCGGTGCTCAGGCGTACCCCGCCCGGCAGGTCGCCGCGCTCCGCGCCGGCCGCCAGCAGCGCCTCGTCGATGCTGTGCCGGGCGATCAGCTCCTGCGCCTTGGCGGTCAACGCCTCCGCCTCGGCCGGGAAGGTGGTCGACTCGGCCTTGGCCAGCAACGCCCGTACCCGGTCGAGCATCGGCGACCCGCTGCGGGCCGCTCTTGCCGGTCGGGCGGTCACCGCGCCGGTCGTGCCCGGCGGCGGGCGCAGCACCGCGATCGGCGGCAGGCTCTCCACCAGCGCGAGGGTGTCCACGGCGGTCCGGAGCGCGTCGGCCCGGTCCAGGCCCTCCGCAGTGGTCCAGGCGGCCAGCACGTAGTGGTCGTCGTCGCGGGCGTCGGCGGTCAGCTCGCGTAGCTGGTCGTCCCACCAGGCGGGGACCGGTTCGGCCTGCGCACGCCGTTGGGCGGCCATCGCGGCACGGACCAGCCGCGCCGCACGGGCGTCGAGCCGCCGGCCGGTGATCCGGTCCACGTCGACGGGCTGCCAGCCGCGCGGCCAGAGTCGGCTCAGACCGCGGACCAGGCGGCGCAGCAACGCGGCGTCCACCGCCGCGGTGCCGTCCGCCGCGCCGGTGCCGACCATCAGGTGGTCGAGCTGTCGTTCGGCCTGCCGTACGTCGGTGCCGCGCACCGCCGCGAGCGCGTTGGCGACGAGTTCGTCCGCATCCGGCACGGGCACCTCCTCTCCTCGGTTCTGACCTCTGCTGCCCCGACAGGTCCCATGTGCTGCCCCGACAGGTCCCATGATCATGCCGCGAGCGATGTCGGAGCGGTGAAACGGGCATCTACCCGGGTTGCCCGGCCCTGCCTTCCCGGCCGGCGTGTGATCGACACCAGGTCCCGGAAGTGCCGGTATCTCGCCGGGGGGATCACGTAACAGCGCCGACCTGGGGCGACCGTGGCCTTCGGTCCTCGGCGCGAGCGGGTCATGGCATGGCTCATCTGGTTTGGGGTATTTGCCGGCTAACCGACATGACGCGAGGTGTGTGATGGCCGATTCGAGCATGCCGAGGGCAGGCACCGTCGACGTGCGCGCGTCCGTCCTGGCCGGTGTCCTGATCGGCGTCGCGATCATGGCGGCCGTGGACGAGATCGTCTTCCACCAGTTACTCGCCTGGCACCACTTCTACGACCGGTCGACGCCGTCGGTCGCGCTGCTCTCCGACGGGCTGCTGCACGCCGCCGAGGTGGTCGCCCTGGTCGGCGGATTCTTCTGGTTCGCCGACCTGCGCCGACGGGGTGCGCTGTCGACCCGGCTGACCTGGGGTGGCTTCCTGCTCGGTGCCGGAGGTTTCCAGCTCTTCGACGGGCTGGTCGACCACAAGGTGCTCCGGCTGCACCAGATCCGCTACGGCGTACACCTGGTTCCGTACGACCTGGTCTGGAACGTGGCCGGAGCGGTGCTGCTGCTGGCCGGCGTCGCGGTGCTGGTGCGGGCCCGGTCCCGCCGGCCCGGCAACGGCAATCGATGACGTGCCCGGCGGTGCTCGCGCACGGCGGGCCTGCGGCGAACGGATCGGGCTGGCCCGTGCCGCCACAACTGGCGCACGGCGGGCACGCGGCGGAGGGGCCGGGTTGGTCGCCGCTGTTCCCGGTCGTGCTGCTGGCGGGCGTCTACCTGCTGGCCGCCGTCCGCGACCCGCGTGGTTGGGACCACCGGCGTACCATCGCGTGGCTGGTCGGCTGCGCCCTGCTGGCCGTCGCCGTGGGGCCGCTGGGCCGACTGTCCGACGATCCGCGCGGGCACATGGCGCAACACCTGCTGCTCGGCATGCTCGCTCCGCTCGGGCTGGTACTCGGCGCCCCGGTGACGCTGCTGCTGCGGGTCTCCCCGCCGCCGGTACGCCGGACGGTGGGTCGGCTTCTGCGCGCCCGGCCCCTGCACCTGCTCGCCCATCCGGTCACCGCCGCGCTGCTGAGCACCGGTGGGTTGGCGCTGGTGCTGCTCACTGCGCTGTATGCGGTGGCCGAGCGTCAGCCGGTCCTGCACCACGCGCTGCACCTGCACTACCTGGCCGCCGGGTACCTGTTCGCCTGGTCGTTGGTCGGACCGGACCCGGCGCCCCGACGCCCCGGGCTCGCCGTACGGGTCGGCGCGCAGATCGGTGCGGCGGCCGGTCACTCAGTGCTGGCCAAGTATCTGTACGCGCACGCCGAAACGCTCCCACCCGGCCTGGTCGACCGCGATCCGGTGGAGTTCCAGTCGGCCGCCCAACTCATGTACTACGGCGGCGACCTGGCCGAACTCCTCCTGGCGGTAGCCCTCTTCGCCACCTGGTACGCCCACCGCACCCGCCGCCCGGTCCGCCCCCCGAGGCGGTTGATCAAGAGGTTTGCGTCACCACAGGACGATTCCCTGACGCAAAGCTCTTGATCAACCTGGCGGGCGCGGGGGCCACCCGGTCAGGATGTCGTCGACGGGTTGCGCGTCTCGTTCTGGGTCGGGGGCTGGGGTCGGGCGCGTTGTCGGCGTCCGGTCGAAGCGCGGCGCAGGTGCCGGCTGGATCTCACCACCCACCTCGACGAAGGTGTCCCGGGCGGCGTTGTGCGGATGCCGGTGCGCCTCGCCGGGAGCGAGCACCGGCGCGACGCAGGCGTCCAGGTCGGCGAAGACCGCCGTCCACTCGTCCCGGGTGCGCTCGGCGAACCGCTCGGTGAACCGTCGCCGCAGCTCGTCCCAGCCGCTCGGGTCGTACTGCGCGGGCAGGCCCGGGTCGTCGGCGAGGTCGAGGCCGGCCAGGAGTACGGCGTAGAAGGCCGGTTCCATAGCGCCGACAGCCATGAATCCACCGTCCGAGGTGGCGTACGTGTCGTAGAACGGCGCCCCGCCGTCGAACATGTTGCGCCCGCGCGGTGCGGCCCACAGCCCGCTGTCGAGCAGCCCGTGCAGGAACGAGGTGAGCAGGGCCGAGCCGTCCACCATCGCCGCGTCGACCACCTGGCCGGTGCCGGAACGCTCCCGCTCCAACAGGGCGGCCAGCACGCCCACGGCGAGCAACATGCCGCCCCCGCCGAAGTCGCCGAGCAGGTTCATCGGCGCGTACGGGCGCTCACCCGCGCGTCCCAGCGGCTCCAACGCCCCGGCGACCGCGATGTAGTCGATGTCGTGCCCGGCTCGGGCGGCCAGCGGGCCGTCCTGGCCCCAGCCGGTCATCCGCGCGTACACCAGCCGGCGGTTGCGGGCCTGGCACACCTCCGGGCCGAAGCCGAGCCGCTCGGCCACCCCCGGCCGGTACGCCTCGACCAGCACGTCCGCCCGATCGGTCAGCCGTAACAGGTCCGCCACCCCGTCCGGGGTTTTCAGGTCCAGCGTGGTGATCCGCCGACCGCGCTGCAACGGGCCGCCGGTCGGAGCGGCCAGCCGGCCCGCTCCCGGAGCGCCCGGCCGGTCCACCCGCACCACGTCCGCGCCCAGGTCGGCGAGCACCATGCACCCGAACGGCGCGGGCGCGAGGCTCGCCAGCTCGACCACCCGCACCCCGGCCAGCGGCCCACCGCGCACTGCGGTGCCCGGGCCGTCGTCCGCCGTGGATCCGCCGGGGCTCGGCCAGGGCGCCGTCACGCGACGCCGACCGGTTCGGCGGTACGGGCGGCGAGCCGGTCGACCAGGTCGGCGGGCGGCCTGAACCGGTCACCGTAGCGGTCGGCCAACTCGGTGGCGCGGGCCGCGAAGCCGGCCGGACCGCCCGCGTACTGCCGGACGTAGCGGATCACGCCTCCCGTCCACGCCGGGAAGCCGATGCCGAAGATCGAGCCGATGTTGGCGTCGGTCTCGGTACGCAGGACGCCCTCGTCGAGGCAGCGCAGCGCGTCCAGCGCCTCGGCGAAGAGCATCCGCTCCTGCAGGTCGGTGAACGGCACCGCCCGTCCCGCGTCGGTGATCAGGTCGGCCAGGCCGGGCCACAACCGTCCCCGGGTGCCCTCCTCGTACGCGTAGAAGCCCCGCCCGGCTCCGCGCCCCGGCCGGTCGTACGCGTCGACCAGCTCGTCCACGAGCCGGTGCGCCGGCAGCGGCCGGAACTCCTCGCTGGCCGCCTCGAACTGGCGGCGGATCCGCTGGACCAGGGTGAGGCTCACCTCGTCGGCCAGCGCGAGCGGCCCGGTCGGGTAGCCGGCCTGCAGCGCGGCCTGCTCCACCGACGCGGCGGGGACGCCCTCGGCGACCATTCCGATCGCCTCGTCCATGAACTGGCCGATCACCCGGCTGGTGAAGAAGCCCCGCCCGTCGTTGACCACGATCGGGGTCTTGCCGATCCGCCGACCCAGGTCGAACGCGCGGGCCAGCGCGGCGTCGCCGGTGCGCTCGCCGACCACGATCTCCAGCAGTGGCATCCGGTCCACCGGGGAGAAGAAGTGCATGCCGATGAAGTCGGCCGGCCGGTCCACTCCCTCGGCCAGCCCGGTGATCGGCAGGGTGGACGTGTTGGAGGCGATCAGCGCGCCGGGTGCCAACACCGGCAGCACCTCGGCGAACACGGCCTTCTTGAGCGCCGGGTCCTCGAAGACCGCCTCGATGACCGCGTCGCAGCCGGCGAGGGCGTCCACCTGGTCGGTGGTGGCGATCCGGTCCAGCACCGCGCGGGCGTCCGCCTCGGAGGCCCGGCCCTTACGGACCTTGCGGGCCAGCAGCCGTTCGGCGTGCTCCCGGGCCCGCCCGGCGGCCTCCGCCGTGACGTCCTTGACCACCACGTCGATACCGGCGCCGGCGCAGGCGTACGCGATGCCCGCGCCCATCATGCCCGCGCCCAGCACCGCCACCCGGCGCACCGGCGCAACGTCCACTGACGGTCGGGCGGCACCGCCGTTGACGGCCTTCAGGTCGAAGAAGAACGCCCCGATCATGTTCTTGGCGACCTGCCCGGTGAGCAGGCCGATCAGGTGCCGGGTCTCCACGGCCAGGGCGGTCTCCAGGTCGACCTGTGCGCCTTCGACGGCGGCGGCCAGGATCGCCTCGGGCGCGGGCAGCCGGGCCCCCTTGAGCTGCTTGCGCAGGGTGGCAGGGAAGGCGGGCAACTGGGCGGCCAGCGACCGGCTGGACGGGCTGCCGCCGGGCATCCGGTAGTCCGGCCGGTCCCACGGCTGCTTCGGCTGCGGGTTGGCCGCGATCCAGGCCCGGGCCCGGTCCAGTAGCTCCGCCTCGGTGGCGACCACCTCGTCCACGATCCCGGCGGCCAGGGCGTCGCCCGGGCGCATCCGTCGGCCGGTGAGCAGCACGGTGGTCAGCGCACCCGCCAGGCCGAGCATCCGTACGGTCCGGGTGACGCCGCCGGCCCCGGGCAGCAGGCCCAGGGTCACCTCGGGTAGCCCGAGCCGGCTGTCGGGCACGTCCAGCGCGATCCGGTGGTGGCAGGCGAGCGCGATCTCCAGGCCGCCGCCGAGCGCCGAGCCGTTCACCGCCGCGACCACCGGGCGGCCCAGCATCTCCAGCCGGCGCAGGTCCCGTTTGATGGTGCCGAGCAGGTCGGCCAGCGCGGGCGCGTCCTCGCGGGTGGCCCGGATCATCTCCGGCAGGTCACCGCCGGCGAAGAACGTCGACTTCGCGCTGGTCACGATGACTCCGGCGAGGTCGGGCTCGGCCTCCAGCCGGTCCAGCACCGCGCTCATCGAGGCGACGTACGCCCGGTTCATGGTGTTCGCGGACTGGGTGGGGTCGTCGAGGGTGAGCGTGACGACGCCGTCGGCGCCGCGGTCGTACCGGATGGTGTCGGTCATGGTCGTCCTCCGGGTCAGCAGCGCTCGATAACGGTGGCGACGCCCATGCCGCCGCCGATGCAGAGGGTCACCACGGCGCGGCGCAGGTCGCGGCGCTCCAACTCGTCCAACGCCGTACCGAGCAGCATCGCTCCGGTCGCGCCGAGCGGGTGGCCGAGAGCGATCGCGCCACCGTTGACGTTCACCCGGTCCGGGTCGAGGCCCAGGTCACGGACGTACTTGAGCACCACCGCCGCGAACGCCTCGTTGATTTCGAACAGGTCGATGTCGTCGACTGTCAGTCCGGCGGCGGCGAGCGCCTTGTGAGTGGCCGGGATCGGGCCGGTCAACATCAGCGTCGGGTCCGCCCCGCTGACCGCAGCGCCGACGATCCGGGCGCGCGGAGTGAGGCCGAGGTCGCGGCCGACCTGCTCGGAGCCGAGCAGCACCAGCGCCGCACCGTCCACGATGCCGGACGAGTTGCCGGCGTGGTGGACGTGCTCGATCGCCTCCAACCAGTGGAACTTCTGCAACGCGACAGCGTCGAAGCCGGCCGCCTCGCCGATCGTGGCGAAGGACGGGGTGAGCCGGGCCAGCGCCTCCCGGGTCGTCTCCGGGCGCGGGTGTTCGTCAACGGTGAGGATGTCCAGCCCGTTGCCGTCCCGGACCGGCACCACCGACCTGCCGAAGTACCCCCCGGCCCACGCCTTGGCGGCCCGTTCCTGCGAGCGCAGCGCGTAACCGTCCACGTCGTCGCGGGTGAAACCCTCAAGCGTCGCGATCAGGTCGGCGCTGACGCCCTGCGGCACGAACGACGTGGCCAGCGCGGTCTGCGGGTCGGTGGCCCAGGCCGCGCCGTCGGAGCCCAGCGGCACCCGGGACATCGACTCCACCCCACCGGCCAGCAGCAGATGCTCCCAACCGGAGCGGATCCGTGCGGCGGCGGAGTTGACCGCCTCCAACCCGGAGGCGCAGAACCTGTTGAGCTGCACCCCGCCCACCTCGTTGGGCAGCCCAGCCAGCAGCGCGGCGGCCCGCGCCAGGTCACCGCCCTGCTCGCCGACCGGGGTGACGATGCCGAGCAGCAGATCCTCCAGCCGGCCGACGTCCAGGCCGGGATTGCGCTCGCGCACCGCGTCGATCAGGCCCACCACCAGCGAGATCGGCTTGACCCCGTGCAGCGCGCCGGTGTCCCGGCCGCGTCCGCGCGGGGTGCGGACCGCGTCGTAGACGTACGCCTCAGAGGGCACGGGCGATCAGCTCCTTCATGATCTCGTTGGTGCCGCCGTAGATCTTCTGCACCCGGGCGTCGGCGTACATCCGGGCGATCGGGTACTCCGTCGTGTAGCCGTAGCCACCGAAGATCTGCAGGCACCGGTCGACGACCTCGCACTGCCCGTCGGTGAGCCAGGACTTCGCCATCGCGGCGGTGGCCACGTCCAGGTCGCCGCGGCTGTGCCGGACGATGCAGTCGTCCAGGAAGACCCGGCTGACCCGGGTACGGGTGGCGCACTCCGCGAGCACCATCCGGGTGTTCTGGTGGCCCATCAGCGGCTTGCCGAAGGCGGTGCGCTCCTTCGCGTACGCGACGGTGAGCGCGACCGCCCGCTCCATCGCCGCGACCGCGCCGACACCGATGACCAGCCGTTCCTGCGGGAGCTGCTGCATGAGCTGGATGAAGCCCAGCCCTTCGGCCCCGCCGAGCAGGTTGGCCGCCGGCACCCGGAACTCGTCGAAGAACAGCTCCGCCGTGTCGTTGCCGTGCAACCCGATCTTGGCAAGCAGTCGGCCCCGGCGGAAGCCATCCGGGTCGCCACCCACCTCGCAGACCAGCAGTGAGACCCCGGCTGCCCGCTGCTCCGGGTCGGTCTTCACCGCCACGATGATCAGGTCGGCCAGGCCACCGTTGGTGATGAACGTCTTCGCGCCGGTGACCAGGTAGTCGTCCCCGTCGCGGATCGCCCGGGTCCGCATCGCCTGAAGATCGGAGCCGCCGTCCGGCTCGGTCATGGCGATCGCGCCGACCAGCTCGCCGCTGCACAGGCCGGGCAGCCAGCGTCGCTTCTGCTCCTCGCTGCCGTACGCCGCCAGGTAGCCGGTGACGATCCCACTGTGGACGGCCAGCCCGAGGCTGCTCTCCCCGGTGTACGCCTGCTCGTGCAGCAGCACGGCCTCGTGGGTGAAGTCGCCGCCACCGCCGCCGTACTCCTCCGGGACGGACAGGCCGAGCAACCCCAGCTCACCGGCGCGCCGGTAGTGCTCACGATCCGGGTGGCCCTGTGCCAGCAGGCGCTCGGTGTGCGGCAGCACCTCCTTGGTGAAGAAGGTGCGGGCCAGCTCGGCGAGGTCGCCGTGCTCCGGCTTCCGCCAGGGCGAGGGTGGACCGTCGGGTGGGGGCGTCGGCATGAGCACCACCCTCGCGTCCTGTTGACGGCATGTCAATAAGTCGTGATCAGCTCCCGGGCCCCGGTGGCCGCGCACACGTCGGGGTGTCGGGAACCGCCGCCCGGGACCGCTGGGCCTGGGTCCGGCGCGCCAGCACGAACTCATTCGCACCTGGCCCGGGCATCGTCGATCAGGGGGTTGTGGTGCCCCGAGGCTGTGGGCGCGGAGATCTTGGACAGTTTCCGTTACGCGCTAACAGTGCTGTCCCGAGACATGTGTCAAGGGGAAGTCCCGATAGATGTGTCATGGGTGCGCAGTCCTTCCGAACGGGTGAGGGTGGACACGACGATGCAGCCGCGGGGCGAGCGACCTGGGCAGCGTGGGCGTGGTCGGAGAGGGGTGCGGATGGATCAGGCGACGGAGTTGGCGTGGTTGCGGGAGCGGGTCGGGGGATTGGAGGCAGCGCTGCGCTGTGCACGGGGCGCCACCTGGGACGGCACGTGGTTCGGCGTCGCTAGGACGCGCGGTGAGCGGTTACGGACAGCAGCGGCGGTGCCTGACGACGAGGGCGACGCGGTGAGCTGCCGATAGGGTCGGGCAGATGAGTGTCGAGACGGCTCCCCGCCGCCGCCGGTTGGAGCCGGACGCCCGGCGCGGCCAGATCCTGGCCTGTGCGGTCCGGTTGTTCGGCGAGCGGCCGTACGCGGACGTGTCGACCACCGACGTCGCCCGCGAGGCCGGTGTCGCCCGGGGCCTGGTCAACCACTACTTCGGCACGAAGAAGGACCTCTACCTGGAGGTCGTCCGGGTCATGGTGACCATTCCTGAGGTGGCAGTGGAGCGGCTACCCAGGGGGGACCTGCGGACCCGGGTCGACGCCAGCGTCACCTGGTTCCTCGACGTGGTGTCCCGGCACAGCACCTCCTGGTTGGCGGCGGTCACCGCCCGGGGGATGGGCGGGGATGCCGACGTGGAGCGGGTGCTGGCCGAGGCCGAGGAGGTCGCCGCGGACCGCATGCTCGTCGCCGTCGGGCTGGCCGGCCAAGCCGCGCACCACGAAGAACTTCGCGGCATGGTCCGGGCGTACTGCGGGTTGGCGACGTCGACCGCCCGGGAGTGGCTACAGCGCGGCGCGTTGACCCGTGACCAGGTGCACCTGCTGCTCACCACCACCCTGCTGGCCATCGTCGAACAGGTCATCCCGCAGGTCATCGCCGACGGCGGGCCGGCACGCCCGCAGAGCTGAGCGGCCCCGATCAGGCCGCATGTCGCTCGTCGGCCCGCCCGGCACGAGCCGCCCTGCCGACCCGTCCGCCTCGAGCCGCCGGAGTGGTCGCACCGACGTGCGACGCCGCGGCGGCTGGCCCGAACTGCGCTGCCGGGGCGGCGAATCGGTCGGCGGCCTGGGCCGGGTACGACTCGGGGCGGACCAACCGCAGCGGCCGATCCACCTCGTCGGCGCCGAACCGCCAGCGGGACGGTCCCGGCTGCCGCTGCGGGGCGGGCCCACCGGGGCGTAGGCCGGGCCGGGACAGCAGCACGGTGATCAGGTAGCCGACCACCAGGAAGCCGTGGCTGACCAGCCGTTCCGCGCTCACCGACCCGGTGGCCAGGTCGTTGACCGAGAGCAGTAGCAACGTGCCGACGAATGCGCTGAGCATCGGCAGCAGACCCGCCGGCGGGGTGCGGCGTACCGCCACGAAGAGGAAGCCGGCCCCGACCGCCACGTTCCAGGCGGCCGACTCGTGCCACAGGTGCTGGCCGGCGGCGTGCAGGTGGTCGGCGGTCGCTCCCCGGCCCACCTGGGACAGGCCGAGCACCAACTGCACCGCGCCGAGCAGGCCGAGCGCCGCGCGCAGCCCGACGACCAGGGTGCCGCGTCCCGGCAGGTGGGGCCGCCACCGCGACCGGCGGGCCGGCGGCGTGGCGTCGGCCGCCGTGCCGGCATCGACGCTCGCGCCGGCCACGACACCGCCGCCGATGGCGGCCAGGATCGCGTCGGTCCGGTCAGGGACGTCGGTGACCAATCGGGTACGAACGCGGCGCGTCACCGCAGCCGCCGTCGTGAACCAGGCCCGGCAATCGGCGCACCCGTCCAGGTGCCCCTGCGCCGCCGCCCGTTCGGCGGCGGTCTCCTCCCCGTCCAGCTGCGCGGACAGGATCTCCCGCCACTGCTCACACCCCATGTGTGGGTAGTCGGTCCGGGCGTCGCTCCGGTTCCCGGCGGTCGTCACGCGTTGTGGAATACTCGCCCGATCATGACGCGCTACGGCCTGCTGATCCTCCCCGCCACCAACCGGGTGTACGCCCGCTCCGCCATCGACCTCACCCGGGCCGAGCTGGAGATCTTCGGCCGTTCGGCGCTCGACGGCCGGATCGGCGAGCTGGACACCGAGGTGGTCGGCGGTGCGACGTACGTCACGTTCGCCGGTGACGGGCTGACCGCGCGGGACCTGGCCGTCCTGGGCAACCTCTCTGCCGGGTACGCGTTGTTCGAGATCGTCGGCGACCTGCTGCGCCCGGTCGAGTGGAGCCGGCTGGACCGCTACGACGACGACCTGCTCACCATCCAGAAGTACCCGGGCAAGACCAACGAGCAGTTCACCAAGCTGCTGCTCAACGTCACCCTGCTCGCCTCGGACTGGGCGACCGAGTTGACCAGCCGGCGGTTCCGGGTGCTCGACCCGCTCTGCGGCCGGGGCACCACCCTCAACCAGGCGCTGATGTACGGCTTCGACGCGGCCGGCATCGAGCGCGACCAGAAGGACGTCGAGGCGTACCGGGCGTTCATCACCACCTGGCTGAAGCAGAAGCGGGTCAAGCACCGGGTGCTCGAATCGGGGCCGGTGCGGCGCGAGCGCAAGGTGGTCGGCCGGCGGGTCCGCGTCGAGCTGGCGCCGACCCGCGAGGAGCACAAGGCGGGCCGCACGCAGTTGCTGGACGTGGTCAACGCCGACACCACCCGCGCGGGCGAGTTCTTCCGGCCGGAGACCGTCGACCTGGTCGTCGCCGACGCGCCGTACGGCGTGCAGCACGGCAGCCGTACCGCCGATCAGGGTCTGTCGCGCGACCCGCTGGCGCTGCTCGCGGACGCCGCGCCGGTCTGGGCGCGGGTGCTGCGGCCCGGCGGCGCGCTCGGTATCTCCTGGAACACCCACGTCGCGGGCCGCGACGACGCGGCGGCGGCGTTGGCCGACGCCGGTCTGACCGTGGTCGACGACGAGCCCTACCGCGCGCTGCGGCACCGGGTCGACCAGTCGATCATGCGGGACGTGCTGGTGGCCCGCCGCCCGGCCTGAACGGCCTCGCGGATCCGCCCGCGCCGCGCCGTGCGCCACCCCGTCCGGGTCGCGCATGGCCTCTCTCGTGCGTCCCCTTTGCTCTGCACCCGCGGAGGCACCAGCTACAGACCGTGAGTGTCGCCTCCGCGGGTGCAGAGCAAAGGGCGGACACCTGGTCTTGCCCCTGCGGATCACCGAGGGGCTTGTGTCGCATTTCACCCGTTCAGTGAGCGGGTGTGAAAACCACGTCAAGAAAAGGTTCGCCTCCGTCATGGTCGCGTTATGACCCCTGCCGTCCGGCGGGTGGTGGGGCTTTGATTGCCCGGCGCGACCGGAAGGCGGTCGCGGCGAACCTTTCCGGTAAGAGGAGTCAGCGTGTCTGACGTGGTGTTCGTGGTCCTGACGGTGGCGCTGTTCGCAGTGCTCGCCCTGGTGGTCCGGGCGGTGGAGAAGCTGTGAACGCGGTCAACGCCGTCGGTCTGGTGCTCGCGATCGTCCTGGGCGCGTTCCTGGTGTTCGCCCTGTTGTTTCCGGAGCGCTTCTGATGACCATGACAACAGCGGGCGTCATTTTCGTGCTGACGCTGGTGGCGGCCCTCGTCGCCGTCTACAAGCCGTTCGGCGACTACATGTTCCGGGCGGTCTCCGGCACGAAGCAGTCCCGGGTCGAGCGGGGCATCTTCCGGCTGGTCGGGGTCAACCCGGCCGCCGAGCAGACCTGGGGCGTGTACGCCCGCAGTGTGCTGGCGTTCTCCGCGGTCTCGATCCTGTTCCTGTACCTGTTCCAGCGGGTGCAGAACCACCTGTGGCTGTCGCTGGGCTTGGACCCGGTGATGACCCACGGTGCCTGGAACACCGCCGTGTCGTTCGTGACCAACACCAACTGGCAGTGGTACTCGGGTGAGTCGACCATGGGCCACCTGGTGCAGATGGCCGGCCTGGCCGTGCAGAACTTCGCCTCGGCGGCGGTCGGCATCGCGGTGGCGGTGGCGCTGGTCCGCGGCTTCGCCCGCAGCCGGACCGGGCAGCTCGGCAACTTCTGGGTCGACCTGACCCGGATCGTGCTGCGTATCCTGCTGCCGATCGCGGTCCTCGGTGCCATCGTCCTGATGATCGGCGGGGTGGTGCAGAACCTGTCCGGTGGCACCGACGTGACCACGCTGACCGGCGGCACCCAGACCGTCACCGGTGGCCCGGTCGCCAGCCAGGAAGTGATCAAGGAGTTGGGCACCAACGGGGGCGGCTTCTACAACGTCAACAGCTCCCACCCGTTCGAGAACCCCACCACCTGGACGAACTGGCTGGAGATCTTCCTGCTCCTGCTGATCCCGTTCAGCCTGCCCCGGGTGTTCGGCCGGATGGTCGGGCAGAACCGGCAGGGCTACGCCATCGCGGCGGTGATGGGCATCCTGGCGTTCGCCAGCATCGCCATCACCAACGCCTTCGAACTGGTCGGCCACGGCACGGTGCCGCAGGCGGTCGGTGCGGCGATGGAGGGCAAGGAGGTGCGGTTCGACGTCTCGAACTCGGCCACCTTCGCCGCCGCCACCACGCTCACCTCGACCGGTTCGGTGAACTCGTTCCACGACTCGTTCACCTCGCTCGGCGGGGGAATGTTGCTGGGCAACATGATGCTCGGCGAGGTCGCCCCCGGTGGCGTCGGTGCCGGTCTGTACGGCCTGCTCATCCTCGCCGTGATCACGGTGTTCATCGCCGGGCTGATGGTCGGCCGCACCCCGGAGTACCTGGGCAAGAAGATCAGCTCGCGAGAGATCAAGTTCGCCTCGCTCTACTTCCTGATCACGCCGATCCTGGTGCTCGTCGGCACGGCGGCCGCCTTCGCCACCGGCAACAACTCCACCGCGCTCAACGTCGGCCCGCACGGCCTCTCCGAGGTGCTGTACGCCTTCACCTCGGCCAGCAACAACAACGGCTCCGCGTTCGCCGGCATCACGGTCAACACGGCCTGGTGGAACACCGCGCTCGGGTTGTGCATGCTGCTCGGCCGATTCCTGCCGATCATCTTCGTGCTCGCGTTGGCCGGCTCGCTGGCCCGCCAGGCACCCACCCCCGCGTCCGAGGGCACCCTGCCGACCCACCGACCCCTGTTCATCGGGATGGTCGTCGGCGTCACGGTGGTCCTCGTCGCGCTGACCTTCCTGCCCGCGCTGGCGCTCGGCCCGCTGGCAGAGGGGCTCTGACCATCATGAGGAACGAGGACATGTCCGTCACCTCTGTGACATCCGGGACCGACGAGCAACCGACCGCCGGCACCCCGGCCACCCAGGGCAACCGTATCGGCGGGGGCCTGCTCGATCCCAAGCAACTGCTCCGGTCTCTGCCGGACGCGGTCCGCAAGCTCAACCCGACCACCCTGTGGCGCAACCCGGTGATGCTGATCGTCGAGGTCGGCGCCGCCTTCACCACCGTCCTGGCGGTGACCGACCCGTCGGTGTTCGCCTGGGCGATCACCATCTGGCTCTGGTTGACAGTGATCTTCGCCAACCTGGCCGAGGCGGTCGCCGAGGGTCGGGGCAAGGCCCAGGCCGCGACGCTGCGGCAGGCGAAGAAGGACACCATCGCCACCCGGCTGATCGACTGGAAGCCCGGCGCCCGGGCCAACACCTACCGCGACGAGGCGGTGCCCGCGCCGGAACTGCGCCAGGGCGACATCGTGCTGGTCGAGGCGGGCGGCATCATCCCCGGTGACGGTGACATCGTCGAGGGCATCGCCAGCGTCGACGAGTCGGCCATCACCGGCGAGTCGGCCCCGGTCATCCGCGAGTCCGGCGGGGACCGCAGCGCGGTCACCGGCGGCACCAAGGTGCTCTCCGACCGGATCATCGTGAAGATCACCCAGAAGCCGGGGGAGAGCTTCATCGACCGGATGATCGCCCTGGTCGAGGGCGCCAACCGGCAGAAGACACCGAACGAGATCGCGCTGAACATCCTGCTCGCCGCGCTCACGATCATCTTCCTGCTGGCCGTCGTCACCCTCCAGCCGCTGGCGATCTTCTCCAAGGCGTACCAGGCGGCGGCACCGGACAGCGGGGCGATCACCGACTCCGGCGTCACCGGGGTCGTGCTGATCTCGCTGCTGGTCTGCCTGATCCCGACCACCATCGGCGCGCTGCTCTCCGCCATCGGCATCGCCGGCATGGACCGGCTGGTGCAGCGCAACGTCCTGGCCATGAGCGGCCGGGCCGTCGAGGCGGCCGGCGACGTCAACACCCTGCTGCTGGACAAGACCGGCACCATCACGCTGGGCAACCGGCAGGCCGCCGAGTTCGTGCCGGTCGAGGGGGTCGACGCCGCGACCGTGGCCGACGCCGCCCAACTGTCCAGCCTGGCCGACGAGACCCCGGAGGGGCGCTCGGTGGTCGTCCTGGCGAAGAACGAGTTCGGGCTGCGCGAGCGGGAGCCCGGCGTCATGCCGCACGCCACGTTCGTACCGTTCACCGCGCAGACCCGGATGAGCGGCGTCGACCTCACTCCGGACGCCAGCGTGGACGCCGGCGCGGTGGGCACGGCCCGCCGGGTCCGCAAGGGCGCCGCCGCCGCGGTGATGAAGTGGGTACGCGAGAACGGCGGCCACCCGACCGAGCAGGTCGGCGAGATCGTGGACGCGATCAGCGGCACCGGCGGCACCCCGCTCGTGGTCGCCGAGCACGTCGACGGTGAGCCCGCCCGCGCCCTGGGCGTCATCCACCTCAAGGACGTCGTCAAGTCCGGCATGCGGGAGCGGTTCGACGAGATGCGCCGGATGGGCATCCGCACCGTGATGATCACCGGTGACAACCCGCGTACCGCCAAGGCGATCGCCGACGAGGCCGGGGTGGACGACTTCCTGGCCGAGGCGACGCCGGAGGACAAGCTCGCGCTGATCAAGCGGGAACAGGAGGGTGGCCGGCTGGTCGCGATGACCGGTGACGGCACCAACGACGCCCCGGCGCTCGCCCAGGCCGACGTCGGCGTGGCCATGAACACCGGCACGTCGGCGGCCAAGGAGGCCGGCAACATGGTCGACCTCGACTCCGACCCGACCAAGCTGATCGAGATCGTGGAGATCGGCAAGCAGTTGCTGATCACCAGGGGTGCGCTGACCACGTTCAGCATCTCCAACGACATCGCGAAGTACTTCGCGATCATCCCGGCCATGTTCGCCGGCCTCTACCCGAGCCTGGACACGCTGAACATCATGCGGCTGGCCAGCCCGGAGTCGGCGATCCTGTCCGCGGTCATCTTCAACGCCCTGGTGATCATCGCGCTGATCCCGCTCGCCCTGCGCGGTGTGCGGTACCGGCCGGCCGCCGCGTCGAAGCTGCTCAGCCGCAACCTGCTGGTGTACGGGCTGGGCGGCATCATCGTGCCGTTCATCGGGATCAAGCTCATCGACCTGCTCATCCAGTTCATCCCGGGGATTTCGTGATGCGCCTACCCACCTGGATCGCCCAACACCTCGCCGCGCTGCGCGCCCTGCTCGTCTTCACGGTGCTGCTCGGCCTGGTCTACCCACTGGCCCTGGTCGCGGTCGGTCAGCTGCCCGGCCTCAACCACAAGGCCGACGGTTCGCTCATCGACACCGGCGGGAAGACGATCGGCAGCGCGCTGATCGGCCAGTCCTTCACCGACGCGGACGGCAACCCGGTCGCCCGTTACTTCCAGTCCCGCCCCTCCGCCGCCGGCGACGGCTACGACCCGACCTCCACCTCGGCCAGCAACCTGGGCCCGGAGAGCGTTGTCGACACCATCGCCACCGACCCGGAGGAGTCCAGCGAGAGCCTGCTCACCCAGGTGTGCGGGCGCAGCAAGTCGGTCGGCGAGCTGAACGGCGTCGACGGTCGCCGCCCCTACTGCACCGACGACGGGGTGGGGGCCGTGCTCGCGGTCTTCCGCGCTGACGGGCTGACCGGCCCGGTCACCCGGGTGGTCAGCGTCAACCAGACCGCCCCGGCAACGCCCTTCGTCAGCTCGTACCAGGGGGTCACGGTGGAGCTGGCCCAGCCCGGCGAGGACTACGTGGCCGCCGGTGGCGTGGTCACCCCGATCCGGGGCGACGCGCCCGCCGACCCGGCGGTGCCGGCCGACGCGGTCACCGCCAGCGCCAGCGGCCTCGACCCGCAGATCAGCCCGGCGTACGCCGAGTTGCAGGTGAACCGGGTCGCGCGGGAGCGCGGCGCGGACCCGGCGGCGGTCCGCAAGCTGGTCGAGGAGCACACAGACGGGCGGGCGCTCGGGTTCATGGGTGCGCCCGGGGTCAACGTGCTGGAGCTCAACATCGCCCTCGACAAGCAGTTCACCGCGCGCTGAGCGTGCAAGGAAGGGCCCCTTATTAACGCCAGGCGTTAATAAGGGGCCCTTCCTTCGAGATTGAGAGGATGGTCCCGTGCCACGCGGAGAACTGCGCATCTATCTCGGAGCCGCCCCCGGCGTCGGCAAGACGTACGCCATGTTGGAGGAGGCCCAGCGGCGGGCCGCGCGCGGCACCGACGTGGTGATCGGTTTCGTGGAGACCCACGGCCGGCAGCAGACCGCCGCGATGCTCGGCGACCTGGAGCAGGTGCCCCGCCGCACGATGGACTATCGCGGCGCCGAGTTCACCGAGATGGACCTGGACGCGGTGCTGGCCCGCCGGCCGGAGATCGCGGTGGTGGACGAGCTGGCGCACACCAACGTGCCCGGTTCCCGCCACGACAAGCGCTGGCAGGACGTCCAGGAGCTGCTCGACGCGGGGATCGACGTGCTGTCCACGGTCAACGTGCAGCACCTGGAGTCGGTCAACGACGTCGTCGCCCAGATCACCGGCACCACCCAGCGGGAGACCGTGCCGGACGAGATCGTCCGCGCCGCCGAGCAGGTCGAGCTGGTCGACATGACCCCCGAGGCGCTGCGTCGGCGGATGGCGCACGGCAACATCTACCGACCCGACAAGATCGACGCCGCGCTGGGCAACTACTTCCGGGTCGGCAACCTCACCGCGCTGCGTGAGCTGGCGCTGCTCTGGCTGGCCGACAAGGTCGACGAGCAGCTCGACCGGTACCGCAACCAGCAGGGCATCGCCGCGACCTGGGAGGCCCGGGAACGGGTTGTGGTGGCGTTGACCGGCGGCCCGGAGGGCGAGACGCTGATCCGGCGTGCGGCCCGGATCGCCGCCCGCAGCAAGGGCGCCGACCTGCTCGCCGTGCACGTGGCCCGCAGCGACGGCCTGGCCGGCGCGGACCCGGCCCAACTGGCCCGCCAACGAGTGCTGGTGGAGAGCCTCGGCGGCACGTACCACCAGGTGCTCGGCACCGACGTGCCGGCCGCGTTGCTGGACTTCGCCCGGGGCGTGAACGCCACCCAGCTGGTGCTCGGCGCCAGCCGGCGGGGCCGACTCGCGCAGATCTTCGCCCGAGGTGTCGGGGTGACCACCACCGCGCTGTCCGGGGCGATCGACGTGCACCTGGTCACCCACAAGGAGGCCGGTAAGGGTCGTCGGGCGGGGGCCGTACCCGCGGCGCTGTCGCGCCGGCGCCGGCTGCTCGGCTTCGGCCTGGCCGTACTGGGTATGCCGCTGCTCACCCTGCTGCTGAAGACCCTGCCCGACCTGACGCTGACCAACGACATCCTGCTGTTCCTCGCCGGCGTCGTCGGGGTCGCGCTGGTCGGCGGGGTGTGGCCGGCCCTGGTCGCCGCGCTCGGCGGGTCGCTGCTGCTCAACTGGTTCTTCACCCCGCCGTTCCGCACGCTGACCATCGCCGAGGCGGACAACCTGCTCGCCCTGGCCGTGTTCGTCGGGGTGGCCCTCGCGGTGAGCTGGATCGTCGACGTGGCTGCCCGGCGCACCCGGGAGGCCGCCCGCGCCGCCGCCGACGCGCAGACCCTCGCCGCCGTCGCCGGTGGCGTGCTACGCGGCGAACGCACTCTGACCGCCCTGCTCGACCAGCTCCGGGAGACCTTCGGCCTGCGCGCGGTGAGCGTGCTTGAGTTGGCCGAGGACGCCAGCGGTCGCCCCGACCGGGCCCGCGAGGAGCACGCCTGGGGCGTCGTGGCCAGCGTCGGCGACCAGCCGCCCTGCACGCCCGAAGGCGGCGAGACGACGGTACCGGTCGACGACCGGATCACCGTCGTGCTCTGCGGTCGACGGCTGGAGGCCGCCGACCGGCGGATCGTCGAGGCGTTCGCCGCCCAGGCCGCCGTCGCGCTGCGCCAGGAACGGCTCGCCGAGGAGGCCGCCACCGCCCGACCCCTTGCCGCGGCGGACCGGATGCGCACCGCGCTGCTCGCGGCGGTCAGCCACGACCTGCGTACGCCACTGGCGTCGGCGAAGGCGGCGGTGACCAGTCTGCGCAGCCACGACATCGAGTTCGACGAGTCCGACCGCGAGGAGCTGTTGGAGACCGCCGAGGAGTCACTGGACCGGCTTGCCCGGCTGGTCGGCAACCTGCTGGACATGAGCCGGCTCCAGGCGGGCGTGCTCGGCATCTCGGCGACGGCGATCGGCCTGGAGGACGCCGTACCCCTGGCGCTTGACGAACTTGGTCCGGCGGCCGCGACGGTCGGCACGGACATCCCGGCCGACCTGCCGGCCGCCACCGCCGATCCGGGTCTGCTGGAACGGGTACTGGTCAACGTCGTCGCCAACGCGCTGCGCTACAGCCCGCCGGACCAGCCTCCGACGATCACCGCCAGCGCGCACGCCGGCCAGGTGGAGCTGCGGGTGATCGACCGGGGTCCGGGTATCCCCGAGGACCAGTGGGAGCACGTCTTCCTGCCGTTCCAACGCCTCGGCGACCGGGACAACCAGACCGGCGTCGGTCTCGGTCTTGCCCTGTCCCGGGGCCTGGCCGAGGCGATGGGTGGCAGCATCACCCCGGAGACCACCCCGGGCGGTGGGCTCACCATGGTGCTGCGGCTGCCCGCCGCGCCCACCAGCTCGGAGGGGCCGCAGGAATGACGCGCATCCTGGTCGTCGACGACGAACCGCAGATCCTTCGTGCTCTGCGGATCAACCTGCGCGCCCGCCGGTACGACGTGGACGTCGCCGCTACCGGGGCCGCCGCGTTGAAGGCCGCCGCCAGCCACCCGCCCGACCTGGTGGTGCTCGACCTCGGGCTGCCCGACATCGACGGCGTGGAGGTGATCCGCGGTCTGCGCGGATGGACCGCCGTGCCGATCATCGTGCTCTCCGGTCGGGCCGGCAGTGAGGACAAGGTGGCGGCGCTCGACGCCGGCGCGGACGACTACGTCACCAAGCCGTTCGGGGTGGAGGAACTGCTGGCCCGCATCCGCGCCGTCACCCGCCGGCTCGGCGCGCCCAGCGAAGCGGTGCCGGCGCTGCGGATCGGCCAGCACACCGTCGACCTGGTCGACCACAGTGTGCGGCGCGACGACGGCACCGAGGTGAAACTGACCCCCACCCAGTGGAGTGTGTTGGAGAAACTGCTGCGACACCCCGGCAAACTGGTCAGCCAGCGTCAACTCCTCCAGGACGTGTGGGGGCCGGAATACCAGAACGAGACCAACTACCTGCGGCAGTACCTGGCCCAGCTGCGGCGCAAGCTGGAGGACGACCCGGCCCGCCCTCGGCACCTCATCACCGAGCCGGGAATGGGTTACCGCTACCGGCCGTGACCCGTTGACACCCGCCGGCAGAGATTGAAGAATTTCTGTTTGCAGCGGCAGCGGCGTGCTTCTGTAACCGTCCCCTCCGGTTACCCCTCGGGAGTTCGCCGTGTCAGTGCCCCTGTCCCGCCGCCGACTGCTGACCGCCGGCGGTGCCGGCCTCGTCCTGGCCGGCCTCTCCGATCCGTTCCGGGCCGGTCCCGCCCGCGCCGCTGTCACCACCGCCGACCTGGTCGTCTACGGTGCCACCTCCGGCGGGTTGGCCGCCGCGATCACCATGCGCCGGCTCGGCCACACTGCGGTGGTGCTCGAGCCCACCAGCCACGTCGGTGGGCTGAGCACCGCCGGGCTGGGCGCCACCGACACCGGGGTCCAGGCGTCCATCGGCGGGCTGGCCGCCGAGTTCTACCGCCGGGTGTACGTGAAGTACCACGGCGGAACACTCACACCGACGTCCCCGCTGCGGATGACCTTCGAGCCGCGCGTCGCCACCGCCGTCTTCGCCGAGATGCTGGCCGAGGCCGGGGTTCCGGTCATCGTCGACGCCCGGCTGACCGGTCTCGGCCGCAGCGGCAACCGGATCACCGAGCTGCGCACCGAGGACGGGTCGATCTACTCCGGCGGCGTGTTCGTCGACGCCACCTACGAGGGTGACCTGCTGGCCATGGCCGGGGTGGGGTTCACCGTCGGGCGGGAGTCCAACGACACCTACGGCGAGACGATAAACGGGGTGCAGTCCCGCAACACCCACCAGTTCGTCTACCCGGTCGACCCGTACGTGACGGCCGGCTCACCCACGAGCGGTCTGCTGCCGGGGATATCCGCCACCCCGCTCGCCCCGCAGGGCAGCGGCGACGACCGGATCCAGGCGTACTGCTTCCGGATGTGCCTCACCCAGGCGGCCAACCGGATCCCGTTCGGCAAGCCGTCCGACTACGACCCGATCCGGTACGAGCTGCAGCTGCGCCACATCCAGGCCGGCTTCACCGGGCCGTACTTCACCACCCACTCGATCGGCGGCGGGAAGACCGACTCCAACAACAACGGCGCGGTCTCCACCGACCACATCGGCTTCAACCACGCGTACCCGACGGCCAGTTGGGCGGCACGGGAGAGCATCATCGCCGAGCACCGCAGCTACCAGCAGGGGATGATGTGGTTCCTGGCCAACGATCCCCGGTTGCCGGCGTCGGTGCGTGAGTCGACCGCCCGGTGGGGGCTGCCGGTCGACGAGTTCACCGGCACGGGTGGCTGGCCGCCGCTGCTCTACATCCGGGAGGCCCGCCGGATGGTCTCCGCGTACGTGATGACCGAGGCCGACTGCCGGGGCCGGGTGCGGGCCACCGACTCGGTGGGGCTGGCCAGCTACACGATGGACTCGCACAACTGTCAGCGGGTAGTAGTCGACGGAAAGGTCCGCAACGAGGGGGACGTGCAGATCGGCGTGCCGTCGCCGTACCCGGTCAGCTACCGGGCGATCGTGCCGCACCAGGCGCAGTGCGCCAACCTGTTGGTGCCGGTCTGCCTCTCGGCGAGCCACATCGCGTACGGGTCGATCCGGATGGAACCGGTGTTCATGATCCTCGGGCAGGCGGCGGCCACCGCCGCGTCGCTGGCGCTCGGCGGGAACCTCGCCGTACAGGCCGTGTCCGTGCCCGCCCTGCAGGCCCGGCTGCGCCAGGACGGCGCGGTGCTGGAATGGGGATCGACCAGCGAGGTGATCCTCGACAACGCGGCGGCCAGCGGAATCACCCGGGCCGGGACGTGGCTGCGCAGCACCAGCATCGGTGGCTACTACGGCCCGGACTACGAGCACGACGGCAACACCGCCAAGGGCGTCAACCGACTGCGGTTCCGCCCGACACTGCCCACCTCCGGGTCGTGGACCGTGCAACTACGCTGGACCGCCGACCCCAACCGGGCGACCAACGTGCCGGTGGACATCGCGTACTCCGGCGGGGTGGCCACCCGGACGGTCGACCAGCGGCAGTCCGGCGGCCAGTGGGTGCCGTTGGGCACCTACCCGTTCACGGCGGGCACCGAGGGGAGCGTGCTGATCCGCACCGAGGACACCGACGGCCACGTGATCGCCGACGCGGTGCGCTTCGTCCGCGCCTGACCGATCGGACCGGCGGCGGTCCTCGGATCCAGAGGTGGTGCCACCAGCAACGGGTCGACCTGGATCACGTCGATGCCGAGCGGGCGAAGCATGCCGCGCAGTGCCGACTCGCAGAGCTCCTCCCACGGCTGCTCCGCGCCCATCGCGGTGACCAGCAGCTCGGGGCGGCTGAAGGCGATGCCCACCCGCCGCCCCTGCGGGGATCGGCCGGTCCGTACCGTCCGCACCAGCCGTCCCGGCAGGTCACGCACCGGAACGGCGTAGATTGCCGGGCCCTCGTCGTCCATGGTCGGGGTTGGTCCTCTCCACACGTGCCGCCAGGGCGGCGGTGATCAGCTGAATCGTTCGAGGTCGCGGGCGAAGCGGCGGATCGTCGCGGCCCGCGCCCATGACGGTGCGGGCACCGGCTGGGCGGCTCATGCGGCGGACACCGTCCACGCCGGGGTGGCCGTCGCGGTACGCGGGTCCGCCGGCGCGCTCAGGTCGAGCGCGCGGAGGATGTAGTTGGCCTCCGCCACCTCCACCCCGGCGCGCAGGCGCAGGTCGGCCACGGCGCGGTGCAGCACTGTCATGCTGTCGGCGGAGAGGCGGATCACGGCGTCGACGTCGGCGGCGATCCACCACGCGTCGACCGCGCACGGCTCGTGCCGCAGGTACTCCACCAGGTGGCTGCCGGGCGCGGATGGGCCGAGCCGGACGCTGACCAGCGCCTCGTGTCGCCGCTCCGGCAGGTCTGTGCTGGTCGTGGGCTCGCCGAGGTTGTCGTCGGTGCCCGGTGGGGTGTCTCCGCGTTCCCAGCGTGTCATCCGCCAAGGACTCATTGACCCATCGTCGCCACCGGGCGACGGTGGAGCGCCCGTCGATACGCCGTTTCGACGGGCGACCGCCCATTCTTGACGCCCCGTTCACGCGGGGGCGCCCACGGTTCAGAACTCGACGCCCACCAGCCGCTCGGAGATCCCCCAGAGGCGGGCGGCGTCGTCGGTGTTGCGCGCCGAACGGTAGACGGCCAGCTCGGTCGGTTTGCCGGTGAACTGGCCCAGACCGTCCGGGCCGTAGAACCGGCCGCCCTGCGCCTGCGGGCTGGTGGCCGCGTAGAGGGCGGGACGCAGCCCGGCGTCCACCGAGTGCACCAGGAAGCCCCAGCGGGCCAGCCGACTCATGATCGAGTGGTGCAGTGAGGGGCGGCTGCGGCCCAGGTTGGGGCCGGAGGCGTACAGGTTCGTCATGGTGGTGCCCGGGTGGGCGACATTGCTGACGATGCCCCAGCCCCCGGTGCGACTGCGCCGGTCGAGTTCCAACCCGAAGTGCAGGGTGGCCAGCTTCGAGGCGTTGTAGGCGCGGATCGACGCGTATCGCCGGGTGCTCTGGAGGTCGTCCCAGTCCAGCCGCCCTGAGCGGGCGGCACTGCTCGACATGGTGGTGACCCGCGCCCGCCCGGCGCGGAGTAGCGGCAGCAGCCGTCCGGTCAGCGCGAAGTGGCCGAGGTGGTTGGTGCCGAGTTGCAGTTCGAAGCCCTCCGCGGTGGCGTGCCGGGTAGGGGGTGTCATCACGCCCGCATTGTTGATCAGGAGGTGGATGGGCCGGCCCTCGCCGAGCAGCGTGCCGGCCAGCGCCGCCACCGAGTCCAGCGAGGCGAGGTCCAGCTCCCGGGTCGACGCGACGGCGCCCGGCGCGGCAGCCCGTACGGCGTCCAGTGCGGCGGCGCCCTTGGCCGGGTTGCGGACCGGCAACACCACCTCGGCGCCGGCCTGCGCCAGTCGGGTGGCCAGGCCGAGGCCCAGCCCGTCGCTACCGCCGGTCACGACGGCGAGTCTTCCGGTCAGGTCCGGAACGGTCAGGTCGAGCACAGCATCTCCCGGGTCGAGGATGTCCGTCAGGTGTCGTGGACAAGCCTGGATCGATCTCCGGTCACCACCCAGGGTGGCTCTGTCCAGGGACCACCGGTCCCTGGCTGAGGGAAGCTGCCGGGCCGCCGGCTCCGGCGAGTAGCGTTCCGGACGGACCAAGATCGGCGTACGAGGAGGCACGGTGCAGACGACGACGGTGGACATCCCGACCGACGACGGCGTGGCGGACGCAACTCTGAGCCGGCCGGACGGCAACGGCCCGTTCCCGGCGGTGCTGCTCTTCATGGACGCCTTCGGGCCGCGCCCACGACTCGTGGAGATGGCGGAACGGATCGCCGCCCAGGGCTACCTAGTGCTGACGCCACACCTCTTCTACCGGGGCGGCCGGGCACCGCTGTTCGACCTGTCCCGACTCGGCGAGCCGGACCAGCGCGGCGCCCTCTTCGAGCAGATCATGCCGCTGATCGGCGCGCTGACCCCCAAGGTGATCAGCCGGGACACCGCCGCCTACCTGGACTTCCTGGCGGCCCGCGACGACGTCCGGCCGGGCCCGGTGGCGATCACCGGATACTGCATGGGCGGCACGAACGCGCTGCGGGCCGTCGAGGCGCATCCCGACCGCATCGCGGCGGTCGCCAGCTTCCACGGCGGGCGGATCGTCACCGACGCGCCGGACAGCCCGCACCTGGGCGTCGGCTCGATCACCGGTGAGGTGTACCTCGGGCACGCCGACAACGACCAGTCGATGACGCCCGAGCAGATCGCCACCCTGGAGAAGGCGCTCGACGCCGCCGGCGTGCGCTACCGCTCCGAGGTGTACGAGGGCGCGCACCACGGCTTCACCATGGCCGACACCCCGATGTACGACGAGAAGGCCACCGAGCGTCACTGGACCGCCCTGTTCGACGTCCTGGGCCGCGCCCTGCCCACGGGCTGACGATCGGGGATCGCCAGCCACCCGCACGCTCAGCGGCGCAGCAGCACCGGGCCGGCGTCGATGCGGGTGCGGAACAGCGCGTACGGCTTGCGCCGTAGGTCGTGGCCCCGCTGATACTGCGGCTGCCGGTGCAGTTGGTTGGCGGTGACGTAGAGGTGCCCGTCGGTGGCCACCGACATGGTGTCCGGCCAGAGCAGTCGCGGGTCGTGGACAAGCGTTTCGTACCCGCCGTCCGGCAGCCGGCGCAGCACCGCGTCGTGCTCGTACGAGGTGAGGTACAACCGGCCCGCGTCGTCGCTCTCCAACCCGTCCGAGGCGGTGCCCTTGTCGCCCTCGTCGACCACGGTCGCCGCGGCTGCCTCCTGGGTGACACCGGGGTCGGCCAGCGCCTCGGTGGAGACGCTGTACCAGTGCCGGGACGCCAGCGGGCAGTAGTAGAGCCGGCTGCCGTCGGCGGAGATCGCGATGCCGTCGGAGCCCATGGTCAGCGGCTTCGGCGGCCCGTCCGCCGGGCGTTCGAGGAACGGTCGGCCCTCGACCACCGGGCGGAACGACGTCAGCGGCTCCGCCTTGGTGGACGGGTGGTCGTGCAGCCGCCGCCAGGAGGCCCCGCTGGCCAGGTCCACGACGATGATCCCGTTCGGCCCGGTGGCCGCGGAGTCGGTGATGTAGGCGACCCCCGACTCGCCCCGCCGCAGGTCGAAGCGGACGTCGTTGAGGTACGTCGTCGGCAGCGCCACGTCCGCCGGAAAGGTGATCACCTGGGCGACCGTGTCGGTGTCCAGGTCGATCCGCACCAGCTTCGGGCCGCCCGGCTTCGTGGGCTGGAACATCGGGCTGCCGGTGTCCAGTACCCAGAGCCGGTCGGCCGGGTCCACCACGATGCTCTGCACCGAGACGAACGCGCCCGCGTCGTCGTCGCCGGACGGGTCGTTCCACGCCTGGTCGGGGTAGGGCACCTCCCGGCCGTCGCGCAGCTCCACGACGGTGGCGGGCACCTCGTCGCCCCACTTGGGGAAGTTGACGAAGATCCGACCGGAGTGCGAGACGCTCACCCCGGTCGGCATCGGGCCGGTGAAGGTGTGCACCAGCTCCAGCTCGCCAACCGGCTCGTCGCCGACCGGCCCGTTCACGCCGCCCGCCCCACGGTGCTCATCGCCCGCCCCCTGCCGATCCGCCGGATGTCCCCTCCACTGCTGCTATTCCCGCCAGGACGTCCGGTATGCGTCGCCGCTCAGCGGAGCCGGGGAGGGGGCGGCGGAGCCGGAGGCGGGCCGGCGGGGCTCGGTCAGGCCACCGGCGCGGCGGCCCTGGCGGCCGGCAGGCCGGGCACCGGTACGTCCACCGCGAGCAGCGCTCCGTCCTCCGGGCCGGCCGAGGTCAGCCCCACCCGGGCGGTGCCGATGAAGAGTCGGCGCAGCTCGGGGCCGCCGAGGCAGATGCCGGCCGGCTGCTTGGCCGGCAGCCGGATCTCCCGCTCCAGGGTGCCGTCCGGCCGGTAGCGGCGTACCGCCGAACCGCCCCACAGCGCTATCCAGAGGTGCCCGGCGGCGTCGACGGTCATGCCGTCCGGGCCGCCGTCGGCAGGGGACAGCCGCAGGAACGGCTCCCGCCCGTGCAGGGCGCCGGTGGCGGGGTCGACGGTGAAACGGTCGATCTCGCCGCGCGGCGTGTCGGCCAGGTACATGGTGCTGCCGGTCGCGTCGAACGCCGGCCCGTTCGGGATGGTCAGCCCGGTCACCGCGGGCACCGGCGCCGCGCCCGGCGCGAGCCGGTACAGCGCTCCCTCGCCGGGCACCATCGCGTACGTCATGCTGCCGGCCCAGAAGCGGCCGTGCGGGTCGGCCACCGCGTCGTTCATCCGGGTCGGCTCGGCCGCGGTGCCGACCAGGTCGGCGACCGGTCGGCTGTCACCGGTGGCGGGCAGCAGGCTGACCCCGGTCCCGGCGGCGGCCAGCCAGTCACCGGGCCGACCGGCCACCGGGGCGACCGCGCCGAGCGGCACATCGAGACGGCGTACCTCACGCAGTGGGGCCGGTGCGTCGCCGTCGGTCTCCAGCAGTCGTCCGACCAGCAGATCGACGAGGATCAGCCGGTCGTCGACCCAGCGCAGTCCTTCGCCCAGCTCCAACCGGTCAGTGCTCCAGACGGTCGGCTCGGTCAGCTCCATCTCGCTCCTCCAACTGTCAGCGGCGGTCGGCGGTGCGCGGTCGTACCGGCCGGGCGGTCCGCCGATCACCCGGTCAGCGGACCGTACCGCCCGGCTCGTGGTCCAGCAGTGTCAGCTCCGCCCGGTCGGGCAGGCCCTCCCAGTCGCCCCGGCTGGCCACCGCGAACGCCCCGGTGGTGACGGCCCGGTCCAGTCGGGCCGGCGCGTCGGCGCCGTCGAGCCAGCCGGAGAGCAGTCCGGCCACGAAGGCGTCGCCCGCGCCGACGGTGTCCACCACCGGCACCGTCCGGGCTGGACGGTGCAGCGTGCCGGTCGCGCGGTGGCTGGTTGCCCCGCCGGCGCCGTGCTTGACGACGACCTCGGCCACCCCGGCGGAGAGCAACGCCGTGACCGGGTCGGGGGCGTCGGTCAGCACGGCCAACTCGTCGTCGGAGGCGACCACCAGGTCGATCGAGGGCAGCAGCGGTCGTAGCGCGGTGGCGGCCTCGACGACCGACCAGAGCCGATGCCGGTGGTTGACGTCCAGGCAGACGGTGCTGCCGGCGGCGCGGGCGCGCCGCACGGCCTCCACCACCGCCTGGTACGGCTCGACGCCGAGCGCGCAGGTGATGCCGGTGACGTGCAGCAGCCGGGGCGGCGACCCGGGTGCGTCGAAGGCCCGGGTCACGTCGGCCGGGCGCAGCCGCGAGCCGGCCGAACCGGCGCGGTGGTAGGTGACCCGGTTGATGTCGGCGACCCGGTTCTCGAAGAGGATCAGCCCGGTCGGGGCGCTCGGGTCGACCCGGGACCAGCGCAGGTCGACACCCTCGGCGCGCAGCGTACGGCGGACCAGCTCACCGGGCTCGTCGGCGCCGGTGACGCCGACCCAGGCCGCCTGGTGGCCGAGCCGGGCCAGGCCGATCGCCACGTTCGACTCGGAGCCGGCGACGGAGATCCCGGCGGTGCCGCCCAGCCGCAGTGGGCCGGTGGTGCGGAACGCCGCCATCGTCTCGCCGAGCGTGAGGAGGTCGGTCATCGCCGCACCGCCGCGAGGAAGGCGCCGGCGCGTTCCCGCAGCGCCGCCGGGTCGCCGCCGCGGACGGCGTCACCGAGCAGGGGGGAACCGACCCCGACCGCGAGGGCGCCCCGGTCCAGGTAGCGTCGCGCGCCCTCCGCGTCGACGCCGCCGACCGGTACGAACGCGGTGCCGGGGAACGGGTCGCGCAGCGCGCCGAGGTAGTCCGGCCCACCGAGGGACGCCGGGAAGAGCTTGATCGCGGTGGCCCCGCCGCCGTTGGCCTGCACCACCTCGGTGGGGGTGAGCGCACCGGCGAGCACCGGCAGCCCGAGCCGCCCGCCTTCGGCGAGGCTCGGCGCGAGCGCCGGGGTGACCAGGAAAGCAGCGCCCGCGTCGGCCGCCGCGCGGGCGTCCTCGGCGCTGAGCACGGTGCCCGCACCCAGTGCGTAGTCGGGCCCGAGGGTGGCCCGGGCACGTCGGATGACGTCGAGTGCGTCGGCGCTGGTGAGCGAGACCTCGACCAGTGCGACACCGCTCTCGGCCAGGGTGAGCACGGCGGTCAGCGCCGCCGCCGGGTCCGGGCCGCGGACGATGGCCAGCAACCGGTGGGTACGCAGCTCGTCGAGCAGGTTCATCGCGGGTGTCCTCAGTGGGTGCGGTGGGCGGAGATGCTGAGTCGCCAGGCGACCTCGCCGGTGGGGGGTACGACCGCCGCGTCGGCCGGGCCGGCGTCGGCCAGGTCGAAGGCGGCGCCGAGCATCGGCTCGACACCGATGCTGCGGTAGGGGCCGGTTTCCGGCCAACCACCGAGGTTGCGCCAGAGCGCGGTGCTACGGGGCTGGTCGGCGCACTCCAGCTCCAGGGTCAGGCGATCAACACCGTCGATCACCTGGACCCGGGGGCAGTCGAGCAGCACCGCGCCGAGCGCGGTCCCGTCGTCTGCGCCGAACGTGTCCAGCGGCAGTCCGCCGGGTGCCGGCCACGCCCCGCTGAGCCACGGCGCGTCAGCGGGCCAGGTGCCCGGCGGCAGCAACGCGGCGGCTTCCGGATGCAGCCGGGTCGGCGTGCCGGTGGGCGCGTCGAGGCGGGCTGCGGAGGAGAGGTCGAGCAGGGCGTGCGCGGCCCAGACGAAGCGGTACCCCGGATCGGCGGCCAGCCGGTAGTCGGCCACCACCACCCCGGCGGAGTCGGCGATCCGGCGGGTCAGGACGAACGTCGGGCGTTGGATGACCACGGTGCCGGGGCCCGCGCTGCGCCAGGGGCGGGACCACACCTCGCCGTGGTCCGGTCGACCGCGAACGGTGGGCAGGCACTCCTCCAGGCCGCCGGCGTCCACGAACGCGTCGTCGGGGCGTACCCCGTGGCGGCCGGGCTCCGGGCCCCGCCACAGCCACTCCCGGCCCCCGCCGCGCAGGCTGGTCCACCGGCCTCCGTGCGCGGCGTCGTACGTCACCCGCAACGCCACCGGCCGGGTCACCATTCGGCGAACGACCCGTCGGCGTGCTGCCAGACCGGGTTGCGCCAGGCGTGCGGGGTCTCGGCGGCCTTGCGGACCGCCGCCTCGTCCACAGTGATGCCCAACCCGGGCCGGTCGAAGCGGGCGATGTGTCCGTCGACGAACCGGAACGGCTCCGGGTCGACCACGTAGTCCAGCAGCTCCGAGCCGGCGTTGTAGTGGATGCCGATGCTCTGCTCCTGGATCAGGAAGTTCGGCGTCGCGAAGGCCACCTGGAGGCTGGCGGCCAGGGAGACCGGGCCGAGCGGGCAGTGCGGGGCGAGTAGCGCGCCGTACGTCTCGGCCAGCGCGGCGATCCGGCGGACCTCGGAGATGCCGCCGGCGTGCGACAGGTCCGGCTGGACCACTGCCACCCCGGCCTGCAACGGGCCGAGGAACTCGTTGCGGCCGTAGAGCCGCTCGCCGGTGGCCACCGGGATCGGCGTGCTGGCGACGATGTCGCGCAGGTGGTGGGCCTGGTCGGGCAGGACCGGCTCCTCCACGAAGAACGGACGCAGCGGGGTCAGCTCGGGCAGGATCCGGCGTACCGCGGCCAGGCCGGCCCGACCGTGGAAGTCCAGCGCGATGTCCCGGTCGGGGCCGAGCACCTCCCGGGCCGCCGCGACCCGGCCGACGACCGCGTCCACCTCGGCGGAGGTGGGGATGGCCGACAGGCGCCCGGACGCGTTCATCTTGATCCCGGTGAGACCGGCGGCGACCTGCGCGGCGGCGGCGTCGGCGATCTCGTCGGGCTCGTCTCCGCCGATCCAGGAGTAGATCCGCACCCGGTCGCGGACGGCACCGCCGAGCAGAGCGTGCACCGGTGCCCCGTACGCCTGCCCGGCGATGTCCCAGAGTGCCTGGTCCAGGCCGGCGACCGCGCTGGAGAGGATCGGGCCACCCCGGTAGAAGCCGCCCTTGGTGAGGATCTGCCAGTGCTGCTCGATGCGGAGCGGGTCCGCGCCGATCAGGTACTCGGAGAGCACCTCGACGGCGCTGCGCACCACTTCGGCGCGCCCCTCCACCACCGGTTCACCCCACCCGACCAGCCCGTCGTCGGTCTCCACCCGACAGAACAGCCACCGTGGCGCGACGAGGAAGGTCTCGATCCGCTCGATCTTCACTGACTGCCCCTCTGTCCGCGTGCCTTCTCGACGTCGCGGACGGCCTTGTCCAGCAACTCACGCATGGCGGCCTCGGCCGCCGTCTCGTCCCGGCTGCGCAGTGCGTCCACGACGGCCCGGTGGCTGGGCACCGGGTCGTCGTGGGGGGCTCCGCCGTGCACCAGCCGGTCCCGTTCGGCGAGCCCGGTCTCCATCACCACTTCCATCCGCTCCAGCAGCTCGTTGTGGGTGGCGGTGAGCAGCGCGCGGTGGAAGGCGAGGTCGGCGGCGATGGCGGCGGTGGGATCGCCGTTGGCTTCGGCCATCTCGGCCAGGGCCCGGTCCAGGGCGGCTAGGTCGTCCTCGGTGGCCCGGGTCGCGGCCAGCCGGGCGGCGGCCGGCTCGATGATGGCGCGCACCTCGTGCAGTTGGTCGAGCAGCCGCTGGTCGGTGCCCTCGGCGAACTGCCAGCGGATCACGTCTCCGTCGAGCAGGTTCCAGTCGGACCGGGGCCGGACGAAGGTGCCGCGCTTCTGCCGGGCGTCCACGATGCCCTTGGCGGAGAGGACCTTCAGCGCCTCGCGGAGCGCCGTGAGGCTGACGTCGAACTCCTCCTGCAGCGCGACTATGTTCAGGGTCGCGCCGGCGGCGATCTCACCGGTGAGGATGCGACGGGCGATCGCTTCGACGGTCTGTCCGTGGATGCCGCGGCGGGCGTACTGTGCCAATGCTCCTGGCCTTTTCGCTGGTCGGTATCGATCTCTCAGGCCGAGGCTTTCACCGCTGTCCAACCACCGTCCACCACGAGGCTCGCGCCGGTGATGTAGGCGGCGTCCGGTGAGGCCAGGAAGGCGACCGTCGAGGCCACCTCGTCCGGAGTGCCGAAGCGCTTCGCCACGGTCTCGGCGACGCTCTGCCGACGGTCCTCTTCGGACACGTCGGCCCAGGCGGCGGTGAGGATCGGCCCGGGCAGCACCGTGTTGACGCGCACCTGCGGGCCGTACTCCACGGCGAGTTGGCGGCCGAGTGCGACCAGGCCACCCTTGGCGGCGGCGTACGCGGGCCGGCCGGGCAGCCCGACCAGCGCGTGCACCGAGGAGATCAGCACCACCGCTCCCGAGCGGGCCCGCAGGTCGTCCAGGCAGGCGCGGACGCCGAGGAAGGAGCCGGTGAGGCTGACGCCGAGCTGGTGGTCCCAGGACTGTCGACTGGTCTCGTGCGCCGGAGCGACCCGCACGGCGTACGCGGTGCTGACCAGGATGTCGACCGGGCCGAGGCGGTCCCGTACGGCGGTCACGGCGGCCGTCCAGTCGGCCTCGTCGCTGACATCGCCCACTACGGACAGTGCTCGGCTGCCGTGCGCCGTCAGCTCCTCGGCCAGCGGGGCCGGGTCGGCCACGTCGAACAGCGCGACCGCTGCTCCCTCGGCGGCAAGCCGCCGGGCGGTGGCCGCGCCGATCCCGCCCATCGCGCCGGTGACCAGCGCGTTCTTGCCTTCAAGCCGGCGCATAGGCTGATCCACCTGACCCCCACCCTGGTCTCATCTAATCATTAATTACGAAGATATCTTGACAGCCGGCAGCGGCCGATGCAACCTTCTGGTCACAGCATTCACATGGACGACACATCGCGCGGTGACGCTGCGTGTCGTAAAGGAAGGGATACCTCCGTGAGCGACTTCGACCCCGGTCGCCGGCGATTCCTTGGCCACCTCGGGCTCGCCGGTCTGGGCGCGCTCGGCGCCAGCTCGTTCCTCAGCGCGTGCGCCAGCTCCGCCAGCGGGCCGACGACGAGCAACGGCTCGGGCGCGGTCACCATCCAGTCCAACCTCTCCTCGCCGCAGGCCAAGGCCGCGATGGAGAAGCTGATCGAGACCTTCAACGCGCAGGGCAAGGGCACGGCGAGTCTAAACACGATCGCCTCGGAGACCTTCCGGACCCAGCTGCCGACCTACCTGACCTCGGCCAACCCACCGGATCTCTACACCTGGTACGCGGGCTCCGTCGCCAACGACTACGCCAGCAAGGACCTGTTGCTGGACGTCTCCGACGTCTGGAAGTCGCTGGGCGACTACCCCGAGTCGCTGCGCATCCTCTCCACCGCCGCCAGCGGCAAGCAGGTCTTCGTTCCGATGAACAACTACTGGTGGGGCTTCTTCTACCGCAAGTCCAACTTCGCCAAGTGGGGCGTGCAGGAGCCGAAGACCTGGACCGACTTCCTGGCGCTGTGCGAGACGCTGAAGAGCAAGGGCGTCCCGCCGATCGGCATCGGTCTCGGCGACACCCCGTGGGTGGCCTCGGCCTGGTTCGACTACCTGAACATCCGGATCAACGGCGCGCCCTTCCACCGCGAGCTGCTCGCCGGCAAGCAGCGCTTCGACGACCCCAAGGTCAAGGCGGTCTTCACCCGCTGGCGCGAAGCACTGCCCTACTTCGACCCCAAGGGCAAGGCGTACCCGTTCCAGGAGGCGACCACCGCGCTGCTGGCCGGCAAGACCGGGATGTTCCTGATCGGCACGTTCTTCGCCGACGCGGCGCCCAAGGACGCCCTCGGTGACCTGGACTTCTTCCGGTTCCCGATCATCGACCCGGCGGTGCCGCTGGCCGAGGAGGCCCCGACGGACGGTTTCTTCGCCAGCGCGAAGACCGCCAACCCGACCGGCACCAAGGCCCTGCTGACCTACCTCTCCGGGGTCGAGGCCCAGGAGGCGTACGTCAAGGCCAGCTCCGGCATCGTGCTGCCGGCCAATCCCAAGGCCAAGGCGTCCGACTCGCCGCTGGTGGTCAAGGGCAAGGCGATGCTCGGCGAGGCCAAGGAGCTGACCCAGTTCTTCAACCGGGACTCCAGCGACGCGCTCCAGCCGACCGCGGACACCGCGCTGACCAAGTTCATCGACAAGCCGGACCAGATCGACGCGATCCTGCGGGAGTGGCAGGCCGGCGCCGAGAAGGTCTTCAAGGGCTGACGTGACAGCAACGATCTCCCCGACTTCGGTCACCCCCACCCGGCGGCGGCGACGGTCGGCTCGACTGTCGCCGCTGCTGGTGGCCTTCGTCCTCGTGCCGTTCGCGGTCGAGAGCATCTGGGTGTTCTGGCCGGCGCTCCAGGGCTTCTGGTTCTCGCTCACCCGCTGGGACGGGATGTCGTCGCCGGCCTTCGTCGGCACGGACAACTACGTCGAGCTGGCCGGTGACGCGACCTTCCGGGGCGCGCTGGTCAACACGGTGATCTGGCTGGTGCTCTTCGGTGGCCTCTCCGTGCTGGGCGGGTTCGGCATGGCGCTGGTCCTGCAGAAGGAGCGGCGCGGTGTCGGCTTCTACCGCGCCGCGCTGTTCACCCCGGTGGTGTTCTCGCTGGTGGTGACGGCGCTGGTCTGGCGGGTCTTCTACCAGCCCGACGGCATCGCCGACACGCTGCTGCGGGCGGTCGGTCTGGAACAGCTGATCCGGCCCTGGCTCGCCGACCCGCAGACCGCCCTGTACGCGGTGATCCTGCCCGCCCTGTGGCGGCAGATCGGGTACGTGATGGTGCTGTTCCTGGCCGGCCTGAAGGCGATCGACCCGGCGCTGCACGAGGCGGCCCGGATGGACGGCGCCAACTCCTGGCAGCGGCTGCGGCACGTGACGATCCCGCAGCTCAAGGGAGTCAACGCGGTCGTGCTGTCGGTCATCGTGATCGACTCGCTGCGCTCGTTCGACATCGTCTGGTCGCTGACCAAGGGCGGCCCGTACCACTCGTCGGAGCTGCTCAGCACCTACATGTACTCGACCGCGTTCCAGAGTCTGCGGCTGGGTTACGCCTCCGCCATCGCCGTCGTGATCTTCGTACTCGCGCTGGCGGTCATCCTCGGCTACCTGGTCCGCGCGTTCCGGGAGGAAGCGTGATGAACAAGCTCCGTACCGGGGCCTTCCACACCGGCATGATCCTGCTCTCGCTGCTCTGGCTGGGGCCGGTGCTCTGGGTGGTGGTGATGTCCACCCGGTCGTTCGACGACATCGCGGCCCACGGGGTCGGCAGCCTGCCCCGGTCGTTCACCCTGGACACCTACCGGCAGGCGTGGACCGACGGCGGCGAGTTGCGCGCGCTGATCAACAGCATGCTGGTCACCGTACCGTCGGTGGCGCTGAGCCTGGGGCTGGCCGCGATGGCCGCGTTCGCGCTGAGCCGGTTCCGGATCCCCGGCCGGCGGACCGTCCTGCTGCTGATGCTCGCCGGCAACCTGCTGCCACCGCAGATCCTGCTCATCCCGGTGGCCAAGTTCAGCGAGCTGACCGGCCTGTACGACACGCTCTGGGCGCTGATCACGGTGCAGGTCGGCTTCGGGCTCGGCTTCTACACGTTCGTGCTGCACGGCTTCATGCGGGACCTGCCGAACGAGATCCAGGAAGCGGCGACGATCGACGGCGCGGGCACGGCACAGATCTTCACCAGGGTGATGCTGCCGCTGACCCGACCCGCGCTGGCCGCCCTGGGGGCGCTCTCCTTCACCTGGATCTTCAACGACCTGCTGTGGGCGATCACCGTGCTGCGTACCGACGACAACATGCCGGTCACCCCGGCGCTGCTCGCCCTGCAGGGGCAGTTCGTCTCGTCCTGGAACGTCATCGCCGCCGGTACGGTCATCGCTGCCGTACCCACCGTCGCGGTGTTCCTGCGCTTCCAGCGGCACTTCGTCTCCGGCCTGGCGCTGGGAGCGGTCAAGTGACCGGGCAGCGGTGGACGCTGCGCGGCACGCACACCGAGTACACGGTGACAGTGCCGGCGCACGGCCGCTGGCTGGAGCTTGCCGCGTGGGGCCCGCACGGTGTCTCGGACGGCCCGTCACCGGTCGCCTACGACGGCCCGGTGCCGTTCCTCACCGCCGGCGACGCGGCCCCCATCGAGTACGCGACCGACGCCGACCGGCCGTTCACCGGCGCCGACCTGGTGGTGGAGAACTCGGACGGGCAGCGCCGGGTGGGCTTCGTCCACACCGGCGAGCGGGTCGACGCCAACCTGCGGGAGCTGGCCGTCGACTTCGCCGACCCGGTGACCGGGCTGCGCGCCACGATGCACTACCGGGTGCCCGCCGGCACGGACGTGGTGCAGCGCTGGGTCGAACTGACCAACGGCGGGTCCGCGCCGCTGCGGGTGGTCCGGGCCTTCTCGGGCGGCTTCTGCGTGCCGACTCCGCACGGTGCGCTGCTCAGCCACCAGTGGGGGCAGTGGGCACAGGAGTTCCAGCTGTCCCACGTCGAGTTGGGCCACGGCACCTTCAGCATCGGCAGCTCTCAGGGCGTACCCGGGCATCTGCACGTGCCCTGGCTGGCCGTGCGGGACACCGCGGACCCGGCCGGCTCGGCGTGGGGGATGGGGTTGGCCTGGACCGGCTCCTGGGAGATCAGCGCGGAGCGGGACACCGGCGGCCTGACCCGGGTCCGGATCGGCCGCCAGCTGGTCGACGGACCGCTGGAGCTGGTCCCCGGCGAGTCCCTGGCCCTGCCGGTGGTCACCGGCGCGTACAGCCCGGACGGCCTGGACGGGCTGGCCCGGGTCTGGCACACCCACCAGCGGTTGCTGGCCGGTGAACGGCTCACCCCGCGCCCGGTGCTCTACAACTCCTGGGAGGCCACCTACTTCACGGTCGAGGCGCAGAGTCAGCTCGCGCTGGCCCGGATCGCGGCCGAGCTGGGCGTGGAGACGTTCGTGGTGGACGACGGTTGGTTCGTCGGCCGCAACGACGACACCGCCGGGCTGGGTGACTGGACGCCCGACCCGGCGAAGTTCCCGGCCGGGTTCGACGCGTTCATCGCCGACGTGCGCGCACTCGGGCTGAACTTCGGGCTCTGGGTCGAGCCGGAGTGCGTGAACCCGAAGTCGACGCTCTACGCCGAGCACCCGGACTGGGTCTACTCCGTCGACGGCCGGCCCCTCACCCCGGTCCGCAACCAGTACCTGCTCGACCTGGGCCGACCGGAGGTCGCCGAGTTCGTCCACTCCACAGTGGACGGCCTGCTGCGCCGCTACGACATCGACTACCTGAAGTGGGACTTCAACCGGCCACGTACCGAGCCGGGTCGTCCCGGTGGGGTCGCTGCGCTCGACCTGGACGGCGGACACGTCGCCAACCTGCACCGGATCTACGAGCAGCTGCGCCGGGACCACCCCGGTGTGCTGATCGAGGCCTGCGCCGGCGGTGGCGCGCGGACCGACCTGGCGATGGCCGCCCGGGCCGACGTCTTCTGGCCCAGCGACAACACCGGGCCCCTGGACCGGCTCGCCATCCAGTACGGCTTCCTGCACGCCAACGCCCCCCACCTGCTCAGCTCCTGGGTCACCGACGCGCCCGGTCTGTTCGACAGCCGGCCGCGAACGCTGGCGTTCCGGTTCGTCCTGGCGATGGCCGGTGTGCTCGGCATCGGCGCGGACATCCGCGCCTGGACTCCCGACGAACGGGCCGAGGCGGCCGACTGGATCGCCCGCTACAAGGAGATCCGGGACGTCGTCACGACCGGCGCTGTGCACCTGATCGGTGGCCCCGACCAGACCCGATGCGCGGTGCAGTACACGGCCCCGGACGAGCGGCGGGTGGTCGTCCTCGCCTGGCACACCGGCCGGCTCGACGGCACCGGCCTGCTGCCGGCCCGCCCGGTGCGGCTGCCCCTGCGGGGCCTCGACCCGACAGGTCGCTACCGACACGGCGACCAGCTCTACTCCGGCAGCCACCTCGCCGCGGTGGGCCTGCCCGTGCAGTGGAGTGCGACCCACGACGCCGAGCTCATCGTGCTGACCCGCGACTGAGATCGGAGCACCACCACCCCCACCCCCGAGGGACAGGAGTACCTCCATGCGCCTGAACCGACCGCTGACCGCTGCTCTTGCCGTGCTCGGCCTGGGCCTGGCCAGCCCCATGCCGGCGCTGGCCGGCCCACCCCAGGCTGGCCCACCCCAGGCCGGCGGCCCGGCGCAGGCTGGCCCACCCCAGGCCGGCGGCCCGGCGCAGGCCGGTCATGGGCCCGGTCGTCCCGGCCACGCCCCGGCCGGCAGCGGCGCGGAGGACCAGGGCGCGCCCGCCTACTTCAACAGCGGGCTCGCCCCGACGCCCTACCAGGGCTGGAACACCTACTTCGGCCTCGGTGGCGACCCCACCGAGGCCGAAGTACGGTCGGTCACCGACTTCATGGTCCACAGTGGCCTCCGCGACGCCGGCTACACGTACGTCTGGATCGACGGCAACTGGGCCGCGCCCACCCCGCGCAACGAGGCAGGTCAGCTCGTCGCCGACCCGGCCCGCTTCCCCGGCGGGATGGCCGCGCTGGCCGCGTACATCCACAGCAAGGGGATGAAGGCCGGCATCTACACCGACGCCGGCCCCTACCTGCCGGGACAGTGCGGGCTCGGCAGCAACGGGCACTACCAGGCCGACATCGCACAGTTCGCCGGCTGGGGCTTCGACGCGCTCAAGGCCGACTGGCTCTGCGGTCGCGCCGCCGGCCTCGACCCCGAGGCCACCTTCCGTGAGCTGGCCGAGGCGGTACGCCAGTCACCGCGCCCGATGCTGCTCAACATCTGCAATCCGGTCAGCTCCGACTGGGGTGGCGGCCCGTACACCCCGGAGCAGCTCTCCACCTGGAGCTACACGTACGCGCCCACCATCGCCGACTCCTGGCGGACGTACACCGACGTGGGGCTGACGGACCCGACCCCGCAGTGGGCGTACCAGTGGGTGTTGCGCAACATGGACGTCAACGCGTACCACCCGGCGGCCACCGGACCGGGGCACTACAACGACCCGGACTACCTGCTGCCGATGCGCCCGCTGCCCGACGGCGGGTACGAGTTGAGTCTGGACGAATCCAAGACGCAGCTCGGCATGTGGGCGATCATGGCCGCGCCGCTGGTGATCGGCTCCGACCCGCGGGGCCTGCCGAAGGAGATGATCTCGGCGTTGACCAACCCGGAGATCATCGCCGTGGACCAGGATCCGCTGGTCCGACAGGGCGTCAAGGTCGCCGACACCGGCACCGACGCGCAGGTCTGGAGCAAGGTGCTCACCGGCTCCGGCAAGCGGGCCGTCGCGCTGCTCAACCGGCACGACACCGCCCAGCAGATCACGGTGACCTTCGCCGACGTCGCACTCGGCGGTGCGGTCCGCGTTCGCGACCTCTGGGCCCGCGCCGACCTGGACGCCCAGCCCGGCACCGTCGGAGTCCAGCCGTTCACCGGCTCGTACACCGTCGAGGTGCCGGCGCACGGGGTGGCCATGCTTCGCCTGGACGGCACCGACCAGGTCGCCGGCGCCAACCTCGGCGGCACCGCCAGTGCCAGCCCGGCCCTGGTCCGGGTGGACGACACGCACGCCACCGCCTTCGTCCGCGACGCTTCCGGCGCGCTGGCCGTCAACACCCGCACCGGTACGACGTGGGGCACGCACTGGACCTCGCTCGGCGGCCCGGTCGGCGGCCGGATCCTCGGCCAGCCGGCGGCGTACGCCTCGGCGGGTGGGCGGCTCGACGTCTTCGTCCGCGGCACCGACAACGCGGCTTGGCAGCGCAGTTACACCGCCGGCAGGTGGGGACCGTGGCGCAGCCTCGGTGGCACGTTGACCGACGCGCCGACGGTGGCCTGGACCAGCCCGACCCAGTGGACGCTCGTCGGGCGTGGTGCCGACGGCAAGCTCTGGTCGCGTACCCCGAGCACCGGCTGGACCGGCGTCGGAGCCCCCGACGACAGGCCGTTCTACGGTCGCCCGAGCGCCGTCGTCGACGACGCCGGCGTCCTGCACGTGGCGGTCCGTAGCCGCACCGACGAGGTGTGGTGGAGCAGCCGCACCGGCACCACCTGGTCGGCCTGGACCAACCTGGGCGGCACGACCAACGGCAGTCCGACCCTGCTCGCCACCTCCGGCCGGGTCTACCTGTTCTCGCTGGCCGCCGACAACCGACTGTGGCAGCGCAACCTGACCGACGGTGCCTGGGGCGGCTGGTTCCAACGTGGTGAGTTAGCCACGGACGCGTTCCGGGGTGCGCCCGGCGCCACCGCCGGTGCCAACGGCAGTGCCTGGCTGGCGGTACGCGGTGTGGACAACCGCGTGCACCAGGTCGTCCTCTGATCCACGGTGGCGGGCCGTCCACCGGCGGCCCGCCACCGCGCCCGCAAGGCCGGGCCGCCTCGGTGTGATTGTCGGCTCCGCCCTGGGCTCCGCTTCGCGGTTCAGGCTGGGACGAGCTCCCGGCATCGAAGCGGCGGGCCGGCGTTGGTTCGTCAAGACGGCCACCACCACTGCGGGCCGGGCGTCCCCTCGAACGAGCCCGCGCGTTCCTTCTCGACTCTGCGGCCGGCTGGCGGGGCAACGACGATCAGCGCCATGCCGTGGACCGGTCGACCAGAGAGGCGCCGACCGCTCGATATACCGAGGTGTCAGCGCTGGTCCGTGCCTGGCGGTCGGCAGTGACCCGACGCCACCGACCGTCGCCGAACGCCCCGCCACCGTCCACGGTGTGCCGAGGTGCCGACCGCTCGGCCCGCCGACGTACCAGCGCTACTGCTTGGCTGGCTGCACTCCGATGCCGCCGACCACGCGATTGCGCAGGCCGGCCGAGCTGGACGCAGGTTCGGTAGCTCCGGCGATCGAGGATCGGCCTACGTTCGCCGGTGGTAGTGGTTGCGGCGGGGTAGTTGGTTGGGGTCGAGCCAGGCCGGTGGCATGAACTCGGGCTGGCCGTCGTCGCCGAGGCGCACCGTCCACTCGCTGTGGTGGACGTGTCGGTGGTGGTGGGCGCAGAGCAGGACGGCGTTGTCGAGGCTGGTCGGCCCGCCGTCAGCCCAGTGCCGGATGTGGTTGAGTCGGCCCGGGGCGCGGTGGCGGCGTTGCCGCTGCCCCGTTTCCCCGGGCCGCTCTCCGAACCCGGCGTGCGACTTTCACCGCACCGGGCTCTCCACGAGGTCATGCCATCTGGTCGGTGATCTGTAAGGGCCAAGGGGATGGGATCGTGTTGCCTCGCAGCCGGTATCGGCTGACTCGTGTTGAGGCGATGTTGAACAGTTCGATCCCGTCCAGGGCGATGGGACGCCAGCCAGTAGGGCCGCGTAACCATCGCCGGACGTCTCTCCAAGGCATGCGTTGGCGGCGCATCACCCAGTGCACGACGCGCCACCAGACGAAGGTCTGGAGTTTGTCGAAGGTGTGTTTGGCCACCGCGTGTTTGAAGTAGTTCGCCCAGCCACGCTGGATCTGGTTGATCCGGATCAGCGTTGCCCGGTACTCGGCCTGGGACAATCTGCGGGTCAGAGTTCGGATCTTTGCCTTGAAATCGCGGACTGGCCTGTCTGCGATGAAGGTGTAGACGTAGCTCTTATCCGTTCCCCGTTTACGCATCCACTTGATATGGAAGCCGAGGAAGTCGAACCCGTCGCTCATGTGCACCACCTGGGTTTTCGCCACGGACAGGCGAAGTCCCACAGGTGCCAGCACCCTGCTCACCTCCTCGCGCACCGTTTCGGCGTTGGTTTGGGTACCGAACACCAGCACGACGAAGTCGTCCGCGTAGCGGACCATCCGCCAGGTGCCCAGCCCGTTGCGACGCCGGGTCTTGCGGCGCTCGTGGCTCCATGACCGCCACTGAGCGTCGAAGTGCTCATCGAGCACGCTCAGAGCGATGTTGGCCAGCAGCGGTGAGAGAATGCCCCCTTGAGGAGTGCCGGTGAGGCTGTCCTCCCGATCACCGGATCTGGTCATGACTCCGGCTTTCAGGAACGCCTTCACCAGGGCCAGTACACGTTTGTCCGAGATCCGTAGACGCATCCGATCCATCAACGCGGTGTGGTCGATGGAATCGAAACACGCTTCGATGTCGGCATCCAGGACCCACTGATAACCCTTCGTGCCCAACATCTGAATCTCGGCAATCGCGTCGTGCACTCGCCGGTTGGGCCGGAAACCGAACGATGACGGCTTGAAGTCCGCCTCGAAGATCGGCTCCAACACCAGCTTCAGCGCCGCTTGGACCACCCGGTCGGTAACCGTCGGGATCCCCAACTTGCGGACCTTGCCCGACCCGCGCTTCGGAATCAGTTGCTGCCGCACCGGCAACGCCTGAAACTCTCGCGCTTTCAACCGCTCTCGAATGCGTTCCAAGAACGCCTGTTCACCGACCCGCTCCCGAATGTCAAAGACGGTTGAGCCGTCCACACCCGCAGAACGGGCCCCGGCGTTGCCCGCGACCCGGTCGAACGCCATCATCAGCGTCGCCGGGTCATACACCAGGTTGTACAGATCATCGAAGCGACGGCACGGATCGGCCGTCGCCCATTGGTGCAATTTGGTCTGCATCCGTCGTACCCGCGCCTGCGCCAACCCGGCGTCAGGCCACGCGCCCGGAACATTCACTCCGGGATCTTCGACCATCACAGTCCCTTCCTTGCTGACCTCGCTGTCGCCCTTCGCCATGCGGCCGGCTCTCCCGACCTCGGACTACTACGGCGACTCCGCCCCGTCACGGCCGGATCGGCCGACGGTGGACCCAGCCCCACCCGCGTTGGCCACGCGGTATCAGGCACGTCCGTGACGGTTCCCGTGTTCACTGACCGATCGATCGTCGAAGGAGGCGCCTGGCTCTACCCCCGCGGCATCGCCACGACTACCCCGCGGCACTTCGTCGTGGCCTCCAGCCGGCCGTCCACATCACCGACCCGGAGTTCCCCGCCCATCAGGGGCGGGTACGCACCGCGCCCAGCCATCTGCCAGATTCCCAGCTGGTGGTCCATTAGGGGGCTTCACACACCAGTTCCTCACGTACACCTCTCCGACTCGCTAGCCGAACCCGCACCATCTGGCAGTACTGGCACGCCTCGGCGTCGTCAGGGGCCGCTTGCCGCCAGGCCCGGCACCTCCCGAACCCGGCTGCCCCTCAGCTTCACCGTCCTGCCGCGACAGGACGGCGGTGGTGGTCTCTCACCTCCACTCGATCAATCAGCGCCTCACGGCGCACGTGGGCGGCGCACCAACGCGGGGGCCGGTCGCAGCCGGGGAACGCGCAGCCGCCGTCGCGCAGCACCAACGCCCGGCGTAGTGGGCCGGTGATGAGGCGGCGTTGTCGGCCGACGTCGAGGACCTGACCGGCGCCGCCGAGGACGGCGGGCAGCACGGTGGCGTCGCAGGCGATTCGGCGCACGGTGTCGCGGGTGAGTCGCAGGCCGATGTCGAGGGTGCCGGCGCGTAGTTGCCGGGTGAGGATGTCGTAGTTAGTGGTGACGACGATCTGGGCGGGGTCACCACCGTTGTCGGGTACGTCGCCGGTGCGGAGGGCGAGGCGGCAGACGTCGGCGAGGGCGTCGTGGCGGCGTTGGCCGGCGCTTCGGGTGTCGTCGGGGCCGGCGGGTGCGCTCAGCGGGTCGATGGCGGCGCGTAGCAGCCCGACGGCCTCCGCGTCGAGGATGCCGGTGAGTCGGATTCGCCCGTCGGTTTGTGTGGAGATGGTGAGGTGTCGGTCGCGGGTGGCGCGGGCGTCCTCGGCGGCCAGGGCCGCTGCGGCGGCGTCGTCGGCGAGGTCGGGGGCGACGTGGTCGAGAATCCGGCTGCCCATCCGACGTAGCAGGGTGGGGTCGAACTGGCCCGCCCATTCGACCAGCACGCCAACCGCCTTGTCGGCCACCTCATCGCCCGCCGACGCCGTCACCGTGGCGGCTATGTCGGCGATGACCCGGGCCTGCTCCACGCTGACCGCCCCGCCTGCCAACGCCTCCCGCACCGCTGGCGGGGCGACGTCGACCGAGGCCGCGAGCCCGACCAGCCGACGCGCGGCGGCGACGTCGAGCCGCAGGCGATGACGCAGCCACACGGTCGTCGAGGACGCGCCCTGCGCCACGGCTGTGCCCCGCCCGTCCAACTCCCGCACGACCGCCAACTGCACCGCCGCCAGCCGCTGCTGCAACCGATGGGCGGCGTCAAGCGCCGCGATCAGCTCACGCTCGGAGAGGGCCCAGGCAGCGGCGTCGGCGCAGCTCGCCACCGCACTCTCCGCCCGCGCCAACTCATCGATCACCAGCAAATTCTAGAACAGGTGTACGACAAGAATCGGCCGTCGCGTGACCGCGGAAACCGACGCGTCCGCCCACACCGAAGCACGCGCCGCCAAGATCGGCACAACATCAGCGATGTTGGTGCCTCCCGCGCTGTCGTAGGCACCAACAGCCGGGAAGTTGCTCAAATCTCGGGCGCAGGGCGCAGGGCGCAGGGCGCAGGGCGCAGGGGCGCTCGGGCGCGGGGCGGGCGCGGGGCGGGCGCGGGGCGGGCGGGCGGGCGCTTGGTGCGGGGCGGGCGCTTGGTGCAGGGCGCGCCAGGCGCGACGCGGGGGCGCGGTGATGGGCGCGGTGATGGGGGCGGTGATGGGGGCGGCGGCCGGAGGGATGCGCGGCTCGCCCTCGCGGGCGCGGCGTCAACGGGTCGGGGGCCACCGGGCGTCGCTCGCCCTGATGGTGGCCGAAGGCGTCAGTCGCGTCGGATCGCTCCCGGCCCGGCGTTGATGTCGATGTCACCGCTCTCCACGTGGTGGCCTGCGGCGCAGCGGAGTACCGCGCGTACCGGTTCGCCGCAGTCGTGGTGGGTGGCGGTGACGGACGGGCCGGCCTCGTCGGCGGTCCAGGTGTCGCCCCAGGTGCGGAGCGCGGTGATCACGGGTAGCAGTTCGCGGCCCTTGCGGGTGAGCTGGTACTCGTGGCGGGTGCGCTGCCCCGGCTCCCGGTAGGGGATCCGTTCGAGCAGGTTGGCCGCGACCATCTCCTTGAGGCGGGCGGCCATGGCGGGCTCGCCGACGCCGACCCGGCGGACGAAGTCGTCGAAGCGGCGGGTGCCGAGCAGTGCCTCGCGCATGATCAGGACGGTCGACCTGCTGCCCACGATGTCCATAGCCCGGGCCACCGAGCAGTTCGCAGTCGACCAGGAGTCGCGATCGTCTCGTAGGTCTTCCATGTGGTTCAGCTTACCTGGCTTGCGTCGACGCTAGCCAGGTGCTTCACTGGGACGCTGCTGGCTTAGGCATACGCAAGTCAGCCCGACCAGCACCGAGCCCGGCCAGCACCGAGCCCGGCCAGCACCGAGCCCGACCAGCATCGAGCCCGGCCAGCACCGAGCCCGGCCAGCACCGAGCCCGACCAGCATCGAGGACGCCAGTGACCACCAACACCACGGCCCCGACCGCCGCCACACCAGCCGCCGGGCGCCCATCCGTCCGCGGCTCTCGCCCGATGACCCTGATCGCCATGTGCCTGGGCGCGATGATCACGTTCCTGCAGATCACCGCGACGGTCTCCGCCCTGACGACCATCCAGCGCGACCTTGAGATCGACCCCACCACCGTGATCTGGATCCCCAGCGCCTACACGCTGGTCGTGGCGAGCGTGGTGCTGTCCGCTGCCACGCTGGGCAACCGCTACGGACGCCGACGCATGTTCGGCGCTGGCGTCGTCGCCATGATCGTTGGTGGTGCCGTGGTGGCCGGTGCGCCCACGGCGGCCTGGGTGATCGTCGGGCAGTTGGTCGCCGGCCTGGGCGGGGCCCTGATCCTGCCCAACAGTCTCGCGATCCTCGGCGCGACCTTCACCGACCCGCACCGCCGCACCGAGGTCATCACCGCCTGGTCGGCCGCCTCCGGGATCGGACTCGCGATCGGCCCGCTCATCGCCGGCGCGCTGCTGCGGCACTACCAGTGGCACAGCGTCTTCCTGTCCACGATCGTGCTGGGCGTGATCACCCTCGTCGTCGCCGCCATCGGGGTGGCCGAGTCCCGACCGAGCGCCGCCCGACTCGACGTACCCGGCCTGCTGCTCGGCACCGTCGCCATCGCCGCCGCCGTCTACGCGATGATCCAGGGCGGCAAGGACGGCTACACCAGCCCGGTGATGGTGGTCGCCTGGGTGGTGGCGGCCGTCGCTCTCGTCGGGTTCGTGCTCGTCGAGTCGCGCACCAGCGCGCCGATGCTCGACGTACGGCTGTTCCGGTCTGGTTCGTTCAGTGCGGTAATGGTCGTCGCCGCGGTGTCGCTGTTCGGCTTCACCGGCGTGGCGATCCTGCTGGTCCTCTTCCACGAGCGGGCGCAGGCACTCAGCCCGCTGGACACCGGATGGCGGATGCTGGCGTTCTTCGGTGTCTACGCGGCTGCGGCCTTCGGTGCGGGGCGGCTGATCCGCCGTACCGGGTTCAAGGCACCCCTCACCGCCGGCCTCGTCCTCGGCGCCCTGGCCAGCTTCGGGCTGGCCGCCCAGGGCCCGACCACCCCGTTCGGTCAGCGTTGGCCACTACTCGCGTTGTTCGGCGCCGCCAGCGCCCTGGTGGTGGCCCCGGCCACGGCGGCGGCGTTGGCCAGCGTCGCGCCCGCCCAGGCGGGGATGGCCTCCGGCGCGGTCAACGCCGCCCGCCAGGTGGGCTCGGTGATCGGCTCGTCCCTGCTGGGGACGCTGCTCACCACCACGATGCTTGCTGACCTGCCGGACCGACTCGCCGCCCACCAGGTGGGGGAGCCGACCCGGACGGCCGTCCAGGCGGCGGTGGCCGCCGGCGCCACCGGCGACCAGCCACTGCCCGACCCGGTCCGGTCGGCGCTTGCCGAGGCGCTGACCGCCGGTGTTCAGGCCGGTCTGCGGATCAACGGCATCGTCTTCCTCGTCACCGCCGTGCTCGCGCTCACGCTGATCCGCAACCGGCCCCACGAACACTAGAACCGGCTAGGCGGCGAACGCGTCCAGCTCCTCGATCGCGTCGGCCGGCAGCTTCAGGTCGGCGGCGGCGACGTTCTCCCGCAGGTGTGCCACGCTCGACGTGCCGGGGATCAGCACGGTGGTGGGGGAGCGCTGAAGTAGCCAGGCCAGGGCGACCTGCTGCGGTGAGGCGCCCACCCGGGCGGCGACGCCGTCGAGCGTGTCGGACTGCAGGGGCGTGAACCCGCCGAGCGGGAAGAACGCGGCGAACGCGATGTTCTCCGCCGCGCACCTGTCGACGAGGGCGTCGTCCTGTCGGTTGGCGAGGTTGTAGAGGTTCTGCACGGTGACCACCGGCGCGATGGCCTGGGCCTCGGTGAGCTGGCCGAGCGTGACGCCGCTGAGCCCGAGGTGCCGGATCAGGCCCTCCTGGCGCAGCTCCGCCAGCGCGGCGAACTGCTCACCGAGGGGCGCGTCCCTGGTCGTCTCCGACATGCCGACCCGCAGGTTGACCACGTCGAGGGTGTCCAGGCCGAGGTGCCGGAGATTCTCCCGGACCTGGGCCTTCAGGTCCGCCGGATCCAGGGACGGGATCCAGGAGCCGTCGTCGCCGCGCCGCGCGCCGACCTTGGTGACCAGGTGCAGATCTTCGGGGTACGGGTGCAGCGCCTCCCGGATCAGCTCGTTGACCACCACCGGGCCGTAGAAGTCGCTGGTGTCGATGTGCCGGACACCCAGGTCGACGGCCTCGCGGAGCACGGCGAGCGCCTGCTCGCGGTCGCGGGGCGGGCCGAAGGCCCGGGGGCCGGCCAACTGCATCGCCCCGTAACCCATCCGGCTCAGGGTGAGGCCGTCGGCCACTGTCAGCGGGCCGCCGGGAAGGTTCTCGATCATGTCGTCCTCTTTTCGTCATCGCCATGGACAGCTGCGACTGTGCGCCGGCAGCCGATCGGCCGGCAGGGCGAGTTGTTCCTGGTAGTGACACGACCAGTCACCGGCCGGCAAAGCGGCCTACCGTCGAGGACATGGACGCGACCAACCAGCTCGGCGACTTCCTGCGTGCCCGTCGGGAGCAGATCCGACCCGAGGACGTCGGGCTCGGTCCGGGCGTGGGTCTGCGCCGGGTGCCGGGGCTGCGGCGCGAGGAGGTGGCGATGCTGGCGGGCATCAGCGCCGACTACTACCTGCGGTTGGAGCAGGGACGCGAACGGCACCCCTCCGTGCAGGTCCTCGATGCGCTCGCCGGGGTGCTGCGGTTGGACCCGGAGGCGACCGCGTACATGATCGGGTTGACCCGGGTGCGTTCGCGCCGGGCGGCCCGGCCGGCGGTCGAGCGGGTGCCGGTCAGCATCCTGCACCTGCTGCGGCAGCTCACCATGCCGGCCTACGTGCAGAACCGCTACCTCGACATCCTGGCCTCGAACCCGATGGCGAGGGCGCTGTCGCCGAACCTCGCCCCGGGGGCCAACCGGCTCCGTGCGGTATTCCTGGACGAGGCCGAGCGGGACCTGTTCCGGGACTGGCGGCCGGCGATGCAGAGCGTGGTGGGGCAGATGCGTGCCGACTCGGCCGGGGACGCCGACGACCCACGGCTGGCGGCGCTGGTGGGGGAGTTGTCGATCAAGAGCGACTGCTTTCGTCGGTTGTGGGCACGCCACGAGGTGCGTCGCCGCGAGGGCGTGATCAGCCGGCTCCACCATCCGGAGGTCGGCGACCTCGACCTGTACTGCGACAAGCTCGCGGTCGCGGGCGCCGACGGGCAGCTGTTGGTGATCTATCACGCCGAGCCCGGTACGGAGTCCGCGCGCTCGTTGGCTCTGCTCGGCTCGATCGCGGCCAGCACGGCGGACGACGTCCCGGACAGCCTCCGCCCCGGCGATCCGGCCCGCCTCTACCCGTTGGAGTGAGCGGGGTGGCCGCTCAGCGTTGGCGCGGGGTCACCGGCGACTTTCCCGGCAGTCCGTTCGCCGGGCTGCGGTACCGCTTCGGCGACTACGACGAGAGCGCGATTCGGCTCCTGCGCATCGCGCCGTGAACGTGAGGCTTGACGGACGATAGTTTGTGAGTGCACACTTACAAACATGCGATCGACCGCCGAGGCCCGCCGGGTCACCGTCCTGAACGCCGCCGTGTCGGCGTTCGCACGCACCGGCTTCCACGCCACACCGGTCACCACCGTGGCCGCCGCCGCAGGCATCTCCGAGGCGTACGTCTTCCGGCTCTTCTCCGGCAAGCTCGGGTTGTTCGTGGCGGCTGCCGGCGCGTGCTTCGAACGGATCGCCGCGGCGATCGAGGCGGGGGCCGAGCGCGCTGTCGCCGACAGCCCGGAGGAGATCCTCGACGCGATGGGCGGTGCCTACGCGGAGCTGATCGCCGACCGCGATCTGCTGCTCTTCCAGGTGCAGGTGCAGGCCGTCACGGACATCCCCGAGATCGCCGAGGCGGTCCGCGCCGGCTATCGCCGGGTCGCCACCTTCGTGCAGGACCGCGCCGGTGCCAGCGACGCGCAGGTGCAGCAGTTCTTCGCGTACGGCCAGCTCTGCCACCTGATCGTGACCGCAGGCCTGGAGCAGGTGCCCGAGCCGTGGGCTCGCGCACTGACCGCCGGCATCCGCCACCCCTGATCCGACTTCCGACCCTGGGCCGCGCCAGCGGCCCACTTTTCGCGGCCAACATGTGTGTGAGTGCACACTTACGAACAAGAGGAGATGACGATGACGACCGACGCAATGATCACCGAAGTGGTGCTGCCCGGCGTGGTGGAGCCCGACGGGCTCCGGCTGCACCGACGCCCCCTGCCCGTCGCGGGCCGGGGGCAGGCGCTCGTCGAGGTCGAGGCCACCGGCATCTCGTTCGCCGAGCAGCAGATGCGCCGGGCCCTCTACCCTGGCCAGCCGAAGTTCCCGTTCGTGCCCGGCTACGACCTCGTCGGCACGGTCCGGGCGGTCGGTCCCGACACCGACGAGTCGCTGGTCGGTACCCGGGTCGCGGCGGTCACCAAGATCGGCGCCTGGGCCTCACACGCGCTTGTCGAGACCGATGCCCTGACGCCCGTGCCCGCGGACCTGGACCCCGCCGAGGCCGAGACCGTCGTGGTCAACGGGGTGACCGCCTGGCAGATGCTGCGGGGCGCCGACCTGCGGGCCGGACAGACCATCCTCGTGCACGGCGCGAACGGCGGAGTCGGGACCGTGCTCGTCCAACTCGGACGACACCTCGGCCTGCGGGTCATCGGCACCGCCGCCGCACGACACCACGCCGGGCTGCGCAACCTCGGTGTCGAACCGCTCGACTACCGCGATCCGGACCTCGCCACGCGGATCCGTGAACTGTCGCCCGGCGGCGTCGACGCCGTCTTCGACCCGGTCGCCGGCCCCGGCGTCCGCACCTCGTACGCGCTGCTCGCCCCCGGTGGCAAGCTGGTGGTCTACGGCAACGCCGCCGCCGTGGGCACCGGGCAGTCGGTGCTGTGGGTCTTCGTGAAGCTGCTGGCGCGCCTCTACACCTGGAACGTGCTGCCGAACGGCCACCGGGCCGGTTTCTACAACTTCTGGGCCGGCAGCCGCACCCGGCGGGCCGCGTTCCGGCGTCGCCTGCGTACCGACCTGGGCATCGTGCTCGACCTCCTGCGGCAGGGAGTGATCGTGCCGCAGATCGCCGCCCGCTACCCGCTCAGCGAGGTCTCCGCGGCTCTGGTGTTCGCCGAGACCCGCAGCCGGGCCGGCAAGGTGGTGCTCGAACCCTGACCCGTGGGCCCGTCGAGGGCGCTGGTGGGGAAGTCGGCGTCACCCCGGCTACTGTCAGCAGACGACGGGCCCGCTGACCGAGCGTCGGTCGGGGCCGTCGGTCCGCGACGGGCTGTCGTGCTGGTCGCCGCGACAGGTCGACCGCCGATGACAGGGGCGCCACCGTGCTCCTACGGTGGGTACGACACGGGGAGGTGGGGCGTGGCCGACGTCGGCGAGGTGGTGCGTTGGCTGCAGCTCAACGCACCCCGAGGTGGACCGGACGAGCTGTCCCACCTGGTCGCCCGGGCGGCTCCGGCCATCAACGCCAGCGAGATCGTGATCTATCTGGCCGACTACACACAGACCCTCCTCGTGCCGCTGCTCGGCGCGGGTCCGGTCCGGGACGAGCTGCCGATCGAGACGACCCTCGCCGGCCGGGCCTTCACCACCCTCGACATCCAGCGTGCGCCGGACGGCCCCGATCGGATCTGGGTCCCCCTCCTGCTCGGGTGCGAGCGGATGGGTGTGTTGGAGATCGTCTCGCCGGAGGCCGCCAGCGAGGCGATGGACGGGCCCGCCTGGGAGGTGGCGGTCAACGTCGCTCAGATCCTGGTCAACCGCCGGCTCTACGGTGACGTGGTCGAGCGGATGCGGCGCCGACTCCCGATGCAGGTCGCTGCCGAGATCGTGTGGGGCCTCCTCCCACCGCTGACCTTCGCCACCGACGACCTGGTGATCACCGCCATCCTCGAACCGTGTTACGACGTCGGCGGCGACATCTTCGACTACGCGCTGAACGACGAGGTGCTCAGCGTCGGACTCTTCGACACCTGCGGGCACGGCATCAAGGCGAGCACCCTCGCCTCACTCGTCGTCAGCGCGTACCGCAACGCCCGCCGGAGTGGCCTCGACCTGGTCGACACGGCGATCAGCATCGACAGGTGGGTGCGATCCGAGCACCCGAACTTCTTCGCGACCGGGTTGCTCGCCGAGTTGGATCGCCGCACCGGCCGCCTGAGCATGATCAACGCAGGCCACCCCGGTGCGATGCTGCTGCGCGACGGCAAGGCCATTCGCGAGCTTCCGGGGCCGACCGCGCTGCCGCTCGGCCTGGGCCACCTGTCTGCCCGCCGCCCCCGGGTGCACGTGGAGGACCTGCACCCGGGCGACCGCATCCTCGCCTACACCGACGGCATCACCGATGCGCGCAGCGCCGACGGGGAGCGGTTCGGGCTCGATCGGCTCGTCGACTTCGTCAACCGGGCCCTGAACGACCAGCTGCCCAGCCCGGAGACGATGCGTCGGCTGGTACGCGCCGTCGTCGGGTACCAGGACGACACGCTCGAGGACGACGCGACGGCTCTCTTCGTGGAATGGCGGCCGCCGCACCTGCCGCTGGCGCACCTGCGTGACCTGGCCGCGAACCGCCCCTGACCGCGCGAGTGGGATTTTGCACTCGCAGTGCACTTGTCTGCTCTCGTGGGGGTGTCTAGCGTCACCTCATGGCCGACTCATGGACCTTCGCCGTGACGCGTGACGACCTCGGGCAGACCACACTCGTCGATGGCGCCGCGCCGGTCGCGGCCGACGGCGAGGCGGTGCTGCGGGTGGACCGCGTCGGCCTCACCGCCAACAACGTGACCTACGCGGTGCTCGGCGACGCGATGCGCTACTGGGAGTTCTTCCCGCCGGCGTCCCGAGGGCTCGGACCGCAGTGGGGCCTGCCACCGCTCTGGGGTTTCGCCGAGGTGGTCGCCTCGACGGTTACCGGCGTCGAGGTCGGGCAGCGGGTCTACGGATACCTGCCGCCCGCGGGTCACCTGCTGGTGCGTCCGGACCGGGTGGACGCCTCCGGCTTCCGCGACGCGAGCCCGCACCGGGCACAGTTGCCGTCGCCGTACAACGCGTACCGGTCGACGAGCGGTGACCCGGCGTACCGGCCCGACCAGGAGGACCTGCTGATCCTGTTCCGGCCACTGTTCTTCACCTCGTTCATGCTGGCCGACCAGGTCGTCGACAACGACTTCTACGACGCCGAGTCGCTGCTCGTGTCGTCGGCGTCGAGCAAGACGGCGTACGCCGCCGCGTTCGAGCTGCGCGGTCGTGGGCCGCGCCTGGTCGGGCTCACGTCACCCGGCAACCTCAGCTTCACCCGGTCGCTGGGCTGCTACGACGAGGTCGTCTCGTACGACGACATCTCCGCGCTCGACGCCGTCCCGACCGTCTACCTCGACCTGTCCGGCGCTCCCTCGACCCGGGTCGCACTGCGCCGGCACCTCGGCGACCGTCTCGTCCGGGACATCGCCGTCGGGCTCACCAACCAGACGCCGAACGCCGAGGCCGCCGGGGAGGTGTTCTTCGCGCCGGTGCAGATGCGCAAGCGCAGCCAGGACTGGGGGCGCGACGGTCTCGACAGGAGATTCACCGAGGCCTGGCAGCGCTTCACCACAGTCGTCAGCGCATGGCTCGACGTTCGGCTGGGGGTGGGCCCGGATGCCCTCCGCGAGGCGTGGCTCGACGTCCTCGCGGGTCGTACGCCGCCGCGGGTGGGTCACGTCGTCCAGCTCTGAGCGGTCGACCGGGCCTCTAGAAGGCGTTGTCGGCGGTGAGGTGTCGACGCAGCGTGGCCAGCGATCGGGTGATCAGCCGGGAGACGTGCATCTGCGAGACGCCGACCTGCTCGGCGATCTGGGCCTGGGTCAGGTTGCCGTGGAAGCGCAGGCTCAGGATTTCGCGTTCCCGCGGCGGCAGCGTCGCGAGGGCCGGAGCGAGGGCCACCCGGATCTCGACGCGGTCGAACTCGTGGTCGTCACCACCGAGGGTGTCCGAGAGTTCCCGATCGCCGGCAGCCCCGATCGGAGTGGACAGCGAGGTGGCCCGGTAGGCGCGGGCGCCCTCCAACCCCTCCAGGACGGTCTCCTCGGGAAGGCCGAGGTAGGACGCGACGTCGGCCACCGTCGGCGAGCGACCGAGGGTCTGGGTCAGGGTGCTGTTCGCCGCGCTGATCGACAGACGCAGCTCCTGGAGGCGGCGGGGCACGCGCACTGCCCAGGTGCGGTCCCGGAAGTACCGCTTGATCTCGCCGATGATGGTGGGGATGGCGTAGCCGGTGAAGTCGACGCCCCGGCTGGGGTCGAAGTTGTCGACGGCCTTGATGAGCCCGACCGAGGCGGTCTGGGCCAGGTCCTCGTCGGCGGCGCCCCGCCCGCCGTAACGGCGGGCCAGGTGACGGGCGAGCGGCAACCACGCCTCGATGGCGCGGTCCCGTAGCTCGGCCCGGCGAGGGTGGTCGGTCGGGGTCGCCGCCAGGGCGGCCAGCAGCTCGTCCGGGCTCTGGTCACCGCTCAGCTGCCTGAGGAGGGTGGTGGTCGCTGTTCCGGCGATGCTGGCCATGAGGATGGTCCTTCCGCAGATGCCCGTCGTTCGGGTCGACCGGAAGAGATCTCCGAACCGGCTGCCGCCGGGGCGCACGTGCGGGCGAGGGTGCGCTGTCGCAAGGCCACGAGCACGGGCCTCACCGCCGCGTCATGTCGTTCATTTGGTGACGTGGACGTTACCCGAAAGACTGGCTATTTACTAGCCGAAAGTACGATGCCGCGCAGGCGAATGTCGCTCAATTTGCCGCCTGCGGCCCTGGATGGCGATCGGCCCGTCGTCGGCCCGACAATTCTGTAATCCGACCCGACGCTGCCAGTCTCCGATCTTGAGGGCGGTCAACGCGCAGCGCGGGCACCGCGCGGACGAGCACACGAGGAGTGACACAGATGTCGTCAGCCGGTCGAGCACTACCCGATGCCGGGTTGGTCGTCGCGGCCCGACAGGGCGACCAGCGCGCCCTCGACGACGTCGTCGCGGCCTCGCTCCCGCTGGTCTACAACATCGTCGGGCGTGCGTTGCGCGGTCACGCCGACGTCGACGACGTGGTCCAGGAGACATTGGTACGGGTGATCCGCTACCTGCCCGCGCTCAACGACCCGGCGGCGTACCGGTCGTGGCTGGTGGCGATCGCCATCCGTCAGGTGCGCGACTGGGAACAGCGCCGACGCGTCGCGCTCAACCGCGACGCCGGGCTCGACGCGATCCACAACGTGCCCGACCCCGCCTCGGACTTCGCCGGGATGACCATCCTCCGGCTCGGCCTCACCGACCAGCGACGGGAGGTTGCCGAGGCGACCCGCTGGCTCGACCCGGACGACCAGGAGCTGCTGTCACTGTGGTGGCTGGAGGAGACCGGCGAGATCGCCCGCAACGAGGTCGCCGACGCGCTCGGGCTGTCACCAGGGCACGTCGCGGTGCGGATCCACCGGATGAAGGAGCAGATCCAGAGCGCCCGAGGCGTCGTACGCGCGCTGCGTGCCCGGCCCGGCTGCCCGGACCTGCAGGCCGTGACCGCCGAGTGGGACGGCACTCCCAGCCCGCTGTGGCGCAAGCGACTGGCCCGGCACGTCCGCGACTGCGCGTTCTGTGGGCGACTCGGCTCCACGCTCCTGCCGATCGACCGGCTGCTCGCCGGCCTGCCGATGCTGCCGTTGCCGGCGGGCCTCACCGCCCACTTCCCGGGCACCGCGGCGCCGACAGCCGCAGCGCAGGTCGTCGGACCCCCGAGCCCGACGGTCGCCCACGGCGCCGGGCCGACCCCACCCTCCGACGCCGGCGGTGGCGGCCCGAGCGTCGTCGACCTCGCGATGAACCGGCCGCGTGGCCTCGTCCCATCCCTGGCCGCCGGTGTGGCGGCGGCCGTCCTGGCCATCACCACGGCGGTCGTGATCCTGCCGGACGACCCGTCCGCACCCTCCTGGGCCGCTCCGCCGTCCGCGGCGCCCACCGTCGTGGTCCCGCCGAGCGTCGCGCCCTCGCCGAGCGCACGGCCCTCGTCGAAGGCTCCGGTCGTCCCGGCGGTCAGCTCCGCCCGAAAGGGCGTCGGAGTGTGGAACTTCGCCGGTGCCAGTCAGGCGTTGGCGAACTCGAAGGCAGGCTGGTACTACACCTGGGGCACCCAGCACCCGGGGATCAGCACCCCGCGGGGTGTGACGTTCGTGCCCATGATCCGCAGTGCGGAGAACGTGACGGCCCCGGAACTGGCCCGGGCGAAGGCGGCAGGTCCGGACCTGCTCACGTTCAACGAGCCGGACATGCCCGAGCAGGCGAACATGACCGTCGAGCAGGCGCTCGACCTGTGGCCGCAGCTGATGGCGACGGGCAGCAGGCTGGGCAGCCCGGCGGTCGCCTTCGGCGGGCCCGATCCGCAGGGTTGGCTCGGCCGGTTCATGACCGGCGCCCAGGCCCGAGGTCACCGGGTGGACTTCATCACCCTGCACTGGTTCGGGGCCGACTTCGCGACCACCGCCGCGGTCGACCAACTCCGGCAGTACCTCCAGGCTGTCTACCAGCGGTACCGGAAACCGATCTGGCTGACCGAATTCGCCCTGATCCGCTTCGACGGCGGCGGTGCACAGTTCCCCGGCCAGGAGCAGCAGGCGGCCTTCCTCACCGCGGCCACCGCCATGCTCGGTGAACTGTCCTACGTGCAGCGCTACGCGTGGTTCGGCCTGCCCGCCACGGACAAGGACCGGTCCGGGTTGTTCAGCAGCGGAACCCAGGCGACAGCGGTCGGCCGCGCCTTCCAGGCCGCCCGTTGAGCGGGGGCGCGCCGGTGGACCAGCCGGTCACGGTCGGGCGCGCCGGGGTCGGCGGGGGCGTCGCAGGGCCTCGTCGCCCGCGCCGGGGAACCACGTCGGGGTCTGCCTGGCGGCTCGTCGGTGTCGTCGCGACCCTGGTCGCGACGACGCTGGCCGTCGGCCTCAGCCAGGGTTGGGGTCGCGCCGAGACGGCAGGCCGGTCGGCGGCAGCTTCGGTGACGGCAGCCCCATCGCCCGCTGCGGTGCCGTCCGCTGCGGCGACCGCGCCGGTGGTGCTCAACGGCACCGATGACGCCTTCATCCAACTGCTGATCCCGATGAACGAGGGCGCGCTCGCGCTGATCGACCACCTCGACACCCGGTCGACGGGTGCCGATCCGTCGCTGCTGGCCGTTCTCGGTGACGTTCGGAAGGCGCACCAGGCCGAGTTGCGGGACCTGCGCGCAATCCTGGCCGCCGGCAACGTGCCGGAGCTGAACATCCACGAGGGGCATCAGATGCCCGGCATGGTCACCGCTGCCAGTCTCGCCGAGCTGCGCGACGCGCCCGACGCCGAGGTGCCGTCCCGAGCAGCTGCCTTGTTGCGGGCGCACCTCGCGCAGACCGTGGTGCTGTGCCGGGGGGAGCAGAGCGCCGGGGGCAGCTCGGAGCTGAAGGCGCTCGCCGGCCGGATCCAGCAGGCGAGAGCCATCGAGTTGAGCGCTCTGGACGGTCGTCCCGGCGCTGCGCGGGTCGACTGAGCATGCCGCGCAGAAGACCGACCGATGCGGGTGTCTGACCTCCACTCCGCCGTCCGTACCCCGGCCCGGGTGGCACCGGCGGCCCACCGTGCCGAGGCGTCGCCGGTCGCCCGGCGTGCCGCGCACCGTACCCGGACCTCAATGCCGACCGGTGCGGTCGCAGCGGTGACCTCGTCACCGACCGCAGGGTGGCGGGGCGGTCATCGCCGCGCTGCCGGCCGGAACGCGATCGTCGCGTCGATCCTGACGATGAGCGCAGGTTGGTTGCTCGCGATCCTGGTCGCGCCGCACGTCACGCTCTCTCCGGGCTGGCGGATGGCTGCCCTCTTCTGCCACCTGACCTGCCTCGTGGTGGGCTTCGGCGCGGTGTTGACCGTGGACTGGATCAGCCTCCGCTGGCTGCTCCGCCGCGAACCGCTGGGCAGCGTGCTGACCGCGGCACGCGGCGTGCACCTGCTCATCTGGCTGGGCCTGGTCGGTCTCCTGGTCAGCGGTGCCGCCCTGGGCCCGGACACGTCGTCCGGGCTTGTCTGGGTCAAGCTGCTCGCGGTGTTGGCGGTGGGTATCAACGGGCTGTTCCTCGGACGCGTCCGGGATCGACTCACCGCCGCGGACGGCAGCCCGCCCTGGTCCGCCCTGCTCGCGGGTGTCGTCGCGGCCACCGTTTCCCAAGTGGGATGGTGGACCGCGACCCTGATCGGCTTCTGGAACGCCAACAGCTGACGCCCTCCGCGTCGGTGCTCAGGCCGGCGTCGGGTGGTTCGCCTCGAACCGGTCGCGCGTCAGGAATGCGAGCTGGGCCCGCTTGTCCGGCATGTCGATCTCCGAGTCGAGGGTGAACCCCTCGATCTCCAGTCGGCGCAGGGCGAGATGGTTGCGAACGTCCGGCTCGACCACGATCCGCCGGGCGGACGGGTCGCGGAACAGGAAGCGGGCGAGGGCCGGACCGACGACGTTGGTGAGACCGCGGGCCAGCCGCCGGTCCGGGCTGAGCAGCAGGTGCATGCCCACGTCGCCGGGCTGGACGCGGTAGCGCTCGCCGACCGGGTCCGCCTCGGGCTGGTAGGTCTGGAAGAGGCCGACCGGCTCCGCGTCGACCATGATCAGGTACGCGTGGTGTGTCGGCAGGCTGTCGACGAAGGCGTAGATCTCGCGTACCTCTTCGAGGGTGTGTGACCCCATACCCCAGAACGAGTTGCGGGGCAGGGTCACCCAGCCGTGCAGGAGCGCGGCGTCCCGGTCAGGATCCACGGTCGCCAACGACAACTCACCGAGACCGGCGACTTTCTCCAGGTACGTCATCGGGCGCTGTCCTCTGTTCCTTCCAGGACGTGACTTAGGTTAACCTCCCCTAACCAAGGATGACCTTACCTGGAGGGGTGCGTGAAACGGAACTGGGAGGCCCTGGTCCTCAAGGCCATGGGAGGCCGGGACTTTCGGTTGACCGTGCTGGGCACCGAGTCGATCGATGGTCACTACCAGCGGCTCCTGCTCGACGGCGGCGGCCTGCTGGAGGCGTGCGGGGTGCACCCCACGATGTGGATCCGGCTGTGGTTCGACAACGACGGCCGAGCACACCAGCGGGCGTACACGCTGGTCGACCCCGACCCGGCCACCGGCCGATTCACCCTCGAATTCGCCATCCACGACGGCTGCGCGGCCCGCTGGGCCACCACGGCCCAGATCGGCGACACCATCAGCGCGACAGTGCAGGGCAGCGCGTTCGAACTGCCCGACCCGGCACCCGAGCACCTCTACCTCGTCGGCGACGCGGCGTCCCTACCCGCGGTGAACAGCCTGCTCGACGCCAGCGCCGACATCCCGGCGACGGTCTGGCTGGAGTACGCCCACGACGGCGAGAAGGCGCTCGTGCCGCGCGCCCGAGCGCACCACGACGTCACCTGGGTGCCGCGGCGCGACGGGGGTCAACATCTCGTCGACACGGTCTGCGCGGCCCTGCCGACCGGCGGCGCGGGGCACTACTGGGTGGCCTGCGAGGCGGCCACGACCCGTGGCATCACCCGACACATCCGGCGGACGTTGGGTGTCGACAAGGACCGGGTCACCTCCCTCGGCTACTGGAAAGCCGCATGAAGGGCCGGCTCGGCACGCTGACCGCGCTGTACGTCACCCAGTACCTCGGGGTCGGCTTCATCACCGTCGGGCTGACCGCCATCCTGCGCGACGGCGGCACCTCGCTGGACACCCTGGCCCTGTTGCAGATCGTCGGCCTGATCTGGCCCATCAAGTTCCTCTGGGCACCCGTCCTGGACCGGTACGGTTCGCGCCACCGCGGTCACTACCGGTCCTGGCTGCTCGTGCTCCAGAGCGCCCTGGTGCTCGCGCTGTTGGCGCTGTTGCCGTTCACCGACCCGGCCGACGCGCTCGGCCCGATCGTCGCGATCTGCGCCGCGTACGTCTTCTTCTCCGCCACGCAGGACATCGCCGTGGACGCCGTCGCGGTCCGGATGCTCGCCGAGTCGAGCCGGGGGACCGGTAACGGGATCCAGGTCGCCGCGAGCTACCTCGGCAACCTGCTCGGCGGTGGAGCGTGCGTCCTGGTCTACGACCGGTTCGGCTGGGTTCCGGCGATCGGCCTGCTGGCCGCGATGACCGCTGTCGGCCTGCTGGTGGTGTGGCGGTTCCGGGAGCCTCCCCGTACCGATCGGGTCGCCGGGATCGGCCCCGCCTACCGGGCGCTGCTGTCGGTGTTCGGCCAGCCGGGCTGCCGGTGGTGGACGTTCGGTGTGGTGCCACTGGTCTACGTCGGCGCGGGCATGGCGTACGCCCTGGTGACGCCCGCCCTGGTCGACGCCGGTTGGTCGTTGGGCCGGATCGGCGTCGTCACCGGGGTGGTGACCAGCGCCCCGGCCATCGTGGCCGGGCTGGTCGCCGGGCTGGGCATCGGGCGGTTCGGCCGCAGCGGCGTCCTCGTGGTCGGCGGTGCGGCCCTCACGGTGTCGACCCTGCTCCTGCTGCCACTGATGAACGGTCGCGCGCCGTTGGGCGCGACGGTCGCCGCGCTCTGCTGCTTCATGGTGGCCTACACGATCGCCAACGTGGTGCTCTACACGGTCAACATGGACTACTCGCGCCCCGACACCGGCGGCACCGACTTCACTGTCCTGTCGTCGTTCGGCCTGGTCTGCTCGTTCGTGGCCGCGTCCATCGGTCTCGCGGCCGCCGACCGGGTCGGCTACCCGGCGGTCGCGGTCGCCGCCATCGTGCTGGTGGCCGCCGGTGTCGCCCTCGGTCTCGCACACCAGCGGCGGTTCCCCCGCGGCTCCGGTCCCGTCGCCGACCCGGCAGCGCAACCGACCGGGGACGGTGTGAAGGCTGCGGCGTGACAACGGTTGATGGCCGGCGGAGGCGTCGTTGCGGCTGTACCTGACCGCGCTCAACCCCACCGACTCCGTTGTGGACGGGTTCCTCCCCGCCGCTGCGGCGCTCGGGCTTCCGGTCACCGTGCTGACCGACCGGCCGGCGGAGTGGCCGGCGGACGTTCCGGTGGCGCTCTGCGCGGTCCGTGACGCGGCCGCGGTGGTCGCGGCGACGGCACCGAGCCCACCGGTGGCGCTACTGTCCAATAGCGACCACCTCCAGGAGGTCACCGCGATCGCCGCCCGCCAGCTGGGCCTGCCCGGCAAGAACCCCGACGCCGCCCGCCTGTGCAAGGACAAGGCCGCGGCCCGCCGGGCGATCGCGGCTGCGGGGCTCGACCTGGTACGCACCGTCACCATCGACCCCGGTGCCGTACCACAGGTTCCGGCCGGGATGTTCCCGGCCGTGGTCAAGCCCCGGGCGGGGGTGGCCAGCGAGGACGTGTACCTGGTGGTCGACCAGCCCGAGCTGACCGCCCGGGTCACCGAGATCCGTGGCCGTCGCCCCGAGGTGGCCCTGGTGGTCGAGGAGTACCTCGCCGGCGAGCTGCGGACCTTCGAGACCCTCGGTGACGGCGCCGCGCTGGCGTCGCTCGGCGGTTGGTGTACCGGCCTCGGGCCGCCACCGACCTTCACCGAGGAGAGCCTCGCCTGGTCGCCCCCGGCGGAGCGGGAGAGCACCCGGTTGCGGGCGCGCCTCGACGCGCTCGGGGTCGGCTTCGGCGCCTGCCACACCGAGTACGTCATCTCCGACGGCCGGGTCCGGCTGATCGAGGTGAACTACCGGCTCATCGGCGACCGGATGGACCTGATCCTCGCCGAACTGCTCGACGTGCCGTTGTTCGAGCACGTCATCCGCCTGCACCTCGGCGAGCCGTTGACCGCTCTCGACCTGCCCGCCACCGTCGACAGGTACGCCCAGGTCGAGTATGTGTGCGCGGATCGACCCGGACGCCTCGTCACCGCACCGGGCCGGGTGGAGGCCGTGCACGGCGACGTCCGGTTGGCCTGCTATCCGCTGCGCGAGGTGGGCCGCGTCGCCGACCGCACCGGAACGAACCGTGACTACCTCGCCGTGCTGCACGCCGTCGGCCCCGACGAGGGCAGCGTCCGGCAGTCGCTGGCCGCCTTCCGCAGCGATCTCCAGTGGACCATCGTCGGTGACTGACGACTGTGAGCGGGAGCTCTTCGCCCGGGTGCTCGACGCACTGCTGCGCGAGGATCACCTCGGTCTGCTCAGCACCGGCCGAGCGGACGGGCCCGACTGGTGGCAGGTGCCGCATCCCGCCGGTGTGCTGCGCGTCCCGGTGCGGGGGGACGGGTTCCAGCAGGCCCTGCGCAGTGCCGCACCGATCGTGCTGCTGCTCGACGGTGACGGCGACATCCAGCGCATGGACACGCTGGAAGGGCTGTTGACGCTGCTCGCCCCGCGCGGCAGCCCCGAGGCCGAGGCCGGCTGGCGGGACTTCGGCGTCGAGTGCCGCGCCGACCTGCGGGCCCGGCGGCTCGCCGCCCGCAACCGGCAACGGGTGCTCGCCGCGGTGGCCGCCGAACGTTCGAGCACCCCGACGGGCCTGCCGGCGGCGCTCCTGGACGACGTGCTCGCCGCCCACCACGGCCACCCGGTCTACCCCACCGACCGGTGCCGGCACGGTCTCGGTGACGACGAACTGCTCCGGTACGCCCCGGAACACGCCCCGCGTCTCACGCTGCGGTGGCATGCCGTCCCCGCCGAGGACGTCCGGCTCACCGGCGAGCTCCCGCCCTGGTGGCCGAGCCCGCAGCGACCGGACCAGGTCTTGATGCCGGTGCATCCGATCACCGCGACACGGGACGCGCTACCGGTGACGGACCTGCCGGCGATCACCGCACGGCCCACCCTCTCCATGCGGACGGTAGCGCTCGACCACGACCCGTACCTGCATCTCAAACTGCCGTTACCAACCGCGAGCCTCGGCGCCCGCAACCGGCGCACGCTGCGCCCCGGCTCACTCGCTGACGGCGCGGCCGTCGCAGTGCTGCTCGACCGGATCGCCAACGCCGAACCCACCTTCGCCGGGCGGATCCGGCACGCCGACGAGGGCACCTGGGCACACGTCGACGGGGACGAGCGGCGCAGCTTCCTCCTGCGCCGATTCCCCCGCGATCTGGCCGGCGTGCACGTGGTGCCGGTCGCGGCCCTCGCCGCAGCCGACCCGGCCGCCGGAACGGTCCTCGAACGCATCAGCCCCGAGCGACCGGTGACGCTGCTCGAGTCCTACCTGGACCTGCTGCTCGACTGGCACGTCCACCTCTGGCTGCGGCACGGGATCGCCCTGGAAGCGCATCCGCAGAACATCCACCTGCTGGTGCATCCCGACGGCACTGTCGGTCTGCTCTACAAGGACAACGACGGGGCCCGACTCGACGCGCGACACGGCGGCCCGGGCGGGCTCGTCCTCGACGACGACCGGATGTGGGCGCGCGACCCGCAGGAACTGGCCGACGTGTTCATCACCATCACCCTGCACCTGGCCGCCGCCGCGCCCCTGGTCGCGCTGGCCGCTCGGGGGCTGCCCGTGCCGTCACCCGCCGACGCGCTGGCACCCCGGCTCGCCGCCGCCCGCGACCGTTGGGGAGACGGACCCACCGCGCGAACATTCACCGAGCGGGTCCTGCGGGCCGCCCACCTGCCCATCAAGGCGATGCTCACCGCCGGCACCCTGCTGCCCAAACAGCGGTTGGGCTGTGCCGACATCAACAAGTACTACCTTCGTACCGGCCCGAACTACCTCCGGGAGACACGATGAGCGCCCAGTTGCGCTCCCGGCCGGGCACCGACACCGGTCGGCTCGCCGACCTGGCCGCCGCGCACGCCGTCTTCGGCTGCCTGGTCCGCGAGCTGGCCCTGCCGGACGCCACCCCGAAGGTGGTCGACGATGCCGCCCACCTGCTGCTGCCCAACCTCGACGTCACGGTGCGCTGCGAGGTCGCGCGGAACTCACCGCTCGGGGCGCACCGCTACGTCGGCCCGGTGCAGCGGACGACCGACAGCGGCCGGTGGGCGGACCTCGACGCCGACGGGTTGGCCCGCCTGGTCGCGGCCGAACTCACCAGCCGTACCGGCCTGGTCAACGACGAGTTCGTCGAGCAGGTCCAGGCCAGCCGGGACACCGTGGCCCGACTGCTGGCCGACCGACCGGCCGAGAACCCGAAGCCCACCGGCGAGCCCGCCATCGACGCGTACGTCGACTCCGAACAGTCACTGGTCTTCGGCCACCCGTACCACCCCACCCCGAAATGGCGCAGCGGTGACCCGGACCGTTGGCGGGCGTACGCGCCGGAGCTGCGCACGTCGTTCCGGCTGCACTGGCTCGCCGTACCGGACGATCTGGTCGTCGGCGCCGGGCCGTTCGACTCTCTCGTGGCCGCCCTCGAACCGCCGCGCCCCCCGGCCGGGCACCGCGTCCTACCGGTGCATCCCTGGCAGCTTTCCCTGCTCCCGCCGACGCACGCGCGCCTGCGCGACCTGGGCGAGGCCGGCGTGCCGGTGCGGCCGACGGCGAGCGTCCGCACCCTCTACGCCCCGGCGGCCGACCTGTTCGTCAAGACCAGTCTGCACGTACGGATCACCAACTGCCTGCGCAAGAACGCCCGTTACGAACTCACCGGGGCGGTGGCGCTGACCGACCTGCTGGCCCGGGTACCGATGCCGGACGGCGTCCGACTGCTCACCGAACCCGCCTACCGCACCGTGGACGTTCCCGGCCCGGACGAGGCGTACGGGACGATCCTGCGCACCGGCCTGCGCCCGCACCTGCGTCCCGGGGACACCCCGGTGCTGGCGGCGGCGCTGGCCGCCACGCCGCTGGTGACACCGGACCCGGTGGCCTGGTGGCGCGCGTACGTCGGGTTGCTGGTGCCGGCGGTGCTGCGGTGCTGGCTCCGCCACGGGGTCGTGCACGAGGCACACCTGCAGAACGTGGTCGTCGTGCTCGACCGCGACCGCCGCCCGGTACGCATGCTGCTGCGCGACCTGGAAGGGGTGAAACTCGACGCCGACCGGCTGGTCGGCTGGCCCGACAGCGTCCCCCCGCAGGTCCGCTACCGGTCCGGGGACGCCTGTCGGCGGATCGTCTACTGCCTCTTCGTGAACCACCTCGGTGGCATCTGCGGGGCACTGGCCGACGCGCGACCCGGAATCGAACGGCGACTGTGGCAGGAGCTACGGACCGTCCTCGACGCGGTGGCGACCGATCTCGACGATCCACCCGAGCTGCGCGCGCTGCTGGCCGGGGAACCGCTGCCGGCCAAGGCGAACCTGCTGGTCCGGTGGCGGCGCGACGCGGACCGGGCGGCGCCCTTCGTGTCGGTGCCCAACCCGATGGGCGGTCCCCGATGACGCGACCCGTCTACGTCCACGACCTCGACGCGCTGGCCACCGAGGTCCGCGCCATCCGGGCGGCGCTGCCCCGGCAGGTGGAGTTCCTCTACGCGGTCAAGGCCAACCCGGATCCCGGTGTGCTGCGGACCCTCGCCCCGGTCGTCGACGGGTTCGAGGCCGCGAGCCGTGGCGAGCTGCGGAGGCTGGCCGAGCTGCTGCCGGGCCGGGCTCCCGCCGCGTACGCCGGGCCGGGCAAGACCGACGCGGACCTCGCCGCCGCTCTCGCCGCCGATGTGCACCGCATCCACGTCGAGTCACCCGCCGAGCTTCGGCGGCTCGGCGCGCTGGCCACCGCCTCGGGTCGGTCGGCCCAGGTGTTGCTGCGCGTGAACCTGCCGGTCGACGCGCCCGGCGCGAGCCTGGTCATGGGCGGTGGGCCGAGCCCGTTCGGTATGGACCCGGCCGAGGCTGTCGAGTGTGCCCGCCGCCCGCCCGCCGGCATCGACGTACGCGGAATCCACGCTCATCTGGCCAGCGGGCTGGACGCCTCCCTCGCCGGCACGGTCGCGGCCGCTGTCGTCCGGTGGGCCGTCACCGAGGTCGGTGCCGACGAGGTCGACGTCGGCGGAGGCATGGCCGTCGACTACACCGACCCGGCGGCCCGATTCGACTGGGTGGCCTACGGTCGGGCACTGGCGGACGTCCTCGACACGTATCCGGGAGTGCGGCTGCGCATCGAGCCAGGCCGGTCGGTCACCGCCTACTGCGGGGCGTACCTCACCGAGGTCGTCGACGTGAAGCGCTCCTACGGCGAGTGGTTCGTGGTGGTGGCCGGTGGGACCCACCACCTGCGCACGCCGGCGGCGAAGGGGCACGCGCAGCCATTCAGCGTGCACCGGCGGTACGACCTGGACGGCCCGCGTACCGACGGCGGGCCGGTCACCGTCGTCGGGCAGCTCTGCACCCCGAAGGACGTGCTGTCCTTCTCGGCCACCGCCGGGACGATCGGCGTGGGTGACGTGTTGGCCTTCGGCATGGCCGGGGCGTACGCCTGGAACATCAGTCACCGCGACTTCCTGCTGCACGAGCCTCCGCTGTTCCGGACCGGTGACCCGCAGGAGGTGGCCGCCGAGTGGGCGGCCCGACCGCCCGGAACGTGACGTCCGGCGACCTGACCAGCTCGGCGTGTTATCGATAACATGCTATCTTTCACCCGGGAGTGAAGGGCACGCTCCCGGTCACCGCAGCTAGTCGGCGAAGACGTGCCGCCGCACGCCCTGTCCCGCCGACTCCCAGGCCGTGACCCGTCCGGGCACCCGAGTCGATGCCAGCCGATCGCAGTCCGTCGCTGGCCGACGCAGCCCTACGGCAAGGAGCCCAGGCAATGCTGAAACGTAGGTATCTCCTCCCATCCATCACGGCCGCGGCACTTCTCCTCGCGGCCACCGCAGGCGGCGCACTGAGCGGCGGTTTCGGTGCGACAGCGGTCGCCGCCACCAACGGCACTCTCGCGGCGACCGCCGGTTGCGGCAAAGCCCCCACGCTCACCAGTGGAACGCGCACGATCCAGAGCAGCGGGCAGAGTCGTACCTACAACCTGCGGATCCCGGACGGGTACGACCGGAACCGCCCCTACCGACTGATCTTCGGCTTCCACTGGTTGAACGGCTCGGCGAACAACGTCACCTCGGCTGGCTACTACGGGCTGCAACCGCTGTCGAACAACAGCGCGATCTTCGTCGCGCCGCAGGGCCTCAACGCCGGCTGGGCCAACACCAACGGCCGGGACCTGACTCTCTTCGACGACATCTCCCGGCAGGTCGAGAACGACCTCTGCGTCGACACGACCCAGCGTTTCGCGCTGGGCTGGAGCTACGGCGGGGCCATGAGCTACGCGGTGGCCTGCGCCCGACCCACCGTCATCCGCGCGGTCACCGTCATATCCGGCGCCAACCTCAGCGGCTGCAACGGCGGGACACAGCCCGTCGCCTACTTCGGCATCCACGGCACCTTCGACAGCGTGCTGAACATCTCCCAGGGTCGGCAACTGCGCGACACGTTCGTGCGGAACAACGGCTGCACCGCGCAGAGCCCTCGCGAGCCGAGCCGGGGCAGCCTCACCCACATCACCACCGCCTACTCCGGCTGCCGAGCCGGATACCCGGTGCAGTGGGCCGCGTTCGACGGCGACCACACGCCGAGCCCGGTCGACGGCTCCGGTAGCCCCAACGACTCCCGCACGTGGACCTCGGGGGAGATCTGGAGGTTCTTCAGCCAGTTCGAGTCGACCACCCCGCCGACGACTCCGCCTCCGACGACTCCGCCGCCGACGAGCCCGCCGCCCACCACCCCGCCGCCGACGACCCCGCCGCCCACCGGTGAACCGGGCACCTGCACCGCCACCTACCGGGCGGTCAACAGTTGGCCCGGCGGCTTCCAGGGCGAGGTGACCGTGGCCAACAACACGGCCACGACGATCAACGGCTGGACCGTGGGCCTGACCCTGGCCGGCGGCCAGGCCATCAGCAGCCTCTGGAGCGGGGTCAACTCCGGCACCACCGGGAACGTCACAGTGCGCAACGCCGCCTACAACGGCACGCTGGGCTCGAACGCCTCGACCACGTTCGGATTCACCGCCACCGGCGACGGCTCCACCCCACCCGGCAACGTCACCTGCACCAGCCCCTGACCGACGGCACGAAGGAGGGCCCGGAGCTGGCTTGCTCCGGGCCCCACAGGTGTGGGAACGGCGCGGGTACGCGAGCCGCGCCCCGCAACGCGGCTGATGTCGCATCGACGAGTCTGCACACCTTGGCAGGGGAGCGCGCCTCCGCTACCGTCCATGGGAACGCTCCCACAAACTTAGATACATCAATGTGATCAGGAGGAAACACGTCGTGGCTATCCTCTCCCCGCTCCGCAGCAGATCGGCGGCCATCAGTGTGGCGGCCATCGCGGGCACCGCCGCTGCAGCCGTCTGCTTCGCCGTCGGCGGCGCGTCCGCCGGCACGGTGTCCGGATCGCTCTACCGCGACCCGAGTTCGGCAGTCGTCCGCTGGGTCGCCGCCAACCCCGGCGACTCGCGTGTCGGCGTCATCCGCGACAAGATCGCGAGTCAGCCGCAGGCCCGTTGGTTCGCCAACTTCAACCCGTCCACCGTGCAGGCGGAGGTCTCCGAGCACATCGGCGCCGCCAACGCAGCACAGCAGATCCCGGTGCTCGCGGTCTACGAGATCACCAACCGGGACTGCGGCGGAGCCAGCGCGGGTGGGGCGCCGGATCTCAACCAGTACCAGACGTGGGTGTCCAACTTCGCCAGAGGACTGGGCAACCAGACCGTCCTGATCATCCTGGAGACCGACTCGCTCGCTCTGCTGACCTGCCTGAGCAGCAGTGAAATCAACGCGCGCAACCAGGCGATCTCGACGGCCACCCGGACCATCAAGTCGGCCAACCCCAACGCCAAGGTGTACCTCGACGCCGGCCACTCGACCTGGAACAGCGCGGGTGAGACGGCCAACCGGCTCCGGGCGGCCGGGGTGCAGTACGCCGACGGCTTCTTCAGCAACGTGTCGAACTACAACTCCACCTCCAGTGAGGCGAACTTCGGCCGGGCGGTCATCTCCTCCCTCAACGGCATGGGCGTCTCGGGTAAGCGTCAGGTCATCGACACCAGCCGCAACGGAGGTGCCAGCGGGGACTGGTGCGGCGACGACAACACCGACCGGCGCATCGGGCAGTACCCGACGACGAACACCGGCGACGCCAACATCGACGCGTACCTCTGGGTGAAGCCGCCGGGGGAGGCGGACGGTTGCCGCTACACGGCCGGTTCGTTCCAGCCTGACCTGGCCTTCAGCCTGGCCAACGGCGCACCCAACCCGCCGACGACCACGCCACCTACCACCACGCCGCCGACGACCACGCCGCCGACGACCACGCCGCCGACCACGAACCCGCCGACCACTCCCCCCAACAGCACGCCGCCGGCCGGCGGCGGCTGCTACGCGGACGTGGCGATCAACCAGTGGGCCGGCGGGTTCACCGCGAGCGTGACGGTCACCGCCGGCATGTCGGACATCAACGGATGGACGGTGACCATCGTGCTGCCGAGCGGTGCCGCGGTCACCGGCACCTGGAACGCCCAGGCCAGCGGCACCAGCGGAACCGTCCAGTTCCGCAACGTGAGCTACAACGGGCGCGTCCCCGGCCGGCAGTCGACCAACTTCGGCTTCCAGGGCACCGGCACCGGTCCGGGCACGACGGCCACCTGCGTGACCGCCTGATCCACCCGATGCCGCGGCCCGGCGCGGAGGAACACCCTCCGCGCCGGGCCCGTCGCCGTCCGGCGGTACGAGGCGGCCCGACGCTCGTTGGTCGCCGGCCGCCAGCACCCGGGCCGGGCACCGCCGGCACGGCGTGTCGGCCATCGCCCGGCTGGAACTGGCCCGGACGCTTCGGGAACTGGACGCGTCGCCATCGCTCCGGACGGCACGGCCTACGTGACCTTCGCGTCTCTCGACAGGTCGCCGCACGTCCGACGGCTCGCCTCACGGCCGGATAGGCGTGCTCGGGCGTCGACGACCGAGGTGGAAGGCCGCGCCCGCGACCAGCGCGGCCACGACGATCAGTGCGGCGAAGACCGGGTGCATGTCCTTGGACAGGCTCGGGGCGCGTTCGGGCCCGATGGCCCAGAGGATCAGTGGTGTGGCGTAGGCGGCGGCGAGAGCGACCGTCCAGCGGCGTATTCCGCGGAGATGGGCGTGCCGCAGGCTGACGATCAGCGCAAGGGTGACCGGGACGATTGCCAGCATGGCGAACTGGCCGATGACCAGGACCGGGACCGCCCAGATCGAGATGATGGCGGTCCGGTCCGCACGCCGGGCGCTGCCTTCCTGACTGTGGGGAAGTGAGGTGGAGGGCATGGTCGTCCCCGTCATCGGGCCGGGTTGGTGGTCGCGGGACGCCACGCCAGCCAGCCGCGACACAGCACGTAGGCCGCCGCGACGACGGCAACGAGCCCGAAGTCGATGATGGCCGACAGGCGTGCCTCAGGGACGTCTCCGATCAGCGCGCCGAACACGACGAGAGCGGCTTTGCCGACGAGCACGACCTCCCAGACACCGGCCGTTTGGCGCGGCCTGACCGCGAGCAGGGCAAAGAGCGCGGCGAAGATGCCGAAGCTGGACACTCGCCAGCCTTCGATGAACAGACGGTCGTCGCTGGCGTTGATGGTGAGCAGCACGCCGTTGACGAACGCGACGCCGGTGGCGAGGGAGGCGAGGGCCGCCAGCCCACGGCCGGCGAGGTCTGCGCGGTGGGTGGGGGTGGCGATGTCGATTCGGGTAGCAGTCGCGGCGGTCATGAGGGAGTCTCCTTCTCTGGAAACGAATGTAAACTTACAACCGTTAACTTACATGGTCGCCTAACACCTGTAAAGTCAACGTGTGACCACACCGCGAACACGGGCCCGCAACAAGCGCGGCGAAGGTGCTCAGTTGCGTGACGAGATCGTCGACGCCGCGATGAAGCTGCTGGAGGACGGCACACCGCAGAACCTGACCCTGCGGGCGGTCGCCCGGCAGGCCGGCATCTCCGCACCGTCGATCTATCCGCACTTCCCGGACCTGGACTCGATTCTGCTCGCGGTCGCGCAACGCGCGTTCGGCATCCTGGAGCAGGAACTGGGCGTACCGGATGACGCGGATCCGGTCGACCGCCTGCGCGCGATCTGCGCGGTCTACCTGACCTTCGCCGAACACCGGCCCCACCAGTACCGGGTGATGTTCGGTGCCGTTTGGGATGCCGGGCAGGCCCTTGAGCGGGCCCCGGCCATGGCGGACGAGCTCGCCGTTCTCGGCATGGGAGCCTTCGAGATCTTCCGGCGTACGCTCGCCGACTGCGTTGCGGCGGGACGGTCGGCCAGCGCGGACCCCTTCGGCGACGCGACGGCCCTCTGGGTCGGGTTGCACGGGTTCGCCCAGCTCCAGGTGGCGGCGCCATTGTTCCCGTGGCCACCGGAGCTGCGCGACTCCGTCATCGACCGGCTGGCGCTGCTGCGCTGACGGCGAGGCCGGCCGGACCCCCTCGCCAGACTGTGGTGTCCGAGTTCATCGACCCGAACACCTTCCGCTGAATCAGCCGATGCCGTCGACCGCGGCCCTGAGTGCATTGATCGACGGATCCCAACTGAAGTTCAGGACGGGGATGCCGGAAGCGGCAGCGTTGCTGTCGCTACCAAGGACCACCGCCCGGGGCTTACCGGTGCCCTGGGGCACCACCAGGTACCAGTTTCCCTTCACGTTCGCGATGAACACTTCGTCTACCTCCTGGTCGGGCGGGTTCGGAGTGGTGACGTCTCCGACGTAGGTCTCGAAATCGACAGTCGCGCGGAAATTCGTCGGACTGCCGGTGTTCAACCACAGACTCGTGTGCACATGCGGTCCGACACCCGAGTCACTGCCGTTCGCCGAAGCGCCGGAGTACGCGATCGTCTGGCCTCGCGACACGCGTCGACCCGTGGAGACGGCGATCGACGACAGGTGCAGGTGCCGGGTGTAGTTGCCGTCGTCGTGGGCCATCCCCACGACCCGCCCGGTCGCGGTGGAGGTGTCGGTCTTCACGTAACGGATCGTGCCGTTCGCCGCGGCCACGACGGGAGTGCCGATGCCGACCGCGTAGTCGGTACCCGGCTCACCCGAGGGCGGCGTCCGGTTCCGGTGATCCTGCCAAGAGCTGGAGATCCGGACATCTCCGCACGGCCGCTGATAGCTGCCAGCGGCCTGGGCTGAGCCGGGCAGCAGACCAAAGGCGGCCGACACCCCGGACGCCGCCAACGCGGCGCCGGTGAGGAACCCCCGCCTCGAGAGCCCTCGCAGGTAGGCGATGCCACCGAGATCCTCGGGCCCCAGATCGCCGTAGCTGGCGTTCCGGGAAAGGTCGGGGGGCGGCTCCTCGTTGAGGATCATCGATGAAATTTAGGGCCATCGTCCGTTGCGGGGCAAGCCCGGAGTTGGTGTTTCGGATCTGAGGGCTTCAGATGCGGTCCGTCCCGGTGGGCCTCCTCGCGCGGTGGGCCGGCGTGCTCAGCCGCCCGTCGAAGGAGCGGTGACCGGCGCTCATCCTGGTCCTGCCACTACCAGGAAAACCAGGACCCGGACCCCGCCCGCTGGTTGAGTGACAGTGGTTGCCGTAAGCGTGATCGGAAGAGGGGACAGAGATGACTGAGCGAATCACCACCCCGTTCGGTTTCACCTCGACCGCCGACGAGGTCATCGCCGGGGTCGATCTCACCGGTAGGCGGGCTGTCATCACCGGAGGGGCTGCCGGGATCGGCGTGGAGACCGCCCGCTCGCTGGCCGCCGCCGGTGCCGAGGTGGTGCTCGGGGTCCGCCGGGTGGCCGCCGGTGAGCAGGCCGCCGCCGACATCGCCGCCGCTATCGGCGCGGACCGGGTCACCGTCCGTGAGCTGGACCTGGCCAACCAGGAATCGGTACGCCGATTCGTCGCCGACTGGGACCAGCCGTTACACATCCTGGTCAACAACGCCGGGATCATGGCGCTGCCGGAGTTGGAGCGCACCGCCGAGGGCTGGGAGATGCAGTTCGCCACCAACTTCATGGGGCACTTCGCGTTGACCGTCGGCCTGCACGACGCGCTCGCCGCCGCCGGAGGGGCGCGGGTCGTGTCGGTCAGTTCCAGTGGCAACCTGTTCTCCCCGGTGATCTTCGACGATCTGCACTTCGCGTTCCGTCCGTACGACCCGTTGCTGGCGTACGGGCAGTCCAAGAGCGCCGAGGCGTTGCTCGCCGTCGAGGCGACCCGCCGCTGGTCCGGCGAGGGCATCTACGCCAACGCGTTGAACCCCGGAGCCATCGCCACCGGCCTGCAGAAGCACACCGGAGGGCTGCGTACCCCGAAGGAACGGCAGAAGACCCCGCAGCAGGGTGCCGCGACCTCGGTGTTGCTCGCCGCGTCCCCGCTGCTCGACGGCATCGGCGGTCGCTACTTCGAGGACTGCGCCGAGGCGCCGGTGGTGACCGAACGGCCGGCCGACTACAGCGGTGTGGCCGCGTACGCGGTCGACCCGGGCAACGCCGAGCGGCTCTGGAACGTGGCGTCGGACCTGATGACGGCCGGCGCGACGACGTCGGGTGGGGCCCGATGAACGCCGCTGGTCTCATCGGCCTCGGCGATCAGGGCGCGCCGATGGCGCGGGCGGTCGGCGGCGGGTACGACCTGCACGTCTGGGCCCGCCGACCGGAATCGCTGCGGACACTCGACACAACCGGGTTCACCGTCGCGGACAGTGTCGCGGCGCTCGCCGGTGCGGTGGACGTCCTGCTGCTGTGCCTGCGTGACGACGACGACATCCTCGATCTGCTGGAGTTTCTCCGCTCCTGACACGTGGCCGGACCGTCGCACGTCAGGATGCGTACCGGGGATCAGGCGCGTCGGCCCCACAACGGCAGCAGCGGCGGCAGGTCCCCCAGTATGGCCGTCGAGCGGCGGTCGGGGCACGCCTCGGGGGGCTCACCAGGCATGGAGCGGCCGTACTGGTCGGGCAGATTTCCCCAGCCGCCGACGGGGCGCGGAGCGCGCGGCGGCGCGGGACAGGTGTCGGCGGCACGGCTGACCGTACACAGATGCGTCCAGTCCTCACCGAGGTCGAACACGTAGGCGAACGACATCCCGGGGCGCAGCATCTCCAGCCGGCAGGACCGGCCGTCACGGGTGCCCGGAAAGGCGGGACCCGCCCGCCAGGCCGACAAGCTCACCTGCACCCCGCCGGGCAGGACGAACATCCGCAGGTGACCCAGGTCCCAGCGGCCGAAGGCGACATCGACCGCCTCGGCGAACTCCGCGAACGTGTGCGCCGCACTGGCCGCGAAAACCCGACCGGGCCGCGGCCACCAGTCCCGGCCGCGCCCCGTCACCAACTCCACCGCAATCGACAACGCCTCCGCCGAAGCCTCCCCGGCGCGCGCGGCTGGCACGACGTCAGCGCCCATCCGGCCCACCGAACACCGCCGCCACCAGCGCGACGCCGGTCACCACCACCGCACCGGCAGCCACCTCGACACCCAACGGCGTCGGCCCACCATCGGCAACACGCCCAGGACCCCGATCGACACTCACCGCATGCCTCCACCAGCCCGGGCCCGCGCATCGGACCCGCCGTGACATCCATGTCAGCCCCGCCGGCCAGCCACCGTCGACGACTTTCACGCGACCGCTACGACCATCGCGCGAATTTTCACGGCAATCCGACGGCCCCCGTGCCGACGAACGGCAAACGCCATCAGGAGGCGGCCAACCACAGACCCCACACCGCGCAGTGAGACGGGCGGCCGGCGAAACCCTCCATATCGGGAAACGACGCTCTCCGCGAACAGCCTCGGCGGACGAGTGCCTCGGCCCCGGATCGCCGACGTATCAGGGCCGGCGTACGGCCCGGACCACGTCCAGTGGCCCGACCTCGCCGGTCAGGCCGGCGTCGGTGAGCTCAGCGAGCAGAACGCGGGCCGACGTGACGTACCAGCGGTATGCGGCATGGTCCTCGCGTACCGGGGTGCCGTCGGCGTCGCGGACCCGGTAGCGCATCCGCCAGGTCACCGTGTCCGGGCCGGACGGTTCGGCGGACCCGCCGCCCTCGTACGTGTGGCGGCCGACCCGCACCGTGCTGAAGGTGGAGTAAGGAATCGGCACGGGTTCTGTCGGTGGTTGCAGGTTGATCACCAGCGGTGCGCCGGGTGCGAGGCGCTCGGCCACCCGGCGCAGGAACGTGCGCCGTCCGTCGGGATCGAGGTGGCCGATCATGTTCATCGCCAGGACGGCACCGAGGCGGGCCGGTAGGTCGACGCCGAGGGCGTCGGCCGCGACGACCGTGACCCGCTGGCGCAGGTCGGGCCGGGCGGCCATCCGGGACAACAGCACCGCCCGCAGCACCGGCGACGGTTCCACCGCGACCACGTCGGCGCCGGGGACGGCCGCGGTGAGCACCTCGGTGCCGAGGCCGCTTCCCGCCCCAACGTCGAGCAGGGCCGCGTCACCGACCGCGCCGCGCAGCGCCTCGGTCACCGGCGTGCGCAGGGCCTGCCAGGCCGGCTCGCTGAGCAGATGCAGGTACTCACCGGAGATCGCGTACTCGTCGCTCACCCCGCCACCATAGTGGAAATGATTTCCGTTAGCACCTCCTGTGGGGTGGGCCGCACCGCAGGGGCGCGCCCCACGGGTGGACCGCTCGTCCCGGAAGGAGCCTCAGTGCTCGTCGTAGTGGCCGGCGTGTGCCGCGTGTCGGTGGCCGTGGTGGATGTAGTCGAGGTGGTCGCCGTGCAGCACCGGCGAGTGACCGCAGCCGTCGCCGTGGACGTGGTCGTGCTCCTCGGCGGCTACGTGCTCGCCGGAGGCGCACTCGTCGTAGTGGTCGTCGTGTGCCTGGTGCACGTGCCCGTCGTGCAGGTAGTCGGTGTGCCCGTCGTGCGCGACGGCAACGTGCCCGCATCCGTCGCCGTGGCGGTGTTCGTGCTGCCCGGTGGGGCGGTGGCCGTCGGTGCTGCACTCGTCGTAGTGCCCGTCGTGGGCGTGGTGCAGGTGCCCGTCGTGCAGGAAGTCGACGTGTCCGAGGTGCTCCACGCTGGGGTGCCCGCACTCCGGTCCGTGGGTGTGGCGGTGCTCGTCGGTGTGGGTCGGGTGCATGGTGCCGGTGCTCATCTGGTCCTCCTGAGATCGCTTCGTCTCCAAAATACATGCAATAGTGCGCACCTTTTTACTGATTGCGAATACCGGGAGGTCGACGTGCGGGTGGGCGACGCCCAGCAGCCAGGCTTCCCGGCCGGCAGCTTCGACGCGGTCCTGACCGGGCTGGTCGTCCTCCTGCTGCCGACCCCGGGCAGGCCCTTCAAGCGCACGCGCGGCTGCTCCACCCGGCAGACCGAGCAAACACCACCACCATCAGGTCTGCGGCGAGTGCGGGCGCACGGTGGAGGTGGCCGGGCCCGCCGTGGAGCGGTGGGCCGAACAGGTGGCCGCCCAGCGCGGCTTCACCGAGGTGGGGCACACCCTGGAAATCTTCGGCGTCTGCGCGGAGTGCGCCCGCTGACCTCCGCCGGGAGGGACAGTGATCTGCCCTGCCTCGACCCGCTCCGCGACGCCGTCCTCACGTGCCGGCGCAGGTCGCGCAGACGCCCAGGAGGTCGAGCCGGTCAGGATGCGGGGTGAAGCCGGTGTGCTGGTGCAGTTCGCCGAGCCAGTTCGTCACGATCTCGGGTGGGCACTCGGTCACCGTCTCGCAGCGGGTGCAGATGAGGTGCTGGTGCGGTGCGGTGCCGCAGTGACGGTAGGCGCGCTGGCCGTCGAGGTCGAAGGTGTGCAGGAGGCCGGCGTCGGCGAGGCTGTGCAGCGCCCGGTAGACGGTGGTCAGGCCGATGTGCCGCACGGTGCTGACGAGCTCGGCGTGTACCTCTTGAGCGGTGAGCGGGCGGGATCTTCCGACCAGCAGCGCCAGGACGGCGCGGCGCTGCGCGGTGGGTGTCAGACCGGCGACCCGCAGTTGCGCCTCCGGAACGAGAGGGGCGGCCATCTCAGGGGTGTACGCCGAGGTGCACGCTGCGAGCGGAGAGCCGGAACAGGTCGCCGCGATGACCGAGCCACTCCTTGCCAGCCGGGTCGAGGAGGTGGTCCCAGGCGTCGAGGTCGGCGGCGCTGAGCAGACCGGTGGGCCGCAGCCGGCTGACCCGTCCGGCGAGGGCTTCCACGACGGCCCACCGGATGGTGTCGGGCAGCGGCGCCGGCTGCTCGTCCAGTGCGGTGCGGGTGGTGACCGGTGACAATCCGGCGTGTCGTAGTGCTTCCGTCCACCCGTACGGCATCCGCCGGCTGTCGGGCAGCTCCGCCCGCATCCGGGCGAACCAGCGGTCCTGGGCGGCGTGCAGCCGGACCTCCAGACCGGGTTCGCCGAGGCCGACGTCCCAGGGCAGGTGGCGATCCGGCAGACCACCCTCGGCGAGAGCCAGCCGTCCGCCGGGGGCGAGCAGACCGGCGAGGGCGGTGACCGCCGCCTGCTGGTCCCCGGCATGGTGTACCGAGGCCGATGCCCAGACCAGGTCCGCCGGAGCGTCGAGCGCCTCCCGCAGAGCGGCCGTCTCGGCGGGGATGTCGACGCGCAGTGGCTCGATGCGTACCCGGCGGTCCGACCATTCAGCGCTGATGTGGTCGCGGGCGGCGTCCAGGACGGTCTGGTGCGCGTCCACCGCGACGACCCGGCCGCAGGTCATCATCCGGGCGATGGCCAGGGACATCCCGGCGGCGCCGCAGCCCACGTCGACCGCGAGCCGATCGCCGGGGGCGACCAGCTCGCGGGCGATCATCAGGTACCAGTTGCGGTCGCGCCGGGCCGCGTCGACCAGCTGTGGCGCCAGCTCGGTCCAGTCGACCGGCGCGTCGGTGCTCACTTGTTCTGGGGGCCGCGGCGGGCGTATTTCTGGCGGAATTTCTCGACCCGGCCGGCGGTGTCGAGCAGGCGTTGCTTGCCGGTCCAGAAGGGGTGGCTGGCGGACGAGATCTGCACGTCGATGACGGGGTAGGTGTTGCCGTCGGTCCACTCGATGGACTGGTCGCTGGTGGCGGTGGAGCGGGTGAGGAAGGCGAAGTCAGCGCCCTTGTCGCGGTAGACGACGGGTCGGTAGTCGGGGTGGATTCCGGGCTTCATGCGGGTCGTACTCCTTCGGTGTCGGTGTCGGTGTCGGTCAGTTCTTCGGCGCCGAGGGGGAAGCAGCCGGCGAACGGGTCGGGATAGGTGCGCCAGGTGTCTTCGCCGTCGGCGAGTTCGGCGTCGGTGAGCAGGCAGCGGGCGAGGGTGTGGTGTAGCTCGACGGGGTCGGTGTCGAGGCCGATGAAGACCAGGTGCTGGTGGCGGTCGCCGTAGTAGGGGTCCCAGTCCATGGCGGCGGCGAGGCGGCGTTGGTCTTCGACGTGGTCCCAGCGGTCCTCGGGCAGGCTGACCAGCCAGTGTCCGAGGGAGCCCATGGCCAGGCCGCCGCCGGCGAACTCCCAGGCCACCACGGTGTCGGGTTGGCTGGCCAGCCAGAAGTGGCCCCGGGAGCGGATCATCTCGGCGTTGACGTCTTCCAGGGCGTCGTGCAGGCGTTGCGGGTGGAACGGGCGGCGGGCGCGGAAGACGGCGGAGACCACGCCGCAGTCGGATTCCGGCTCGTGGGTGCCGAGTGTGTAGCCCTGCAGGCCGCGGGCGAGCACCCCGGGGGTCTCTGGTCGGTGCCGGTGGGTGTGGCGCAGCTGGCGGGTCAGCGTGTCGGCGTCGACGAGGTCACCGTCGACGCGGAGGTGGGCCGCCCACGGTGCCATGCGCTGCAGCAGGACCGCCATCCGGCTGGTGTCGAACTCGCCTTCCCGGGACTGGCCCCAGAGCAGCAGGGTGTCGGCGTACTCGATCTGCCGGACGACGACGTCGGCGAGCGCCCGGTGGTCGTCGTCGGCGGCCTGGATGCCGAGGGCGGTGAGGTCGTCGGTGCTGGCCAGGCCGTCGAGGAGGTGTTCGGCGTCGAGGACGGTGACGTAGGAGTCGATGCGGATGAGGTCGGTGATCGGTGCGCCGTCGACGAGGCAGTGGGCGCAGGCGGCGGCGACCGCCTCGGGCTCGACCACTTCGGGCAGCATCAGCACCAGGTCCTGACCGGGGTGGCTGCGGGTGAACCGGACGAGGGTGGGCAGCACGTCCTCGCGCAGGGTGCAGGAGACGCAGCCGTGCCGAAGCTCGACCTGCTCGTCCTCGACGATGCCGCCGCCGGACCGGACCACCCGACGGACCAGACCCTGCCGGATCCCGGTGAGGTCGTGCCGCACCAGCAGCAGCGACTCGTCGGCGGCGAGTAACGCCCGGGCGACGGCGAAGGTCGCCGCTGGCCAGAACCCGGACAGCACCGTCAGCGATGGGCGGGTATCGGCGTCGGCTGTCACGGTATGGGTCGGGGCCTGTGGTGACGACGACATCAGATTCCTCTCGACTTACTTGAAAACGATTGTCATTCTAAGCACATGCGAGCCGTCGAGGCGAACAGGGATGTGTCGGTGGGGGCGCCGCCGGCGCGCGAGGCCGGTGACGTCCTCACCGCCACGGTCCACCTCACGCTCGGCCCGGGCGGCTGTGAAGTGGACGTCGATCGACTAGCTGCTCTGCCGGCCTTTCTGGGCGGCGACGGCCGAACATCCACGCCAGGTCTTCACCCGACGGCAACTGCTGGATCGGGTCTGGGGCAGCCCTGCACGGGGCCGCGCGGCGTGGACGTCCACGGCCGGCGGCTGCGCGCCAAGATCGGCACGGACCTGCCGGTGGTGACGACGCTGTGCGGTGTTGGCTACCGCCCCGGCACCGACTGCGCCGTCGAGATCGTGGGCGACCCGGCGTGAGACTGACCGAACAGCTGATGTAACACTGAAAACCGTTTTCGTTACTGTTTGAGTCCCAGCGAGGAGAGAGCACTGTGTCCCGACGTTGTGACGTCACCGGCGCGAAGCCGAGCTTCGGCAACGCCGTGTCCCACTCCCACCGGCGCACCCGCCGCCGGTGGAACCCGAACCTGCAGAACCACCGCTACTGGCTGCCGTCGGAACGACGCTGGGTCAGCCTCACCCTGACCGCCAAGGCGCTGAAGACGGTGGACCGCAAGGGCATCGAGAAGGTTGTCGCCGAAATGCGTGCCAAGGGAGTGAAGCTCTGATGGCCAAGCAGACCGATGTGCGTCCGATCGTGCGGCTGCGCAGCACCGCCGGCACCGGCTACACGTACGTCACCCGCAAGAACCGCCGTAACGACCCGGACCGGCTGGTCCTGCGCAAGTACGACCCGGTCGTGCGCCGGCACGTCGAGTTCCGTGAGGCCCGCTGATGGCCAAGAAGAGCCTGGTCAACCGGCAGGCGCGCCGCGAGGAACTGGTAGCCCGGCACGCCGAGAGGCGCGCGGAGCTGAAGCGGCTGGTCGCGCACCCGGACACCGACCCGGAGGTACGCGCCGACGCGGTCCGTCGGCTCAGCCGGCTGCCGCGGGATTCCAGCCCGGCGCGGCTGCGCTCGCGCGACCAGATCGACGGCCGCCCACGCGGCGTGCTGACCCGCTTCGGGTTGTCCCGGGTGCGGTTCCGTGAGCTGGCGCTGCGTGGCGAGTTGCCCGGGGTGCGCAAGGCGTCCTGGTGATGTCACCACATGTACCACCGCGCGCAGCTAAGCGCGGTGCTGAAAGGGGAGGTATGAATGCGACTCTGAGGGCTCGCGGTTTCGCGGCCCTGGTTGCCGGGGCGGTGGTGGTCGCCGGCACGGTGCTGGCGCCGACCGCCGCGTCGGCGGCCGAGAAGGTGGTGTTGTCCAAGGGGCACACCGATGCGGTCGACGTGCACTACGAGGGCGGTGCGCTGTCGTTGAAGGTGCACGACGACACCGTCAGCCCTTCGGTGACGCGGGATCCGGCGGACGTGACGTTCCAGGTTCTCCCGGAGGCGGCCATGACCGTGCCGGACGACGCCCGGTTCGCGTTCCTCGGGCCGGCGGGAAGCCAGGTCTGGCTGCTTCCGATGACCCAGGACCCGGATCTGCTCTGGCCGGGCTGGAACACCACGACGCTCGACTCCGGCGTGTTCGAGGGCGACAAGGTGCGTCTGAGCCTGGTCGACGTGGAGGGCCCCGGCAACGTCACGCTGTTCACGCAGGACTCGTTCGGCGGTCCGATCATCAAGTTCCGCTCCGACGACGGCCTGCCGGACGCGATCGACGTGCCGGCGCACACCCACGCGCACTCGAACTGGGCGTTCAGCGCGCTGGGCAACTACACGCTGAAGTTCCAGGCCGACGCGACGTTGACCAACGGCACGACGGTCAGCACCGGGCCGGTCGACTACTCGTTCGTCGTCGGCGAGCTGTCCGGCGGCGGGCCGGAGGTCGGCCTGTCGGTCAGCGGGATGGCCGACGAGTACCAGCCCAACGACACGGTCACGCTCAACGCGGTGCAGACGCCGCAGACCGAGCTGGACCACTACCACTGGTTCAGCAAGTGCCCGGGCGCCGCGGACTGGAGCATCATCTCGGGCGAGGCGGGCGCGAGTTACTCGTTCACCGCGACCCGGGAGCTGAACGCCTGCGAGTACGTGGCCAAGCTCTACGACGACGACCACGAGGTCGTGGCGACCAGCGAGCCGGTGACCCTGTGGGTGGCGTTCCCGCCCGAGGATCCGGCCGCCTCGCAGACGATCACCGCGTCGATCGACGAGACGCAGGGCTCGCTGGTGATCAGCGTCAACCCGGACGACCGGGCCGTGGTGCTGCCGCCCGCGCAGCTCAACTCCGCCGGTGACCGGTGGGAGAGCAACGGTGAGCTGCGGCCGGTCACGGTGACCGACACCCGCGCCGGCCAGCCGGGGTGGAGTGCGTCCGGGCAGATCCCGGCGGACTTCGTCGGGCCGGACGGGGCGACGTTCAGCTCCGGCTACCTCGGCTGGACGCCGCAGGTCCTGACCCAGGCTGACGGGCAGGGCGTGGTCCCCGGGCCGGAGGTCGCACCGTACGTCGTCGGAGCCGGCGGCGGTCTCGGTAACAGCGCGGTGCTCGGCTCGGCGCCGGACGGCACCGGACGGGGTACCGCGCAGCTGGGCGCGGGCCTGCGGCTGAGCCTGCCCACCGAGACGGCGGCAGGGACCTACACCGCGACCCTGACCCTCACCGCCATCTGATCGCACCGAACCGTCCGGTGGCCGGGTGTTGAGCCTGGCCACCGGACGACCGCGCGGGGTGGGCGCGTCGTTGCCGCGACCCGCCCGCCCCGCACCTCCCCTCGTACCCAGGAACGGACCCGTCCCCGCAATGCGCCTGCTCGCCACCATCGCCGCCGGGATCGCCCTGCTCGGCGTGGTTCCTGTGCCACCTGCCCCCGCGCTGGCCGTACCCGCCCCCGCCAGCCCGCCTGCGACACAAGGGACGTCGCCGTCGCCGGCACCGTCGCCCGCAGCCGCGACCTGGGGCGTGGCTCCGTCGAGCGCGCGTGGGCCGAACGGCCGGCCGGCGTTCAGCTACAAACTCGACCCGGGCGCCACCCTGACCGACTACGTCGGCGTCACGAACCATTCCAACCGCCCGCTCACCCTGAACCTCTACGCCAGCGACGCGGTCACCACCACGCGGGGCGGGTTCGATCTGCTGGCCGCCGACCGGAAGCCCACCGACGTGGGCTCCTGGGTCCGCCTGCCGAGCCGCACCCTGACCATCCCGTCGACGTCCCGGCTGGACGTCCCGTTCACGCTCACCGTCCCGCGCAACGCCACGCCCGGAGATCACGCCGGAGGAATCGTCGCCTCACTGGCCGGCACCGCCGTCGACGCGCAGGGCAACCAGGTCGCCGTCGACCACCGGGTCGGCGCGCGTATCTACCTGCGGGTCACCGGTGAGCTGCAGCCGACGCTGACCGTCGAAGACCTGCGCGTGCGGCACACCGGCTCGGCCAACCCGCTGGCCGGGGGCACGGTCACCGCCACGTTCACGGTCCGCAACACCGGCAACGTACGGCTCAGCGGGCAGCCGGTGCTCGGTGTGGCCGGGCCGTTCGGCCTGGGCCGGCGGTCCGTCACCGGTGCGGACCTGCCGGAGATCCTGCCCGGCGGCGAGCTGACCACCACCGTACGCATGTCGGGTGTTCCGCCGCTGTTCCGGCTGACCGCGAACGCGGCCGTCACGCCGGCCGCCGTGGGGGACCAGGTCCTCGACCCGCCACCGCGGGCCGGCACGGCGCAGGCGGCCGTCTGGGCGGTGCCCTGGCCGCAGCTGGCCCTGCTGGCCCTACTCGTCCTCGTCGGCTGGGCGCTGATCGCGGCGCGACGCCGCCGGACGGCGCAGTTCGCGCGGGCGGTGGCCGCCGCCCGGGAGGAGGGCCGAGCGCAGGCCGGCCGGGCACCGGACAGCCGGGCACCGGACGGCCAGGACACCCCGGTAGCCGCCGGCCGGCAGACCCCGGCCGCCGCACCGGGCGGACCAGCACCCGACAACCACCCGATGCCACACGTCGACCGTCCCGGTCCGGGCCCCGACAACCGGCAATCCACCAGCGAAGACACGGGAAAGGACGAGAAGTGACTCGGCTACGCCTGGGGAGCGACCAATGAGGATGAAAAGCATGCGCGCCGGCGCCGCGAGCCTTGCCGCCGTCGTGCTGGCGCTGGCACCCGGAGCAACGCCGGCCGCCGCCGAGCCGGCCGCCGTCACCTCGGCCGGCGCCGATCTGGTCTCCGTCGCGCTCGACGGTGACACGATGTCGTTGCGCTTCCGGGATGCCGCGCAGGTGTCCCGTGACGCGCTCGGACACGAACCGGCCGAGGTGGTGCTCGGGCCGGACGGCGGCCTGGCCGGCCGCGTCCCGGCCGGACCGGCTTTCGCCTTCCTCGGGAAGCCGGGCCACGCCGTGTGGTCACTGTCCGCCGGTGACACCGGGTTCCCGGCCCTGGACACCACCGGAGTACGCCCCGGCGCCGTCGCCGACGACACGGTGGACCTCACCGTGAGCTCGCTGGAGGGTCCGGGAACGTTCACCGCGTACACCCTCTCCGGTCTCGGCGCGGCGACCCCGCTCTTCGGCAGCGGTCCGGGCCTGACGCGGACGGCGCGGCTGCCGGTGGCGTCGCGGACCGGTGGCGTCGTCTGGGCTTTCGACGCGGCCGGTGACTACCGGTTGACCCTGACCGGCTCGGCCACCCTGCGCTCCGGTCGGAAGGTCAGCGCGGAGACGACGTACCGGGTGCGCGTGCCGGCGATCAGCCCGATGGAGCAGGCGCCGCCTGCGGCTGCGGTCGAGCAGGTGCCGGGGTCCGGCAAGCAGCCGGCGGCGCGCGCGTTCGCGGCACCCGAGGCTGCGCCGAAACCCGCGGCTGCGCCGAAACCCGCCGCAGCCCCTCCGGCGGCGGCCCCGAAGGCGGCGGCCACCACCGCCTCGGGCGCCCGGCAGGTGATCGCCGACGGGCACGTCGACATGGGCCCGCAACTGTCCGGGGACAACTGGACGATCCGGATCAAGGACGACCGGACCAGCCCGCCGGTCTGGCGGGAGACCGCCGACGTGGTGCTGCACGTGAAGGACAAGGCGAAGATAACGGTGCCCGCCGGCGCCGACTTCCTCGGCAAGCAGGGTGACACGGTGTGGCTGCTGCCGCAGACCCAGCAGGCGGGTCTCGTCTGGCCGGGGTGGAACACCCAGCACGAGTCCGTCGTCTCGGGCGTCAAGGGCAACGTCACCTGGACGCTGAAGGGCGTCGACGGGCCCGGCCGGTTCGCTCTCTTCCTGACCGGCTCGTTCGGCGGCGAGAACGTGCTGTTCGACTCCACCAAGGCGTTCCCGCAGAAGTTGGACATCCCGCTGAACACCCACACCCACGGCAACTGGGCGTTCGGCAAGCCCGGTCTGTACCGCCTCGCGGTGCAGATGAGCGGCACCACCACGGCGGGCCGGGCAGTCAGCGCCACGAAGACGCTCACCATCGCCGTCGGCGACAGCACCGATCCGAACGCCGGGTTCGGCCCCGGTTCTGGTTCCGGCTCCGTCGGCGACGGCGGTTCGGATCAGGGTGGCGGTGGCCCGCTGCCGCGTACCGGCGCCGGTTGGGTGCTCACGGCCGCGGCGCTGGGCGTCGTCCTGGTGGCGGTCGGCGCTCTGCTGATGGTGCTGGCCCGTCGACGCGCCGCGCTCCGGACCCGGTGACGGCGGTGCCGAGCACGGCAAGCCACCGCGCACCGCCGCGGTGGCTTGCCGTGCTGCCGCTGCTGGCCGCGTTGCTCGTCGGCGGCTGCCAGTCGGAGGTGGCGTTGAGTTCGCACGACGAGCGGATCCAGGTGTTGACGACCACCGGGATCCTGCGGGATCTGGCCCGCAACGTGGGCGGCGACCGGGTGACCGTGACCTCGATGGTGCCGGACGGGGCCGATCCGCACAGCTACGAGCCGTCGCTGCGGGACATCCGTGACGTCGTCTACGCCGACGTGGCGTTCAGCAACTACCTGCTTCTTGAGGAGCAGGTAGTCATCAAGGCGCTGGACGCGAACCTGCGCGACGGCGTACCGAACATCTCGCTGGCCGAGGGAGCGGTGAAGTACGCCGCGGAGATCATCCCGCTGGTCGAGGACGTGTCGCTGGACACCATCTGGCTGGGCATGCGGGTACGCGGCACCGGTGCGGCGCAGGGAGCGGACCGGTCCTCGGAGGTGCTGCTCAGCGCGACCGGCGTGGACGGGCCGGGGCAGATGTACGCGTACCTCACCGAGTCGTTCGGCAACCCGTCGTTCTCCGTCGACTCGGGCGACGGGTTCGACCCCGCCAACGGCTACCGGGACGACACCGCGACGCTGCCGCCGGACGCGCACACCCACATGAGCTGGGCGTTCACCAAGCCGGGAATCTACCGGCTGACCATGCGGGCGCGGCTGGCCGTCGACCCGCAGACGGCGCCCGTCCCGATGGGTGAGCAGGTGTTCACCTTCGCCGTCGGGGTCGACCCGCACTCGGTGCCGGGCATGTCGGACGTGCTGAGCGGCGGGCACGCCGATGTCACAGTTGACCTCGACCAGCGTCGGCTCTACCTGCTCGCCGACCTCGAGGGTGGCGGCGAGGCGACCCAACGGGTGTACGACCCGGCGCGCACCGTGATCGAGGTGCCGAACAAGGCACTGCTGGAGGTGCCCGGTGACCGGCGTTTCCGGTTCCTCGGCCGGCCGGGTACCCAGGTCTACCAGTTGCCGCAGGCGGTCCTCGGCAAGCACGTGCACGGTGAGATCGACCCGCACCTGTGGCAGAACGTCCGTAACGCCATGTCCTACGTGGAGCTGATCCGGGACACGCTGATCGGCGTTGATCCCGACGGCGCCGCCGACTACCGGGCGAACGCCGCGGCCTACATCCGGCAACTGGAAGAACTCGACTCGTACGTGCGGGACACCATCGCGCAGATCCCACCGTCGCGGCGTCACCTCGTCACCACGCACGACGCGTTCGGTTACCTGGGCCAGGCGTACGGGGTGCAGATATCCGGCTTCGTCACGCCCAACCCGGCCGCCGAGCCGAGCCTCGCCGACCGCCGCAAGCTCACCGAGACGATCCGCAACCTGCGCATACCTGCTGTCTTTCTGGAGCCGAACCTGGCGTCCCGGTCCGCCACGCTGACCGAGGTGGCCCGGGAGGAGGACCTGCGGGTGTGCCCGATCTACGGCGACGCGTTCGACCGCGACGTCACCACCTACGCCGAGATGATGCGGTTCAACGCCGAATCGCTGCACGAGTGCCTGACGGAGAAGTGATGGAGGAGCCAGTGACGGCAGGACGGGCGCGACGCCGCCCCCGCACGACCAGCGCCATCCTGCGGTGCGCGGTGGCCACGGTCATCGTGCTGGCCACGACGCAGGCCCCGGCCCGGGCCGAGGAGCCGACACCGGGCCTCGACCAGTCGATCGCCGCCGACCAGCCCCTCGCCAGCGGGCGGACGACGCTCGCCACCGGGCACGTCGACATCGGCCCCCGCTACGTCGACAACCGGTGGACGTTGCTCATCCACGACGGCACGCAGGCGCAACCGGTGTGGCGTGATCCCGACGAGGCCCTGCTGCGGGTCTCCGATGCCGCGCTGCAGACCGTTCCGGACGATCCGGCGTACGCCTTCCTCGGCATCGAGGCCGGCAAGCGGGCGTACGTGGTGCCGCAGGTCCAGAACCAGGACGTCGTCTGGCTGGGCTGGAACACCCAGGACCCCCGGGTGATGCAGACCATCGACCGCGGCGTCACTCTGACCCTGCTCGGTGTGCGTGGTCCGGGGACCCTCACCACCTACCTGCAGTCGGGCAACTTCGCGCCGCCGCAGCCGCTGTGGCGGTCTGCCGAGGCGACGGCACAGCCCTTCTGGGTCGAGGTCAACACCCACACCCACGCCAACTGGGTCTTTTCCGCACCGGGTGTCTATCTGGTCGCGGTGCAGGTCTCGGCCGACCTGGTCGACGGGGAGACGGTGTCGGCGACCGGCACACTGCGTTTCGCGGTGGGCGATGCCACCAGCGCCGACGAGGCCCTCGCCGCCGTGGCCGACATTCCCGCACCGGCTGGCCAGGAGCCGCCCGCCGACGGCCCGGCCGCAGCCGACGACCGCGCGGACGGCTCGCCAACCCTGCTGATCGCGGCGCTCGCAGGGACAGCGGTCGCGCTCGCTCTCGGCCTGGTCATCTTGATGCTGCGCGGACGTGGCGCCCGACGGCGGGCCGAGCAGGAACGCGCCGTCGCATCGTCGGAGGGCCAGCGGTGAGAGCACTGGACATCGACGGGTTGGACGTCGATCTGGGTGGCCGGCCCGTCCTGCGGGACATCCGGCTGCACCTGGACCGGGGTGAGCTGGTCGGGTTGCTCGGGCCCAACGGCGCCGGGAAGACCACCCTGCTCCGCGCCATCCTGTCACTGACCCGCACCCGCGGTGGCACGGTGACTGTGGAGGGTAAGCCGTCGCGTCCCGGCCGTTCCGGAATCGGATACGTCCCCCAGCGCCACGAGTTCACCTGGGACTTTCCCATCTCCGTCGAACAGGCCGTGATGAGCGGCCGGACCGGCCGCATCGGCTTGCTGCGGCGACCTGGCGTCGCCGACTGGCGGGCGGTCGGCGACGCGCTGGACCGGGTACAGCTGACCGGATTGCGGCACCGGCCGGTCGGCGAGCTCTCCGGCGGGCAACGGCAACGCGTGCTGGTCGCGCGGGCCCTCGCGCTCGCGCCGCGCATCCTGCTGCTGGACGAGCCGTTCACCGGACTCGACATGCCCACCCAGGAGCTGCTGGGCGACCTGTTCGTCAGCCTGGCGGCAGAGGACCGGGCGGTGTTGATGACCACTCACGATCTCGTCGCGGCGGTGGACTCCTGCACCCGTCTGGTCCTGCTCAACGGCCGGATCGTCGCCGACGGGCAGCCGGCGGACCTGCAGGACGCCGAGTTGTGGACGAAGACCTTCGGGGTGAGCGCGACCTCCCCGCTGCTGAAGCTCGTGAGGGCAACCTGATGTCGATCACCGATTTCCTCACCGACCTGTTCAACCCCGACCTCGCGTTCCTGCCCAAGGCGCTGGCGATCGCGGTCATGTCCAGCATCGTCTGCGGAGTCGTCGGCTGCTACGTCGTCCTACGCGGGATGGCGTTCATCGGTGACGCCGTGGCGCACGCGGTCTTCCCGGGCATCGCGGTCGCCTTCGTGTTCCAGGGCAGCCTGGTGCTCGGTGGCGCCGTCGCCGGTGTCGCCACCGCCCTGCTGATCGCGATCTTCTCGCAGAACCGGCGGATCAAGGAGGACTCGATCATCGGTGTCTTCCTGGTCGGCGCGTTCGCCCTCGGCATCGTGATCATTTCGCAGGCCCCCGGATACGCCGGGTCGTTGCAGCAGTTCCTCTTCGGCTCGATCACCGGTATTCCGGACCGGGACCTCTACGTCGTCGGGGGCACCGGCCTGGTCATCCTCGGCCTGGTGCTCGCCCTGCACAAGGAATTCGTCGCGGTCTGCCTGGACCGGGAGATGTCGCGTGGCATGGGGCTGTCGGTGTTCTGGCTCGACATCGTGCTCTACGTCCTGGTCACCCTGGCCGTGGTGATCTCCCTGCAGACCATCGGCAACATCCTCGTGCTGGCCCTGCTGATCACCCCCGCGGCGGCAGCCCGGCTGCTCACCGACCGCCTCGGCGTCATGATGCTGCTCGCCCCGGTGATCGGCGGCACGTCGGCACTCGTCGGGCTGTACCTGTCCTGGAGCTACGACACACCGGTCGGCGGCACCATCGTCCTGGTCGCCACCGCGGTCTTCCTCACCGCCTGGCTGGCAGCCCCCCGGCACGGAGTGCTGGCCCGGCGCTGGAAGCGTCCGATCGTAGAACCTTCCCCACGTTGAATAAAACGACTATCGTTTTCGATAACGTGGTCCACAGGGGACCACGTGGAAGGAGTTCCTTCGTGCGCAAGCCCATCCGCCTGCTTCTCGCCTCCGGTGTGGTGACCGCGGCGCTGCTCGCGGCCGCCCCCGCGGCGGCGCAGGCATCCCTGGTGACGTTCAACTCCGGGCACCTCGACCTGGTCGACATCGCCTACGAGGACGGTGCGCTGGAGCTCGGCGTCCACGACGAGGACAACGACGTCGAGTACGCCGCCGACGAGGTCAAGGTCGTCGTCAAGCGACAGGCCAAGGTCACCGTCCCGAACGATCCCGCCTTCGGTTTCCTCGGTACGCCCGGCGTGTCGAAGGTGTGGATCCTGCCCGAGATCCAGAACGCCAGCCTGGTCTGGCCCGGCATCGCCGCCGAGGAGGTCGAGCCCGGCACCTTCACCGCCGACACCCTCACCCTCAGCCTGCGGTCGGTCAACGGCCCCGGGCAACTCGCCATCTACACCGAGAACGCCGTCGGTCAGCCCACCGTCCTCGCCGACAGCGGCGACGGCCTGCCCGACACCATCGCCGTGACCGCCGGCGACCACACCCACGCCAACTGGGCCTTCGACAGCGCCGGCACGTACCGCGTCACCTTCCGGGCCACCGGCACCCTCGCCGCCAACGGACAGAAGGTCACCAGCGAGCCGGCAACCCTGCGCGTCGTGGTCAAGGAGTGAACACCGTGCGTACCCGTAGTCGCTTCCTCACCGGCCTGACCCTGACCGCAGCCCTGCTCGCCGGCGCCGCCACCCCCGCCACCGCTGCTCCGATCGTCCTGTCCAGCGGCCACACCGACGTCATCGACGTCGACTACGCCGGCGGGGCGCTGACCGTCAACCTGCTCGACGACACCGTCAGCCCGTCGGTGGAGCGCAACCCCGCCGACGTCGTCCTGCGCGTCCCCAACACCGCCAAGCTCACCGTGCCCGGCGGCAGCGCCTGGTCGTTCCTCGGCACCGGCGGTCAAGCCTGGGTGCTGCCCCAGAGCAACACCGCCGGACTGCTCTGGGCCGGGTGGAACACCACCGAGGTGCCCAGCGGCGTGCTGCAGAACAACCGGGTGACCTTCAAGCTCACCAACGTCACGGGACCGGCGGGCTTCAGCATCTACACCGTCTCCGGCGGCACCCCGACGGTGCTGTTCGACAGCGGCAACGGGCTGCCCGACAGCCTCAACGTCAGCCGCAACACCCACGCCCACGCCAACTGGGGCTTCGACGCCGCCGGCACCTACACCGTCACCTTCGAGGTCACCGCCAAGCTCGCCTCCACCGGCGCCACCATCACCTCCGGTGCCAAGACCTGGACCTTCGAGGTTCTTCCCTGACCGTAGTGCTGGAACGCAGACGTCCGCCGAGGTAGGGGTTACCGGCAAGCGGCGGACCTGGCCGGCGCGCGAGCCCCATCGCCCACCCGGGCCGTGCGCCGGCCGGGCCCGCGTCAGCGGCCATTGACGCCACGCCTGGTGCGTGTTGCGCGTGACGCAACGTCAACGACAACCGTGATCGTTGTCGTGGGTGAGGAGGAGAATGTCTCTCACCCTGCCACCGGATCTGTCGCAGGCGCGACCCCCATCGCGCCGGCCGCTTCACCCTGCCCAACAAGATCAACCGGAGTCACAGGGAGACTCCAAAGACGACGCTCCGCCGGTGTCCGCAGGCTAGTGACCTGCGGCTTTCCCGCCATCGAGGAAACCATCGCAGGCATCGTCGCCACCGCCAAGCCACCGCCGCCCTGTCCAGACAACGCCTCAACGTCCTTTGGGCCTGCATCCGCGACAAGACCCCCTACCAGCCTAAGCAGCCAAGATCGGCAGAGGTGGCGCTGTGCGAACTCGCGTAGAGACTCCGAGCTGTGGTCCTGGGCTGCGACAACGGCGGTCCGGGGAACGTAGGTGAACGTCGGCCACTCCCTGCCACCCCAGGTGAACCCCAGGTCGCTAGACTAAGGGATGTCTCGTAACTCTGTGATGGTCCATGGTGGATCATGTCGGGGTGCAGGTGATCTCAGCGGCCCGCTCGGAGTGGATCTTCCCGTTCACCGGGTTGCAGCCCGTCCAGTTCCGCAGGCTGGTCAGGCTGGTCGCCGAACGTGGCGGGGACGCGATCGCTGATGGCCGGCCGGGTCGGCAGTGGTCACTTGACCTCGCTGATCGGGTGTTGCTGGTGGCCGCGTACTGGCGCACGAACCTGACCATGCGGCAGATCGGTCCGCTGTTCGGGGTGTCGCACTCGGCCGCGCACCGGGTGATCGACACCCTCGGCCCGCTGCTCGCCCTGGCCCCTGTGCGTCGGCGCCGGGTCGACCAGATCGCGATCGTCGACGGCACCCTGATCCCGACCCGGGACCACCGGCTGGCCGCCCAGAGTAAGAACTACCGCTACAGCACGAATCTGCAGGTCGCCATCGACGCCCACACCCGCCTCGTCGTGGCCCTCGGTGACCCACAGCCCGGCAACCGCAACGACACCATCGTCTACCGCACCTCGGGTATCGACCAGAAACTGGCAGGTAGACCGGTCATGGCCGACGGCGCCTACCGCGGCAACCCCGAGGTGATCATCCCGTACCGCAAACCGGCCGACGGCAGCGAACTACCCGACTGGAAGAAGGAGCTGAACAGGCAACACCGCAAGGTCCGCGCGCAGGTCGAACACGCCCTGGCCCGGATAAAGACCTTCAAGATCCTGCGGGACTACCGACGAGCCGCCCACACATTGGCCGACACCGCTTCCGGCATCGCCAATCTCCACAACATCATCCTGCTCCGGTGACACCGACACCGTTGACCGGCAACGCCTTCACCGAGTTACGAGACATCCTTTAGGCCCTCGCGCCCCCGTAGCTCAGGGGATAGAGCATCGGTTTCCTAACCCGACGCACCGCCGGTGTCCGCAGGCCGATAACCTGCGGCTTTCCTATCGTCCCCGTTGCGTGCCGGTCGCTTCGCGGGCTCGCTGCGATCGCTTGCCGAAGATCCGCTGGAACGTCGTGGGTCCTGCGTGTACAGGCTCAACGTCGCCGTCGGCTCATCCCTCCTCGGCGTCGAGCAGTTCGCGGCGCCACTCCGCGAATCGGCTTCGGAGATCGTCCAGCGCTGGGCCGGTGACGCCGTACTGGGCGAAGTCGTCGGGATCGAGTTGGGCGGCTTGTCCGAGGGCGTCGGCGAAGATGCGCGGGTCGAAGCCGCGGTCGGCGCGCTGCGCGAGGGCGAGGAGGGCGTCGCGGGTGTAGCGGCCGGAACTGAGCGTGGCGTCGATGTCGATGAAGTCCCGGGCGAACGCGCGCCCGTAGAGGGCGCTCATCTTGTTCGCGACCGCGTCGTCGGGGTGCAGGACCGGTCCGATCGCCATGAGGATCGGTTCGTTGGCACGCCAGTCCACGCCGAGTTCGACCTTGGAAACCCGTGCGCCGTCGGTGACTGCGAGCCGGGCGAAGGTGTCGTACTGCCGCTCAACCTCGACGGTGAGGCCGTCGTCCCGGTAGGCGTGCACGACTGCGGCGACTGCGGCGGTGAATTCGTCGCGGCGGTCCCAGGCGGTGAACAGGTCGACGTCCTCGCTGGGCCGCTCGACGAGCCCGGCGGCTTGGACCGCGTAGCCGCCGGCCAGCGCGAAGCCGTATCGATGGCTTGCGCCGAGGCCGGTGCGGGCGAGGCGTTCGTGGAAGGGGTCCACCGTTATGCCGCGTTGCTGCGGGTCGCGGCGAGTTCGGGGAAGGCGTCTTCCCAGCGTTGGCGGAGCTGGGGTGGCAGCCAGAGGGTGGGCCAGAGCCGCCGGAGTAGGTCGGCGTCGAGCCAGGTGTGCAGATCCTCGACGGTGTTGGCTTCGGTGAGTACCACCTTGTACATGCTGGTCAGGCGTGCGGGCCGGTCAAGGTCGTACTCGGCGTGCCCGGACCAGTCGAGGTGACGCGGAAGCGTCACCGTGCCCTCGGTCGGGCCCAGCAGCGCGGCGAGGGTCTCGGCCACCACGTAAGGCTTCCGGTCGCCGTAGGACCGGTAGTCCGCCGGCGGCTGGGGTGGTGTCCGGCGCCGGCTGATGTTGGTCGCCCGCCGGACCTCCGGTCGTAGCGCCTGACGGATCGTCTCCCGGCTGTAGCCGGTGACCCGCTGCAGATCCACCGGCCGCCACCCGGCCGCGTGGAACGCCCGCAGCCGCTCGTCCCGCTCGGTCAACGCGGCCGCGCGCGTCGCCTCGTACCTGGAGACAACCCCATGCAGCTCATCCTCGGAGAACCGGCTCATGCTCGTCAGCCTACTACGCTAGGCCAAGCGCGCTTGGCTTTTGGTCATTTCCGGGTACCCGGCGGGACCAGCCAGGTGATCGCGATCGGATGCACTCATGTTCTGGTGAAGCCGAGTGCCCGATATCCGGGCATGCGGCGTGGGAGTGAGGCGGCGAGGATGGGGGTGGCCGGGTCGTGGTAGTCGTGGACCTCGGCGACGTCCTTGCCGGGTGCGGCGCGGATGACACGACCGGCGCATTGGACGAGTAGGCCGTCGTAGGAGATCGGGCCGGCGAGGAAGAGGGTGTCGAGGGCGGGGGCGTCGAAGCCTTCACCGATGAACGGTGTGGTGCCGATGACGAGCACGCCGTCGCCGACCTTGGCGCCGTCGAGCCGGCCAACGATGGTCCGCCGTTCGCTGGTGCTCATCGCGCCTTGGAGCACGAGCGCGTGATGGCCACGTGCGGCGAGCAGGGCGGTGAGAGCCTCGACCTGGGCGACCCGTCGGGTCAGGACGAGACAGTTGCGACCGAGAGTCAGGGCAACGGTGACATCATCGGCGATCTGGGTGTTGCGGGGCTCGTCGAGGGCCAAGCGCCGGTGGACCTCGGCGAGCGCGCCGGGGGCGTCAAGGTCGACGTCGCCGGGCTGGAAGGTAGTCTCGTGGATGAACAGCGCTCGTCGCGGTCCGGCGTCGGCGTGCATCGCTGCCGCGAGGGTGCCTTGTTCCTCGTCGGTGAGGGTGTGCCGGACGGGTCCGAGTTGCCAGGTGACGAGTTGGCCGAGGCCGTCGCGTCGGGTGGGTGTGGCGGTGAGACCGAGCCAGAACTGCGCGGCGATCCGCTTGACCGAGTGCTCGTATGCGGCGGCGCCGAGGTGGTGGCATTCGTCGACGATGACGTGCCCGTACCCCTGAGTCAGGGTGGCGACGTCGTCGCGCCGGGCCAGGGAGGGCAGCAACGCGATGTCCACCGTGCCCGTGAGCTTGCGTCGGCCGCCGCCGAGTTGGCCGGGCTTGATGCCGAGGAACTGTTGGATGCGGGTGCGCCACTGGTCGGCGAGGGCTTTGCGGTCGACGAGGACGAGGGTGGAGGTGTTGCGTTCGGCGATCACGGCGCAGGCCATGACGGTCTTGCCGGAGCCCGGTGGAGCGACCAGGATCCCGTCATCGTGGGCGAGAAGCGCGCTGACCGCGTTGGCCTGCCTGCTGATGAGTTCGGCGGTGAACGCGGCGTCGATCTCGGTCCCGGGGTTTCTTGCGTCCGTGACTGCCAGCCGCGACCCGGCGCGCTCGACGATCGTGGTGATGGTGTGCCGCAGGCCCCGCGGGAGGACCAAGCGGTCATCGAGGGTGAGGTCGTAGCCCTGGATGAAGCGCGGGGTGTCCCAGGTGGACTTGCGGAGTCGCTGCAACTCGTAGAACTTCGGGTTGGCCATGGCAGCGGCGTGCTTGAACGTCGCCAGCGCGGCGGGGGTGAGCTGTCCGGCGTCGATGCTCAGCCCGGCGCCGACTTCCGCGTGGACCACCCCAGGGAGCGGAGGATGGACCCGGGTCGCGGCGGACCGGCTCATCGTGGCGACGTCGGCACCGGTGACGGCTTGCCTGGCCTGCCGGGCGACGTGTTCGGCGTCGCCGGGGCTGAGCCGGTCCAGCGTCGACAGGAACGCCCACTGATCGGCATACGGCTCGAGGGTGCCGAGGTCGAGGAACGTGGTCAGTCCATCCTTGCGGCGGCGTCCCTGCAGCGGTGCGGCGATGAGGTTGCCGAAGCCACCCTCGGGCAGCACGTCCTGGTTGGGAAACAGCCTGTCGTACGACCGCAGATCCATCGACCCGCGCAGCACCATCGCCTCACGCAGCAGAACCGTGCCGACGGCGCGCGCGGTGACCGCGGGAACAGCGCCACTGAAGAAGATCCACACGTGGGCGCCGCGGCCTGACTGGGAGATCTCCAACGCGGCAGGCACCGCGCCGGCTCGTGCCGCTTTCACGTACGCGAGGGCGTCGAGCATCGCCGTCGGCCCGTCGAAGTCGGCCACGACGAAGTGGCAGGTGTTGCCGGGCAGCAGCGGGTACAGGCCCATGAACACGTCGCCGACCAGATGCGCCGCGACGACCTCCGTCGTCCGGGGCAGGTAGGCGGCACCCCGCCGGTCCATACCCTTACGCCAACCGCCCGCGACCGCGGGCATCCAACCGGCAGCGCCGGTACGGGCGTTGTCCCACCGCACGGCGTACACGTCGGCCCGGGCCTGGAACCGGTCGGCGAACAACGCCAGCTTGTCCCGAGTCGGCGAAGCCATGGTGACCAGCCCTGGCGGCGCAACCGGCGCGGACAGCTGCTCCGGCGCCGCAGACGTGTCCTGGCCGCGCAACTCCAGCAGACGCGCCAGCCGGGCGTTCTCCGCCCGTAACCGCTCCACCTCCCGCCGAAGATCGACGAACTCGGCCACCGAACTCATGCCGACCATCCTCGCGCATCGGACTCCGAACGCCCCGACAGCCGTCCGCTATCCTCCGCCGATGGCATCGGAGGCAAACGCCGCGCTGGAGGCGATGATCGAGGAAGCCACCGTCGACGCGTACGGCGACGACGAACAGCTCACCGGCTTGTTCACCATGATCGAAGAGCATCTGGCGGTGCCGTTCACCACCACCGTCCTCGGCGTCGAGGCCACCGTGCGCAAGATCGACCTGACTGCCGACACCATCGTCGCGGTCTGCGCCCGAGACCGCCACCGGCAAAAGATCGACCTCCTCGACCTGCCGCTACCCACCCCAGCGCCCGTAGGCGCCGCGTGGATCGACGCCTACCGGCACTGGGCCGGAAGGTAGGCCACGGTGAGCGAGTACCAGTACTACGAGTTCACCGCCGTCGACCGAGCCCTCACTGCCCGGGAGCGGGCCGAGTTGCGGTCGCTGTCTACCCGAGCCGACATCACCGCCACCAGCTTCGTCAACACCTACGAGTGGGGCGACTTCAAGGGCGACCCGCGCACGCTGATGGAACGGTACTTCGACGCGCACCTCTACCTGGCGAACTGGGGCACCCACCAGCTCATGCTGCGGCTACCGAAACACGTGCTCGACCCCGCAACCGTCGCCCAGTACTGCCAGGGCGACAGCGCGTCCGCGTGGACCGTCGGCAAGCACGTCATCGTCGACCTGCACGACGAGGACGAGGACGGCACCGACGAGTGGGACCTCGACGGCCACGGTCTACTCGCCTCCATCATCCCGGTCCGGGCCCGCCTCGCCGCCGGCGATCTGCGCCTGCTCTACCTGGCCTGGCTGCGCTGCGTACAGTCCGAGGAGATCGCCGACGACGAGCCTGAACCGCCCGTCCCCGCCGGCATGGGCACCCTCGACGCGGCCCTCACCGCCGTCGCCGAGTTCCTGCGCATTGACCCCGACCTGATCGCGGCTGCGGCGGCTGGGTCGTCGCCGGCCGCCGCTGGCGAACCGACCGCTACACAACTACGGAAGTGGGTCGTCGGGCTGCCCGCCCGGGACAAGGACGCCATTCTGACTGACCTGATCACCGGCGGCGACAGCCACCTACGCAGCCGGCTGCTGCGCCGCTACCGCGACGCAGATACCGACATCCCCACCCCAGCAGCCGGCCGCACCGCCGGGGAACTGCTCGCCACCGCCACGGACCTGCGCGCCGAAAGGGAACGACGGGACGTCGAGCAGCGCGAACGCGACCGGGTCCGCCGGGAACGCTCCGCCACAGCCGCCCGGCAACGGCACCTTGACACCCTCGCGATCGACCAACCCACCGCCTGGCAGCGGGTAGACGAACTCATCGCCACGAAGAAACCCCGCGAGTACGACACCGCCGTTCAGCTCCTCGTCGACCTACACGATCTCGGCGAACGCGACGGAGACAGCACATCGTTCCGACACCGGCTGGCCGAGCTACGGGCGGTGCACGCCCGCAAGCCCAGCCTGCTCGAACGCCTCAACCTCGCGGGCCTCGACACCTGACGCACGGTTCGCCGCCCGATATCAGCCGCCGTATATCACCGCCAAGCAGTACCCGGATCAGGGGTTGAGGTCGGCCCACTGCGCCTGCGTCAGCAGGCCCTCATGCTCCAGCCGGTGGGCGATCTTGGCCTTCGTGGCCGCATCCAGCGTCTCGGGTAGATCCTCGAACGAGGCGGGCAGGACATCCAGCAGGGAAACGATCTGTTGGCCGTCTCGCACCGTCAAAAGCAGCATGCACCGCCAGTGCGGCGAAAGCTCAGGCCGGTGCCCCAACCGGTGCACCAGTACCGGCCACAGATATTGCACCGCTGCTGGATCGGCGAACTCCGCCAACCACCCTGCCCCATGATTGCGGTTCAGTCCGCAATGAATCGCCTCGGTGTCGAGCCGGATCAACTCTGAAGTGTCGACTGCCTTGATCGTCCGGGGAGCACCTGAACTCACAGCGAGAGTTTCCCATGCGAGAACGAGCCGCCCGACACGCCGATCCCGGCCCGCCCGCCCGCGGACCGGCCAGGACGAAGGGTCAACCCTGACCGGCAAGCCTAGGACTCATGAGGAGATCGTCGGGCGATGGCGCACCCGCTCCGCCGAACGCCGGCACGCGTCGGCCTCATGCTGATTCAGCCTCCGAAGTCCGCGGACGATTTCCGTGAGGCCCGTCGCCTGCCCGGCTGCACGCTTCCACGCCTGGGAGCGCGCAGCCTGTCGACGCCGCGTGGAACCTTCGGCCGGCGTTGACACGCGGGCTCGCACATCGTGTCCGTGGTGCCGGCCGGCAACGGCGACAGGCTGACGCTGCCGTGCCCGCGGGGCCGGGAATAGGGATGGCTGTGTGTGTTCCGCCGTGATCGTGGCTGAGCGCGCCTCGGGTTGCGTCCACGGGAGTGGTGTACGACTTGCCCGTGATGGGCGTGTTGCGTAGATAGGAGACGGCCATCGCGTGATCCTTCGAGACGACCAAGTCATGAAGGAGAGGAACGCGATGGCCGCATCTGAGAGTGTGAACCCTGTTGACCTGCTGCGCGAGCAGATCGAGGGCGCGTCGCCGGACGTGTTGCAGGCGATGGTCAAGGCGTTTGCGCAGGCGTTGATGTCTGCGGAGGCGGACGCGGTCTGCGGCGCTGGGTATGGGCAGCGCAGCGACGAGCGGGTGAACTCCCGCAACGGCTACCGGTCCCGGGAGTGGGACACCCGGGCCGGGACGATCGACCTGGCGATCCCGAAGCTGCGCCACGGCTCCTACTTCCCGGACTGGCTGCTGACGCACCGGCGGCGGGCCGAGCAGGCCCTGGTCTCGGTCGTGGCCACCTCGTATCTGCTCGGGGTGTCGACCCGGCGGGTGGAGAAGCTGGTCGAGCAGCTCGGCATCCGGCAGTTGTCGAAGTCGCAGGTCTCGGAGATGGCCACGCATTTGGACGCCCAGGTCGAGGCGTTCCGCAACCGACCCCTCGATTCCGAGCATTACACGTTCGTGTGGATGGACGCGCTCACGATGAAGGTCCGCGAGCACGGCCGCACCGTCAATGTCCACGCGCTGATCGCCGTTGGGGTCAACGCCGACGGCGGGCGTGAGGTGTTGGGCCTCGACGTGGCCTCCGACGAGGACGGCGCCGGCTGGTTGGCGTTCCTGCGGTCGCTGACCGCCCGCGGCCTGTCCGGTGTTCGCCTGGTCATCTCCGATGCCCACGCCGGTCTCGTGGCCGCGATCGGGGCGGCCTTACCCGGCGCCTGCTGGCAGCGGTGCCGCACCCACTACCTGCGCAACCTTCTGACCAAGGTGCCGAAGTCCGCGCAGCCCTGGATCGCCACCCTGGTCCGCACGATCTTCGACCAGCCCGACGCCGACGCCGTCCACGCCCAGTTCGCCCGGGTCGTGGCCACGATCGAGGCGAAGTTTCCCGCCGCTGCTGAGCATCTCGATCAGGCGCGCGACGACCTCCTGGCCTTCACCGGCTTCCCCCGCGAGATCTGGCGCCAGATCTGGTCGAACAACCCCCAAGAGCGGCTGAACAAGGAGATCCGCCGCCGCACCGACGTCGTCGGGATCTTCCCCAACCGCCCAGCGATCATCCGCCTCGTCGGCGCCGTCCTGGCCGAGCAGACCGACGAATGGACCGAAGGACGCCGCTACATGGGCCTGGAACTCCTCGCCAAAGCCCGCACGATCACCATCGACACCCACCAACACGACACCGACCACACCGACACGGCACCGATCACCGCATAACATCAAACCGGATCCCGCGATGGCCGTCTCTTACACCACCAGCGCGGACGTGACCGAGCCTCGAGGTGCCACCCACTCCCGCCTCGCGGGCGCGCTGGGTTGAACGGGCGCGGCCTTGGCGGCCGTAGACCCTGAAGCCCAGGAAGTGGCGGGTATGGCTGCGTGTGTTTCGCCGAGATCGCTTGGCTCACGGTAGGAGATGTCACCCGCCGCCTCGCCGTCTGTGAGATTCGGTAGACCGCTGATGGAGACCCGCGACCCGCGTTCGCATCGTTAGAAGGTGCCGGCAAACCCGAACCCACAGACCAGGGCATCCGGAAAGACTCCTCAACGAAGGGAAGAACGACGGTGGCGAGGCTGTGGATCGGCGTGGACATCGGCAAGACCCACCACCACGTCGCCGCCGTCGACGGCGACGGCCGGCTCGTCTACTCCCGTCGGGTCGCCAACGACGAGACCTCCCTGCTCACCGTCATGGCCGAGGTGTCGACGCACGGCCGTCCGGTCTGCTGGGCGGTCGACGTCACCACCGGCCTGTCCGCGCTGCTGCTGACTCTGCTCTGGCGCCGACAGGTCCAGGTCCGCTACGTCTCCGGCACCGTCGCGTTCCACATGGCCGCTGCGTTCGCCGGAGAGAACAAGACCGACGCCCGCGACGCGGTGGTCATCGCCCAGACCATCCGCATGCGCCCCGACATCCCGATCCTGGAACCCTCCGACCGGCTCCTCGCCGAACTCACCGTCCTGACCAGCTACCGCGCCGACCTCGTCGGCCAGCGCGTCGCCACCCTGTTCCGCTTGCAGGAACTCCTCACCGGGATCAGCCCCGCCCTCGAACGCGCGGTCGACCTCAACCGCAAAGCACCGATGATGGTCCTGGCCTGCTGGCAGACACCGGCGGCAATCCGGCACGCCGGCGTCGACCGGATCACCGCCCTGCTCCGCCGCGGCCATGTCAGGAACGCCGTCCAGGTGGCCGAGGCGATGGTCGCCGCCGCCCGGCAGCAGACCGTGAACCTGCCCGGCCAACGCGCCGCCGCCGTGGTCGTCGGGCAGATGGCCACCGAGATCCTCGCCCTCGAACAACGCATCGCCACTGTCGACGACCTCATCGCCGACCAACTCGACCAGCACCCCCTCGCGCCGATCATCGGGAGCCTGCGCGGCATGGGCGCGCTGCTCACCGCCGAACTGCTCGTCCACACCGCCGGCATGACCGAGTACGACAGTCCGGCGAAACTGGCCGCGCACGCGGGGTTGGCACCTGTTTCCCGCGACTCCGGAACGGTCTCCGGGAACCATCGACAGCCTCGCCGCTATCACCGCAGGCTGCGGCACGTTCTGTGGATGGCCGCCTTCACCGCTGCCAGGGAATGCCCCACGTCGCGTGCCTATTACGAGAAGAAACGGGCCGAAGGAAAGAACCACCGCCAAGCAATACTCGCCCTCGCGCGACGACGCGTCGACGTCCTCTGGGCGCTTATCCGCGACCGCAAGACCTTCAGCCGACCGGCACCAACGATCCGCGCCGCAGCCTGAACCAGCCTGTTTGCCGCCGACGCGAACCCATCGCGCCGGCCGCTCCGCCCTGCCCACCAAGATCAGCCGGAGTCACATGGAGACTCCTCTAAAACGGTGCTCTATTTGTGTCCGCAGGCCGACTGCCTGCGGTTTATCTATTCTGCCCCTTGTGTGCGGGTCGCAGCGGACAGGTGCTGTGCTCGCTTGCTGAAGATCAGATTCTTTATTCGGTAGATGTTGTGGCTGTGGTGATGCCGGCGATGATGTGGGCCGGTAGGGCTGCCCGTGCGGTCTTGCTGTGTGGGGCCTCCAGATAGCTGAGCAGGCGTGATGGCGTCTCAGGTGGTCCGAGTGGGACTGGTTCGAGGCGTCGCCATCCGCGGGCGGAGGAGGCCTTGATGGCTGTGAGGTAGGTGCTTTCGGTCATGCGGCCTAAGGTGCGGGCGCGCATGAGTAGGGCGGCTAGGGACACCTGCCAGCATCGCTTGAGCTCGAATAGCTTGGGCCAATCTACTGTGGTTGGTAGTTGGTTTCGGATCTCGTCCGCTGGCATGAGGAATGCCGCAGCGAATTGGTGCGCTTGTGTTTCGACCTCTTTTATCCCCCAGATTTGTTCGCCGTGGAGGACGAGGTGGGCGAGTTCGTGAGCGGCGTCGAAGCGTGAGCGTGACCGGTCATTTTTGTCCGTACCGAGCACGACGACTGGGTGGTCGGAGAAGGGCAGTGAGAAGGCGTCGACGTCTGCGGTTCCGAGCGGGAGTCGGATGACGGCGATGCCGTGCCCTTCGAGGAGCCGGACGACGTCGGTGATCGGGCCGGCGGGGACGTTCCATGTCTTGCGGACTTGGTCGGCGATCCGCTCGATCTCGCTGCGGGGAGCGTCGAGCCCGCTGGAGCGGATGCGGGGGACGTCGCCGCCGGCGAAGTGTCCGGTCCGAGTCGCGTGGAGGGCTAGATCGTGGGCGACGTGGGCGATCGCTCTTGCGCGACGGCGGTCTACCACTGCGGTCCGGCGCAGCGACCGGAAGAAGCCTTCGTGTGTCTCGGTCAACGGCTGGGCGAGGAACTCGGTGGGCACCTGCAGCGTGGCGCTGAGGGCGTGAACGCTCTCCGGGCTGGGACGTGCTGCGCCGCTCTCGAACTGGCTGATGGCCGCCGGTGTCAGGCCGACGGCGGCAGCGAGCTGAGCCTGGCTGAGCCCGACGAGTTCGCGGGCCACCCGCAGGCGTCCCCGTTCGAACGTCGACGTGCTCATGACTCTCCCAACCCGATCTTGTACTCCCGCATTGTGGCTGATCCGGCGCGTCGTGCCCGGTTGGCGCGGCGAAACAGTTACCTTCCGAGTGTAGAAGCACGCGCGGAAGTGGACGTCGTGATATTAAGTACGAGGCCAAAGTTGATGATCGTCGAGGAGGGCGGATCGCGGTGGTGACGGTGACGAGACCGGGTGGCGGCGGGTGACGACGCAGCGGTTCCAGATCCTGTCGCTGGACGGCGGGGGGTTGCGGGGGATGTTCTCCGCAGCCGTGCTGGCCCGGCTCGAGGAGGATCTCGGCATCCGGGTCACGGATCACTTCGACCTGATTGCCGGCACGTCGACCGGTGGCATCATCGCGTTGGGCCTGGGGTTGGGCATGACACCTCGCGAGATCCTCGAGTTCTACACCGACCTCGGTCCGCGGGTCTTTCGTGACCGCAGCCGGTTGCGGGGCCTGCGGCACCTGGTACGTGCCAAGTACGCCGCCGGGCCGCTGCGCGCCGCGCTGACCGAGGTGCTGGGCGAGCGGACCTTCGGCGAGAGCACCAAGCGGTTGGTGATCACCTCGTACAACGTGGGGCGCCGACGACGTGTACCTGTTCCGCACCCCGCACCTGCCGCAGCTGACCCGGGACTGGCGCGAACGGGCCGTCGACGTCGCCATGGCCACCGCCGCCGCCCCGACCTATCTGCCCGGCATGCCGCTGGGCGGTACCCGGCTGGTTGACGGAGGCGTCTGGGCGAACAACCCGGCGATGGTGGCCCTGACCGAGGCCGTCGGGCCGCTCGGCCTGCCGCTGGACGCGATCCGGGTCTTCAGCCTGGGCACCACCACCGACGTGCGCCACCGCAGCCGCCGCCTCGACGGAGGAGGGCTTCTGCCGTGGGCTCGCGACGCCGTCGAGGTGCTGATGCGCGCGCAGAGCGAGAGCGCGATCAAGCAGGTCCGCCACTTCCTCAGCAACGACCGGGTGCTCCGGCTCAACCCGACCGTGCCAACCGGGGTGCTCGCCTTGGACAAGGTCGACGCCGACGACCTCATCGGCCGGGCCGCCCACGAGAGCCGCGCCGCCTCCCCGAGCTTCAACCGCTGCTTCGCCGACCACCGCGCGCCGGCGTACGTCCCGTACCACCCGGCCCGGAAGGACTGACGCGATGGACACCATCGAGCAGATGCTCTCCATGCTCCTCGACGGGGCGGTGGAGACCCTGGACATCTCCCCGCACCTGCAGCAGCTCGCCGTCGAACGCTACGAGGAGGTTGGCACCTGGCTCGCCGAACACGGCGAGCCGGACTGGCGCATCTACCCCCAGGGATCCTTCCGGCTCGGCACCGTGGTGCGTCCGACCACCCGGACGGGAGAGTACGACATTGACCTGGTCTGCCGGGTGCCGCGGCGCAAGGAGAACATCACCCAGGCCCAGCTCAAGCAGTTGCTCGGCGACATGCTCCACGCCTACCTGCGGTGGAAGACCCGGCAGGGCCACACCGACGGCCCCAAGTCCTGCGAGGCCCGCCGCCGCTGCTGGACCCTCGAGTACCCAGACCACGGCTTCCACCTCGACGTCCTGCCCACCATCCCGGACATCGAGCACCCGCCCACCGGCATCCTGCTGACCGACCAGAACCTGCGCGAGTGGCAGCACAGCAACCCGATCGGCTACGCCGACTGGTTCAAGCGGCGCTGCGAACAGGGCCGGAGCCTCGTCGAGGCCAAGCGCCACCTCAACGTCGCTGACGTGCCCGACTGGACGGTCCGCAGCACGCTGCAGCGCATCGTCCAGGTTCTCAAGTGGCACTGCATGCTGCGGTTCGCGAACGACCCGGACAAGCGGCCCCCGTCGATCCTGATCACTACCCTCGCCGCCCGGGCCTACCGCGGCGAGCAGGACCTGTTCACCGGCACCCGAGCCGTGCTCGACGGGATGACCTCCTTCATCGAGAACCGCCACGGCACATGGTGGGTGCCCAACCCGGCGCACGAGGAGGAGAACTTTACGGACAAGTGGAACGAGTACCCCGAGCGGCGCCTGGCCTTCATCGCCTGGCACCGGGACATCGTCACCGTGCTCGACGACCTCGCCGGCCTGCAGGGCAAGGGCCTCCAGGTCATCGCTTCCCGCATGTCCGAGGGCTTCAGTGCCGGACCTGTGTTCAAGTCGGTGGAGGGTTACGGTGACCGCATGCGCCACAGCCGCGAGACCGGGGCCCTGCGCATGACCTCCACCGGCCTGCTCACCACCACCGCCACCACCGGCCCCCGGGTCCGCGACCACCACTTCCATGGCGAGCACCCCGACCCGCGCCGTTAACCTCCGCCGTCAGCTCATCGCGATCACCGCACTGCTACCGGACGCCGTCGGTGCGGTCCACCGTGGTGAGCTGGCGTGCATCATCCGCCTGCAACCGTCCCCGGCCAGCCAGATCTACACCGTGCGGCTGACCTATCGGCACGGCCGACGCCCCGAGGTGATGGTCACCGACCCGCCGCTCGCCCGGCACCCAGGGGCTGCCGCACTGCCGCACGTCTACGCCGGCGACGAGCTCTGCCTGTACTACCCCGGCCAGTGGAAGCAGGACATGTTCCTCGCCGCCACGGTCGTACCGTGGGCCGCGGAGTGGCTCATGCACTATGAGATCTGGCTCGTCACTGGACGATGGACTGGAGGTGGCCACACCCATGCCGGCGCAGGCCAATAGCCAGCTAGGAGCTACAGGGTCGTGGACCCCGGTTCCGCTCGATTCTCGGCTGCACCGCGGCCCTGCGGCCATCACCTTCGCTCCCGTGCTCGGGAAACTCGAGTCGCTGCCGTTGGACCAGCTCACCTGGGAGAACTTCGAACGGATCCAGTGGCGGGTCATGCGCGATGTCGAGGGTCTGCGTCACGCGCAGATCTACGGCGAGCGCGGCCAGAGTCAGTACGGGCTGGATGTTGTCGCGCTCGCGCCGGACGGGGTCGGCGTTGCACTGCAGAGCAAGCGCTACAAGCGGTTTGGCCCGGCAGAGCTCAAAGCCGCTGTGACGAAGTTCCGGTCGACGACCCGTCCGTTCCAAGTGAGTCGGCTCATCATCGGCGTGAGTCGAGAGGTCACGTCGACCAAAGTCGTCGAGGATCTCGCTAAGTTCCGGGCCGAATTTCACCCGATCACGTTGGACCTGTGGGACAGGCAGGAGCTGTCCCGACTCCTTCGCGGCGCACCGGAGATCGTCATCGAGTTCTTCGGCCTCCCGACAGCCGAGGCGTTCTGCCTGCCGTTCGAGCTGGAACCCGTGCGGGTGCCGACCGCCGACGCGGTAGCCATCCGGGAGGCTCTGGCCCGGACACCGGAGGAGACAACGGGTGCAGCCGCCCTGCTCCGGAAGGCACGCGCCGCGTCGGAAGAGCCCGAGCGCGCCTTGGCTCTGATCGAAGAAGCTCAGGGAAAACTGCGCGCAGCAGGATTTGCCAGCTACGCCGAGCAGCACGAAAACGAGCGTACTCGCCTTCTGGCGGGTCTCGGTCGCGTCGGCGAGGCGGCTCGGCGGATCCTGGATGACATCTGGACAGCCCTCGACCGAGGGCTGAGCACCACTGCGCAGATCGGCCAACGGCGACTGCGCGAACTCGCCCGCGACGCGGCACCCGACGGTCCAGCGGTGGAGTTGGTGAAGGTCGCCGACGCGGCGATGGACCTGTATTTCGACCCGCTGGCGTCCTTGCCGGAAGCCCGTGTGCTGGTCGTCGGTGAGCACGCTGACCAGGTCCGACTCGCCGTCCTTGCCGGCGAGACCGCACTCGCGAACGACGACCATGCCTGGCTGACCCGCGAGCGGCAGAAGCTGGCCGCGCTGGCGGAAACGGAGACCAGTGACCGAGTGCTCCAGACGCGGCTGCGGCTGCTGGTCGCCGAGTCGAGCGGCGACTGGTCGAACCTTCTCGAGGACGCGCGGAAACTCCGCCTCGGACACGCCCTCGGCGGCCTGGTCACAGCGCGCTACGCGCGGCACTGTGCGCTACATCAAAGATTCGAGGAGGCAGAAGCCCTCTGGGACGAGGCAGCCGGTGACGCGTGCCTCGCCCAAAGCTGGACAGACGCGGCAACCTGGACATTCAGCCGCCGAGCCTTCCGCAGCCGCTGGAAGCCCTTCACAAGCGACAAACTGCTGCCGCTGCAAACGGCGCTACGCGAGATGGGGCCCACTCGCCCCATCATCGCGACTGCCGAGGGCGCCTACGAGGACGCTCTGGAAGGGCTACGCGTTCACAAGCTGCGCTCCGCAGCGATCTCCGCCCAACGAGCACTGCGAGACGCTGTGGCGATCAGCGACTGGGTGGCAGAGGGCAAGGCCAGGCAAGTCCTGGCCGCCGCGCTGATCGAGGCGGACGAGCCGGTGGCCGCCGCGCGCCACCTCACCCGCGCAGGCGACGTCGAAGCCATCAAGAACCTAGGCAAGGCGTGCTCCAGCAGCTTCATCGACATCACCGCCGACCTGTCCGCCCCCAACTACTGGACCGTCGGTACCGCCTACCGGCTGATCTCTCAGCAGGCAGACGTGATTCCCGACGGCATGGTAAGGGTGATAGCGGGTCACATCGTCGCCGAGATCGCAGGCGCTGAAGCACACGAGCTTGTCGACCTCAGATCCTTCGCGACCTCTCGTTACCGCGGAGCCCTGAGCGCTCTCGCCGGCATCTCCGACCGCCTCACGTCTGAACATGCCGAGACGGTCTTGTCCCACTTCGAGCGGCAGCCGCAGGTAGAAGTCAATCACTATCGCCTCCACGATGAGGACGAAGCCACAGCGGTAGCGCGCATCGCAATCAACCAGCCGGCACTCAGCCAGCGAGCCATACCGCACTTGGTGGCGTTGTTGGCCCGGTCGCAGTCATCTCGCAACCAGGCCGCGCGGGAAGCTATCGACCATTACATCGAGATCGCGAAACCTCACCTCGCCGAGCTGGCCGCCGAAGATGACGGGTGGGCGCAGGAGACGATCGCCTATCACGATCCCGAAGCCAACCCGCCGGAAGTTGTCGAGCAGGCGTTGAGCCGCCTCACTACCCCACTCAGCCACCAGCCGGGCGTCTACAGCACGGGAACCACCGCCGTCGGCGACTCGCTGCTCGTTCGTGCGATGCCCTCCACGCGCCTGGAGCCAGCCGTCGCGGAACTCCTCCGGCGAGCCGACGACCCCCACGTCGGCTCTAGCGACCGAGGGGAATACCTGATCGCCGCGTCCAATCTCGCTCACCATCTCGACGACAACGACCGCGACAAGCACTTCCCGGTCGCCCTGCGATGTGCCTCCGCGCCTACACCGTCTGAGCACGACGAATTTGATCAGCGGTTCGACCATCGGCTCGGATTCCTACAGATCACCAACCCCGACCAGGATAGCCGTGACCGCGCGTTGTTCCTCGCGGCCTGCCTAGCCACCGACGACGCTCAACGCGTTGCGGTCAGACGCCAGGCGTACGCACTTCTCAGAGCCGGCGAAAACTCGGACTACTGGCCGACGCGAGCCCTGCAACAACTCGGTGACGCAATGAAGGACGACGTTGGATTCCTGGTCGCGCAGGGGTGGGCACTCAGGTCGCTCGCGGCAATCCTCTGGGCGCGGCACGGCAACCCGCCGCAAGCCGGGGCACGGCTCGCCGCCGATACTGACGTCCGCGTCCGACGAGCCCTTGCCAAGGCCCTCGCCAACGTCGAAGTCGCGGACTATCAGTCCTCCGCGCGTGACCGGCTCGCCCAAGACCCCTGCCACAGCGTCCGCTCCGCCCTGTGCAGCCGGACAAGATAGTCCGAGTAGCGTGACCCCACGCTGCGATTGACTGCCGCTCTTCGGCCGGGATGCTCCGCCTTTCCGGGGTGCTCAACCTTGCGCCAAGGCATCAGAATGGACTGCGTGGCAGTTTCGCCCGGCACAGCAAGAGCGACCGGCCCCAACGGCAACTCGTCGGCACCTACGGTCCCGGGTAGGTCTGCCACGCCCGGTGGCCTATCTGGCCCTGCCTACGTCAGATATTCCCGCGACACCCTGACCGTGGACGGCGGGCCGGACGGCCGGTGGATCGCCGCAGACGAGTCTGGCTGGGATGGCGAGGCCCTTTTTCAGCCCACTGAGCCGTACATGACCATCGGTTCGGTCGCCATCGACGACGGCGATGCCGACACGGTGCTGGCCCTGCTGCGCCGCGACGCCGGGATCGAGCAGGCCGCTGAGCTCAAGTTCGGCCACTTCGCCCGGGGCCGTAACCAGCGACGACTTGAGGTGCTCGCCGGAGCGCTAAGGCCCGGCGGCATGCTTGCTGGCAGGGTGAGCATCTTCATGATCGACAAGCGGTTCTTTGTCACAGCCAAGATCATTGACTTGCTGCTTGAGGAGTATGCGCACGAGAACGGGGTGGACCTGCACGCGGACGACCAGGCTCGGCGGTACGCACAGAAGCTGATCGAAGAGGGCCCGCGGCGCTTGGGGCCACCATGTTCGACGAAGTGATCAGAATGTTCGTCCGCTTCGCCGGCATCCGCAACCGAGGACAGGCGTTGGTCGAGGTAGCAGAGTTGTTCCAGGTACTCGATGCTGCCGAACGCCGATCGCATCGCCGAGCGATCACGGACATCCTGGGCATGCTGCTACGGTGCCGCGCTGAGGCTGATGAACTGCAGAAGACGATGCTCGAACCGGACTTCCTTCTGGCCATGGAACCGTTAATCCCGACGATGCCCGCCGTGCTCAACGAGTGGTCACGGCAAATCGGGCCGGCAAGCCTGCTCATGGACGCCCACAAGGTTCTGACCGACGACCGCATCGACATCTTGTGGAAGGCCATGACGGCGGGTCACCCAGACTTCCGATACCTCTGGACTGGCGTCAGGCCACGAGGGCTGGCACGGGGTGACTCATCGAATCATCCGTCGATCCAACTCGCCGACCTCGTAGCAGGGGCGGGACGTGCCGTGGCGCACTTTCACGAGGGCTTGACCACCTCCACCGCCGAGGTCGGCGCCGCACTCGCAGCCAGCGTCGCCCCGCTCATCACACCGCACAGCCTGATCGCGCACGACGAGCCCATCCGCTTCTCCCGGCCAAAAGAGTGGAGGGGCCGCCCGCCTGCAGGCTCGTAGTTCGCAGGCACCCCGATCCTGTTCGGTGTGAACGCGGGTTCAACCTTGGCCCATTCGTTCGGGGGTCCGAAACCATGGGTCAGTTTCAGGCGGAGCCAGACGTTCGATTCGTTCTTCGGACCGGACTGCTCTATATGGCCGTGTCCAGCTCGATCGAGTACGCGGGGCCCCTTACTGTCGGGTGGTGCAGCGATGGGATTCGCTCAATGAGCGGCAGCTCGACCTGCTTCGCCGGATCCACGGCGGCGATGACCTCAGCGGCTCGGACGGCGTCGAGTACCGCCGGTCGGCGCGTGCGCTCCAGGACCGGAACCTGGTGACGGTGACACGCAAGGCAGGGGTGTGGAGGGCGTCCTCGACCGATGCCGGTCGCTACTACCTTGAGCATGGCCACCATCCCGATCATCCCGACCATCGTGCTTCCCTCCCGCGGTCCGAAACACCGGCACCCGGCGGCATCGCCGGCGGCGCTTCGTCGGCGGACCTGCTGCGATCGGCTCGCGAACTGCTCGACCGCCTACAGCACGAGGGCGGCATGGTCCGTATCGAGAGTCCCGACAGTGAAACGCGGGCCCGGTACCGCCGGATCATTCACGCGTTCAAGCAGCAGGGACTTGTGCCATCGGGTCACCATCTGCGCCACACTGGCCGCGACGCCGGCGACATCGTCATCCGCTTATACACCGGCGCCGGTCTGGACGAGACCGACTGGAACAGGATCCGGCTCAACACCCGACGTGTCACCACCGACCCGCATCTGGCGTTCAGCGCCCTCGAAGCCGATCCGACCAGCCTCGCCGTCAGCCCGGACCTACTGCCCCGGGCGTTGCTGCTGATCCGGCAGCTCGCCGGCGAGGCGGCCCGGCGTGGGCACCGGCTCGGGGTCAACACCAAGGCGAAACACCCGCGGATGTTCCTCCAGGCCGGGCAGGTCCGACGCACGGTCACCCTGACCGAGGAACGCGACCAGGTCCTGCACGAACCCACCGCCGAGGAGCTGAAGGTGCTGCGCCTGCGGCCGTGGATGAAACCCGCGGAGTTTGACGTCGTCGACTCCGGCAGGCTCCGCTTGGAGATTGCCCGGGCCGGACACGACAACCGGGACACCTGGACCGACACCGCACGCGTACGTCTGGAACAGCGCGTCGCGCAGATCATCCAAGGGTTCGAGGCTGGCGTCACCGCCGACGAACAGCAACGGCGGGCAGCCGAAGCCGCGCGGGAGAAGGCCGCGGCCGAGCACCGGCGGCGGCAGGAGGAAGCCGCGGCCGAGCGCAGACGGCAGGAGGAGGCCACCCTCGCCCAATGGCACGCCGCGATGGCCGACGCCCGCGTCCAGGCCGCGGACAACATCCGCGCGGAAACCTTCCGCCACGCCTACCAGGCGTGGACCACCGCAGCCGGCATCCGCGCGTTCTGCACCGCCCTTGAACAAGCGGCCGAGGGGCGGACCCGCGCCGGTGGGTACCTCGCCAGCTGGGTCGCGTGGGGCAGGGCCGCCGCCGACCCCATCCGCAATCCCCGCGTGCTAGCTGACATCGACTACAACCCCGAACCCGGACCCGACGACCTGCGCCCGCTCCTCAATGGCTGGAGCCCCCACGGGGCACGCAAGGAGCACCGCCCTGATCACGACCGTCAGGCCCACGCCGGCATCCGCCGACAGGCCGAATCGTGGCACCACGGGCTGCTCGACCGCGGCGCCTGACGTGCGTCCACCCCTCAACCGCCACCACACTCCGGCCGGATGCGCACGAGCATGCGCCGGGACCTGCCGCCATCGCGGCGCGAACCGCCGCCATGACCCGGTACCACGCAACAAGCGACGCTCACCCGAAGGACGACTGGATGAGAATCGACCCCTCCCGCTTCACCGTCGGCGACGAATGGGCGTACCGGCAGTCGGACCACGCACGGTCCGAACGCGTCCGCATCCTGGCCGTCGAGCCGAAGAAGAACAGAGCCCGCCTCGAGATCAGATTCCTCGACGACCCCGACGAACGCGTGGAGAAGGTCCCCGGATCGCGGCTGCGGGTGCCGTGGAGCGAGGTCGGGAGCTTCGATGCGCTGATGGCGAACTGGCAACGCATCGACGACCTGAGCCTCGATCACACAGAGGAAGCCTGCGTCGAGGAGATCTTCGGCCTCCTGATCAGCGAAGACGTAGCCGAACTGCTCTGGTCCCCGGTGTCATGCGCCACCGACATCCACGACAGGGCCCGGCTGAGCGAGATCATCGACGGCCCGGTCGACGACATCCTCGCCTCGGCTGAATGGTTCGACCACGACGGCCGGACCATCCTGTCACCGGCCGGCACCCTCCACCTGGTCGAGGCCGCGTGCCATGCCCATCCGACCCAGGTCCTCGACCTCGTCATCGAGCAGGAAGCCCAGTCCCGCCGCAAATGCAAGTTCGGCGATGAGCACCGCGTCGGCCGCGACAGCCGGTCGACGACACCGGAATGGGAGTACGACTGGTACCGCCGCCACGACCGGCCCCGTCACGAGCTACTACGCCAGTGGTGCGGCCACCGAGCAGTCACCCACCACGAACGGTTCCTCGCCGCCGAAGCCGAAACCCACCGCCTCGACATCCTGGTAACCGACCTCCTCAAGGCCTTGGACAACCTCGGCGAACACGATCAGGCTGCCCGGTTCGCGGAGGAACACGAACGCGACCGCATCACACCCCACACGATCCGCCCCGTGGTCGAACGCCCCCTACACCCCTCCGAGATACCCGTACGCGAGATCAAGGTCAGGCACCGCTGGTGGTAAAACCTCGCCGGACGACGCTGTCCTCGCTGCAACGCCGCCATAACCAGCCGTCGCGTGCCAGCGACTGCGGATCCGGCTGCAGAACTAGTCGTCGACGGCGGTCAGCGCGGCTACGACCAGCGTGAGCGCGGCGACCATCCCCTCCGGCGACGGCGACGGCGACGGCTGTTGCGGCTCGGCGCTGAGCGACCGCGGTGCCGCACCAGAGGGCCCCACTAGCTGCTGTCAGCCCGGGAGCGGGCTTGCCCGAGCAGTTCTCGTGTGTGAGCCAACTCCACGGTGACGCCGGCGAAGCCGGCGGCCACCGCCCGGGCGGTGATCTGCACATTGGTCGTGTTCCAGCGGCACCCGTTTCTACGATGCCACAGTTCGCATGGACTCGCGGCAGGGTAGTGCGGTGTCACTCATCGACAGCATTGGTGCCGACTAGCAGGCGATAGCGGCAGGCGTGGACCCGGCGCAGCAGGAGGCCGCAGCTGTCGACCATGCAATTGAACGCTGGAGCACTCACTCCTCCTCGGAGAGCGTTGAGATGGTAGCCCCTATTTCTAGCAACTCATGCAGCAGCTTCAGCAACCGCCGACCATCAATCAACTGTACATCCCACGCGCCGATAGCCTTCTTAGCCGTCTCTGAAAACTCGCCTGTGGTCACCACCATCCCAGACTCGGCCGCATGCTTTTGCATTGCCTTCACGAGTGCGTGAATACTCTCGCTTTCAATCGGCTCTGAGCCACGTTCGATCGCCACTAGAGTGATACCGCTGGCGAGATTCGAATGAGGATGCGCCGCTCGAACGCTATAGCCCGAAGTTGAGCTATCTACGACCGGCTCGACGTCCTGATATCCCATCGCGATTAGAAGTGCCAGAACAAGCTGTTCAAACACAAATGGTGGCAGAGATTGCAAATCAGAGTCCAGCGGTTCGCTATCGGTAGCGCGCAAAACGCTCACCGTCTCGGCAATCCGTGTCATTGTCTCCGACCTACGAACTGAACGCACCGTCTCAACACTGACGCTGCCCGGGAACTTGGCAGCCGCCGTTCCAAGCAACCCAGAAAGGGTCAACAGACGCAATTGCGCGCCTGTGCACTCAAACATTTCCTGGCCAAGTTCGGGGCGAGGGCTTATCGGCTCCCCGTTTTTGTCGAAAATCCACCAATCGCTTTTGACGTCATTCGTCACCAAGGTAATTAGGTTATGCCGAGGCTCCTCGGAAGCTCGATCGAGAACCTGCCTCCAGAAAACGTAATCGCCTGCAGCGCCATACGGAGACTTTTTCCCCGCATCCTTGTAGCCAGGAGGAATTTCGTTTGGGAAGCGGAAATCGATAGCTTCGCTAACGATTTTCGTCAGTTGTGGCTGCGAGTACGGCTTCCCTATCCTGCCTCGCGTGAGGAGGTCGAGCCGCTGAAGTATCGGATCTTCGTTCCCGATATCGCCGGGACCGATGTCATGTTCCTCCTGCAACGCCTTCAGCTCCGCCAAAGCCGAATCCATGAGACCGACAAGCCTGTCGTGAATGGACTTCTCGTCCAGTCCATGTTCTTGTGGGGCCCAATCTCTGCCTGCCATGTTGTACTGCCTAAATTCAACCAGGCGCTGAACTGACTTCTTCAGATTCGACACAGCAACGGCACTGGCCTGCGCAAGCGTCAATCGCATATCCCGAAACTGAGCCATCTTGCCTTCGACCACCCCCCGCCTGTTCCGGTGGAACTCGGTCGCAGCTTGGTGCGGAACCCACAGGCGATCCTCGACATTCTTGAGAGTCGCAAACACCTGCTCTCTTGCTGCTCTGGTCACTCTGTACAGGTGAAGCAGAGCACTTGCATCTAAAACAACCAAGCCGCCAAAGGAAGGGCCCCCTACGTCCGGATTTGTCCAGGAGCGGAAGGCCTGATGAAGTCCTAGCTTGCCTGGATCGGGGGTGCCGAGTGAGTCGCTCACGGGCACAAACTACGCTTCTCCAAGCTTGCCGTCGAGCCTGCGTCGATGCGTGTCGACCCGATGCGGCGCACTAGGTAGCCTCCTATTGAGGCCTCGCTTCTGCGAGCAGAAGTAGGGCGTCGGCCGACTATGGTTGGTCATGGTGACTTCGATATCGCATCAACTCTGACTATTGCAGTTTGAGCGCCTTCGGATACCGGCAGGTCGCCCAGCGCAGCGCTACCTGTGCCAACTGGCACGATAATGACCAGTCAACGCTGAGTTGCACGCAGACGGTCCCAGCAGCGGCGCAGGTTCAAATACTGCCGCACCGCCATGACTCAGATCAGAGGCGTCTGATCGGTTCGCCGCAAGCTTGAGGTGCGGAGAATTGGTCCGCCTATGGTGGCTCATCCGAGTCAGCGTGCGAGGCCTGGCATGGTGAAGTCAGCGAGGGAAAAGGAGACTGGACGCCACGCAGTAGGCAGTGGGGTGATCACCGCCGACTCGGTCCATGTAAACTCAGTAGTATCCGATGGAACCACCGAAGCGACATCCTGAGCGCTGACCTCGAAGACGCCAGCGATATGCGCTGGTTTAAGAACCGACGCGACAAAAGCCTCGCTTTTGAAGACGACCTGAGTGAGAATCCACTCGTCACCATAAACGACGCTTTTGTTGTACTCATTACGGCTCAAGTGAAAAGTGCCGCGGCTGTTGACGCTGCAACCTTTGACCTCGACGCGAAGCGCGGGCGGGCCGCTGCACTCGATGTCATAGCCAAATGTATCGGAGATGGGCGCCACGTGGGTGGGATTCCGGCCGTCGGCTCGCAGCGCCGCCAGGATAACCGCCTCGGCGGCATCGCCCATTCGCTTAGCGAACTCGGACTCACGGGAAGGGCTCACTGAGCGGACGACGTCCAGAAGTATGTCGTCAAGCTCGGGATCAAGCCATTCCAAGTCGCGCAAGACATTTGTAGGGATGTACTCGCGGGAAACGCGGTGGGGCGACACCGCGAGGCGCAGCCAGGAAGGCTCGTCGTAGGTCAACAGCACCCGGGCAATATGACGCAAGGTTGCACTGTTAGCTATGCTCGCGATCCCGGCGAGCGGAGGCGCTAGAACAATCGACCTGGTTTGCTTGGCGAGCCCGACCGCCAGCAGGCGCTCCGCATGCGTTGTCAAATCCGTGGCCACCGCTATGAAGCCACCTTGGGCACTGGCGGCACCGACCCAGTCTGCGACATCGCGGCGCGGTGCAAGGTGAGCGGCATGACAGAGGAGCAGAACCGCGTGAGCTACACCGCGCTTAGGCAGCATCGAGCCGTGCCTTAACATGCGACGCGATAGCCTCTAGATCGTCCGAGGCTGCCGGCTGTTCGGGCGTGTCGTTGTCCGGCTCAGGAAGAGCCACACGAACCAAGCCTGGATCGTCCATTAGCACGGACAGCGCAGTGATCTTTTCACGCAGTCGAATGTTGATGGTCTCGTCGATGCTTCCCTCACTGAGCAGCAGTGTAAACCGGGTAGTCACGTTGTCCTTGAGCCCGAGCCGGTGGATGCGGTCTTGGCTCTGCAGGAAGTGGCCAGCGTTGAAGGTCCGGTCGAGGTAGATGGCGTGATGGCACCAGTGGTGCAAGCTGATGCCTTCACCGCAGGCAGCCGGGTTGGCGAGCAGGACGTGGCAGTCTCGGTCGTGTCGGAAGCGATCCAGCTCGGCCTCGCGACTGAGCGCCCCGTTCGGCGCGCTATCTCGCGTGGGAATTCCTCCATGGACGATGGCCGGCTGGAAGCTCTTGAGGTGCGTGGCAAGCGACCGGATGTTACGTACGAAGGTAGACCAGACGATGACTTTTTCGCCACGTTCGCGCGCTTGTTCGACCATCGATTTAACATGCTGATACTTCCAAGGCGTTTCATAGTCCCGGTACCGGGCCAGCAGCTCGGCGAGCGGCTCGCTGCCGTCTAGGGCAAGCGGCGGGTGTATGAATCCAAGCTCGTCGGCGTCGTCCGAGCCGGCGACCAACAGCATCGGGTTAGTCGCGGCCTCCAATAGGTACATGACGACCCTACCGAGCCTGTCGAACTGCCGACGGGTCGGGCGGTCGAGCTCGAAGTCGCCGCGATAACGACCTAGCAGAGCGCTATAAATCGCCTGCTGGATAGGACTCATCATTCGCGTAGTCACATCGAAAGTGGTGCCGGGCAGGCCAAGGCGTGACTTGGGCGTGCGGACGAAGTAGCGTTGAATCGCGGCGCTGGTCTGGCTCAGCACATCGTCGTCGCGACCCGCGCGTTCGTTGTAAGCGCTCGCCGGCAGAATCTTTTGGTCCTGTCCTGGATAGAGAAAGCGCATGAGGGCGATTAGGTCGAAGGCGCCTTGAGGGGCTGGGGTGCCGGTCAGGATGTCACGGCGCTGAGCGGCGTAGGCGAGGTCAAGCACCGCGCGGCCGTGCACTCCCTGGGCTCCACGCTTCACCCGGTGCGCTTCGTCGAGGATGACGTGGGTGGGTCGGCGGCCGACATACCCCCGGATGCGGTCGTAGTCGGAGGCGACGCGGTTGTAGCTAGTCAAGAGCACCTCGACGTCGCTATCGATTGAGACAGCCCCAGCGTGGGTCGCGATGCGTGGCGGCCTCTCAAAACATGCGGCAGCATCCTCACGCCAGGCCTCGAAGGCGGCTAGGGGCGCGATGACGAGAAGCTGCTCAACGTCCTTGCGAGCTCGCATCAAAGTGTAATTGGCCAGCGCTACCGTGGTCTTGCCGGCACCGGGGACGGAGAAGTCCGCACCGTGCGGGAGCCGCTGGATCATCGCGAGGTTCTCCAGCTGGAAGCCGCGCAATTGTCGGCGGAAGCCCGCTGCGGCTAGCTGGGCCGCTAGTGTGTCGGGCGAGGTCGGATGGGATCCGGCAGCTACGTCCTCGCGGCGCTTCTGGTCACTGATAAGCGAGCGAATCTGTTCCTGCAGCGTTGCGCCCAGCCGAACCGGCTCCGAAAAGACCGTTCGCACCTCACGGAGCGCTGTCAGTTCGGCCAGAAATACATCGACACGCACCTCCATGCGGTCGGCCGACCCGCCGATGATTCCTCGTGACATCGATGCCTGCAGGCGGGCCCAAGCCCCAGCGACGGCTGGGGCCTGGCGGGTGACGACGACGAGCGGGCGGCCCTGCTGATAGAGCTCGGCAAAAATCACGCCTGGCGGCTTTCGATTTCGTTCAGCAGACCTCTGATTTCGGCGAGTTTAAGACCGAAGGTATGCTCATCCCACTCAGTCTGAGCCCGAGCCTTTGGGAGATCTTTGCCGATTCGCCTAAGCGCGTTGATCGCCTTATCAGCCTGGGAAAGAGGAGCCTTGACTGCTGACTGGTCTGCCACTTCGTCTGCGGCCTCCTCTGCGGCAGCGACGATTGCGCCACGTAGGGAGGTGAGAACCTGACGGGCGGAGACTCTGTCCCCGTTACCGAGGTCTACGTTCTCATCGGGCGTCCGAGCAGCAATCAAGCTGAGCAGCTCATTTAACGGCTGCGCAGGTGGGTCCTCGCCAAGCAGGTCGTCCAGCAGGTCGTCGCCCGGATCGGTAGCCTCGGCGGAATGGGCGGCGGCGAGCACCGGCTTGAGCGCCGGATCACGCTCTATTTCGCGATGGATAAGCTGTGCGGCGTCTGCACGCCGGAGATGACGCAGCTTGCGGTACTCCACGTTGGCCAACGTGCCGAGGAAATATGCCGCCCGCACACTGTCGGCCTCGGCCGCGGGTTTGTTTCGAATATGCCCGGTCAGCTCAGTAAAGGCGGACTCGTTGTCGGCGAAATCGACGTGCAGGCGAGCGCCCTTCGACAGGTCAACTAGCTGGTGCACCTGTTGAAGCTTATCGTGCAAATCCCGCACTTTCGCAACGTCGCTGTGCATGCGACGGGCGACGCGCCCAAAGTCCTTGCCCTCGCGATCGTAAAGTTCTTCGATGAGGAACGCTTCATTAACCCATGAGTACTCTTGCTTAAAGTCGCGCGCGATCTGCAGTTCTGCCTCAAGATCGACAAGCTCGTCGATCTGGGCGTCTTCCGGGAGGACAAGGCATTGGACGTAACGCGCTCTCAACCAATCGTCGTCCTGATATAGGGAGCGCAAGGCGGCGGTACGCCGATTTCCATTGATAAGAACACCCTCGGCAGTGATGATTGCAGGGTCCTGCTGACCGCGATCTCTCAGGTCCGCCTTTAGCTCTTTGAAGCCTTCCTGGCTGGTGAGGATGCGGTACTGCGCCTCCTGTGCGACCGGGCCGAGCGGGTCAGCACTGAACAGATCAGCTTGGCCAGCGCGGTGAATCTCACGGCGCTGCTCGGCCTTGGTGCGATGGTTGAGCGTGGAAAAGCGGACCCAGGCAACCTCAACCTCGACCTGCGGCAACTCCTTCTGCTCGCGTGGCCAGGCCGGAACCAGCACATGGCGCGTTGGGGGACGGTTCCGCAGCAGCGCCACGCGATCCTGGTCAAGCATCGGATTGAGCAACCGGATCATCTCCTGTAGGTGGTCGAACGGCCGATGCCGAATCTAGCCGAGATGGTGGTTCGGACCTCGCCGTTTTTGCGCTGGAAACCGACATGCCCCAGATACGCCGGCAAGGCCTGCCTATCAATTCCGAATAGGCCGAGCAAGATGCCGGGAAAGAAACGCTGCTCCGTACCCGCCCAGTTCAAGTCGCGTGCATCGGGATTGCTGCTGTCGGGCATGATATAGATGCACGGCGGGGGTACAAGTAGCCCGCCAATTTGAACGGCTCGATTCTGCTTCGGGCACCGGCGCTTGGGTGTACCACATAGGTGATTGTGAAATATGACGCCATCTACAGTCCGGTCGGCCGGGTCAAGGACGCGGGTGCGCATGCGCTGGATGCCCTTAGCGATGTGCTCACCCGGTTCGGCCTTCATGCTATCGCATAGCCACCAGAGGTACGTCTCGCGCGCCCAATCCGGCACCGACCAGCGAATGCTGCTATGTACGCCATCCGGGCAGCCTTTCTGGATGATCGCCACGTCGCCAAACCGGGGGACCGACAGCCGGTAAATAGTGTCATCGCCGTACTGGGGTTTGGTGACGCTGTCTACCAATCCCGCCCCCAGCAGCGCCTCCAGGATGTCGAGCAAAAATTGGCGGCGGCCGGCGTTGCTCGCGCTCATGCTGCCGCGCGCTGCTTCAATCGCCGCGGGCACTGCGTCGCGATACTCCTCGGCCGTCAGTCCGTACCGGGCCAGCACCTCGGTATCCGTGACCAAGTTCTGGATGAGGTAGTCCACCCGGCGCACGGCGTCAGGCGTCGGCGCCCCCGCATGGCGACATGGTGCAGCTTCGTCCGGCAGCACTGTCGTTAGCCTCCCCAGATGTCCGGCCCCGTCCACCAGGCCGTTGGGCGATCCTATGGACGGTCTCGTTCCAGGACCATGGACTTTCATGTTGCTGCGGGCCGCTCAGCCCGAGATCCCACAGTCATGATTGCGGCACAGAAGAATACAGTCTGCTGCCGGCTGAGGGCGAGCACCAGGGCCGCCCCGAAAGTTCCTCGGATACTTCTGTCCTGCTCGCAGGAAGTTGACGAGGCCGATGGCCCATGGTCAGCGGCTCGCACGGCAGCGTCAGGACTTCGGGCCTGGTCCTTCAGGGACCGTCCTTCGGGGACCGTCAGTCTTTTCGATTCGGAGAGCTGCGCTGGAGGCAGCGGCGTGTTGAGACGCAGCCGTCATGATCTGTGGTGAGGTCGTTGGCGGACGAGCGCCGACGAGAGTTGCGTGGGATCGGCGTCGGGCGGGCGGCAGCCTAGCCAGGAATCCAGAATTCGCAGCGGTGCCTGGCTCGACGGCGATCGTGGTGATCCCGCCGTCGAAGGTCGAAGAGTGTGGCGGCGTGGCTCGTCCTGGCGACGGGAACTAGCGCGGTGCCCGGAACGGGGGCGCGTCGAATGCGGTGCCGTACCCGGCGATGACGTCAAGATCGCCAGAAGAGCCGAAGTTGATCTCCAACGTGATCAAACAGCGATGGGTCTTCGAGCGAAGTCTGAGCCCGGCTCATCCATCATCGCCAGCTCATTCACGACCATGAAGCCCACGCGACAACTTCGACGGCGTGATCACCATCATCATGATCGACATCCCTGCCAAGCGCCTCATGACTCAGCAGATCAACTCGATAATCGGTACGAACGTCACATAACCGATGAAGCACGTGAACCGGACGTTATCTAAGCCTTTTGTGGTCGACGGGCCATGATCGTGGCGACTGACGCAGAATACGGCGTGCGACCCGCGAGCCCCGATGGCTTGTGGATCAACGTAAGGTTTGTACTGTAAGACCCGTGACCGAGCTAGTGTTGATCCCTTCCGATGCCAGCGCTACCAAGCCCACCGCGGCGGAGTTCTTCGCCGGCATAGGTCTCGTGCGCCTCGGTCTAGAGGACGCCGGCTTTGAGGTCACCTGGTCGAACGACATCGAACCGGCCAAGAAGGAGATGTACGAAGGTCACTTCAGGGACCCGGTTGGCGCGCACACCTACGAGCCCGGCGACATAGCGAACGTCAAGGGCGCTCAGATGCCAGACGACCTAGCCTTGGCCTGGGCGTCATTTCCCTGCACCGACCTATCCCTGGCAGGCGCACGACGCGGCCTCGCTGGCAGCGAATCAGGAACATTTTGGCACTTCGTGCGAGTGCTTGAGCAGATGGGCGACCGACGGCCGTCCGTCGTGGCGTTGGAAAACGTCGTAGGCCTGGCGACCAGCCACGGCGGCGAGGACCTTGCCGCCGCCATCCGCGCCCTAAATGATCTTGACTACTCAGTGGATGTGCTCGCGCTCGATGCCCGTCGCTTCGTGCCGCAGTCACGCCCACGGCTATTCCTCGTTGGCGCGCTTGAGCCCCCAGCCGACGAGCCCGTCCCCAACAGCGAGCTGCGGCCGGACTGGCTGCAAGCGCCGTTCGGCGATCCGAGCTTGCGGACTCACCGCACTTTGCTGCCGGCGCCTCCGCCGCCGATGACCACAGGCTTGACCGAGCTCGCGGACAAGGTGCCGTCCAGCAGCGACCTCTGGTGGGATGAGCAGCGCCAGGCAGCCTTCGTCAGCTCCCTGTCGCCCATTCAGGCCGAGCGGCTGGAATCCCTACGCAAGGGTCGCGGACTCTCCCGTCGAACCGCGTACCGGCGCACCCGCGCCGGGAAGCCGACCTGGGAGATCCGTCCCGATGACATTTCCGGATGCTTGCGCACAGCGCGAGGTGGGTCCTCGAAGCAGGCCGTCGTCGAGGCTGGGCAGGGCAAGGTTCGGGTGCGTTGGATGACGCCGCGGGAGTACGCGAAGCTGATGGGCGCCGCTGACTACCGCCTTGACGGGCTGCGCACGAATCAGGCTCTGTTCGGCTTCGGTGACGCGGTGTGCGTGCCTGTGGTGGCGTGGCTCGGCCGTGAGTATCTGATGCCGCTCGTGCGCGGCGAGCTGCGCTCGGCGGAGTCGCGACGCCTGGCGGTGGTGGGTGCCTAGCGTTCCTCGGCCGGCCCGCAACACGCTGCCGGCTCCGGCGGTCCGCGACTTTCGGGGAATGCTGGACGCGGCGCTCGCCACACGGGACGTGCATGGCCGGCAGTGGTCAGATGCCCGCTGGGGCTGCTACGCGTTCTACGACTACGACGGTGAGCCCATCTACGTTGGCCAGACCAACGAGCGGTTGCGCGTGCGGGTGCGACGGCACCTGACCAACCAGCGCACCGACGCTGTGGCCATGCGCATCCTCGACGTCTTCGAGGTCGCCGAGATGGAACTGTGGCCGCTGTGGGAGTTCGAAGAGGTCGCGGGTAAACGACACCCGGACTACGCGGCAGCCCAGCAGAGGCTCAACGCGGTCGAGTACACCGCTTACTTGAAAGCGATCCGGGAGAGCCGCTTCAAGGCCATCCTCAACGAGAAAATCCCGCCAGTCTCACCGACTGTCGACCTGCCCACATCCGGCCGGTTTCCGCTCATTAGCGACGCCATCCGCCGTGAGAGGGGGCATCCGGATATCCGCATCGCCCGTCGTGCCGAGACGATCTCCCGACTCGCTGCGGTGGCGCATGAGCGGGGTGAGGTCTCCGACGGTCTGCGGCGGGTGCTGGTCATCCAAGGCGTCCGGCTGGCCTACATCGCCGCCGTCCGGCTGGCCTACGCCGAAGGCCGACCTACACCCGACCCCTCTGCCATCGACGTCACCGGTCTCGTCGGCAGTGTGTTGTTCGAGCATGACGACAGCCCTGACCTCTTCGACACGGACGGGTAGCGGACCGAGACGACGGGCGCGCTTGGGCGCGGCGAGCACCGGACGGCTTTCGAGGCGGTTCTGACTAGGGTGAGAGACATGCCAGATCAGTCGTGGGCCTCCAGCCCGGCGACTCGACGCGCCATGCAGGGCAACCGTAGCCGCGACACCAGTCCAGAATTGGCGCTGCGCCGGGCGCTGCACGCCAAGGGCCTTCGCTACCGCGTCTGCGCTCAACCGCTTCCGGACCTGCGCCGCAAGATCGACATCATTTTCCGCCCAGCCCGCGTCGCCGTCGAGGTCTACGGATGCTTTTGGCACGGCTGCCCCCAGCACCACCGACAGCCGACGGCAAACAACAAATACTGGCGCGAGAAGCTCGCCAGAAACATGGACCGCGACCGACGGACTCACCAGGCCCTCGAGGACGCCGGTTGGCTGCTGATCATCGTGTGGGAGCACGACGACCTAGCTGCGGCGGCGGGCCGGATCGCCGAGTCGGTGCGAGGCCGTCGAGGATTCAGTACGCCTGAAGGATGAGAATCAAGGGCAGGGCCTTCTTGCACCAGCTAATACAGGGCGTTAGATGGCTAGGCCGTTGAGCTACGGCTCCCTCGCATGCCCTACTCGGCGTCCAACTCATGTTGCCGGTGCCGATGGTGGCACGGGCGTGCGTCGGCGCATGGTGGCGCTGCTAATTCCGAGCGCTGCGGACGCGTGAGGTGAGCGGTATTCGAGTCCCGGCGTGTTGTCCGCTTGATTTCCGCGACTTCAACTGTGGTGTCGGCTAGATTTCCCGGCATGAGCCTGTTGGACAACGCGGCCGCGGTACTGGATGAGCGGGGCGTGCTTGAGCCGCTTGGCGGGTTGATCCGGCAGGTGTACCGGCGTGCCGCGGACCGGCACGAGCCGGAGCTCGGCGACGATGCGATGAGTTTCGGCACCACCGTGTGGCGCAACTTGACCAACCTGGGCAAGGCAACGTTCGCCGGTGTCGACGGAGTGCGGGTGCGGCTGGAGGACAACTCCCTGGAGGTCCTTTGCGCCGGGTACGTCGTGCGGCTCTACTCACTGCAGGGTGGGATCGAGTCGATCCGGTGGGAGGGTAGCGAGGCCCGGCTGGGCGGGGCGGTGGAGAACAGCCACGACGGCCAGTTGGCTTTCGACGACGACGAGCAGTTCCCGGAGGTCTTCGCCGGTATGGTGCCGCCCAAGCGGCATCTGCGCGTCGCGCACACCGGGGACATCACGACCGGCGAGGCGACGGCGTACCTCGGACTGCCCCGGGACAACCGTGAGGGCGGATCGCCGTGGTTCGAGGTGATGCTGTGGTTCGGCGAGGCGGTGACGGTCGGGACCCCGCTGCCGGTCGTCGGCGATCCGACCGGCGTGCCGGGGCAGCGGCACGATGAGCTGCCGATCCCCGAGCTGCCGATTGAGACGCTGCGGCCCGGCCTCGCCGCCGGCCGTACTTTCGGTGCTTCCGCCGGCCGATCGGCGTGACCGGAGGGATCCGCCCGCCGGTCCCGGCCACCGCGGCCGTCGCGGCGTTTGAGCCGCACGCCCTCGGGTTGGCGCGCCGGTGGCGGCGGATGCGCAAAAACGAGCTGGCTCGGCAGATCGGGGTCACGGCGGCGGCGGTCAGCCAGTACGAGCTGGGGCAGGCCCGTCCCTCGGCGGCGGTGCTGGCCCGGCTGGCGTTGGCGCTGATGATGCCGGTCGAGTTCTTCGCCGCCGGCATTCCGGCTCCCACGTCGCCGGGGCGCGCGCACTTCCGTAGCCTGCGGACCACAAGTCAGGCTGAGCGCGACCAGGCGGAGGCTTTCGGCGAGGTCGCCTGGCGGATGGTCGAGGTGTTGAGCCGGCAGCTGCGGCTGCCCGAACTGCGGCTGCCCCAGCTTGACCTGCCGGAACCGGCGCGTGCCGAGGATATCCGCGCAGCCGCCGCGGCAGGGCGCCGGGAGTTCGGGCTCGACGACGGGCCGGTGCCGCACACGGTACGGCTGCTGGAGGCGCACGGGGTGATCGTGCTGTCGTTGCCGGACGCCTCGGAGCGGGTCGACGCCTTCTCGCACTGGTACGGGCAGCGGCCGTTCGTCTTCCTGAACCCGGGCAAGAATGACAGGGCTCGCTCCCGGATGGACACCGCCCACGAACTGGGTCATCTGTTGCTGCATCACGACGCGGAGCCCGGCAGTCAGATCCTTGAGCGTGAGGCCACGGCCTTCGCTTCCGAGTTCCTCGCCCCCAGTCCGGCGTTGGCCGCGGAACTGCCGGCCCGCCTGGACTTTGACCGGCTGCACGAGTTGAAACGCCGCTGGGGCATCAGCCTGAAGGCGCTCGTGTATCGGGGTCACGACCTGGGCGTATACCGGGACCACACTTACCGGCGGGGCATGACCCTGCTCGCCCAGTGGGGGCATCCCGAACCGGGTGACCTGGGTCCTCGCGAGCAGCCCTCCCTGCTCGGCCGGGCTGTGGCACTCCTCGGGCCGCAGCGGGTAACGATAGATAGTTTGGCAGCGCAGGCCGGCCTTCCGGCAGCCCTGGCTCGTTCAGTGATCGACGCCGCCAGCGAACAGTTGCCCGAACTGCGGCTGGCTACAGGAGACTCCTGATGCAACGGAGGGTGCGTCGGAACTGCTGGGCCGGCCGACGATCGGGATGATCCTTCGAGGTTGCGGCACTCCGCCCCTGGGCGGGGCGGGCACTCCGGTGTCCTGCGGGTGGGGACGGCTGGTTGGTGTGGCTATCCCAGGCCCACTGTTCGTCCACCGACGGCCCGCCAGTTGCGCTGGCGAAAGCGGTGGGTTCCGGGCGGACGTAGCGCAGGCAAGTGATCGGCCCGGCGGGGCCGGCGCAGCATGATCGCGAGAGCTTCCAGGTGCAGGCGGGGGCCGGAGGCAGCTCAGGGCTGCGGAAGTGTCACCCCTCTGCTGTCGCTTCCGGCCGATGCCCGCAGGTCGCGCAGGCGTTGTCCAGCACTCGTCGACGTACGCTCCGGTGTCGTGCGGCCTGACACGCGAGGGCAACTGTGAGCAGCGCCGCGCCGGCGAGAAGAATCAATGATCCAGTGGTGACGACGAGGCCCGCCGGGGTGTGTCCGCCGCCGCTGGTCCCCCAGATCGCCTGGCTGAGCTGATCGGTGCCGAGCAGACCGGCGGGGGTGGTGAGGAGCACCGTCGCCCAGAGTCCGGTGTCATCGGCGCGCAGGGCGCGGCCGAGTCCGACGAGTAGGACCAGGGCGAACAGAAGCCCACCGGCCATCGCCAGAAGTTCCGGGGTCGAGCTGTACGAGACAAACCAATTCCCGCCGTTCTCGGCGGAGCTGAAAGCCGCGGACACGGCTGTTCCGAAGCCGGCCGCGAGGAGCGGCAGGCCTCGTGCGATCCAGCTGGGATGAGAGGGCAGTGCGAGGGTGGCGAGGCCAAGCGCGATGGCGGGGAGTAGCACGGACAGCGGCGGTCGGGGTTGTCCGATGAGAGCGGCCACGAGTGGCAATGCGACGGTCAGCAGGAGGCCGCCGGCCGCCGCGGTTCGTGCCCAAGACCCGGGCAGCGCCGTGGCGGTGAGGCCGACGACCAGCCAGCCCAGCCAGATGACGGCGCCGATGGTCTGGAACGGACCCGCCGGGTCCAGCCCGGTGACGCGGGGGTCGTTCAGCTCGACCTGCAGGAGCAGGAAGGTCGCGACTGCGACGAGGGTGTTCAGCGCGGCGGTCGCGGCCAGTGGCAAGGCGGCGGCCAGCCCGAGGGCGCCGTACCCGCGCAGTCTCTCCCGGAGTCCGGCACCGAGGAGGTCGAGGGCGTCGTGCGGGGAGGGCCAGCGCCGCCCCGGTCCGACCGTGTCGAGGTATGTTCCGACGATCTCGTCGCCTCGCTCGGCCTGGTAGTCACCCGGGTAGGCCCGCAGCAGTCGCCGGTAGCGGGACTCCAGCGGTGACCCGGCCTGCTCCGGCGCGGGGTTGGGCTGGTTCATGCCAAGCCTCCGCTCGGTCGAAGGGTGGGGCGGGCGATCGCCCCCGGGAGGTTGACAGGGGCGCGTGAGGTGCCGCCGGCGGCGGTGCCTGCGGGCCGAATCCGTAGCCGCTGACTGGCGGCCTCTACGTTGCGGCGCAGTCGTTCGGTCTCCGCGGTGAGCACGGACCGGCCCACTTCGGTGAGCCGGTAGTAGCGGCGCAGCCGTCCCTCGACGATCTCCTCGTGGTCCCGCTCGACCAGCCCCTCGTCGCTGAGGCGATCAAGCGCGCCGTAAAGGGTGCCGGGCCGCAGCGCCAGCCGACCGCCGGAGAGCGCGGCGACGTCGCTGATGATGCCGTAGCCGTGCATGGGCTCCCGTGCAAGGGCGGTAAGGATGAGGAAGGTGGGCTCCCGCAGCGGCGTGGGTGTGGCCATGGCCTCAATATATCGGTGATGAAGCTATACCGGTGGCCAGGCGCTGAAAAACGCCGGCCCGGTCCTAGCAAAGGGCAATCGCTGGCGGAGCTTGCCGATCAGGTCGGATGTCGTCCTATGCGGCCGTCGGTGCCGAAAAGGATGGCCGAGGAGATCGCTGCAGGCGCCTGTCCGCCGCCGGCTCTGCCGGCGAAGTGGTGAACCAGCCACGAAACGGCAGCGGCCGGGAGGCGACCACGGTCGCGCGCCGGTGCGGTCGCCGGGTTGTGGACGGGGTGGCGGCCGGCCGTGCTGGCCGGGCGAGGTTCATGGCTCGGCGGGCGGCGCGGGCGGCAGCGCACATGCCGCGCTGGCCGGCGCACTGCAGGTTGCGGCAGTTGCCGTGGTTGTCGGGTTGGTGGGCGGCGGTGACATCGAGGGCGAGCCGCCACAGGAGTGGGTCGATCACATCGCCGGGGATCACGGCGAGCAGGCTGAGGCGTTCACGAGGCATGGTGAAGTCCCTTTCGTCGACGGTCGCATCGTCCGGCACGGACTACCGGACGGACGGTGGACACGATCGACGCTCACCTTTGCCCAAAGATCAAGTCTTCCGGTCTCTTCGGCCTTTCCGGCTGGCAGCGCGAAGGTTGTTGTGACGGTCAGCTACAACTGTCACTTTTCAGCGATGGTTATCACCGCGGCTGATCCGCCGCTCCGGGCGGTGGTAGGAATTCGCTGAAGATTGATCGCCGGGTTCCGCCGGCCGGAGTCGGCGGCGGTCGCGTGAAGACGTTCGCCACTCACAGCAACTCACAGCGGCGTGCCGCCAGTGCGGGCGCGGGCGCTATCGCCGGAGAGCGTGGCTGACAGATTCTGACAGTTCCCGATCGAGGCGCGGTTCGCTTCCGGTCGCCTCGGTGCGCGCCCGTAAGGCGGTGACGGTTACCGGGCCGGCGAGCTGGCGGGTGGGGGTGGTTCGGCGGCGTGCGGCGGCCTGCAGGCCGCCGCACGCGCCGCGTGTTCCGCTGCTCCTCATTAGGCGGCCCGCTCGGCGGGGGTGGGCTGGTTGTGGGTGGGGTATTGGTCGTCGTGGTGGGTGTCGGTGTAGGGCAAGTCGATGAGTCGGTGACGGCCGGTACAGCCGGGGAGTTGCCAGATCTGGTGGGCGGGGCTGGCGGCGAGGGCGGTGCGTAGTTCGGCGGTGGTGGTGGCGATGACCGCCTTCGGGTCGGTGCCGGCGATCCGGTGGTGCAGGTTCGCCTCGCGTCGTGCGGAGGGTAGGTGCAACAGCACCGGCCATGCCCAGGTGCTCAGCATGTACAGCCGCTCGTATTTGATGATTTTGTCAATGAGGACCTGCAGGTTCTCACCGCTGGTGTCGTACTCGAGGAAGAACGGCACGGACCTTCCGTCCTCGGTCCATATTCCGGCGCCGTCGGGACGGGGGAGGCCGGTCGCTCCGGCGAGGATGATGTTCGGGTTGGCGCCTTCGCGGTAGAGGGTGCCGGGTTCGTGGTAGGCCGATGCGGGTTGCCAGCGGGCGAGGTCGCTGTCGGGGTGGGTGCGGGCGTGGGCGGCGAGGTCGATGAAGACCTGGTTGCCGCCGAGCAGGTGCGGCAGGTCCGGTCGGTTGGTCAGGGAGTGTTTGCGGCGGCGGGCTTGGTCGCGGCGGCCTCGTGGGAGTCCGCGTTGGGCGTGGACGTGGTCGTAGCCGAGTTGGTCCAGGACGTAGTGGTAGGGGTGCGAGCCTCCGTCGGCTTTGTTGGGTCGGAACCGGTCGACCGCTCGCAGGGCGGTGAGGCGGCGTAGCCGGCGTTGGGTGAAGTCCAGGGATGGGAACAGGGCGGCGGCTATCTGGTCGGTGGTGAGCACGCCGTGGTCGTAGAGCCAGCCCAGGAGCCGGTCGTCGCGGGCGGTGATGCTGGCCTGCAGACGCAGCAGCGGATCCGCGGCGGGTAGGTGTTTACCCATGGGCACAAGCCCTGGGGGAGAGACCCGAGACTGGAGGGTCTGTCTGGAGCGGTCCCAGACTCCTGACAGCGGGGCTGACCTGGGCTGTGAGCGGCCGTGCGGGGTCAGGTTGGGGGTCAGGATCAAGACGGACGGTAAAACGGAGATCGGCACTGACCGCTGAAGCGCCGGGCACAACGGGTTCAGCGTGAGGGTGTGGTGAGGGTGGGTGTGAGTCGGGCCGGTGACGCTGGTGAGGTTCGCGGTGCGGGATGATCATTGTTGTTACCTCAAGGTCGCAGGTGCGAGTGGGTGTGAGGTTGGTGCGCCCCGTGGCCGCAGGGGGCGGGAGCAACCGGAGGTCCGTAATCGCTGTCCGGAAGCCTGGTTGGACATGCCAACCTGCCTGGTCTCGCGCGTTTGGCGAACTTCCGGTGACACGGGCAGCCAATCGCCTGAAGGTCGAAGTTGGTGTAGCGGCTGCGACGTGCGGTGTGAGAGCCGTCGGCGTTGCCGTTCGGGTTCGAAGCGAACGGCAACCTCCGGTAGTCCTCCTGACAGTGGCCGGGTGATCGCTTCGTTGGGCCGCCCCGGTCTGCTCCTCGACCGGCCCACCCGGGCCGGTCGAGGAGCAGCGGTCGGTTGGTCAGTGGCGTGGCGGGTAGTGGTACTCGCCGTTGGCCACGGATTCTTCGTAGGGGCGTTCGGGGTCGTAGATGGGGTGTGGGGCTCGGGGCCGTACCTCCTTGAAGGTCACGGTGTCGGGCGGCCACTGATCGGGGGTGTGGGGAAGGTCGGTCAGGGCGAGGCGGTGTGTCTCGCCGATCGGCTGCCAGAGCGGGTCGGCCGGGTGGCCGTGCTCGGGGTTGCTGGTGACGACGGTGAGGTGCCGCGTGTTGCGGCGCTCGAGGTAGCGGCGCAGGTCCTGCTCTCGCTGCGGGTCGGCGGCGTGGAACAGCAGAGTCGCCAGGCCGGTTTGTTCGGCCAGCCGCCGGTAGGCGTGGACGTGGTCGGCGAGGTCGGCGGGACGGATCTCGCTGGGGTCGGGCTGGTACCAGAACGCGTGGCGGTCGCGGTCGTGGATGTACTCGCCGTGCCAGGCGGCATGTCGCGCCGCGGTGACGTATCGGCAGGTGCGCGGTGACCACCAGGTGCGTAGGTCACTCCCGGGTTCGGTGAGCGCGTGGGTGGCCAGGTCGACGAAGAAGTCGTTGGCCTGCAGCAGGCCGGGCAGGCCCGCGTGTTCGCGGAGCCGGTCGCGGGCCCGGTACGCCTGCGCCGGTGTGACGTCGCGGTCTTCGTCGAGTGGGGTGAGTTGGGCGCCGATCGGGCCGAGGCACCACGAGGTGTCGGCGGTGACCGCAACGCTGGTGTTCCAGAGGCGGTCGATCCAGCCGCGTCGGGCGAGGATCGCAAGACGTCGGGTGGCCGACGCCGTGGTGGTCGCGAAACCGAGTGCGGTGAGCTGCGCGGTGGTCAGGACGCGATGCTCGGCGAGCATCTCGACGGCCCACCAGTCGGGCCGGCGCATGCGGCCGCTCTCAGCCAGGAGCAGCTCCACCGGGATCGGTCGGGTGGACGGGACAGTGAACTGGGAATGGTAGGTGGTCGACATGACCGGTACCTCCAAGATGGCACCACCCCGACAGGGGGTGGCAGGGGTGGATGAATGTTCGTGCGACCGCGTCGATGCGGCGCACCTCGGGCGGATCACGCCACCGCGGTCGTGCGTCGCGGTGGGTGACAGGGCAACGGCTCGCCTGTTCCGTGCCCGGACGGCAGCCCGGGCACGGAGCTGGCTGGTCCGCGCGGCCGGATCACCGGCCGGTCATGCGGTACGGCGAGAATCCGAGCGCGGCTTCTGGCGCCGTCATTAACAAACCGTCGCTTGTGTGCTCTGGCGAACGCCTGCCCCACTCACAGCCACTCACAGCCACTCACAACGAGGGGTTTTCTCAGTTGAGGTGATCCGTCCCAGGAGCCCTCACCGGGGGAAGTGACGGCGCCGCGAGAAGAGGGAGCCGACCTACGCGACTGCCGTCGACGTGGCGGTAGGGGTGGAGAGGCGACGGCGGCTGGCGGCGCGCAGACTGGCCCGGCGTTCGGCTTGCGCCGCCAACGCCTCGGCGGCCTGCGGGGACGCTGCGCCGGTCAGCATGCCGTTGGCGAGGGCTTCGGCGAGGCGGGTGTCGATGCGACCCAACCGCATGCGCAGGGCGTCGGTGCTGATGCCCATCCGGGCCGCGATCGGATCCATGGCCCGCCGTCCCAGTCGCACGTCGATGTAGGGCTGCTCGTCGTCGGCGTCGAGGATCCCCAGGCGCACCGCGCGGCGTACCAGCACGTCCGGATGCCCGTAGGGCACCTGCGGGGTCCGCGGTCCCGTGACGCGCTCCACGTCCTCGACCGGAACGAACTCGCTGGCCTGCTGTCGCAGCGCGTGCCCGGCGCGCCACCCGGCCCGGCACAACGACGCGTACGGCGCCCGGCGGGCCACGTCCACGTGATTTTTCAGCGCCGCCAGGAAACCCGCGAGGATCTCCGCGCCGATGTCGTCGGGGTCACCGCGGTAGCCGTCAGACAAGCGCCTGGCGTAGCGGCGCAGCGCCGGCATCGCCATGCCGACCGCGGCGATGACCCACTGCGGTCCGTCCAGGCGGGCACGACGGATCAACTCTCGCCACACCGCGTCGCGGGGCGTGTAGGCGCGCGGGTTCGCCAGCAGCCAGTCCCGCAGCGCCGGCAGCGCCACGGAACCCCTTGGCAGGCCGTCATCCGGACCGAACATGTCGAGGTCGAGGGACAGGGGCGCCGGGTCCCTGGTCAGCGCCGCGAACGCGACGTCGACGGCGTCCAGGGGTGCGGCGGGCCAGATCGTGTCGGACACACTCATGATCAGTACTCCTCGGTCAGAGACCATCGAGGGGTCGCCGTCTTTTCGGCGACGCTGGGATGCCGATTACGCCACGACCCACTCACAACCGCTCACAGCGCAGGTCAGGCTCGCTTTTCGCCCCCGGCGGACCGCCGTGGCGCCCCACCCGAACTCCGGGTGTCAGTCCGGCACCTGGCGGGCGACGCGGACGGGCCGCGGTACGGCTGAGCAGGGCTGTGAGCCACCGAGGCGCACCGTGGGCGGCACCCGGACGGCTCAGCGAAGAGGTCACGGTCGTCGAGCCGCGCCCACCGCTCACAGTCACTCACAGCGGCTCACAGTCACTCACAGCCGCTGGCCCCGCCCGTCTGGTCAGCGAATCTCGTCCGTCATCGGCGGTCGGATCACTCTCGTTGGCACTGAACCACCTTGGCTGGCGTCGGACCGACAGCGCCGATGAACTTCGTGCCGTCGAAGGCGCGCCGTAGCCATTTCACCGCTGGAGTCGCACCGCCGCTGGTCACCTCGCGCTAGGGGTGCTGAGCAGGGCTGTGAGCGTAGGGGCGGGTGCGAGAAGTGTCCGACAGGAGAGTCTCCGGGGCCCTATACACCCTCCCACTCACAGCGACTCACAGCCGCTCACACAGACTCACAGCGACTCACAGCGGCGTGGCATTCGCTGCCGGCACGCTCGGTAGGCCAGCGGACGGCGCCGGCGTGGCGCGAACCCCGACCAAATGCCGCGTCCTCGTCCCCGGGCGTCAGGCCCGGCGCCTCACCCATGTCGACCGCCGAGGTGTGCGCACCAGTGGGAGAACCCTCGGTCCCGGCTGCCTCGCCCGGGAAGCGGGCGATCCGGTGTCAACGAGGGCGGTCGATTGACAGGTTGTCCGTGCGGGCGTTGGCGACCGCGTCCGAGAGGACAGGACCGTCGGCATGGGCGCTGTGTCACTTTGTCCGGACACGCGTTCACGAGCGGTCACATGACGTCGAGAAGCGTCGATGGGTATCGTGCGCGCGGCCATGGCCTCAAGGTGGGCACAGCATCTCCTCCGTGTCTGGACCGGTGTCCGTGACGTCGCGCATGTCATCGATGCTCGTCGTTGACAACTTGTCCGGCGGGTCGCTGATCAGGCCCGGGACAACTTTTCCTCGCGTTTCACCGGCCTGGAGTGACACTGGCGCAGGTTGGCGGAGGTCCGTCCCGTGGCGGCGATGGCCAACCGGCATGACATCCCCGCGCCGCGTAGGCGGGTGTGTCAACCGCTCGCCAGCGTTGTCCGCGCTCGTCGGTGACGGACATGTTCGCGGACAACTTGTCATCGACTTGCATGAGTGCCTGACCGGTCGTGCCACTTCGCCGTGTGACACGTTGGCACCGTGGCGGAGCCGTTGGCGGACAGGCTGTCGCAGCATTCGTCAACCGTCACACCGCCCACCGTGTCATCGACATTCGCCACTGCCCGGGTGGGTTGGCGTCGAGGCGGCGGCGCATCGGCGTGGTATCGGCGCCGGCTCCGTGTGAGCGCACGGACGGGCGGCCTGTGAGTCCCTGTGAGTGGCGGTGAGTCAAACAGGCGTTCGCCAGAGCACACAGGCGCGGGTTTACAGATGTCAGTGCCCTGACCGGCGCGGCGCGGAGCCGACATCGAGATGTGTAAGCACCGACGTAAGTGGCGCCTGAGCTGTCCCGGCCGGCCGTGCTGGATGTCGCCGAGCCAGATCGAGCGCCTGTCGGATCTGCTCCTGCGGTCCGGCCGTGAGGGCCGAGTCCGCATCCGGGCATCCGGCCTCACCGCCGCGCGCCCCCGTGCCTGACGCCGTACGCCCGTACCCACCGTTGAGGAGATGACCATGAGATCGTCCAGACGCACTCGAACGGTGCCACCGCAGTCTGGGGAAGAGGCGGCCGCGGGTGAGCGGGAGCCGACGTGGACGGCCGAGCGGATCCGCGCCCTGGGTGCCAGCACCGACCTGGCAACCGCCGCGGCGGTGCTCGGCATGTCCCGCTCCGCCGCCTACAAGCTGATCCGCCGCGACGCGTTCCCCGTGCCGCACTTCCGCGTCGGTGCCCACTACCGGATACCGACGGCGCCGCTGCTCGCCGCCCTGCACCTGCACGACCTGGGGACCACGCCAGAGCAAGCCGGCGGTGCCGCGAACGCCCCACCGTAGGCGCCTCCCGCGCCGGCGAGGACCCATTCCGTCCAACCCCCACGCCGCGCTACCGCGCGTGGCCCTGATCCCGCTCCGAGCTTCCGCCGGGACCGTCGTCTGACGGTCCCGGCGACTTGATCGTGCCTGCGGATCACGCGTGGATGTCGATCGACGAAACCGATGCACCCCTACCTGATCTCGAGGAGCACCACCTGCCATGCCTGACGGAAGCATCTTCAAACGCTGCGGCTGCCGCCACCCCGACACCGGCAAGCCCTTCGGCAACGACTGTCCGAAGCTGCGCCGCCCCAACCGCGCCTGGAGTTCCGAGCACGGCCACTGGGCCTACCAACTCGAACTCCCACCTACCGCCGACGGCCGACGTCGCCAACTACGCCGCGCCGGCCTGCCCAACCGCCGCGCCGCTGCCGACGAACTCGACCAGGCCCGGGAACTGCTCGCACTCGCCCTGCGTGGGGACCGGCGGCGCCGCACCGACATCGCCGACCTACTTCAGGCCGCGGTGCGGGCCAAGCGCCCCCTACCCGAGGTCAACCGCCTACGGCAGCGGCTGCGCGGCGACGGCCCTCTTGCGGACACGCCGACCCTCGCTGAGTACCTCACCGGCTGGCTGACCCACCTCACGGTCGACGCGAACACGCAGCGCGGCTACGAATCGATCACCCGGGTCCACCTCATCCCACACCTGGGGGACATCCCGCTGGACAAGCTGCGCACCACCCACATCCGCGCCATGTTCGCCGCCATCGAGCGCCGCAACGACGAGATCACCGCCGCGAAGGCGAGCACCGACCCAGTGATCCGCACGACCGTCACTGGCGTGCGACCCACCGGCCCTAGCACACGCCAGCGCATCCGCGCCTGTCTACGCAAGGCGATCAACGACGCCCTCGCCGACGAACTCATCGTCGGCGCCAACCCCGCAGCCCTGGTCAAGGTGCCCGCCGACCGGCCCCTGCCAATCGTGTGGGAGGACGAACGCATACAGCGGTGGAAGAGCACCGGCGAGGTCCCCGGACCGGTGATGGTGTGGACCGACTCCCAGGTCGTGCGGTTCCTCGACTATGCCGCCGCGCACGCTCCGGACCTGCATCCGATGTGGCACTACATGGCCTACCGCGGACCCCGCCGCGGCGAGGCGTGCGGCCTGCGTGACAGCGAGGTTCGCCTGCACCGACGGGAGACCACCATCAACAACCAGATCGCCACCCACGGCTACACCGCTGTGCAGAAACCGCCGAAGAGCAGAGCCGGCAACCGCGACGTCGCCCTCGACGCCGACACCGTCAAGGTCCTCACCGCCTACAGGGCCCACCGCGCCCAGTGGCAACTCGCCGCCGGCCCGGCGTGGCCCGACACCGGACTGTTCTTCGTCCGCCCCGACGGGCAGCCGTGGCACCCAAGCGCCGTCACCCAACGGTTCCGGCGGCTTGTCCGCAAAGCCGGGCTACCCCCGACCCGGCTGCACGACCTACGCCACAGCGCCGCCACCATCGCCCTCGACGCCGGCATCGACATCAAAGTCGTCTCCGAGCAACTCGGTCACTCCACCACGACCCTGACTCGCGACACCTACCAGAGTGTCACTAGGCGGATGCACCAGGACGCCGCCGATGCTGTCGCGAAGAAGATCAACCAGAAACGCCGCAAGGCGGGATGAACCTCACCTCACGAAAGCGGCGGCGGACGACCGTGTGCGGCCGGGCCGGCCCCGGTCGCCCGAGCGAATACGCTCGCGACATGGGCGGTGACGACCAGCGGCTGAGCCGGCGGGGCAGCTTCGACGAAGACCCGGACAACTACCAGGCGGCCCGGCCGGGATACCCGCGGCGGGTGTACGAGGTGCTTGCCGAGTGCGGGCTGCGACCGGGTGCGCGCGTCCTGGAGATCGGACCCGGCACCGGGCAGGTGACCCGTCCCCTCGTGGACGCCGGCGCGTCGGTGCTGGCGGTGGAACTCGGTGGCCGGCTGGCGGCCCGGCTGCGAACGAACCTGACCGGCCACGACGTGACCGTCGTCGAGGGCGACTTCGCCACCGTGGCGCTGCCCGACGACACCTTCGACCTGGCGGTCTGCGCCACCGCGTTCCACTGGCTGGACGCGGGCGCGGCGGTGCGACGGCTGGCCCGCCTGGTGCGGCCGGGCGGAGGGCTGGCGGTGTGGTGAACGGTCTTCGGCGACCCCGACCGCAGCCCGCCCTGGCGTACGGAGCTGGACGCGGTGTACCGACGATGGCTACCGGGGCAGGGGCGCGGCCCCGCCGGTGTGCCAGCGCCGCTGCGGGTCGCCGAGCGCATGGCGGAACTGCGGGCAGGTGACTGGTTCGGCCCCGTTCAGGTCGAGATGATCCGCTGGGAGCACCAGCTGACCCCGCACGGCGCGCGCGGGCTGTGGGGGACCTTCCCGAACGTCCGCGAGTTGAGCACTGACCAGCGCGAGGCGTTCCTCGACGGCGTCGCCGAGGTGATCGCCCGCCAACCCGGGGCGACGGCGATCGACCACTACGTCACCGCGCTATACACGGCGCCGCGGCGAGACAGCTCCGCCCTTCCGGCCGGTTCTTGAAAGCCGGCAGCGGACGACTGAAGGCCGCCAGCGATCCACGCCTTAAACAGGGACTGGGCCAGCCGGGACTGCAGGAGCCGGACACCACCTGCAAGCCGATGCGCCCCTCCGAGTTGATGTTCGGGGGTTGGGTGCGGGTAGCACCGCTGCGCTGGTGCAGGCGGTCGCGGCCGGGGCTGCGCATTCGGGCGGAGGGTGTGGCCGGCGACGACAGCGGGGGACCGTCGTCGCCGGCCACGTCGGTCGCCGCTGCCGTCCCTCTACGGGCCGGCGACCGGCTTTGAGCGTCCTGGCGTGGGCCCAGCGCGGCTGGCGGGCGCCGAGGCGGGACGGTCGGTGGGAGCGGTGACCTGGGCGTCCGCACCGTGTCTAGCGTTGCGCGTCGGACTGAGCGGGCGCGGGCGCGGTGACGGTCGCCGGCCTGGCGGTGTTCACAGGCCAGGATCCGGGAGCCGGGTGAGGGTCGCGGCGCATCGGGGCGATGACCGGCCCGTCGGGCAGGGTGAGCGCGGGTCTCGGGAGGTAGCCGTGCCGGCGGTACACGTCCTGGCTGCTATGGATGGTCTCGGTCCAGGAGGGTATGTCGATGCGGTCGAGGCGGCTCTCGTGGTGGGTGAGCATCGCCTTGCCGATGCCGCGCTGCCGGGCGGCAGGAATGACGGCGAGAACTGCCAGGTGGTAGTGAGGATCGGTGGGTCGGACCGCGGTGAGTAGTTGGTCGAGGAGTTCGAACTGCCGCGCGTGCCGGCCGGCGGCGTCGGCCAGTCGGCTGCGGTAGTTCGACGGTGGCGGGATGCTGCGGTAGCGGTGAAACCCCATCGCTGCGGCGCTCAGGTCATCGGTGATCTGGATGTCGCCGAAGAACATGGCGTGTTCCACCCAGATGACCGCCACGTCAGTGAGGATCCGCCGCCGGCAGGTCGGATCGGGCACCAGCCACTGGGCGAGCGGACCGGAATGCAGGGCGTCGGCAATCAGCGCGGCGACCGGATCCTTGTCCGCCCACCGGGCGGCACGGATACGCGGAATGACGTCCATGAGATGCCTCCAAGGGCAGCGGATCGGGTGGGGCGGTTACGGCTTATCGGTAGGTGGCGGTGGCGAGGTCACCGACGGCGGCGTCCACCGCGGCGGTGATGTCGCGTACCTGCCGGTGGTGCTGCGCGGCGATGGTGCGTAGCTGCACGGTGAGGGCGGCTATGTCGTCGGCGAGGTACAGGTGGTTGGTCAGGCCGAGGGTCGCGACGAGGCCGCCGAGGGCGGCGGTGTGGTTGTCGGGCTGGTCACGGCCGGCGGCGATGTAGTGCAGCCGGGCGCGGGCGACGACCGGCCACTTCAGGTCGGCGGGCAGGTACCGGTCTGTGCGGGCGAGCCCGCCGAGGCGCCGGCGCACGTCGTGGCGCAGGATCCCGCCGGCGTGCAGGCCGGCGCGGGTGCGGTCGTACAGGTCGTCGGCGAACCCGCGCAGCCACCCCCGCAGCGACAGGGCCGGATGGGCGTGGCGGATGGATGCCAGGGCGGTGTCGGCGATCAGGTCCCCGACCGGGCGGTCCAGGTGCAGCCAGACACGCTGCTCCTCGCCCGGCCCGGTGTCGTCGCTGGTAACGAGAGCGATCCGCCCGGCGAGGAAAAGGTCGATGAGTACCGCACCGGCCAGGCCGAGGGCGAGGGCCTGGCGGTGAATGTGCGGGTGGCCGGTGTCGTCGTCGTGACCGAGCAGGAACAACTCGTCCCGCAGCGGCAACGGAGGGATGGACGAGGTCATCTCGATCCCGCCCTCTCTACCGCGGCCCGTCGGCGTGCTGCCGCAGGTGGGCGTGCATCCCGCCGTAGGCGGCCTGCGGCTGCGGAAGCAGCAGCTTGCCGACGGCGGCGAGGACCGTGTAGTTCGGGTCGCAGACGTTGCCGATCGGCGCCCGCCCGGCCTGCGACACCAGCTGGTAGGCGTCGAGCTGCTCCAGGCCGGTGAGGTCACTCACCCAGCCGACCAGGTCGCGGTGCGCGATCCGGTACGCGTCCTCCAGGGGACGGGCGCAGCCAACTGACATGATCGACGTGTCGGTCTCCAGGCGGGGCCACACCGTCGGAACGCCCTTGATGACCTCGATGATCAGGGTGGTGGTCGTGGCGATCTCCACCCCGATGCCGCAGACCTCACCCTCGCCCTGGCGGGCATGCCCGTCGCCGAGGGCGAGCATCGCCCCGTGCACATTCACCCCCAGATACAAGGTGGTACCGGCGCGCAACTCCGGCGTGTCGAGGTTCCCGCCATGGCTGTCGGGCACGATGGTCGAGCGCGCCTCGAACCCGCCGGGTGCGACCCCGATCGTGCCGATCATCGGGTCCAGGGGCAGGTCGACGCTGTGGTCGCTGCCCGTGGCGTGGAAGCGGACCGTCCCGGCCTGCCGGTCGATGTCGTACACCCACACCCGCTCCTCCAGCGGTGGCTGCAGCGTAGCGGTGTGCGAGGTCGAGGTGAGCGCTCCGAAGTGCGGGAACGTCGACGAGGCTCCCCAGTCCCGGGCGGGCTCGATGGCAGCGAGGCGGATCGCGAGGGTGTCGCCGGGCTCAGCGTCCTCGACGAAGAACGGCCCCGACACCGGGTTCAGGTACGGCATCCGGCACACCCGCGACGGCAGGTCCGCCGGCCCGCGCACGAGACCGCCGAAGCAGTCCTCCGTGAACACTCGCAGCACGTCGCCGGAGCGGACGTGGGCCACCGGCATCCGGCCACCGAAGGTGTAGGCCAACTCATCGCGAGCCGGACGGTAAGTAATCGTGTCCATGCCGGTCACACCCGTTCCACGTGACGGGCCTGCGGCTGCGCGGGCGCCAAACCCGACAGCGCGGGCCGGCGGCCGGCCAGGTACAGGCCGGCGAGAACGACCATGCCGAGGGCGAGCCAGGCCAGGCCGAGGCGCTGCGCGGCGATGTTGGCGTTGACCACCACGTAGGCGAGGATCGCGAACCCGATCGCGGGCATGACCAGGTGCGCCCACCAGTTGCCGCTGCGCTGGCGGATGAGGTGGTGCACGACCACGGAGACGTGCAGCACGAGGAAGGCGACCATCGCCCCGAAGTTGATCAGCGACGACAGAAGGGTGATCCCGTCGACGCGGGTGGCCATGTAGAGGCCGAGGGCGAGGGACACGGCGCCGGTGAGCAGGGTGGCGTTGATCGGCACGTTGCGGCGGATCGATACCTTCGCCAGGAACGCGGGCAGTTGCCGATCGCGGGCCATCGCGTACAGCAGGCGTGAGGTGGCGACCTGGGCGACCATCGAGTTCGGCAGGCCCCACGCGATGGCCGTCGCCACCGCGCACAGGGTCGCCAGCCACCCTCCGCCAGCCACCTGCGCGGCGTCGTAGAAGGCGGTGCCGTTCGGATCCCCGCCGCTGAGCAGCGAGGCCGGCTCGGGGACGAGCATCGCGGCCAGCCAGGTCTGGGCGATGAACAGCACCCCGGCCAGGATGAGGACGGCGGCCATGGCCCGGCCGATCTGCCGGGAACCGCCCTTGGTCTCCTCGGCCAGCATTGAGATGCCGTCGAAGCCGAGGAAGGACAGCACCGCGATCGACACCGCACCGGCGACAAGCGACCAGGTGAACGTGTCGGAGTTGTAGAACGCGTCCCAACTGAACCTGCCCCTACCCGAGGCAAGAGCCCAACCGGCGACAGCGAGGAAGACCGCCAGGACGACCAACTCACCGACCAGCATCACCCGGGTCACCATCGCGGTCATCCGCATCCCGACAGAGTTGACGACCGTGTTGACCGCGACGAACCCGAGCAGCCACAACCAGACCGGCACCGCCGGGACGGTGGCGTGCATCGCCACCGACGCCACCAGGTACAGCAGACCCGGCACGAGAACGTAGTCGAGCAGGATCACCCAGCCGGCCAGGAACCCGACCGGTGCGCTGATACCCCGGCCGGCGTAGTTGTAGACGCTGCCCGACATCGGGAACGCCTTCACCATCTGCGCGTAGGAGAACGCGGTGAACACCAACGCCACCACACCGACCGCGTACGCCAGGGCCACCATCCCGCCGGAGCCGGCGTAGACGCTGCCGAAGATCGCCATCGGCGCGATCGGCACCATGTACACCAGCCCGTACGCGACCAAGTCCCGAAACCGGAGTTGCCGGCTCAGTTCCTGTCGATATCCATATCGGGAGAGGTCATTCTGAAAACTCATCACACTCCTCAAATGTCTGCGTCCTGGCCAATCTCGCGACTCGCAGCTGACTCGTCAGCGAAGGCAACCGCTTCGTCGGACCTGAACCGCTGCTAATGATTTCGACCAGTAAGCGGACAGGTATCTCAGCAACGAGATTTGCTCACCGAGACAGATGAGTCGATAGCGCTGATGCGGACACACGGTGTTGTCCGCATGCAACTGTCCGCGTAGCGTTCGACCACGTACGGTCAGACCTTTCCAACTGCGGCAGTGACGGACAGACAGCACTCAGGAGTACCGGTGGCGCAAACTCCACGACGGCTGACCCCGCACCGATCGGCGCTGCATGGATTCGGTGCCGCGCTTCGGCAGTGGCGCGAGCGCCGCGGGCTGTCCCAGCGCGCTCTGGGCGGGCTGGTGCACGTCAGCGGGGACCTCATCGGCAAGGTGGAGAAGGCCGAACGTTGGCCGTCCGCCCGCTTCGTCGAGTCGTGTGAGGGCGCACTGCAGACGGGTGGTGAGCTGGTCCGCTTTCTGTCAGACCTCGAGAGTGGGCGTCGCCTCACCAGCGTCGGCTACCGCTTGGTCGACGGTGCGGAGGGCCAACTCCGGGCCTCCATCGATCATCCCGACAGGCCCTACCTGCTCCGCTCGTGGTACGAGCAGCTCGCCGGTCTGTCCATTGCCGGAAACCGCACCGGATACGCCGGGATGGCGTCCACCGCCCATGCGCAGATCAGCATCGCAGCCGCCGTCGGGCGGCGAAGCCGTTCAGCCGATCGTCGAGACGTACTCATCGCGCAGGCACTGTGGGCGGAGTTTCTCAGCTGGATCGACGAGCAGGGCGACGCCGCCGAGGCTGACGCCTGGCTGCGACGCGCCCAACAGCAGGCCGTCGAAGCCAACGCGCCGGCGCTCGCCAGCTACGTCCTGATGAGGCAGAGCCAACGCGCCCTCGAACGCTTCGATCCGCGTAATGCCATTGCCTTGGCGCAGCGGGCGCTGGAGGAGGTCCGGCTACCAGGCCGTATCCGCGCTCTACTGCTGATCCGCCAGGCCCAGGCCTACGCGATGGGAGGTGACCAGAACGCCTGTGCAGCCAGCATCGACAAGGCGCACAGGGTCGCCGGCAGCGCCGACTGGGGCTCGGAACTGCCGATCGATGTCGGCGTCCACTGCGACGCGGTGTACGTGGCTGCCCACGAAGCGCAATGCCGTCTGCTCCTCGGCCAACCGGCGGCTGCTGCCGATCTCTACGAGCAACTCCTGCGCCACTGGCCAGCTCAGTGGCGCGTCGACGAGGCCCTTTGGCGATCGGCCCTGTCCACCGCCTATCTCAACAGTGGCGACGTCGAGCGCGCGGCGACCGAGGCCGCCAACGCCCTGGCCTTGGCCACTGGCACCTCCTCCGCGCGAGCTCTGCGCTGGTTGAACCCGACGGCGGTGGCCCTGCGCCAGCAGACAGCCATTCCCGAGGCGGCGGCCTTCGTGCTCGCCTATCGGCGGGCGACGCTCGAAGCGTGCAACCATTAGCCCGTGGATCTCATCACCACGGCGACGAGCACCGACGAGTCCGAACGAGCAGCGTCCGTCGCGGTCCTCCCAGTCGGGAGTTTCGAACAGCACGGCGCCCACCTCCCGCTGCTGACGGACACCATCGTGGCATGCGCGATTGCGAAGGCAGTCGCCGAGCGCTACGGCCTCTTTCTGCTGCCGCCCGTGACGATCTCCTGCTCCCACGAGCACGCCGCGTGGCGTGGAACGGTCAGTATCAGCGCCACCACCCTCGCCGCCGTGGTCGTTGACATCGCTGACTCCCTGCGTGAATCGGGCATCGACCGGCTCGCTGTGATCAACGGACACGGCGGGAACTACGCGCTTGCCAACATCGTTCAGGAAGCCAACGTCGCCGGACCGAGGATGACCCTGTTCCCCGCTCGGGCCGACTGGGACGACGCTCGAGTTGCCGCCGGCCTGCACAGCACAGCCCACCAGGACATGCACGCTGGCGAGCTCGAGGTCTCGCTGCTTCTGCACGTTGCGCCGGAAGTGGTGCGTGATGGCTTCCAGCATGCAGACCACCTAGCGGACGATCGACGTCACCTCCTCACGCGGGGCATGAGTGGCTACACCACCAGCGGCGTCATTGGTCTGCCGTCCCACGGCACCGCGGCCAAGGGCAGAGCCGTACTCGAAGACCTTGTGCGCTCCTTCGCCGACCACTACGGCCTCCTGCCGAGACTCTAGGCATGATCAGGAATGTTGCTGGACGAGAGCTTCTGTTCGCATCGACGTTGTCCTCGGGAGAGCGATCGGGCGGCCGCAGTTTGCAGGGTGAGCCGGGAGCAGGGACAAGGTGCTCGGACGTAGAGTCGGCGACGTATGGGCACACACGCCGGCACGGAAATCCGAGCGCTGCCGGTGGCCGCGCCGGTGTCCCGGCGACCGGTTGACGAGCCCGCCGTCGTCCGGTCCGCGTGGAAGTTGTTCGAGGAGGACCTGTGAGGCTGGGCGACAGGATCGCTGAAGTGTCGGTGGACGATGCCGTCCGCGCCTCCGTGAGTTATGACCAGCTGCGTACCGGTGCTGACGGCCTGTACTGGCTGGAGACTCGCCCCGACGCCGGCGGGAGTACGACGGTGACACGGTGGCGGTCCGGCGAGGGCAAGCATGATGTCAGTCCGAAGGGCTTCGATGTCGCCAGCGGCGTTCACGCGTATGGGGGCGGATCGTTCGCTGTCGTCGAGGGGATGTTGTGGTGCGTCGGCGGAGATGGCCTCTACCGGCGCCGTCGTCACGGCGATGAACTCGAATTGGTCAGCCATGGATGCTTCGGTGACCTGACGATCGGCGACGGCGAGTTGCTGGCTGTGCGGGAGTCGGAGCAGGGTGACCAACTCGTCGCGGTGTCGCTCACCGGTGCTCCGCAGATGCGAACTCTCGTCTCGTCTCGGGGGTTCCTCGGCGCGCCTCGGCCAGGTCCGGGCTCGTTGGCCTGGACCGCCTGGAGCGAGCACGACATGCCTTGGGACGCGTGTGAGGTGTGGGCCGCCGCCTACTCACCGCACGGTGGGGTCGAGGACCCGGTAAGGCTCGCCGGTGGTTCGGATGAGTCTGCGGTGGAGCCGCGGTGGGGACCCGGCGGGGCGTTGTACTTCGTGTCGGACCGCAATGGCTGGTGGAACCTCTACCGGTGGAACGGCCTCCAGGCGGAGGCGGTGGCGCCGATCGCGGGTGAGTGCGCCGCGGAGCCGTGGGAATTGGGTTACACGTCGTATGGCTTCCTCGACGACGGTCGGATCGTCGTGGCGGTGCAGGAGGGGCCGCGGCACCGCCTCGTCGTCGTCGAGTCCGACGGTACTGTCCGCCCCGTCGACCTCCCGTACACGTCGATCAAGCCGTACCTCGCCGTGCAAGGGACGACCGTGGCGTTGATCGGATCGTCACCGACCGCAGCCCCGCAGGTCTCGCTCGTGAACCTGGCTGACGCTGCCCCCCAGGTGGAGGTGCTTGCCAGGTCGGAGCACGCCGCGCTCGACGGGGCGTGCGTTTCGACGCCGACGGAGTTGCGCGTCCGAGTGGCCAGTGGTCGGGAGGTGTTTGCCCTGGTGTATCCGCCGACGGGCTCGGCGGCGGACTGGCGGGCGCCGGTGATCGTTCGGGCGCATCCCGGGCCTACCGCCTCCTGCCTGCTTCGCCTGGATTGGCAGGCGCAGTTCTTCACCAGTCGCGGGTTCGCCGTCGTTGATGTCGACTACCTGGGAAGCACTGGGTACGGCCGCGTGTTCCGGGAATCGCTGTACGGCCGGTGGGGCCTGGACGACGTCGATGACTGCGCGGCGGTGGCGGTGCACCTGCTGTCCACCGGGCGGGCGGTGCCGGGGCAGGTGTTCATCCGCGGTGCCAGCGCCGGCGGCTACAGCGCGTTGCACGCGGTGTCACAGGACGGCCCGTTCGCCGCCGCCACCGCGGTGTCGGCGATCGTCGATCCTGAGCGGTGGGCGCTGACGGTGCCCCGGTTCCAGCGGGCGCACGCGATGCGGCTGCGCGGGGGCGCCGGCCCGGTCCGTGCGGTCAGGGTTCAATGGCCGGTGCTGCTCATTCACGGCACCGGCGACGAGGTGGCCGTGGTCGAGGATGTCCGCGACCTCGCCGACGAGTTGACGTCTCTCGGCATGGCGCCCGAGGTGTTGCTTCTTCCTGATGTCGGCCACTACGTGGCGTCGTCCCGTCGAGCAGGCGCGGCGCTGGAGGCGGAGTTGGCTCACTATCGCTCGGTGATGGCGGGTGCGGCCATCGATCAACCGGGTTGCACAGCCGCCAGCGGTAGTCGGTGACGCACGTACTCGCCGAACTCGCGGACCTCGGGCTCACCCCGATAGGACTCGAGGTCAGCCTGTACCTCGACGATGCGCTGCAGGCAGCGGTGCGAGGTGGTTCGTGCCGCGAAGTCGACTGCCTCGCGTGCGGTGGCGCAGGCTTCGTCGATGCGGCCGGCGGCGGCCAGCGACGAGGCCATGAGCGCGGTGTCGATGGCGAGTCGCCGGACATGGGTGGGGCTCAGCGCGGCGAGAGCGTCGCCCGCGTGCCGTTGAGTGTGCCGCGGTCGGCCCAGGTCGTGGAAGCAGTGGGCGATCTCGTCGGCGAGGTACGCCGCGTCGAAGTACCGGATCCACGCCGGCTCGTCCTCGGGCTTGCTGCGGGCTAGTTGCGTCTCCACGATGTCAAGGTGGGTCAGGCAGTCGCCTTCGCGTCCGAGGCGGGCGTGCGTGCGCGCCACCACCGCGTGCAGTGCGGCTGCCACAGCGGGCGTCGCCCGGGTCTCGCTCCCTCTCACCGCCGTGAGCGCCATTCTGCGTGCCGGCTCGGGGTGCCCGCAGTGCAGCGCGAGATGGCCGATGTTCACGGCGAGCAGGTAGCTGCCGTACAGGCGGTCGTCGGCAGCTTCCGTCAGACGTAGAGCGCGAAGGTACCGGCGCTGGGCGAGGCCGTGGGCGCCAGTGTCGACCGCCTGGTACCCGCAGAGTTCGAAGAATCCCGCCGCCAGCGTGTAGAGCTGGCGACCAACCGCCGCAGACGTTGGAGTATTCGCCAACAGTCGGTTCAGCTCGCCTTCGACGTACCGCTGCACCTGCGCGTGAACTCGTCCAGCACCGTGGGTGTGGTCCAACTGCCGGAACATCGCCAGAGCGGTCTCCGCCGAATGAAGATCCTCTTCGTCGATCTGGTCAGGCGAGCCGGGCCGTCCGGCCGCGGGCGGCCGGGGTCCAGCCGCAGCGTTCAGCCAGTCAAGGGCGGCGCGATCGAGGACACCGGGTTGGAACGGAACCCGAGCGACCATCTCGGCCAGCCCCAACGTTCCTGTCGGGCGATTGGACAGCGCGCTGCTGAGGCCGCCGTCGGCCGGTGAGGGGGCGCTCGGCTTGCCGTCGCTGGTCCGGTTCTTGTCGAGCAGCGGTAGCAGGCGCATCAGAGAGCCGCCGGTCACCAGCGCCTTGTCGCAGGCCTCGACGAACTCGCGGGAGGGGAACCGATCGGCTGTCTCCACACGACGTACGAGATCGGCACTGAAGCGGATCATGATGCCGAGCCGCGCCTGCGAGAGGTTCGCGCGTTCGCGCAGTCGGCGCAGTTCGGCGCCGAAGAAGTGGCGCTCGGACAGGGATGGCTCGAGCTCCCGCGGGGTCTGGCCCATGACACCGCCTTTCGGGCTGCTCGCCGCCGACGGCATTGAGCAGCGTGGACGTCGCGCACATAGGGTCACTCAGTGTTCAGCGCGGCGCAACCAGGATCGCCATTAACTACGCCGCATGACCGTCGGCCTGTTCGGCGCGCCGCATGCGGACAAACCCTTCGTCCGCATGCTCGCCATTCACGACAGCGACGCTGAGGGTGAGTGTGAGGAGGAGGGGCGCGATCACTCGTCAGATCCGCCCTCTGGTTGTTCACGAACCTGGGAGGTGCCAGTGGAGCACGAAGTCGTTCCATCCGCCCTGATCGTGACGGGTGCCGGGAGGGGTATCGGGCTCGCCATCGTGCGGGCGACCATGAGCAGGGCCCTTCATGTGTACGGGCTGGATATTCACGTGCCCGCGGACGTTCCGCGCGGAGACCAGGGCCCTTCCTGGCACGACGTCGATGTCGCGGATGAGCAGCAGGTGCGGTCGTTCTTCGCCGATCACGTCAAGCCGGGTTCGGTGGGTGGGCTGGTGAACTGCGCGGGAGCGGTGGGGCGCACCTCGATCATCGATGCGGACGTAGCCGAGTGGGAACGGATGCTCGCGGTCAACCTGAGCTCGGCTTTCCTGGTGATCCGTGAGTTCGTTGCGTATGCCGCCCTTCCTGCCGCCATCGTCAACGTCAGTTCCGTGAACGCCCACTACGGGCACCCGGAGCGACTCGGGTACGCGGTCGCCAAAGGCGGCGTGGAGGCCCTCACCCGGGTCACTGCTCGGCAATTGGCCGGTCGAGGCATCCGCGTCAACACGGTCGTGCCGGGTGCGATCGCCACCCAGATGACCCCCGACAAGGCCGCCGGTCACCGCTGCCTCCTCGGGCGCTGCGGTGAACCGGAAGAGGTGGCGGACGCGATCACGTTCCTGCTGTCGCCGAAGGCGTCGTACATCACCGGCAGCACGCTGCACGTCGACGGAGGACTGGGATTGCGATGACGACTACCCACGGCGGCATCGCCGAGATCGACTACGCAGCCATGATCCGCGCCCTGAACCAGGTCCACTACGCGGGCGAGACGTCGTTCTACAACACAGCACCGCTGCGCCCCTGCGAGGAGGCGCTCTATCACCGGCTCGGTGCGGGGGCGCGAATCCTCGATGTGGGATGCGGTGCCGGTCGCGTCACCCAAGCGATAACCGTATTGGGCGGCGACATCGTCGGCGTCGACATCAACGAGGTGGCTCTGGCAGTTGCCCGGGCCGCGTGCCCGAACGGCACCTTCGTGCACGGCAGCATGAACGCCCTGCCACTACCAGCGGACACTTTCGACCAGGTGTGGTGCCTCCGCTTCTCCTTCAACGCGCTGGCAACCGAGGCCGAACGTGTGGAAGCCCTGCACGAGATGTGGCGGGTGTGCGCCCCGGGAGGCACCGTCCTGGTAGAGACGTTCAACTGGCACTACGCCGGCCGGCTCGGGCTTGTCCGTATCGCCAATCTGCTGGACCTGGCCGCCCGCGCCGCGCGATGGCGGGGGCAGCGCCGCACCGGCTCGCGGCCCCTGCCAGCGCGCGACATCATCTACCTCGCCAACAAGACCAGCGGAGCGGCACCTGGCTACGCCCACCTCACCACCGCCCACGAGCTGTACCTCCTCGCGGCGACATGCGGGATCCGGCAGTACGCGACCGTGACATCGGAGGAGGGTGTCCTGTCGGCCCCCGCGCTCCCGGTACGCGGCAGACACCGCCGGTACTCGATGTGGCTCGTCCTCCGCAAGCCCGGGGAGCGGTCATGAGCTTGTTGAGAGTCGGCAACCACGCGCTGGAGATCCGGATCGCTGAGTCGGCACCACGCTGCCTGCGGCGGTTCGTCGCCCGACTCGCTGACACGGAACTGCCGACCATGCCGGCCGGGCAGGTCATGCAGGTACGTGATGGGCACCGAACCCGGCTGACCGTCGACGTCAGTAGAGGTAAGGTCCTCCTGGAACTGGCCGCAGAGCTGGCTGGCGATCCACCCACGTTGGAGATCGGAGTGCTCCAGGCCGCGGCACGCTCCTTGGCCGTCATGGGGGACGGCGAGCTGACGCTCCTGCACGGGAGTGCGGTGACCATAGACGGGGGACGGTCGGCCATAGCGGTGCTGGACGGCGGACGCGGGCAGGGCAAGACATCACTCGCGCTGGGCGTCGCCGCTCACGGAGGCAGCCTCCTGGTCGACGAGTTCGCCTTCACCGCTTTCCCCTGCCGTCAGCCCTGCGTGGTGCCGATGCCCACCCTGCCCTGGCACGTACGCGCCGACATGGCGTCGCTGCTGGCACCTCACGCCACCGAACGGCTCCTCTACCCGGTGGATCTTCCCACCCCCACCACTGCCGGACACCGCCCGCTGCCGCTGAGCCTCATCGTCATTCCGGATCAGGGTCTTGCGGCGGGTGAACTGCGCGAGACGCCTACTCCCGCAGCCCGGGATCTGCTGCGCGCGGCGGTGACCGACCACGAGGCGAAGCTACGCGACCCGACTCTTGACCACGTCTCGATCTTCTCCTCGGCTGACGAGGTCACCATCAGCCGCAGTCTTCCCGCATTCAACTTGGCGGAGAAGGCGCTCGACGCACTTGCCGCTGTACCGGTCATCCGCGTCGGCATCGGCAAGCCAGACGATTTGCCCACCAGTGTTGCCGCGGTGATCCGTCGGACAAGAGGAGATTCGTGATGCGGCAGCCGGCCGCGCCACCGATGCTCCTCCTCGCCGGCACCAGCGAGGCTGGAAAGTCGAGCGCGGGCGAGTACCTGGCCGCCCTCGGCGCCCGCCGCGTCAAGATCAGGACGGTCCTCGTGCAACTCACCTCAGGCCGGCAGGCCTACCACGAGGGCGTGGAGACGCGGGAAGGCTTCGGGTACGACGAGTTCGTCTCGAAACTCCTCGTACTAACCGACCGCGGCGAGGCCCCCTTGGCAGTCGAGAGCTTCATCGATGCCGCTTTGGCTATGACTGTGAAGCGAACGTGGCCGGCACCATGCTCGATTATCTTCATCACCGCTCCAGAACTCATCCGCGTCAAACGCCTCGCGCAGGCCCGAGGGCTGACCGCCGACGAGGCCCGACGCATCATCCGACGCAAAGACGAGCGGAAACGCGTCCACGAACAGCTTCCGGCCTGGCGCGCAATTACCGATCACTGGGTCGACAACACTGCCAACATCATCAGCTTCAGGGCTCGTCTCCGCGACGCGTTCCAGACCATGCAGACAGCCCCAGGAGGCATCCAGCCATGACTCGTCGATACGCCTCCGCCGGTGCCGTCGTCGCGACCGACGACCTCAGCTCTCCACAAGTCCTGCTCCTCGATCAGGTCCGAAAGACCGGTGAACGACAGACCGTCGCGCCGAAAGGCCGACTGGAGCCAGGCGAGGCACCACTCCTCGCAGCCAAGAGGGAGGTGGCCGAGGAAGCCGGCCTCACCGACACGCACTACAGCGCGTATCTCGGGCAGGAGGCTTACACGTTCACCGACAACGACGGCACGCCAGCGACGAAGATCGTCGACTGGTTCCTCTTCTCGACGTCCACCACCACCACGACGCCGGCCCGGGACGAAGGCTTCGTCCAGGCCCGCTGGCTCGAGGCTTCCGCCGCCCGGCAGGCCGCCAGCCATCCCCAGTTCCAGCAGGTGCTGGATCGCGCCCTTGCCGTCATCACCTGGCGTGCCGCTCATCCCCTGCCGTTCAGCCGAAAGCTCAGTTACCTGGTCAACCAGGTGGCGGCAGAGGCCGAGGCCGTCATCGCCGGACATCCGGATGCCGGGGTGGGGCTGTGCGGATCCGCCGCACGAGGAGACTTCATCGAGGGCTGGAGCGACGTTGACTTCATCGCTTGGAACCTGCCCCCCACGTCGGCCGCCGCCACGTCGCTCCACGAGATCGTCAGTGAAGCGGCCCGACGCCACGGTTCTCGAGCGTCGCTGCACCTCGCCGACAGCCACGGGGGCGACGCCCGTCGCCTCGGTCCGCTCTACGACATGAAGATGCGGGTGGTGCTGCGTCGCGTAGGGCTCGACACCGCCGTGATCGCAGGTGCCACCGCCCCTACGCCGGCCGTCACCACAGAACTGACCGATCTCGCTGGTGATGTTGGCGTACTGCACGAGTTCGCCGTCGCCCGTCTGGCCGCCAGCCACCACACAGAATCGGAGCGCGAGGACACCGCACGCCGAGTGTTGTCGGTGCTGTCGAGCGCCGGTCGACTGCTTGTCGCACATCGAGCGCCAGAGGTCGGCCTGCGGCTTCCCGAGGTGGTCGAGGCGCTGCGCGACTGGCCGGGCACCCAGCTCAGATCGCTCCTTGGAGACTACGACGCCTACCGCCGTGCAGGCGCAGACGACGTAGCGCAGGCCGAACTGCTCGCCGCGCGGGTGCCAGGTGCGCTTGTGGCCGTGAGGAGCATGCTCGAAGAGTCGGCATCCCTATGATCATTTTCGTCGACGGGATCGATGGCAGCGGGAAGACGACTCTGATCAGACACCTTGCCACCGCCCTCAACAGCAGTGGCATTGAAGCAGTCGTCTCCAGCCCACTGTGGCGTTACCTCCCCATGATCGCCGCGCCGGAACAGTTCGCTTCCTGGGTCGTCAGTACCCCAGGTATGGACGTTGCAGAGGCGCTCATCGGGGCGATGATTGATCGTCTCGATGATCTCCGCGACCTGAGCGTCGCACAAGACCGAGTGCACCTGGTTGATCGCGGGCCGAAGACCGTCTACGCATCCGCCCGCGCCCACGCCCACGAACGACACACGGCATTCGAACCCCTTCGGGAAAATCTGGCCGCCTCGGTCCGAGCACTCACCGACGTCCAGCCGTGCGTGGCGATCGAACTTGGGGAGGGCGAGGAGGCGCTCCAGATGGCCCTTCCGCGCCTCACATCATCTCAGACCGTGACGCCCGGTTACCTAAGGTATTTGCAAGCTTTCGCCATAGAAATGCATACCTTTGGCGACTGGCCGGGCCTGCCAACGCAACGACTTGACGTATCCGTTTCGGCCGAATTCAATTGCGCGACGGTCATCGAGTCTCTCCGCCTCCCGACGATCAGGAACGGTCGCGCGGACGTAGGAGAAGCAGCGCCCGCAAATAGACGGGGCCGGCAGGCATGAGCCAGCGCATGCCTGCCAATGTTCGACCGCGCTCGAGCAGGCCGGCCCAGGCCCGATTAGCCGACGCCGGCCGGCTTCAGAAAGGATGTGACCTTGTCGAACGAGAAGAGGCCGTCGCGCAGATCCTGGTAGCCCTGCGCGACCAGGTCTGGATCAACTCCAGCAGCACGCGCCTGCTCCCGCAGCTTAGCCAAGCCGATCCGGGACCGCAGGATCCGTGCCTCCATCTCGACGTCACGGATTTGCGCGCAGGCGGCTAGTTCCTGCCCCGCTCGCCGCAGGAAGAAGACTGCGGCGAACGGGCCACCCACCCGGAGAACACCAGCAGCAGCCAGGAGCAGCATTGCTGCGGCTGGAGCGCCGGCGGCTTTACCCGGCGATGCCGCCGAGGCCTCCTCGCCGGACTTCTTCTCCGCCAGCCGCTCCAGCAACGGAGCCGCCAACGGGCCGCCGACACCGGCAGCACCGGCAGCGGCGAGATAGAGCAGGCCTACGACAGGCACGGCGATAACCCTCCAAGACGAAAACGTGACAGCGGCCCGGGCCGCACCCCACCGACGTCAGCGGCGAGCCTGGGAGAGGGCGAACCGGCAAACGAGGCGATAGAGGAGCAGAGGACCGTGTTGCGAAGAGTTGCACACCTGCCACCTCCCGCGCAACATGACCCTGTACTCTTCTCTCGTGGATGAGGAGCTCACTGACGACGAAGGCCCACTGCAGATCGCGGCCGGCACCGCCGGCAACCACCGGTTCGGCGCCCTGCTGAAAACTCTGCGCGAACGCAGCAGCCTCAGCCCACAGCAACTCGCCGACCAGGCAGGCGTACACGTGTCGTTTGTCCGCGGCATCGAACGAGGCGCCCAAGCACCCTCGATGGACACGGCCGCCGCCCTGCTGGCCCGCGTACGAGAACAGGCCCGGATCCAATGGCAGGCCACCGGCCCGGTCGACCTGCTCATCCGCGACCCCGGCACCGACCGCGACACCGCCTTCGCGTTCACCGCGAAGGTGAAAGGCCAGAACCGGCGCACCGACGGCGGCCCGGAGATGGCCGCCCTGCGCTTTGCCACCACCATGCGCCAGATGGGCCCACAGATGGCTGCCGCGCTAGCCGACCCGGACACCGGCCCGCACGCCAGCGCCGTCCGCCTCGTCACCACCATGCAGGAACTGGGCCCGCAGATGTTCGCCATGCTGGCCGGCACCTATCACCAACCGGCCGACGACCCCGACCGGGACACCCGCGAGCAACCGGCCCCACCGGAACCTGCCGACGACACAAGATTCGGCCGAGTAGTCCGGCTCCTCGCCGCAGCCGACGAGCGAACCCTGATCCGAGTCGAGCGCCTCCTAGACGCCGAGCGTTCCCTGAACGCCGACAACGACTAGCTACAGCACCTCAGCCGGCCAGAAAATCCGTCCCACGCCCCACCCACCAGCTGCCAGCTGCCAGCTGCCCCAGATTGGGTGGACGTTCGTACCGCCGAGCAGCACATTCTGCGCACCCACCACACCGCCGCGACAACGAAAACCGGACCTACCTGGCGGCTGGTGGCGGGTCGTTGTCCCTCGAGGCAACTTCGGAGGGGCGCCAGATTTCCAATCGCGGCCCCGCGGACCTGCCTCGTACCATCGGTGTTGTCACGTGGTGGTTATGCCCTCGAGGGGATGAGTGCGAGTCGAAACTGCTCTGTTCGGGCGTATGAGTCAGAGCCTGCCCGAGGCCGTTAGGCAGGAATTGTCGTCGCGCAACCGCCTGTTGCCGCGTCGCTGGGACTACGTCGCCCTGTCAGCGGACTCGTCCGCTGTGGAGAGGTGGCTGCGCCCGCGGTTGCGGCGCGGCCCCTCTGGTAGAGCCGCCAGCGTCGTTTTCGCAGACAAGGGTTGGCGCGGGGCGCGACCGCTGCACGTCATGACCCTCGAGGACAGGGTGCTGTACAGGGCCCTGGTCGGGCTCGTCAAAGAGGCGCTGCCGGACCGGCTGCGAAACCGAGAATCGATCGAGCAGTTCCGTGCCGCGCCGCTCGACGTTCCGAGCGTCAGGTACATCAGCAAGACAGACGTGACTGCCTATTATGAGTTCGTTGACCATGAGTTGCTCTGCGCAGAACTGGTAGCCCAGACAGGCGAAGAACTTGCGGTGGAGTCGCTTGCCGACCTGTTGGCCTCGGTTATCGGCCGTCGAGTAGGCCTACCGCAGGTGCACCCATCCAGCGATGTTCTGGGTGATAGTTACATCGATCCTGTTCGGAGGCGTCTACTCCGGCGAGGTCACGCCACGTTCACCTACTCTGACGACTTCAGGATTGCCTCACGTTCGCTGGGCGAAGCGCGCAAGTCGTTGGAGGCGTGCGCCATGGAGGTGCATGCCCTTGGCTTGGTGCTCAACGAGCGTAAGACCTATACCTACGGTATGGCGAGGTACCGGGAGTCACTGACATCGTTCGCTGAAGCAGAGCGACGCTTGTTCGAGGAGGGCGACTCGGCCGACTCGTCGGGCGGCCTTGGATTTCTGGATTCGGGCTACGGCGACGCGGATGGTGAGGAGACTGGGCGGTCTACTCTTGGCGCCTCACCAGCGAACAGCAGTGTCGACGAGGATGATGCGTTCACCGCCGAGAATGACGAGGTCGCTGAGGAGATCGACGCCCGCCGCGTCCAAGCCGCTCAGCGGGCGTGGGAGCTGTGGGAGGAGGAAGACGAGTCCGAGGAGACGCAGGCGGGCCAAGACGCCGCCATAACGCAGTCTTTGCTTGGCCGAGCCTTGTTGACGCTTGGCGTGGCTGGCGACAATCGTCCGCTGAAATTGCTGTCTGCCCTCCTCCGCTACGAGCCGGCGCTGACACCACAGGTAGCGGCATATCTCGACGCGTATGGACGGGGCGGCAGACGTGCGCGTACCGAGATCCGAAGCGCGCTTGACCAGGTCGTTAGCGGCAACATCCTCAGCACATGGCAGGGAATCTGGATCGCCCATGCAGCCGGCGGTGTGCAACGAGCGACACGTAAACATGCCTATGAGGACTGGCTCGCACGCTGCGTCGCCGACGGCCAAGATGGCCTCGCCGCCACCGCTGCGGCGTCGTTGGGGCGGATCGGCCGAGGTGATGCCGGTGTGGTTGCATCCGCCGTCGATCGGGTCGGCCCCGAATGGCGTCGCCTGGCGTTCTGGGGCCTGATCGGCCTTGATCGCGCTCGCGCCGAAAGTACCGCCGACGACGAGTTGGATCGGCTGCTGATGGCCCAAGCGGCTGAACAGTGACTGCGTCGGTTCCGCGAGTTCTGTCAGTCGAAGCTGAAGCGGCGTCGGCACTGCTGTTCCGCACTCTAGGCGCTCACCGAGCAGCCGTCGCGGCCCTAAAACCGCAGCCGCGTTCCCGCCTGCGACCATCCCCAGATGGAGACCCAGTACAGGATCGATGCCAAGCCACTCTGGTCAGGCTGCTATCGATCACCGAGGCGTTCGCTGCGGAGTTGCTGTCACGCGAAGTAGAGCGGGCCCTTTCGGGCGCCTCGAACGCGACGGCCACCAAGATCGCCGAAGATGCCATCATCCGCGGTACCGGGGGTTGGTCAGATCAGCAGAGGTCATACAAGGATTGGCTCGGAGTCAACGAGGACTGGAAGGCGGTCGAGCGACTGGCCGAGGCACGTAACGCCGTCGCCCACGGCCTAGGCAAGCTGACCAGACGCCAGATCCGCAGCGAGCGCAGCGTCAAGGACAAGCTGAGGGCTGCTGGCATCACCGTCGACGACAACCGGGTCGTGCTGTCCGACGGGAGCCTCGCCGCAGCCGCCTCAGCATGCCGCGACTTTATCGAAAGACTTGATCTGGCAGTCCAAGCGAAAGTCTGACCGGGAGGTCACAGTCGGCGGGCTACTGCCGGGCTGGTCAGGTCCCCTACAGTCCGGGCGAGGTCGGCGCTGACCCGCGCGACCAGGGCCAGCCCGGAGATCTCCGGGTAACGACTCGCCCGCCACCGCTCCGCCAAACGCCGACCCAGAGTCGGTTTCGTGCCTGAGTCAGCGCTCGAAGCCGTGGACGTTTGCCGCCGAGGCGCGCTCCTGCCAGCCGGCGGGCTCCCGGCACACCATGATCTTTTCCGATGTGCGCGGTGTGTGCTCCCCAGCGGATGCCAACCCGGGTGAACCGGTGCCAACGCGGGTCACTACGGCCGACCGCCGGTCGCAAACCACGGTTCGTGTGCTCCGGGTGTGGTCCTGGGCTGGGCGAACAGGGGGCCGGGTGACGTGGGTCAACGTGAGCCACTCCCTGCCACCCCAGGTGAACCCCCAGGTCGCTAGACTGTGCCCTCGCGCCCCCGTAGCTCAGGGGATAGAGCATCGGTTTCCTAAACCGTGTGTCGCAGGTTCGAATCCTGCCGGGGGCACCTCGATACACAGCCGAAACGCCATCTGAGCTGGCAATAAACACGCTGCTCAATTAGAACAGGTGTGCAGCCGTAGGTCACCGGAAGCCGGCGTTTGTCGTAGGTCGCGGAACAGACGCGGAATGACCTTGAAGTCATCTGCCCAGGTCAGCCGATACGGCCGGGGCAAGATCCGGAACGGCGACCATCATACGGGCCACGCCACGCCTGTCAGAGCCTCAGCGATCCTGTCGTTGACGGTGGCCTCTGCGCCGTCGATGCACTTGGCGTAGACCTTGAGCAGTACGTCCACGGAGTGTCCGGCCCGGTCGGCTACTTCGGTTGCTGGCACACCGGCGTTGAGCCACAGCGACACGGCGGCGTGCCGCAGGTCGTATGGCCGACCAGCGAGCGGAGAGTCAACCTGGCGCGGCGTCAACGCGAGCCGACGCGCCTCATCCCAGACGCGCGAGTACGTCGAGGCGGCAACCACGTTGCCCCGCTCACTCTGGAACAGCCGGCCGTCCTTGGCGACGCCGAACCGCTCCAAGTGTGCGCGCAGGATCGTCACGAGCGTGGGCGGCATCGGCACGCTGCGCGGCTCATCCTCGGCCCGGTGCTTCAGCCCTCGATCGTCGTGAACCTCGCCGCTGTCGGTCCACCGCTTGCCTGCCTGGGGTCGACTCTTGGCCAGCGTCAGTCGACCCCATCCCTTCTCGGGTAGGTCGCAGTCCTGCTCACGCAACGCCAACGCCTCTGCTGGACGGAGCGCGGCGAAGTACAGGCAGGCGAAGAACGCGACCAGGCGCTCACCACGCTTGGCCTTTCGTCCCCGCTGGCCGACGTAGGTGACAGCGATCAGCAGTTCCAGCGCCTGGCGTTGGTTGACGACCACCCGCCGATCGACGACCTCGGCAATCTTCTTCCGTTGCGATCGCACCCGAAGCTTGTCGATCGGGTTGAATTCCAGCTCTTCCAGCTCGACCGCGTACTGAAGCGCGTTGTAGAACACCGACCGCTTCCGGCGGGCGGTGGTCGCGGCGGCCGGCTTGCCGTCGAGCTTCACCACCAGGACGTCGAGCGCACTCCGAACGGTTGCCGCCTCCCGAAGCTCAGGCAGCGGCAGGGAAGCGTGGCGCAGCCAGCGCATCGCGTCAGCGAGGTCCGGCGGCATGTCGAGGCCACGAGCTGGCGGCGGCAGCACGTGGTTACGCAGCGCTTGGCGAAGCAGCTCGACCGGCGGCCGACCTGTGGCGTCCTTGACGAGTGCCGCTGTGACGGCGGCGAGCGCCTCGGTCATGCTGTCGCGGGATTTGGCCGCAGCGCCCGCCCACTTCATGTCGACGTACTTTGTGGCGAAGTCCAGCCAGGTTGTGGCCGCCGGGGCTTCGGTCAGCGAGTCCGGTAGCCCGGTGTCAGTATCGAAAGCCTCGCCCTGGTTGGCTGCCTGCATCAGGTCGGAGCGGAAGCTGTCGGCCAAGGCCCGGGTGACGAACGTGCGGGACTTCTCGCGGCCAGCCACCACCCACCGGACGGTGTACGACCGCTTGACCTTCTTCGACCCGATACCTCCGGCGTTCGGTTTGATCGCCCAGATGCGCACGCGACGAGACTTCACGCCGCCACCTCGCGCCGCTGCTCCAGCCAGATCCGGAGGTCTTTCCTCGAAATCCGAAGCTCCCCGTTGGGAAGCCGGATGCAGGCCGGGGCGATGCCGAGTTCGCGCCACCGGTAGAACGTCCGGCGGGACACGTTGTTAAGCGCGGCGAGCACCTCCGGAACGGTCATCAGGTCGTCATCCACGGTCAGAGGTCCTTCCTCCTGTCGTATCAAGCGGCGACCGGCGTGGAGCCGGCCAAGGTGGTGCCGAGTTCGTGGGCGAGTTCTTCGCGGCCGGTGGCGTGTCGGGCGCGGGCCATGGCGGCGGCGGTGTTGGCGAGCAGCGCGTCTCCGGTGGTGTGCCAGCCGACGCCGGCGAAGGTGAGGGTGCCGACGATGAGCGGGGTGGTGTCGTTGAGGTGGTCGACGGCCCGCAGGGCGGCGGGTTGCTCGTCGGCCTGGTGCTCGTGTTCGTGGCGGCGGAAGGCGACGCGGGTGTCGCGTAGGAGTTGGAAGGTGACGGAGTAGCGGCGGGCTTTGGTGAGGAAGTGGCCGCCGAAGCCGAGCATGTGTGCCCACCGACGCAGCCGGGCGTAAGGGTTGCCGGTCGCCGGTTTCGCCGGTTCGGCGTCAAGGCTGGCTTGACGTTCGGCGACGCAGACGGGGCAAGCGCGGTAACGGGTGTGGGTGCCGCAGTCGGGGCACTCCCACCGCTCGACGAAGCCGGGTGTGGGCCGGTAGTCCCGGGGCCGCTGCGAGAGCGGGACGGGTGTGCTCGTGGGTCGGCCGAGTCGCCAGCAGGCGTCGATGAGGCGGGCGGTGTGGTCGCCGTCGGGGTCGGCGTAGTCGCCGATGCTGTCGGCGTCGAGCCTGACGGAGCGGTGCCCGGTTACCTCGGTGCTCTTGGTGGCGTACTTGGCAAGGTAGCCGGCGACCATGCCGTCGGTGACCTCACCGCTCCCGGTCAGACTGATGGGTCGGATGTCGAGGCCCTTGGACGGGTCACCCCACACGATCGACCAGCCCTCGGGCCGGTCGGGATGGGTAGGGGTGGTGTAGCCGACCTGGGTCACAGCGTGGCGGATGGCGTCGTCGAGGTCGGCGGCGGTGAACCCGGCCGGTGGTGGGATGACGGCGGTGGGATCGGTGGGGTCGACGCCGTCGAGGCGCACCAGGGCGTGGAAGTGCACTGCTCCGCGTGCTTGGAACTCGGCGGCTTTGCCGTGGGACAGCCGGACCGGAGCGAGGGTGCGGACCTTGCCCGAGGCTGTGACCATTCGGGCCGGGGGGATGCCGCGTCGGCGGGCGAGTTGGGCCAGGTGGCGTTCCGCGGCTTGCTTGGTGCGCCGCCATAGTTCGCCTGCGAACACGTTCCAGACGACCTGGTGGTCGTGGTCGTAGCAGTCCAGGCACAGCGGCTGCCCGAGCACCTGGTCCCCGGGTTCGTGGCGTGCCCAGCAGACGGCCGGGAGGCCGTGGGCGCAGAGTCCGGCGGTGGGGTCGGTGCTGCGGCGGGCGTGGCAGGGGTCGGGGCGGCAGTCGCAGCGTTTGCGGTTGGCGCAGGTGTGCCGCTTGACCGCGCGGACGTGCACAGCACCGAAGGACGGCGCGGTGAATGTGGCGAACACGGCCGGGTGTCGGGAGACGGTGTCAGGGACGCCTTTGCCGCCGACGAGGCCGGCGCGCAGGAGTTGGTAGGCGTCGCGTTGGTAGACGCCAGCGCAGGTTGGGCAGACGGTGGCGCGTCGGTTGCCGCACGCCTTGTAGATGGCGGCGTCGGGCATGGCGTCGGTGTGCCGGGCGTCGAGGAGTCGGCCGGTGGAGGGTTCGACGGTGAGGAGCTGCCCGGCGAGGCGGATGGGTCGGGTGCAGCCGGCGGCGGCGCGGACGTGTTCGATCCAGCCGAAGTAGTCGGGGTGCTGGGCGCGGGTGAACGCGGAGCCGGCGGCGGTGTAGCCGACGAACGGGATGGTGTCGGCGTTCGAGCCCACACCCCGGGCCGAAGCGCGGGGTGTGAGGTCCAGCGTCGAATCCATCAGCCGACGACCTCGTGGTGTCGGTTGGTGATGGTGTGTTGGGTGACGATGATGCGGCAGGCGCCGCACTGGCGGTCGGCCGGTTCGTGCCGGTGGCACGGAACAGTGGTGGTCGTGTCGCCGCAGCGGATCGTGGCCGGGGTGCGGCAGGGACCGCCGGGGATGACGTCGACGACGGTGCGTCGGGTGTCGTAGATGTGTGGTTCGGCGAAGGCCGGGCAGGTGTGGAAGGTGTAGTCGATGTCGACGACGTGGATGGTCATCGGGCACCACCCGTGACGGGGGTGCCGTTGACGGCCGGGGTGTGGCCGGTGATGGTGTGCAGCAGTTCCCGGGCGATGTCCGGGGTGACGGAGAGCAGGCCGGCGAGTTCGTCGATGGTGATGGGTCGGCCGGTGCTCTGTTCGTGGCGTCCGACAACGAATCGGGCGGTGGGCATCAGGTGCGCCGGAACCTCGGGCCGGGCGGCCGGGATCGGGGTGAAGGCGGGTGCCGTGATGGCGGCCGGCGCAGGTGGCGGCGTGGCGTCGACGGCCGGCACAGGGGCCGGGGTGGTGTCGACGGCCGGCGTGGTGGTCGGCGCGGTGGCCGGTGTCGTGTCGGTGAGGTCGTTGACGGCGGCGAGGAGGGCGGCGGCTTCGGCTTGGATGGCGGCGAAGTCGGGGCGGATGCGTCCGGCGACGAGTTCGACGCCGATGACGAGGACGACGACCAGGGCGAAGACCAGGCGTAGGCCGAGGCTGCCTGGTGAGGCGAAGTTGATGGTGGCCGACAGCATGGCGGCGGCGGCGAAGACAACCATGGCACCACGCTTGGCGTCTTTGGCGATACCGGAGGTGCGGACGACGGTCAGCATCGACACCATCGCGGCGTCGAAGATCAGCGGCACGAGGTAAGCGAAGTAGCCGGCGTTCTGAGTCCACAGGTAGTGGGCCTGGTGCAGGTAGCTGGTCAGCAAAGCGCCGAGCAGGACGAAGCGGTTGTACCGCTTGATGGAGGCAATCGCCTTGAGCATGGTCGGTACGGCGTTGCGGGCGTACTCGGCGGCGAACTGCTCGGTGACGGCAGTGGGGTCAGTGGTGGCCATGGGGAGTCACCTCCGGAGCCGGGATGGCGTCGAGGGGGATGAGGTCGACCACGCCGGAGCAGTGGGCGCACATGATGGGGGCCAGCCCTTGGGCGGCGAGCTGCTGCCGGAAGCAGGGCAGGCAGGCGAAGTCGGCCGGGAACAGTCCGTCGCCCTCGCAGAGGGCGCAGGCTCCGAGGCAGACGGGGCAGGGCTTGTAGACCGGGCCGAGGATGTCGTGGATGCCGGCAGGGCTGCTGCCCTCGATGCACCACAGGCAGGGGTCAGATAGGTGGAAGCTCACGACGGGTTCCCTTCGTGGCAGTCGAGGCATTCGCCGTAGCGGCGGGGGATGTAGTAGGGCTTGACCTGCTGGCAGATCCGGCAGGTCCGGCGGGCACGAAGCGCCTTGGCGATGGCCTCCCGCTGAGCGGGCGTGGCAGTGCGCTTCGGTGCTGCCATGTCGAGGCGGTAGAGGTAGGCGACCCGATGCTGTTTGCGGTGCCGCCAATAGATCTGCGCAATGGGGTCTTGGCCGTTGGGGCGAAGGCCGGCGGCGCGCAGCTGCCGCACGGTGGCCAGGCCGTCGGGGGCGCAGTGGTAGGGGAAGGTGGGGAACCCGTAGCGGGTGCCGAGCGGGTCGTAGAACTCGACCCGGATGCCGGTGCGCTCGGCCAGGTTGTCGAGGTCGACGCTGCGCAGGTCGGTCATGGTTTGTCACCGCCCCAGCGCTGTTGGGCGGCCTGCTTGGAGATTCCGAGCCGGGAGCCGATTTCCGACCAGGAGTAGCCGAACGTGCGGAGGCCGATCACGGCCTCACCGATGGCGTCGTCAATGACCGACGACAGGGCGACCAGGTCGCGCAGTGCTTCCACATCGCCGGTGGCGACGCGACGACCGTGAGCGCGGATGATCCGGCGGCCGAACGCGGCGAACTCGTCGTTCTCGACGACATTGCGGCGCTTCTGCCGAGGAAGCTTCGGCGTCAAGGGCTTCTTGACGGTGCTCATTAGTTCTCGCCTCCCGTGATGTGGAGGCAGTCCCACTCGTCGGCAGCCGCTTCCAGGGCGGTGATGACCTGCTCGGCAGTGCGGGCCGGGTCGTCGTTCCACGAGTACGGGGAGTCCCACTCACCGAGTAGGTGGCCGTCCTCATCGACGAGGAAGATCGGGGCGATGGTGTCGAGGTAGTCGACGAACGCGCCGAGGGTGCCGAGGTAGTCGGCGAGGGTGTCGGGGCCGAGTTGGGAGAAGTGCTCGACGCGGTGTCCGGCGCAGGCGATGCCGATAGCCCCGGCGGCGCAGGCCGGCGGGGTGAGGTGGTCGGCGGGTTCGTAGATGTCGTAGTAGCTGCCCTGGGTCCAGCCGTGCCGGCGCAGGTAGAGAGCAGCCATCCGCAGCAGATCGGCCGGTGTGACCGGTGCTGTGGTGGGTGGGTTCTGGGTAGCCTTCATGGCAACCACGTCCTTTCAGAAGGGCTTGGTGGGAGGTCGGCGGAACCGGTTCGCTTTCCAGGGCTGAGGCCGGTTCCGTCGGCCGATCAGTGAGTGCGCAGCCGCAGGTAGCGGCGTTGGCGGTTGTCGTCGCCGCCCATTGGCGTCGGTGAGGACAGGTAGACCAGTCGGCCGCTGGCGGACGCGGCGCGGACCATGACGGCGATGTCCTCAGGACGGCCGATGACCCACAGTTCGGTGAATTGGGCGGCCCGCTGGTTGTTGGCCTTGGCGTAGGCGCGTTCGCGGGTGGTCATGCCGCCATCTCCCACTCCGTGGAGGTGCCGGCCGGGATGGGAAGGCCGCCGGGGCGGCGGGTCCAGGCGGCGTAGTCGGCGATGTTGTAGATGTCGGTGTCGGTGAGGTAGGCGGCCTTGATGCGGCGGGGGACGCCGCCTTCGGCCAGGAGGTACGCCGCGCCTTGGTTGGTGGGCGCAATGTCGGAGGCGGTGTAGCCCTGCTCGGCCCAGCCTTGGCCGAGGATGATGTTGGAGCTGTTCAGCGAGGTGCACCGGAACGCGGCCCGGTAGCCGAACAGGTCCCGCAACGAGGCGGGGATGATGTCCCACGACGGGCGCTGAGTCGCCGCGACGACGGGCATGCCGCAGGCCCGGCCGAGGGAGACGAGCCCTCGCAGGAGAGTGGAGAACTCCTCCTGCTGTGCCTTGGTGCCGAGCACCGTGGAGAACATGGCGAGTTCGTCGATGACGGTGAGGATGACCGACATGCCGTCATCGGGGCCGAGCTTGCGGCGCCGGTTGGCGAGCAGCCAGGTGTAGCGGTTGGTGGCCACGGTCAGCAGGCGACGCAGGACCGAGATGCCCTGGTCGATGTCGGGGCCGATGAACGCGTCGGCGAGGTCGCGCCAGGGGCCGAGTTCGACGAGTTTGGCGTCGAAGAGTACGAGGCGGGTCAGGTCGGACAGGACGCCGTGGGCGCAGATGTTGTTGACCAGGCCGGACTTGCCGCCGCCGGGCTCACCAGCGGCGAGCAGGTTGTGGTAGACGACGTCGAGGTAGACGGGTTGGCCGAACTCGTCGATCCCGATGAACACCGGGTCGAACATCGACAGGCCAGCACCCACCGGCACCGCGCCAGCGGTGGTGGGAGATGTGGTGGTCATGAGGTGCCCTCCTGGGCGTAGTGGGCGCGAGGAACCACACGAACGAGCCGTCATGGCTCCTCGCGTCCCGAGATGGGTGAAGGTCAGATCCAGTCGGAGGTGTCGTCGTCTTCCACGGACGACGCAGACGAAGCCGCGGGCTTGCTGCCGTTGGCCGTCGTCGGGGCCGGCTTCTTGCCGGCCGGCTTGCCCTGGGTCGGAAGGTTGATCGTCGGAGCGGTGACGTCCGGCAGATCCAGGGCGGTAGGCACCGTCAGCGGTGACGCCGAGACCGGTGCGGCCAGGTCGATCACGTCGACCAGAGGTGAACCGACGTGGGCGGTGAGCACCTCGCGGCGTTTGATGTCGAACCGCAGGTAGGCGGCGTTGTTCTCCGAAGCGCGCTCGATGAGCACGGTGGAGGCGTGGCAGGTGACCGCGATCTTGTCGAGGCGGGATTCCAGATCCTTAGCCGACAGGCCGGGGCGGAGGTAGACCCAGACCCGTTCACCAACCGGGGTGGGGCGAGCCCACAGGATCAGCGGCAGCGACCCGGACTGGTTGGCGATGATGAACTGCGCGAAGCACACGCGCAGCCGGTGCCGCACCACGAGGCACCACATCCAGGCGATGACGCAGCGACGGACCGCCGGGATGGCGGCGGGGACGCCGACGACCAGGGCGACCACGAGCAGGGTCACCAGGGTCGGGGTGTGGTTGGCGAGCTGCACCCACGCGGTGAGCAGCAGAACCGCCATGGCGGTTTCGAGGCTCCACCACCACAGCAGCCGAATCACCGGCCAGATCCGCACGAGCAGCCAGGCGAGGGCACCGGTCGGAACGCCGATCAGGGCACCGACGAACAGGGACACGATCGGGTGCCAGTAGGAAGCGGCCACCACGGCCGACAACAGGCCGACGATGACCGCCGTGAGGATGAACGCCATCTTGGCGTTACGTGCGGAGGAACGGTGGACCTTGGCCTCGATGACCGTCACCGTTCCGGTTGACTTGCCGCCGAAGCGGCGGGGGCTAGACTTGGACACGACGAGTCCTCCCAATGCCAGTTGGGTTGGATGAGTGGGCGGCACCGGGGTCGGCAGACGTAGGAGTCAGTACCGACCCCGGGCCATTTCTTTGGGGTTGTCACCACTGCCAGGTGGCGACCGGACCGGGAGATGTAGGAGTCAGGAACACTCCCGGGACCGCATTGAGGTGGGATTCAGCGGACCATCAGGCCGCTAGGGTGGCCACGGACACCAGTGGCACACACAGCACAGCGGTGCGAGGGACCTACTTGGCCGGAGAACCAGTCTTCGGCTTCAGCGAGACCGCCCGGAACGCGACGCCGTTACGCCCGTTGGTCGCCCACGGAATGGCCTCCAACTGCTCGACGGCCAGGAAGTCGCCCACCTTCACGCTCGGCTTCTCTCCCGCCGTGGTGATGGTGATGACCTCCCCGCCGTTCTCGTCGAGCACGAAGACCTGGGTGGACCACATGAGCCGGCCCGTGTTCTTCTCGGACTTCTGGTTGCCGTTCTGGTCGTTCTTCGGCTCCGGGTCCTTCGACGCCGTCACCTGCTTGTTCGTGGTGTCCACGTACAGCTTCACAACAGACCTCCTGTGTCTGAGCGCATCCCTTGTTGGACGACTGCTCGGTGATGAGTCCACTGTCGCCACACTGGGTGTCACGGCATCACCACTCGCGCTGTACGTCTTGGGACGTCCCCGCTAAGCTCAAGTCGTCCCCCACGTCCAAGGGAGTACGCAATGGCGAATGAGCGGTTACGCGAGGCGATGCTCAAGGTCGGGTTGTCCACATACGAGCTAGCAGAGCGCATAGACGTCAACCCGAAGACAGCGGAGCGATGGGTGACGCTCGACCGCGCGCCTTACCCACGCCATCGACATGCCATCGCCGCCATCGTGCAGGAACGCGAGGCGTACCTGTGGCCGAAGGTCGTTTCGCCGGAACGAGCAACGCGTATCGCAGAATCTGAACTCGTTCACGTCTACCCGCGTCGTGCGGCCATCCCGTTGGACATCTGGGGCCGACTGATCGATCAGGCCACCGAGGAGATCGGGATCCTGGTCTATGCCGGGCTGTTCCTCCCAGAGCAGGTTCCAAGCATCATCAAGGACTTGACCATGAAGGCGCAGGCAGGAGTCCGGGTACGGCTTCTCCTAGGCGACCCGAAGTCGCAAGCGGTGGCGGCCCGAGGAGCGGAGGAGGGAATCGGGGACGCGATGGCCGGCAAGGTGCACAACGTCCTGGCGTTCTACAACCAGCTCTGCGGCGTTGAAGGCATCTTCGCCCGCTTCCACGGCACCACGCTCTACAACTCGATCTACCGGTTCGACAACGAGCTACTCGTCAATACGCACGCATACGGATTCCCAGCGGCTCACGCTCCGGTGTTGCACCTTCGGCGGCTTTCGGCAGGGGAGCTGTTCGACACCTACGCAGACAGCTTTGACCGCGTGTGGTCAAGTGGACACCCGATCTGGGGTCCGACCGTGGCAGCCTAGAGGCATGGCGAGGATCGAGCACTACAACGACCCGGACGCACCCAAGGCCAACAGCATCGTGGTAGCTGTGACGGTCTTCGTTCAAGACGGTCAAGGGCGTGTCCTGCTCATCCGGCGCACGGACAACGGCCTGTGGGCGCTACCGGGCGGCGCCCAGGACTTCGGTGAGTCCATCGCCGAAACAGCCGCGCGTGAGACTCGGGAAGAGGCCGGCGTCGAGGTTGAGGTTGTCGACATTGTGGGAACGTACACGGACCCGAGGCATGTGGTGGAGTACAGCGATGGAGAGGTCCGGCAGCAGTTCTCCATTTGCTTCCGGGCTCGTTACGTCAGCGGCGAGTTGCGCACCAGCGAGGAGTCAGCCGAGGTGCGATGGGTGTCCCAGGACGAGCTAGACAGCCTGCCGATCCACCAGTCGATGCGGCTCCGGATCGATCACGGGTACGAGCGCCGAGCCAAGCCCTACATTGGCTGAGCAGCGAGAGTTGCTTCGGTCCGCTTGACAGCCTCAAGCAGTGTCGGCGTTGCCCGAGCCCAGAAGCGGACGACGATGCTGTCTGGCTCGTAACGCTGGTGAATCTCGGCCAACCGATCCAGCACATCCAGGTCTTGGCCATCGGGACCGGTGGTCATGTCAGCGAACCAAAGGGCATCCGCGGTTGGCGACCGTTCCTGGTCGAACTCCTCAGCAAGGACACTGCCGAGCCCCCGCTCGTCGGCCTCAAACTGAGCGCAGGAGTGATGGGCGACCAAGGCAGCGATCCTGCGCGGCCAACCGTTGGCCAGAAGCCAACGAGCACCATCGAGAGCGTGTAGACCTGTGTCTGCAACGCTAGAGGCATAGCCCAGGTCATGTAGCCATGCCGAAGCCACCAACGCCTGAGCATCAGCGTCGTCAAGAACATGAGCGATGCGGTCAGACTTCAAAGCGACAGCCTGCACATGCTTCCACCTTCGCGGCAGTCCGCCAGCCAGGTGGCGCTCTGCCAGCTCAGCGGCCTGCACTAGGAGGTCGTCATCCACGCATCCAGGCTACGCGTCCCGAGACGTCCCCAGCATCAGCCCATCGCTGCTTCGGGAGGTGCCGGCTGACTGTCGGACACCGGCAGTGTCAAGCCTCAGTCGCCAACCTGGCGTCGGTGCGACTCACGACGTAGCGGGTCGAGCATGCTCCTCCAGGTGCCGGCGGACAACGCCATCATGCGCTCAACCACATCCCGTGCTCGGTGCTCGTCGTCGAACTGGTGCCTTACCTCCTGGCCCTCGTCACCTCCGAGGCGTCCCCGCACGATCCACGAGTCCCCGTCTGACATCAACCAGATGTCGCGCCGTCCCATCCGGCCCCACACGCCGTTCCACCAGCGGCCCTGCACATCCACACCGAGAGCCTATCGAACGCACGTACGAAGCAGCCGGCTGCCGGCAATGTTGTGCAAAGTTTCTGTACGTCTTCAAGGCGGCCCGAGACGGGCCGCAAGCGCCGCCGATTGGGCGTCATGACCGCCCGGCCGGGGGATGGCCGGGCGGTCATGCCCATTGCCCATCGGCTGGCGCGGAACAGCGGAAAGCCCGGGGCCGCCGCAGACTGTGGGGCCGAGGGTAGTTGGTGCTCGTGGGCCGGCAGCCGGCCGGGCCGCGCCCCGAGCGGCGCGGCGCAGTGAAGGGCACGCCGGGTCCGCGCGGCGGGTCGCGGCGGCGAGTTGGTCGCGGTTACCGCGCCTCCGGCGGGGGCGCAACGACTCCGAGATGGCCTGGGTCCGTCGGCGGGTCGCGGTCCGTGGGTAGTTGCGCAGGGCCATCCCGCCAGCCGCCGACCCGGGCGAGCCGAGCAGACCACCGCCCGGCCCGCCAGCGTCCGTACGTGCGTCAAGGTCCGCTTGACATGGCGGACCGGGCGGCGGCCCGCTCCCCAGAGGGCGGGTCGGCGGCAGACGGGATGGCGTACAGCGTGCGCGTCAATAATTGAGGAATTCATGGTAGCGTGCTTTGCTATGTCGTTTCCCGATTGGGGGAATGTGCCGGCATGGCTAGGAGCCGGCTCGCTACTCCTCGCCTTCCGCGTCTTTCTGCGTGATCGTTCAACTCGTGATCGCGAACAGATCGATCAGCTTGGAGTTTGGTCAGAGGGCAGCGTCGAGGAGTCATCGCCTGGGTCGCCCATCCTTGATGTGTGGGTCACATGGTACGTGCGTAACAACAGCTCCTTGCCGCTAACCGTAATTGAGCTTACGCATACGACGAAAGTGCGCTGGTTGTTGCCCACCAATTGGAGCACGCAAACGGCAAGCGGAAAACCTGGCGTCATCGCTTATCGACCAATTAATCCAACTGTAGTTAGCCGAAATTTCTACCACGACGTTGGTCAAATTCCACCAGATACGACAAAGGAATTGCAGAAAGCGCATGTTGGCGTCACCGGCCTGTCGCTCGCGGGCGCTTTCGTCGATAGGCGAGACCCTGTTTTCTGTACTTCAATAGTGCTCCTTGCCGTAGATAATGCGGGGCGAAGGTGGGAGTTGCGACCTGGTTACGGAGGGCAAGCTAGGCGCGTTAGGTGGTTCAACCTCGCCCGGCGTAGGCGCTATCCGATTGATTGGAGAGGACCGCTATTCCGTAGGCGAATGCGCAAAGCAATCGCTAGGAGCATCAAGGAAACCGAAGCCCAGCGAGCGGAGATATATGGTGAAGGCGCTTGGGGATTCCAGCAGCGCTCAGCTCAGGTGCCCAGGGACCGAGACGCTCAGAGCCGTAACGTGGGTGACTAACTGAGTGACGACGGGTACGAGCGGCGGCGGACGTCCACGGACCATGACGGAAGGTCTCCGCAGGTAGCCGCCTAGGTTCACCAAGGTCAGCGAGCCGTGTTGATTACCTGGGGGTCAAGGGGTCGCGGGGTTGACATCCATAGGAGCATCGGGATGGCAAGCGCGTGGAGCCGTTCCAATTACGATATATGGTTCACGAAAACGCCCACTGGAATGGTCACGAAAAGGCTGGCCAGGATGCCGAGCCTACGAGTCCCTGAGGGTTGCGCCCCGTCCTGGGTGATTTCAAAGGGAGGAAAAAGCCAATCAGTCAGCCGGTTAGTTATGCCCGAGACTGCCGAGAGGAGAACAGCAATAGTCGGCAGCCATATGGTGGCACTCCAAATGGCAGGCTCCGGTTCGATCGCCAACATGATCGCGACCCACGGCACGTAGAAGTAGGAAATGCCGAGAAAGAATCGCCAAAACGGTCTTCTCATAAAGGACCATTTCGGCACGCCCTTCTCAATTTCATCGCAGATGCTTGCGAAAGCTGCACGCGTCCACCCAGCTGAAGGTGAAGTTACCTCCAGGTACACCGCCAAATCGGTGCCGAACGGTGAAGCACTCTTCGGCCCCAGTCGAAGGTACACGCCGTCGGTCACCCATTCCGACGATCTACGGTAGGTTTTACTTGGCGACTGGGAGTCATCAGCCAGGAAGCGGACGGACTGGGTCGAGCGGCGGTCCATCTCGGCGGTAACGCTCGGAATTTTGCCAAACACTTCCTCGTATTTGTCAATAACAGTTAGTTCGACAATGTCCTCGATCGGGACTTCTTCGAAGTCTTTTAGGTTGTCGCGCTTCACTTCATATTCGGAGATCTGCTTCAAGACCTCCCCGGGGGACGTTGGAGACACTTCGGAAATAAGTACGTCTAAGACCTTGCGTCGACGCAAATCTTTTGCCTTCAGATTCAGGCCGCCATCTGGATCCGCCTCGAACTCTCGGATAACCCTAGCGACTTCTTCATCGAAGCTGTTCAGTGTGGCGACGAGATCGGTCTTCCTCTGCTCGACAAGTTCGCGTCGACGCTGATCTGCGACCCCGAGAACGACTCGGCCCAACGCCTGCAACGCGGACATATCGCCCGCCCAGCAAGTCCAAGTTCTCTTTCTTGACATGGTGCGAGCGTTCATCCGGGAAGGTCATCCTCTCGCGATGGATCCTAGATCGATCGCTAACCCTACGACGTTGGTGAGACGATTTCGTCCTCCAGTCGGCCGGCGCGCCGCCAGTGGTCGCCGAACGACCAACTGAGTGGCGATAGGTACAGGCAGCGCCGGACATCCAGGGACCCACGTGGATCGCTCGGACAGGTCGGCATGAGTGCTGCTGCAGATGGTCCGGGGCTGATGCTTCCTTCGGGACGGAGAGGTCACCGTGGCACGGGTCGGTATCGGATCTCGTAGATCACGGAATCAGGCTCGTTACGTGGAGCGCCTGGTTGCCTGACGTAGGCCAGCACCTCGACGCGCTCTTTGAGGAAGTTGAGCTGACTCTCGTAGACGGCCGCGAGGAGCACGGACATTTCTTGCTCGTCCTGGGGCGGCTCGCAGGGTGGGTAGGTCAGGTAGGCCTCTTGGACGAGAACCATGGCTCGCCCCGTCAGTGGGAACTCGCCCAGCTCGACAGTCGATCGAGTTAGCCAACCATCCGGCACTGCACCGCCTCCCTGGCGCGTATCGGCTCGGGTGTCAGACCGCTGGGAGCGTATGGTCGGCGTGAGAGGGAGCGCAAGCTGCACTGAGATCGCCCCTGCCACGGCATCAAGCTAGATCCGGAACATGTGCGGAATGATCAAGCATGTCACTACCGAGATGTTCGGTGAACGCCCTGCTGGGACACCGGATGCGCCGGTGGACGCTAAACCGTTCCTAAACCGTGTGTCGCAGGTTCGAATCCTGCCGGGGGCACCAGGTCACACCCTTGAGCACCGATCACTGATCCGCCTTCCGGGGCCTACGTGCCCGATGTCCGCCCGATCGCCTCGCCAGCTTCGGGTTGCTCGCGTCAAGGCGACCGGCAAGCGGGCCGCGCCGGACCGGCCCCGGTCTGCTGGCGACCACCGTACGGTCGGTGCCCGCCGCGGACGCCGTCGAAGTAGTCGCTGCCGTAGCCGGGGTGGACGCCGCCGTAGCGACGGACCTCGTCGATCGATGGCCAGTCCATCGCCACGTGGTTGTCCGTGATGCGGACGTCGCTCGTGCGCGGCACGTCGTCGAAGACCACGATGCCGTTGACCCGCACGCTGTGCACCCGGACGCCGTCCACCACCATCGCGGTGGAGGAGGAGATGTGCGCGGAACGTTGTCGGGCCCGCGGCGGAACGGATCACCAGTGGTATGCCAGGTGCACTGCCAGCGCGGCGACCGAGGTGACGAAGAAGACCGCCCATCCCAGGAGGTTGCGGGAGCCGACGCGCAGATGTGCGACGAGCGCGCCGACGAAGTACAGCACGAGTCCGGCGGCGGCGAGCGTTCCCAGCAGTGGCACGGCGAACCCGGCCAGCAGCCCGAGGGAGCCGGCGGCCAGCGCCGTGCCCAACCGCGGTAACCACGAGTACGGCACCCGCTTCATGTCCGCCTGGGCCTTCGGATAGTCGTGGCCGATCAGGTACGTGACGGCGGCGATGCCGGTGAAGACGGAGGCGAGGATGGTGACCGTGACGTATGCGGCGAACATGTGCCCTCCCTTGTGGCTGTCTGCCTCAAGGACGGGGTGGGGCTGCCCCGGTGTGACGTGCAACGCTGTGACCTGCGGCACGGGGTGGGCTGCGGGAGACCTGCAGCTCACGCTCGACCGGTTGACGCCGAGGACGTGCCGACGGGTCAGAGCAACTCGTACATCTCCTCGGAGGCGGCCCCGGTCTCGCCGGCCGGCGGTGCCCCACGGTGACGGGCTTGCCGAAGTCGCTCATGCGCATGTCGGTGACGAGGTCACCCAGCGTCTTCGTGGGAGAGCGCGGTGAGGCGGCCGTCGGCGACGAGGGTCGCGGCGAGGGCAATCGAGAGGGCTGGGATCAGTCGACGCATAGACTCTGACGGGCGACCGCTAGCCGATCTCTTCAGCGGCAGCCACCGTGCGGCAGGCCAGGGCGGCGGGTGTGGGGATCAGGCCGACGTCAACTGCTCGGCTCGGCTGAGCACATGGTCGACGAGGCCGTACTCCCGTGCCTGCTCGGCGGTGAACCACCGGTCCCGGTCCCAGTCGCGCTGGATCTCGTCGAGCGTCCGTCCACTGTGCTGGGCGATCAATTCCTGCATCGTGCGTTTCACGTGCAGCATGTTCTCCGCCTGGATGGTGATGTCGGAGGCGGTGCCGCCCATCCCTCCGGAGGGCTGGTGCATCATGATCCGCGAGTGCGGCAGCGCGTACCGCTTGCCCGCCGCGCCGGCGCAGAGCAGGAACTGCCCCATCGAGCCGGCGAATCCGAGCGCGAGCGTGGCCACGTCGTTGCGGACGTAGCGCATCGTGTCGTAGACCGCCATCCCCGCGCTCACCGAGCCGCCCGGCGAGTTGATGTAGAGGTAGATGTCCGAGTCGGCGTCCTCGGCGGCGAGCAGCAGGATCTGCGCGCAGATCTGGTTGGCCGACTCCTCGGTCACCTCGGTGCCGAGGAAGACGATCCGCTCCCGCAGCAGCCGCTCGAACACTTGATCGCCAAAGGACGGCTGTCCGCCGTCCCGCATGGTCGCGTCGTACCAGATCATGTGTCGCAGCCCTCCACCGTGCCGGCGGGCGGTGGGGCCACCCGGGGAACCGGCTTCTCCAGCGTGCGCCCGGCGGCGGTCGCGGCCGAGGGATTCTGCCGGCGGCAGATCGGCCCAGGGCAGAACCCCGGCCTGCCTACGCCCGGGTCAGCCGCCGCTGGCCCGTCCGGGCCCGGCGGCAGGCCAGCATCTTGGAGGTACGCGGACCGGGGTGCGCGGCCGGTGCGGAGGCGATCAGTCGAACTCGCAGCCCCGCTCCTGAAATGGTCGACCCGATGGGGTCGGTTGGACCGCCGACGTGCAGGATCGGCCCGCCCAGCCGCAGCACCGGTCCGGCCGGCAGCCGTGCGGGGGCACCAGCGGCGGCCACGGGTGGCGTCGCCCCACCGCGCTGAAAGCCGATTCGGAGTGCGGGGCCGGTCTCGTTGCGTGGGGCGGGCACCTGCTCCAGCCGGCCCAGAGCGGCCCGGGGCGCGGCGGGGATGCGACGCTCGACCCGGCGCAGGTCGTCGCGGGCCGCTTCGAGCAGGTCGGAGAGTTGGATGCCGAGCGCCCGGCAGATCGCGGCGAGCACCTCCGAGGAGGCTTCCTTGCGGCCCCGTTCCACCTCGGACAGGTAGGGCACCGAAACCCCGGCGGCGGCGGCCACCTCCCGTAACGTGCGGCCCTGGCTCTGGCGCAGTCGGCGCAACACTCCGCCGATGACTCGTCGCAGCAACGACATGCCGGCCTCACTTTCGCGGTCGTCGTCGGGAACACCCTCATCATGCCTGTCCCCGGCCGTCCGAGCCGACCCATGCGGGCCCGCGCTGTTCCGTCCGGAGCAACCCGGACGTGCGATGCCCGGCGTACCCGCTATGTTGTGGGCGTGCAGGCGACGGCGGGGGAGCAGGTTCGACGGTGATCCATTTCCCCGCGCAGCGTCGGGGCCCACTGAGCGCGCTGAGCCTACGGCTCGCCGCCGCACTGGGCCTGGTCTTCGCCGTGGTCGCCGCTGTCTACCTGGGCCGGGACGGCTACCGCGATGTCAACGAGGACGGCCTCACCCTGCTCGACTGCTTCTACTACGCGGTCGTGTCGCTCTCGACCACCGGCTACGGCGACATCACGCCGGCCACGCCGTCGGCTCGGCTGGTCAACGTCCTCTTCATCACGCCGGCCCGAGTGATCTTCCTGATCATCCTGGTCGGCACCACCCTGGAAGTCTTGACCGAGCAGTACCGGACCGGCCGTCGTCTGGCTCGGTGGAGGAGAGCGGTGAAGGACCACGTCATCATCTGCGGCTACGGCACCAAGGGGCGCAGCGCGGTCTCTGCCCTGATGGAGAACGGTCTGGACCGTTCTCGGATCGTGGTGGTGGAGCGCAGCGCCGCCGCGCTGCGGCAGGCCACCTCCGCCGGGCTGGTGGCCATCGAGGGTTCGGCGACCCGCTCGTCGGTGTTGAACGAGGCACACGTCAAGAGCGCCAAGGCCGTGATCATCGCGACCGACAGCGACGATGCCTCGGTCCTGGTCGCGTTGACGGTCCGGCAGCTCACCGCAGGCCAGGTCCGGATCATCGCGGCGGCGCGGGAGGCGGAAAACGCCCCGCTGCTCAAGCAGAGCGGCGCCCACCACGTGATCGTCTCCTCGGCGACCGCGGGCCGGCTGCTCGGCCTGTCCACCTCGGCTCCGCCGCTGATCGACGTGGTGGAGGACCTGCTCACTCCGGGGCAGGGCATGGCGCTGGCGATGCGCTCGGCGGAGCGGGACGAGGTGGGCCGCTCGCCGCGTGAGCTGGACTCACTGGTGATCGCCCTGGTGCGGCGGGGCAAGGTGGTCACCCTGGCCGACCGGGCCGGCGCGGTGATCGAGACCGGCGACATGCTGGTGCACGTACGCGACGACCGCCCCCAGTCGGCCACGACCGCCTGACGGTTCCACCGCGTGTGACCTGACCGCTCTGCCGCCACGGTGGCCTCGGCGGCCGGTCGTCAGAGTGGGTCGTCCCCGGCGCAGATCGCCTCGGTGCAGTTGACCGCGGCGCCGGAGGAGGCCCGGCTCAGCAGCTCGTAGAGCGTCTCCCGCTCGGCGGGATCCAGGGCGCCCAGCACCTCGTCCTCCGCGCCGGCGAGGGCACATTCGGCCTCGCTGAGGCGTTTCGCCCCATCTTCGGTGAGCTCGACGACGTGACGGCGGCGATCCTCGGGGGAGCGCCGACGCTCGATCAGCTGCTTCGCCTCCAGGTCGTTGAGCAGCCCGACGATGTTGGTGCTGTCCATCTCCAGGATGGTGGCGAGCGCCTGTTGGCCGGTGCCGCCGCCGGCGCGCAGCACGGTGAGCGCGACCAGATGCCGGGGTCGCAGGCCCAGCGGTGCCAGCACCGACTCCGACCGCAGCCGCATCCGCCGGGCCAGATGGTCCAGCAGGGCGCCCGAGCGGTGCTCTGCGGAGTCGAGCGGCTGCGCGGACATGTGACCCAGTCTACCGAGTCCGCGGAACATCTCCCTGCTATAAATAGTTGGTGCTGCACAGATGATCCCTGGAGGAGGAATAATGCACCTGCTACATATTGACTCGAGCATCCGCGGTGACTGGTCGGTCAGCCGACGCCTCACCGCCCGCGCGGTGGACGCCTGGCGTGCGGCCCATCCGGACGGCACCGTGGCCTATCGGGACCTGGGCGCCGAGCCGCTGCCGCACCTGGACGCGGACGGCGGCCTGGCTCGGATGACGCCACCGGACCAGCACACCCCGGCGCAGCGCGAATCCTGGGAGTTGAGCGAGCGGCTGGTCGACGAGGTGAAGCAGGCCGACGTGGTGCTCCTCGGGCTGCCGCTCTACAACTTCGGTGCGCCCAGCAGCGTCAAGTCCTGGGTCGACCACCTGATCGTTCCCGGGCTGGCGTACGACCCGACGACGCAGGAGGGCATGCTCGGCGGTCGTGAGTTCGTGGTGCTGGCCACCCGGGGCGGAGGCTACGGCGAGGGCACCCCGCGCTACGGCTGGGACCACGCCGAGCCGTGGCTGCCGCACGGTCTCTCGATGACCGGCATGCAGCCGCGCTTCATCAGCGCCGAGTTGACCCTGGCACCGTCGGTGCCGGCGATGGCCGAGCTGGTCCCGCTGCACGAGGCGAGCCTCGCGGCGGCCGAGAAGGAGATCGACAACCTCTGGACGCCGGCCTCCGCCCAGCGTTGAGCCAGCGCCGGTACGAACGAGAGCGGCCGCCCCCGATCCCGGGGACGGCCGCTCTCGTCAGATCCGACGGATCAGAGGATCGTCCAGGTGTCGCCGCTGCCGAGCAGACCGGCAAGCTGCTGCTCGGGCGTCTCGGTGACCGTCGCCTTGGCCGCCGCGAGCTGCCCCTGCACCACGCTGTCGTAGGACGGCCGAGCCACCGAGCGGAACACCCCGATCGGGGTGTTGCGCAGGTCCAGGCCGGGCAACCGGGACAGCGCGAACGCGTACGCCGGGTCGCTGACCGTCGCGTCGTGCACGACGACCTCCTCCGGCCGGACCGTGCCGGTCTCCCGGACCTCCAGGCCGAAGCCGCCGGGCGGGTGCACCACGCAGAACTGGCCGTCGGCACCGAAGGTGATGGGCTGGCCGTGCTCCAGGCGGATCAGGTAGTCGTCCCGGGTGGACGGGTCCTTGAGCTGCTCGAACGCCCCGTCGTTGAAGATGTTGCAGTTTTGGTAGATCTCCACGAACGCCGAACCCTCGTGCTCGGCGGCGGCCCGCAGCACCGACTGCAGGTGCTTGCGGTCGGAGTCGATGGTCCGGCCGACGAAGCTGGCCTCCGCGCCGAGCGCGAGCGAGAGCGGGTTGAACGGGGCGTCCGCCGAGCCAGCCGGGGTCGACTTGGTGATCTTGCCGACCTCGGAGGTGGGCGAGTACTGACCCTTGGTCAGGCCGTAGATCCGGTTGTTGAACAGCAGGATCTTGAGGTTGACGTTGCGCCGCAGGGCGTGGATCAGGTGGTTGCCACCGATGGAGAGCGCGTCGCCGTCACCGGTGACGACCCAGACCGACAGGTCCGGCCGGGACACCGACAGGCCGGTCGCGATCGCCGGGGCCCGCCCGTGGATCGAGTGCATCCCGTACGTGTTCATGTAGTACGGGAAGCGGGACGAGCAACCGATCCCGGAGACGAAGACGGTGCGCTCCCGGGGGATGTTCAGCTCCGGCATGAACTGCTGGATGGCCGCCAGGATCGCGTAGTCACCGCAGCCGGGGCACCAGCGCACCTCCTGGTCGGACTTGAAGTCCTTGGCGGTGAGCTTGAGGGCGACGGGCTCAGACATTCTTCAGGACCTCTTCCAGCGTCGTCTCCAGCTCGGCGGCCGTGAACGGAAGACCGCGGACCTGGTTGTAGCTGATCGCGTCGACCAGGTAGCGGGCCCGGATGACGTGGGCGAGCTGACCCAGGTTCATCTCCGGGATGACCACCCTGTCGTACGAGCGCAGCACCTCACCGAGGTTGGCCGGCATCGGGGCCAGGTGCCGCAGGTGCGCCTGGGCGACGGACAGCCCCCGCTGGCGCAGTCCACGGCAGGCGGCGCCGATCGGCCCGTACGTCGAGCCCCAGCCGAGGACCAGCACCCGGGCGTCGCCGTCCGGGTCCTCCACCTCGATGTCCGGCACCGGGATCGTCTCGATCCGGGCGGCCCGGGTCCGCACCATGAAGTCGTGGTTGGCCGGGTCGTAGGAGATGTCACCGGTCTTGTCGGCCTTCTCCAGGCCGCCGATCCGGTGCTCCAGCCCCGCGGTGCCGGGGATGGCCCACGGGCGGGCCAGGGTCTCCGGGTCGCGCAGGTAGGGCAGGAAGGTGGTGCCGTCCTCACCGTTGGGCTTGGTGGCGAAGTCGACCCGTAGGTCGGGAAGCGACTCCACGTCGGGCAGCAGCCACGGCTCCGAGCCGTTGGCGACGTAGTTGTCGGACAGCAGGATCACCGGCGTGCGGTAGGTCAGCGCGATCCGGGCCGCCTCCAGCGCCGCGAAGAAGCAGTCCGACGGTGAGCGGGGCGCGATGACCGCGACCGGTGCCTCTCCGTGCCGACCGAAGAGCGCCATGTTGAGGTCGGCCTGCTCGGTCTTGGTCGGCATGCCGGTCGACGGGCCGGCGCGCTGCACGTCCACGATCACCAGCGGCAGCTCCAGCGCGACGGCCAGCGAGATCGTCTCGCTCTTGAGCGCCACGCCGGGACCACTGGTGGTGGTCACCCCGAGCGAACCCCCGTACGACGCGCCCAGCGCGGCACCGACGGCGGCGATCTCGTCCTCGGCCTGCACGGTGAGAACGCCGAAACGCTTGTGCTTGCTCAGCTCGTGCAGGATGTCCGAGGCGGGCGTGATCGGGTACGCGCCGAGGAAGACCGGCAGCCCGGAACGGACGCCGGCGGCGACCAGCCCCAGCGACAGCGCCGCGTTGCCGGTGATGTTGCGGTAGGTGCCCGGCTTCATCTTCGCCGGCTTGACCTCGTAGCGGACCGCGAAGTCCTCGGTGGTCTCGCCGAAGTTCCAGCCGGCCTTGAAGGCGGCCACGTTCGCCGCGACCAGCTCCGGGCGCGACGCGAACTTGCGCTCCAGGAAGCGCAGCGTCGACTCGTAGGGCCGGGAGTACATCCAGGAGAGCAGCCCGAGGGCGAACATGTTCTTCGACCGCTCGGCGTCCTTCTTGGACACCTGGAACGCGGCGAGCGCACCGACCGTCATCGACGTCAGCGCGACCGGGTGCACGACGTAGCCGGCCAGCGACTCGTCGTCCAGCGGGCTGGCCTGGTAGCCGACCTTGGCGAGGTTGCGCTTGGTGAACTCGTCGGTGTTGACGATGATGTCCGCGCCGCGCGGCAGGTCGGCCAGGTTGGCCTTGAGGGCCGCCGGGTTCATCGCCACCAGCACGTTGGGCGCGTCGCCCGGGGTGAGGATGTCGTAGTCGGCGAAGTGCACCTGGAAGCTCGACACGCCGGGCAGGGTGCCGGCGGGGGCTCGGATCTCGGCGGGGAAGTTTGGCAGCGTGGAGATGTCGTTGCCGAGCTGCGCAGTCTCCGAGGTGAACCGGTCGCCGGTCAACTGCATGCCGTCGCCGGAGTCGCCGGCGAACCGGATGACCACCCGGTCGAGTTGACGGATCTGCTTGGTCACTGTGCCACCTTCGTTCGCGACTGCGGGGCTCTCGCCTTGCCCGGCCACGGAACCTCCTCGACGCAACGTCTCACCGCACCGCCCCAGGCTGGCCCGGCCGCTGTCGTACCTCACCTGAGAGCCTACGTCTAAGGGAGCCCTAACCATCCCCGGAGGTCCGCCGACTGGGACCCCTAAAGGCAGCGAATTGCCCCGTTTTGAGGGCTTGCGCCCCGGCCGCCGTAATTCAGATCACCACCGGGCCGCTTCCGCTGACCCCGCCGCGTGCGGCCGGGGCCATCCGTCGATCAGTCGACCGGCTCGGGCGCCGGCCCGGGCGCCGGGCCGTTGAGCCGGCGCCGCAGCGAGGTGGTGGCCAACGTGAGGGCGAGCACCACCAGCAGCGCGGAGACCGCGATCAGCAGGATCGCGGTGCGCCGCACCGAGGTCATCCCGCCGTCGTCGCCGGCAGCACCCCCGGGGAGTACGCCCTGGGAGCCGGTCGGCGCGGGCGGTGAGACCACCGGCGTGGCCAGAGCGGCCGCCGCGGTGATCCGGAAGCTCATCTGCACCTGGCGGGTCGCGCCGCTGCGCGGATCGAGTTGACCGATCACGGCCCCGGACAACGGTGCTTGCCGCTGGGCCTCCGGCGTCGCCTCCACGGGCAACCGCAGCTCAGCGGTCCTGCCCGCCGCCACCACGCCCGCGTCGCAGCGGGTCCGGGTCGGGTCGACCGCCACGCAGCCGGCCGGTGGAACCGGAACGGTAACCCCGGGCGGCAGGACTACCTCCACCCGTCCGGCGGCGTCCACCGAGCCGGTGTTGCCCAGCCGGACCGCGAGGATGCTGGCGGTGCCGCTGATGTCGAACGCCACCTCGTCGGCGGCGAGAGCGATCCCGGGCACCGGCGGACCGGGCGGGAAGAGCACCGCGAAGCCCTGGTCGTCGGACGCCTCCCCGGGCACTCCCGGCGCGTCGGCGACGACCTGGACGGAGCCGGCGAGCGGCATCTGCCGCCAGGCGTCGCCGTCGACCCGCAGGCGGAGCAGCGCACTGAAGCGCGCCCCCGCCTCGGCCGTCCAGGCCCCACAGAGGTACGTGTCGGCACCGGCGGCGGTGCAGCCCTTCGTGCCGGCGTCGGACAGACCGACCGGCAGCGTGTACGAGAGGCGGATCCGCTGCGTGGTCGTGCCGGTGTTGTGGACGGTGACCTGCAACGTGGTGGGCGTGCTCGCCGTGTTCCAGTACGCCTCGCCGAGGGTGATGTCCTGGGTGGTGACCTGGACGCCCAGTGGGCTCGGCGGTGTCACCGAACCGGAGGCGGGTGGGCGCACCGGCGGTGCCGGGGGTGTCGGCGGAACGGGAGGCGCCGCCGTCGGTTGCCCGCCCGGCGCGGGTGCGGTGGTGGTCGGCGCCGGCGGCACGTCCGGAGCGGTGGTCACCGGTGCCGGAGGGGTCGTCTCCGGCGCGGGAGCGGTGGTCTCCGGTGCCGGATCGCTCGGCAGCGGATCGGTCGGCTCCTCGGTCGGGGGCGGCTCCTCCGACGCGGTGGCCTCGGGTTCGCTGACCGGATCGGTGGCCACCACCACCGGATCCGTTTCCGGCGTCGCCGCGCTTGCCCAGGTCGGTCCCACGGCGAGCACCGCGAGCAGGCCGAGCGCGAGCGCGGTCGCCAGCCGGGGCGCGCAACGCCGCCCCTCGGCCCGGAGACCGGGCGATGCCTTCGGGCGGGCCATCTGTCCTCCGGTGCCATGGGTGGGGGTCCAGTATTCGGTAACAGTTGCCCTGGTGCACTAGTCCCGCCTGGAAACAAATTCGTAACGTGTTCGGGACGGCGCTTCCGGCCGGACGGTAGGCTCCCGGACTGTGACCGGATACCTGGGCTCGTACGCGACGCTCGGGCTCTTGCTGCTCGCCAGCGTCCTGTTCTTCGTTACGGCGTTCTCGGCCAACCGGGTGTTACGCCCGGCCCGTCCGGCCGATCCGCCCGGCAAGCGGGCCAGCTACGAGTGCGGGCTCGACCCGGTCGGTGCGGACTGGGCGCAGATGCAGATCCGCTACTACGTCTACGCGTACCTGTACGTGCTGTTCGCGGTCGAGGCGGTGTTCCTCTTCCCGTGGGCGGTGGTCTTCGACCGGCCGGGCTTCGGTCTGGTGACGGTGGTGGAGATGGCGGTGTTCGTGGCGGTGCTCGCGCTCGGCATCCTCTACGCGTGGCGCAGGAACATCCTGCGCTGGACCTGAGCGTCGCGACCTCCGGCGATCGTGCCGGTCGACCCGGCCGTTCGCGGTCGGTTACGGCGACGACCGGTCAGGCAAGGCCCCGACGAGTCGCTGCCGGCCGGCGGTCACCCCGGATCGAGGCCACCATGTCCAGCACCCGACGGGTCGGGCCGACCTGGTGGGCCCGGAAGACCCGAGCGCCCAGCCAGGCCGACACCGCCGTCGCGGCGAGCGTCCCCTCCAGGCGTTCGGCTACCGGCAGGTCCAGCGTCTCCCCGACGAAGTCCTTGTTGGAGAGCGCCACCAGCACCGGCCAGCCGGTCGTGGTCAGCTCGTCCAGTCGACGGGTGATCTCCAGGGAGTGCCGGGTGTTCTTGCCGAAGTCGTGTGCCGGGTCGATCAGGATTCCGTCGGGGCGTACCCCCTCCGCGACCGCTCGTTCGGCGAGCCCGGTCACCGTCGCGACCACGTCGGCGACCACGTCGTCGAAGGCGGCCCGGTGCGGTCTGGTCCGGGGGACCAGGCCGCCGGCGTGCGCGCAGACCAGCCCCGCGCCGGTCTGCGCGGCCACCCGGGCCAGCGCCGGGTCGGCACCCGACCAGGTGTCGTTGAGCAGGTCGGCGCCGGCGGCCACGGCCTCCGTCGCCACCTCGGCTCGCCAGGTGTCGATGGAGATCACCACCTCCGGAAACGCGGCCCGGACCGCGGCGATCGTGTCCACCGTGCGCCGGATCTCCTCGGCGACGTCCACGTCCAGGCCCGGACCGGCCTTGACGCCGCCGATGTCGATGATGGCCGCGCCCTCGCGCACCGCCCGCTCGACCGCGCGCAGCGCGTTGTCGGCGGCGAAGGTGGCGCCTCGGTCGAAGAACGAGTCCGGCGTGCGGTTGATGATGGCCATGACCACCAGCTCACCGGGGGCGAACGTGCGCCCACCCAGCCGAAGCGCCCCCGCCATGCCCGCCTCCTGAGAGTCCGCGCCGTCGCCGCGGCGGCCGAACCCGACGCTAGTCGGTCGTCGGAGCGGAACTGTGGGCGGGCGTCCGCACCGATCATGATCGGTGCGGGTGGCGGGGTCGCTCCCGGCTCGCTGCCATGCCACGATCAGTACATGGGTCAGCTTCTGCTCCTCCTGGTCGTGGCATTGACCGTCGCGGCGGTGGTTTTCGGCGTGACGGTGCTGGTCAGCGGTCGTGATCCCGGCCTGGTGGCCGCCGAGCCGGATTCGCAGGCCGTGGCGTTGCCCGGCACCCGACCGCTACGCGAATCCGACGTGGGGGCGGTCCGTTTCGACACCGGGTTGCGCGGGTACCGGATGGCTCAGGTCGATCAGGCGATGCGTCGCGCCGCCTACGACATCGGCTACAAGTCGGAGCTGATCGGCGTGCTGGAAGCGGAGGTCACCGCGTTGCGTGAGGGGCGCACCGAAGACGCGGACGCGCTGCGACAGGCCCGCGAACAGTCCGCCAGCAAGGTGACGACTGAAGACGCGGCGAAGCCGGGCGGGGATGTGCCGCTGGACGGGGACGCCGGCTCCGGCTCGGCGCCCGTCGGCTCGGCCGGCGCGGCAGAGCTGCCCTCCGCCACCTCGTCCCCGACGGATTCGGACGGGGTCGCGCCGGCCGTGGCGCCGACCGGCGACGAGCCGGCAGACGGCGAGCAGACCGAAGGCGCCGGGCAGCGCGACACGGTGGTCCGGTCGGAGACGGCGTGACCGACCCCGGAGGCGTCGACGATCTTCGGGAGGCGGCCCAACCCGGTGCCGGTGAGGTGACCGCCACGGTGATCGTCGACGCCCCGGCGGCACAGGTCTTCGCCGCGCTGCTCGCCTGGGAACGTCAGTCCGACTGGATCCCGTTCACCCGGGTGCGGGTGGTCGAGGGCGACGGGCGCGAGGGCAGCCGGATCGAGGCGGTGACCGCGCTCGGTCGGGCCACGCTGCGCGACGAGATGCGGGTGGTCCGGGTCGACGAACCGTACGAGATCGGCGTGGTGCACCACGGTCAGTTGCTGCGTGGCCCGGGGGTGCTCCGCTGCACCCAGCTGGGTCGGGCCCGCACCCAGGTGGTCTGGCACGAGTGGTTCCACCTGCCGGGCGGTCGGGCCGGTCGGGTGGCCTGGCCGTTGCTCTGGCCCGGCTCCAAGATCGGCCTCACCCAGGCGCTGAAGAGGTTCGCCCGTCTGGTCGAGCAGGGCCGGCTGCCCTGACCACACCCGGTGCCGGCTGCCAGCCCGGCGCTCGGAAGAGGTACCCCGCCCGATGGCGCCAGGTCACCGCGGCGCGCAGGTCCCGGGCGATCGAGGCGTACTCGTGGAAGGCCACCCGCACCGGGTTGTAGCTGCCCACGTTCTTGGTGAGGCCGTACACGCAGCGCTCCCGCTCCGGCGCGAACGAGCCGAAGAGTCGGTCCCAGACGATCAGGATGCCGCCGAAGTTGCGATCCAGGTAGCCGCCCTGCGAGGCGTGGTGCACCCGGTGGTGCGAGGGGGTGTTGAACACCGCCTCGTACCAGCGCGGCATCTTCTCGATGCGTTCGGTGTGGATCCAGAACTGGTAGAGCAGGTTGACCGACCCGCAGAACGCCACCACCGCCGGGTGCACGCCGGCCAGGATCAGCGGGATGTAGAAGACCCAACTGGTCAGCCCGGTCCACGGCTGGCGCAGTGCGGTGGAGAGGTTGAACCGCTCCGACGAGTGGTGCACCACGTGCGAGGCCCAGAGGATCCGGATCACGTGGTGGCCGCGGTGCGACCAGTAGTAGCAGAAGTCCTGCGCGAGCAGGATCAGCGGCCAGGTCCACCAGATCTCGGCCACCCGCAGCGGGGTGAGCGCGTAGAGCAGCGCGTACGCGGCGGCGATCGGCACCTTCCAGAGCAGGTCGGTGAAGACGCTGCCCAGACCCATCGCCAGGCTGGTCGCGGTGTCCGCGCCGCCGTAACCGACCTCGTCGTCGTCGCGGTGCAGCAGGTAGGAGACCCGTTCCAGCACGATGAGCAGCACGAAGGCCGGGATCGACCAGGCGATGACGTCCGGGAACTCCTTCATCGCGCGGCCTCCGCTCGCCGTCGCCGGCCGGGGCGCACCCCTGGGTGACCCCGACTTACCGGTCGGTAACAAGCACCATAGGCAGCCGAGCGGCAGGTGGCAATGGGGCGTCGGTGCGATGCCCTAGCGTGTACGAGGTGACGGACCTGGTGATCGGCGCCGACGGGCTGGCTCGCTGCGCGTGGGGGTCGAGCACCCCCGACTACGCGGTCTACCACGACACCGAGTGGGGGCGGCCGCTGCACGGCGACGACGCGCTCTACGAGCGGATGACGCTGGAGGCGTTCCAGTCCGGGTTGTCCTGGTTGACCATCCTGCGTAAGCGCCCGGCGTTCCGGCTGGCCTTCGACGAGTTCCACATCCCGACCGTCGCCGGATACGACGACTCCGACGTGACCCGGCTGCTCGCCGACGCCGGCATCGTCCGCAACCGGGCCAAGATCGAGGCGGCGATCGCCAACGCCCGTGCCGCGCTCGAGCTGCCGGAGGGGTTGTCAGCGCTGCTGTGGTCCTTCGCGCCGGAGCGCCGGCCGGCCCGTCCCGCCTCGTTCGCCGAGCTGGCGCCGATCACCGCCGAGTCGACGGCGATGGCCAAGGCCCTCAAGAAGCGCGGCTTCCGGTTCGTGGGGCCGACCACCGCGTACGCCCTGATGCAGGCCACCGGCATGGTCGACGATCACATCGTCGGCTGTCACGTCACCCTCCCCGCGGCGACATGATGGGATGGCAGGCATGACGACCGAGACCGCGTACCGGGCCGGCGGGTCCGGCCGAGCCGACCGGGTGGGCACCTGGGCCGTGCTGCTGCCCGCCGAGCGGTACGAAGCCGAGCGGCTCGTGCACCACGACACGTTGGAGTTGACCGGTCTGCCCGACGCCGTCCGACCGGGCCCGGGAGACCAGGTGGCGGTGCTGGTCGACGCGCCACCACGGCTGGTGGTGGCGCTCGGCCGGGTCAGCGCAGCGGGACGACGTCACCAGGAGGACCCGGACGACCCGCAGTCCGGGGTCGAGCCGGGGGCGCTGGTCGTGGCGTACACCCGTCGGGCCTTCGACGAGCCGGTGCCGGCCGACCTGCTGACGCTCGACGGGCCGGTCAGCGCACTGGAGCCGGCGGCCTTCCGGGCGCTGGCCGACCAGCTCGGCCCGCCGCCGGCTCGGCGCACCTGGCTGGTCAGCCTCGACCTGCCGATCGAGGCCGGCACGCCGGCCGAGGCGGTCCGGCTGTTCTGGTCCTACGTGCAGGAGCTCGGCCCGCGTGAGCTGCCCGCCTTCGTGTCACCGGCCGGCGACGAGCTGGCCATGCAGGCGTTCGTGCTGGGCGCGGAGGCCAACCAGGACCCGGAAGAGGACGACTAGGGCGTTTTTGGAAGTGTCGGCCGGCCAGCACGTCCAGAACGCGCCCTAGAAGAGCTTGTCCAGGCGGCCCTTCCAGTCGGCGAGGACCGGGCCCGGGTCGGTGTCCAGCACGCGTTCGAGCAACGTGGCGTAGACGTCCCGGAAGTCGGTGGTGTATTTCAGGTCGCCGTCGTCGAGGTCGGTGAGGCTGGGCGCGTCGCCGTGCCAACCGCCGCGCACACCCGCGCCGAGCAGCAGCACGTCCGAGGCGGTGCCGTGGTCGGTGCCGTCCGAGGCGTTGGCCTTGACCCGGCGGCCGAACTCGGAGTAGACCGCCACCACCACCTTCCGGCCCGCCTCGGTGCGACTCATCCGGTCGGCGAACCCGGTCAACGCCCGGTCCAGCTGACCCAGCAGGACGGCCTGCAACTGTTTCTCGTCGGCGTGCGTGTCGAAGCCACCGAGCGACACCGAGAAGGCCCGGGTGGACACTCCCGCCTCGACGCACTGCGCGACCAGGTCGAGCTGCGCGTCCAACGGCGTGCGTGCCCCACCGGTGGCCGTGGCGGGGGCCTGCTCGCCGTCCGGGTCGGCCGTGTCGGGGTCGGCGGAGTCGCGTACCTGGCGGATCATGTCGTCCACCGACCGTAGGTCGGCGAAGCAGGCGGCAGCCCGGGCCCGAGCGGCGGATTCACCCGGCTCGGCCGCTTCGAAAGCCTTCAGCGTCTCCGCCGACAGCCCCTTGGCGGCCTTGCGGTCGGTCACCGGCACTGCGGCACCGGCGCTCTGCGCCCCGGCCAACAGCGGTGGCAGCGCCGGCTCGAAGGAGACCGCCAGCCGGGGGTCGCCGCCGGCCCGGTCCAGCCAACGCCCCAGCCATCCGGTGTTGCCCGGCCGGTCCGGCTGGGCGGTGTGCCAGATGTCCATCGACCGGAAGTGGCTGCGGTCCGGCTTCGGGTAGCCGACCCCGCGCACGATCGCCAGCCCACCCTTCGACCAGCGTTGGTGCAGACCCTCCAGGGCCGGGTTGAGGCCGAAGCCGTCGTCCAGCCGGCGTACCTCGTTGTCCGGGTACGCCAGTTCGGGGCGTGCCGCCCGGTAGGCCGGGTCGCCGTACGGGATGACCGTGTTGAGCCCGTCGTTGCCGCCGTAGAGGGTCACCAGCACCAGCGTGCGAGCCTCCGGATCGCGGTCGCCGCTGGTGTCCAACAGGTCCCGCAGGGTGTACGCGCCGGCGCCGGCGGCCAGCGCGCCCGCGCCGACCACCCCGCTGGTCAGCAGGAACCTGCGTCGGGTCAGGGTGTCCATGTCGACTCCTCCGCTCAGCTGACTGTGTATTCGGGGCTGACCAGGCCGGCGGCCAGCAGCTTGCGGGGCTCGCCGGCCAGCGGCGTGAGGGCGGCGCGGGTGCGCGCGCCCCAGCCGTCGACCACCAGCAGTCGGGCCAACGCGTCCGGCCGGCCGGCGGTGGGCGCGGCGGTCAGGCGGGCCAGCACCGCCGGCGCCGTGGCGGCGGCGAGCATCCCGGCTGTCCGTAGCCGGGCCTGCAACGACGAGGTGGTCAGCCAGGCCGCCCCGGCCGGCCAGCCGCCCACGCTGGGTGGCCGCAGCGGCACCTGGTCCAGGGCGTTGAGACTGCCCAGCAACTGTTTGCGTTGCTGCTCGGGCAGGGCGGACGGGCGGATGCCGAGCTGCCGTAGCGCCCCCACCAACCACTCCACCGGCTGCTTGACCAGCGTGCCCCGGGTCTGCGCGAAGGCTGGCGAGGAGAAGATCGCGCGCAGGGTCGCCACGGTGTCCGCGCCGGCCAGACCTTCCGGTGCCGGGACGTCCGTACCGGCGTAGCGGAACCAGAGCCGCCCGGCGACGAACGTCGCCGCCGCGGGTTGGGCGGCCAGCAGCGCGGCGTAGGTCGGGGCGTCGAACCGGCCGCTCTGACCGAGGATGGTCTTCTCACCGGGGTCGTGTCGCTTGGCCTCGAAGCGGGCCACCCCGGTCCGCCGATCGATCGCCCAGCCCGTCAGGGCGCGCGCGCCGGCCTTCACGTCCGCCTCGGTGTAGTTGCCGATGCCGAGGGTGAACAACTCCATCAGCTCGCGGGCGAGGTTCTCGTTCGGTGCCTTGCGGGTGTTCTTCTGCCCGTCCAGCCAGATGATCAGGGCGGGGTCGCGCACCATCGCGTCGACCAGCGGGCCCAGCGGGCCCCGCCCGTGCCGGCGCAGTGTGTCCAACTGCCCCATCATCGGCCGCGCGGACTTGACCTTCTGAGCGCTGGTCGCCCAGTGCCCGTGCCAGAAGAACAGCAGCTTCTCGGTCAGCCCGTCCTCGGCGGCCACCATCCGGTCCAGCCACCACCCGGTGATCTGCTGGAGCTGCTCGCGGCGCTCCGCATTGGCCTTCTGCCGCTGTTCCCGGGTGGATTCCTTGGTCAGTGCGGCGTACGGGTCCGGGGCCAGTGTCGGCGGCGGGGTGGCCGCCGCACCCCGGTCGGCCCGCCCCGGGTCGAGCAGGCGGTCCAACGTCGCTGCCGGGCCGGCCCGCTCGGCCGCGTCCACCTCGTCGGCGGTAGGCCCGAAGGTGGCCCGGCGCAGCAGGTGCGCCACCGCTTCACGATCGCTCATGACGGCTGACGTTAGGCGGCCCGTGTTCGAGGACGGTAAGGGTGGCGTCCGAATCGCGTTCAGCGTCCCTCGAAGACCGGTTTCTGCTTGCCGACGAAGGCGAGGGTGGACGCTCGGTGGTCGGCGGTGGCACCACAGATCGACTGGGCCTGCGCCTCGGCCGCGAGGGCGTCGGCGAGGGTGCCGGCGTCGGCGATGGAGAGTTGTCGCTTGATCGCCCCGTACGCGACCGTGGGGCCGGCGGCGAGGCGGGCGGCCAGCTCCTGGGCAGCCGGCAGCACCTGCTCGTCGTCGTCCGTCAGTCGATTGAGCAGCCCCAGCCGGCAGGCCTCCTCGGCGCGCACCGGCTCGGCCAGCATCAGCAACTCCACCGCCTTGGCGTGGCCGACCAGTCGAGGCAGCGTCCAGGAGGCGCCGGTGTCGGCGGCGAGACCCACCTTGGCGAAGGCCATCAGGAAACTGGTGCTCGGACCGCCGATGCGGATGTCGGCGAGGAACGCCAGCGACGCGCCGGCCCCGGCGGCCATCCCACGGACCGCGGCGATCACCGGCTTGGGCAGGTTGGCCAGCCGGGCGGCGATCGGGTTGTAGTGCGCCCGCACGGTGGCCAGGGGGTCGCTGCCGGAGTTTTCCAGGGTCGACACGTGTTCGCGCAGGTCCTGACCGGCGCTGAACGAACCGCCCGCCCCGGCCAGCACGACCGCACGGCAGGACCGGTCGGTCTCCAGCTCCGCGAGGGCGTCCCGCAGCGCCTCCTTGAGCGCCACGTCGAACGCGTTCATCGCGGTCGGCCGGTTCAGCGTGAGGGTGACGACGGCGTCGGTCCGGTCGACCAGCAGCGGCTCGGTCACGTGTCTAACGACCCTTCTGTCGGACGATGCGGTTGCCGGCGTCGAGGCACTGTTCGACGTACCGGTCGGCGGCCGGACGCAGACGTGCCGCGTGCCGGTCGAAGAAGCTGGCCGCGGCGGTGCCGGGCCAGCGCTCGGGCAGCAGCGCCGGGGGCAGTTGCGGGTCCCGGAAGAGGAACGTACGCCACGCGTGCACGAGTCGGAACCGCGTCGCGTACGCCTCCTCGTCGCTGCTACGCACGGTGACCGCCGCGAGCAGTGGGCGCTGGTCCGCGACGAACCGCTCGTAGGCTCGGCCGATCTCGGTCAGGTTCCACGCGCGCCGGACCACGCCCATCGCGCCGGGGGTGCCGGCGAAGTGGGCGGCGGTGAACCGCTCGAACCGAATGCCGGCCTCGGCGAGGAGCAGGTCCACGTCGTCGGCCGGGCGGGTGGCGACCCAGGTCTGCTCGTCGAGCGTGCCGTAGCCGAGGAAGCTCAGGTTGGCCGCGAGCCGCTGCCGGTCCCGCCGGGAGCCGGGGGCCTCCAGCACCAGCAGATCGAATCGGCCGTCCCAGGTGACCCGGCCGGTTCGGTAGATCCGGGCCGCTGCCTCGTCGAGCCGTCGCGCTGCTTTCGGTGTGATCGAATATCCCGGTCCGGAGACCAACCGGAGAGGTTCGAGCCAACCCTGGCGCACCATCCGGGACACGGCGGTGCGAACGGCGGGCGGCGCAATTCCCAGCGGTGCTAGTAGCTTGACCAGGGCAGCGACCGGTGCCCGGCCACCCCTCGGACGGAGGTGGTCGCCGTACAGGTCGAAGAGTGCCGACCGTGCCTGCATGACCGCACATTGTGACAGGCCTTCTCAAGATAAGCTAGATGCTGTTACATCAATGCTGCTCCGGTTTGGGTCCGGCGGTGTTCATCAGGGAAAATCGTTGGTCGACGCCCCCGTGACCGTTGCGGGTGGTCGTGACGAAGTGGCTGTGGGGCAACCCACCGACCCTGGTGTAGGTCTGAGGGGAGACAACATGGCGGCGATGAAGCCGCGGACGGGCGACGGTCCGCTGGAAGTCACCAAGGAGGGTCGGGGCATCGTCATGCGGGTCCCGCTGGAGGGCGGTGGCCGGCTCGTCGTCGAGATGACTCCCGACGAGGCCAACGCGCTCGGTGACGCGTTGAAGGCAGCGGCCGGCTGAGTATGGAGTGGTCCGGGCGGCGTACGTCGCCCGGAGCGTTCTTTCGGACCCTGAGCCACCGGTACCGCCGGTGGCTCAGGGTCTTCATCGGTGCGGGTAGGCGGGTTCGGTTCCGCTCCGCGAAACTTCCCTGGAGGTACGGTCCCGCGTGCTCGCCATCCGTCTGATCGCCGAGCCCGACCGGCTCGACGTCCTCGTCCTGCCTGTCCGTGCCGCCGATTCGGCCGAGGTCGTTCCGACTGCGGTGGCACCTCCGGACGGCACCGCCGACGAGGCCGCCGCACTGGTGCCGGCGGCCCGACTGACCGGCCGGGCCGGCGAGATCCACACTCAGCTGCGCCCCGGTCGCACCCCCGGCCGGATGCTCCTGCTCGGCGTCGGCGACGGTGGCGAGGCAGCGTGGCGGACGGCCGGTGCCGCGCTGGCCCGCTCCACCACGGATGAGACGCATATCACCATCGCGCTTCCGGTCGGGGTGACTCCGGCCGCAGTCCGTGGGTTCACCGAAGGGCTGCTGCTCGCCTCGTACCGGTTCCGAATGACCGAGGCCGGCACCGCGCCGACGCTCGACAGCGTCGACCTTCTGCTCGCCGACCCGACCGTGTTCGAGACCACCATCGCCACCGCCCGGACCACCGCGGCGATGACCCATCTCGCCCGTGACCTGACCAACACCCCCTCCTCGGTGAAGACCCCGCAGTGGTTCGCCGACCAGGTGGCCTCCGCCGCAGCCGACCTGCCGGACCTGCGACTGCGGGTCCGCGGGCCGGCCGAACTGGCCGACGAGGGCTTCGGCGGCATCCTCGCCGTGGGAGGTGGTTCGGCCAGCGGCCCCCGGCTCGTCGAGCTGGACTGGCACCCGGCCGACGCCCGTACCCACGTGGTGCTGGTCGGCAAGGGGATCACCTTCGACACCGGCGGCATCTCGATCAAGCCGGTGCCGGCGATGAAGCTGATGCGCAAGGACATGGCCGGCGCGGCCGCGGTCGTCGCCGCCACCCTGGGAGCCGCCGAATTGCGGCTGCCGGTCCGGGTCACCACGTTGGCCCCGCTCGCCGAGAACATGGTCAGCGGCGCGGCGTTCCGACCCGGTGACGTCATCCGGCACTACGGCGGGACGACCAGCGAGACGACCAACTCCGACGCCGAGGGCCGACTGGTCCTCGCCGACGCGTTGGCCTACGCGGTGCAGCAGCTCAAGCCGGACCTGCTGCTCGACCTCGCCACCCTCACCGGTGCCAACGCCGTGGCCCTGGGCAAGCGCACCGCCGCTCTGTACAGCGAGAACGACCAACTGGCCACGGACGTGCTGGCCGCAGCGGAGGCGGCCGGCGAGTCGGCGTGGCGGATGCCACTGCACACCGACTACGTCGAACACCTGGGCAGCGAGATCGCCGACCTCTACAGCGCCCCGGCACAGGGTGCCGGTTCGGTGCTGGCCGCCCTCTACCTGCGCGAGTTCACCGGCGAACTACGGGACCGCTGGCTGCACCTGGACATGTCCGCCCCGTCCTGGGCCGACGGCGACCACGCCGAGGTCAGCCGGGGCGCGACCGGCTGGGGCGTCCGGTGGTTGCTGCGCTGGCTGGCCAGCGTCGACTGACCAGGTCAGCACTTCACCGCGGCGAGCAGCCCGTGCCCGACCGGGAGCAGCGCGGGAATCCAGTGCTCCGACTCCCGGACCGCCTTGATCGTCTCGCGGACCGTCACCGTCTCCGCGTCCCGAGCAGCCGGGTCACCGATCCGGCCGCTGGCGAGCACACCGTTGAGTGCGAGCACGCCCCCCGGGCGCAACAGCCGCAGCGCCGCCTCCACGCAGGCGTGGAAGCCGGTCGCCTCCGCGTCCACGAACACCAGGTCGTACGCGCCGTCGGCGAGCCGGGGCAGCACGTCGAGCGCACGACCGGTGATGATCCGCGTTCGTCCGGCCGCGAAGCCCGCCTCGGCGAAGATCCGTCGGGCGATCCGCTGGTGCTCCACCTCCACGTCGATGGTGGTGAGCACCCCGTCCGCGCGCATGCCGCGCAGCAACCAGACCCCGCTCACCCCGGTGCCGGTGCCGATCTCCACCACGGCGCGCGCGTTGCCGGCGGCCGCCAGCAGCCGCAGCGCCGCTCCCGCACCGGGGGTGACCGCGTCGAGGCCCACCTCCCGGGCCAGGCTGCGGGCGGTGCGCAGGACAAGATCCTCGGCGACGTACGACTCGGCGAACTGCTGAGCCTGGGCCGTCGAACTGCCGGAACCGGCGACCGTGGCGATGGGGCACCTCCGGGGGCGGTGCGTGGTGCGGGGGCGGGTTGGCACTGTGAGCGTAGAGGCGACCGCCGTGGGGCGCAGCCGCGCCTCCGTCTGTCGCGATCACCGGGGCAACCGGTGACTGCACCGCGTACATCCGTGCAATCCTGGAGGCGGTATCCCGTCAGCCGCGACCGAACCGGCCCGTGGCCGGGCGACGCGGCGCGGGATCCGGGGACGGACTGGGAGGCACCGACGTGACCGACGGCTGGGACTGGCGCCGGGGCGGTGAGACTCCGGCGGGACCGCCCGGGGCGGGGAACCCTCCGGCCGGGCCGCCGACCACGCCGGAGGCGGGCAACGCGTCCATCCTGCCGCCAGGCGGGCCGGCGCCAGGGTCTCCGCCGGTGGCTGGTGCGCCCTCGCCGAACTGGCCGGCACCAGGGCATCCGTCGGTGGCGGGTGTGCCGAACGCCACGCCGCCGCCGAGTTGGCCGGCACCGACAGCAGGCGGGGTGCCCGGCCCGGCTGGGGCGTCGCCCTGGTGGTCGGACGCGCTCGCCGATCCATGGCGAGACCCGGCTGCGCCGACCGCAGTGGTGGTGCCCGGGCCGGTGATGGCCGGCGCCGAGCCCGAGGCGGTCACCGATCCGGACGCGCCGGGCCGACCGGCGCTGCGTCACCTGCTGCTCATCCCCGTGATCACCGCCCTCCTGGCCGGCACCCTCGGCGGGGCGCTGGGTTACGCGTTCGCGGTGCGTGGCGGTGCGGGTGGGGCGGTGCTCGGCGGTGCGCCGGCAGAGGTGCCGGCGCTGGCCCAGCGAAAGCCGGAGTCACTGGCCGGTGTCGCCGAACGTGTCCTGCCCAGCGTGGTCACCGTCCGGGTGAGCAGCCTCGGCGGGACCAGCGAGGGCTCCGGCTTCATCGCCACCGCCGACGGCCATGTGATCACCAACGACCACGTGGTGGCCGGCGGCACCGGCAAGGCCTCGGTGGTCTTCAACGACGGCAGCAGCGCTCCAGCGACCATCGTCGGTCAGGACCCGGAGTCGGACATCGCCGTGATCAAGGTGAGTCGTCCCGGGTTGCGGGCGGTCGAATTCGGCGACTCGGACGCGTTGGCCGTCGGCGACCCGGTGCTCGCCATCGGTTCACCGTTGTCGCTGGCCAACACCGTGACCGCCGGCATCGTCAGTGCTCTGGACCGGACGATGCAGGCGGGCGAGCCGGGCGGGCCGGTGCGCTACTACGCGGCCATCCAGACCGACGCCGCGGTCAACCACGGCAACTCGGGCGGCCCGTTGGTCGACGGCGCCGGGCGGGTGGTCGGAGTGAACTCCACCATCAAGTCGCTGGTCGCCGAGGGGCAGGAGGCGGGCAACATCGGTCTCGCCTTCGCCATCCCGATCAACCAGGCCAAGCGGGTGACCCAGGACATCATCGGCACCGGCAAGGCCCGGCGTACGGTGATCGGCGCCCGGGTGGACGGCCCGACCGGAGTTGTCGGGGGTGGCCTGCGGCTGGCGGAGGTGGAGCCGTCCGGCCCGGCGGACGGCGCCGGGTTGAAGGTCGGCGACGTGATTCTCAAGATCAATGGGCGGCCGATGACCGAGCCGACCGACCTGACCGCGTTGGTGCGCAAGTACGCGCCAGGGTCCGTGGTTACCGTCGAGTTTCGGCGCGGCTCCGCGCGGCAGAACACCTCGGTACGACTCGCCGCGGACGCGAAGTGAACAGCGGCTCACCCCTTGCCCGAACGCCGCCCGGCGTGCGTAGTCTTGCTGCTGACGCCGAGAGGAGGCCAACGGGATGCTCGACAACCTGAACTGGTGGGAGATCGGAGCGCTGCTGCTCCTGGCGCTGCTGATCTTCGGCGACCGGCTGCCCGCAGTCATCACCGACGGCCTGCGGTTGGTGCGCAACCTGCGCAACATGGCTCGCAACGCCACCGGCGACCTGAGTCGAGAGCTGGGCACCGACATCCAGCTGGAGGATCTGCACCCGAAGGCGTTCATCCGCAAGCACCTCCTCAGCGAGGAGGACGAGGCGGCGATCCGCAAGCCGCTGCAGGGCGTCTACGACAACCTCCGCGCCGATGTCGGCAGCGTGCACGACGACCTGAAGGACGTGGCCAACTCCGCGGACCTGCGCTCGGGCGGCTCCCGGCCCAGCACGGCCACCAGCAGCCCGTCGGCGCCAGCCCCCCGCGTCAGCTACGACGACGCCACCTGACCGGCACGGCACAGAGACGAAACCGCCCCGCAGGCCCGAGTGGCCGGCGGGGCGTCGTCGATCAGGGGCTCAGCGCCCAGCGGGCTTGAGGCCGAGCGGCTTGCCGAGCAGCGACTCACGGCGGACGGCGAGCCGGTCGGCGATCGTGCCGAGCGCCTGAGCGGCCGGGGACTCCGGCTCGGCCAGCACGATCGGGTTGCCGGCGTCGCCGGCCTCGCGGACCCGGGTGTCCAGCGGGATCTGCCCGAGCAGCGGCACCTGGGCGCCGATGGTCCGGCTCAGTGACTCGGCGACGGCCGTGCCACCGCCGGCACCGAAGATCTCCATCCGGGAGCCGTCCGGCAGCTCCAGCCAGGACATGTTCTCGATGACGCCGACCACGCGCTGATGGGTCTGCAGGGCGATCGCACCGGCCCGCTCGGCCACCTCGGCGGCGGCGGTCTGCGGGGTGGTGACTATCAGGATCTCCGAGTTGGGGAGCAACTGGGCCAGCGAGATGGCCACGTCACCGGTGCCCGGGGGCAGGTCGAGCAGGAGCACGTCCAGGTCGCCCCAGTAGACGTCGGCCAGGAACTGCTGCAACGCCCGGTGCAGCATCGGGCCGCGCCACACCACGGCGGCGTTGCCGGAGGTGAACATGCCGATGGAGATCACCTTCACGCCGTGCGACTGCGGCGGCATGATCATGTCTTCGACCCGGGTGGGTCGGCCGTCCGCGCCGAGCATCCGGGGCACCGAGTGGCCGTAGATGTCCGCGTCGACCACACCGACGGAGAGCCCACGCGCGGCGAGCGCCGCCGCCAGGTTGACCGTCACGCTGGACTTACCGACGCCACCCTTGCCGCTGGCCACCGCGTACACGCGGGTCCGCGAGCCGGGCTGGGCGAACGGGATGACCGGTTCCTCGGTGGCGCCACCGCCGCGCAGCTGCGACTGCAGCGACTGCCGCTGCTCGGGGGTCATCACCCCGAAGTCGATCTCCACGCCGGTGACGCCGGGCACTGCGGCGACGGCGGCGGTGATGTCCGTGCGCAGCTTGTCCTTGAGTGGGCATCCGGCGACGGTGAGCAGCAGCTCGACGCGTACGACGCCGCTGGCAGCGATCGTGGCGGAGCGGACCATGCCCAGCTCGGTGATGGGCCGGCGGATCTCCGGGTCGTTGACGGTGGCCAGGGCGGCCTGGATCGCGTCCTCGACGGTGCTCACGGGTGCTGACATGCCCGCAATGCTACGTCGCGGGGCATCCGCTGCCGCCGCTGCCCGGGGCGGTGTGAGCCAATCGATGACGCGGCGGTCAACCCTCCGACCGGCGCGGCCCGGTGCCGTCCGGCCGGGCGCCGCGGGTGAAGTCGCCGTCCAGGTCGTCGCGGGGTTCGTCCAGGCTGACACCGTCGGTCGGGCGCTGGCCACGTCGCTCCTGCCGGCTGTCCTTTTCCTGCTGGCGGCGCTCCAGTCGTTGCCGGCGTTGCCCGGCCTCGTCCAGTTCCTCGGCCAGCCGGGTCAGCTCGGAACGGAGGAAGTCGCGGGTGGCGACCTCACCCAGCGCGATCCGCAGCGCGGCGATCTCGCGGGCCAGGTACTCGGTGTCCGCCTTCTGCGCGGTGGCCCGCCGCCGGTCCTCCTCCAACGCCAACCGGTCCCGGTCGGCCTGCCGGTTCTGGGCCAGCAGGATCAGTGGTGCGGCGTAGCTGGCCTGCAACGACAGCACCAGGGTCAGGAACGTGAACGTGTACGGGTCGAAGCGCAGGTCTGCCGGCGCCAACGTGTTCCAGACGAACCAGATGGTGATGACCACCGTCATGACCACGATGAAGTTCGCGGTGCCCATGCCCCGGGCGATGCCCTCCGACCACCGGCCGAACGCCTCCGCGTCGAACCGGGGCAGCTTGATGCCCCGCGGCTCGCGTGGTTGGTCCAGCCGTTCGGTTCGCCGCTGCTCAGCCATCCACGCCATCCAGCACAGGGTCGGTGGCGCCCGGGGCGGGCAGGGCGTCCCGGTCCCGCCAGTCCCGGGGCAGCGAGTGGTCCAGCACGTCGTCCACGGTCACGGCGCCGACCAGCCGGTTGTTCCGGTCGATCACCGGCATGGCGACCAGGTCGTAGGTGGCCATCCGACGGGTGATCTCCGGCAGCGGGGTGGTGGGGCGCAGCGGGTCGATGTCGTTGACCACCACCTTGCCGAGCAGGTCGGCGGGTGGTTCGCGCAGTAGCGCCTGGAAGTGCACCATGCCCAGGTAGCGGCCGGTCGGCGTGTTCTGCGGTGCCCGGGTCACGAAGACCTGCGCGGCGACGGCGGGGGAGAGTTGCGGCTCCCGGATCCGGGCCAGCGCCTCGGCGACGGTGGCGTCCGGCGGCAGGATGACCGGCTCCGACGTCATCACGCTGCCCGCCGTGCCCGGCGTGTACTTGAGCAGCTGACGCACCGGGTCCGCCTCGTCGGGCTCCATCAGGTCCAGCAGCACGTCCTGCTCCGGTGGGGGCAGCTCGTTGAGCAGGTCCGCGGCGTCATCCGGGTCCATCTCCTCCAGGACGTCGGCGGCGCGCTCCCGGTCGAGGGCGGCGAGGATCTCCACCTGGTCGTGCTCCGGCAACTCGCTGAGCACGTCGGCCAGCCGCTCGTCGTCCAGCGCGGCCGCCACCTCGTTGCGTCGTGCGTCGGGCAGGTCCTGCAACGCGTTGGCCAGGTCGGCGGGGCGCATGTCCTCCAGGACGGCGAGCAGGTTCGCCGTACCCCGGTTGTCGGCGATGCCGCTGAGCCCGCGCACCCGGTCCCACTCGACCTGGTGCAGGTGACCTCGGCGGGTGAGTCGCCCGGTCTGCTCCCGTACGGCGACCCGGGTCAGTGACCACTCGCCGCCCCGGGAGCATTCCATGGCGACGTCCACCACCGCGCCGGGCTGGCCGCCCGGGTCGAGTTGCACCCGGCGGTCCAGCAGTTCCTGGAGCACCAGCAACTCGTTGGGGCGCTTCTCGAACCGGCGCAGGTTGAGGGTGCCGGAGCCGAGCACGACGGCGTCCGCGTCGATGGAGGTGATCCGGTTGATGGACAGGAAGATCCGACGACGCATCGGCATCTCCGCGACCAGGCCCACCACCTCCGGCGGACGTTTCGTCGCCCGGAGCCGTGCCACGGCGTCACGGACCCGGCCCACCTGGTCACCGTTCGGATCGAAGACGGCGACTCCGGCGAGACGGGCGATGTAGACCCGGGTCGGCGTGCTCACGGGCACCAGCCTAAGCGCCTAGTGTTTATCAACATGTCGACCTTGGCCTACGAGATCGTGGACGTCTTCACCGACCGCCCCTTCGCCGGCAACCCGCTGGCCGTGGTGTTCGGCGCGGAGGGGCTGGCCACCGAGCAGATGCAGGCGCTCGCGCTGGAGTTCAACCTCTCCGAGACGGTGTTCGTGCTGCCTCCGACCCAGGTTGGCGTCACCTACCGGGCCCGGATCTTCACTCCGGTGGAGGAGTTGCCGTTCGCCGGGCACCCCAGTGTCGGTGCGGCGGTCACCGCGAGCCGGCGGGGCATGTTCGGTGTGGGGCAGGTCACCCAGGAGTGCCATGCCGGGGTGCTGCCGATCGAGGTGACCGCCTCCGGGGCGACGCTGACCGGCGGCACACCGACCCTCGGGCCGGAGCTGGATCCGGAGCCGTTGCTGGAGATCGCGGGGCTGGCCGCGGAGGACCACGTCGGCCCAGCTCCACGCGTCGCCGGCTGCGGGTTGGAGTTCCCGTACCTGCCGGTGCGCCCGGAGGCGGTGGCCCGCGCCCGGGTGGACGCGGCTGCGGCGCAGCGGTACGGGGTGTCGCACGTCAGCGTCTTCTCCTGGGACGGGGCCGCGCAAACCGCGCACGCCCGGGTCTTCGTGCCGGGGATCGGTATTCCGGAGGACCCGGCGACCGGCTCGGCGGCGCTCGGTCTGGGTGTCTGGCTGGTGGCGACGGGTCTGCTGCTCGGTGAGGGGCTGTCCCGTTACGCGGTGCGTCAGGGTGTGGAGATGAACCGTCCGTCGGCGCTGGCCTGCACGGTCACCGCGTCGAACGGGGTGGCGGTCGGAGCGACGGTCGCCGGCCAGGTGATGCCGGTCGCCCGGGGCGAGATCGCCGTCCCGCCATTCGTTGGCTGATCCCAGACGTCGATGCGGGAGGATGCGACTGTGACTGACGACGCGCACGGGTCGACGCCGCTGGTCGACGAGGCGATGAAGAAGGCCGCGGTGGCCTGGGTGAGCGTCTCGGGCGGGCCGGCGCTCGCGCTCTGGTGCGCTCCACTCGAGGGTGCGCTCCTGGTGGTCAGCGGGCCGGGCGAGCAGGCGGCGCCGGGTCTGGCCGACGCGACCGAGGCGCAGGTCTCCCTGCGCGGCGACCACGGTGGCCGGATCGTCACCTGGTCGGCGAGGGTGAGCCGGGTGCAGCCGGGCACCGAGGAGTGGGACACCATCGCGCCGTTGGTGGCGGCGAAGCGTCTCAACGCTCCCGGCCCGACCGCCGACCTGGTGGCCCGCTGGGCTGCCGAGGGGTGCGCGGTGAACCGGCTCGCGCCGGCGGGAACGCCGCTGGCCGGCACCGAGCTGCCGGCCGACGCGCAGGCCGAGCCACCCCGGGCCACCCCGGCGGTCCGGGCCACCCGCAAGCCGTTCCGCCTGCATCGGGTCCGTCGTCGCTGATCGGCGCGTCACCCCGTCCGGCCACCCACCGCCACCACCTCGGCGTCGGCTTCGGTGTCGACGAGGGCGAGCACCTCGCCCAGGGTGCCGAGTGTTGGCCCGCGCCAGTCCAGGTCGGCGTTGAACACCATGTGCGTGGCCAGGTCCGGTGCGGCGAGCCGGACGGCGGTCATCCCGGCCCGCTCCGCGCCGGTCAACTCCTGGCTGCCGCCGTCGCCGACGTACAGGCAGTCGCCGGGGGCCAGCCCGAGTCGCCGACAGGCGGTCAGGTAGAGCTCCGGATCCGGTTTGCACCGCCCGAGCTGCACCGAGAAGACCCGCACGTCGAGCAGGGGAGCGACGGCGAGCTGTGGCAGGAAGGCCGGCAGTTCGTGCGTACAGTCGCTGATCACGCCGGTGCGCAGGCCGCGCTGGCGTAGGGCCGCGAGCACCGGCACGGCGTCGGCCCGCAGCCAGGTGTCCGCGCGGACCGCCCGGTGTCGGGACGCCACGGCCGCCCGCACCGCATGGTCACTGGGGTGTACGCCGGCCTGGGCGCACACCCAGCGCAGGGTCGCCTCCGCGTTGCCGAGCAGGCCGGTGGCCCGTTCGTAGTACGTACGGTCCAGCACCTCGGTCAACGTGTCGGTGTGACAGCCGAGCAGCTCGGCGGTGCCGGCGTGCGCGACGCCGCGCTGCACCGAGTGGGTCAGGGTGCCGAAGAAGTCGAACAGCACCGCCTGGTAGGTGGGCATGGTGGAGCGCCTCCAGGCGGTCGAGGGTCGCCGGCGCCGATCTGCGTGATCGTAACGGAGTGATGACCCTCCGTGCTGACCGTCATACGTGTGAGGATTACGACCCGTGCCCCCACCTTCACACCGGCCGTCCCTGGATCCGCTGACCACCGGAGCGGTCGGCCTGGCCGTGGTCGCGGTGTCGTCGTCCGCGCCGCTGATCGCGTACGCCGCCGCGCCCGCGCTGGCCATCGCGTTCTGGCGCAACCTGCTCGCGGTTGCCGTGCTGGGCCCGTTCTCGCTGGCCCGGCGTCGTGCCGAGTTCCGTCGGCTGACCATCGGCGTGGGCCGCCGGGAGGGCCTGTTCTGTGTCCTGTCCGGGGTAGCGCTGGCCGGTCACTTCGCCACCTGGGTGCCGAGCGCCCAGCTCACCACCGTCGCCACGTCCACCGCGTTGGTGGCCACCCAGCCGGTCTGGCAGGGGCTGATCGCCCGCGCCCAGGGGCGTCGGCTGCCCCGGATCGTGTGGATCGGCATCGCGGTGGCGGTCGGCGGGGCGGCGGTCGCCACCGGCGTGGACGTGGGGGTCTCCGGCCGGGCCGTCCTCGGCGACGTGCTGGCGCTGGCCGGCGCGATGTTCGCCGCCGTCTACACCGCCTTCGGCGAACGGGCCCGGACGAGCATCAGCACGACCACGTACACCACCATCTGCTACGGGATCTGCGCCCTCATCCTGCTGGCCATGTGCCTGGTCGGCGGCGTACGGCTGACCGGGTTCGACGGGCGTACCTGGCTGGCCATCCTGGCCCTGGTGGCCGGCGCCCAACTGCTCGGGCACTCGATGTTCAACTACGCCCTGCAGAAGATCCCGGCGACCACGGTGAGCGTGCTGATCCTGCTGGAGGCGCCCGGCGCGGCACTGCTCGGGTGGGCCTGGCTGGGTCAGGTTCCCCGCCCGTACGCGCTGCTCGGGATGGCGTTGCTGCTGGCCGGCGTGGCGGTGGTGGTGCTCGGCGGTCGTCGCGCCGCACCCACCGCGCTGCCCACCGACCCGACCCCGCTCCACGACTGATCGCCCGCTGGTTCCCTCCGTGACGGACCCGCCGCGCGTCTATCCCGGTGAGGAGGGCGATCCGTTGACGACTGAGGACCGCACCCGGGACAGTTTCGCCGACTTCGTCCGGGCCGAGACCGCCGGGCTGACCCGGCTCGCGTACCTGTTGACCGGTGACCGGCACCATGCCGAGGACCTGGTCCAGGTGGCACTGGCTCGGGTCGCGGTGCGGTGGGAGAGGGTCGCAGACCCGCACGCCTACCTGCGGCGGGTGCTCTGCACCCAGGCGGCCAGTTGGTGGCGCTGGCGACGGGCCCGTCCGCCCGAGCGGCTGGACGGCGTCGTGCCGGAACGTCCCGACCCGGGCGACGACGCCGAGGTCCGGCTGGTGCTGTGGACGGCGTTGGCCCGGCTGACCGTGCGGCAGCGCGCGGTCCTCGTGTTGCGCTACTACGAGGACCGCACCGAGACGGAGACGGCAGCACTGCTCGGCTGCCGGGTCGGCACGGTGAAGAGTCAGACCCGGCACGCCCTTCGCCGGCTGCGGGTGCTCGCCCCGGAGCTGGCCGAACTCGTCGGCCGGAGCCCGCAGGAGGTGACCTCCCGATGACCGCCCGACTCTCCGAGGCGCTGCGCCGTCTCGCCGCCGACGTGCCGCCCGCGCGCGTACCGGACGGGCTCTTCGACGCGGCGCGGACCCGGCACCGTCGTCGCCGGGCCGTCGTCGCCGGCGCGCTCGCCGTCCTGGTCCTCCTTCTCGGCACCGGGTACGCGCTGCACCCGGTGGCCCTGCCCCTGCCCGCCGGCCCGCGTCACGACACCCCCGGCCTACCGACCAAGCTGGTCGACCCGCCGCTGCGGACGGCCTCGGTGGGTTACTCGGCACCTGGCGTGGCGGCGATGCTCTTCGGAGGTCCCGCCGTGCGCACCGACTGGTTCGAGACGCGGATGGGTGTGGTGGCCGCGGACGACGACCGCTACCGCGTGCTGGACGGCGATCCGGCCGTGGCGGGTTTCGAGGCGCTGCTCTCCCCGGACGGCCGGTACGCCTGGGTGGGCGATTCCCTGGTCGACCTGAAATCCGGAAAGACCACCTCGAACCGCCCGGACGGCTACCCGCTCGCCTTCGGGCCGAACGGGAAACGCCTGGTCTACGCCGACCCCGACACCACGTTCACGTCCCCGAACACCTACTCCACCCCGTACGTCGGGGTCTACGACCGGGATCGCGGGACGGACGTGTTGCGGGTGCCTGTCGACACCGCCTGGATCCCGCCGGGGCGCACGGCCGCGCTGTCGCCGGACGGCGGTGACCTCGCCCTCCAGGTCCGCGACGAGGTCTGGCTGACCCGGGTGGGTGACGCGGGCGCGGATCGGCTCGCCCAGCCGTACCGGAAGCTGCCGCTGGCCGGCGGGCGGCTCGCCGGTGCCGGCTCCTGGCTGCCGGGCGGGCGGTCGGTGGCGGTCCTGGGCCGGTCCACCTGCACCGACTGCCCGGTGCTGTCCTACCGGCGCACCTGGACCCTGACCCTGCTGTCCACCGTCGACGGCACCCCGTCGGCCGGTACGGCGTTCCCGCCGTTGCGCTCTCGATCGTTCGTGCAACTGCTCGGTTGGCGCTCGGCGGACGAGGCTGTCGCGTTGGTCGGCGTGCCGGGGCCACAGGCGGAGGACCTCCCGGAGGAGCACGACATCGCGTGGGGGCCGTATCACGAGGTCGGCACGGAGGCCGTGGAACTCGTGGTGCTCCGCCGGGGCGCGACAGCCCCGGACGTGCTCTTCCGGACCCCGGAGGGCATCACCGACCTGTCGGTCGCCGCCGACCTCGCGATCAGCGGGGCGGTACGCGAGTCCGGCCGCCCCCACTACGGGCCGCCACCGTTCTGGGCCCTCGCTGTGGGATTCGTCCTCGCGGTTCTCGTCACCCGGCCTGTGTTGGCGATGCTCCGTCGCTGGCGTGACCGGCGACTGGCTCGTGCACCTCGATGACCCGGGTGGTCGGGGCGGCGTCGCCGAGCGCGCTCCGCAGGGCCGCCCGGTCCGGGTCGGCGAGGAACGACTCGTACCCGGCCCGGGAGTCGAACCGGATCACGTGCACCTCGGTCTGCCCGTCGGTGCCGTGCAGCCGGCGGTCGAGGTGGCCGCCGTGTCGTTCGAGCAGGGCCAGCACGGCGTCCTCGTAACGCTGTCCGGCCGTCTCCGCGCCGGCGGCGAACTCGACGACCGCGACGAGTGTCAGCATGGCGGCCACGCTAGTCATCGATGCCGACGGCCTTGGCGCTGGCCTCCCAGAGCCGGGCCGCGAGCTGCGGATCGGCGGCCTTCCGGTACGGCCGACGCAGCCGACGGTCGACGTAGTAACCCCCGTCGACCAGCCGTGAGCGATCCTGGTTGGCCAGCCACACCAGGGTCTCGGCGCCCTTCTCCGGGCTGCGGAACGGCATGAACCGCATGCCGATCGCCACCAGTCTGCTGTCGTTGCCGAACCGGGTACGCACCACACCGGGGTGGAAGCTGTACACCGACATCGTCGGCCAGCGCCGGGCCGCCTCGACGGTGAACAGGACGTTCGCCTGCTTGCTGGTGCCGTACGCGATCGTCGAGTGGTAGCCGCGCAGTGGCGCGTTCAGGTCGTCCGGGTCCAGTGCGCCGAAGCGGTGCGCGCCGGAGGCGGTCACCACGACCCGGTCCACCCGGTCGGCGAGCAGATTGGTCAGCAGGAACGGAGCCAGGTGGTTGGCCTGGATGGACATCTCGAAGCCGTCGACGGTGGTGAGCGGTTGCAACGCGATCGCTCCGGCGTTGTTGGCGAGCACGTCGATCCGGTCGTACGTCGTCCGTAACTGCCCGGCCAGCCGGCGCACGTCGTCGAGGATCGCGAAGTCGGCCCGGAACAACTCCGGACGCTCGCCCGAGCTTTCGCGGACCCGTTCCGCGGCGGCCTGGAGCCTCGCCGGGTCCCGCCCGACCAGCGCAACCCGGTCACCCCGGCAGGCCAGGCGCACGGCGGCGGCCAACCCGATGCCGGAGCTGGCCCCGGTCACCACAACCAGTCGTCGGCGCCCAGTGAGATCTTCCACAGGTCCATTCACCCCGGTCATGGCGCGAGGTTACCGTGGCGTCACAACGCCCTTTGGGATCGTTAAGTTCACGGATCTGTCGTCAGGTGGCGTCGGCATGCCCGCCGGACGCTGGAAGGAGCGCATCCATGGCCGTAGTCGGTCGCCCCCGCAGGTCCTGCCTCGCCGTACCGGGCTCCAGCGTCAAGATGCTCGGCAAGGCGCAGGGCCTTCCGGCCGACCAGGTCTTCCTCGACCTGGAGGACGCCGTCGCCCCGCTGGCCAAGCCGGACGCGCGCAAGAACATCGTCGCCGCGCTCAACGAGGGTGACTGGGCCGGCAAGGCCCGGGTGGTCCGGGTCAACGACCTGACCACCCCGTGGACCTACCGGGACGTCATCGAGGTCGTGGAGGGCGCCGGCGCCAACCTGGACTGCATCATGCTGCCGAAGGTGCAGACCCCCGCCCAGGTGCAGTGGCTGGACCTGACGCTCACCCAGATCGAGAAGACGATCGGCCTGGAGGTCGGTCGGATCGGCATCGAGGCGCAGATCGAGAACGCCGCCGGACTGGTCAACGTGGACGCGATCGCCGCCGCCTCGCCGCGCGTGGAGACCATCATCTTCGGCCCGGCCGACTTCATGGCGTCGATCAACATGAAGTCGATGGTGGTCGGCGGCTTGATCCCGGACTACCCGGGCGACCCGTACCACTACATTCTCATGCGGATCCTGATGGCCGCCCGGATGCACGACAAGCAGGCCATCGACGGCCCCTTCCTGCAGATCCGGGACGTCGACGGGTTCCGCGAGGTGGCCAAGCGCTCGGCGGCGCTGGGCTTCGACGGCAAGTGGGTGCTGCACCCGGGTCAGATCGACGCCGCCAACGAGGTCTACCAGCCGGCGCAGGCCGACTACGACCACGCCGAGCTGATCCTCGACGCGTACGAGCACTACACCTCGGAGGCCGGTGGCCGGCTCGGTGCCGTGATGCTCGGCGACGAGATGATCGACGAGGCGTCCCGCAAGATGGCGCTTGTCATCTCCGCGAAGGGCCGGGCCGCCGGAATGAGCCGTACCTCCTCGTTCACCCCGCCGGAGCAGTGACCGGCCGGGCCGGGTCGACCGCCGTACGGCCGTCGATCCGGTCCGCGACCGGTGGTACGCCGACCCGGCCGCCGCTTCAGTAGCTGCCGCTACCGCTGCCGTTGCTCGTCGTGATCGCGAAGATGATGGCGGCGGCGTAGAGGGCGATGCCCAGCACCATCAGCGCGGTGATGATCCAGCCGACGATGATGCCGGCCTTCGCCATTCCCTCACCGCCCTCGCCGCTGACCCGGATCTGCTTCTGCGCCACGTGGCCGAGGATCGCCCCGATCGGCGCGGTGACGCCGCAGGTGGTGAGGCCGGCCAGGGCCAGCACCAGCGACGCGATGGCCAGCCCGTTGGTCTTCTGCGGTGCCGGGTAGCCGTAACCGGGGTGCGGGGGGTAGCCGGGCGGCGCGTACATCCCCACCGGCTGCCCCGGCGGCACCGTCGCACCCGTGTACGGGTCGCCCGGCGCGTACGGGTCGGTGGGCGCGTACGGGTTGGTGGGGCCGGGTTGGGTGGGTACCGGTTGACCGGCCACCGGGGTCGGGTCCGGTGCGGGGCTCGACGGCTGAGCCGACCACGTGGGGTCGCTCCAGCCGCCGGGCGGCGGGGGATTGGTCATACGAACTCTCCGTCAGGTCGGGTGCGGCATCAGGGTAGCCAGCAGCGCCCAAACCCGACGCCCCCGCTACCGGGTGCCGCGTTGCCCGGGCCGGTTCTAGCGGGCAGGATCCTGGCATGGCATTCGACGCGCGCGCCGCGGACCGCTCCGGCAGCCGAACCAGACGGGACGTCAGCCGTCCCGGCGGTGCTCGACGTGCCCGCGCGGCCACACCGGCGGGCAGCCCCGGCCCCGACGAGCCGGTCGCGCTCGCCGACCCGGTGACCATGCGGCTCGACGGACGGGTCGCCCTGGTGACCGGGGCGGGCAGCCCGGACGGCATCGGGTACGCCACCGCGCGCCGACTCGCCGACCTGGGCGCTCGGGTGGCCATCGTCTCCACCACCCGGCGCATCCACGAGCGGGCCGGTGAGCTGGGGGTGACCGGCTTCGTCGCGGATCTGACCGACGAGTCGGAGGTCGGCGCGCTCGCCGACGCGGTCGCCGAGCAGTTGGGCGACGTCGAGGTGCTGGTCAACAACGCCGGCCTGGCCAGCCGGGCCAGCCAGGGAGTGCTGCGGCCGGTCGCGCAGCTGACCTACGACGAGTGGCGTGGTGAGATCGACCGCAACCTGTCCACCGCGTTCCTGTGCAGTCGCGCCTTCATCGGGGGGATGGCCGAGCGGGGCTGGGGGCGGATCGTCAACCTCGCCGCCACGGCCGGCCCGGTCAACGCACTGCCCACCGAGGCCGCGTACGCCGCGGCGAAGGCCGGAGTCGTCGGGCTGACCCGGGCGCTCGCCATGGAGATGATCGCCGACGGTGTGACGGTGAACGCGGTCGCACCGGGCACGATCTACACCGCCGCGTCCACGATGGCCGAGATCAAGCAGGGGTTGGGCACTCCGGTGGGCCGACCGGGCACTCCGGACGAGGTTGCCGCGGCGATCAGCTTCCTCTGCTCGCCGGCCGCCTCGTACATCACGGGTCAGATGCTGGTGGTGGATGGCGGCAACAGCGTCCGTGAGGCCCGTTTCCGCTGACCGCGCCGCTGGCCCGTCTGTCAGTAGCCGTTGCTGTCGCCGGTGTTGGCGAAGGCCACCAGCGCCAGCCAGCCGCAGCAGGCCAGCACGGTGAGCCCGGTGAAGACGTAGCCGAGGATCAACCCCCAGGTGGCGAGTTGGTCGCCGTCCTCGCCAGTGGTCCGGATCTGCCGCTTCGCCAGGTGGCCGAGGACGGCGCCGGCCGGCGGGAACACGAAGGCGAACACCAGCGACAGGATCGCGAGCACGTTGGTGCCCCGACCCGGGCCGCCGGGCGGTGGGCCGTACTGACCGTAGGGGCCCTGCGGGGGGTACGGCGGCTGCTGACTCCAGTGCGCCGACTGCTGCGGGCCCTGCTGCGCGTACGGCGACGGTTCGTCCGCCGGTGGCCCGTACGGTGAGCGTTCCGCCGGTAGCTCGTACGCCGGCTGGTCCGGCGGCGGCGCATACGGCGGCTGCCCGGCTGGCGGCGGCGCGTACGGCGACTGGTCCCGGGGTGGCTCGTAGGGTGACGGTGGCTGCTCGTCTGATGGTGGTCCCGACGGCGGCGGGTAGCTCACGGCTGTCCTCCTCCTGCCGGTGCCGGAAAAGTCCCTCTTGCCGGACGCTACCCGCAGCGGTGAACCTTTTCACAGCGGTTGTGTGGACTGGTCACCTTGGCCTCCTGCGGCCCGGAGACCGATACTGACCCAGCGTTCAGTTACCCACGAGTAGTGCGCGGATCCCCGGAGGCTGAGATGGCTCGACTCGCCCAGACGCCCGGCCTGACCGATGTGCAACAGTCGATCCTGGAGACCGTTCGGGACTTCGCCGACAAGGAGATCATCCCGCACGCGCAGCGGCTGGAACACGCCGACGAATACCCCACCGACATCCTCGACGGGATGCGCGAGATGGGGCTGTTCGGCCTTACCATCGACGAGGAGTTCGGCGGCCTGGGTGAGTCCCTGCTGACCTACGCGCTGGTGGTCGAGCAACTGTCCCGGGGCTGGATGTCGATCTCCGGCATCGTCAACACCCACTTCATCGTGGCGTACCTGATCTCCCAGCACGGCTCCGCCGAGCAGAAGGCCCGCCTGCTGCCGAAGATGGCCACCGGCGAGGTCCGGGGCGCGTTCTCGATGTCCGAGCCGGAGACCGGCTCCGACGTCTCCGCGATCAAGTCAAGGGCCGTACGCGACGGCGACAACTACGTGCTCAACGGGCAGAAGATGTGGCTGACCAACGGGGCGTACTCCTCGGTGGTGGCCACCCTGGTCAAGACCGACACCGGCGCCGACTCGGTGTACGGCAACATGAGCACCTTCCTGCTGGAGAAAGAGCCGGGCTTCGGCGAGACCGCCCCCGGCCTCACCATCCCCGGCAAGATCGAGAAAATGGGCTACAAGGGCGTCGAGACCACCGAGATGGTCCTCGACGGGGTGACCGTGCCCGGCTCCTCGATCCTCGGCGGCACCGACCAGGTGGGCCGAGGTTTCTACCAGATGATGGACGGCATCGAGGTGGGCCGGGTCAACGTGGCCGCCCGCGCCTGCGGCATCTCCATCCGCGCCTTCGAGTTGGCGGTCAGCTACGCCCAGCAGCGCAAGACGTTCGGCCAGCCGCTCGCCAGGCACCAGGCGATCGCCTTCAAGCTCGCCGAGATGGGCACGAAGATCGAGGCCGCGCACGCCCTCATGGTCAACGCCGCACGCCTCAAGGACGCCGGCCAGCGCAACGACGTCGAGGCCGGGATGGCCAAGCTGCTCGCCTCGGAATACTGCGCCGAGGTCGTCCAGGAGGCGTTCCGCATCCACGGTGGCTACGGCTACTCCAAGGAGTACGAGATCGAGCGGCTGATGCGGGAGGCCCCGTTCCTGCTCATCGGCGAGGGCACCTCGGAGATCCAGAAGACCATCATCTCCCGCGGCCTCCTCAAGGAGTACAAGCTCTAGGTGTTGAGATCGATGCCGCGTGAAGCGAGGTGGCACGCCAACATCGAGGTAGTGACATGTGTCACATTCAGCGGGCGCATGGGATCGGCTGCGGCTGCCTAGGGTTAATCAACGGCTACACGAAGACTTGCTACGTACTACGGGGGTATCGTGGCGCTTCCTTTTGGCTGCCCGCAGTTCCGGGGGCCAGCCCTCTCGTCGCGCCTCGGGTGTGCAGGCGATCATTCCTGCAACCGGGGCGGTGTTGTTCGGTGTCCTGCTGGAGGCGCCGGTGCCCGCCACGGTTGGCGGTCGCGAGTTCCTCGAGCTCGGTCAGCACGTCGCGTTGCGTGGCGGCGAGATCTTCACCGTCGGCCGGCTGGCCGAGTTGGCGAAGGAAGCCACCGCGCGGGCCGTGCTCATCCACGTGCGCGACGCTTGGGCGGGGAAGTGATGGCGCTTCCCCGGTGGTGGCCAGCCCTCGTGGTGGCGAGTGCCGTGCTGGCTTCGCCGGACGGGGCGGACGCTCGGCGGTGGGCCCCGACCGCCGGCGCCGAGGTCGACGATCCGTCTTTGCTGCTGCGCCTGCCACGCCTCGCCGAAGTCCTCGCCGAGCGGGTCGACGAAGTAGCCGAAGGTGAGCGGCTCGCCTTCCTCCGCGTTCTGGACGGGGTTCTGGCCGATGGTGACCAGTCCGAAAAGGACGCCGCTGCGACGGGGTTCCTCGAATCCCCCTGGCCGTGGAACAGTGGGGCCTCGATGTCCGCCGAGCCTGGCCTGAGATGGGTGCCAGGTCGCAGCACTATTGCGGTGAGTGGAATGCCATAACGGCAGTGCGGTCGCCTGACTGGATGCGGTCGGCCTGACGTTCGTTCCGATGACGGTCGCGCCAGGTGGCGACCGACCAGAGAAGGAGAAGTCATGGGTAAGAGAGTCATTCCCGCCGCCTTGGCGGCACTGGGAGTCACGGCAGCGGTCGCTGTTCCGGTGGCGCTGTCGATAGGGCCGGCCAATGCGGCGGAAGAGATGCCTTCGCTCGTGGAGGACTTCTCCTATCCGGGTGCCGCAGCCATCGAGCAGGCCCGCGACATCGAGCTCATCAAGGGCGATGGTCGGATCACCCTCGTCGACTGCACGACCAACCCGGAACTGATCCGGGTGGAAAGCCTTCTGCGCACTGATTTCTGCTTCCTGGTGAAGGGGGACACGGGCTGGTTGAGCCTTCGCCTGGACGGTGTGTTTTTGATCCACTCCGGCGACCAGCGAGTGGCGGCGAAGGTTGCCGCCAACGGCACGGAAGAGACGATCAACATCCGGGAGAACCAGGTCGAGTCGGTCGGCATCGGCGATCCGGACTTCGGCGTACTTCTCGAAATCCGGGCGACGCCGCCGGCCTGAGAGGTGCCTGCTTTTCGGCGGCGTTGACGCAACGTGGCGCGATCAGAATAACCAATGGTGAGGGCTGCGTTAAGCCCTCACCATTGGTTGCGCCCATGAATAATTAATGTGTGACGGACGTCACTGCAGCCGGGGTCTCGCTAATTCGGCCCTCGTGAACAAATAGACGCATGTCGTCTACCCCTTATTTATCTGGCGAGCTTCATTCGAAGCGTTATCCACCGCCGACTGCCCGGCGAATGAGGCAACGTCTCGCCGCCGGCGCGCTGTCGGTCATCGTGGCGGTCGGGGCACCCTTCATCTCGGCTACGCCTGCCGTGGCGCAAGATCCCGTTCCCGGCCTCGTGACCGACCGATCCGGTGTCGTTGCGATGTCCTCGTCTGCGGGCCCGGCCACCGCCCGAGCGGCCGAAGCGGCGTTGCTCGGCTCCGACGAGCGGTTGCAGGAATTCCTGTCTACCGGCCAGCAGGAGACCCTGATCCAGGACGACCGCGTCCGGGTGGCCCAGCTGATGTCGACCAGCGGGCCCGCGATGACGGCAGCAGCCCGACCAGCACTGGGCGGCTCCCCGACTGACTTGCGGGCCTTCCTGTCGAACGGGTGGCAGGCGCCCGCCGTGCAGGACCGACGGATCCGAGTTGCGTCGCTCATCGCCATCGGCGGTCCGGCGACCAAGAAGGCGGGCCAGACCGCTCTGAACGGTGGCGACGCCGCCGTCGCGGAATTCCTGCGCAACGGCGCCTTCGTGGCGAGGACCCAAGACAATCGGATCGAGATTGCGACGATCATGTCGGTCGGCGGCGCGGAGGTGCGCCGAACGGCACAGGTCGCCCTCTCCGGAACCGACCTGGACGTACAGGAGTGGCTTGATCGCGGGCAGCATGTGGCGCGTGCCCGTGATCAGGAAGTCATGACGGTCGCGCAGCTGACCGAGATCGCCCGGCAGTCGCAGGCACTCGCCGCCAAGGAGACCAAGGCTGCTGAGGAGGCGTCCGAACGGGCGGTGACCGCGGCTCAGCTGGCCAAGGAGGCAGCGGAGACTGCGGCGGCCGAGACTGCGGCTGCCAAGGATTCGGCGGTCAAGGCGGCTGCTGCCGCTGGTCGTGCGGCCGACGCTGCGGCCCGCGCGGCCGACGCCGCACAGGATGCGATCGGAGCCGCGAACGCCGCGAACCAGGCAGCCCGTAATGCCGCCAACGCGGCGTCCCGGGCGGCTTCGGCGGCCGCGCTCGCGGGCAATGCGGCCGCGCAGGCGTACAAGGCGGCTGCGGATGCCGCGACCGACGCCACCAAGGCGAGCGCCGCGCGCAAGGCCGCCGAGACGGCCCGGGATTCGGCACGCCTGATCGACGACATCGTCGCCTCCATGCCCAAGGTCATGGCGGCGGCCGACGAGGCGAAGGCGGCCGCCAGTGCGGCCCGCAGCGCGGTGGGCAATGCTCGGGCAGCAGCTGCCGCAGCCCAAAGCGCGGGTAGTCAGGCCAACGTCGCCGAGAGCGAGGCCGCCAGGGCCCGTCGTGAGGCGAACCGCGCGGTGGCGCTGGCTCTGGCAGCCGAACGGGCCGCCACGAGGGCTGAGTCGCTCGCAGCGCAGGCGTCGGCCGCTGCCGGGCAGGCTCTCCGGCTGGCAAGGGACGCCGCCCAGCACGCCCGTGCCGCCGCCGCCGCTGCGGACCTGGCGGCGGAGCACGCCGGTGACGCTGCCACGGCAGCGGCCGAGTCGACAAGGCACGCAGCAGCCGCGCAGGTCGCAGCGGACATGGCCACGTCGGCGGCTCAGCAGGCAGACCTGGTCGACCGTACGGCCAGGGCAGGTGAGGCCGACCGGCTCACCTTCGAGACCGAGCAGGCTGTCGCGGAGGCCGCGGAACTCCGGATCGCGGAGGACGACCAGCCGATGCCTCCGCTCCCGGATGCGCCGGAGGCGGACCGGGTGGACACTGCGACCCGGCAACTGCTCGTGGAGGCGGCAGCCCCGGGTGCCCCCACCGCCGTGGTGCTGTCGAAGGGTCGAGCCGCTGCCCTGAACGTGAGTCGGTCCGGCTCCTCGTGGAGCCGCGCGGCTGCCCAGGCCGCCCTTGCCAGTGATGAGGCAGGCGTGCGGAGTTGGCTGGCGACCGTGCGGTTAACCGCCGCCGAGCAGGACGATCGCGACCGTGTCTCCGAGATGGCGACAACCACGAGCAAGCCCAATCTGAAGGTCGCCATCGAGGTCGCGCTCGACGGGACACACGCCGATGTCGTCGCATTCCTCAAGTTCCCTGCTTACGACGGCAAGGTGCAGGACGACCGGATCGCGATCGCCGCGGTCATGGACGCCGGTGGCCCGGCGACCGACGCGGCGGCGCAGGTCGCGCTCAATGGCACACCGCAGAACGCGCACGATTTCCTCCGCACGGGTCAGTACCTCGCGGCGGCTCAGGACGATCGAGTGGCGATCGCTGGCATCATGAACGGGGCCGGCCCCGAGGTTGTCGCCGCAGCCCGCATCGCGCTGGCGGGTCCGCGTGCTTTCGCCCGTGACTTCGTCCAGGTGGGGCAGTACAAGGCGGCGCAGCGGGATCACGACGCCGCGGTGCACGCCGCCACGATCAAGGGCTACGTCGCCCGGAGCGCCGAGTACGCCGCGAAGGCGCAGGTTGACGCGGCACGCGCTGCCGAGGTGGCGGCGCGGGCGCGGGCAGCCGCGAGCGAGGCGCAGGGGCACGCCGAGCGTGCCGTCCGCCTGGCCGAGGAGGCGGCCGGCTACGCGGCGCAGGCGGCGCAGTCAGCTCTGGAGGCAAGGGTGTCGGCCGATCAGGCCGCAGCCTCCGCGCTGGTTGCCCGTAACGCTGCCAACCGGGCTGTCCAGGCGGCTCAGGCGGCAAATGCCTCGGCGTCGCGGGCTGCTGACTCGGCTCGTAAGGCCCGTTCGTCGGCGAACTGGGCGCAGACGTCGGCCGCCAGGGCACGAGAGTCGGCGCTCGCGGCGGGTGCTGACGCGGTCGCCGCCGCGCAGGCCTCGCAGGAGGCGCTGGTGACCGCGATGGAGAAGGTGCGGGCCGAGGCGGAGGCGCAGCGGGCCGGTGGGCCGCAGGAGATCTTTTTTGGGCGGGAGGCCTACGGCCAGGTGCGCGGTACCGAGTCCACTCTCGCTACCGCACCGGGCAACGGCATCATCGTCTTCCGGCTCTTCATCAGCGATAAGTACTTCTACTGCCCGCCGACTGCGGTCCTGCCCTGTGGCAAGGGCGATGGCCGGTCTTTCTCGGAAGACTCCCAGGCGGGCTACCGCGTTGCGGTCGCGTGGAACACGGAGACGGGAACGGTGAGCATCACGGCCTCCCCGAGCTGCTTCAAGGTCGGGTATTGTTCACCGCCCCGGTTGATCGGGCAGGGCAACAACCTCGATATTCTCGGCTCAGGGGCGGGGCGGCTGGATTTCGCCGTCGAGGCTCAATCCTCGATTCCCGGGTTGCCAACCATCAACCAAAAGATCAGCATCAAGATCGAATCTGGAGTGACAGTGGTCAAGATCGATGGTGATCCGTACCCGGACTTCGAGGCGGTCCAGTTCAAGAACAACAGCAACAGCGGGTCACTGCTCGCGAACTCGTCCCATGCAGGCCCCGGCGGGCCTCAGCTACAGCTGTGGGATCTGACCGAGAACCGCAAGCAGACCTGGGTCGACGGTCAATCCCGGGACTTCGCGTTGGAGTACTACCTCCTGCAGAAGGAGCTCTGCCAGATCAACCCGGCTCTGTCGATGTGCCGTTGACCGTGGAGCCTAACCAGAATGCCGGGCAGCGGCTCAAAGCGCTGCCGCTGCCCGGCTTCGTCCTGATCTACACCGCGGTGTATGGCGCGCTGATCGCGATCGGCAGTGTCGTCGGGTACCTCGTGGTGGCGAATCAGCCATCCTTCGGGGCGTTCGTGGTGGAGGTCGTGCTGGCCGCCGCATACATCGTGCCCGTGTCGGTGATCCCCTTCGCTGTCGCGCTCGGGATCCTCTTCCTCTTCCGCGACGCGAAACCTGTCTGGTTCCGACTGGCGGCCGTGCTGCTCTGCAGTCTGCCGTCGGTGTGCACGCCCGAGCCGCGACAGTTGGCGTACTTCCTGCCGATGCAACTCTTGGTCGCGTTCATCGTGCGTCAGCCGTACGACCCGGAGCGGGACCAGGTGGGTGGTCACCACTGAGAGCGGAGAGCCGCGCTCCCCGACCGACCTCTGTTGGTCGGGGAGCGCGGATCGACGTTCCGGGATGCCGGGGTCAGCCGAGCCGGGTGAGCTGGGCGGCGGCCCGTTCCACGATGAGGCAGCGGTCCTCGACGTACTCCATGCCGGTCTCCTCGGCGATCCGCCGCGCCTCGGCCGAGACGATGCCCAGTTGCAGCCAGACCGCCGGGGCGCCGATCGCCGCCGCGTCCCGGACCACCTGGACGGCGTCGGCCGCCGGCCGGAACACGTCCACCAGGTCGACCGGGTGCGGGATGTCGGCCAGCGTCGGGTACGCGCGTTCCCCGAACAGTTCGTCGACAGTCGGGTTGACCGGGATGATGCGCCAGCCGTAACGCTGCATCTGCAACGGCACGGCGTGCGCGGCCTTCAACGGGTCGCGGGACGCGCCCACGACGGCGATCACGGCGGAGTCGGCGAGGATCTGCTGAGCGGTACGCACCCGCCGACTGTAGCTCCGAGCCCGATTACAGCAGAGTCAGTTGCTCCGCCGACGGTGGTGGTGGTGGCTCGGGCAGGTTGCGGTTGTCGCCGCGCTCGCCCTGGTGCATGCCGTGTCGGCGGGCGGCGATCCGCACCCGTGCGGTCACCTCCCGCTGGTACGCCTGCGGGGCGTACGCACCGGCCCGGTACAGCTCGCGGTAGCGGGGCACCAGGTGTGGGTGTTCCCGGGCGAGCCAGGGCGCGTACCACTCCCGGGCGCCGGGACGCAGGTGCAGGGGTAGTGCGGTCACGCTGGTCGCCCCGGCTGCGGCGATCGCCGACACGGTGGCGTCGATCGACGCGTCGTCGTCGCTGAGGCCGGGCAGGATCGGGGCCATCAGCACCCCGACGGAGAAGCCGGCGTCGGTGAGTGCCCGAACCGCGTCCAACCGGCGGCGTGGGTGTGGTGTGCCCGGCTCGACGGAACGCCAGAGCTGTTCGTCGACGAACCCCACGGAGAACGAGATGCCCACACTGGTGACCTCGGCGGCCTGACGTAGCAACGGCAGGTCGCGCAGGATCAGCGTGCCCTTGGTCAGGATCGAGAACGGGTTGGCGAAGTCCCGTAGGGCCGCGATGATCTGCGGCATCAACCGGTAGCGGCCCTCGGCCCGCTGGTAGCAGTCGACGTTGGTGCCCATCGCCACGTGCGCGCCCCGCCACTTCGGCGCGGCCAGCTCCCGCCGTACCAGCTCACCGGCGTTGACCTTGACGATCACCTTCCGGTCGAAGTCCGCACCGGCGTCGAGATCGAGGTAGGTGTGCGTGTTGCGGGCGAAGCAGTTGTGGCTGACCACCCCGTTGGCGATGAAGTCGCCGGTGCCGGTGGTGATGTCCCAGAGCGGCAACTCCAGCCCGAGCGCCTGGATGTCGACAACCCTGAGGTCCGCCATGCACTTCAGTGCGGCGCCCTCGATCGAGCGCTTCCTGCTGATCGCCGGGTCGGTCAGGTGAAAGAACCGGAGCCGGGCGGTGAGACCTCCGGTCAGCCTGATCTGCCGCACCCGGTTGGGGCGGCCGGGATCCTCTCGGACGTACGAGAACCCGAACCGTCGAAGCGCGGCCGTCGTCTGGTCGAGGATCGCGTCGTCGCTGTTACTGATGCGCAGGATTCCCCGGCTGCAACTGCCCTCGGCGTCGAAGATGCCTGCCAGGAAGCCGAGCCGCCACTCGTCGCTGGGACTGACCGGCCACTGGATCAGCCCGGTGATCCTCTCGATGTCCCGCTGCTTGGAGGTGCGGATGGCCGACAGGGCTCGGCGTGTGGCGCTGGCCGGTGTGAACGCGAAGCGGCTCGTCTCGATGCCCTCCTGGGCGAGGTAGCGCTCACTCCTGCTCAACGCCTCGTCATCGATCAGCGCCAGACGGAACCGGTGCACCACCCCGTAGGAGTACGAGAAGGTGCGGAGGTGGGCGTCGCCCCGCACCATCCCGCAGAGGTAGCCCCGGCGGTAGTCGAGTGACTCCTTGGGCCCGGCCGCGAAACGGCCCGTTCCGATGAGGCGGTTGTTCGTTGTCAGGTAGGGGCGTTTGCCGCTGCCCTGCATGGCACCGGTGACGTACTTCCAGCCACGGTCCGAGAGGAACCGGTGGTCGCCGCTGGCGATGAGCGTGGTGCCGTCCGCCAATGTGACTCGGTATGCGGGCTTCACGGTGGACCACTTGTCGAGGACGGTGGTGACCACATACCGGCGGTAGGCACCGCGGCGCTCGGTGCCATAGATGCGGTCGCCGGGCTCCAACTCGCTGATCGGCTTCGTGCGCCCGTCCGCCATCAGGATCGGGGTGTCACCGGCCATGCAGTAAACACACGCATGACTGCATCCCCGGTACGGGTTGATGGTCCACCCGAAGGGCACGCGGGACTGCCCGGGCACCCGGTTGAGGATGGACTTGGCCTGCACCTCGTAGAAGGTCATCCCGGCGAACTCGGGAGTGTCGAAGGTGCGGGCGACGGCGCCGGGCAGCGCCAGCGGCAGGGGTGGCGTCGCTGGCGCTGCCCGCTCGGGGTCTCCCTCGACCGGGGGAGCGGTGAGGTTGTCCCAGCGCATGGGCACTATTCGAACACGTGTACGAGCAGCGCGCAAGTGACCCGCCGGACACCCGTGAGTGCTCGGCGGTGCCGACGGGGGAGGATGGACGCCATGGAGACGTCGACCTTCGTCTACGACGGTGACTGCGCGTTCTGCACGACCTGTGCGGAGTTCGTCGAACGCCGGATCCCCACCACGGCGCGCGTGGTGCCCTGGCAGTTCGCCGACCTGGACGTGCTCGGCCTCACCGTGGCCGAGTGCGAGGAGGCCGTGCAGTGGGTCGGTGCGGACGGCGTACGCGCCGCCGGGCCGGATGCCATCGCGCAGCTGCTCGCCGGCAGCGGCCCGGTCTGGCGGGTGGCCGGCGCCGGCCTGCGGTTCCCGCCGGTACGCGTCGCGGCCTGGCCGGTGTACCGCTGGGTGGCGCGCAACCGGCACCGCCTGCCCGGCGGCACGGCGGCCTGTTCCCTGCCGCAGGAAGCCCGCGAACGGCTCTACGGCCCGGCTGGACGCCCGACCGCCGGGGCCTGATCGCCGAGCGGCGACGAGTCCGCACGGGCATCGATCGGGGGCTGGTCAGGTGGTGTCGACGTGGGCGCGGTGGGGCCGCGGCCGACGAGCCGGCGGGCCCAGACCAGCGGGCGGACCCGTTCCAGCGGCAGGAAGCTGGTCATCGCGGCCAGGTGCGGCGCGAACGAGATGGTGATGGTCGCGATGGTGACCGCGTGGAACGAGTAGAAGAAGCCGACCATGGCGAGTCGCCAGCGGGGTGGCAGGAAGAAGACGACCGGGCTGAGCAGTTCGAACGCCACGATGCCGAACTGGGCGACGATCAGCAGGTACGGCACCTGGGCGATGAGGTCGGCCAGGTCGGTGCCGCGCCGGATGATCGCGCGGGCCAGCACCGAGCCGGTCAGCCAGTCCAGGCCGCCGAAGCGCAGCTTGGCGAAGGCGGCCAGGAAGTACGTGCAGATCACCGCGATCTGGGTGACTCGTAGGGCCCAGCCGCCGGCCTCGGTGCGGGTGGTGTCGCCGTGCCGGGCCCGGCCGGCGGTGGGCAGCACGGCCAGCGCGATGAGCAGTCCGAACCGGTCGTGGTCGACCTTCCCGTAGCTCATCGCGATGATCATCCACTCCAGGTACAGCGCGCAGACCGTCCAGCCGAGCAGACGGGGTGCGCGTCCGGTCGCGGCGAGGAGTGCGAGCGCCAGCAACGACCAGAAGATCACCGTCACCAGCGTCTCGGTCGGCGTCGGCAGGGGGAGCGCGCGGCCGATCAGCAACGGCTGGTAAAGGTCGCCGGGCACGCTGACGCGGGTGCGCACCCAGGGGGTGAAGACCACCAGGTCGGCGGCGACGAAGAGGTAGATCAGGGTCCGGAACGCGGCCACCCGACCTCGGGGGACGGCCTCGGTCAGCCAGCGGGTCATCGGGGCGCCTGCCAGCTGACGACGGTCTGGTCGGTGTGCTGCCCGGTCGGCCGACCGGCGCGGATGCCGTGCCAGCGGATGACGATGCGGACCTCGACCAGCGCGGGGGCGTCCGGGTGGCGTTCGGCGTACGCGTCGGCGACCTCGGTGAGCAGCGTCGGGTCGGCGGCGTATCGCGCCTGCTGACCCTCGATCTCGGCGCGGCGGATGCCGGTCGCGTCCTGGTCGAGGTCGATCACCGTCCCGGCGCTGTTGACTCCCTCGACGCGGGTGTCGGGGGCGGGTGCGTTCGGCGGGTTGGAGGTGGAGTACATCCGGAACGGGCCGAACGGGAAGTCGTCGTCGCTGCCCCAGAAGGTGCCGACCAGTAGCAGGGCGAGGCCGAGTGCGGTCGCGCCGAGCCGGGTCACGCGCCCGCGGGTGCTCAGGGTCTCCATCGGGTCGTGACGATACGGGATGTACCGGCCGGGTCGGGTCCCACCGACGGTCAGTTCGGCCTGCCCGGGCAGGTGATCATGCAGGCCTTGCCCGGGTACGACGAAGGCCGGGCCCGCACCGGGCCCGGCCTTTCGTGTCGTTCGGACGACTCAGTGGTTGTGCTCGGCCAGCTGCTTGCGGACGTCGTCCATGTCCAGTGCCTCGACCTGCTCGATCAGGTTCTCCAGCGCCGACTCGGGGAGGGCGCCCGGCTGGGCGAAGACGATGACGCCGTCGCGGATCGCCATGATCGTGGGGATCGACCGGATGTCGAACTTGGCGCCCAACTCCTGCTGGGCCTCGGTGTCGACCTTGCCGAACACGATGTTCTGGTGCTTCTCCGAGGAGCGCTCGTAGACCGGGGCGAACCGCTTGCACGGACCACACCAGTCGGCCCAGAAGTCGACCAGGACGATGCCGTCGTTGCCGGTCACCTCGTCGAAGTTCGCCGAGGTCAGCTCAACGGTTGCCATTGCACTCTCCGATCACCGCGGTTTGTCTACGACCCGTAGAACCAGGGCTGACCGTATCGAATTCCCGGGGGGTGGGTCACGAAACGTGCCGGTCCAGCCAGGGCGCCCGGGGTCATCGACTCACGTCTGTTTCTTCCGGACCTGCGGAACGCAAATGCACGACGCACTTGCGTGACCTGCGGTAATGGGAGCGTTTCCAAGGAGATCCACCCGATTGAGCTGTACGAATCGGTAACTTGGCCTGTGACAAGGAGGTATCCGGCCTGCGGAGATCGCTGATCAACCGCCGAACCGTCACCCTGAGTAGTGTTACAAAAAGATAAATGTGACGCCGATCTCTGTCGAACCTACGCTGTCGTAGGGCAGACTTCTCGGCATCAGAGCGTGGGCGGCGGGTGCCGGGGAGGGCCCCGCCGCTCATTGCGTCTCCCCCCGGGTGTCAGTGACCGGTGTGACTTTTCCACCGCCGATGCGCCCCGCCGGTTGCCTTAACCTTCGGTAAGGCATGCTGTGCCGAACTCCATCGCCGCCCGTCGGAGGGGACCAGGATGCAGTTCGGCCGCTACTACGAGGAGTTCGAGGTCGGCGCGGTCTACCGGCACTGGCCGGGCAAGACCGTCACCGAGTACGACGACCACCTCTTCTGCCTGCTCACCATGAACCACCACCCGCTGCACATGGACGCGCACTACGCCGAGACGGCCAGCCAGTTCAAGCGCAACGTGGTGGTCGGCAACTACATCTACTCCCTGCTGCTCGGCATGTCGGTGCCCGACGTGAGTGGAAAGGCCATCGCCAACCTGGAGGTCGAGTCGCTGCGGCACGTAGCGCCGACCTTCCACGGCGACACCATCTACGGCGAGACAACGGTGCTGGACAAGCGCGAGTCCGGCTCCAAGCCCGACCGTGGGGTGGTGTCGGTGGAGACCCGCGGCTACAACCAGGACGGCACCATGGTCTGCGTCTTCCGGCGCAAGGTCATGGTCCCCAAGCGGGAGTACGCGGCCGCCGCCGTCCCCGACGGGGTGGATCCCGAGCGGCCCAGCTTCCCCGAGCCACGGTGAGCGGCGCGGCGGGCTGACCGCCCTCGGACGCCGGGCCCCTTCCCGCAGCGCGTTTGCCGCGGAAGGGGCCCTTCTCCCGTTCTCGGGGCATATGCTGACGCCGGAGGTTCCGATGAGCCACTCCGTTGCCGGAGAGCCGTCCTCTGCCGGCCGCCGAGCCGCGTCGTCGACCACGGCTGCCTATTCCGCCGCCGAGTGGGACCTGCTCACCAGCCTTCCCGGTCGGGTTCTCGTCGCCGCCGCCACCTCGGGACCGGGGCGCGCCGAACGGGGGGTCATGGCCGGCCTCGCCGGTCTGGACGCCGTGGCCGCAGGCCGAGCCTTCGACAGCGATCTCGTCCGTGCGGTGGTCGCCGCGATCTACGCCCGGCACGACGCCACCCCGCAGCCCACCGAGCAGCTCACCGATCTGGTGGACCTGTTGGCCGGCTGCCGGGCGGCGAACCGGGTCCTACGCCGGCGCGCCGACCCTGCCGACTCGGCCGCGTACCGCCAGTGGGTGCAGTCGGTAGCGGCCCGGGTGTGCCGCGCGGTGCCCAACCCCGGCGAAGGTCGGGTGGACCACCTGGCCACCCCGGCGGACCGGCGCTTCCTGAAGCGGCTCGGCGCCGCGCTTGGGCTGTGCTGATCCGGCAGGTCGTCGCGGCGGGCGCCGACGTGGTCCGTACCCTCTGATGACCGTGACCGAAGACCAGCTTGAGGTGGGTGTGGGCCCCTGGCCGGGGGACCCGCCGGACGACCCGCGTTACGACAGGCAGTTGCTGGCCGAGGGGGACCGGCGCAACGTCGTCGACCGCTACCGCTACTGGCGGCGCGAGGCGATCGTCGCCGACCTGGACCAGCGCCGGCACGGTTTCCACGTCGCCATCGAGAACTGGCAGCACGACTTCAACATTGGCACGGTGGTCCGCAACGCCAACGCGTTCAACGCCGCCGAGGTGCACATCGTCGGGCGGCGACGGTGGAACCGGCGTGGCGCGATGGTGACCGATCGCTACCAGCACGTGCGGCACCACGAGACGATCGAGGAGTTCGTGGCCTGGGCCGCCGAGCGTCGACTTCCGGTGTTCGGCATCGACAACCTGCCCGGGTCGCGTCCGCTGGAGACCGGCGCTCTTCCCCGGGACTGCGTCCTGCTGTTCGGCCAGGAGGGGCCCGGGCTCTCCGCGCCGGCCCGAGCGGCGTGCGACCAGCTCTACTCCATCGCCCAGTACGGCTCGACGAGGTCGATCAACGCCGGTGTGGCCAGCGGTATCGCCATGCACGCCTGGATTCGCGCGCACGCCGGGCCGCCGCCGGACTGAACCGCGCCCCGGACGCCGAATTGGACGTTCCCGCTTGACGTGCCATCGGTATGGGGTGACGGTGGGGATGTGAGTGTCGCGGTGAGTTGTCCGAGATGCGGGGGCCCGGTACGGGCGCCGGATCTGATGCACACCGACTCGAGATGCGTGCGCTGCGGCCCCGTGCCGCCGCTGCACGTGCCCGAGCACATCGGAGCGGACATCGTGGCGAGCGTGGTGGAACGGATCACCGCGACCGCGGATCCGCCGGGAACGCCGCTGTGGTGCCCCTGGCCGTTGCCACCGGGCTGGACGCTCACCGGCGTGGCGTACGCCGGGGACGACCGGACGGGAGTGCGGGCGACAGCGGTGGCCTGCGCGGGCCCGGCACCCCTCGGCGGTGGCCCGGCCGACCTGGTCTTCGTGGCCGAGGAGCCGGGCGTCGGGCTGGGCACCCGGCTCGCCGGACTGGCCGGGCCGGACCCGGGACCGGAGTTGGCCGACGCGTTGACCGACCCGGGGCCAGGTCATCCCGACCACGTCGGGCAGGCCAAGATCAGAGTCGCCGGGCACCCCACTCCACTGTGGTTGGTGAATTCTCCGACAGATCGAAGCGCGTACGCAGGCGAGGCTCGGGGAATGTGGCTCCATGCGATAGCCTGGCCGGCGAGTGCGGGTCACCTGCTCGCGGAAGACGTCGTGCTGCACGACCTGACCGAGTGGACTCCGCCCGAGCTCGTGTACGGCGCACCGTCCCCGTACTTACCCGGGAGGCCTTGACAAGTCTCCCGGTTTGACGGAGAACGGACGCAGATATTCACTGTACGACACCACACTGATACTCTGGGTGCCGCTGCGGTAATGGGACCCGGCGCCGCGCGAGAGGATGGCCCGCCATGGTCAAGAAGGTCCTCACCTGGGCCGGAATCGCATTCTTGATCTTCTTCGTCGCCTACCGGCCAAACTCTGCGGCTGATGTCTTCAAGTCGCTCGGCGGCGGGATCATGGATATTGCGCAGGGGTTCGGCGACTTCTTCACCAGTCTCGTCGCCTAGCCGCCGATGGGTAGCCCCTCCGGTCCACCCTTCGACCCGGACGACCCCGACCGGGAGCGCCGCGAGCGCGACACCGAGCCGATCCCGCGGATCGGGCCCGATGACGGCCCGGGCTACGGGGCCGGGCCGAGCCTGTCCGACGGTCCGTCCCTTTCGGACGACGTCGGCTATGGCGACGGGCCCGGCTATGCCGGCCAGGGTCGTTCCGGTCGGGCGTGGATCCGTGATCCGGAGGCTGGCTACCAGCCGCCGCAGATCTCCGAGGACGAGCTGGCCGGGTTGCGCGCCGACGCGACCGGAGCGACTCCCCGGCGGGTGCTACCCCTGGAGGACGAGCCGAGTTCGCTGGTCGCCCGCTACCTCTTCCCTACCGAACGCTACCGGGGTGAGTGGAAGCGGCACTGGATCCACCTCACCACCCCGCTGTTGATCGGCATCGCGGCGACCTTCGTGCTCGGCTACCTCTCCGGCTTCCTCGCCGGGCAGAACGTGGGGGCGCTGACCACCATCGCCGTGCTGCTCTGGTTCGCCGTGATGGGCTGGGTGGCGTGGAAGGTCGCGGACTGGTGGTATGACCGTTTTATCTTGACCAACAAGCGGGTCATGGTGGTCAACGGCATCATCACCCGTCGGGTCGCGATGATGCCGCTGGTCCGGGTCACCGACATGAAGTACGAGCAGACCCCGACCGGGCGAGCGCTCAACTACGGCACCTTCGTGTTGGAGTCCGCCGGCCAGGAGCAGGCGCTCCGCGAGATCAAGAACCTACCCAACCCGAACGAGCTCTACCTGCGCGTCGTCGAGGAGATGTACGAGCCGCAGGCAGTCGAGGCGCGGCTCGGCAAGGAAGCCGACGAAGCCAAGGCCGACGACGGGGCGTGAAGGTTTTCGACCGAACATCGGAGTAAGTGCGCACCTTTCGTCATGGACCGGAACGCCTCTGACGTGGCACTCTGCCAGGACGACCGGGGTGTGGAGGTGGGCGGTGACGAGCAGGGACTCGTTGGAGGAGCAGTTCCGCGAGTTCGTCGCGGCCCGCTCCGCCGCGCTCCTACGCACCGCTTATCTGCTCACCGGCGACTGGGCCACGGCGGAGGATCTGCTCCAGACGGCGCTGACCAAGACCTACCTGGCGTGGAAGCGGCTCGGCGGAATCGAGGCCGTCGAACCGTACGCCCGACGTGTGATGGTCAACACATCCACGAGCTGGTGGCGGCGGCGCTGGCATGGTGAACGCCCGACCGAGGTGCTGCCCGAACGGGCCGGGATCGACGAGATCGAGCAGCAGCTCGACCGTGACCTGCTCTGGCGGCATCTGCGGCAGTTGCCCAACCGGCAGCGGGCGGTGTTGGTGTTGCGCTACTACGAGGACATGTCGGAGGCGCAGACCGCCGCGATGCTGGACATCTCACCGGGCACGGTGAAGAGCCAGACGTCCCGAGCCCTGGCCACGCTGCGTCGGCGGATGGGAGCCGACGCAGCCGACCTCCCCGCCGCAGCCGGCGCCGCCGGTCGGTCGGCGGCTGCTGCCGGTCGGCCGACCGCATCCGGTGCCGTTCGGCCAGCCGGCTCGGGCGTCCCAGACGGGCGGCTCCCGGCCACCAGTGCGACGCCCCGCCCCCGGCAGACGACCGGCCGGGTAGCACCCCGCCCGGCCACACCCCGCCCGGCCACACCCCGCCCGGCCACACCCCGCCCGGTCGTCCCGCAGGTCGTGTTGCCCACCGCCCCGGCGGCCGTGCCCGTCGGCACCGGCTCCGGGGAGCAGCAGTGAGCGGATCGCCAGGCCGACCCGACAACCTGCGGGCCGGGCCGAGGCGTTCATACGAGGTGCGGCCAGACGAGCTGGAAGGTGCGGTGCGGGAGAGTCTCTCGCACCAGGTGGCCCTTGCCCGCCCGCTGAGCGCCGACCCCGCTGGCCAGGCGATTCGACGCGCGAACCGGATCCGGCGTCGGCGCACAGGTGCCGGGCTCGCGCTCGCGGCGGCCGTCACCGTGCTGCTGGGCGCCGGCATGGTTCAACTCGGCGCGGGGACCGGGCGGGACGGCGCACCGATCGCGGTGATCGGTGATCCGGACCGGCCCAACCGGCCGGTCCCGACGGCGAGCGTTCCAGGTGCCGAAACCTCGCCCGGGACGTCCGCCTCCCTGGTGGTGAGCGAGACGCTGGTCAACCCCGATGGGCAGCGGCTGGTGTTGCGCGACATCGGGCCGGCCGAGCACGCGCAGCTCCTGCCCGGCGGAGGCGGTTGGTTGGTGGTCAGCACGCCGACCACCGCCGGCCGATCCCTCTGGGTGGTGCAGAACGACGGCCTGGTGCAGGTGCTGCTCGCCGGGGCAGGCCCGATCGTCCTGGCACCGGACAGTCGACAGGTCGCCTGGCGCGACGGCAGCGACCTGATCGTGGCGGGGGTGGTCGGCGCCCAGCTCATCGGCGCGGCGCGCACCCCGGTGCCCGCAGCCGCCGAGCCCGTCCGGTTCGTCGGTGACAGCGTGCTGGTCCGGCTCGACCCCGAGAGTGCCGGTCACACCCTCTGGCGGCCGGGCACCGGGCAGATGCCCGCGGCCGTCGACCGGCAGACCCTCAACGTCTACGGAGCGCTGCCCGACGGGCGACTGGTCGGTCAGACCGTCGCGACCGACCCCGGCGGGACCTGCCTGGCCGTACTCGCCCCGACGCGTTACCTGAAGCCGGTGGAGTCCGGCTGTGGTGCGGACCTGAGCCAGGACGGCATCGGTGGGGTCTCCGCCGACGGGCGGTGGCTGCTGGCGAACGGCCGGGTGGGCAAGACCGACCAGGCACTTCTGGTCGACCTGCGACGACTCGGGCCGACGCCGACCGCCGTTGCGGCCGGGCCGCCGATAACCGGTGCGATCGTCTGGAGCAACGAAACCCAGGCCGTCTACCTCGACGGCGGCGGTGACCTGGTCCGGGTCGACGTCGGCCGGGTACGGGCCGGGAAACCGGCGGCTCCCACGCCGGTGCCCGACGTGCCGGCCGGGGACCGACCCGTCCTGGTGAAGAGCTTCTGACCCACCGACCTCCGCGGGGCAGGCCGGGTGCTCTCTCGGTAGCGTCATGAGGTGACCTCGCGTACCGGCGCCGCCCTGCGGATCGACCTGCACACCCACTCGACGGCCAGCGACGGCACGTTGACCCCGGCCGAACTGGTCCGGGCTGCCGCCACGGCAGGGCTGGACGTGTTGGCGATCACCGACCACGACACCACCGCCGGCTGGGCGCCGGCCGTCGGCGCGCTGCCGCCCGGACTGCACCTGATCCGGGGTGCGGAACTCTCCTGTCGCTGGTCCGGCACATTCCCGGCGGTGCCGCTGCACCTGCTGGCGTACCTGTTCGACCCGGACCACCCGGAACTGGTGGCCGAGCTGGCCCGGGTCCGGGCCGCCCGGGAAGATCGCGGCGAACGGATCGTCGCGCTGTTGCGCGCCGACGGCATCGACGTGAGCTGGCCGGACATCCTGGCCGGTGCGGGCGGCGGCACGGTGGGTCGGCCGCACATCGCCCAGGCGCTGATCCGGATCGGCCTGGTCGGCAGCACCCGGGAGGCGTTCGGGCCGGACTGGCTGGGCGAACGGTACCGACTCCCCAAGGACGACATCGACGTGTTTCACGCGGTCCGGCTGGTGCGCTCGGCCGGCGGCGTGCCGGTCTTCGCCCATCCCCGGGCCACCCGCCGCGGCCGGGTGGTGCCCGACGAGTTGATCGCCGAGTTGGCCGCCGCCGGGCTGGCCGGGCTCGAGGCCGACCACGAGGACCACAGCCCCGCCGAGCGGGCGCACGTCCGGGCGCTCGCCGCCGACCTGGGCCTGCTCGTCACCGGCTCCTCGGATTTCCACGGCACCCACAAGACCGTCCAACTCGGTGCGTTCACCACCGGCATCGACGCGTACGAGCGGATCGTCGCCGAAGGGGTGACCGAGGTCGCTTCCGGCTGATCCCCGTTTCGGGGAATCTCGGCGCGGCTAGGTTGATCACGTGGATCTGAAGCTGTTCGGCGAGGTTTTCGTGACCCTGCTGGTGATCACCGACCCGCCGGGCATGATGCCGATCTTCCTGGCGTTGACCGGCCCGCTGCCCGCCCGCGACCGCAACCGGGCGGCCTGGCAGGCCGTCACGCTGGCGTTGGGCGTGATCGTGGTCTTCGCGGTGGCGGGGCAGACCCTGCTGGACTACCTGCACGTGGACCTGCCGGCGTTGCAGGCGGCCGGTGGTCTGCTGCTCGTCCTCGTCGCGCTGGAGTTGCTCACCGGCAAGACCGACGGCCCGAGCTCGGACGCCACCTCGAACATCGCCCTGGTGCCGTTGGGCACCCCGCTGCTGGCTGGCCCGGGTGCCATCGTGGCCACCATGCTCTTCGTCCAGCAGGCCGACGGCCTGGGCGACTACACCGCCATCGCCGTGGCGATCCTCGCCGTGATGCTCGCGGTCTGGATCGTCCTCCGCTTCTCCGGCGGCATCGTGAAGGTCCTGCGTCCCGGCGGGATCGAGGTGCTGACCAGAATCGCCGGTCTGCTGCTGGCCGCGATCGCCGTGCAGCTCATCGCCGACGCGGTGTTCGCCTTCGTCACGCAGTACGTCAACATGACCTGACCGGCACACCCATGCTGTCGGTGGTGGATGGCAGGATCGCAGGCGTGCGACGATCCTCCTCAGCGGGACGGCCGGCGGCCGGTGGCCGGGCCCCCCAACAACGCGACGGCGCTGCCGAGCAACTCGGCTTCGAGGGCATGCCGGAGCGTCTGTTCGTCTGCACACCGAGCAAACTTGGCGCGTTCGCCGACTGCCCGCGTCGCTACCGCTACTCGTATGTCGACCGGCCGACACCACCCAAGGGCCCACCGTGGGCGCACAACTCGCTCGGGGCCAGCGTGCACACCGCCCTGAAAAACTGGTACGCGCTGCCTGCCGACCGGCGTCGCCCCGAGGCCATGGCCACTCTGCTCAAGGGCACCTGGGTCCGCGAGGGTTACCGCGACGACGAGCAGGAGCGGGCCGCCTACCGGCGGGCGTTGGGCTGGCTGGAGACGTACGTCGAGACGTTGGAGGACGACTCCGACCCGCTCGGTGTGGAGCGGGTGGTGGCGGTCAAGACCGCCGTGCTGGCGTTCAACGGTCGCGCCGACCGGATCGACTCACGGCCCGGGCCGCAGGGGCCGGAGCTGGTCATCGTCGACTACAAGACCGGTCGCAGCGGGCTGGACACGGACGACGCGCGGGGTTCGCAGGCATTGGCGCTCTACGCGTACGCGGCCGAGCGTGTGTTCCGCCGACCGTGTCGTCGAGTGGAGCTGCACCACCTGCCCACCGGCACGGTCGCCGGCCACGATCACACCGTCGAGTCGCTGGCGCGGCAGTTGACCCGTGCGGAGGAGACGGCCCGCGACATCATGGCCGCCGAGCGGGCGGTCGCCGACGGGGCCGACGCGGACGAGGCGTTCCCGGTGGCACCCAGCCCACGCTGTGGCTGGTGCGACTTCCGCCGGCACTGCCCGACCGGGGCGCAGGTGCCGGGCAAGGAACCGTGGGCGGCCGTGGACCGGCACGCCGACGGCTGATCCTGGGCGCGGTCAGCCGGTCAGCCGGTCAGCCGGCCAGCGAGGTGGCGGCGTGGCGCGCGGCTCGCTCCTTGGCGGCCTGAATCAACGGCCCCTCCAGGTAGCGGCGCGGCACGGCGGCGAACCCGAGCCGCAGGGCGCGCACCGTCAGATCCGCCGACAGCGCCGTGGTGGGCAGGCCGAGCCCGCCGTACATCCGGCGCGCCCACGACGGCAGCAGTCCGAACGCGGTGCCGGCGATCCCCAGGTACGCCCAGCGCGGTGGGCCGAGGGTGAGCCCCAACCGGGCCGGCAGGCTGAGCTTCCACGGCAACGGCGGGGCGGTGAGGAAGATCGCCGTCTCGGCCGCCTCCCGGGTCATTCGCAGCTCCGGCCGTACGGCTCGGTAGTACTCCGCGACCTCGCTCGCGGTGCCGGGCACTGTGGCCGGGTCCAGACCGACCAGAGCGGCGGACCTGCGCTGCTCGGTGTAGTAGCCGTCCACCTCGTCGTCGGTGAGCGGCAGTCCGGCCCGGCGGGCCGTGCTGAGGAAGGACTCGACCTCCGTGACATGCACCCAGCGCAGCAGGTCCGGCTCGTCGATCCGGAACGACTCCCCGGTCAGCGGGTCGGTGGCCCGCAGTCGGTCGTGCAGCCGGCGCAGCCGCGCGCCGGCCGCCTGCGCCTCCGCCGTGGTCCCGTAGACGGTGGTCGCGACATAGGTGGCGGTGCGGACCAGACGACCCCAGGCGTCGGTGCGGTAGTTGCTGTTCTGCGCGACCCCGGCCATCGCCCGGGGGTGCAACGCCTGGAGGTAGAGCGAGCGCAGGCCGGCGACGATCAGGATCGGCTCCTCGTGCACCTTCCACGTGACCGAACCCGGACCGAAGAGGCCGAGGTCATCGGAGTCCACCGTCCTAGAGTGCCACGGCCTGCCCGACCTCGTCGGGCCCGCCCGTCGGCACCGCCGGGTCAGACGTCGGCGGAGCGGCGAGCCCGGCAGCCCGGGCAGAGACCCCAGAAGGTCACCTCCGCCTCGTCCACCTCGAAGCCGTGCGAGACGTTCGGCTCCAGGCACGGCGCACTGCCCACCGCGCAGTCGATGTCGGCGATCTCGCCGCAGCCCCGGCAGACCACGTGGTGGTGGTTGTCGCCGACCCGAGCCTCGTAGCGGGCGGGACCACCCGCCGGCTCGATCCGACGGGACAGTCCGGCCCGGGACAGCGCGCCCAGCACGTCGTAGACCGCCTGCGTGGAGACCGAGTCGAGGCGTTCACGGACCCGCCGGGTGATCTCGTCGACATCCAGGTGGCCGCCACCGCCGAGCACGTCGAGCACCGCGAGGCGGGGCCGCGTCACACGCAGGCCCTTCGATCGCAGCAGCTCCTCGGCACCGGACATGGGCCAATGACAGCACGCGCGATCAGCATCGACAACCGTCGTCCGGTCCGGGTGGCCACCGACACAGCCCCCGGGCGGATCGGGACCGCGCCCCCGAGACGTGAACCCGATCGTCGCGTCGCGCGTGTGTCCGGTCGAGAGCCCGGGGACGACCGGCGGACCGTACGCTGACCGTCCCGGACCGTGATCCACCTGGAGGGTTGGATGTTCGAGGAGATCCTGGGTCTACCGGTACACGTCCTGGTGGTCCACGCGGTCGTCGTGTTCGTGCCGCTGCTGGCGGTGCTGGCCATCGCTTACGTGGGTCTGCCCCGGTGGCGGCACCGGCTGGACTGGGCCCTGGGTCTCCTCGCCGTGGCCGCACCGGTGACCGCCTTCGTGGCCGTCAAGTCGGGTGAGGCGTTCACCGATGCGCTGGTCGCTCGGGGCTTCCAGGGACAGATCCTCGACCAGATCTTCGAGCACTCCCGCTACGGCGACATCCTGTTCCGCATCGTGGTGCCGCTCGGGATCGTGGCCCTCCTGCTGCTGGCGGTGACCAGCGGACACCCGCGGGTGCCGCAGCTGCCCGGGCTGGTGACCCCGGTGCTGGCGGTGGCGACCGTGGCGCTGTCCATCGCCGCACTGGTCTACGTCTACCTGACCGGCCACACCGGTGCCGAGGCCGTCTGGGGCACGACGCTCTGACCCGCTCTGCTCCGAGTTAGAAGATGATCCGCGAGCAGAGCAGGCAGACCAGGAACACCAGCACCACGCCGGCCGCCGCGCCGAAGCCGTAGGTGACCCGCTGCGAGCGCTGTTCGGCCGCGTCCAGGCCCGCCATGTCCTGCGGCGGCAGCCGCCGAGGTGGCGCCGGCTGAAGGTGTACGGGGGGACGCCAACCCGTCGGCGGCGGCACGCTCGGTGGCGGGCCGACGTACCCGCTCTGGGGTGTGCTCGTGGGCGCGGTGGGAGGTGGGTTCGCCACCGCGTCGGCACCGCTGCCGGGCCGTCGCCAGTAGTCGTCCGGGGGGCCGCTGCCACCGCTGGGGGTCGTCACGCCGTCCGACGCTACCAACGCCGGCAGCGGCCCGGTTGTCTCTTGCCGGCGCCGAGTTGTTCCGCTGCCGTGCCGACCGGTCCTGGGCCCGACCCGCGTCGGCACGGTGGAGGTGCCCGATTGCGCTAGTCTTGCCGCTCGTGAGCACCGAAGACCCCGGCAAGCAGGGCGTACGCGGCGACGATGACCGGACCGTCGACCTGAGCGAAGACTTCGTGGTGCTGCCCGAGCAGACCTCCGACGACACCGACCGTGGTTGGGGTGAGCGGTCCGGCGGCAACGACGACTGGCTGCTCGCCGAACGCCCCCCGCACTGGGACTGATCCCGACCTCGACCGGGTGCGTGACCGTTCAGCCCGGCGGGCGGCGGCGTCGTTCAGTCGCGGATGACGGTGTGGCGGCCGGTGGGTCCGGCCTACGGCGGTGCTGCGGCCGGTGGGCCCGGCCTACGGCGGTGCTGCGGCCGCTGGGTCGCGGACGACTACGGCGAACCGGGTGCCTTCGGGGAGCCCGACGGCGCGTTGCGCCTGCTCCGGGCGGAGGGCCAGGTAGAGCGCGGGAGACCCGTCGGTCGCGTCCAGCACGTCCAGTACCAGCGCTGCCGGCGCGAGCACTGTTGCGTCGGCGCCCGCCCGCTCCGGCGTCGCGGCCAGCAGATCGACCCGGGTTCCAGGGCGGGCCACCGCAAGCGCGGCCGGCTCGGCCAGTCGGACCGGCACCCCTACAGCCCCGCTGGGCAGCGGCAACGCTCTGGCCGAGCCGCTCCCGGCGGCTGTGCTCTCTGCTCCGGTCGGGCCGGTTGGCGGTGGCCCGGCGGTGCTCGGTCGTTCGGCGGAACCGTCGTCGGTTCTGGTCGATCCGCCGTCATCGGCCCTGGTTGAGCGGCCCCCGTCGGGATCGGTTGAGCCGCTCCCGTCGACCCGGTCGGCGTTGCCGGCGGACCCCGACGGCGTAGCGGAGGGCGCGGCGGTCGGCGGGCAATTGGGCGGCGCGTGCAGGACGGCAGCGGCAAGGCCGAGCAGCGCGGCGACCAGAACCCCCCGGAGCAGGGTGCGTCCGCCGGGCCACGTGAGCCGGCGCAGCGGACGCAGCGCCCGTGCGGAGTCTGGATCACCCATCGCCTCTGCCACCCCCCGTCCGAGGGCGTCGCAGCGGCACCCTCGGCGGCAGGTTAGGCCGTTCCAGCCGTGGTTCGCCGGTCGCCGGCCGGCACCTGTGGACAACCGGCCGGCCTGTGGATAACGCCCGGCATTTGGCTGGATCTGCTATGGCCGAGTCGTCCACCGCCGGCCGGGCCGAGGGGATCGCCAGCGATGCGGCCCGAGGGACCGAGAGGGCCGTCAGGGATCATGCCGAACGGCCGACGGCCGAGCGGGCGAAGGGGCTCAGGACGCGGAGCTGGCCGCCGGGGCCTTGCCGCCGCTGGGCCCGCCCGACGACGACCCGCCCGACGACGACCCGCCCGACGACGAGGACGGCCCCGACGAGGAACCGGACGACGAGGACGAGCCGCCCGAGGATGAGCCGGACCCCTCGGCAGAGGAGGACTCGGACTTCGCCGGCTTGCTGGCCGTGCCGCCGGCGGTCGTCTCGGAGCCGGACGCCCGCGAGTCGGTGCGGTAGAAGCCCGAGCCCTTGAAGACGATTCCGACCGAGTTGAAGACCTTGCGCAGCCGCCCCTGACACGCCGGGCACTCGGTCAACGGCTCGTCAGAGAAGGACTGCACCGCCTCGAGCTGGTGACCGCACGTGGTGCAGGCGTACTGGTACGTGGGCACGTTCTCCTCCGGATCTGGGCTCCGCCAGTTGGCACTCGACGTATTCGAGTGCCAATGGTGCGTCATTCGCCCCGGGTTCGTCCAGCGGACGTGTGGGGCGCGACACCATGCGCCGCACCCGGGCCGCCGTCAAGCGTACGCACCCCGTCGGCGGGGGTGACGACCGCGCGGACAAGCCGGTCGTGCGGCTCCGCCGGAAGCGCGTCGACCAGCTCGCCGTCGTGCAGAGGCACCACGGTCAGCGTCGCCTCGGGCACCCGCGCGAGGGCTCGGTCGTAGGAGCCGCCGCCCCGCCCGAGCCGCCGACCATGGCGGTCGACCGCGAGGGCCGGCACGACCACCAGCTCCGCGTCCACCACGGCGTCCACCCCGAGGCGGACACCGGTCGGCTCGCGGATACCCCGACCGGCCGCGATCACGTCCGCCGGCCCGGTATACACCGCCCAGTCCAGATCCAGGTCCGTGAGGAGCACCGGCAGCAGCAACTCGGCGTTGGCTGGCAACGCGGCCCGCAGCACCTCCGGCAGGTCGGCGCCGCCCGGTTCGGAGCCGACCGGCACGTACGCCGTCATCCTGCTCGGGCGCAGTCTGCGGACCAGTGTGACCAGCTCAGCCTGCACGCGCCCGGCGGCAGCGGCCCGGGTGGTAACGGGCAGCGAGCGGCGGCGGGCGAGCAGTTCCACGCGGACGTTCCGCTTCGCGGTACGCGTCGCTTCCGCTTCATCAGAAAATTCCGGCACGCAACACTCCTGACGCAACGCCTCTCCCACGGTTGCTCTGTGTCAGCATCGCAAGCAACGGAGGCGGAACTTCCGGGGGGACCGAGTGACGCTACGCGGGCGGTTGACGGCAGCCTTCCTCGTAGTGGTGCTCGGGCCGGTCCTGCTCGGCGTGCTCTTCGTCGCCTCCACGATCGAGGCCGTGGACCGCAGCCGCTCCACCGAGCGACTGGCGGTGGCGGCATCCACCGTGCGCACCTCGGTCGACGCGCTCTGCCAGCAGTTGCGTGCCACCGCCGACGCGGTGGCCCTCACCGCCGATCCGCCCGTCGCCGCCACCCAACTGGTCGGCCGTGGCCTGGCCGCCGCCGTGTTGATCACCGACGTGGCCGGTCAGGTCAGCTACGTCTCGCCCGGCGCCCCGGCGGCCCCCTGGCGGGACTGCTCCGGCCCGCCCAACAGCGAGACCAACGCTCCGACCAACGGCGGAATCACCGGCTCGGCCAGCCCGGTCCGTGCGCTGGCCGCCCAGGTCGACCTCCGCGACCGTTCCGGAACCCTGCTCGGCACGGTGACCGCCGCGCAACTGGTCGACCCGGCCTTCGTGGCCCGGCTGGCGGCGGTGACCGGGGTGGCGGTCACCCTGCTCGACAGCGGTGCCAGCGCCGCGCGGGTCACCCACACGACCGAGTCCCGTGAGGTACGCGACGCGGTGCTGGCCGCCGCCAGCACCGTCGACGGCGACCGGGTCACCGAAACCAGCGAGGGACGGTACGTGCGGAGGATCGGGCCGTCCGACGCGCAGCCGCTGCCACTGGTGCTCTCCGTGCCCAGCGAACGGCCGCCCGGGCTGCACGCCACGCTGGTGGGGGTGGTGGTCCTGGCCGCGCTCCTCGCCGTACTGAGCGCTTGGCGGTTGGCCCGGGTCACCACCCGGCCGCTGGTGGAGTTGGCCGGCGCGGTCGACCGGGTGGCCCACGGCGACCTGACCGCCCGGGTGCCGGTCCGCAGCCGCGACGAGTTGGGCCGGCTGGCCGCCGCCTTCAACCGGATGACCCGGGAGACCGGCTCCTACGTCGCGGCATTGACCAGCAACCGGGACCAGCTCCGCGGACACCTCGGGGTGCTCGGTGACACCCTGGCCAGCACGCACGACCTGCAACGCATCCTGCGGGTGATCCTGCACAGCGCCATCGGCGCCACCGGCGCGCGCGCCGGCGCGGTGTTGCTGGTGGAGGCCGGTGGGGTGCTCGTCGCACAGTGCACCGAGGGGTTGGACGGACGATGGCCGGAGGGTGACACGGACGGTTCGGCGACGCTGCGGGTGCCGGTGGGTGTCGGCGTGGTCGGGGCTGTCGCCGCCACCGGGGAACCGCAGCGCGGGAGGGTGGAACCGGCCGAGACCCCGGCGGGTGAGCCGCGTTGCCGCACCTATGTCGCCGTCCCGTTCGCCGCCCCGGCCGGTGGCGCCGCGGCCACCTCCTCCGGGTCCTCGACGCCGACCGACGAGGCTGGCGCAGCCGCGGCGGCACTCGGCGTGCTGGCCCTGTACGACCGGCTGGGCGCCGACGAGTTCGACGACGACGACCTGGTCACCCTGCGCACCTTCGCCGGTCACGCGGCGGTGGCCGTGGACAACGTCCGGGTGCACGAGGAGGCGCAGCGGCTCTCGCTCACCGATCCGCTCACCGGGTTGTGGAACTACCGCTACCTGCGCGAGTCGATCCGGCGGGAGGTGGAACGGGCCAGCCGGTTCGGGCGGATGCTGAGCGTCCTCGCGCTCGACCTCGACCGGTTCAAGGACGTCAACGACACGTACGGGCACGCGGCGGGGGACACCGTGCTGGCCGAGTTCGCCCGGCGGGTACGCGGCGAGATCCGCGAGGTCGACCTGGCCTTCCGGCAGGGCGGTGAGGAGTTCGTGCTGCTGCTGCCGGAGACCGACGCGCGGGGCGCGGCGATCGTGGCCGAGCGACTCGGCGCGGTGGTGCGCGAAACCCCGATCGCCGTCGAGGCGTACGCCGGGCCGGTCCTGGTGACCGTGTCGGTGGGCATCGCCGTCTATCCGGACAACGGCAGCACCGGGCGGGAGGTGCTGGAGGCAGCCGACGACGCGCTCTACGCCGCGAAGGCCGCCGGCCGTGACACGTACCGCGTCGCCGAGGTGCGCCCCGACGTGACGACCCGGGAGCTGCCGGTGCTCGCGGCGGCGGTGAGCCCTTCCGACGGGCTGCCGCGCGCCGGCCAGCACGCGCAGGTCAGCCGGGAGCCGGGCGGGCCCGCCCGGTCGGAGTCGGCGGTGGGCGTACCCGAATCTTCGCCGGCCGGCCCGACGCGCGCCCGGTCGGACCCGGCCGACGACCCACCGGACAGCGCCGGGGCCGGTCCGGACGCCGCACGGCCGGGGTCGGGTGGCGGCGCGTCTTCTGGGCCACAGCCGCCGCGGCAGAGCCGTGGCCGATAGTCTCGCGGCATGTCGGAGCACTCAGCGAACCCCTCATCGACGGCCGCCGCAACCGGCCGTCCCCTGGCGGTCAAGGCCGTCATCCCGGCCGCCGGACTGGCCACCCGGTTCCTGCCGGCCACGAAGGCAGTGCCCAAGGAGCTGCTGCCGGTGGTGGACCGGCCGGTTCTGCAGTACATCGTCGAGGAGGCCACGCAGGCCGGCATCGGTGACGTGTTGCTGATCACCGGTCGGGGTAAGACGTCGATGGTGGACCACTTCGACCGTCGCCCCGACCTGGAGACCAGGCTGGAGGAGAAGGGCGACGCCGAGCGGCTGGCCGCCGTGCGTCGGCCGAGTGAGCTGGCCGAGATCTACACCGTGCGGCAGCCCGAGCAGCTCGGGCTCGGCCACGCCGTCGGGTACGCCGAGTCGCACGTCGGCGACCAGCCCTTCGCGGTGCTGCTCGGCGACGAGTTCGTCAAGCCGTCCGAGCCGCTGCTGCCGGCGATGCTGGAGCTGCAGGCCCGCACCGGCGGTGTGGTGCTCGCGTTCTTCGAGGTCGACCCGGCCGACACCAAGCGGTACGGCATCGCCTCCGTCGAACCGGCCGAATCCGAGCTGACCGACATCGGCGAGGTCGTCAAGGTCACCGGGATGGTGGAGAAGCCGCAGCCGGAGGATGCACCGAGCAACCTCGCGGTGCTCGGTCGCTACGTGCTGCCCGGCAAGATCTTCGACGCGATCCGGCGGACCAAGCCGGGCAGCGGCGGCGAGATCCAGCTGACCGACGCGATGGAGTTGCTGCGCACCGAGGGCACGCCGGTGCACGCGATCGTCTACCGGGGCACCCGCTACGACACGGGCATGCCGCTGGGCTACCTCCAGACGGTGGTGCAGATCGCCGCCGAGCGTGACGACCTGGGCAGCGAGTTCCGCTCCTGGCTGGCCGACTTCGTCAAGGCCGACGCGGCAGGCGGATCTGGTACATGACCTCGACGGCCGACGCCGAGGCGGCCGCGAACGAGTTGACGCCGCTCGCCGACTACCTGGGCAGCGTGCTGCGCAGGTTACGTGCGCTGCCGCCACTCGACCTCGACCTCACCCAGGCGCACGGCAACGTCCTCGCCGAGGACGTCGTCGCGCCGCACGCCTTCCCGGCCTTCGACCAGGCGGCCGTGGACGGCTACGCCGCGCGCTGGGAGGACATTTCCGGAGGCGGCCGGGGCCCGAGTTATATCCCGGCCCCCTCCGGCAAGCCCGGTGGACGGACCATCCGGCTCAACGTCGTGGGCGATCTGGGTGCCGCGAGCTGGCGGCCGGTCCGCCTCACCCCGGGCTCGTGCTTCTCGGTGGCCGCCGGGGCGCCGCTGCCGATCGCTGCGGACGTGGTGGTCCCGGTCGAGTGGACCGACCAGGGCATGGCCGCCGTGGAGATCTTCCGCACCCCCAAGCGGGGGTACGGGGTACGCCGCGCCGGTGAGGAACTGCCCGCCGGCACCCTGCTCGCCCGCGCCGGCACGTACGTCTCTCCGGCGCTGGTCGCGGTCTTCGCGGCCACCGGAATCGGGCACGTGGTGGTGCGGCCCAGCCCTCGGGTGGTCATCGTGGCCACTGGCGACGAACTTGTCGACGTGGGCCGGGGCAGCCAGCCGGGGCAGGTGGTGGACGCCAACTCGCACGCGTTGACCGCTGCGGCGGCCGAGGTGGGCGCCCTGGCGTACCGGGTGGGGATCTGCGACGACGACCCGGAGGGGCTGCGCGGGCTGCTGGAGGACCAGACCCTGCGCGCGGACCTGATCATCACCACCGGTGGCACCGGCACCGGCCCCGGGGACATGGTGCGCCGGATCCTGTCCCGCCGCGAGGGCGGCCGGGCCGGGCCGGTCACGTTCACCGACGTGGCGCTCTATCCCGGCACCGCGCTCGGGTTCGGCACGGTCGGGGCCGAGGAGGTGCCGGTGGTCTGCCTGCCCGGCGACCCCGGTGCCGCGTTGATCGGTTTCGAGGTGTTGGCCCGCCCCGCCATCCAACTGCTCGCCGGTGCCGAGCCGGTGTTCCGACCCAGTGTGCGGGCGCACCTGCTGGAGACCGTGTCGTCGCCGGCGGGGCTGCGTGAGTTCCGGCCGGCGCACGTCGCCGAGCGCCGTGGCGGCGGCTACACGGTGCAGCCCCTCAGCGGCGGGCCGTTCACCCTCTCCGGGTTGGCCGAGGCGAACGGGCTGCTGGTGCTCGGCGAGCGGGTCACCACAGCCGCCGCCGGATCCACGGTCGACGTCCTGCTGCTGGACCGCCGTCGGTGACCGTCTCCCGGCCGACCCGCCGGCCGGCCACTCGGGCGTCGCGCCGTCGCCCGGTCGTCGGGATGGGTCCACTTGCGCGCGACACGGTCCCGCGCGGGAGACTGTGCCTGTGAGTCTCTTCGGACCCCCGCGGGCACCGGGCTGGCCGGTGGAGTTGGCGGACGGCCCGGTGTTGCTGAGGCCGTACCGCCGCACCGACGCCGCAGCGTGGTCGGAGATCCGGCGGGCCAACCGGGCCTGGCTGGCACCCTGGGAGTCGTCACTGCCCGGCGCCTGGGACGACATGAACTCGCCGGCCGCGTTCCGCTGGGTGCACCGGGACCAGCGGCGTTCGGCCCGCGAGGGTGAGGGCATGCCGTTCGCGGTTTGTCTGCGCGAGGCCGACCGGGACCGCCTGGTCGGTCACCTCAATGTGGGCAGCATCGTGCGGCGAGCACTCTGCTCCGGCTACGTCGGCTACTGGGTGGACGCTCGGGTCGCCGGGCGAGGCGTCATCCCGACGGCGCTCGCGCTCGCCGTGGACCACGCGTTCGGCCCGGGCGGGTTGCACCGGGTGGAGGTCAACATCCGTCCGGAGAACCGACCGTCCCGGCGGGTGGTGGAGAAACTGGGCTTCCGCGAGGAGTCGTACCACGTGCGCTACATGCACATCGACGGCGCTTGGCGAGACCACATCGGATACGCGATGACGAGCGAGGAGATCGCTGCCGAGGGTGGCCTGTTGGCCCGCTGGCACCGGGTACGCGCCGACGCCCGGTAGGAGGACGTTCGGGATTCCCGGGGCGGGGTGGCCGGGACGGAATTTTCCGACTGCCTCCCAGCCGTCCCACGGACGGGATCGGCGCGGCGCGGCGGCAACCTGGTCGACGCGCCGTAACCTCAAGTAACTGCAAGCTGCGGCAAGCGCTCCCCGGCCGGACGATCCACGCGCCCTGGCAGGATCGGTGGAAGATCCTGCGGTCGGAGAGCGGTTGCTTCGAATTCGGTGACGGGAGGGGTGAGGGTGCCGACCTCGGTGCTCCTCGCCGTCCTCGCCGCCGCCGGCCTGCTCGCCCTGGCCCCGGCGCTGGTTCGCCGGTACGACGCCACCGAGCGGTTGGTGGCGGAGCGGGCGCAGTCGACGGCGCGGGTGCTCCAGCGCCGTCGGCGACGCCGCACTGTGCCCGGACGGCGACCCGTCCACCCTCCGCGCTCACTGATCGTCACCCTCAGTGAAGACGCGACTACCGGGGCGCTTGCTCCGCCGGTCTCCGCACCGCCGGCCGCCCGCCGCTCCGGTCGGCTGCGCGCGGTGCCACCCGCGCCGAAGAGGTCGCGCCGCCGCCCGCCACCCCGACGACAGCACACCCCCGCCGTGTACCGGCGGCGTCGGGTTCTCGCCGCCCTGCTGCTCCTCAACGTCGTCGAGCTGATCGGCGTGGTGTTCGTCAGCCCCGGCTTCTGGGTCGGCTTCGGGGTCACCTTCCTGCTCCTGGCCGTGTACGTCGTCCACCTTCGCCGCCGCGCCCTGGCCGGCCGTCGCCGCCGCCGCGCCCGGGCCAGGGAAGCCGCCTGGCTCGCCGACCGGCAGGCCGAGGTGCGCCGTGAGCAGGCCCGCCGGGCAGCGGCCCGCCGGGAGGCGCAGCGCCGCCTCGCCGCCCAGCGCGAGGGGGTACGCCGCGCCGCGATGGGCCTGGACCGGCCGGGCGACCTGCCGGCAGCGGTCAACGGCGGGTCGGTCTCGTACCGGCGGGCGGGTGGGCTCCGCGGCCGCCCCTACGAGGCCGGCCGAGGCGCCTGAGGCTCGCCCGAGTCGCGTTTGATCGACTCGGGTTCCTGGAGGTCGCGGTATCGGAACGTCCCGGATGCCCCGATCTGCAGGAACCCGAGTCGATCTTCGGGCTGGCTGTGACGCCGCACCGGGGGCGGATTCGCGGTGGGGGCAGGCGACCTGTTAGCCTTGCTGCCGGCCCGCCCGGTGTAAGCCGGGTGGGACCGAAGCCGGTTCGCCGGTGGGGGGCTGTGGCGCAGACTGGTAGCGCACCTCGTTCGCATCGAGGGGGTCAGGGGTTCAAATCCCCTCAGCTCCACCAAGAAACAGCAGGTCAAGGGCGGGTTTCCGGATGACGGGGACCCGCCCTTGATCATTTGTCCGTCGCTCGTCCGTGGGACGGAGCCCCAGTCCGCGGCGCATCGGTCCACCGGCACGTCAAGGACGTCTGGCGGATCATCGAACCGGATCTGGACGTCGGCGAAACCGGTCGGTGCCACCTGCTGGCTGGCACGGGCCACCGGGTCCGGAAGACCACCCGTCCGACGACAGCCGCCGGCGGCTTGTCCGTGACCTTCGGCAACATCAGAGTGCTCACCGCCAGTTGACCAAGACTGCGGCAAGTCAGTGCGGCCGAGCCATGGTGGCGGTCCGAAGATGTTCCTCGCCGATCAGCGGGCCGCCGCATATCGAACGCCGGAGGCCCGCGAATCGAACATCGCCGAGCCGCAGATCGAAAGCTGACCTGCCCGCAGATCGGAACTCCGCCGGTTGTCGACACGGGCATCGCCGCCAACGAGATCGCGACCGACGCCTGCGCGCTGCTCCGGCCTGGCGCATCGTCCGGCGCATTGCTCGAATCATTTGTCTTGTCCGAGCTGTCCCGCCAGCTCACCTGGTCGGAGCAGTCTGCCGACCTCTCTCCTCCAGTACTCGACGAGCTGACGAGCACGTCGGCGAGCTGGTGGGTTACCAGCATGGGGCGCCTGTGAGTACCGTGGGCTCGACGGCGGCCGATAGGCCGGTGATGCATCCCGCGCTATGAGGAGGTCCGGGATGGACTCCATGCCGGAGCTGACCTTCGGGCAGCGCCTGAAGCTCTACCGTGAGCGGTCGGGCAAGACTCGCGCTGTGCTCGGCGGGTTGGTCGGCCGGAGCGCCGAGTGGGTCAAGGCCGTGGAGACAGACCGCATCCTGCCGCCGCGCATCCACATGCTGGACCGGATCGCCCGCGCGCTCAAGGTCGACGTGTCCGCGTTGATCGGTGAGCTGAGCGATCGGTCCGCCGTGGTCAACGGGCCGGAGCATCCCGCACTTGCCTCGGTTCGTGACGCCGTCAACCGCTTCTCGTGGTCCGGTGCTCAGTCGCCGCAACCGTTAGCGGAGCTCAGGGAACGTCTCAACGCAGCGTGGCGGGCACGCCATCAGGCGTCGGACCACCGAACGGTCCTCGGCGCGCTGCTGCCGGATCTGGTGCGAGATGCCCAGCAGGCCGTGTTGACACACGAGGGTGAAGAGCGTCGTCAGGCGCATGCTCTGCTGGCAGAGGTTCTTGGCCTGGCTCAGATGTTCCTGGCGCACCAGCCCGCTGCCGAACTGCTGTGGCGGGTCGCGGACCGGGCGATGGTGGCGGCGCAGGAGTCGGGGGATCCGGAAGCGTTGGCGTGCGCGGGCTGGTTCCTGTGTCAGGTTCACCGGGACGCCGGGGACTGGGACACCGCCATGACGGTGACCTTGGACGTGGTTTCGTCGCTAGAGGCGCGAGCCGACGAGGCGAACGCTAATCTGCTCGCGCTGTGGGGCGCGCTCAATTTCGAAGCCGCCTACACCGCCGCCCGTGCCGGCGAGGAAGGCCGCGCGTGGCATTACTGGGACCGTGCGGATCGGGTGGCGCAGCGATTGCCGCAGGGCTTCTACCAGCCGCAGACGTCGTTCTCGCGGGTCATCATGGGCGCTCACGCCGTGACCGTCGCCGTCGAGTTGCACAAGTCCGGTGAGGCGGTGCGACAGGCCAATCGCCTTGACCCGGCTGTCATCCCGTCGAGGCCACGACGCGCGCGCCACCTAATCGAAGTGGCCCGCGGCTACTACGGAAAAGGCGACAGCGAGGCCACTGTGGCGACGCTCCGGCAGGCGTACGACTCCGCGCCGGAGACGATCCGTTTCAACGGCTACGCCCGGCAGATCACGCTGGACCTGCTCCACGCGCGTTCCATGCGTGGCGACGTGCACGATCTCGCGTTGAAGGTTGGCTTCGTCTCCTGATCTACGGGTAGGAACGGTACCCGTTCCGCCTCGCAACGCTACGTAGGTTCTCCCTCACGGGATGCGGCGGGCGGTGCGGATTCGCCTGGTCGCCGTGTCCCTCCCAATTCCGGGGGCAGATCAGCACGCCCTCGTGAGTGACGAGGGAGATTCGGTGCCGCGCGTCTCGTACGAGGAGTACCTGGTCGCGACAACCCGAGCTAGGAGCCGGACAGATCCGCAGTGCCGTCAGGACGTTGGTGTCCCCCGAGGGGCGCCTCCGTCGCGGACCTGGCGACCGTGGTGCCTGGCGGCCGGGCCGGGGCCGGCCGCCAGGCGTCGTCGGGTCAGGACCGGGTGAGCTTCACCGTCGTGGTGTCGTTCACGGTGACGTACTCGTCGTACTCGGTGTCGTAGCCACGGGCCTGGGAGACGGCCTCGGCCAGACCCTTGGCGAACGGGGTGGTGCCGGTCGGGACGGCTGCGGCAGTCCACTCGGTCGGGCTGCCCGGGGTGCAGGTGACCTGGGTGGAGAAGCTGCCCCGGACCAACACCCTCTTGACGATCTGGGTGACCGTGCCGTCCAGCGACACCGAGGTGGGCTGGTTGCAGGTCACCGTGCCGTGCAGGACCGCGTTGCCGTTCACCCGGTGGGCGATGCCGTCGGTCGCCACGGCGAGTTCGAGCTCCAGCGGCGCGGGCGGCGGCGGGTTGGCGATGTGCACCTCGCCGCGCGCGGCCGCCGTCCCGCCTTCGCAGTGCTGCTCGAAGGTGGCATCGAAGGTCTGCACGTAGCCGTTGGGGCCGAACACCGCGTTGATGACCGTGAAGGTGCCGGTCAGTTCGTTGCAGCCCCGTCCGTTGCCGGACAGGTCGAGGCCGGGGCCGGCCCCGTTGAACGGGTAACGGGTCGCTTGCTCGTAGGTGCCCGGAGCCAGTGCCGCGCTGCCGGGCGCGTCGAAGTCCACGGACCACCAGTCGCCGTTGTAGCCGTTGATGCTGACCGACACGCGGCTGTTGTCGACCGAGCCGTTCGTCGTGAGTTGGTCGCCGTTGCCGGTGGAGTACGAGTAGGAGCCACCGCCGGTGATGTAGTCGCCCGGATCACCGCTGAAGGAGACCGACCCGGATTCGACGGTCTGCGCGTGTGCGGGTGCCGCCAGGGTCAACCCACCCGACACACCGACGATGGACAAGACGGCTGCGAGAGCAGCCTTACGCAAGGATCCTTGCATCCCCGTTCCTCTCTGGGAGACGAGACAGCCTCGGGCGGGTGTGCCCGATAGTTGCTGTCGATCAATTACCGCACGCCATCGGCGTGTTCGACTGACCGGAGCGACAGTTCGTACAAAGTGGACGGTTGCGCGCCTGGTGCGCATCCCGGCCCCGGGCAGGAGTGGGTGGCCCGGCCGCCGACGATCACCGAACTCAGTGGAGGGGTCAGGCGAACCGCTCGGTCGTGACGGGTATCAGGCCGCGCTGCCGCACGGCGTTCGTCAGCCCGTACAGGACCGGTTCGACCGTCGGAGAGGTATCCGTCGTCAACAGGGCCGTCACGTCGAGGCACCAGGCGAGCCCGCCGCCGACGCGACGCAGGTCCCAGGTGAAGTGATCGCCGCCCCGCTCCAGGTGACCGGTGGCGACGGAACCCGGCGGGCGCGGTGGCGGCTGAACTCCTCGACGACGATGCCCTCCGCGACGTCGGTCGACTCGGAGCGGTCGTGCCGGGACAGGACCAGGTAGTAGTCCAGCGGGGCTCGCCGTGCGGCCACCTCGACGGGCACTGCGTGGAGCGGGTCGGCGGTCACGGCCACAACCGTAGCGAGAGGCGCCGCTTCCGGAGCGGCTAGCATCCGGATCCCGACGTGAGGAGCGCACATGGATTCCGCCGCCCAGACCCGGTTCGGCCTCGTCGGCAGTGGCTGGCGGGGTGAGTTCTTCCTCCGTCTGGCGCGGCAGCTGCCGGAGCGACTGCGGGTGACCGGGGTGGTCACGCGTACCGAGTCACGTGGGGCGGCGGTGGCTGCCGCATGGGACGTGCCGACCTTCCGCACGACAGCCGAAATGCTCGCCCACGAGCGACCGGACTTCGTCATCGTGTCGGTGCCCTGGCCGGTGACCCCCGAGGCGACCCGGGAGTTGGTCGCTGCCGGCGTACCGGTGCTCGCCGAGACGCCGCCCGCGCCGGACCTGGCGGGGCTGCGTGCGCTCTGGGCCGACGTCGGCGGCAGTGGTCTGGTGCAGGTCGCCGAGCAGTACCTGCTGATGCCCGGGCACGCGGCCCGCTTGGCGCTGGTCCGCGCCGGGGTGCTCGGCGAACCGACCTCCGTGCAGATCTCCTCGACTCACCTCTACCACGCGGTCTCGCTGATCCGTGGCCTGCTGGGGATCGGTTACGACACCGCCGAGGTCAGCGCGCGTGCCTTCGTCGCGCCGCTGGCCGACCCGCTGTCACCGGCCGGCTGGAGTGGGGACGACACGCCGCGGCAGCTCTCCACCATCCTGGCGACCATCGACTTCGGCGGGCGGATGGGGCTGTACGACTTCACCGACAACCAGTGGTGGAATCCGCTGCGAGGGCGTCGGTTGGTGGTGCGTGGTTCGCTCGGCGAGCTGGTGGACGACCGGGTGGTCCGCCTGGTCGACCCGACCACCCCGGTGGAGTCGACCCTGGTGCGTCGCCAGACGGGTCTCGACCTCAACCTGGAAGGGCTCGACCTGAAGCACATCAGCTTCGACGGCGACGTGGTCTATCGCAACCCGTTCCTCGGCAGTGGGATGTCCGACGACGACATCGCGGTCGCCGACATCGTCGTTCGCGCCGGGGCGTGGGCTCGGGAGGAGGGCCCGGCGCCGTATCCGCTCGCCGAAGCCTGTCAGGACCACCTGATCAGCCTGGCCATCGAGGAGTCCGTACGCACCGGCAGGCCGGTCGCCACCAGCACCCAGGCCTGGACGAGGTAACCCCGCTTCTGTCCCTTCCCCGACACGCCGCAACCGGGAGGCCCAATCAGGAGTGAGACCGGTATCGACCGACGCCCGGTGCACCCGGGCCGAAACGGGGGACAAGGATGATTCGAAGCACTCGGCGCAGGATGCTCGCAGGCACCGCCACCGCTCTGTTGGCGACCTCTCTCGGCGTCGCCGTCTCCGGGGCGGCGACCGCCGCGCCCGGGGGCGCGGCCCTGCGCACCTGCACGATCAGTACGCTGCCGTACCCGGCCGACACCTACCGGGCCGAGGCGAACGCCGTCGACCCGACGGGTCGTTACGTCGCCGGGACCGCGCTGCGGGTCGGTGAGGCCGACAACCAGTACCTGCTGTTGTTCTGGGACGGGCAGCGGGTCACCGAAGTCGAGGTGCCCAGCATGGCCGAGCCGGTCGGCATCAACGCCGACGGTGTGGTGATCGGCAACGGTTGGGCGCCGGGCGTCGGCACCGGGCAACCGTGGATCTACCGCGACGGCAAGCTCGAGCAGTTGCCGGTGCTGCCGTCCACCGGAATCTTCGTCACCGCCATCAACGACGCGGGCGACATCGTCGGCTACGGCTCCGACATCGTCCCCGGGGAGTTCGTCGGGCTGCGTTGGCCGGCGGCCCGCCCGGGCACGGTCGAGGTGCTCAAGGCCCCGGCCAACGCCCAGCCGGTCGGGATCACGCCGAACGGAACCATCGTCGGCTATGCCGGGCCCTTCGGCGACTGGACCGGCTGGGTCCGCCGGCCGAACGGCCGGATCGAGGCGCTCGGGGTCCCGGGTGGCGGGTCGACCACGGTCTCCGCGGCTGCGGGCCACTGGGCGGTCGGCCTGGTCTGGCTGGGCGGCACCTCCGCGACCAAGGTGCGGTGGGACCTCCGGAACGGCACGTACATCACGCTCGACCAGGAGATCCCCTTCCTGGCGGACGTCAACGCCAAGGGGGTCGTGGTCGGCGGTGACCGCGTCGGCAGGGGTGCCACCTCCCGGGTCCTGCCGGGCGGCGGCGACGGGGTGAACATCGGTGGGCGGTCCATCTCCGACAACGGCACCATCGTCGGGTGGCACAACGCCGACCGGGCGACCCCGGTGCGCTGGACGGGCTGCTGACCCGTCACTCGGTAAGCGGGTGGGGCCGGCCCTTCGGGGGCGGCCCCACACCGCGTCAGAGGGTCACGGCTTCCAGGAGCCCGCAGTCTCGAACATGGGCTGGTACTCCAACACTCCCGAGGCGTCGTGGACGTCGAACACGACGCTGCCGGTGCGCCTGGTGCCGGCGGTCAGGTCCTCGGCGGACGGCATCGGCTTGCCGCAGCCCGAGAAGGCCCCGGCGACCGCGTTGGCCTCGGTGCCGTCGGCGGCGACCCAGTTGAAGAAGAGGGGATTCGCCGAGGCGGTGCCCTTGGTGACGGTGAGCGTCACGTCGGCGATCACGTACATGCCCTCGTCGGGCTTGAGTCCGTAGGACGTGCAGGGCTTGGTGGCGGTGCTGAACTTCGTCACAGTGATCTCGATGGTGCCCTCGTCGCCGTCGACGACCAGGGTGTCGCCGGGCGACATGTTGCGGGTGTCGCCCGCCGGCGGTGCCGACGAGGGGACCTTGGCCCGCGGCGGGGCCGCGCCCTGGGTCACCCCTGGGGTGGGGCCCGCCTCGGTCACGCTGGTCGCGGCCCGGTTGGCGCCGATGACGACGGCCACGATGCCGCCGGCGCAGACGAGCAGGGTGAGTACGGCCGCGGTGACAGCGACGACCACGACTGTCTTCTTGGACCCGTGCGGCGGCACCGGCGGCGGTGCGGCGAGCGGATAGCCCGGCCCGCCAGCCACTGGGTAACCTCCGCCAGCCGCCGGGTACGCGGCACCCGAGAACGGCGGATGCGACGCGCTCCCCGTCGCCGACCACGGGCTGGGCGGCAGCGGCGCCTGCGGAACCGCCGGGTCACTGGTTGGCTGCGGCGGTGTCGTCGGGGACAGCTGCGTCGGTGGCTCCTGGTTCGGCTGTGGGGGGTCCTGCGGCCCGGCGGAGGGCTGGGGGTGGGTCACCGTACTCCTTGACGCCTCGGTACGTGTGGTTCGGGGAACCCGCCGACGCTACCGTGCGTGGCGGACCGCCCGGTCGTCGCTCCGGAACCCGTCCCACGGCCCGCGTCCGGTTGGTCCGGACAACCTGGATGACCGCCAGCCGATCTTCTTCGGCCACCGTGGACGCGGGAAGAAGCCACCGTGGGCCCGGGAAGATCAGCGCAGCGGAAGGACGGCCGCGGTGCGGACCAGCCCGTCGGCGACGACGAACCGGCCGACGATGGTCGACGGCGGATCGTCGACGGTTGCCCCGTCCAGTCGGGCCGGTGCGATCCGGGCGGTGAACGTACCCGCGTCCGGGTCGACGTCGAGCTGGGCGTCGCGGAAGCCCAACCACGTTCCGACGACCGGATACCAGACCTTGTAGACGGTCTCCTTGGCGCTGAACATGACGACCGGCCAGGAGGTGCCGCTGGGCAGCCCCGCGCAGAGGGCCTCCTCCTCGGGCAGCAGCACCATCCTGCGTACTCCCGGATCGATCTCGTGGTGTTGCTCGGCGTCCATTCCGACGGACCGGACGTCGGTGGTGAGCGCCGCCGCGGCGGCGCAGTAGCCGGTGGTGTGGGTGATGGTGCCGACCACCCCGGCGGGCCAGATGGGCGCGCGGTCGGCGGCGGCCGGCACGGCGGTCGGGGGCAGGCCGAGATCGGTCATGGCCCTGCGGGCGCACGACCGGCCGGCGGCGAAGTCCCGCCGACGGGTCTCCACGGCCCGTTCGCCGAGGCACGCCTGCTCGGCGGGGAGCAGTTCGCCGAGCCAGTCGTCCGACCCGGCGACGGCAACCGCGACGGTCGAGGGAAACATGTCACGCACGGTGTCGGCCTACTGATTGGTAGTGGTGGAGTATGCGGTCAAGCGTCAAATTTCCGACTCCCACGACCGGAGAAGGTACCGCAAAGATGTATCACCGGAGGGACGCGCAGCGCCCTCTCTGATGGCTCCGGGGGGACCACCATCAACAACGTGCCGGGCACGGCAGTCGCCCAGCCCCGTGGACATCTGGAAGGACGTGCGATGACCGATGGTGCGGAACGGCCGGGGGTGCGGGTCGACGATCATGCCCCGAAGACCCCCTGCTGGAGCTGCGGCTCCTGCGGTGACGAGTGGCCGTGCGCGACCAAGCGCAGCCGGCTGCTGGCGGAGTACGGGGGTGACCGGGCGATGCTCAGCGTCTACCTGGGCTCCTGTCTCGCCGCTGCCACGGAGGATCTGCGAGCCGCGCCGGTGATGTCGCTCCAGGACCGGTTCATCGGCTGGTTGCCACGCGGTTCCCGGCGCGCCTGAACCGCTGGTGGCCCCGCTGCGGGCGGGGCCACCAGCGGCGCGGCTGGCTCAGCGACGCCGAGGCCGCCTGGTCACCGCGAAGCCGACCACGCCGGCCACCGCGGCGAGCACGCCGCCGACGCCGGTCCAGACCCAGCGCGAGCCGAGATCCGGCAACCAGTCCGCCGGCGAGTCGGTCTCGTCGTCGGCCTCCGGATCGGCCACGGGTACGGCGTTGAGCACCGTGCCCGCCTTGGTGTTGGGCACCAGCGGTGCGGCCAACTCGCCGTCGTCGGCCGACGCTCCCCGGTCGGCGACTTCGCCGACCAGCAGGTCCACGTCGACAGGTGCTCCGAGATCCGGTTCGGGCAGGTCGGTCACGGAGAGCCGGATGACGTACGTGCCGGGCAGCGGGTCGGCCGACCAGGGCTCCGCCCACGGCCGCACCTCGCGCAACGTGCAGCCCAGCGACACTGTCGACGCCTTCGCGTCCACCGTCGGGGTCTGCGCCCCGGCGGTGCACGCCTGACGCCGGCGCAGCCCGTCGAAGACGTCGACGGTCCAGGTGGAGGCGCCGCTGCGCCCCTTCGGGAACGTGACGGTGGCGGTGATCTCGTGCACCTGACCGGCCGTGGCGGAGAACGCCCAGTAGAGGTGGTCGCCGATCGAGGCGTCCACCCGCACCGGCTGCCCGGCGGAGATCGGGGTGGCGGTGAGGAACGACGTGCCGGCCCGGTTCACCGGCGTGGCTCCCGGCGAGGGGGTCGGGGCGGCAACGGCGGCGGCGGGGACCAGAGCGGCCCCGCCGGCGGCGAGGAGTGCCGCCAGCGACCGGAACAGTGCGCGACGCATCAGTTCTCCCTCCAGGTGGCGACCCACCAGCGGGTGAGCAGCCCGGCGAGCAGGCCGGTGATCAACCCGGCGACGGTGAGCAGGGCGAGCAGCACCCAACCCCGGCCGAGGTCCGGCCCGTCCGGAGCGGGCGCGGCGGCGACCACGTCGATGGTCAACTCCACCGGCATGCCGGGGGTGGCCGCGGTGCCGGGGCGCGGGGCGAACGAGTTGCTCACCACCAGGCAGACGGTGGTGGGTTCGACGACCGGCGCCGAACTCTCCGTCGTCTCCGCGGCATCCTCGTCATCGGCGGTGGCCGACCAGCGCAGCCCGGCGGAGAGCACGTCGGCGCGTCCGCTGCCGGCGTCCGCGCCCCGGACCAGTTCCCGGCCGTCCGCCGCGGTGGCCCGCAGCAGCACCCCGTAGTCCCGGTTCACCTGTCGGTCCAGTGCGATGCTCACCGACGCCCGCAGTTCCTGCCCGGGGCGTACCGGCACCCGGTAGTAGCGGTGCTCGGAGAACGCCTCCCGGTCGGCGTAGACGCCGGGGGCGAGCAGTGGCGCCGAGTCGCAGGCGTTCGCGCCGCCGACCACCGTCGGGGCGCGGGTGTGCGTGTCGCCGGCCCGCTCGACGAGCTGTTTGATCCGTCCGGTCAGCTCCTCGGCGCTCTGCGCGGCGGTGTAGGTGCCTCCGGTCGCGCTGGCGATGCAGAGCAACTGCCGGCGGACCTTCTCGTCGGGGGCCAGGCCGAGGGTGTCGACGACCAGACTCGTGCCCTGGGCGGCCAGCTCGCGGGCCACCTCGCACGGGTCCGGCGGGGCGCAGGTGTCCTCGCCGTCGGTGATCAGCACGATCCGACGGGTGGTGGCCCCGCTGCCCAGGTCCTCTGCGGCGGAACGCAGTGCGAGGCCGACGGGTGTGAATCCGGTCGGCCGGAGCGTCGCCACCGCCGCCTTGGCCGCGGTCCGGTCCACCGGGCCGACCGGCACGATCTGCTGGGTGTCCTGGCAGCCGACCTTCTTGTCCTTACCTTGGTAGGTTGCGCCGAGCACCCGGATACCGAGCTGGGTCTCCTCCGGCAGCGCGTCCACCACCTCGTTGAAGGCCTGCTGGGCGACGGAGATCCGGCTGCGTCCGTCGATGTCGGCGGCGCGCATCGAGCCACTGACGTCCAGCACCAGTTCGACCCGGGGTGGCTCGGGCGCCGGCTCCTCGTCGGCCCATGCCGGGGCCGGCCCGGTCAGCGCGGTGGTCGCCAGCAGTCCGAGAAGGACAGCCGTCGGTCGTCTGAAGTTGATCACGGCCAGCAGTGTAGTGAGATCCACTTTGGATGATCGTTTGGGTGGTGGAGATCGAGCGCCGATACCCGTCGAGCAGGCCGCCGACCGCCTCTGACCGGGTGTATCCGCGCTCTGGGTCCACGCCAGGTCACCCTCGGTCAACGGTGGGAGGCAAGGTGGCGGCCCGGCTGTCAACCGTCGGAAATCTGACCCAAGTCGACCCGTTGTGCCGGTGGTGCGCGGTGGTTAAGCTCTTCATGCGCGCCCCAATCGCCCGCTTCCCCCGTGGCAGGCGATCGGGGCGCGCGTCTTTGTCAGAAGGGCCCGCACGCTTCGGCGTGCGGGCCCTTCTTCCGTCGCGCTGTGCGGCGCGTCGCCTGTCGATGCTTATATCCACCGACCGTCGAGCCACATCCGGGACAGCCAGTCCGAGTACGGAATCACCTTGCCGACGAAGATCGGATAGAAGTACGCGAAGCAGAGCGCCACCAGCAGCACGTACGCCCCCGCCGCGATGCTGCCCACCAGTCGACGCTCGTAACTCGGGTCACCGGGCACCAGCGGCGCCACCGTACCCACGTCACCCCCGGCGGGCGCGATCAGCGCGCCCAGCACGTACACCACGGCCAGCACCAGGAACGGCACCGCCGGTGCGGCGTAGAACGAGAACATCGTCCGGCCGTCGAGGGCGAACCAGAACCAGGGCAGCAGCCCGGCGGCGACGGTGAGCAGGATCGCGCCGGCCCGCCAGTCCCGACGGGCCAGGCCCAGCCAGGCCAGCGCGACCAGGGCGGGCAGGAACGACCACCAGAGCAGCGGGGTGCCGAGCAGCAGGATCTCGGAGGCGCAGGTCGGCGCGCCGCAGGTGCCGTCGCTGGCGTAGTGGAACGCCACCGGACGACCGAGCAGCAGCCACTGCCACGGCCACGACTGGTATTTGTGCGCATCGTCGAGTTGGGCGTGGAACCCGTAGGCCGCGCGGTGGTATTCGAAGAGGTTGATCAGCGGGCCGATCACCGGGCGGTCGCTGAGCGGGGCACTCGGATAGGCCGACGCGAGCCGGTAGTAACCGTCGTCGGTGATCAACCAGCCCGACCAGGTGGCGAGGTAGGTGCCCACCATGAGCACGCCGGCGAGCACCAGCCAGGGCAACTCGTCGAGCAGGGTGTCCCGCCAGGGCCGGCGTACCCCCGCCGAGCGGCGGACGCCGACCTCCCAGAAGAGCACCAGCAGCGCGAAGGCCGGGACGAAATACAGTGCGCTCCACTTCACCGCACAGGCGCAGCCGATCAGCACCCCGGCCGCCAGCCGCCACCACGGCCAGGTGCGCCAACCGGTCGGCGGGCGGCCGGCCCGGCCCGGCAGGCCCGGATCGAGCCCGTCGTCCAGAGCCCGCGCCCAGCGGCGACGGCGGGCGTCCCGATCGAGCACCAACGCGCCGAACGCGGCCAGCACGAAGAAGAGCAGGAAGATGTCGAGCAGCGCCGCGCGGGACAGCACCAGGTGGAAGCCGTCCAGGGCGAGCAGCAGGCCCGCCGCGCAGCCGAGCACCGTCGAGCGGAACATCCGCCGACCGATGCGGACCAGCAGCAGCACCGATAGCGTGCCGATCACCGCCGCCGAGAATCGCCAGCCGAACGCCGGCGCGGTGGTCATCAGGTGCCCGGGGACGGAGACCTTGGACTCGGCGTCCTGGTAGCCGAAGGCCCACTCGCCGAGGCCGATCAGCCACTTGCCCAGCGGCGGGTGCACCACGTACGACGGGACGTTGTCCTTGTAGTTCCACTCCACGCCGCGGGAGATCAGCCCGTAGGCGTCCTTGGCGTAGTACGTCTCGTCGAAGACCTTGCCCCTCGGGCTGGACAGCCCGACGAAGCGCAGGATCGCCGCGATGGCCACCACGACTGCCGTGGCCAGCCAGGAGAACCGGTCTGCCTGGGTGTCGACGGTGGCGAACCGTCGCCGGAGGGCGGCGGCCACCCCGCCGCCCTCGGCGCTCGGTGCCGCCGGCTCCTGGGTGGGGCTGGGCTCGCTCGTCACCTGGATCATCTTGTCCGGATCGGCGCTCGGGCTCTGCGCTGTCGACGCACTCGTCACCCGGCGATCGTAGGCTGCCAAGGTGTCCGGTGGCGTCCGTCGTCCCTGATACCGGTATCCCCAGTAATGAAGGAGACGAATTCGTGGGTGAAATGTCCGAAGTTGGGCGCCTGATTCTGCTCGGTGCTCCACTCGGCAACCCCGCCGACGCCTCGGCCCGACTCCGGGAGGTGCTGAGTAGCGCCGACGTGGTCGCCGCCGAGGACACCCGCCGGCTCACCCGGCTGGCCCGCGACCTCGACATCACCGTCGGCGGTCGCATCGTCTCCTACTTCGAGGGCAACGAGGAGCGGCGCACCCCCGAGCTGGTCGAGGCCATCCTCGGCGGGTACGTGGTGGCGCTGGTCACCGACGGGGGGATGCCCAGCGTCTCCGACCCCGGCTACCGGCTGGTCCGTGCCACCTTGGATGTCGGGGCGCCGGTCACGGTCGCCCCGGGGCCGAGCGCGGTCACCACCGCGCTGGCCGTCTCCGGGCTGCCCTGCGACCGGTTCTGCTTCGAGGGCTTCCTGCCCCGCACCCCCGGCGGGCGACGATCCCGGCTTCGCGCGCTCGCCGCCGAGGAGCGCACCCTGGTCTTCTTCGAGGCGCCGCACCGGATCGGGGCGACACTCACCGACCTGGCCGACGCGTTCGGGGCGGACCGGCCGGCCGCGCTCTGCCGCGAACTCACCAAGACCTACGAGGAGGTGCTCCGCCGCCCGCTCGGCGAGCTGGCCCGGTGGGCCGCCGAGGGGGACCCGCGCGGAGAGATCACCCTGGTGGTGGCCGGAGCACCGGTGACCGTCCCGGAACGCCCGGACGACGACACCCTGCGCGCGGCGGTCGCCGAGCGGGAGGCCGCCGGCCGGTCCCGCCGCGACGCCATCACCGAGGTCGCCACCGAGTACGCGCTGCGCCGCCGGGACGTCTACACGATCGTGCACAGCTGAACCGTCGACGGGGTCAAGATCCGCGCCACGTCGGGGATGCCGCTGTCCCCAGGGCACCCGGAGGCGGCACCCTCGCGGTAGTTGCACGGATCTCGGCGGCGTGCTCACCAGGCGGCGACCAGGAAGCCGACGGTGATCAGCACGGGTCCGGCGACGGCAGCGGTCACGGCCCAGCGGCGGTGCCGACGGCCGGGCAGCCGGGCCGACCCGGTCCACCGGACGATGCCGGCGGTGCAGCCCAGCACCACCAGCAGACCGGGCAGCCAGCGCAGATGCCGGCCCACGCCGGTGTCCGCGTACGCGGTGGTGGCGTCCGGACCGGTCATCCGGGCCGACAGCGGTGTGCCGCCCGCGTTCGCGATGGCGGGCACGCCGCTCACCCGTACGCCGTGCGCGATGAACCGCCCGTCCTGCGCGGTGAACGTCCCCCGGCACCGCTGGGTGAGCCCGTCGCCGGTGCAGTCGTCGATCACCACTGTGCCCACCCGGGCGTGCCCGACCGCGAGCCAGAACGGGCCTGCGCTGACCCAGGCGAAGAAGGCTGCGACCAGGCTCAGCGCCACCAGCGCGGCGAGGCCGGGCAGCGGATCGGGCGGCGGGGCCGACCGGCCCGGTGACCGGCGTCTTGTCGGGCGGAGGTCCGGGTCCCGGTCCGGCGCCGGATCCTCCCGGACCGGGGTGCCGTCCCAGTGCACCTCCTCGATCGGTGCCCAGAAGGCGTCGTCACCGTCCGGGGTGTCACCGTCGGCCCGTCGGCCGCGGTGCCGTCGGCCCTGCTGCCGGACGGGTACTCGACGCGGTATCGCGTCTACCGGCGCCCCGGTGGTCGGTTCCACCTCGACGGCCTCGGTGGCCGCGACCGCCGAGCCGACGGTCGGGCCCGGAGGGCTCGGCCGGGCCGGGCTTGGCACGGGTGCCGCCGGGCTCGGCCGGGCCGGGGTGGGTGTCGGCGCGCCCGGCGTGGGCCGGGCCGGGGTGGCGGCATGTCCCGCCGGCCGGGTCTGTTGCCTCTCCGGCCGGTCGGCCCCGGCCCGCTTGGCCGGGCTCGGTCGTGGGCTGGGACCGGGTCGTGCCGCGGAAGCCGGGTCCGTGCCGGGCACCAGCCGGGGTTGGGGCGCGACCCCGGCACCCCGGGGCGAGGCCGGATCGGAGCCGGGGTCGTCGTCGACCGCCGGCCCGCTGGGACGGTCCTCGTGGTCCCGTGCCGCTCGTCTGCCAGTCACGACGTTCATTGCACACCGGTCCGGAGGGCGGAACGGGCAGCTTGACCGCGTGTCGGCGACAAATCGGACCAATGGTCGAGGTGGTCGGCCCGGTCCGCTGACGCGGCACCCCCTATTGGTTCGCGGGCGCACCGGACGGGTCACTAGGCTTGCTGCTCATGAGTCACGTTCTCGCGGCAGTGGCCTGGCCGTACGCCAACGGCCCCCGCCACATCGGCCACGTCTCCGGTTTCGGCGTTCCCTCCGACGTCTTCGCCCGGTACATGCGGATGGCCGGTCACGACGTGCTCATGGTCTCCGGCACCGACGAGCACGGCACCCCGATCCAGGTGCAGGCCGACGCCGACGGGGTCACCCCGCGCGAGCTGGCCGACCGGTACAACAGGGTGATCGTCGAGGACCTGCACGGTCTCGGTCTCTCCTACGACCTGTTCACCCGCACCACCACCCGCAACCACTACGCGGTGGTGCAGGAGTTGTTCGAGGGGATGTACCGCAACGGCTACATCGTGCCGAAGACCACCATGGGTGCCATCTCCCCGTCCACCGGGCGCACCCTGCCCGACCGCTACATCGAGGGCACCTGCCCGATCTGCGGGTACGACAGCGCCCGGGGCGACCAGTGCGACAACTGCGGCAACCAGCTCGACCCGATCGACCTGATCAACCCGAAGTCGCGGATCAACGGGGAAACCCCGAAGTTCGTCGAGACCGAGCACTTCTTCCTGGACCTGCCCGCCCTGGCCGAGGTGCTGCGGCAGTGGCTGGACACCCGCGAGGGGTGGCGGCCCAACGTGCTGCGGTTCTCCCGCAACCTGCTCGACGACCTCCAGCCCCGGGCGATCACCCGCGACCTGGAGTGGGGCGTGCCGATCCCACTCGACGGCTGGCGGGATCGCCCGGACAAGCGGATCTACGTCTGGTTCGACGCGGTGATCGGCTACCTGTCCGCCTCGATCGAGTGGGCCCGCCGCTCCGGCGACCCGGAGGCGTGGCGGAAGTACTGGTCCGCCGACGGGGAGGGTAAGGACGCCCGGTCCTACTACTTCATGGGCAAGGACAACATCGTCTTCCACTCGGTGATCTGGCCGGCGCTGCTCTCCGGCTACTCCGGCGAGGGCTCCCGCGACGGTGAGCCGGGCGAGCTGGGCCGGCTCAACCTGCCCACCGAGGTCGTGTCGAGTGAGTACCTGACGATGGAGGGGCGCAAGTTCTCCTCGTCCCGCAAGGTGGTCATCTACGTCCGCGACTTCCTGGAGCGCTACGACGCCGACGCGCTGCGCTACTTCATCGCCGCCGCCGGCCCGGAGAGCAACGACACCGACTTCACCTGGGCCGAGTTCCTGCGCCGCAACAACGACGAGCTGGTCGCCGGCTGGGGCAACCTGGTCAACCGGTCCGTCTCGATGGCGGCGAAGAACTTCGGCGCGATCCCGCCGGTCGACCCGGCCGGGCTCACCGACGCCGACGAGGCGCTGCTCGCGGTGGCCCGGGCCGGGTTCGCCACGGTCGGCGACCTGATCGGCCGGCACCGGCAGAAGCAGGCCATCGGTGAGGCCATGAAGGTGGTCGCCGAGGCCAACAAGTATCTGTCCGAGCAGGCGCCGTGGAAGCTCAAGGACGAGGCGGACAAGCCCCGGATGGGCACCATCCTGCACGTCGCCCTCCAGGTGATCAGCGACGCCAACACGCTGCTCACCCCGTTCCTGCCGCACTCCGCGCAGCAGGTGCACGAGCTGCTCGGCGGCACCGGTGTGCACGCCCCGATGCCCGTCATCGAGCAGGTCGACGACCTGGACGGCGGCCCGGCGTACCCCGTGCTCACCGGTGACTACACCGTCGGCGCGCGCTGGGAGTCGGTGCCCATCGAGGCGGGCCGGCCGCTGGCGGCGCCGAAGCCGGTGTTCCGCAAGCTCGACCCGTCGATCGTCGACGAGGAACTGGCCCGGCTGGCGGGCTGAACGCACCAGGCCCCCGGCGGCAGGGCTGCCCTGCCGCCGGGGGAGGTCACATCGCGTACCGGGTGTCCATCACCTGGTCGTCGGTCACCTCGGCGCCGAGCGCCCACGCCTCGTAGACGCCCCGTTCCTGGCACTGCGCGCCGGTCGCCGCCACCGCCTCCGGGTTCGGGAAGCGCAGGCGCACCCGCAGCCAACCGGCCTCCTCCCGCAGCACCAGGCAGGGCACCCCCCGCCACTGGGCGAACCGGAGCCGCCGGGCCACCGCGTCCACCGGGTAGCGCGCCGCCCGGGTCATCGCCAGCACCCGGAACCCGCCGGGCAGGTCGGCCACCGCCTCGTACTCGGTGTCGCCGTAGAGGCCGACCAGTTGGGTGGAGCGCGGCGCGTCCCCGTTCGGCACGTACTCCTGGTCCGGCGAGAGGCCCGGCACCCCGGCCAACAGGTGCCGCCACTGCGGGCCCACCATCCGCAGCCATCCGCGCTGCTCGGCCTGGTAGGTGTAGAGCACGACCTCCGCCCCCTCCGCCGGGTAGGCGATCAGGGCGGCGTTCGACGGCATCGGCAGGTCGGCGAAGTCCCGGGTGATGAACTCCGGGATGAGCTGGCCGTTGCTCGGCACGAAGCCCGTGCCCAGCACCGGCGCCCCGAGCCGGTCCCGGGACGCCAGCGCGGTCAGACCGCGGTGCGCCTCGCCCACCGGCACGTCGTAGTCGCCCGGGTCGGACGCCCGCCACCGCAGCGCGTACGTCACCTCCGGGCCCTCCCGGCCGACGTCACCGTCGGTGCGCAGCACCTTCGTCGTGGTCGGCGTACGCAGGTGCGCCACGTCGTACTCGCGGTAGCAGAATCCGTGCGGCAGCCAGCCCCGCACATAGCCGGCGAGCTGTTGGGCGGAAAGAATTTTCACCATGCGGGTGCCCCGCCGGACCACCGCCGACGCGCGCGCCACCGTCAGCACCGGGTCGGTCGCGGCGGCCGGCTGCTGGCTGAGCTGGTGCAGGTACGCCCAACCCCGCTCGCGATGCGCGGGCATCATCAGCGGGACCTCCGGCTCGTCGGCCGGCTCGGCGGCCCCGTGCACCGCGGTCACCTCGCTGACGTGCACGAACCGGCGCCACGGCAGCGCGCTGCCCGGCCGGGGCGCCCACTCGAAGCCGGCCACCTCGTCGGCGCTGAACAGTTCGTACGCGGCGCCCCGGGCGATCTCCTCGGCCGGGTACACGCCGCCGCCGAACGCCACCTGCAACCCGGTACGTTCGCCGGCGGTCCCGCCGGCCTGGGGGGTGACGCTCATGCCGCCGTCTCCCTCTCCCTCAACGAGATGCCGTGTCGGCCCGGTTCGCTCGCTCACTGGCGACCGTAGAGTCGCGCGGCGTAGTCGAGGTGAACGCCGGGTGGCGGGTAGATGGACAGGCCCGGTGTGTGATGCTGTCGCTGATGAGCGAGCCCACTGAATCGCGCCGAGAGCGCGCCGCCCGGCGGGCCGGAGAGTTTCCGCCCGCCCCCGAGCCGCTGCCCCGGGCGGTACTGGACAGCCACACCCACCTGGACATCACGGTCAGCGAGGCCGGTGTGCCCGGCGGGGGGTCGGCCGGCGACCCGGTCGCGGTGGCGATCGAGTTGGCCACCAGGGTCGGGGTGGACCGGCTGGTCCAGGTGGGCGTCGACGTCGCCTCGTCCCAGTGGGGCGCGGACATCGCCGAGCGGTATCCCGCCGTGCTGGCCACCGTGGCGTTGCACCCCAACGAGGCGCCCCGGCTGACCGACCTCGACGAGGCGCTGCGGCAGATCGAGTCGCTGGCCGCCCACGATCGGGTCCGGGGGATCGGCGAGACCGGAATGGACTTCTTCCGGACCGGCGACGAGGGGCGTGCCGCACAGGAGGAGAGCTTCCGGGCGCACATCGCCATCGCCAAGCGGTACGGCAAGGCACTGGTCATCCACGACCGGGACGCCCACAAGGACGTACTGCGGATCCTGGACGACGAGGGCGCGCCGGACCGGGTGGTGCTGCACTGCTTCTCCGGTGACGCCGACTTCGCCCGCGAGTGCGTCCGCCGTGGTTACCTGCTCAGCTTCGCTGGCACCGTCACGTTCGGCAGCGCCGCCGCGCTGCGCGAGGCCGCCGCGCTCACCCCCGTCGACCAGATCCTGGTGGAGACCGACGCCCCGTACCTCACCCCGACGCCGCACCGTGGTCGGCCGAACGCGTCGTACCTGATTCCGTTGACCGTCCGGGCGCTCGCCCAGACCACCGGCACCGATCTGGACGAGCTGTGCGCGGCCATCTCCGCCACCGGCGACCGGGCTTTCGGCCCGTGGTGAGCCCGGCCCGACGGTCGATGCCGGCCCCGTCGTTACGCTTCCACGCATGACCGGTCTCCTCGGCCCGGCGGAGATCCGGGAACTCGCCGCCCGGCTGGGTGTCGCGCCCACCAAGAAGCTGGGCCAGAACTTCGTGCACGACCCGAACACCGTGCGCCGGATCGTCACCGCGGCCGGTCTGACCCCCGACGACGTGGCCCTGGAAGTCGGCCCTGGGCTCGGCTCGCTGACCCTGGGGTTGTTGCCGATCGCCGGGCACGTGCACGCCGTGGAGATCGATCCGGTGCTGGCCGGTGCGCTGCCGGAGACCGCCGCGCGGCACGCCGCCGCGGACGCCGACCGGCTCACCGTGCACCGCGCGGACGCCCTGCGCGTCGACGCCGCCGAGTTGGCCGACCCGCCGCCGACCGCGCTGGTGGCGAACCTGCCCTACAACGTCGCGGTGCCCGTGGTGCTGCACCTGCTCGCCGTGCTGCCCACCCTGCGGCACGGCCTGGTCATGGTGCAGAAGGAGGTCGCCGACCGGCTGGTCGCCGGTCCCGGCTCCAAGGTGTACGGAATCCCGTCGGTCAAACTCGCCTGGTACGCCCAGGCCCGGGGCGCCGGACGGGTTCCCCCGAACGTGTTCTGGCCGGTGCCCAACGTCGACTCCGGCCTGGTCGCCTTCACCTGCCACGAACCGCCCCGAGTCGACGTACCCCGGGAACGGGTCTTCGCCGTGGTCGACGCGGCGTTCGCGCAGCGGCGCAAGACGCTGCGCGCCGCGTTGGCCGGCTGGGCCGGTAGCGCGGACCGGGCCGCCGCCGCGCTCACCGCGGCCGGCGTCGACCCCGGTGCCCGGGGGGAGTCCCTCACCGTCGAGCAGTTCGCCGCCATCGCCGCGTCGGCTCCGGTCGGTACGCCGGGCGCGAAGTAGGCTGACGCCCGTGCCCGCCGAGGACGCCGAGGAGCTGATCGTGGCCAAGCCGTTCGACATCCGCCTGCGCTTGCGGGACGTCACCCCGTGACCGAGGCCTGGCGTCCGGACGGCGAGGACGAGCGACGCGGGGCCATCGGGCCGGTGAAGGTCCGGGTGCCCGCGAAGGTCAATCTGCACCTCGGGGTGGGCCCTCTGCGCCGGGACGGCTACCACGAGCTGAACACCGTCTACCACGCCATCTCGATCTACGACGAGTTGACCGCCCGTCGGGGTGACACGCTCGCCCTGACCATGGAGGGCGAGGGCACCGGCGAGCTGGCCCTGGACGACACCAACCTGGTGATCCGCGCGGCGCACGCCCTCGCCGGGTACGCGGGTGTGCTGCCGCACGCCCGGCTGCACCTGCGCAAGCAGATCCCGCTCGCCGGCGGGCTGGCCGGCGGCAGCGCCGACGCGGCCGCCGCGCTGGTGGCCTGTGACGCTCTCTGGGGCACCGGGCTGTCCCGCGACGAGCTGGCCGGGATCGCCGCCGACCTCGGCTCCGACGTGCCGTTCCTGATCTACGGGGGCACCGCGCTGGGCACCGGCCGGGGTGAGGCGATCAGCCCGGTGTTGGCCCGCCCGACCACCTGGCACTGGGTGGTGGCGATCGCCGACGTCGGTCTCTCCACCCCCGCCGCGTACCGCGAGTTGGACCGGCTGCGCGACTCCGGTGCCTCCGGTGCCCCGCTGGGCCCCACCGACGCCCTGCTGGGCGCGCTGCGTCAACGCGACCCCCGGGTGCTCGCCCGGACGCTCGGCAACGACCTCCAGGACGCCGCCCTGGCCATGCACCCGGCGCTGGCCGACACCCTCAAGGCCGGCGAGGAGGCCGGAGCGCTTACCGGGATCGTCTCCGGCTCCGGCCCGACCTGCGTGTTCCTCGCCGCCGACGCGGCCGACGCGGAGCGGATCGCCGCCGAGTTGACCGCCGCGGACGTGTGCCGGGAGGCGCGGGTCGCACACGGCCCGGTCGCCGGCGCCCGCGTCGGCTGACGGTACGTCCCACCGGCCCTCCGGGCGCGCGGCGCGGTCGCCCGGGGTGTCCGCGTACCCTTGGGGGAGGCGTCCAGGTGCCCGCCGGCACCGGGACGCCTTGATCATGAAGGGTGGAACGTGGCGAACATCGTCAATCTGGACCGGGTGTCCAAGGGGTACGGCGCGGCAGGGCGGCTGCTCACGGACGTCTCGCTCGGCCTGGACGACGCCGACCGGATCGGCGTGGTCGGCCTCAACGGCGCCGGCAAGTCCACCCTGCTGCGGCTGCTGACCAAGCAGGAGGGCCCCGACGACGGCCGGGTGACGCACCGCCGCGACCTGCGCGTGCTGTGGCTGCCGCAGCAGCTCACGCTCGCCCCCGACGCCACCGTCCGGGACGTGGTGCTGGGCACCGCCTGGCTCGCCGAGGGCATGGGCGCCGAGCACGAGTGGGCCGGCGACGCCGGGGTGCGTGCCATCCTCGACGGTCTCGGCATGCCGCACCTGGGTCTCGACCAGCCGGTCGGCCCGATGTCCGGTGGCGAACGACGCCGGGTGGCGCTCGCCGCGCTGCTCGTCCGCGACTCCGATCTGCTCATCCTCGACGAGCCGACCAACCATCTCGACGTCGGCGGTGTCGACTGGCTGGCCCGGCACCTGGTCGGCCGTAAGGGCTCCCTGGTGGTGGTCACCCACGACCGGTGGTTCCTCGACGCGGTCTGCACCACCACCTGGGAGGTCGCGGACCAGACCGTTCGCGCCTACGAGGGTGGCTTCGCCGCCTGGACCCTGGCCCGAGCCGAGCGCGAGCGCGTCGCCGCCGCGACCGAGGCCCGCCGGCAGAACCTCCTCCGCAAGGAGATCGCCTGGCTGCGCCGTGGCCCGCCGGCCCGAACCTCCAAGCCGCAGTTCCGCATCGACGCCGCGAACGCGTTAATCGCCGACGTGCCGCCGGCACGGGACACCATGTCCCTGCAACGGATGGCCGTCTCCCGGCTCGGCAAGCAGGTGTACGAGCTGGAGAACGTCGAGCTGCACGCCGGCCCCAAGGAGATCCTGCGCGACGTGACCTGGCTGGTCGGTCCGGGCGACCGGATCGCCATCCTCGGCGCCAACGGCGCCGGCAAGACCACGTTGCTGCGGATGCTCGCCGGTATCACCCGCCCCGACGGTGGCCGTCTCGGTACCGGCTCCACCGTGCGGCCCGCGTTCCTGTCCCAGGAGCTCGCCGAGCTGCCCGGGCACCTGCGCGTGCTCGAAGCCGTCGAGGAGGTCGCCCGCCGGGTGCAGCTCGGTGACCGGGAGGTCTCCGCGTCCCAGCTCGCGGAGGTGTTCGGCTTCGACGACCGCCGGCTCTGGACCCCGGTGAGCGACCTCTCCGGTGGGGAACGCCGCCGGTTGCAGATGCTGCGGCTGCTCGCGGGAGAGCCCAACGTCCTGCTCTTCGACGAGCCCACCAACGACCTGGACACCGACACCCTCGCCGCGTTGGAGGACCTGCTCGACTCGTGGCCCGGCACGATCATCGTGGCGAGCCACGACCGCTACCTGATCGAGCGGGTCACCGACACGGCGTACGGCATGTTCGGCGACGGCCGGCTGGTGCACCTGCCGGGCGGTGTGGACGAGTACCTCGCGCGGACCGCGGAGCGGGCCGGTACCACCCGGCCCGGTGCCAACCCGACCGCCACGCCCAGCGGGCCGACCGCGAGCGGCATGTCCGCCGCCGAGGTCCGCCAGGCCCGCAAGGAACTGAGCCGGCTGGAGCGGCAGCTCGGCAAACTCGACCAGCGCGAGACCACGTTGCTCGACCAGCTCGCGGCGGACGCCACCGACTACGCCCGGGTCGCCGAATTGGACGCCCAGCTCAAGGATCTGCGCGCCGAGCGGGAGCGGATCGAGGAGAGCTGGATGACTCTCGCCGAGGACCTTCCCGAGAGCTGACCGGCCGGGCGCGCCGGCCCGGGGCCGTGTGCGGCGTCACACCGCCACGTGCGCGACAATCGTCGGCGACACCTCACCCCACGGCGTTGGAGACACAGACATGGCCCACACCCCCGTCAACCACCCCGCGCGGCCGATCTACCGGGCGATCGGCGGGCTCACCGGTCTGTACCTGGTCGTCTTCGGTGTGCTCGGCATCGTCGAGAGCACCGGCAACGAGATCCTCGCCCAGGACGGCACCCGGGTCCTCGGTCAGGGCACCAACCTCGGCTTCTCGCTGCTCAGCGTGCTGCTCGGGATCGTCGTGCTGGTCGGCACCGCGCTCGGCCGCAACATCGACGTGGCGATCAACCAGTGGCTGGCGTACGCCCTGATGGTGATCGGCCTGGGTGGTCTCGCGTTCATCCGGACCGACGCCAACATCTTCAACTTCAGCATCACCACGGTGGTCGTGGTGCTGACGGCTTCCCTGGTGCTGCTCATGGTCGGCATGTACGGCAAGGTTGGCACGGACGAGGAGGCGGAGGCGTTCCAGAAGGCTCGCCTCGTGCTCTGATCTTTTGGTCGCGGCCTTGGTTTTCGCCGGAGCCCGAGCTGCTCCGGGCGGTCAGGCTTGATCCCTGCGCAGCTCGGGCTCCGGCGAAACCTGACCTGGTCCGGCCTTCGGCGGACCTCCGGCATTGTGGTTCTTCGGACAGCCGGTTCTACCCTGGGCGACAATCCTCCTGAAACGGTCAAACTCAGGTGGATGGGGTCTCGGGTATGCCGCACTTTCCGGTCAACCATCCGGCACGGCCGCTCTACCGGGTCCTCTCCGGTCTGGTCGGCGTCTACATCCTGGTCTTCGGCGTCTGGGGCGTCGCCGAGACGATCGGCGACCCGCTCTTCGCCCGGACCAGCACCTGGGCCCTCGGGCTCCGGACCAACCTGGCCTTCTCGCTCGCCTCGGTGATCTTCGGAATCGTCCTGATCATCGGGGCGTCGCGACGGAGCAACCTCGGCCACTACATGAACCTCACCGCGGGTGTGGTGTTCCTGGTGACCAGCATCCTGATGATGTCAGTGCTGCAGACCGACGCGAACTTCCTCAACTTCTCGATGTCGACAGTGGTCGTGTCGATGCTGTTCGGTCTGATCCTGTTCGGCACCGGCCTGTACGACAAGGTCGGCCCGGCCGAGCACGCCGAGGCGGAGCTGGAACGCCGTAAACACCCGGTGGCCGACGCCCACCGCCGCTGAGCGGGGCTCAGCGGCGGCGGGCGGTGATCAGGGTCGGCTTCGCCTCCAGGTGCGACAGCCCGTTCCACGCCAGGTTGACGAGGTGCGCCGCCACCGTCTCCTTGCGCGGCTTGCGCACCTCCAGCCACCAGCGCCCGGTCAGGGCCACCATGCCGACGAGCGCCTGTGAGTAGAGCTCGGCGAGTTTCGGGTCGTACCCCCGGCTCTTGAACTCGGCGCCCAGGATGTGCTCGACCTGGTGCGCCACGTCGTTCATCACGCTGCTGAAGTTGGCCGTGCCGGACATCAGTGGCGACTCGCGGACCAGGACCCGGAAGCCGCTGGTCTCCTCCTCGATGTAACCCAGCAGGGCCAACGCCGCCTGTTCCAGCAGCTCCCGTGGGTGCCCGGCGGTGAGCGCCGTGGTGATCCGGTCCAGTAGGGCCCGGACCTCCCGATCCACCACCACCGCGTACAGCCCCTCCTTGCCGCCGAAGTGCTCGTAGACGACCGGCTTGGAGACCTTGGCGCGAGCGGCCACCTCCTCGATCGAGGTGGCGTCGAAGCCGCGCTCGGCGAAGAGCTGCCGGCCGGTCGCGATCAACTGCTCCCGTCGCTGGGCCGCCGACATGCGCACCCGGGAGGTGGGTTTGGCCTTCGGTGCCGGGGTGGGCGGCGTTGCCCGCCGGCCGCCGACACCGTCGCCGCCGTCAGTGACCTCGGGCATGTCGCCGCCTCGCTGGCGCTCGGTGACGCCCTGCCGTGGGATGGTGCCTCCGCTGTGCCCGTTCACGTCGTCGCCTCACTGTCGGGCGGTCCGACCGCCCTGCCGCGTCCTCGGACCGTATCCGAATCGCACCCGGCTCCCCGTCGGCCGGGCCGTCCGGTCCCCCCGCGTGGCTCGGTCATCTGGCCATCCTGCCAGGCGGCATCTCGGCGCACCGCCCGGTTTTACCGGGGTGCGACCGGCTTCACCAGCTTCGCGGCGAGGCGTTCCGGCTTCGGCCAGCGCACCTGCGTCGCCGCGCCGACCTTCTCGAACAGCCAGATCACCCGGGCGGAGATGTCCACCTGGCCACGCAGGACGCCGTGCCGTGCGCTGGTCGGGTCGGCGTGGTGCAGGTTGTGCCAGCTCTCGCCGAACGACAGGATCGCCAGCGGCCAGAAGTTCGACGCGCGGTCGCCCTGACGCATCGCGAAGGGCCGCTCGCCGTAGACGTGGCAGACCGAGTTGATCGCCCAGGTGACGTGGTGCAGCAGGCCGATCCGGACCAGCCCGGCCCAGAAGAACGCGGTCAGCGCGCCCTGCCACGACCAGGTCACCAGGCCGCCGATCAGCGCCGGGCCGAGCAGTGAGACGGCCACCAGCGCGGGGAAGAGGCGGTCGACCCGGCTGATGTCACGGTCGGCGATCAGGTCTGGTGCGAAACGCTCGCGGTTGGACAGTTCGCGGCGGAACAGCCAGCCCACGTGCGCGTGGAACAGGCCCCGGCTCAACGCCCAGAAGCTGGTGCCGAAGCGCCACGGGGAGTGCGGGTCGCCCTCCAGGTCGGAGAACGCGTGGTGCCGGCGGTGGTCGGCGACCCACTGGATGATTTCGCCCTGCACCGCCAGCGAACCCGCGACCGCCAGCGTCACCCGTAGCCACCGCTTGGCCTTGAACGAGCCGTGCGTGAAGTAGCGGTGGAAGCCGACGGTGATGCCGAGCCCGGAGACGACGTACCAGACCAGGCCGATGATCACGTCGGTCCAGCCGAGCCAGCCGCCCCAGGCAACCGGCACGGCGACCAGCAGGGCGACGAAGGGGATCACCACGAAGGCCCACAGTGCGGCCAGGATGCCGGGGGACTGGCTGCCGTCGGTGAGGGGCTTGGGGCCCGGTGCGGCGGGGTTGGGATCGAGCAGGGCAGTGGACATGGGACCTCGCAGGGGGATGGTGACGATCACTAAGTTACGCCTACGTCACCGTAACTTACGGCACCGTAGATCGCACGGGAATGTTCGGACAGAGTGTCGTACGTCAGTCCTAAAATGCTGTTCATGACTGATTCTCTGGCCGCTGAAGTGCGTCGGTTACGCACCGAGGAGCAGTTGTCCGTCCGCCAGATCCAAGCCCGGACCGGCATCGGCAAAGATCGTGCGCGCGATGCTGCGCGGGGTTCCTCCGCCGGCCCGGCCCCGGCGACCGAATGCGAAGGACGAGTTGCGTGATCAGGCTGAGCGCCTGCGGCTCGGTGGCCTGTCGATTCCGGTTATCGCCGAGCGACTGGGGATCAGTCGGTCCACCGCATACCTGTGGCTGCGCCACCTTCCACTCGACGCGAACAGTGCGGCGGCTCTGGTTCGGCGCAGAGCGCATTCGAAGGCCATGGCCGACGCCCGATGGTCAGCTCACCGGGAGGCGCGGGATGCCGCGCGGCAGGAGACGATCGAGGCAGCTGCTGCCTGGGTGAAGCAGCTGCGCTACCGAGAGCTAATCACGGTCGGTGCGGCGATCTACTGGGCCGAGGGTGCCAAGGCCAAGCCGTGGCGCCCCAACGACTGTCGAGTCCGGTTCGTCAACAGCGACCCGATGCTCATCGGTCTTTTCCTCCGCTTCACAGAGGCGATGGGGGTGGACAAGCGGACCTTGCGGTACCGCGTCAGCATTCACGAGTCAGCCGACCCGGCGGCCCCGGCCTGTTGGTGGGCCGAGCAGGTCGGCGTGTCGGTCGACGAGTTCCAGCCCACCGCGCTCAAGCGTCACAACCCGGGCACCAACCGACACAACACCGGGATCGATTACCGGGGGTGCCTCGTGGTTGAGGTGCCCAAGTCGACGCGGCTCTACTGGAAGATCGAAGGGATCATGAAGGGGATGAGTGATGGCGTGGCGGCGGATGAGCGCTAAGGTGTAGCCGCAGGATGTCATCCTGAGGCGACGGTGTTCCGACGTCGTGATCGGCCGTGGTGAAATTGGCATCACCCAAGATTTTGGCTCTTGAGTTTCAGGTTCGAACCCTGGCGGCCGAGCAGCTAGTCAACAACCTCTGGGCGGGGGTATCGGACAATCCTCCCACTCCGGCTGGTTAGCATGGCCGCGAGAGTGTCCGCCGTCCCGACGGGAGCCACGTCGTGCCCCAGCCCCACCTTCGTACCGTCGTCGTGCTCGCCGCCGGTGAGGGCAAGCGGATGAAGTCGACACTGCCCAAGGTGCTGCACCCGTTGCTCGGCCGGACGCTGCTCGGTCACGTGCTGAGCGCCGCCGCGCCGCTTGCCGCGGATCGCACAGTCGTCGTCGTCGGGCACGGCGCCGACCAGGTCCGGGGGCACCTGTCCGAGGTCGCACCGCACGCCACGCCGGTGCTCCAGGCCGAGCAGCTCGGCACCGGCCACGCCGTACGGATCGCGCTGGACGCCGTCCCGGACGGGGACGGCACCGTCGTGGTGATCAACGGGGACGTGCCACTGCTGCGACCCGAGACGGTGGGCGCGCTGGTGACCGCGCACGAGGAAGCCGCCGCGGCGGCCACCGTGCTCGCCGCCGAGGTGCCCGACCCGACCGGGCTCGGCCGGATCGTCCGGGACGCCGACGGCCGCCTGGAGCAGATCGTCGAGGAACGCGACGCCGACGCGACGCAGCGGGCGATCCGGGAGATCAACGCCGGCATCTACGCCTTCGACGCGGCCCGTCTGCGCGACGCGCTGGGAAAGCTCTCCACCGACAACGACCAGGGCGAGGAGTACCTGACCGACGTCTTCGGTCTGCTCCGCTCGGCCGGTGAGCCGGTGGCGGTGCACGTCGCCGCGGACCATGTCGAGACGTTGGGCTGCAACGACCGGGTGGAGCTGGCGACGCTGCGTCGGCTGCTGCGCGACCGCATCAACGAGGCGTGGATGCGCACCGGGGTGAGCCTGCTCGACCCGGCGACCACCTGGATCGACGTGACAGTGGCCCTGGACCGCGACGCGGTGGTCGACCAGAACACCCAGCTGCGCGGTGCCACAGTGGTCGGCGCGGGCGCGCTGATCGGGCCGGACGTCACGCTCGTCGACACGGTCGTCGGCCCCGCCGCCTCGGTGGTCCGCAGCCACGCCGTCGGCGCCGAGGTGGGCGCGGGTGCCACCGTCGGGCCGTACGCGTACCTGCGGCCGGCCGCGCGGCTGGCCGACAGGGCGAAGGTCGGCACGTTCGTCGAGGTGAAGAACACGCAGATCGGCGCGGGCTCCAAGGTGCCACACCTGACGTACGTGGGTGACGCGACGATCGGCGAGCACACCAACATCGGTGCGGCGTCGGTGTTCGTGAACTACGACGGGGTGAACAAGCACCACACGGTGATCGGCAGCCACGCCCGCACCGGGGCGGACAACATGTTCGTGGCACCCGTCGAGGTGGGTGACGGGGCGTACACGGCGGCCGGTTCGGTGATCGTCGACGACGTGCCGCCGGGGGCGATGGGTGTCGCGCGGGCGCGCCAGCGCAACATCGAGGGCTGGGTGGTGAAGCGCCGCGCCGGCACGGCGGCGGCCGAGGCGGCACAGCGCGCCGGCGAGCGATCCGGCGACGCGAAGGGTGCGCAGGGATCTGGCGACGCGAAGGGTGCGTCGGTGACACCCGGCACCGCAAGCGACAGTGAGGCAATGCACGGGGTGACCGAGACGGTGGGCGGCGCGTCCGGCCCGGGAGATACTGCAACCGAATAGTCCCTGACCCACCACCACCGGGTCGGGTACCGCCGACAAAACGGGAGCAGACGGGCCCATGGGCAGCATCGTCGCCGAAAACCGCAAAAGCCTGATGCTCTTTTCCGGACGTGGCTTTCCGGAGTTGGCCAAGGAGATCGGCGAGGTGCTCGGCGTGGCGCCGACCCCGGCCGACGCGTACGAGTTCGCCAACGGCGAGATCTTCGTACGGTTCAAGGACTCGGTGCGTGGTTCGGACGCCTTCGTGGTGCAGTCCGTCACGCACGGGGTGAACACCTGGGTCATGGAGACCCTGATCATGGTGGACGCGCTGAAGCGGGGGTCGGCGAAGCGGATCACCGTGGTGCTGCCGTTCTACCCGTACGCCCGGCAGGACAAGAAGCACCGGGGTCGGGAGCCGATCTCGGCCCGCCTGGTGGCGGACCTGTTGAAGACCGCCGGCGCGAACCGCATCCTCACCGTCGACCTGCACACCGCGCAGATCCAGGGCTTCTTCGACGGCCCGGTGGATCACCTCTTCGCCATGGACATCCTGGCCGAGTACGTGGAGCACAAGTACGCCGGCCGGCCGATGACCGTGGTGGCACCGGACTCGGGCCGAGTGCGGGTGGCCGAGCGGTGGACCGACCGGCTGGGTGGTTGTCCGCTGGCGTTCATCCACAAGACCCGGGACCCGATGAAGCCCAACCAGGTCGTGGCGAACCGCGTGGTCGGCGAGGTGGAGGGTCGGGTCTGCCTGATCGTCGACGACATGATCGACACCGGTGGCACGATCGCCAAGGCCGCGGACATCCTCAAGGAGTCGGGAGCGGCGGAGATCGTGGTCGCCTCCACCCACGCGCTGCTGTCCGACCCGGCCACCGAGCGGCTGAAGAACAGCTCGATCAGCGAGATCGTGGTGACGAACACGTTGCCGCTCCCGCCGGAGAAGCAGTTGGACAAGCTGACCGTGCTGTCGATCGCGCCGCTGCTGGCGCGGGCGATCCGGGAGGTCTTCGACGACGGTTCGGTGACCACCCTCTTCGGCGGCCTGAGCTGATCATCTAGCCCCGTTTCCGCCACTCGGCATTCCGGTGGGGGCGGGGCTGTCAAACTGGTGGAAACGGGGCCGGCGCGCTGGTGGGGAGCACCACCGACGCGCCGGTCTGGAGCCGTGATCGGGGACTGCCGGAAACCCTGGAAACAGCTCGGGTAGACTGGTGCGGTTGCCACGGCGAGGGTGCCCGGCGGGCCGCTGAAAAGCGCCGCACGGAGGCACCGTCATCGACGCGGTGCTCCGGGCAGTCGTTCATGACGCATGAGCCCCAGCGAGCCCCTCGCCCCAGCACCGCCAGACGACAAGCCGCCGCAGCGAAAAGCATCAGGAGTTTCCCCGTGTCCGAGGTAAAGATCAGCGCCGAGCCCCGCACCGAGTTCGGCAAGGGTGGTGCCCGCCGTACCCGCCGGGCCGGCAAGGTGCCCGCCGTGCTGTACGGCCACGGCGAGAAGCCCAAGCACATCGCGCTGCCGTCGCGGGAGTTCGCCGCGGCGATCCGCAAGGGCGGTGCCAACCAGCTCTTCGCGATCGACATCACCGACGGCACCCAGGTGCTGGCGCTGCCGAAGGCGATCCAGCGTGACCCGATCCGGGACACCTTCGAGCACGTCGACCTGATCCTGGTCCGCCGGGGCGAGAAGGTCACCGTCGAGGTTCCGATCCAGCTGACCGGCGAGGCCGCGCGGGACACCCTGATCGTCCACGACCACGACACCCTCTCGGTGACCGCCGACGCCACCAAGGTTCCGGACCACCTCGAGGCCTCGATCGAGGGCCTGGAGGCGGGCAGCCAGGTGACCGCCGGTGACGTCGAGCTGCCGGCCGGCGTCGAGCTGGCCGCCGACTCGGAGCTGACCGTCGCGTCGGTGACCGCCGCCCCCACCGCCGAGCAGCTCGAGGCGACGCTGCCCGAGACCGAGGTGGCCACCGACGAGGCCGAGGCCGAGGTCGGCGAGGCCACCGAGGGCTCCGAGGGCGCGGACGCCGCTCCGGCCGCCGAGGGCGACGAGAACACCGAGGCGCGCACCGAGGCCTGATCGGTTCGTACTCTGCGACAGGCGTCCCCGGATGGTCGGGGGCGCCTGTCGGCGTATCGGGAGTCGGTGGATGGGCGTCGGGAGGGACAGGTCGTGACGGACGAGGCGGGGCCGTGGCTGGTGATCGGCCTGGGAAACCCCGGTCGGGAGTACGCCGGGAACCGGCACAACGTCGGCTTCATGGTGGCCGACCTGCTGGCCGGGCGGGTTGGTGCCCGGTTCGGGCGGCACAAACGGGCGGTGGCCGAGGTGGCCGAGGCGCGGCTGGGGTTCGGTGGACCGAAGCTGGTGCTGGTGAAGCCACTGACGTACATGAACCTGTCCGGCGGGCCGGTGGCGGCCCTGGCGCAGTTCTACAAGGTGCCGGCGGCCCAGGTGATCGCGGTGCACGACGAACTGGACATCGGGTTCGGCCAGGTGCGGGTGAAGTTCGGCGGCGGCGAGGGTGGGCACAACGGCCTGCGGTCGATGTCGAAGTCGCTGGGCACGAAGGACTACGCCCGGGTGCGGTTCGGCGTCGGTCGACCGCCGGGACGGCAGGACCCCGCGGATTACGTGCTGTCGGATTTCGGCGCGGCAGAGCGTAAGGAGCTGGATTTCCTGGTGGACCGGGCCGCCGACGTGGTGGAGTCGGTGATCGTCAAGGGCGTGGAGCCGACGCAGAACCTCTACCACGGCGGCTGAGCCGGGCGAGGCGTACCGGATCGGAAACGGTGGGCCGGTAGTCTGCGCCTTTCGGCGTGCCGCGACCGGCGACGCGGGTCGCGACGAATCGGCCTGTGCGGGCACGGCCCGCGGCGAGGCGACGGGAGCGGGCAGATGGGCAGTCCTCCGATGATCGATGGCGCGTTCGCCCGATGGCTGGCGTCCCGGGCCGGGCAGGCGTTGCTCGACCTGCGCACGGAGATGGGTTTCGCGGACACCGGCGCGCTGAAGTCGGCCGGGGACAAGGTGTCGCACGACCTGATCCGCACGGAGTTGGCGAAGTGGCGACCGGGCGACGCGGTGCTCTCCGAGGAGGACGAGGGATCGCGGCTGGCCTGGGCAGCGGAGGTGAACACCGGGGCGGTGTCGCGGCTGACCGCGGACCGGGTGTGGATCATCGACCCGTTGGACGGCACCCGCGAGTTCTCCGAGGAGGGCCGCTCGGACTGGGCGGTGCACGTGGCGCTCTGGGCGCGTAGCGCGCCGAGCCCGCACGGGCTGGTCGCCGGGGCGGTGGGGCTACCGGCGCAGCACCGGGTGCTGGGCACGGACTACCCGCCGGCGTACCCGCCGATGACGGTGGAGGCGGCGACGGCCGGCGAGCGGAAGATCCGCCTGGCGGCGAGCCGGAGCCGGCCGCCGGTCTTCCTCACCGACCTGGCCGAGGACGTCGGGGCGCACCTGGTGCCGATGGGCTCGGCCGGAGCGAAGATCGCCGCCGTGGTCACCGGTGAGGTGGACGCGTACATCCACGCCGGTGGGCAGTACGAGTGGGACTCGGCTGCCCCGGTCGCTGTGGCGACGGCCACCGGACTGCACGCTTCCCGGATCGACGGATCTGCGCTGAGATACAACGAGGCGGATCCACGCCTGCCGGACCTGCTGGTCTGCCGCAAGGATCTCGCCACCCGGTTGCTTGCAGCGCTGCAGCGACATTCCGGGTAGCCTGAGCGCACTTTCTTGACATGCCCGACCGGAAAGGTCTGGAAATCGGATGATCGAGCGAATCGAGTCGGTGTCATGACCACCCCGGCGGCGTACCGGGTCTCCCACCTGGACGCCCTGGAGGCGGAGAGCATCTTCGTGATGCGCGAGGTGGTCGCCGAGATGGAACGCCCGGTGCTGCTCTTCTCCGGCGGCAAGGACTCGATCGTCATGCTGCGGCTGGCGCAGAAGGCGTTCGCCCCGGCCAACATCCCCTTCCCCGTCATGCACGTCGACACCGGGCACAACTTCCCCGAGGTCCTGGAATACCGCGACCAGCGAGTCGCCGAGCTGGGGTTGCAGCTCGTGATCGCGAGCGTGCCGGAGGCTCTGGCGAGCGGGATGGTCCGGGAGTCCGGCGACGGCATGCGCAACCGGATCCAGACGCCGGTGCTGTTGGACGCGGTGGAGAAGCACCGCTTCGACGCGCTCTTCGGTGGGGCCCGCCGAGACGAGGAGAAGGCCCGCGCGAAGGAGCGGGTCTTCAGCTTCCGCGACGAGTTCGGCCAGTGGGACCCGAAGAACCAGCGGCCGGAGCTGTGGTCGCTGTACAACGGCCGGCACCACCCGGGCGAGTCGATTCGGGTCTTCCCGCTGTCCAACTGGACCGAGCTGGACGTCTGGCACTACATCGCCAGCGAACGCATCCCGCTGCCCTCGATCTACTACGCGCACGAGCGTGAGGTGGTCGAGCGGGACGGCATGCTGTACGCCGTCAACGAGTTCTTCCGCCCTCGGGCGGGCGAGGAGCGGTTCAAGGAGCAGGTGCGCTACCGCACCGTCGGCGACGCCTCCTGCACCGCCGCGGTCCGTTCCGACGCGGACACCGTGGAGAAGGTCATCGAGGAGGTGGCGGCCACCCGGATCACCGAGCGCGGCGCGACCCGTGGTGACGACCGGGTCAGCGAGGCTGCCATGGAGGACCGCAAGCGGGAGGGCTACTTCTGATGACCACCGAGATCGTGACCTCCGCGAATGCGGAGGCCCGGGCTGTTGCCGGGGCCGGGCCGGAGGCCCGGGCGATGGACCTGCTGCGGTTCGCCACGGCCGGCAGCGTGGACGACGGGAAGTCGACCCTGATCGGTCGGCTGCTCTACGACACCAAGTCGCTCTTCACCGACCAGTTGGCCGCGGTGGAGGCGGTCAGCGCGGCCCGCGGCGACGAGTACACCAACCTTGCGCTGCTCACCGACGGCCTGCGCGCCGAGCGGGAACAGGGCATCACCATCGACGTGGCGTACCGGTACTTCGCCACCCCACGGCGCAAGTTCATCATCGCGGACACCCCGGGGCACATCCAGTACACCCGCAACATGGTGACCGGGGCGTCCACCGCCGACCTGGCGCTGATCCTGGTGGACGCCCGCAAGGGCCTGGTCGAGCAGTCCCGCCGGCACGCGTTCCTGTGCTCGCTGCTGCGGGTGCCGCACCTGGTCCTCTGTGTCAACAAGATGGACCTGGTGGACTGGTCGCAGGAGGTCTACGAGCGGATCGCCGACGAGTTCACCGCGTTCGCCGCGAAGCTCGACGTCCCGGACCTGACAGTGGTGCCGATCTCCGCGCTGCGTGGCGACAACATCGTCGCCCGGTCGGAGAACATGCAGTGGTACGAGGGCCCGTCGCTGCTGCACCACCTGGAGCGGGTGCACATCGCCAGCGACCGCAACCTGGTCGACGTCCGGTTCCCGGTGCAGTACGTGATCCGCCCGCAGTCGACCACGGTGACCGACTACCGCGGTTACGCCGGCCAGGTCGCCTCCGGTGTGCTCAAGCCCGGTGACGAGGTGATGGTGCTGCCGTCCGGCTTCACCAGCCGGATCGCCGCCGTGGAGACCGCCGACGGGCCGGTCGCGGAGGCCTTCCCGCCGATGTCGGTGACGGTGCGACTGGCCGACGAGATCGACATCTCCCGGGGCGACCTGATCTGCCGCCCGAACAACGCACCGGCGGTGGCCCAGGACATCGAGGCGATGGTCTGCTGGATGGACGAGACGGCCCCGCTGCGGGTCGGCGGCCGGTACGCGATCAAGCACACCACCCGCTCGGCGCGGGCGATCGTGCGCGGGCTGCACTACCGGCTGGACATCAACTCGCTGCACCGTGACGAGTCGGCCGACGAGCTGCGGCTCAACGAGATCGGTCGGGTGCGGCTGCGGACGACGGTGCCGCTGCTGGCCGACGAGTACCGGCGCAACCGGACCACCGGAGGCTTCGTCATCATCGACGAGAGCACCAACCGCACGGTAGGCGCTGCCATGATCGTCGAAGCCAGCTAACCAGACGCAGCGCCCCCACCCCCGACCCCGGTGGTGGTCAAGAGGTTTGCGTCAGTCCGAGCCCGGATTCTGACGCAAACCTCTTGATCAACTCGATCAGGGTGGGGGCTTAGGGGAGGCGGGTGGCTCCGGGGGAGGGTAGGACCGTCAGGGCGCCGGGGGTGGTGAAGCCTCGTTCGGCGTACGCGGCCTTGACGGCGCTGGCCACCTCGTCCGCGCGGTCGGCCTCGACCAGGGCGAGGACGCAGCCGCCGAAGCCGCCGCCGGTCATCCGGGCACCCAACGCGCCAGCCGCCAACGCCGCCTCGACGGCGGTGTCGATCTCCGGCACGGTGATCTCGAAGTCGTCGCGCATCGAGACGTGTGAAGCCGTGAGCAGCGGGCCGATGTCACGGACCCGGGCACTGCGCAGCAGTGCCACCGTGTCCAGTACGCGCTGGTCCTCGGTGACCACGTGCCGGACCCTTCGCCGGGTCTCCTCGTCATCGAGCTGCGCCAGCGCGGCGTCGAGCTGGTCGACACCCACGTCCCGAAGGGCGGCGACGCCGAGCGCGCTCGCCCCGGCCTCGCAGGAGCGCCGGCGGGCAGCGTATTCACCGTCGGCGTGTCGGTGCGGTGCCCGGCTGTCGATGACCAGCACCGCCAGCCCGGCGGCGTCCAGGTCGAACGGGATGTGTTCGACCGACTCGTCCCGGCAGTCCAGGAAGAGAGCGTGGCCGGCGCGGCAGCGGATCGCCGCGGACTGGTCCATGATGCCGGTCGGCGCACCGACGTAGACGTTCTCCGCCCGCTGTGCCAGCCGGGGTTGCCGCTCCGGGGTCAGCTCCAGCCCACCGAGGTCGAGCAGGGCGGCGAGCACTGCCGACTCCAGTGCGGCCGAGGAGGAGAGCCCCGAGCCCAGCGGAACGTCGGAGGCGATCGCCAACCGGGCACCCGGCACCGGGTGCCCGGCCTCGCGGAGCGCCCAGACCACCCCGGCGACGTACGCGCCCCAGCCGCTCACCCGACCTGGCTCGGCGACGTCGTCCGCGCCGAAGGTGATCGTCTCGTCGGAGAGCTCGGACCAGACCGTCCACAGCTCGGCGTCCTGCCGGTCGGCGGCGACCACCGTCCGCAGCGGCAACGCGAAGGGCAGCACGAACCCGTCGTTGTAGTCGGTGTGCTCGCCGATCAGGTTGACCCGGCCGGGAGCCGCCCAGCGGCCGGCCGCGTCGCCGCCGTACTGGTTGGTGAAACCCTCGGCGGCCCGTGCGGCGACGTCGCCGTTCGGGCTGGTCATGACTGCTCCAGGATGTGCTTGCCGTAGAAGGCCCAGGCGTCGCCGACCATGTCGTGCAGGGTCGGCTTCTGGGGCGTCCAGCCCAGCTGGTCGTGGGCCAGCGTGGAGGAGGCGACCAGCTCGGCGGGGTCGCCCTCGCGGCGCGGCGCCACCTCGACCGGAACGGGTCGCCCGGTGACCTCGCGGACCACGTCGACCACCTGGCGGTTGGTGAAGCCGTTTCCGTTGCCGAGGTTGTAGATCCGGTGCTGACCTGCGGTGGCGGCGTCCAACGCCAGCAGGTGTGCGCGGGCGAGGTCGGCGACGTGGATGTAGTCGCGGACGCAGGTGCCGTCGACGGTCGGGTAGTCGTCGCCGAAGAGCTGGAGCTTCTCCCGCCGACCGGCGGCGACCTCCAGCGCGATCGGGATCAGGTGCGTCTCCGGGTCGTGTCGTTCACCGAGCGAGACGTCACCGTCGAGGTGGGCGCCGGCCACGTTGAAGTAGCGCAGCGAGACGGCGGCGAGCCCGTGCGCGACGGCCTCGGAGGTGAGTGCCATGTCGACGGCGAGTTTGGTGGCGCCGTACGTGTTGGTGGGTGCCTTGACCGCGGTCTCCGTGATGGGCAGCTCGGTGGGGTTGCCGTAGACGGCGGCGGTGGAGGAGAAGACCATCCGTGGCACCCCGGCGGCTCGGACCGCGTCGATCAGGGCGAGCGTGCCGACGGTGTTGTTCTGCCAGTACAGCTCCGGCTTGACCATCGACTCGCCGGCGGCGATCAGGGCGGCGAAGTGCAGCACCCCGTCGAAGCCGGCGTCCGCGGTGACGATGCGGCCGGCCTCGTGGATGGGCGCCTCGACGTGGGTCGCGTCCGGGGCGAGCGCCTCGCGGTGCCCGGTGCGCAGGTCGTCCAGGACGACCACCTGGTGACCCGCGTCGAGCAGCATCCGGGTCACCACGCTGCCGATGAAGCCGGCGCCCCCGGTGACGAGCAGTTTCACGTCGTTGCCTCCCTGCCTGGCCCGCCCGGGACGTGGCCTTCGGTGATCACCCTAAGGCGGGGGTCGACGCCGTCGCCGACACCGCCATCATCCCCATCTCACCATAATCTCTCATGATTAAACAGAGCCGAACATTCGGGGATCGCTCGCTGCGATCTCCGGTGCGAGGGGCGAACGGTGTCTACCATCTCTGTCATGCGGGAAGCGGCCCGTACCGGGCTCCGGCGACGCGTGCGGGTGCCGCCCCGCCGCGATCCCGGTCCGCTCGCCCGGGCCGTCGCCCGCGTGCTGGTTCGCGCCGCCGATGGTGCCACCCGACTCGTCACCGATCTGCTCGGGGCCGGCCCGGCGGCAGGCCGCGAGCGCATCTCCGAGGCCGACCTGCGGGACCTGGTCGCGGCGAACACGGTGCTCGACCCGGACGAGCGGCGGATCATCGACGAGGTCCTGGTAGCCGGAGCCAGCCTGATCCGCGAGGTGATGATGCCCCGCACCGAGGTGGTCTTCCTCCCGGCGCGGCTGACCATCGCCGAGGCCGCCCGGCTGGTCCGCACCGAAACGCACACCCGTTACCCGGTCACCGACGGCACCCACGACGACGTGGTCGGCTTCGTGCACCTTCGTGACGTGCTGCTCCGCCCGGACGCCGACACGTGCGTCACCGTCGGGGAGTTGGCCCGGGAGGTGAAGCGGCTCCCCGGCAGCAAGCGGGTACTCCCCGCGCTGACCGAGATGCGCCGGGAGGGCCAGCACCTGGCCGTGGTGGTCGACGAGTACGGCGGCACCGCCGGGATCGTCACCCTGGAGGACCTGATCGAGGAGTTGGTCGGCGAGATCCACGACGAGTACGACGCCGCTCCGGACCCCGTGCACGCCGGCCTGCCCGCCGTGGTGGACGGCCGCCTCAACCTCGCCGACTTCGCCGAACGGACCGCAGTGGTGCTCCCCGCCGGCCCGTACGAGACGGTTGGTGGGTTCGTGATGGCCGCGTTGGGCCGGTTGCCGGTGGCCGGCGACGAGGTGCCGGTGCCCGGTGAACCGGACGAGGTCGGCGTGCCCGACCTCGCCGAACCGCCGGGCGGCTGGCTGCTGCGGGTGCTCGAAATGGACGGCCGCCGGGTGGCCCGGCTCGCGGTGTCCGCCGTCCGACCTTCGGAACAGCGCCGGGAGCCGAACACCGAACAACGCCGCGAGTCGGTGCCGGAAATCGGCGCCGGGCAGGTGCGGGAGAGCATGGCGGAGCAGCAGCGCAGGGTCGTGGTCGGGCCGACGCGGCGGGTCGGCGCGCGCGACGCACGCGAGGTCAATAGCCCGACAGCGGCGGGCCGCAGCCGACCCGCCGGCCCGTCATGACGGACCCGGTCGCTTGCTGACAGAATTGTCGCCATGTCCGACGCTCCCGCCCGCCCCCGCGTCTTCTCCGGCATCCAGCCGACGGCCGACTCGTTCCACCTCGGCAACTACCTGGGCGCGGTCCGGCACTGGGTGGCTCTCCAGGAGACCCACGACGCTTTCTACTGCGTGGTGGATCTGCACGCCATCACCGCGGGGCACGACCCGGCGCTGCTGCGTCAACGGAGCCGGGTGGCAGCCGCCCAGCTCTTCGCGGTCGGGCTCGACCCGGAACGCAGCACCCTGTTCGTGCAGTCGCAGGTGCCCGAGCACCCGCAGCTGGCCTGGGTGCTCGGCTGCATCACCGGCTTCGGCGAGGCCAGTCGGATGACCCAGTTCAAGGACAAGTCGCAGAAGCACGGCAACGAACGGTCCAGTGTCGGGCTGTTCACCTACCCGATCCTGCAGGCCGCCGACATCCTGCTCTACCAGGCCAATGCCGTCCCGGTCGGCGAGGACCAGCGCCAGCACCTGGAACTCTCCCGGGATCTGGCGCACCGGTTCAACACGACGTTCGGCCCGACGTTCACGGTGCCCGCGCCGCACATCGTCAAGGACACTGCGAAGATCACCGATCTTCAGGACCCGACGGCGAAGATGTCCAAGTCGTCGTCGTCACCGGCCGGCATCATCGACCTGCTGGACGACCCGGCCCGCTCCGCCAAGAAGATCCGGTCGGCGGTCACCGACACCGGTCGGGAGATCGTCTTCGACGCCGAGACCAAGCCGGGTGTGTCCAACCTGCTCACCATCCACTCGGCGCTCAGCGGGCGCAGCATCGACGAACTGGTGGCCGCGTTCGCCGGCCGCGGTTACGGCGACCTGAAGAAGGAACTGGCCGAGGTGGTGACGGACTTCGTCCGACCGATCCAGGAGCGCACCCGCACCTACCTCGACGACCCGGCTCAGCTGGACAAGCTGCTCGCCAGTGGTGCGGAGAAGGCCCGCTCGGTGGCCGCCACGACCCTGCGGGCGGCGTACGAGCGGGTCGGGTTCTTCCCGCCCGTCCGCGGCGAGTAGCTCCACGGACAGGTGGACGGGTCGGTGGCCGGAGGGGCGGCGCGAAGCGTGGATCGCAGTGGCGGGGTGTCGCCGACCGGCGACACCACCCAGATCGGCATCGCGGTGGACATTCCCGAGCCGTGGGGTGGCCGGCTCACCCGGCGGCGGGTCGAGGCCGGCGACCCGCTCGCGGTTCCCGCGCATGTGACGTTGCTGGGACCCACCGAGATCCAGACGGCCAACCTGCCCGCCGTCGAGCGGCATCTGGCCGCCGTCGCCGCCGCGCACCTGCCGTTCACGCTGCACCTGCGGGGCACCGGCACGTTCCGTCCGGTCACCCAGGTGGTCTTCGTCGCGGTGGCCGCCGGGATCAGCGAGTGCGAGTTGTTGGCCGCCGCCATCGCCGCGGCGCCGGGCCTGCATCGTGAGGCGCGTTTCCCGTACCATCCGCACGTCACCGTGGCACAGGACGTGGCGCCGGAGGCCCTGGACAAGGTGTACGAGGATCTGGCCGACTTCTCCGCGATGTTCGAGGTCGACGCGTTCACCCTGTTCTCGCACAGCGGGCAGGCCCGGTGGCAGCCGCGCCGGGACTACCGTCTCGGCGACTGACCCGTCGGCGACGCGCCGGTCGGCGAGCATCGGGAGCCGGTTGCCACCACAGCAGTGGGAGATCGGCGAGGATGATCGCGTGAACGTGATCGGCCGGATCGAGGCGGGCATCGACCGCTGGGTGAGCGCCGCGCGCCACCGGTCGGGGCTCTTCGACCACGTGTGGCGGGCCGGCGCGCTGTACGCCGAGGTGTTGGCCGGGCGGTTGGCCGCCGCGATCGCCTACTACGGCTTCTTCGCGGTGTTCGCTCTCGCCCTGGTCGCGTACTCCGTCTTCGGCGCGATCCTGGAGGACAACGACGAGGTCAGCGCGGCGGCAGCCGACTTCCTCAAGGACAACCTGCCGTTCCTGGACCCGGAGCAGATCGCCAACTCCAGCAACACGGTGGGCGTGGTCGGCCTCGTCATCCTGGTCTTCACCGGCATCGGGTGGGTGGAGGCGATCCGGTCGTCGCAGCGGTTGATGTACCAGCTCAACCAGCAGCCGGGCAATCTGGTGATCCGCCGGCTGGTGGACCTGGGTGTGATGGTCGGGGTCTTCGTGCTGCTCGGCGTGTCGGTCGCGGCGGTGGACGCGTTGGAGTCGCTGCTGCGTTTCCTGCTGCGCAGCACCGGGTCGGTCGGCCTGACCACGATCAGTGCCGTGCTCAGCGTGCTGGTCAACGCGGTGCTCGCCACCGCGTTGCTCCTCGCGGTGCCCCGGCTGCGGATGAGCAGGTCCCGGTTGCGCCCGGTGGTGCTGCTGGTGGCGGTCGGCATCACGCTGCTGAACACGGTCGGGCGGTACTACGTGGTGCGTACCGAGCGCAACCCGGCGTACACCGTGGTGGCGGGCGCCGTCGGTCTGCTGCTCTACCTCTACCTGCTCAACCAGCTGGTGCTGTTCGGTGCGGCGCTCCTCGCCACCAGTTCGAGCGGGCGGGTGGTGGACCTGGCGGAGGCCGCCGCCCCGCCGAGAGACGTGGACGAGGACACCGATCCCGGTACGCCGGGCGGTGCGGGCTGACGACGGAAGGTGCAGACGTGCTGATCTCGGTTGACCCGGACTCGTCGGTGCCCCCGTACGAGCAGGTACGCGGGCAGCTCGCCGAGCTGATCGGTGACGGCCGGTTGCCGGTCGGCAGCCGACTGCCCACCGTCCGGCAACTCGCCGCCGACCTGCGGTTGGCCGCGAACACGGTGGCCCGGGCGTACCGGGAGTTGGAGGTCGCCGGGCTGCTGGAGACCCGGGGGCGCAACGGCACCTTCGTCGCACCCGGCCGGGACGACGCCGTCGACCGGTTGCAGCGCGCGGCGGCCGGGTACGCCGCCGAGGCAGCCCGGCTCGGCGTGGCGCCGGCCACCGCGCTCGCTCTGGTCCGCGCTGCCCTGGACGCCGCCCGCCCTGGCTGACCGACCACCGACCGATCGCCGGACGGGCGGTAAGTGGGCCGAAAGGCATCGTGAATCGCGTTCGCGGACCATGATGAGCCGGTGGGCGCACTCATGACACTGGACCTGCCGGGGGACTCACCGCTCCTCGGCCTGCCGTGGATCATCACCTTCGGTCCACTCGGTGACCTCGACGAGTGGGAGCCGGTGGTCTGCGGGCCCTACGAACGGCCGCACGCGTTGGCGTTGGCCGAGGCGGTGGTGGCCGAGGAGCAGTTGATGGCTGTGGTGGAGCCGTTGCTGCCGGCGCTGTCGGCCGACGAGATCCGCAGTGAGATCGCCGCCGCGCAGGTCGCCGCGGAGGACGAGGCCCGGCAGGTGGAGGGGGCCGACCTCTACGGTGACTTCGAGGACGTGATCGACGAGGAGTTGGACGCCGCCGCCGACGAGGCGGGGCACGGTGAGCCCGTCGAGCCGCCGAACGAGGCCGAGGTACGCGCCGGCTTCACCCGGATTGCGGCGCTGCTCACCGCGAAGTGACAGCCCGGACCTGCGCAGACGGACACCGGCGCCGCGCGGAGGCGACTCCGCGTGGCGCCGGTACCACCTCACCCCCCACCACAAGGGGCCGGTAGCCCAGTCGCCCGTCGGCGCGGGGCACGACGGACGACCAGGTCGAGAACGAGTTACCCGCTCAGCGCCGTTCCAACCAGGCTGCCGCGTCGACCGGCAGCAGCTGGCCGGAGCCCTGCTCGGTGAGCGTGTCGCTGGCGACGAGCGGCTGCCCGTACCCGTCGATCAGGACCGGCGCGCCGCTGAGGTTGACGACGCAGGTCAGCACGGTCTCGCCGCCGGCGCGGGAGAAGGCGAGCACGCCGGGGCCGGTCTCCAGCCAGGTGATGTCGCCGCTGTCGACGGTCAGCGCCGGGTGCTCGCGGCGGATACGCAGCGCGGCCCGGTACAGCTCCAGAGTCGAGCCGGGCACGCCGCTCTGCTCGGCAACCGACAGCGAACGCCAGGTGGAGGGGGCGGGTAGCCAGCTCAACGCGCTGCCGGCCGGACCGAAGCCGTACGGTGCCAGCTCGCCGGTCCACGGGATGGGCACCCGGCATCCGTCGCGGCTCTCGCCGGTGCGCAGGAAAGCCGGGTCCTGGCGCAGCTCGTCGGGGAGGTCGAGGACCTCGGGAAGGCCCAGTTCCTCGCCCTGGTAGAGGTACGCGCAGCCGGGCAGGGCGAGCATCAGCAGACTGGCGGCGCGGGCCCGGCGCAACCCCTCGACGCCGTCGCCGTAGCGGGTGACGTGCCGCTGCTTGTCGTGGTTGGACAGCACCCAGGTGGTGGGCGCGCCGACCACGGCCGCCTCGCCCAGCGCGGTGTCGATCACTTTGCGGAACGACTCGGCCGACCAGGTGGCGTCGAGGAAGTCGAAGCTGAACGCCTGGTGCAGCTCGTCGGGGCCGATGTAACGGGCCAGCCGCTGCGGGGTCTCGGCCCAGGCCTCGGCGACCGCCATGCGACCGCCGGGGTAGCTGTCCAGGATGGGTCGCCAGGCGCGGTAGATCTCGTGTACCTCGTCCTGGTCGAAGTAGGGCAGGCGGCCCTTGCCGAGCAGTTCGACCTGGCGTTGACCGGTCGTCATGGTGCTGAAACCGACGTCCGGCAGCCCTTCCGCCTTGATCATGCCGTGCGCCACGTCGACGCGGAAGCCGTCCACGCCCCGGTCCAGCCAGAACCGCAGCACGTCCTCGAACTCGGCGCGGACCTCCGGGTGGCGCCAGTTCAGGTCCGGCTGGGCCGGGTCGAACAGGTGCAGGTACCACTGGCCGTCGGCGACGCGCGTCCAGGCCGGGCCGCCGAAGATGCTCTCCCAGTCGTTCGGCGGCAGCTCGCCGTGCTCGCCCTGCCCGTCGGCGAAGAGGTAGCGGGCCCGCTCGGGGGAGCCGGGGCCGGTGGCGAGGGCGTCGACGAACCAGCGGTGGGCGCTGGACGTGTGGTTGGGCACCAGGTCGACGATGATCCGCAGACCGAGGGCGTGCGCGTCGGTGATCATGGCGTCGAAGTCGGCGAGGGTGCCGAACATCGGGTCGACGTCCCGGTAGTCCGCGACGTCGTAACCGCCGTCGACCATGGGGGAGGTATAGAAGGGGGTCAGCCAAAGCGCGTCCACCCCGAGCTCACGCAGGTACGGCAGGCGTTGCCGGATGCCCTGGAGGTCACCGATGCCGTCGCCGTCGCTGTCGGCGAAGCTGCGGACGTACACCTGGTAGACGACTGCGGCACGCCACCAGTCGTCATCGGCGGTGCCGGGCGGGGTGGCGGTGCTGGCGGTCATCGGTGACGTTCCCCGTCTGTTTCGGGCCGGCGCGGACGCTGAGCAATATGCCGTCCGGCCCCTGCAAGAGTCAAGCAGATCTTGCGTAAGGAAACCGCGCGACGGCCGGGGCGACAGCGGTTGAGCCGCGTACCACCAACTCCGGTCGGAACAGGTACTCCGAGTGTGGGGCGCCGTGGCCGTTGATCTCGTCCACCAGGGCCCGGACGGCCGCCACCGCCATGGCCGTCACCGGTTGGCGCATGGTGGTCAGCGGCGGGTCCGTGAAGGCCATCAGCGGAGAGTCGTCGTACCCGAGGACGGAGAGATCACCCGGAACGCTCAGGCCGCGTTGGCGGGCCGCCCGGACCGCGCCCAGTGCCATCAGGTCCGAGCCGCACACCACTGCGGTGACGCCACGATCGAGCAGTCGACCGGCTGCCGCCTCGCCACCCTCCACACCGAACAGCGACAGCTCCGCCAGCGGGCCCAGGTCGGCCTCGGCCGCACCGGCCAGCCTCGTCATCGCGGCACGCCAGCCGGCCACCTTGCGCTGCACCGGAACGAACCGGTCGGGGCCGGTGATCAGACCGATGCGTCGGTGCCCGAGCGCGACGAGGTGGGCCACCGCCAACTCGGCCGCCTCCCGGTCGTCGCAGGAGACGAAGGGCGCGGCGATGCCGGGCACGTAACCGTTGATCATCACGACGGGCAGCGGCCGGGCGATCAGGGCGCGGTAGCGGTCGTGGTTGGCGGCGGTGTCGGCGTGCAGGCCGGACACGAAGACGATCCCGGAGACCTGCCGGTCCAGCAGCATCTCCACGTACTCGTCCTCGGTGACGCCGCCCGCGGTCTGGGTGCAGAGCACCGGTGTGAAACCGCTCTGCGCCAGGGTCGACTCGATGACCTGGGCGAAGGCGGGGAAGATCGGATTGTCCAGCTCCGGTACCACCAGGCCGACCAGGCCGGCGCTGCGTTTGCGCAGGCGGGCCGGGCGTTCGTAACCGAGCACGTCGAGAGCGGTGAGGACGGCCTGCCGGGTCTCCGGGGCGACGCCGGGGCGGTCGTTGAGCACCCGCGACACCGTGGCCTCGCTGACTTCGGCCTGCTGGGCGATGTCGGACAGTCGAGCGCGCATGGCGGCACTTTAGCCCACCCGCAAGTTCTTGCGGGGCGCTCTGCAAGGCCTTCCATTATCTGCAACGTCTTGCTAACGTCCCCGCAACATACGCCAGCTGCGGCGCAGCATCTCTGCGCCGATTGGCAAGATCTTTCAGCATTTCCCGCTGGCGGTCCGCCCTTCCCCCGGGTGGGCCAGCCATGACGACAGGAGTACCGATGCGCATCCGTACCGCGGGTGTGGTCGCCCTCTTCGGCCTCGCGCTCGCCGCGTCCGGCTGTGGCGGCGACAGCGACGAGCCGGCCGCGAACGAGTCCCCCAAGGCCGCCGGCGGCAAACTGGTGATCTGGGCCGACGACAAGCGGACCGCCGCGCTCAAGCCGTTCGCCGAGAAGTTCGGCCAGGAGAACGGCGTCACCGTCGACGTGCAGGCCGTCCCGAACGAGGACCTGCAGAACAACTTCGTGACCGTGTCGAGCCAGGGCGGTGGCCCGGACGTGGTGATCGGCGCGCACGACTGGATCGGCAACCTGGTCCAGAACGGCGCCATCGATCCGGTGCAGCTGCCCGACGAGCAGAAGGCCGCCTTCAACGAGACCGCCATCAAGGCCGTCACCTTCAACGGCCAGCTCTACGGCGTGCCGTACGCCCAGGAGAACCTGGCGCTGATCCGCAACACCGAGCTGGCCCCCGAGGCCCCGAAGACGATCGAGGATCTGGTCGCCACCGGCAAGCAGCTCAAGGCGCAGAAGAAGGTCACCGAGACGCTGTGCCTCCAGGTCGGCCAGAAGGGCGACGCGTACCACATCTACCCGCTGTACACCTCGGCCGGCGGATACCTCTTCGGCACCACGGCGAACGGCGACTACGACCCGAAGGACCTCGGCGTGGGCAAGCCGGAATCGATCGAGGCGTTCAAGAAGATCGCCGCGCTCGGCGAGAAGGGCGAGGGCGTGCTGAAGCGCTCGATCGCCGACACCAACGCGACCGCCACCTTCACCGGCAAGAAGTGCGCCTTCCTGGTCTCCGGGCCGTGGGCCACCGCCGACGTCAAGAAGGCCGGCATCACCTACGACGTCTCCGCCGTTCCCGGTTTCGCCGGGGGTAAGCCGGCAGCTCCGTTCGTGGGCGTCCAGTCCTTCTACGTCGCGGCCAAGGGCAAGAACAAGGCTCTCGCCCAGGAGTTCGTCGTCAACTACGTCGCCAAGCCGGAGCTGGCCGTGGCGCTGTACCAGGCCGACCCGCGTCCGCCGGCGCTGACCGCCGCGCTGGACCAGGTCAAGGGCACTGACCCGGACCTGGCCAAGTTCATCGAGGCCGGAAAGAACGGCCAGGTGCTCCCGGCCATCCCGGCCATGGCCGCGATCTGGGACCCGTTCGGCAAGGCCGAGGCCGCGGTCATCGGCGGCGCCGACCCGACCAGCACGGTCACCGCGGCCGGCAAGACGATCGCCGACTCGATCAAGTAATGAGCACGCCGCTGTCCGGCCCGGGGCCTGCCCAGCAGGCGCCGGGCCGGGGGCCCGTCCGCACCGGGTCCCCGCGCACCTCCCGTACTGCGCGGAATCACGCGCCGATCACCGTGGCCGGCCTCGCCGCGAAGGTGATCCTGCTCGGCCTGGTGGCCGGGATCGCGATCTGGGCGGCCTTCCCGCTGGTGCAGGCCGAGCAGTGGGTCGGGCTGGCCGTGCTGGTGCTGACCACCGCCGTGCTGTTCTACCTGTACGTGGGCCGTCGGCACGTCCCGGCGAAGTACCTCGTCCCGGGCACCCTCTTCCTGATCGCCTTCCAGGTCGTGCCGGTGCTCTACACCGCGAGCACGGCCTTCACCAACTACGGGGACGGCCATCGCGGCAGCAAGGACGACGCGATCGTCGCGATCCAGAGTTCCTCGGTCAGGCAGGTCCCGGGCTCCACCCAGTACCCGATGTCGGTCGCCACCAAGGGTGACCCGGTCACCGGCGCCCTGGTCTTCCTGATCACCGACCCGCAGACCGGGGCTGTCTCCGTCGGCGACGCCCGGGGTCTGCGCCCGCTCGACCCTGGCGCGGCCACCGTCGCCCCCGGAGGGAAGGTCACCGCGGCCGACGGCTACACCGTGCTGAACGTCGGCCAGGCCAGCGCCCGCAGCAAGGACATCACGGACCTGGTGGTGCCGACCGCCGGCGGCGCGCTGCGCTCGTCCGGCCTGTCCCGGGTGTACGACGGCAAGGCCGTCCGGGCGTACGACGCGGGCTGCGACTGCGTCCGGGACAGCGACAGCGGCCAGACCTGGAACGCGGACGGCGAGGTCGGCGCGTTCGTCGCCGCAGACGGTGAGCGGCTGGCCCAGGGCTGGAAGGTGAACGTCGGACTGTCCAACTTCACCCGGGTACTCACCGACGAGCGGATCTCCGGGCCGTTCCTCGGCACGCTGCTCTGGAACTTCGCCTTCGCGATCGGCTCCACCGGCGGCACGTTCATCCTCGGTATGGTGATCGCGCTGGCGTTGCACTCGCCCCGGATGCGGGGCACCAACCTCTACCGGATGTTGCTGATCCTGCCGTACGCCATGCCGTCCTTCGCGATGCTGCTGGTCTGGCGGGACATGTTCAACACCGACTTCGGGTTGATCAACAACCTGTTCGGGCTCAGCGTCGACTGGTTCGGGCAGGACTGGTCGGCCCGCGCCGCGGTGATCCTGGTGCAGCTCTGGCTCGGCTACCCGTACATGTTCCTGGTGGCCACCGGCGCGCTACAGGCCATCCCGCGGGAGTTGACCGAGGCCACCTCGGTCGACGGGGCGTCGCCCTGGCAGTCGTTCCGGGCGGTCACCCTGCCGCTGCTGCTGGTTGCGCTCTCGCCCCTGCTGATCTCGTCGTTCGCGTTCAACTTCAACAACTTCAACGCGATCTACCTGACCACCGAGGGGGCGCCGTTCCCGGCGGACAACCCCAGCAACGGTGCCACCGACCTGTTGATCACCTACACCTACCGGCTGGCGTTCGGTGGGCAGGCCGCGCAGTTCGGCTTCGCCGCGGCGATCTCGCTGTTCATCTTCGCGATCGTCGCGGTGGTCTCGGCGGTCAGCTTCCGGCGGACCCGCCAACAGGAGGAGGTGTACTCGTGACCACGCTCAGCGGCACGGAGCGCCCGGCGGCGGTCGACCGCGCGGCGGGGAGACGGAGGAGCCGCTGGTTCGCCCAGGTCGGCTGGCGGCACCTGGTCGGCGTGCTCGGTGTGCTGTTCAGTCTCTTCCCACTCGTGTTCGTCGTCTCGGCGGCGCTCAATCCGCTCGGCACCCTGTCCTCCACCGAGTTGGTGCCGACCGGCGGGGTGTCCTTCGGGAATTTCGGGGATCTGTTCGCGCGCACCGAGTTCGCCAACTGGTTCCTGAACTCGCTGCTCATCGCCGGTGGTGCCTCGTTCGTCTCGGTCTTCCTGTCCGCGCTGGCGGCGTACGCCTTCTCCCGGATGCGATTCCAGGGGCGACGGGTGGGGCTGCTGTCGCTGCTGTTGATCCAGATGTTCCCGCAGTTCCTGGCGATCGTGGCGATCTTCCTGATCTTCGGCACGGTCACCGACCTGTGGCCGGCCATCGGTTTCAACACGCCGTGGGGCCTGTTGCTGCTCTACCTGGGTGGCGCGCTGGGTGTGAACACCTGGCTGATGAAGGGCTTCTTCGACACCCTGCCCCGGGAGTTGGACGAGTCGGCCACGATGGACGGCGCCTCGCACGCCCAGGTCTTCTTCCGGATCATGCTGCCGTTGGTGGCGCCGATCCTGGCGGTGACCGGGCTGCTCGCCTTCATCAGCACCATCAACGAGTTCCTGATGGCGAGTGTCTTCCTCACCGACACGGACGCCAAAACCCTCGCTGTCGGCATGCGCGGCATGTTGCAGGGCGGCGAGCGGAACACCAACTTCGGGATCTTCGCCGCCGGCACCCTGCTCACCGCGATCCCCACCGTGCTGGTGTTCCAGTTCCTTCAGCGCTTCATCGTCTCCGGCCTCACCTCCGGCGCGGTCAAGGGATGAGGGGCTTCGACGCGCCGGCCGGTCCGCCCCACTACTACAAACCGTCGTTTTAGGGGAGGATGATCGGCGTGGAAGCACTTCGACTAATCCTCCTCTATGTCCATCTGATCGGCTTCGCCCTGCTGCTCGGCGGCTCGATCGCCCAGTACGTCAGCGGCCCGATCCGGATCAACCAGGCCATGCTCTGGGGAGCGGCGATCCAGCTGTTGACCGGGCTCGGACTCTCCGCTCCGCTCCGCGACGGCGACGAGCCGGCGCCGGCGAAACTTGTGACGAAGTTGGTGATCGCTCTGCTGATCTTCGTCATGGTCTTCTTCTCCCGGAAGCGGGACGCGGTGAACCGCGGTCACTTCCTGGCAATCGTCGGCCTGACCCTGGTCAACGCGGCGGTCGCGGTCTTTTGGAGGTAACGTCCGGGGAGAGGGACGCCGCCCGAAAACGGATGTTGCGGACGCCTTGGCGCTTGCTTACCAGCACGAAGAGTGACGTGCCCCACGCAAGGGTTACACCCGGGTAACAGGCGCTCAACAGTCGTGCACGATTGTCGGCCGGTGGGTGGGCGCGGGCGTACGCTCCCGTCCGTAACGTGGGACAGCCGGCGGCACACCCGCAGGCCGGCTGATGGGCTGCCACCGCACAAGGCGCGGTGAGCAATGGGAAGGAGACGTCTTGCGCTCGGTGCGTGGGATGCGGATCGCCTCGATCTTCGCGGTGGGTGGGCTCGCGCTCACCGCCGCCGCGTGTGGCGAGGCCCCCGATGAGAACAACAACGCCGGCAGTGGCGCCAACAAGTTCAGCGCCTGCATGGTGACCGACGTCGGCGGCATCGACGACAAGTCGTTCAACGCCTCGGCCTGGAAGGGTCTGCAGGAGGCCAAGGCCGCCAACGACAACATCGACATCAAGTACGTCGCGTCGAAGGCCGAGGCCGACTACGAGCCGAACCTGACGCAGTACGTCAACCAGAAGTGCAACTTCATCCTGGCGGTCGGCGGTCTGATGGCCAACGCCACCTCGAAGATCGCCAAGGCGAACCCGAACCAGGAGTTCGGCATCGTCGACGCGAACCCGGGTGACGCCAACGTCTACCCGATGCAGTTCGACACCGCTCAGGCCGCGTTCCAGGCCGGTTACCTCGCCGCCGGAATGACCAAGACCGGCAAGGTGGCCACCTACGGTGCGCTGCCGATCCCGCCGGTGACGATCTTCATGGACGGTTTCGTCGACGGCGTGGCGTACTACAACACCACGAAGAAGAAGAACGTCCAGGCGCTGGGCTGGAGCAAGGAGACCCAGAAGGGCTCCTTCACCAACGACTTCGCCAAGCAGGACGAGGGCAAGAAGGTCTCCGACGCGCTGGTCGCCCAGGGCGCGGACATCATCATGCCGGTCGCCGGCGGCGCCGGCCTCGGCACCACCGCCGCGGCCAAGGCCTCGGGCGGCAAGTACAACACCATCTGGGTGGACGTCGACGGCTGCGAGAGCACCCCGGACTGCTCCGCGATCATCACCACCGTGGTCAAGAACATCCCGGAGGCCGTCAAGGAGGCCGTGGTCAAGGCCGCCGCCGGCGACAAGCTGCCGGCCAAGCCGGGCTTCGTCGGCACCCTGGCCAACAACGGTGTCTCGATCGCCCCGTACCACGACTTCGACAGCAAGGTCCCGGCCGAGCTGAAGGCCGAGGTCGACAAGATCAAGGCGGACATCGCCGCCGGCACCATCACCGTCACGTCGGCGGCCCAGCCGACCAAGTGACGACCGACCGGCCCCTCCGGTGAGATCATCGGGGAGGTCGGCGGGGGACAGGTACGAGCGATCGGCCGCTCTGGCCCCGCGGGTGACCGTGGGGTCGGAGCGGCCGATCGCGCACCGTGTCGGCCGGGCCGGTCCGGCCGGGTTGACGGCAGCTAGGCTGCACCATCGCTCGCACTCCAGGAGGTTGCGCTGAGACTCGAACTGCGCGGCATCACCAAGCGGTTCGGTGATCTGGTCGCCAACGATCACATCGACCTGACGGTGGAGCCTGGAGAGATTCACGCCCTGCTCGGCGAGAACGGCGCGGGCAAGTCGACCCTGATGAACGTGCTCTACGGGCTCTACCAGCCCGACGAGGGCGAGATCCTGGTCGACGGCAAGCCGCTGAAGCTGAGGGGCCCGTCCGACGCCATCGGCGCCGGGATCGGCATGGTGCACCAGCACTTCATGCTGGTGCCGGTCTTCACCGTCACCGAGAACATCATGCTCGGCGCCGAGCAGGTCCGGGGCGGCATCGCCGGCTTCCTGGACCGGCGGCGCGCCCGACGCGAGGTCGCCGAGGTGTCCGAGCGCTACAACCTGCGGGTCGACCCGGACGCGGTGATCGAGGACCTGCCGGTCGGCATCCAGCAGCGGGTCGAGATCGTCAAGGCCCTCACCCGCGACGTCGACCTGCTCATCCTGGACGAGCCGACAGCGGTGCTGACCCCCCAGGAGACCGAGGAACTGCTGACGGTCATGCGGTCGCTCAAGGCGGCCGGCAAGTCGATCGTCTTCATCACCCACAAACTGGGCGAGGTCAAGGCCATCGCCGACCGGATCACGGTGATCCGACGCGGCAAGACCGTCGGCACCGCCTCGCCGGAGGCCAGCCGGGACGAGCTGGCCGCGCTGATGGTCGGTCGTAACGTCCGGCTCACCGTGGACAAGACCCCGGCCACCCCGGGCGAGCCGGTGCTGGAGGTGGCCGGCCTGGTCGTCGACGACGACCGGCAGATCCGCGCGGTCGACGGAGTGGACCTGACCGTGCGCGCGGGTGAGGTGCTCGGCGTCGCCGGCGTACAGGGCAACGGTCAGACGGAGCTGATCGAAGCGATCATGGGCCTGCGCCCGGTGCTCGCCGGGGCGGTCAGCCTGGCCGGCGACCGGATCGACGGCTGGAAGCCCAAGAGGGTGCTCCGGGCGGGCGTCGGCTACGTGCCCGAGGACCGCAGCGTGGACGGCCTGGTCAAGGAGTTCAGCGTCGCGGAGAACCTGGTGCTGGACATCTACGACCGTCCGCCGTTCGGTGCCGGGCTCGCGCTCAAGCCGGACGCGATCGCGGCCTCCGCCAAGGAACGGATCGAGCAGTTCGACGTCCGTACCTCATCGGCCGACGCCGCGGTGGGCACCCTCTCCGGTGGCAACCAGCAGAAGGTGATCGTGGCCCGGGAGCTGTCCCGGCCGCTGAGGCTCCTCATCGCCGCCCAGCCGACCCGTGGCGTCGACGTCGGGTCGATCGAGTTCATCCACAGCCAGATCATCCACGAGCGGGACGTCGGCACCGCCGTCATGGTGGTCTCCAGCGAACTCGACGAGGTCATCGGCCTGGCCGACCGGATCGCGGTGATGTACCGCGGCCGGATCATCGGCATCGTCGGCCCGGACACCCCGCGCGAGGAGATCGGCCTGTTGATGGCCGGCATCAGCCCGGACACGGCACACGAGGCTGTCGCGGCCCCGGCCGCCGACAGCTCCGTCGCGGCCCCGGCCGTCGACAAGCCCGACGCACCCGCCGTCGACAAGTCCGGCGTGGCAGACGGGAGCCCGGCGAGCGACGCAGGCTCCGCGAGCGAGGACGAGGCATGAGCGAGCGCCAGCGAGCGAATCATGGTTGCAGTGCGTGGGTGCCTCATGGCGTCACGCAGCGAAGCGGAGTGACGGCATGAGCGACTCCCCCAACCCGCAGTCGGGCTCGCCGGACAAGGAGCCGGCGGGCGAGGCGCAGGCCGCGCAGGACGCGCTCGGCAACACCGAACGGGCCGAGGTGGCGACCCAGCCGGAGCGCTCGGCGTCGACGGCGGAGCAGAACCCGGAGCCGAAGCCCAGCCTGGGCCGGTTGTTCCTGGACAACCTGTGGGCGGCCAACACCTTCACGGTGACCCTGCTGTCGTTGGTGCTGGCGATCGTGGTCGGCGCGGTGCTGATGATCATCTCTGATCCGGCGGTGCTGTCCACGTACTCGTACATCACCTCTCGCCCGTCCGACGCGATCAATTCCAGCTGGACGCTGGTCAGCGAGGCGTACGCGAACCTGTTCAAGGGCTCGGTCTTCGACCCTGAGGCGTTCACCGGTTGGTTGAACGGCACCAACGGGTGGCAGCCGGTGCTCGCGCCGATCTCCGAGACGCTCACCTACAGCGCGCCGCTGGTCTTCACCGGCCTGTCGGTGGCGCTGGCCTTCCGGGGCGGCCTGTTCAACATCGGTGCGCAGGGTCAGGCCACCATCGGCGTGATCATGGCGGCGCTGGCCGGCTTCCTGCTGCCGCTGCCGCCCGGTCTGCACCTGCTGGTGGCGGTGCTGGCCGGCGCGTTGGGTGGGGCGATCTGGGGTTTCATCCCCGGCATCCTCAAGGCCCGCGCGGGCGCGCACGAGGTGATCAACACGATCATGCTCAACTACGTCGCCACGTACTTCCTCACCTGGTTGATCGTGCAGAACGGCGTGCAGGACCCGACCCGTACCGACGCGATCAGCAAGGCGGTGGACACCTCCGCCCAGCTGCCCCGACTGCTCGGCGACAACCTGCGGGTGCACGCCGGCATCCTGCTCGCCGTCCTGGCCACCTGGGCGGTCGCCTGGCTGCTGAACCGATCGACGCTCGGCTTCGAGCTGCGGGCGGTCGGCGCCAACCCGGACGCCGCACGTACCGCCGGCATCAGCGTCACCAAGACGTACATCCTGATCATGGTCTTCGCCGGCATCCTGGCTGGCCTCGGCGGCTCGAACATGGTGCTCGGCTCCACCGCCAGCGCCTTGACCCCGCTGGTGGTCGCGCAGATCGGCTTCGACGGCATCCTGGTGGCGCTACTCGGACGGGTGAAGCCCTGGGGAGTGCTGCTGGCCGCGCTGCTGTTCGGGGCGTTGCAGGCCGGTGGCAACCGGATGCAGTCGTACTCCGGGATCTCGCTGGAGCTGGTGACAGTGCTCCAGGCGCTGATCGTCATCTTCATCGCCGCGCCGGCCCTGGTGAAGGCGATCTTCCAGCTCCGGGCCGCACGCGCCACCCGGTTGCAGACGAGCCTGGCGAAGGGCTGGTAACTCATGTCCACCATGGCTGTCCCCGACATCGCCGTCGCGCCGGTCGACGAGGGCTTCTGGACCCGTAGCCGCAAGGTCGGCCTCACGTTGCTGGCGCTCGGCCTGCTGGCGGCGGTGCTCTTCGGCGCGCTCGCCACCGACCAGCAGGCCCGGTTCACGCTCAGCGACGACGCGGCCGGTGCCGCACTGGAGATCAACGGCACGATCGGGGCGATCCTGTTCGGGATCATCACGATCGCCGCCGGCGCGGCGCTGCTCGCCGGGGTGCCGAAGCGGTGGTTCCTTCCCGTGCTCGGGGCCGGACTTGTCGCCTTCGTGCTCTCGTTCCTCTGCTGGCAGGTCTCCGCCGCGCCAGCCGGGCAGAACTTCATGCCGCTGGTCAACATCATCCGGGGTACGTTCATCCTGGCCCTGCCGCTGATCTTCGGCGCGCTCGCCGGCGTGCTCTGCGAACGGTCCGGCGTGGTCAACGTGGCCATCGAGGGCCAACTGCTGATGGGCGCGTTCAGCGGGGCCCTGTTCGGCAGCATCTCCGGCAGCGTGTGGGTGGGCCTGGTCGCCGCCGCCCTCGGCGGCGCGTTCATCTCGCTGCTGCTGGCCGTCTTCGCCATCCGCTACCTGGTCGACCAGGTCGTGATGGGCATCGTGCTGAACCTGCTGGCGGTCGGCGTCACCGGCTTCCTCTACGAGCGGCTGATGCAGACCGACGCGGCGAAGTACAACAGCGCTCCCCGCTTCAGCAACTGGGAGATCCCGCTGCTGAAGGACATCCCGGTGCTCGGGCCGGCGCTGTTCCGCGGCAACATCTTCCTCTACCTCGGGCTGCTCCTGGTGCTGGTGATCCACATCGGGTTGTTCCGCACCCGGTGGGGTCTGCGTACCCGCTCGGTCGGCGAGCACCCGATCGCCGCCGACACGCTCGGCGTCAAGGTGCTGCGGGTCCGCTACCGCAACGTGCTGCTGGCCGGCGTGGTCGCCGGCATCGGCGGTGCGTCCTACACGCTGGCGCTCTACTCGTTCACCAAGAACATGATCGGCGGCAAGGGCTTCATCGCGCTCGCCGCGCTGATCTTCGGCCGGTGGAACCCGACCGGCGCGCTGCTCGCCGCGCTCTTCTTCGGTTTCGCCGACCAGCTCGCCACCTACCTCGGCGCGATCAGCAGCTCGATCCCCAGCCAGTTCCTGGCCATGCTGCCCTACCTCGCGACCATCCTGGCCGTCGCCGGGTTGGTCGGCCGAGTCCGGGCCCCGGCCGCCGACGGCAAGCCGTACATCAAGGGCTGACCGGCCACCGGTCCGTCGATCATGGAGTTGTGGTGCCTCACAAAAATCGCAAACTTCCAGCTTTCGCCCACCACCACTGCATGATCGACGAAGCTGGCGCGTCAGCGCGGCCCTCGCGGGTCTGTGCTGGTCGGCGTACCCTGACGGCTTCTGACCTGGGCTACCTGGGCAGAATGGCGGCATGAGCGACATTGACTGGGCGCGGTTGCGCGCCGCCGCCATCGACGCGATGCGGCACGCGTACGCGCCGTACTCGACGTTCCCGGTGGGCGCCGCCGCGCTGGTCGACGACGGCCGCGTGGTGGTGGGCTGCAACGTGGAGAACGCCGCGTACGGGGTGACGCTCTGCGCCGAGTGTGGGGTGGTCTCCAGCCTGCACGCCACCGGCGGCGGTCGACTCCTCGCGCTGTCCTGCGTCGACGCCACCGGCGAGCCGTTGATGCCGTGCGGGCGTTGCCGGCAGCTGCTCTGGGAGCACGGCGGCCCGGAGTGCCTGATCGAGACCAAGGGCAACCCGCTGCGGATGGCCGAGCTGCTGCCGCACGCCTTCGGCGTGGAGGACCTGGAGGCCGTCACCGGGGAGACGCCGGTGCCGGTGGTTCCGGAGCGGCTTGCCGCGTGGCGCGGGCGCGGCACCGTCTTCGTGCACGCGGACCTGTCCGCCGGCCAGCAGGTCTGGACGGCGTACTGGGAACGCTCCGCCGGGGACGACGCCGGTGCCGAGACCGGTGTGCTGGAGGAGGCGCCGAGCTGGGACGATCCGGCCGAGGCGATCACCTGGGGTCTGGCCCGATCGCCCCGGGTGGTCGTGGTGGACGCCACCGGCACCATCTTTTGGGCGGGTGAGGGCGAGCCGCCGCTGGAGATCCCGGTGCGCTGGTCCGCCAGCTGACCTCGAAACGCCAGCGACCGCACGGCAAGACCGCGAGGCCGCCCGCACCCCCATGACCGTGCTTGATCCTGGAAGTAGTGCCCTACCTCGCGAGACGAGGCGACTACTTCCTGGTTCGAGCGTGATCATGGGGGCCCGAGCGGCTGGCCCGAGGCCGCGCCACGATCATGAGGACGCCGATCGGCTGGCACGGCACTGGACGGATTCACAACGACGTGAGAAGGAACCGCAGAGTGAGTGCTTTTGCTGCTGTTGATGTCATTCGGGTCAAGCGGGACGGCGGGGTGCTGTCGGACGCGCAGATCGACTGGGTGGTCGACGCGTACACCCGGGGGGCGGTCGCGGACGAGCAGATGTCCGCGCTCGCGATGGCGATCCTGCTCAACGGCATGACCGGGCCGGAGATCGCCCGGTGGACCGCCGCGATGATCGCGAGCGGCGAGCGGTTGGACCTCTCGGCGGTACGCCGGCCGACCGTCGACAAGCACTCCACCGGAGGCGTCGGCGACAAGATCACTCTGCCGCTCACTCCGCTGGTGGCGGCGTGCGGCGCGGCCGTACCGCAGCTCAGCGGCCGGGGCCTCGGGCACACCGGCGGCACGTTGGACAAGTTGGAGTCCATCCCGGGCTGGCGGGCCACGGTGAGCAACGACGAGTTCATCAAACAGCTGGACGAGGTCGGCGCGGTGATCTGCGCGGCGGGCGCGGGGCTCGCCCCGGCGGACCGCAAGCTGTACGCGCTGCGCGACGTGACCGGCACGGTGGAGGCGATCCCGCTGATCGCCAGCTCGATCATGAGCAAGAAGATCGCCGAGGGCACCGGGGCGCTGGTCCTCGACGTCAAGGTGGGCTCGGGCGCCTTCATGAAGTCCGTCGACCAGGCCCGCGAGCTGGCGCGCACCATGGTCGAGTTGGGCGGCGCGCACGGGGTGCGGACGGTTGCCCTGCTCACCGACATGTCCACCCCGCTCGGCCTGGCGATCGGCAACGCCGTCGAGGTGACCGAGTCGGTAGAGGTGCTGGCCGGCGGTGGGCCGGCCGACGTGGTGGAGCTGACCCTCGCCCTGGCCCGGGAGATGCTCGACGCCGCGGGCCTGCCGGACGTCGACCCGGCCGCGGCGTTGCGCGACGGTCGGGCGATGGACTCCTGGCGGGCGATGATCCGGGCGCAGGGCGGTGACCCGGACGCGCCGATGCCCGAGGCCGCCGAGGTCGAGGTGGTTCGCGCCGAGCAGGACGGACACGTCGCCGCCGTCGACGCGTACGCCATGGGGGTTGCGGCGTGGCGGCTCGGCGCGGGTCGGGCCCGCAAGGAGGACCCGGTCAGCGTGCCGGCCGGTGTGGTGCTGCACAAGCGGCCGGGTGACCCGGTGCGGGCCGGTGACGCCCTCTACGAGTTGCGTGCCGAGGACGCGACGCGAATCCCGGCGGCGTTGGCGGAGGCCGCGACCGCCGTGCGTATCGCGCCGACGGCTCCGGCGTCGACGCCGCTGGTCATCGAGCGCGTCGGCTGACCGAACCGGGGCCGGGGTGGGCATGGTGCCGGTCACCTGGGAGCGCTATTGTCGCAGGCCAAGGGGGACCACCGGCCATTGCGCCGGCGCGAGCAGACAGGAAGATCCGCCGTGAGCGTTGCTGCCCCCGACCCACGTGAGGTGCGCGAGGCGAGTCTGGACGAGCTGTCCCGGCTCGGCCTTCCGCTGCCGCCGGCCCAGTTCCCGCTGGTGTGGGAGCCGGGCGACGCGATCGAGTTGCGCCCCACGGCGGAGATCGAGGCGCGGATCGCCGTGCTGCACCTGATCCTGGCCCGGTGCTTCGGGATGCCCCCGCAGGCGGCCATGAGCTGGCTGCTCGGCTCACACCTGGTGGAGATGGTGACTCCGCCGGAGTGGCAGTTCGTGATGGGCGGCAAGGGGGACCACCGGTCGTTCGTGCTGCACCACGACGCGCTCTTCGCGCTGGCCTGGGTGCTCGGGCTGAGCAAGCAGCTCGACCCCACCCTGGCCGTGGACGAACGGTTGGTCGAACGGCTGCCGCACATCGCCGGAGGGGAGACCTTCCCACACTGGCAGGCGCGGATCCTCACCGCGCCGCAGCACCCGGCCGACGCGGCGGCCCTGCTCGACCTGCACTACTGCCTGGACTGGGCCTATCTGGAGACCGAGCGCGACGGCCGGAGGGCACCGGGCCTGGTCGACGCGAACGCGATCGGGCAGCGGCGCTGGGCACTGGAGTGGGCGGTCGTCCTGCGCGGGCCGTACCACGACGAGCCCCCGGGCTGGGAAGAGGTCGACCTCTCCACCTGAGCTCAGCGAGGTCGGTACGCGGCCACCCGGACCGCCACTGTCACCCGGACGGGCTCGGGCAGTGCGGCCAGCCGGGCGGTGAGCGCGCCGGGGTCGGTGTGCCATGCGCTCGGGCCCATCCCGACCAGGCTGGCGGCCTCCGTCCGGGTCAGCGCCAGCTCCGCCCGGTGCATCGTGGAGCTGACCGGCGTGAAGTGCCCGCCCAGGCTGCTGGTCACCCGGTCCGCCTTCTCCGGGTCCACCCGGAGCAGGTCGAGTGCGTCCACCAACTCGGCGAGGTGGTCGTTGTCCGGTGTGACCACGAGCAGAGTGCCGGCCGGATCGAGCACCCGGTGGAACTCCGGGCCGTTGCGCGGCGCGAAGACGTTCAGCAGCACGGCCGTCGAGGCGTCCGCCAGCGGCAGCCGTTGCCAGGTGTCGGCGAGGGCGGCGGCGGCTCGGGGATGCGCGCGGGCCGCGCGACGCAGTGCCGGCTTGGACACGTCCAGGGCCAGACCCACGGCGTCCGGCAGCGCCGCCAGCACCGCGCCGAGGTAGCGGCCCGTGCCGGCGCCGGCATCCACCACCAGGGGGTACGCGTCGACGTCGGGCGCCGAGGGCTCGGACCGTACCGCTGCTGTCGTGTCCTTTGCTCTGCTTACCTCCAGGCGACACTCCGGGTCGGAGACCGTCGCCTCGGTCGAAGCAGAGCCCACCGGGCGGGGGGAGTTCGTCAGTCCTGGACGGTCGAGGGCGGCTGTCGCGGCGCCGGCGAGGGCGGCGGAGATGACGTCGTAGTGACCGGCGGCCTGGAAGTCCGCCCGGGCCGCGATCATTTCGGCCGTGTCGCCGGTGTGCGGGGCGCGGCCGGCGAGCAGGTTGACGTAACCCTGGCGGGCGATGTCGAAGCTGTGCCGGCGCGGGCAGCGCAGCGCCCTGGCGGTGCCGGCGGTCACCTCGGCCAGCGGCTCGCCGCAGACCGGACAGCGCAGTCGGTCGAGGATGCGGGGGTCCACGTCACGCCTCCGGATCGTGCCGTGGGTGGGGCGTGCGCCCGCCGAGGTGGTCGACCACCCGATGGGTGAGCGCGCCGAGGGCGTCGATCTCCGCCGGGCTGAGCAGGTCGATCAGGTGCCGGCGGACGGCGGCCACGTGGCCAGGGGCGGCGGACTCGATGGCCTGCCGACCGGCCGGGGTGAGTACGACGACCGAGCCCCGGGCGTCGTCGGCACACTCCTCGCGGGTCACCAGGCCACGCTGCTGCATCCGGGTGAGGTGGTGGGAGAGCCGGCTGCGGGACCAGAGCATCCGATCCGCCAGGTCGCGCAGGCGTAGGCGGCCCTCCGTTGACTCGGAGAGGTCGGAGAGCACGTCGTAGTCGGGCTCGGAGAGACCGGCGTCCTGGGTCAGTTCCCTGGCCAGCTCCAGGTCGAGCAGCCGACGCATCCGGCGGTAGCCGCGCCAGGCGCGGTCCTCCCGCTCGTCCAGCCACCGTGGCGCGTCCATGCTGCCAGCGTACCCGGATCGTTGACATGTCATCGAATTACCCCCTACGGTCGATGACATGTCAACGAAAGATCTGTGGCAGCTCTTCGGTGAACGCGGGCGCGGGGTGCTGGTCACCCTGCGCCGCGACGGCCGACCCCAACTGTCGAACCTCGACTACCTGGCCGAGCCGGGTCTCCTCCGCTGCTCGACCGTCGGCGACCGGGCCAAGGCCCGAAACCTGCGCCGGGACCCGCGGGCGAGCTTCCACGTGACGACCGGTGACGGAGGTGCGTACGCGGTGGCCGACGGCATGGCCACGGTCACCCCATCCGCCCGAACCGAGGACGACGCCACGGTGGCGGAACTGGTCGAGGTCTACCGGCGCATTCGTGGCGAGCACCCCGACTGGGCGGAGTACCGGGCCGCCATGGTCGCCGACGGTCGGGTGGTCATCCGACTCACCGTCGAACGCGTCTACGGCTGGCCCGGATGAGCGGCCTGGTCGGGCGGACGGCAACCGGCTGACTAGGGTCTGAGCATGGTCGCAACAATCCGGTACGAGGACATCGTCAAGGCTCCGAAGGCACTGCTGCACGACCACCTCGACGGCGGGCTGCGGCCGGCGACAATCGTCGACCTGGCCGCCGAGGTGGGGCACGAGCTGCCCGCCACCGATCCCGAGGCGCTGGGACGCTGGTTCGCGGAGGCGGCCGACTCCGGCTCCCTGGAGCGCTACCTCGAGACGTTCGCGCACACCGTGGCGGTCATGCAGACCGCACCGGCGCTGCGGCGGGTCGCCCGCGAGTGTGCCCTCGACCTGGCTAGCGACGGGGTGGTCTACGCCGAGGTGCGTTTCGCTCCGGAGCAGCACCTGGAGCAGGATCTCAGCCTGGACGAGGTGGTCGAGGCGGTGCTGGCCGGGTTCGCCGAGGGCACCGCCCAGGCCGTCGAGGCGGGCCTGACCATCCGGGTGGGCACCCTGCTCACGGCGATGCGGCACGCCGCCCGATCGCAGGAGATCGCCGAGCTGGCCGTGCGACACCGGGACGCCGGGGTGGTCGGCTTCGACATCGCCGGCGCCGAGGCGGGCTTCCCGCCCACCCGACACCTGGACGCCTTCGAGTACCTGCAGCGGGAGAACTTCCACTTCACCATCCACGCCGGCGAGGCGTTCGGTCTGCCCTCCATCTGGCAGGCGATCCAGTGGTGCGGTGCGGACCGGCTCGGCCACGGCGTGCGGATCGTCGACGACATCGCCCCCGACGGCGCGCTGGGTCGGCTGGCCGCGTACGTCCGGGACAAGCGGATCCCCCTGGAGTTGTGCCCCTCCTCGAACGTGCAGACCGGGGCGGTGTCCTCCATCGCCGACCACCCGATCGGGCTGCTGCGGGACCTGCGTTTCCGGGTGACTGTCAACACCGACAACCGGCTGATGAGCGGCACCTCCATGTCGCGGGAGATGTCGCTGTTGGTGGACACCTTCGGCTACGGCTGGAAGGAGTTGCAGTGGTTCACCATCAACGCGATGAAGAGCGCCTTCATCCCGTTCGACGAGCGGCTGCGGATCATCGATGAGGTGATCAAGCCGGCGTACGCCGAGCTGCTGGCCTGACCACCTCAGCCGTGCGGGTGGCCGGCGAGTAGGCCGGCCACCCGGCGCAGCACCTCCCGGGCGCGGGCGGCCTCCGCGCCCAACCCGGTCTGCCGGCGCAGGACCGCCGGCTCCGCCCGGAGCAGCGCCACGCCCCGCCGGACCAGCACCCGGGGAGCCTTGCGCTGCTCGGACAGGTCACGGGCCAGCCGGCGGAGGAACGTCGCCCCGCGTGGCCGACGCAGTGCGTACGCCCCGGCGAGCAGCCCACGGCGACGGCACTCCTCGACGATCTCGGCGGCGAAGATCCCTTCGGCTACGAAAAGTGGCGATCCGTCGACATTGAATGGCCGGGTGGACACCCGTCGGTCCGCACCGATCGCATAAACCGGCACATCGGCTCGGCCTTCACGAGCAAGTCGGGCAATGATTTCCACCGCCGCGGAGGCGTCCCAGGACTGGGGAGATTCCCAATCCACCTGGCCGTTTCGTCGCGGCAACGTAGGGTCATCGCCGTCTTTGTAGAAGTCGTCCAGGCAGAGCACCGGCAACCCGGTTTGCTGCGCTATGTACGACTTTCCGGAGCCCGAAGGGCCGGCGAGCAGGACAACGCGGTGCGGATGTTCCATTACCTTCAGTTACTCCGACCAGACGGACTGCTATCAAATCGCATCAACATCTCATCACACCTTCGGCAGGTGACAACCTGGGCTTTCTTCTTGCCGACCGGCGTGATGGAATCTCGGGGGTCCGACCCGCCGGGTCGGTCGCTGGGCGTTGCCCGGGGCAACGCGTTGAAGCTGTAATCGCGAGGGCGGTGTTGTGAGCAAACGGCCAAAGATGGCGGGCTCCCTCCTGTCGCGGCTGCGCCGGCCGGCCAGCCGGCTCGGGGACATGCCGATCTGGTCCAAGCTCGGTCTAATCATGATCGTGCCGACCATCGCCACGGTCGTGGTGGGCACCAGTGGTCTGGTCGACCACGTGGAGACGCTCAACAATGCCAACCGGGCCGGCGACCTGGCGAACCTGTCGAGCTACTCGGGTGACCTGGTCGACAGCCTGCAGGACGAGCGGACAGCCGCCGTGCTGCTGCTGGGTGCGGACGGGACGCAGCCGACGGCGCAGTACCAGGAGGCCTACAACCGGGTGAACTCCCGGGTGGACCAGGACGCGATCCCCTACCGGCAACAGCGGGCCGAGGTCGAGGACCTGCCGAGCAGCCTTGAGGGTCTGCTCGACGGCATCGACCAGAACCTGCAGGATCTTTCGGGCATCCGCAGTCAGGTGTTCAACGGGAAGCTCGCGCTCACCGAGACCGTGCAGGCGTACGAGGGCCTGATCACCGACCTGCTCGCCATCCGTGACTCGGCCACGCAGCTCGCCGGTGACAACGACCTGAGCGACCGGATGCGCGCCGCCGCGGCAGTCGCCCGGGAGAAGGAGTTCCTCGCCGTACGCCGGGTCGTGGTGCACCGCGCGCTGGGCGTGAAGGGCGGAAAGCGCCTCACGCCGGCGCTGCGCACCGACTACATCGCCAGTGGCACCGGCCAGCAGCAGGCGCTGCAGAGCTTCAAGGCCGTGGCCACCCCGGACGACGCGAAGTTCCACGACCAGACGGTCGCGGGTGGCGACCGTCGGCAGGCGCAGAACTACACCGGCTGGATCGACGGCAACACCACCGGCGACATGCGTGGCGCGCCGTTCGGCCCGGACCAGTGGGAAGCCGCCATGACGGCCAACGCGAAGCTGATCCGCACCGTCGAGACGCAGCTCGACAACGAAGTGGTCAACGAGGCCGACGCCCTCCGCTCGGACGTCCAGCGCCAGGTCTTCCTGGAGACCGGCCTGCTGCTCAGCATGCTGCTGCTGGCCATCCTCTTCGCGTACCTGGTCGCCCGATCCATGGCCCGTTCGCTGCGCGAACTGCGACAGGGCGCCCTCTCCGTCGCCCAGTACGGCCTGCCCCAGGCGGTTGCCCGACTGCGTGACCCGCAGGTCGTCGGACAGCTCACCCCGGTGCAGCTGGCCAACCAGATCGCCGAGCCGCTGCCGGTCCGCAGCCGTGACGAGTTCGGCCAGGTGACCGAGGCGTTCAACGCCGTCCACCTGGAAGCCGTCCGTACGGCCGCCGAGCAGGCCGCACTGCGCGCCTCCGTCGCGACCATGTTCGTCAACCTGGCCCGCCGTTCTCAGATCCTGGTCGACCGCCTCATCGGGCATCTCGACCGCTTGGAGCGCGGCGAAGAGGATCCGGACCGGCTGGCCGAACTGTTCCAGCTCGACCACCTGGCCACCCGAATGCGCCGCAACGACGAGAACCTGCTGGTGCTCGCCGGTGCCGACTCCACCCGTGTGCAGCGCGAGCCGGCCGCGCTCATCGACGTGCTGCGCGCCGCGCAGTCCGAGGTCGAGCACTACACCCGGATCGAGTTCGGCGTCATCGACCGCGACATCGAGGTCGCCGCGCACGCGGTCAACGACCTGGTGCACCTCGTCGCCGAGCTGTTCGACAACGCCACCGCGTTCTCCCCGCCCGACTCGCAGGTCATGGTCGAGGCCCGCCGGGTAGGCGACCGCTCCTCGCTCTACGTCGAGGACCGCGGCATCGGCATCAGCGCCGACCAGCTGCACGACCTCAACGAGCGGCTCGCGACGCCGCCGCAGGTGGACGTGGCAGTCTCCCGGATGATGGGCCTGGTCGTGGTCGCCCGGCTGGCGTCCCGGCACGGCGTTCGGGTCGAGCTGCGCCCCGGCTCCGACCGTGGGACCGTCGCCGAGGTGACCCTGCCCACCTCGGTGCTGGTGCCCCGGGCGCTCTCCGGTCGGGTGCAGCAGCCCCCGGCACTGCCCGCGGCCGGCGGCCCACAGCAGAACGGGCCCGCCCCGGTCTTCGGCGCGCTGCCGGCGCTGGGCAACGGCCCTCGTCCGAGCGAGTCCGGCAACCAGGTCACCCTCGGCGGTCGTCCGTTCGAGCCCGCCGCGCGCAACGGATCCGGCACCCCTGCCAACGCCGGTGGCTACCGCTCGATGCCGGCCTGGTCCGATCTGACCGGCGCGGCCGGGGCGAACGGCGTCAACGGTGGCGACGGGTTCACCCCGCGGCCCGCCAACGGCCAGGGGATCGACCCGCTGCCGCAGCGTCGCGCCGGGGACGACGCCCCGGCCACCGGTCAGCAGCCGTCCATTCCTCGACAGCTGCCGAGCAGCCCCGAGACGCAGCCGTACTCGGCGCCTCCGGTGTCCGCGCAGCCCTACTCCGGCGCGCCGGTGTCCGCCTCGCCGGCGTCCGGCCAGCCGTATTCAGGGCAGCCCTACTCGGGTGCTCCGTACACTGGTCCGCCGGTGTCCGCCGCCCCGGCCTCCGGGCAGCCGTACGCCGGTCCGCCGGTGTCCGCTTCGCCCGTGTCGGCGTCGCCCGCGTCCGGGCAGCCGTACTCGGCCCAGCCGTACTCGGTGCCGCCCGCCTCCAGCCAGTCGTTCAGCGGCTTCGCGCCCCGGTCGGCCCCACCCGCGCAGGCCGCCGGAGCCCCGGCACCCCCTGCCTGGCCGCCGGTACCGAACAGTGACCGGGACGCGGCGACCCCGCCGGTGCCCGAGCGGCTCGCCGCCGCCCTGGACATGACGACGGAACTGCCGCGTGTGCCGCGACCCGGCGAACAGCCGTCGGCCGCAGCGGCCCAGCCTCCGGCGCCGGTCCAGCCTCCGGCCCCGGCTCCAGCTCCAGCTCCGCAGAGTCGGCCGGCTCCGCAGCAACCGCAGGCGCAGAACCGCCAGCGGTACGCGGACGAGACGATGGAGCTGCCGATCTTCCGGGAGCTCGAGTCGGCCTGGTTCCGTACTCGCCGCCCGGGTTCGGAGGAGGGCGCCGCTGGTGCCCAGCCGGCGACGAACGGCGACAACGCTACCCAGCAGTTCGCCACCGTCGAGGCCACCGGTCAGGCAGTCCACAAGACACCACCCGGGACGACAGGTAACACACCGATGGCAGACACTCCGATGGCCGGAGGAGCGCCGCGGGGCAACGGCTCCACAGCGAACGAGGGCGGCCGCCCCAGCCTTGCTGAGAGCCTGCCGAACCGCCGGCCCCAACCGCAGACCAACGGCTGGCAGACCGCAGCCGACGACGGCTGGCGTGCTGCCTCGGCAGCGGCTGACGCGGCGCCGGTGAGCGAGACCACCACGACCGGTCTGCCGAAGCGCAAGCCGATGGCGCAGTTGGTGCCGGGTGCGGTGGAGAAGCCCACCACCTCGGTCCAGCGGCGCTCCCCGGAGGCGGTCCGTGGCCTGCTCTCCGCCTACCACCGGGGCGTGCAGCGAGGGCGTAGCACCTCGGACAACCCGACCAACCCGGAGGCGACTTCGGGAGGGCAATCCTCGCAGTCTGGCTCAGGCCCGGTGGCCGGGAGCGGGCAGAAGGAGCAAGAAGGATGACAACTACTCAGGATCTTGGTTGGCTGCTAGCCAACTTCGCCGACCGGGTGCCCGGTGTCGCGCATGCGGTCGCCGTCTCGGCCGACGGCCTACTCCTGGCGTCGTCACGGGACCTGCCACGCGACCGGGCCGACCAGCTCGCCGCGATCTCGTCCGGTCTGGTCAGCCTGACCCAGGGGGCAGCTCGCTGCTTCGAGGGAGGCGCGGTGTTGCAGACCGTCGTGGAGATGGACAATGGCTTCCTGTTCCTGATGTCCATCTCGGATGGCTCGTCCTTCGCCGTGTTGGCTGCTCGCAGCTCCGACGTGGGCCAGGTCGGCTACGAGATGGCGCTGCTGGTCGACCGGGTCGGTGACGCGCTGACCCCGCAGCCGCGTGCGGCTGCGGGCATGCTGGGTTGACGACTTGCCGACCGTGAGGTCGGCGCAACTGCAACGACAACAACGACGGGTTTCACCGGTGGGAGCCGGTAATGGGTGCGAAGGAGGTGAGCGGCGAGATGGCCGATCGTGACGAACCGACCGGAGCGTTGGTCCGTCCATACGCCGTGACCCGTGGTCGCACCCGTCCCCGGCTCGACATCGCGCTGGAGGCGCTCGTCGAGACGACGGTGCGCGGTCGGGCCGCTGCCAATGGCAACGGCGGCCAGGGCCGCGAACACCAGTACATCGCCGCGCTGTGTGACGGACGCGTGCAATCGCTCGCGGAGATCGCGGCGCGGATGCAGCTCCCGCTCGGCGTGGCCCGGGTGCTCATCGCCGACATGGCGACCGACGGCCTGGTCGCGGTCCACGAGCCGACCATCCTGGACGACTCCGACGACGCGGTGGGCACTGAACTGCTGGAGAGGGTGCTGAGTGGACTTCGCAGGCTCTGACATGTCGCACCGCCCGCCGAGCCCGAGCGGCCGCGTGACGTCGGCGAAGATCGTTATCGCCGGGGGATTCGGCGTCGGTAAGACGACGCTGGTCGGCTCGGTCTCGGAGATCACGCCGCTGACCACCGAGGCCATCATGACCTCGGCTGGTGTGGGCGTCGACGACACCCGGCAGGTGCCGGGCAAGACGACGACCACGGTGGCCATGGACTTCGGCCGGATCTCGATCGACCGAGACCTGATCCTGTACCTGTTCGGTACGCCGGGTCAGACCCGATTCTGGTTCATGTGGGACGAACTGGTTCGGGGTGCCATCGGCGCGGTCGTGCTGGTGGACACTCGCCGGCTGGCCGACTGCTTCGCGGCGATCGACTTCTTCGAGCACCGTCGCCTCCCGTACCTGGTGGCGATCAACTGCTTCGACGGGATGCAGTACCACGACCCGCAGGACGTTCGGGACGCCTTGGCGATCTCCAGCGACGTGCCGGTGGTGGCCTGCGACGCCCGTAACCGGGAGTCGACGAAGCACGTGCTGATCTCGCTGGTCGAGTACGTGCTCACCATGCGTCGTACGCGCGCCGTCGCCCCGGCCTGATCGGGACGCCGCACGCCCGGTGGTGGCTCTGGCCCCCACCGGGCGCAGCACCCTGCGCGCCCCACGCCGCTTCCGACGTGCCTGGAGGCTGTCGCTCCCGGCACGCCGAGGCCGTAGCTCTCCAGGGCTTTTCAGGAGGCGGCGTTGCCGTGCCTTGAAGCTCTGCCCCCACCACACAAACGGAAGCGCCCCCGGTCATCGACCGGGGGCGCTTCCGTACGTGGAGGATCAGGACTGGTAACCGGCGGAGCGGTACTCGTACTCCCGGTCGTCGTCGCGGTCCCCGTGGTCGCGGCTGAAGTCCCAGCCACCGGCCGCCTCGCGACCGGGCCGACCGCCCACCGCGAAACCGCCGATCTCCTGGCCGCGACGCCAGCCACGGAAGTAGCCGGTGGTGTTCTCCGCGAGACTCGCCGCATCGCGCACTATCCGCAATGGACGCTCCTCGCGCAGCGGGGAGCCCGGGACCAGATTGGCCTGAGGCACACGCTTCGGCAGCCCGGCGTTGGTCTCGGCGCCCACCGCGGGGCGGGCGGCCTGTTCCGCGGCCTGCCAGCCGGTGTCGGCAGTGGTCGACCAGTCCAGATCGGACTCCTCGGCCTGGCCGACGAACCAGGCCGACTTGGCCTGCGCGAAGATCAGCAGGTCGCCGTCGCCCTCGTCGGTGACCGGCGGTGGCCGGTGCTCGACCGGCGGTGGCCGGTGTTCCATGGTGGGCGACCGGTGCTCCATGGGGGGCGGCCGGTGCTCGGCGGCACGGTCGGTGCGAGCGGCCGCCCGGCCTCCGCGAGCAGCCTGCTCCCGGTCGACCAACCGCAGCGGCGGCGTCTCCAGGTGCGGGTCCGCAGTCGGGTTGAGCCCTTCGCGCAGCGCCCGGTCAGCCAGCGGCGGCGGCTCCACCAGCCGCAGCATCGGTGGCTCCTGGGGCAGGTCGTCGGCCAACCAGGGCGGGGTCACGCGCCCGTCGGCGCGGCCCGGATCGGTCGGGGCGTCGATGCCGCGGCTGCCCCCGTACGAGTAGGCCACCGGGTTGTTCGGCGAACTGTCGGCCGGGTCCTCCGGATTGTTGACAAGCGGCCAGTTGGCCCGGGATCCCGGGGGAGCAGCGTCCTGACCGGGTCGGGGGGTCGGCACCGGAATGCTGAGGTCGGTGGCGCTGAACCCGCCGGTGGGCGGCTCGTCGACCGGGCGCTGCAGGTGGCTCGGCCGTTCGCCGTTGGTCTTCGGGCGGGGCGGGATGACCGTACGCTGCCGTTCGGCCCGCGCGTTGTTGATCGCGGCGGTGGTCAGCGTCGGCCGGAATGGCTCGCCCGCCTCGGCCGGAGGCACCGTGCCGCGTTGCGCGGGTGCGATCGGGGTGATCCCCGGCGGTGGGGGTGGCGGCGAGGAGACCGGTCGGTTGGTCGGACCGTCGATCCGGCTGGGCGCCGGTTCGGTGCGGCTGGGAAGCGTGGACGCCGGGGGGTTGGCCATCGCGGCCGGGGCCACCGGTGCGGGTGCGACCGGCGGCGGCATGACCGGAGCCGGTGCCGTCGGGGGCGGCCCGAGTGGGCGGGGCGACGCCACCGGAGCGTTGCCGGGGATCGGCTCGGGTCGGCTGCGCCGGCCCACGGCGGGTGCGGGCTCAGCGGGCGGGGCGGGCCGGACCGGGCGCAGCCCGGCACTGGTGCCGGTCGTCCCGGTCAGCTCGCCGACCGACTCGCCTCGGCGGGCGGCGGCACGGCGGCCGGGTGCCTGGGCAGGCGTGGTGGCCCGTGAACCGAGGGCACTGACCAGGGCTTCCAACCCCGCGTCGCAGGCCCGCACGGAGGCGACGGCCTGGCGGACCGTCTCGGCCACCGCCGAGGTGAGTGCCCGGTTGACCGCAGCGCGGCGGGGCGTTTCGGAGATGGCGACCCGCAGGGCGGTGACCGCCTCGTTGATCTCCTCGGCGTCGGCGACCCCGTCGGCGGCGAGATGCGCGGCGATGGCATCGGCGGCGACCGACACCTCCCGGCCGCGGGCCACGGTGCCGCCGAGCATGCCCGGCTCGGGCAGCGCGTCGAGCACCGCCAGCGAGACGGGCTCGGCCGGGTCCGGGTACGCCCGCAGGGCCGCCGGGTAGAGCTCACGGAGGACCTCGCGCAGCGCCACGGCCGCCGAGTGCCGACCGCTGGCCAGCGCGGCGTGCGCCGAGAGCACCTGCTTGTAGCCGGCGAGATCCCGGGGCGCCGGCAGGGTGACCGCCGAGAGCGCCCCAGCCTGCAACGCGCGGGCCAGGCCGACGGCCCGCCGTTCGGCCGGAGGCGACTGCATCTCCTCAAGGGAGTCGTCGTCGGCGAACCGCTCGGCGAAGTCGTCCACCGAGTCGTCGTCGGCGATCGCCAGGGGCCGACCCGCCGCGCTCAACAGCGAGATGACCGTGTGGTCGTCGCTGTCGGCGGCGATGGCCGCACCGCTCGGCCCGCCCGACCGCTCCACGAGCAGCGCGACGAGCTGGGCGTAGCCAGCGGCGTCGTCGCTGATCTCGCAGACATGCAGCAGACGGCCTGCGTCGTCGACCACAGCGGACGTCAGCGTCGAGCCGGCGGAGGCCGGTCGGTCAGCCGGATCCGCCGAGGCCAGACCGCAGTAAACGCGCACGAGCGCCACGGCGTCGTCCTCCTCCCGGGACAGGTCTTTCCTCTGCCAGCAACTGATGCTCCCCGGTACGGGTCAGTCGCGCCAGTCCACCACCGCAGAGATCTTGCCGACAATGGTCCGCCAACCCAAACTCGCGGTCTGCGCCCCGATCTTCTTCAGCCGCCGCCGACCCATGAAAGCGCCGATTCCACCCTTGGCGGTGGCCCGCAGCGCCTCGTCCAGATCATCGAGGCTGGAGCCGGCGGAGAGCATGTCGAGCACCGCAGGCAGCCGCAATGCGTACGAGAGGTCACGAGCGACCTCGCCGGCCTCGATCAGCAGGGTCGAATCCCAGGTGTCGTGCCCGCCACGCAGGTTCTCCACGACGAGGTCGAGTTCGTAGGTGTCCTCGTCGAGTGGCGCGATATCTGCCGGCTCCACCCGTTCGGACAATTCATTCCAGCTGTCCAGTTGGGACAGATCGTTGGGGGCGCCGGACCGGATGAAACTGACCAACGACTCGGGGGTCTTGAACAGCAGCAGCTTGCCCTTGTTGCTGAGGAAGACCGGCACCTCCTCGTCGTCCTCCTCGTCGGTGACGTCCTCGTCGGCCTCGCCGTCGGCGGTCTGGGTGCCGGCGACGCCGTCCCGGCGGCGCGTCGACTCGTCCTCGTCGCTGTCGGCGAACTCCTCGGCCAGGTCCTCGTCGAGGATGACCACGGTCTCGTCGTCCTCGTCCTCCTCGACCACCTGACGGCGGGCGAGGAACGGGTCGTCCAGGTCGCGCTCGGTCGCGTCGGTAGGGGTCAGCGAGCTGGCCGGCCGGTACGCCCGCAGCGTGAAGCCCGTGCCGGCGGGCAGGGCGATCTCCACCGGATCGATGCGCAGCTCGTCCCAGAGCGCCCGGTCGACCGAGACCGCTGGGCGGTCGGTCTCCTCGATCTCGTCTGGCTGGGCCGCGCCGGTGGTGTCGTCGAGCTCGGGCTCGTCGGCGTCGGGCCGTTGGGGCGACTGGCGGGCCACGCTGACCTCCGTGTGCTTCGGGTTGCCCACCCGCCGGGGTCTCTGACCGGCGAGTGACTCTGGGCACATACCCTAGTCGGCGGACCTGGGTGACCGATGCCCGCACCCCGGTGGCCGCTTGGCGCACGGATCCGACCTGCTGGTGGTGGGCGCTGGCGAACCGGCCGTCCGACAAGTAGCGTTGCTACGCATGAAGGCCCAGGCGTTGCACGGCCACCTCGACGCTCTGCTGCTCGCCGTTCTCGAACAGGGCGCGCTGCACGGCTACGCCATCATCGAGGCGCTGCGCGAGCGCAGTGACGGCAGTCTCGATCTGCCCACCGGCACCATCTATCCGGCGTTGCGTCGCCTGGAGCGCGCCGGGCACGTGGCGAGCACCTGGAGCACCGTCAACGGCCGGGAGCGGCGGACGTACCAGCTCACCGACTCCGGCCGCCGGGCGCTGGCCGGGGAACGCGCCGGTTGGCACGACTTCCAACTGACCGTCGGCCGGTTTCTGGACCCCGCCGACCCGTCCAGCACCCCGGCCTGACCAACAGGGCGCGGTGGAGCCGCCGGGCGGTGGGCCTCAGCGGGTGGGTGGCTCAGCGGGCGACGGCCAGCAGCCAACCGCGCGCCGCACGGGTCAACGAGAAGTAGGCGCCCCCGACCAGCACCGCACCGATGATCATCGGAGGCCAGTGCAGCGCGGCGTCCCAGAGGTTGAGCGACCAGCCGAAGAGGGCGCAGCCGGCGAGGATGGACAGCGCCAGCACTCCGGTCAGGCCGGCGCCCACCGCGCGCTGCGCCAGCGCGAGGCCCGGCCGTGGCGAACGGGCGCTCGCCGCGACCACCAGCAGACCGGCCACCGCGAGCAGCAGCGCGCCCGCCCAGATCCAGTCGACCGAGTTCGAGAGCAGCAGGTAACCGGCCGGGGGGCGCGGGCCGTCGCTCCAGCTCGACCCTTTCCAGGTCAGATCGCCGGCGACCATCCCCACCCCGGCGATCGCCAGCATCCGCAGGGACAACCCGCGCAGCGCGCCCGCCGCCAGCTCGGTCTGCCAGGTGGCGAGGAGCTGCGCCGGTGAGCCGAACTCGACCACGGCCCGGCGCTGCGCCTCGGTGGGCGGCAGCCCACTTTCGCGGTACGCCTCCACGGCGTCCAGCAGCCCGTGCCGGGCCTCGGTCAACAGGTCGGACTTGAGTCGCGCCGGCCCGTGCAGCCGGGCGGCAAATTCCCGCAGGTGCTCGTCGACCAACACGTCCTCGGGGTGCGGCATGGCACCACCCTGCCATGGAATCCCGACCCCCGACGTCGGGGACAACCCTGGTCCGCCCCGGAGCCCGGTCAGGGGGCGAGCGCCAGGTAACCCCGTTCGGCAGCTGCCTGGACCATCCACTGGTCCCGGTACCAGCCCCGGACGGCGACCAGCTCGGCGTGCCGACCGCGCTGGATCACCCGACCGTCGTCGAGGACGACGATCTCGTCCAGGTCGGCCAGCCCGCTGAGCCGATGGGTGATCAGCAGCACCGAGTGCGCGGTGGGCGTGGCGGCGAGAGCGGACGCGAGCACCGCGTCCGCCGCCGCCGGATCCAGACCTTCGGTGGGCTCGTCGAGCACCAGCACCGGCGGCGCGGCGAGCAGGGCCCGGGCGAGCGCCAGGCGCTGCCGCTGCCCACCGGAGAGCTGCCCGCCCTCCTCGCCGACCAGCGTGTCCCAGCCCGCCGGCTGGGCGCGTACCCACTCCAGCAGTCCGGCTGCGGCGGTGGCCGCCGTCAGCTCCTCCTCGTCCGCACCGGCCCGTCCGAGGAGCAGGTTCTCCCGCACCGTGGCATGGAAGACGTACGCCTCGGCCAGCAGACCGCCGACCGCGCGGGGCAGTGCCTCCTCGGCGTACGCCGAAAGGTCGTGACCGTCGAGGGTGACCCGGCCGGAGACCGGCCGGACGGTGCCGGTCAGCACGGCGGCCAGGGTGCTCTTGCCGGCGCCGCTCGGGCCGACCACCGCGATCCTCCGCCCGGCGGGCAGGTCCAGGCTGACACCGTCCAGGGCGGGTGCCGCGCCGGCCCGGTACCGCACTGTCACGTCGACGAAGCGCAGCTCGTGCCGGCCGGCCAGGTCGGCCGGCCGGTCGGTGCCGGGTGTGGTCGGCGGGGCGGCATCCAGCAGGGACGCCACCCGGGCCAGGCCGGGGCGCAGCTGCGTCCACTGCCGCGCCGCCGTGACGAGGGCCAACGTCACCTCGACGGCGGCCAGTGCGCCGACGGCCAGGACACCCACCAGAACCCCCGGCACGTCGGCGGCCAGCGCGGCCAGCACCACCGCCGCCGCGGTCAGCCCGGCGGTCAGCACACCGGCCGCGTCCACCGCGAACCCGGTGGCGGCCAGCCGGCGTTCCAACCGGGCCAGTTGGCGGGCGCGTTGCTGGGCGGCGCGCAGCGCGACGTCGGTCGCTCCGAACGCGGCCAGGTCGGCGGCGCCGTGGGTGAGGTCGATCGCGTCGGTGGCCAGGGCGCCGCGCAGGGGGGCCACCTGGGCCGCGCTGCGGCGGGTGACCGCGGTCGCCAGTGCGGGCAGCGCCACCCCGGCGACCAGCACCCCGACGGCGAGCGCCCCGGCGGCGGACGGTGAGATCAGCGCCGCCCCGGCCACCGCCAGCACACCGACCAGCGCCGCCGCCGAGCCGGGGACCAGCACCCGCAGCAGCAGGTCCTGGACGGCCTCGACGTCGGAGACCAGCCGGCTCAGCACGTCCCCCGACCGGTGCGCGACGTCGCGGCGGGCCGCGAGGGTGCCGAAGACCCGAGCCCGGACGTCGGTGATCATGCGGAGCACCGCGTCGTGCCCGGCGAGCCGTTCGGTGTAGCGGAACACACCACGGCCGATCGCCAGTGCCCGCACCGCGACGATGGCCACGGTGAGCCGGTCCAGTGGAGGCTGGCCGGCAGCGCTCATCAACAGCCAGGTGGCGGTGGCCATCAGGGCGAGCCCGGCGAACTCGGTGGCGGCCGCGAGCAGCCCGGCACCGACCAGCCGACCCAGGTACGGGCGGGCCAGGCGCAGCACGGCGCGCTCGGCGAGTGCCACGCGGGCCACCGCGCCCGGTTCGTGTGCCGCGCTCATCGTGCCGCCTTCCCGGTCGGCTCGGGGGTCAGCTCCGTCACCCGACCGTCCTCCACCCGCAGGATCCGGTCGGCATCGGCGAGCAGCGCCGGCCGGTGTGCCACCAGCAGCGCGGTCCGCCCGGCGACCAGACGCCGGGCGGCGTCGAGCACCACCGCCTCGGCCGCCGTGTCCAGGCGGGCGGTGGGTTCGTCGAGCAGCACCACCGGCGCGTCCCGCAGGAAGGCCCGGGCCAGCGCCACCCGTTGCCGCTGCCCGCTGGACAGCCCGTGACCGCGCTCGCCGAGCAGGGTGTCCAGGCCGTCCGGTAGGCCGGCGACCACGTCGTCCAGAGCGGCATCGCGCACCGCGGTGGCGAGCGCGTCCGACGGGGTGTCCGGTGCGCCGAGCCGGATGTTGTCGGCCAGCGAGGCCGCGAAAAGATGAGCGCGCTGCGGCACCCAGGCCAACTGTCGGCGCCAGGCGTCCGGGTCGGCGGTGGCGAGGTCGACCCCGCCCACGGTGATCCGGCCGGTGGTCGGGGTGACGAAGCCGAGCAGCAGGCCGAGCAGAGTGCTCTTGCCGGCACCGCTGGGGCCGATGACGGCGATCCGTTCGCCGGGCCGGATGGTCAGGGTGACGTCGCGCAGCGCGGTGGTCCGCTCGTACGCCACTGTCACGCCCTCGAACCGGATCTCGTGCCGGGCGTCCGGAACGGTGGCGCCCTCGGCGGCCCGGGGTGCGACGGGCACGGCCGAGACGGTCAGCGCCTCGTCCAGCGCGGCGAGGCCTTCCATGCTGGCGTGGAAGCGGCTGCCGGCGGCCCGCAACGGCAGGTACGCCTCCGGGGTGAGGAGCAGCACCAGCAGCGCCGTCTGCAGGGCCAGCCCGCCGCCGAGCAGCCGGATGCCGACCGGCACCGCGACCAGCGCCACCGAGAGGGTGGCGACCAACTCCAGCACCAGCGCGGAGAGGAACGCGATCCGCAGGGTTTTCATGGTGGCGACCCGGTGGCCGTCGGCCATCCGGCGTACCACGTCGGTCTGTGCCCGGGCCCGCCCGAACGCCCGCAGCGTGGGCAGACCGGCGACCATGTCCAGGAAGTGCCCGCCGAGCAACGAGAGCCGCCGCCACTGCCGTTCGGTGGCGGCCTGTGCCTGCCAGCCCAGTAGCGCGCCGAAGACCGGAATCAGCGGCAGGGTCAGCGCGATGATCACCGCCGAGCTCCAGTCGGCGAAGACGACCCGGGCCAGCACGGCCACGGGCACCGTCACGCTGAGCACCAACTGGGGCAGGTAACCGGTGAAGTACGCGTCCAGTGCGTCCAGGCCGCGCCCGGCCAGGGTGGCGACCTGGCCGGCCCGCTGCCCGGCCACCCAGCCGGGCCCGTGCCGGCCGACCGCGCCGAGCAGGTCGGCGCGGAGCGTGGCCTTGACCGTGGCGGCGACCCGCGCGGAGACCGTGCCCTGTGCCCAGACCAGCGCGGAGCGGGCGGCGACCGCGACCACGAAGGCGCCCAGCGCCGGTCGGTCGAGCCGACCGTCGAAGGCGGTGGCCAGCACCGCCGCGAGGGCGGTGGCCTGCGCCACGATCAACCCGGCGGCGAGCACACCCAGGAACGCGAGCACGGCAAGGTCGCGCCGGGCCGCAGGGACCCGGCGCAGCAGACGCGGGTCGAACGGACGGCGCTTCACCAGTACACCGGTGCCCTACCGTCGGTCCGTCCTCGGAAAACCCACCAACACATCGCCTGGAAGCCTAGTAGGGCCGGAAGTAGCGGTAGCGCCACCCAGCCGAGCAGCCGCAGTGTCGGTGCGCTCGCGGCGGCGTCCGCGACGGTCAGTGAGGCGCCGGGGTCGGTCGTGGACACCAGCACGTAGGGCCAGAGGGTGGCACCGACCAGCGCCACCGGCAGCGCCAGGGCCGCGCCGGTGGCGGCCAGGGCCCACCCCGGCCGCCGCCGCGCCAGCGCCGCGCGGGCCGCCAGCAGCGCCGCCGCGAGCAGCACCGGCAGGAGTACGGCCACCGCTGGCCGCTGGACGGTGTCGCGTACCCGGGCGGAGAGCAGGCCCACGACGGTGGCCAGGGCGACCGCGCTGAGCGCCACCGGCACCAGTCGGCAGGCCGTGCGCCCGAGCACGGTGGCGGCGTCGGCCGGCAGGCGCAGGGCGAGGAAGGTCGCGCCGTGTACCGCTACCAACGCGACCATGGCCAGCCCGGCGGCTGCGGCGAACGGGGTGGCCAGGTGCGACACCCCGGCGACGTGCCCGTCGGCCTGCCGGGGCACGCCCTGAAGCAGCGCGGCGAGCAGCGCACCCCAGCCCAGTGCGGCGAGTGAGCTGCCGATCACCACGACGCGGTCCCAGCGTGCGCGGACCCGTTCGTCGCCGGGTCGGCTACGCAACTGCACCCCGACGGTGACCAGGATGACGCCGACCAGGGCGCCGGCGACGGCCGGATAGCAGCCGGAGAGCAACTCGCCCTCCAGCATCGGGAACGCGCCGAAGAGGACGCCCACGGCGGCCACCAGCCAGACCTCGTTGCCGAGGAAGAACGGGCCGAGCGCGGTGAGCGCCTCCCGCCGCCGCGCTGCGCCGCCGCCTCGGGCGAGCAGCAGCCCGACCCCGTAGTCGTAACCGGCGAGCACCAGGTAGCCGGCGAAGAACAGGCCGAGCAGGGCGTACCAGGCGAGGTCCACGGTCTTCTCCTCGGTTCCTCAGTGCCTCAGACGAGGGCGGGTTCGGGGTGGGTCGACTCGTTCGGGGGCGTGGGTGGGCGGCCGAGCGCCGGGTCGGTCGCGCCCCGGGCCGCGTGCCGGGCGAGCAGCACCCAGTTGGTGACGGCGAGGGTGCCGAGCAGCAGGCTGAACCCGATCAGCGAGGTGAGCATCACCGGCGCGCCGACCGGGGAGACGGCCTGCTCGGTGGGGAGCAGCCCGTACGCCACCCAGGGCTGGCGGCCGACCTCGCGGGCGATCCAGCCGAGGATCACCGCGACGAACGGCAGTGGCAGGGCGAGCAGGACCAGCCAGAGCGGGAAGCGCAGTCGGATGATCCAGTCGCGGAAGAGCAGGGGGAGCAGGAACCACACGCAGCCGAGAGTGAAGCCGATCAGGATCATGAAGCCCAGCCCGACGTTGGCCAGCGCCGGCGGGGTGTAGTCACCGGGGCCGAACCGCGCGGTCCAGTCGGCGATCAACGCCTGGGCCTCCGGGCTGTCGCCGCCGAACTTGGTCGGCTGCACCCCGCCGACCGGGTCGAACTGGGCGAACCCGAAGCTCTGCACCATCGAGATGGCCAGTGCGGCGGTGACCAGGCCGATCCGTAGCGAGGTGCGGAAGAACGCGAAGTCCGGCGTACGGCGGATCAGGTGCCAGGCGCTGACCGCTGCCATCAGCATCCCGCCGACCAGCAGCGCGGCCGAGACCACGTGCCCGAACGCCATGCCGAGGCTGGGGTTGGTGAGCAGCGCGCCGAAGTCGGTGAGGTGAGCGGTGCCGTCGCGTACCTCGTAGCCGACCGGGTTCTGCAGCCAGGAGTTGGCCACCATGATCCAGAACGCCGAGGCGTACGCGGTGATCGCCACACCCCAGAGCAGCGCGAGGTGGACACCCTTGCCGAGTCGGTGCCAGCCGAAGATCCACATCCCGAGGAACGTGGATTCGAGGAAGAACGCCACCAGCGTCTCGATCGCCAGGGGCGCGCCGAAGACGTTGCCGACGTAGCGCGACAGGCCACTCCAGTTCAGCCCGAACTGGAACTCCATCACGATGCCGGTGGCGATGCCGAGCACGTAGTTGATCACGTACAGCTGGCCCCAGTAGCGAGTGAGTCGTTCCCACTTCGGGTTGCCGGTGAGCACCCCGGCGGTCTGCATCGCGACCAGCAGGGTGACCAGTCCGAGCGTGACGACCACGAAGAGGAAGTGGATCGAGGTGGTGGTGGCGAACTGCAGGCGGGCGAGGAGCAGGGTGTCCATGGCCGGCTCTCCGTAGTGTTGGCTCCCTTGTCGTAGCCACCCTACACGTAGGTTCTCTACACGTCTGTCTACTACGTCATGTCGTAGTTAACTCTACGACATGACGTAGTAGATGCGCGCCCCGGAAGATCCCGCTAGATCCTGGATGTAGTGGCCTCGTTCGCACTGGGATGCCACTCGATCCTGGATCGAGCACGATCTTGGGATCGGAGGCGGGCGGCACGGGGGGCGCGGGGAGCGCGGGCGGCGCGGGGAGCGCGGGCGGCACGGGGGTGCGGGCGGCACGGGCGGCACGGGCGGCGCGGAGGGCGCGGGGGTGCAGCGCGAGCGGCGAGGAGGTGCGGGGGCGCGACGCGGGGCCTGGGGCTCAGGGCCCAGGCGAGGCCCGTGTGGGCGCCGGGTCAGCTCAGGACAGGAACAGGGTGATCGGGAGCGCGACCAGCGTGCTGGCGACCGCCAGTGCGGCGGCACCGAGCACCCGGGGCGGCCGGTCGCTGACCAGCAGACGCTGTACCCGTACGTCGAGATCCCGGTCGCCCACCCCCAGCGCGCCGGCCGGGGTGATCCGGTGACCGGCTGCGGCGAACCGCCGCAGTGCTCCCGCCAGCGGCGCGTCGGCGTGCAGTTCACGCGCCTTGTCGTCGGCGCGCATTTCGACCAGTAGGGCGACCCGCTCGTGGGCGTCGCGGACCCAGCCGAACCAGGGCAACGCCCGGCACAGCGCGGTGAACGGCAGCAGCACCAGATCGTGCCGTTCGTGGGCGTGCGCGCGTTCGTGGCTGAGCACCGCGGCCAACTCGGCGTGGTCCAGCATGCTCAGCGTGCCGGCGCTGACCACCACCTGCGGCTTCACGCCAGGCAGGCAGTACGCGGCGGCGCTCGGATGATCCAGCACGAGCGCGCCGGGCGCGGCCGGATCGTTGCGGGCGACCAGCGACAGCAGGTCCCGATGCCGGCGCTGGGCGCGTACGGTGCCGTGGATGCTGCGCACCGTCGTGGCGAGCAGCACCGCGCCGATGCCGAAGCCCACCCCGACACCGGCCAGGTGGAAGGCGGTCTCCTCGACGGGCAGGGTGCCGTGCGCGAGGTCGGAGGTCAGGGCGAGCAGCGCGCTCCCGGTCGGCAGGTCGTACGCGCTCAACCCGAGGGCCATCGGCAGACCCATCGCCGAGAGCCCCAGCGCCAACCCGACGGCCTGCCAGCAGATGATCGCCACCCGGGGGCTGCGCCACGTCCAGGTGGAGCGGGCCAACACCTGGGCCGTCAGATAGCAGGCCAGCATGGTCGCGGCGAAGTGCACGGCGTAGGCCACGGCGTGCGCCCTACCGCTCCGCTGCCTCGCCGGCGGGCCGTCGGCCCGCCGGCCCGTCCAGGCGGTCGGTCAGTTCGGCACCGCCGTCGGCGGAACCCGCACCGGGCAGGCCGGCCTCGCTCTCCAGGGCCGCCCGCAGCACTTCGGCCTCGGTGCCGCTCACCGAGCGGGCGAACCGCACCAGCGCGGCGTCCCGGCTGCCGCCCAGGTCGAGGGCGTCGAGCATGAGCTGGGCGATGTGCGCCTCACGGCTGGCCGCCGGCCGGTACCGCCAGGCCCGGCCCTCGCGCTCCCGCTGCACCATGCCCTTGCCGGCGAGCCGGTCCAGCACGGTCATCACAGTGGTGTACGCCAACTCGCGCCCGTCGAGCGCGTCGGCCACCTCGCGCACGGTCACACCATCCGACGTGCCGGGGACCACGTCCCACAACACGTCCATCACCGCACGCTCAAGATCGCCCAGCCGAGTCACGAGCCCAATCCTACCCCCGGTAGTAGACCCCGACCCAACCCGAGGCGGGACCCGAAAGCTGACCCACCCCGACGAACCCGGCCCACGTCAGGTTTTCCGGGGGGAGCCCGCCCACGCAGGGATCAAGCCTGACCGCCCGGAGTGGGCGGGCTCCCCCGGAAAACCAAGAGGCCGGGAACGAACTCACACCCCCTTGGGGTGCCACACCGTCTTGGTCTCCAGCAGCGCGGTCATCGGAGCCAGACCCGGGTCGGCGGACCAGTCGTGGTCGGCCGGGGCCGGCCGGAGCACCCGCTTGAGGTTCTCCGCCGCCTTGACCTCCCACTCGGTGGCGAGTGAAGCGTCGGTCACCCCGGTCAGGTCGAGCGCGTTGACGTCCATGTGCGCCGCCAACGCCGGGGCGGTCTCGGTGATCGCACCGGTGAGGATGTTGACCACCCCGCCCGGCAGGTCGGAGGTGGCCAGCACCTCGGCCAGCGTCACCGCCGCCAACGGTTCGGTCGGGGAGGCGGCCACGACCACCGTGTTGCCGGTGACGATCGCCGGGGCGATCACGCTGACCAGGCCGAGCAGCGCCGGGCGTTCCGGCGCCACCACCGCGACCACACCGGTCGGCTCCGGCGCGGAGATGTTGAAGTACGGGCCGGCGACCGGGTTCGCCCCGCCGTACACCTGGGCGAGCTTGTCGGCCCAGCCGGCGTACCAGACCCAGCGGTCCACCGCCGCGTCCACCTCGTCGCCGGGGATGCCCAGGGCCACGAACTGCTCGCGGCGCCCCTCCAGCATCTCGGCGGCGCGGTAGAGGATCTGACCCCGGTTGTACGCGGTCGCGCCGGCCCAGCCCTTCACGGCGGCGCGGGCGGCGACCACCGCGTCCCGGGCGTCCTTGCGGGAGGCCAGTGACACATTCGAGGACTGCACGAGATACGACCGTCCCGACTCGCTGCGCGGGAACTTCCCGCCGATGAAGAGCTTGTACGTCTTGCGTACCGCCACCCGCTCAGACATTGAGGTAACCCTCCAGCCCGTGCCGGCCGCCCTCGCGACCGTAACCCGACTCCTTGTAGCCACCGAACGGCGAGGTGGGGTCGAACTTGTTGAACGTGTTGGCCCAGACCACGCCGGCGCGCAGCCGGTCGGCCATCCACAGGATCCGGGAGCCCTTGTCGGTCCAGATCCCGGCCGACAGCCCGTACGGCGTGTTGTTGGCCTTCTCCACGGCCTCGGCCGGGGTGCGGAAGGTGAGCACCGACAACACCGGGCCGAAGATCTCCTCGCGGGCGATCCGGTGGGCCTGGGTGACCCCGGTGAAGATGGTGGGCGCGAACCAGAAGCCGCGGTCGGGCAGCTCGCACGGCGGTGACCAGCGCTCGGCGCCTTCGGCGGAACCGGCGTCGGACAGCTCGCGGATCCGCTCCAACTGGGCGGCGGAGTTGATCGCGCCGACATCGGTGTTCTTGTCCAGTGGGTCGCCCACGCGGAGTTGGGCCATCCGCCGCTTCAGCGACTCCAGCACCCGGTCGGCGACGTTCTCCTGGACCAGCAGTCGGGAGCCGGCGCAGCAGACGTGGCCCTGGTTGAAGAAGATGCCGTTGACGATGCCCTCGACGGCCTGGTCGATGGGCGCGTCGTCGAAGACGATGTTGGCGGCCTTGCCGCCCAGCTCCAGGGTGAGCTTCTTGCGGGTGCCGGCGACGGACCGGGCGATGGCCCGGCCGACGTCGGTGGAGCCGGTGAAGGCCACCTTGTCGACGCCGGGGTGCTCGACCAGGGCGCGCCCGGTGTCACCGGCGCCGGTGAGGATGTTGACCACACCGGCCGGCAGGTCGGCCTGCTGGCAGATCTCCGCGAAGAGCAGCGCGGTCAGCGGGGTGGTCTCGGCGGGCTTCAGCACCACGGTGTTGCCCGCGGCGAGCGCCGGGGCGATCTTCCACGCGAGCATGAGCAGCGGGAAGTTCCACGGGATGACCTGCGCGGCCACCCCGACCGGCTGCGGGTTGGGCCCGAAGCCGGCGTGCTCCAGCTTGTCGGCCCAACCGGCGTAGTAGAAGAAGTGCGCGGCGACCAACGGCAGGTCGACGTCGCGGGACTCCCGGATCGGCTTGCCGTTGTCCAGGGACTCCAGGACGGCCAGCTCACGGGAGCGCTCCTGGATGAGCCGGGCGATCCGGTACAGGTACTTCGCCCGGTCCCGGCCCGGCATCGGACCCCACACCTTGTCGTAAGCCGTGCGGGCGGCGCGCACCGCGCGCTCCACGTCCTGGGCGCCGGCCTCGGCGACCTCGGCCAGCACCTCCTCGGAGGCGGGGTTGATCGACTTGAAGCTGCCGCCGTCGGTCGGGTCGACGAACGTCCCGTCGATGAACAGCCCGTACGAGGGTTTGAGGTCCACCACCGAGCGGGACTCGGGGGCGGGGGCGTATTCGAACATCGGCTATCAGTCCAGGGTGAAGTAGTCGGGACCGGAGTAGGTGCCGGTCGTCAGCTTGGTGCGCTGCATCAGCAGGTCGTTGAGCAGGCTGGACGCGCCGAAGCGGAACCAGTCCGGGTCGAGCCAGTCCGGGCCGACGGTCTCGTTGACCATCACCAGGTACTTGATCGCGTCCTTGGTGGTCTTGATGCCACCGGCGGGCTTCACGCCCACCTGCCGCCCGGTCGCGGCACGGAAGTCGCGGACCGCTTCCAGCATCACCAGGGTCACCGGCAGGGTCGCCGCGACCGGGACCTTGCCGGTGGAGGTCTTGATGAAGTCGCCGCCGGCCAGCATGGCCAGCCAGGAGGCGCGCCGCACGTTGTCGTACGTGGCCAGTTCGCCGGTCTCCAGGATGACCTTGAGGTGGGCGTCCCCGCAGGCTTCCTTGGTGGCCACGATCTCGTCGTAGACCTCCTTGTACCGCCCGGCCAGGAAGGCGCCCCGGTTGATCACCATGTCGATCTCGTCGGCGCCGGCCGCGACGGCGGCCCGGGTGTCGGCGAGCTTGATCTCCAACGGGGCCTGTCCCGACGGGAAGGCGGTGGCGACGCTGGCCAGGTGCACGGCGCTTCCGCGCAGCACCTCGGCGACGTGCGGCACCATGGCCGGGTAGACGCAGACCGCCCCGACGTGCGGGCAGGACGGGTCGGCCGGGTCCGGGCGCAGCGCCTTCGCGGCCAGCGCGCGCACCTTGCCCGGGGTGTCCGCCCCCTCCAGCGTGGTCAGGTCGACCATCCGGATCGCCAGGTCGATCGCCTGGGCCTTGGCGGTGGTCTTGATGGATCGGGTGCCGAGCTGTGCCGCCCGCTGCTCCGCGCCGACCTGGTCCACGCCGGGCAGGCCGTGCAGGAAGGTCCGCAGAGCGGTCTCGGATCGTCCCAGCTCGGAGAGCTCCGACCGGGCCGACGTCGTTGTCGCCGTCATGCCGAGAAGTCTACGCACCGGAACAGCGAGTGATCTTGCGCACGTTGGGCCGGCGGGCCGTGTGACGTGAGCGGCGTCGCTGGTCCGACCGCACCCACACCACCGTGCCCTACGGACCGGTAGGTTGAGCGATCGTGGACGTACACGTCATTGACCACCCGCTGGCCCAGTCCAGGTTGACCGCCATGCGGGACGCGCGCACCGATTCCTCGACGTTCCGGGCGGCGCTGCACGAACTGACCACCATGCTGGTGTACGAGGCGGCGCGTACCTTCCCCGTCGAGCGGTATCCGGTGCAGACGCCGGTCACCGGCACCGAGGGCACCCGGCTGGCCAACCCGCCGCTGCTGGTCCCGGTGCTGCGGGCTGGCCTGGGCATGGCGGACGCCGCGTTGGGCCTGCTGCCCGAGTCGTCGATGGGTTTCGTGGGCCTGGCCCGCGACGAGGTGACCTACGAGCCGCGCGCGTACATGGAGTCGCTGCCCCGCGACCTGGCCGGGCTGCCGGTGCTGGTGCTCGACCCGATGCTGGCCACCGGTGGCTCGCTGGAGCACTCCTGCCGGCTGCTGGCCGAGCGGGGCTGCACCGACATCACGGTGCTGTGTGTGCTCGCCGCCCCGGTCGGCATCGAGCGGCTGGAGCGCTCCGGCCTGCCGTTGCGCCTGGTCACGGCCTCGATCGACGAGGGGCTCAACGACAGCATGTTCATCGTCCCCGGGCTCGGGGACGCCGGTGACCGCCAGTTCGGCGGCATGCCCCGGTTCTGAGGGCTCCACCCGGTCGGTGCAGGGTCCGGCGGGTCCGTGCGCGATGGTGGGCGGACCCGCTACCGTCTGCGGCCATGACTGGTGTTGCGCTCGCCGAGGAGTTGCTGCTTCTCGCCTACGACGACACGACCGGCAAGGCGACCATGCCGCGGATCAGCCTGGACCTCGGCATGGCCGCCGCGGTGCTGGTCGAGCTGGCCATCGCCGGCCGGATCGCGTACGCCGACGGCTCGTTGACAGTTGTCGACCCGACGCCCACCGGCGAGCCGGTCGCCGACGAGGTGCTGGGCCGGATCGCCGCCGACACCCCGCACACCCCGGCCTCGTGGGTGCAGCGCCTGCGGCACGGCCTGCGGGACCGGATCCTCGGTGATCTGTGCAGCCAGGGTGTGGTTCGGGACGTCGACGAGACCGAGCTGGGGTTCATCCACGTGCACCGTTATCCGGTGGTGGACGCCTCCGTCGAGGCGGAGGCCCGCCAGCGGCTGGCCGACGCACTGACCGGCGCGGCGGCCCCGGACGAGCGGACCGCCGCACTGGCCACCCTGGTCGTGGTGCTGCGGATGGAGACCGCGCTGGGCGTAGGTGCCGAGGAGGTCGCCACCGCTCGCCGACGGCTGGAGGAGATCGCCACCGGCGCGGGCTTCTCCGGTCAGGTGAGCACCGACGACTCGGTGGTCCGGCCGTCGGTCGGTCTGGTCGTCGCCGCGCTGGCCGGAGCGGTCGACGCGGCGCTCGGCAAGCGCGCCTGAGCGTCCGACCCGGCGCACCCCCTGACCGCAGCGTTCGGCGCGGCGCTCGGTGAGCGCGCCTGACGGCCCGCGCCGTCAGAGGCCGAGGGCGGCGCCGACCTCGGCGCGCAGCCCGGCGACGGCCTGCGCCGCCCGGCTGCGCGCCGCCGGGACGTCACCGTCGGTGACCGGCTCCACCACCTCGAGGTACGCCTTGAGCTTCGGCTCGGTCCCGGAGGGGCGGATCACCACCCGGGCCGACCCCGTGCGCAGGATCACCACGTCCGCCTCGGGCAGCAGGTCCCGGACGCTGTCCACCGGTTGACCGAGCAGGGTGGTCGGGGTGTGCGCGCGGATCCGGGCCATCGCGTCGGTGATCACCCGCAGGTCGTCCACCCGGGCGGAGAGCTGGTCGGTGTGGTGCACGCCGAACTCGGCGGCCAACTCGTCCAGCCGGTCGGTCAGGGTGCGACCCTGCGTCTTGAGGCCGGCGGCCAGCTCGGCCACGGTCAGCGCGGCGGTGATGCCGTCCTTGTCCCGGACGTGCTCCGGTGCGACGCAGTAGCCCAGCGCCTCCTCGTAGCCGAACACCAGGGGCGCGCTCCCGCCGCCGGCCCGCACGATCCACTTGAAGCCGGTGAGCGTCTCGTCGTAGGGCAGACCCCGGGCCGCGCACATCGCCCGCAGCAGTGACGACGACACGATGGTGGTCGCGTAGAGCCCGGTCACCCCTCGGCGCATCAGATGGTCGGCGAGCAGCACGCCCACCTCGTCGCCGCGCAGCATCCGCCAGCCGGCGGGTTCCTGGCGGACCACCACCGCGCACCTGTCGGCGTCCGGGTCGTTGGCGATCGCGAGGTCAGCGCCGGTGGCGTCGGCCAGGGCGATGAGCCGGTCCACCGCCCCCGGCTCCTCCGGATTGGGAAAGGACACGGTAGGAAACGCCGGGTCCGGTTCGGCCTGGTCGGGGACGATGCCGGGCACCGGGAAACCGGCGCGGGCGAAGGCGGCGGTGAGTACCGCCGCACCCACCCCGTGCAGAGGGGTGTACGCCACCGACAGGTCCCGTGGCCCGTCCGGGTCGATCACCGCGGTGGCCCGCTCGACGTACGAGGCGACCAGGTCGTCGCCGAGCACCTGCCCGGGTCGGCCCAGCGGCACCTGGGTCAGCGGGCCGACCGATCGGATGGCCGCCTCGATGCCGGCGTCGGCAGGCGGCACGATCTGGGCGCCGGCGCCCAGTGCTCCGCCCAGCTCCGCCCCCAGGTAGACCTTGTAGCCGTTGTCCTGGGGCGGGTTGTGGCTGGCCGTGACCATCACACCGGCGACTCCGCCGAGCTGGCGCACCGCGTACGCCAGCACCGGGGTGGGCAGCGGGCGGGGCAGCAGCAGCGCCGGCCGGCCGGCCCCGGTGGCCACCTGGGCGGTGCGCTCGGCGAACTGCCGGGAGCCGTGCCGGGCGTCGTACCCGATCACCAGGGGGCCGGTGCCGCCCTGGGCCGCGAGCCAGGTGACCAGGCCGGCGGCGGCCTGGGTGACCACTGCGAGGTTCATGCCGTTCGGGCCGGCGCGCAGCGGGCCGCGCAGGCCCGCGGTGCCGAAGGTCAGCGGGCCGGCGAACCGGTCGGCCAGCTCCGGGGCGCTCGCCGGCAGCCCGTCGAGCACCGCCGTCAGCTCGTCCCGGCTGGCCGGGTCGGGGTCGTCCGCCAGCCAGCGCCGAGCTTGCTCGCGAATGTCGTCGATGTCAGTGGTGTCCGCCGCCATGCCCCTTGATAGCACGGCGGCGGATCACCCCTGCGGGTTCCCTCCGGCTCAGCCGTCCCCGGTGAGCTGGAACGTCCGCACCATCTCGTCGAAGATCGGCTTGCTCTCCGCGAACTTGGCGTCGGTGGCGGTGAGGTAGAACGAGTACGCCTTGCCGCCCTCCGCCACCCCACGCCAGACACCGTGCCGCATGGCGTCGCCCTCACCGCAGGTGTATTCGAACTCGGCGGCCGGCTTGCTGGCCAGCTCGGTCGTGCTGTCGGCGCTGACCTGCTGGTACGGCTTGGCGCAGGAGGTGCTCCTGGTCTTGAGGCCGTTCTCGGCCGTCTCTACCCAGCGGACCACGTCGCTGGACCACTTCTCGGTGATGATGCGGACCTTGCGGCCGCTGTCCTCCGGGTCGATGTAGTCGGTGTAGGACCCGCCGGTGGCCTTCTTCCAGCCCTTCGGCACCATGACCTGGATCCCGCGGGCGGCGTGCTCCTGCATCTCGACGCCCGGGTTCGCCTCAGCGGACGGGGTGGGCTGCGCCGACGGGGTGCTCGGCGGGGCGTCGTCACCGCCGGAGAGCGCCACCGCGGTGAGCAGCAGCACCACGACCAGGCCGCCGGCCGCGGCGAGCTGCACCTTGCGTGGCCAGCCCTTGACCCTGCCGACGAGCTGACCACCGGTGGCGCGGACCTTGCTCAGCGCGCCGCCGCCCGAAGCGCCACCACCCGGGGCGGGGGCGGCGGCCCAGGGCTGGCCGGTGCCCGGCACCGACCACTGGTTGCCGCCGCCGTAGGTGCCGCCGATGCGCTGGGTGGCCTCCGGCGCGCCGGTGTAGCCGACCTGCTGGGTGGCGTCGGCCGGCGTGCCGTAGGTGACCCGCTGGGTGGCGTCCGGGTGCGCGCCGGCGTCCACCCGCTGGGTGGCGTCCGCGTTGCCGCCGTAGGCGCGCCCGGCGGCCGGTCGGCCGGGTGTGGGCATCGCCCCGGTGGGTGTGTGCAGCGGGCCGGCCAACGCGTCGGCGCTGGTCTCGTCGAGCCCGGTGGCGCCGGCCGAGCCGGCGGGCGTTGGGCGTTCGCCCTGGCGCAGCGACGCCAGCCGATCGGTCAACGACTCGCCGGGGGCCAGCATGGCGGGGCCGCCGATCTGGCTGTCCGGCTTCGGCGCCGGTGGAGGTGGCGGCAGGACGGACACCGGGCGCTGCTGGACCGGCACCACGGCGTACGGATCGGTGACCGAGTGCACGGCGGTCGCGGTGCTGCCCAGCGGGCCGGCGAGCAACTCGCGCAGCATGGCCCGGGAGGTGTGCACGTCCAGCCGGCGGGCCGGGTCCTTCTCCAGCAGACCCATCAGCACGCGGGTCAGCGGGCCGCTGCGCTGGGGCGGCGCGGGCGGGTCCTCGACCACGGCGTGCATGGTCTCGATCGGGTCGCCCTTGTCGAACGGTGGCCGTCCCTCGACCGCTGTGTAGAGCGTCACACCCAGCGAGAAGAGATCGCTGGGCGGGCCGAACTCCTGGCCCATGGCCCGCTCGGGCGAGATGAAGTGCGGCGAGCCGAGCACCATGCCGGGCGTGGTGAGCTGCACGTCGGTCGGCATCCGGGCCACCCCGAAGTCGGTCAGCACGCAGCGCCCGTCGGTGCAGATCAGCACGTTGGCGGGCTTCACGTCCCGGTGCAGCACACCGATCGCGTGTGCGACCTCCAACGCGCCGAGCAGCGCGATGCCGATCTTGGCGACGGCCCGCGGCGCGACCGGCCCGTCCTCGATCACCATGTCGGCGAGGCTGCGGGCGTCCAGCAGCTCCATCACGATCCACGGTCGGCCAGCCTCGGTGACCACGTCGTACACCTGCACCACCGCGGGGTGCTGGATGGCGGCGGCGGCGCGGGCCTCGCGCAGCGTGCGTTCGTACATGGCGTCACGGTCGCTGGGGGCCAGCCCTGGAGGCAGGACGACCTCCTTGACCGCCACGTCACGGCGCAGCAGGGTGTCTGTGGCGCGCCACACCGTGCCCATGCCGCCGTTGCCCACCGAGGACCGCAGCGAGTACCGGCCACCAATGGTGGTGCCGGGCGCCGCTCGGCCGTTGGCGGGACTGACTGGTCCGCCGCTCCACGTCGGGATCTGAGTCACAGAAAAGCCACCGGGGGAAATCGAGGGGGGCTGGGACACAACCCCCCTATCTTGCTGGTTCCGACGCCCGATGCGAAAGCCGACGCGACGGACGTTTATCGAAGTCGACAGAACGTGCCTTGTCGTTCACCTCGTGTCGACCGGTCGGGACGCACTGTGCGGTATCCCTCACCCGACGGCGTGGCCAGGCGTCCTACCATCCGGGGATGAGTGAACGGCGGTCAAGCGAGTCCGGTTTCCTGATCAACGGCGTCTACACGGCGGCCGACCTTCCGGAGGACCTGGACTCCCGGCTGGGCGCCCCCGGCGAATTCCCGTACACCCGAGGGGTCTACCCCACGATGTACACCTCCCGTCCGTGGACCATGCGCCAGTATGCCGGCTTCGGCACCGCCACCGAGTCCAACGCGCGGTACCACCAGTTGTTGCGGGCCGGCACCATGGGTCTCTCGGTCGCCTTCGACCTGCCGACCCAGATGGGGTACGACTCCGACGAGCCGATCGCGCACGGCGAGGTCGGCAAGGTGGGCGTCGCCATCGACTCCATCGAGGACATGCGGCTGCTCTTCGCCGACATCCCGCTGGACAAGGTCTCCACCTCGATGACCATCAACGCGCCCGGTTCGGTGCTGCTGTTGCTCTACCAACTCGTCGCCGAGGAGAACGGGGTTCCTGGCTCGGCGCTCAACGGCACGATCCAGAACGACATCCTCAAGGAGTACATCGCCCGGGGGACGTACATCTTCCCGCCGAAGCCGTCGCTGCGCCTGGTGGCGGACACGTTCGCGTACTGCCGCAAGGAGGTGCCGAAGTGGAACACCATCTCCATCTCCGGCTACCACATGGCCGAGGCCGGCGCGACGCCCGCGCAGGAGATCGCGTTCACCCTGGCCAACGGGGTGGAGTACGTACGGGCGGCGCTGGCCGCCGGGCTCGCCGTGGACGACTTCGCGCCCCGGCTGTCGTTCTTCTTCGTGGCCCGCACCACGCTGCTGGAGGAGGTGGCGAAGTTCCGCGCCGCCCGTAAGATCTGGGCCCGGCTGATGCGCGACGACTTCGGCGCCAGGGACCCGAAGTCGATGATGCTGCGGTTCCACACCCAGACCGCCGGTGTGCAGCTCACCGCCCAGCAGCCGGAGGTGAACCTGGTCCGGGTGGCGGTGCAGGGGTTGGGCGCGGTGCTCGGCGGCACCCAGTCGCTGCACACGAACAGCTTCGACGAGGCGATCGCGCTGCCCACCGAGAAGGCCGCCCGGCTCGCGCTCCGCACCCAGCAGGTGCTGGCGTACGAGACGGACCTGACCGCCACTGTCGACCCGTTCGCCGGCTCGTACGTGGTGGAGGCGATGACCGCCGAGATCGAGGCGGCGGCCGTCGAGTTGATGGAGCGGGTGGCCGACCACGGTTCCGCGGTGGACGCGATCGAGGCCGGGTTCCAGAAGCGGGAGATCGAGCAGTCCGCGTACCGGATCGCCCAGGAGATCGACTCGGGCGAGCGGGTGGTGGTCGGGCTCAACCGGTTCACCGTGGACGAGGAGGAGCCGTACGAGCCGCTGCGGGTCGACCCGGCGATCGAGTCCGCCCAGGCCGACCGGCTGGCGAGGCTGCGCGCCGAGCGGGACGCCGACGCGGTGACGCGGGCGCTCGCCGATCTGCGGGCTGCCGCCGACGGCACGGACAACGTGCTGTACCCGATGAAGGCGGCGCTGCGGGCCCGAGCCACCGTGGGCGAGGTCTGTGGGACGTTGCGTGAAGCGTGGGGGCTGTACCGGCCGACCGATCGCTTCTGAGCATCGCCGACCGCTGAGCGCGGTGTGTCCATCGCGCGCAGCGGGTACCCCGACGGTCGAGCGCGAACGCACACCGTGTGCGCCCGTGCTGGGTGGCTGCGTGTGAGCGTCCTTATCCGGCTCGTTGCGGAGTGTCGTCGGCTAATTGTCGGAGTGTCAGTTCACCACCCCGACTAATGCGACAATTTGCAACAGGGGCCCCTAAGTGGCGCCGGATTCGTGACCGCCGCGATCGGTTACGCGTTGTAGGAGGTGAGGGGCGGATGACGGCGTTCGAGCACGATTTACCTGCTGTCCCGCATATCTCCGAGCGCCCCCAGCAGGGCATACGTGACGCTACGCGGTCCGATCATTACCGTAACGAGGTTGCGCAGCGTCACCGCCGGAGGTCTAGGCTGTCTGCTGTCCCCGATGATCCATCCATTTCTAGTGATCGAGAATTCGACGTGACGAGTGCGTTGACGCTGCCCACGGATGGCCAGCTGGCGTCGTCCTGGCTGGAGACGCCGCCCGGCTCCCAGCCCCTGCCCCGCGACCTGGACCATCTCCTCGCGCTCCGCGTACCGGGGCTGATCGCTACTCGCCGTCACCTTCACTCGCACCCTGAGCTGTCCGGCAACGAGTTCGAGACGGCCGCGCTGATCGCCAGGGAGCTGTCGCTGGCCGGGTTGAACCCGCGCCTGTTGCCCAAGGGCAACGGCGTGATCTGCGACGTCAACGGCAGGCCGGACGGCCCGGTGGTGGCGCTGCGCGCCGACATCGACGCCCTGCCGCTCGACGATTCCAAGGACGTGCCCTACCGGTCGACCGTGGAGGGCGTCTGCCACGCCTGCGGGCACGACGTGCACACCTCGATCCTGCTCGGCGTCGGCATGCTGCTGGCCCAGCTCGCCGACCTCGGGGAGCTGGACGGGCGGGTCCGGCTCATCTTCCAGCCGGCCGAGGAGATCCTGCCCTGCGGCTCGCTGGAGGTCATCGAAGCCGGCGGCCTGGACGACGTGGTGCAGATCTTCGCGCTGCACTGCGACCCGAACCTGCCGGTGGGCCAGGTCGGCCTGCGGGTCGGTCCGATCACCGCCGCTGCCGACAACGTCACCGTCCGGCTCTCCGGTCCGGGTGGGCACACGGCCCGGCCGCACCTGACCGTCGACCTGGTCGACGCGCTCGGCCGGTTGATCACCGAGGTGCCCGCCCTGGTCAGTCGCCGGGTGCCGGCCAACAGTGGCCTTCTGCTGGTGTTCGGCCACGCCACGGCCGGCACCCGTTACAACGTCATCCCGTCCGAGGCGAGCGCCTCCGGCACCCTGCGGGTGATGGACCGCGACACCTGGGAGCAGGCTCCCAAGATCGTCGCTCAGGTGGTCCGCGACGTGATCGCGCCGACCGGCGCCACTGTCGACCTGGAATACCTGCGCGGCCGGCCGCCGGTGTGCAACGACTCCCGGGCCATCCAGGTGCTGACCGCCGCCACCGCCGCCGCGCTCGGCCCGGAGGGCATCGCCGAGACGCCGCAGAGCATGGGTGGTGAGGACTTCTCCTGGTACCTGGAGTACGTCCCCGGCGCCCTCGCCCGGCTCGGCGTGGGTCGCTCCGGCCCCAACGTCGACCTGCACCGCGCCAGCTTCGACGTGGACGAGCGGGCCATCCCGGCCGGCGTACGCGTCATGGTGCAGACCGCGCTGCGGGCACTGGCAGCGGCGCGCTGACCGGAGCGTCCGGGGCCGAGATCCTCTTCCGCCGACGCAGCACCAGAAGCAGCACCGCCACCGGTACGCCGAGCGCCAGCCAGGGCAGCAGCGCCCCCAGCACGGTGAGCAGGACGGTCAACGAGGCGACGAACGCCTTCCAGCCGCCCTTGAGCCCGACCAGGAAACCCGTCTCGGACTTCTCCTCGGTCGCCTTCTTCGTCGCCGGCCCGGCCAGCGACACGGTGATCGTGGAGAGGGCGGTCAGGTCGGCCAGTCGACGCTTCTTCGCCTCCAGCGAGGCCAGGTCGGCCTCCCGGCGACCCAGCTCGTTCTCCAACGTCACCAGGTCCGTGATCGTGGTGGCACGGGACAGCAGGCGGCGGGCACTGTCCACCCGGGCACGCTGACTCGTGATCCGGGCGTCCAGGTCGACGGTCTCCTCGGTGACGTCCTGAGTGTCGATCTCCCGGCTCTGCTGCGTGCCGAGCTTCGAGATCTCCTCCACCACGCCGGCGAACTTCGGCGCCGGCACCCGCAACTGCAACTCCGCCACCGCGTCCTCGTCAGCGCTGCGCCGCTGGTCACCGCCGACGAAGCCACCCGCCCGGGTGGCCACGGCGACGGTCTCGCGGGCGGCCACGTCCACATCGTCCACCTGCACGCGCATCGTTCCCGTGTAGATGATCGCCCGTTGGTCGACCCGCAGGTCCGGTGCGCCGGCACCGGCCGCCTCCTGCGTCCCACCCTTCGCGGCGTCCCTGCCCGCCTCGCCAACGTCTGCCACCGCCGGTGCCTCGGCGGCCGAGCCCGCGGTGTCCTGCGCCCCGCTGTCGCTCGCACTACAACCCGTCAACACCAGTGCGGCCGCCAGTACCGCTACCGCCAGCGCTGTGCCCCGGCCTCGTACCGTCCGTCCGTCCATCCCCGCTCCCATCGTCGTCGTCCGGTGTGGCGATAGCTCGGACGCGCCGCACGCGTCGGCTGGTTCCGGCAGACTGCGCTGAGGACGTCACGATTCGATAATCGAGGAGTCACGATGCGACTCACCAAGTACGCCCACTCCTGCCTTCGCGTGGAGCACGACGGCGGAGTGCTCGTCGTCGACCCCGGGGTGTTCAGCGACCCGACGGTGGCCCTGGACGGTGCGGACGCGGTGCTGATCACCCACGAACACCCGGACCACCTCGACCTGGCGGCGGTCCGCCTACAGCTCGACCGGCGGCCGTTCCCGATCCACGGTCCCGCCTCGCTCGCCGAGACCCTGGGCGACGCGGCCGAGGCCCTGCACCCGGTCACCGCCGGTCAGTCGTTCACCGCCGCCGGGGTCGCCGTCCGCGCGTACGGGGGGCGGCACGCGGTGATCCACCCGGACATCCCGGTGATCGACAACCTCGGCTACCTGATCAACGACGTCGTCTACCACCCGGGGGACTCCCTGGTGGTGCCCGACGAGACACCCGTCGACACGCTCTTCGCCCCCATCCACGCCCCCTGGTCGAAGTTCTCCGAGGTGCTCGACTTCATCCGCGCGGTCGCACCCCGACGTGCGTACGCCCTGCACGACGCCCTGCTCAACGACAACGGGCTGGGTGTGCTCGACCGGCAGTACACCGCGATGTCGGGCACCGACTACCAGCGGCTGGAGCCCGGCAGCCGGGTGGACGTCTGACCCGATGCCGGGCCCCTCGACGGAGCTGATACAGCAGCTCTACCGCACCCCGCCGGACCGGTTCGTGGCCGCCCGGGACGCCGCTGTGGCCGAAGCCCGCCGTTCCGGAGACGCGGTCACCGCCCGGCAGGTGGCCCGGCTGCGTCGTCCGACGGTGGCCGCCTGGCTGGTGAACCTGCTCGCCATCAGTCGGCCCGAGCTGGTGGCCGACCTGGTGCAACTCGCGGACGCGCTCCGCACCGCCCAGCGGGAGCTGCGCGGGCCCCGGCTGCGGGAGTTGTCCGCGCAGCGTCGGGCGGTGGTCGGTGCCCTGGTCGTCGAGGTCCGTAAGCTCGCCGCGGCGGAGCCGGACGCGCCACCGGCGGGTCGGCTGCCACTGGCCGAGGTGGAGGCGACCCTCAACGCGGCGTTCTCCGACGCCGAGGTCGCCGAGCAGGTCCGAGCGGGACGCCTGCTCCGGGCGGCCACCTACGCCGGTTTCGGCGAGGTGCCCCGGCCGCAGCTGCGGCTGGTCACCGACGACGAGGAGCGGGAGGAGAGCCGCCCTGCCCGCCGACCCGGTGCCCAGCGGGAACGCCCCGAGGCAGCCTCTCGCACGGACCGGGCAGCCTCCGGCACAGACCGGGCAGCCTCGGGCACGGACCGGGCGGCGAAGCGCGCGGAGCAGGCCGAGCGGGCTGCGCAGCGGGCGGCCCGCGCCGAGCGGGCCCGGCAGCGCCGCGCCTTGGACCGGGAGATGGCTCTGGCCCAGGCCGACCAGGAACGCGTCGAGGCCGAGCTGGCCGAGGCGGCCGCGCAGGAGCGGGACGGTGCTGGCGTACTCGACGGGATCGAGGCCGAACTGGCCGAGTTGGAGCGGCGACGGGCGGTCGCCGAGCAGGATCTCAGCCGGGCCAAACTCGCTCGGCGCGCCGCCGAGCGTGCGGTCACCTCGGCTCGGCGGCGCGCGGGTGAGGTGGAGGCGGCGATCGAGGCGTTGGCGGCCGAAGAGGGGGATGCGGACGCGGGCGTCGGCGCGGCAGACTGACCATCGATGGACGACGACGAGTGCGTGGACCGTCCACGGCGAGTGATCCCGGGTCGGGGAGTCGTCGTGGGTCACCGGTCGTGTTGTCCGAGGACGCCCCGGGCCCGCAGGCGATCCCGGTGGGCGGCGCTCGGATGACACCGGAGCAGGCCGCGGCCGCCAGCAAACCCGTCGTGCTCGACCTGGGTGACGCGTTCAGCCGGGACCCGACCACGCTGCGCCGGGCCCGGTTGCTCGGCATCTCCGGCTGGGCGTTCTACATCGGCGGCCGGGCCGGTGCCCTCGGCGATGTGCGGGCCGAGACCGCCGCTGCCGCCCTCGGCTTCCTCGCCCCGGACGCCGTCGCCGATGGTTGGGACGCCGCAGGCCGGGTCATCCCGCCGATCGAGGTGGCCGCCGCGAGTCTCGCCGAGTGCTGCCGGTGGGGGGCGCAGCAGCTCGATGCCCTGCCCGACACCGAGCGCCTGGCGGCACTCGTCGAACGGGCGGTGGCCGCCGCGGACGCCAGCGGAATGCCGCTCTTCGCCGCCTGGCGGGCCATGCCGCTGCCGGACCGCAGTCCGGGGGCCCGGACCGCCGCCGGGCTGCGACTGCTGCGCGAACACTTCACCGGCGCCTACCTGTTGGCGGTGCGCGCCGCCGGGATGACCGCGCTGGAGGCGGTGCTGTCCGGGCCGGAGGGGGAGGCCGGGGCGGTGGCCTGCGGCTGGCCGCCGCCGTACCCGCCGATCGGGCCCTTGGTACGTCGGCGACTCTGGGCCGAGGCCGTGACCAACAGGCTGGCCGCGCCGGCGTTCACCGCCCTCGGCCCCGCCGACTGCACCGAACTGGTGGAGTTGCTGCACCGCACCCGGGCCGCTCTCACCTGAGCCCGGCCGGAAAAAGGGCGGCGTCCGACGAGGTTGGCTGACAGGATGCTCTGCCGTGACCCTTCCCGCTGGTTGGACAACGCGCCGGCCCACGCTCGCCGACGTGCCCGCGATCCTCGCGGTGGTGCACGCCGCCGACACCTTCGCCATCGGCCATCCCGACTTCGACGCGGAGGACGTCGCGGCGTCGCTCACCGCCCCCTACTTCGACCCGACCCGGGACTCCTGGTTGGCGGTCGACCCGGAGGGCGACGTGGTCGGCTGGGCGACGGTGGACAACCCCACCGGCGTTGGCCGGGAGTTCGTGGAGATCTACGTCGACCCGGTACGCGCCGCGACCGTCCGGGCGCCGCTGTTGGCCCGACAACTGGACCGGGTCGCCGAGCGCGCCGCCGAGCGGGAGCTGCCGGCGCTCACCGTCCGCTGTGCGGTCTTCGCGCCGGAACGTGACTGGGAACGGAACCTGCGCGAGTTCGGGTTCACCCTGGTCAAGAGGTACGTCCGGATGAGCGGGCCGCTGACCGGCCGGCCCGAACAGCCTGCGCCGCCACCCGGTGTGACGGTACGGCCGGTACGGCCCGACGACGAGGCCGACCTGCGGGAGTTCCACCGGATCTCCCAGACCGCCTTCGCCGACACCGCCGACCACGAGCCGGTGTCGTACGAGCGGTGGCGGGCCAGGGTCGGTGACCTGAACGCCTGGGACGAGTGGTTCGTCGCCGAGGTGGACGGGGTGCCGGTCGGCGCGTTGCAGTCCTCGGACCAGGCGCTCGACCAGCAGCAGGGCTGGGTGAAGAGTTTGTCGGTGCTGTCCGCGTACCGTCGCAGGGGTGTGGGTGCGGCGCTGCTGCGCGGCGCCTTCGCCCGCTACGCCGAGAAGGGCCGGCAGTCCGTCGGCCTGGGCGTGGACCTCACCAACCCGACCGCCCCGCTCTCGCTGTACGAGTCGGTGGGCCTGCGGGAAACCCTGTGGACCGACATGTACGAGCTTTCCGTCCCCGCCGTTGTGTGATTGACGACCCCGGTCGGGCCCGACCGGCGACCCGGTCGACAGCGGTAGCAGACTGGGGGCGTGCGATACGCGCTGCTACGCCGACGCGGTGCCGGTGGGGCGGGACCTCAGCTCGGTGACGTAGTCGTCCGGGGCGCCCGCCTTCTCGGCGGCGTTCGCGATCTCGGACAGATACCACCCCGTCGGCAGGCCACCCTCGTACCCGTTGAAGACGTAGATCCACGCGGTCACGTCGCCGTCGAGGGTGGAGACGCGGACGTGCAGCTTGCGGTACGTGCCGGCGGCCACCCCCTCGAGTTCGTCGAGCTGACCCGCGTCGTACGGGTGGATGTCGTAGAGCGCCACGAAGACCCGGTCACCGGGAGATTCGACCAGGGTGCTCACCGCGCCCTCCCAGCCGATCACGTCCGCCCCGGCGAAGGTCAGCCGCCAGCCCTCCAGCCAGCCGGTGCCCACCATCGGGGAATGCGGACAGTAGGCCCGCATCCGGGCGGGGTCGAGATTTGAGCCGTAGGCGGCGTGATGACGCACGGCGATGACGATAGCCCGGCGGACGGGTGGGGGAGAATAAGACTGTGCGTGTCGAATGCGCTCAGGAGAAGAAAGTCTCTGTGAGCATGGACGAAGGGCGAACGCTGTGAGCCGGATCGTGATCATCGGTGGGGGGCCGGCCGGGTACGAGGCGGCCCTGGTCGCCGCCCAGCTGGACGCCGATGTCACGGTGGTGGAGGCGGACGGCGCCGGTGGGGCCTGTGTGCTCTCCGACTGCGTGCCGTCGAAGACCTTCATCGCCAGCTCGGGGGTGGTCACCGGCTACCGCGACACCGAGGAGTTCGGGGTGCACTCGGACGGCCTGGAGGCGGTCACCGTCGACGCCCGGGCGGTGCACGAGCGGGTGAAGCGTCTGGCATTGGCGCAGTCCGCGGACATCCACGCCAAGCTGCTGAAGGCGGGTGTCACCTTCGTGGCCGGCACCGCCCGGCTCGGCGAGGACTCCCTCGGGCACACCCACCGGGTCGTCGTCACCCCCGCCGACGGGGGAGAGGAATACTCGATCGCCGCCTCGACCGTGCTGGTCGCGACCGGTTCGACACCCCGCCAGCTGCCCACCGCCGTGCCGGACGGTGAGCGCATCCTGACCTGGCGCCAGGTGTACGACCTGCCGGAGCTGCCCGAGCACCTGATCGTGGTCGGCTCGGGTGTGACCGGTGCGGAGTTCGCCAGCGCGTACCTGGCGATGGGGGTCGAGGTCACCCTGGTCTCCAGCCGGGACCGGGTGATGCCGCACGAGGACGCCGACGCCGCGTCCGCCATCGAGCGGGTGTTCCGCAACCGGGGCATGGAGATCCTGAACAACTCCCGGGCCGACTCGGTCCGGCGTACCGCCGACGGCGTCGAGGTGGAGCTCTCCGACGGCCGGAAGGTGACCGGCTCACACGCGTTGATCACGGTCGGCTCGATTCCGAACACCGCCGACCTGGGCCTGGTCGAGTACGGGGTGGAGCTGGGCCGGGGCGGCTACGTGACCGTCGACCGGGCCTCCCGGACCAACGTGCCCGGCATCTACGCCGCCGGTGACTGCACGGGCGTGCTGCTGCTGGCCAGTGTCGCCGCCATGCAGGGCCGGATCGCCATGTGGCACGCCCTCGGCGAGGCGGTCCGTCCGCTGCGGTTGCGTACCGTGGCGGCGAACGTCTTCACCGACCCGGAGCTGGCCACCGTGGGTGTCTCGCAGGACGAGGTGGACGCGGGCAAGGTGCCGGCCCGCCAGGTGATGTTGCCGCTGTCCGGGAACGCCCGGGCGAAGATGGACGACCTCGCGGACGGCTTCGTGAAGCTCTTCTGCCGGCCGGCCAGCGGTCAGGTGATCGGCGGTGTGGTGGTCGCCCCGAAGGCCAGCGAGCTGATCCTGCCGATCACCATGGCGGTGGAGAACAACCTGACGGTCAACGAGTTGGCCCAGACCATCACCATCTACCCGAGTCTGTCCGGCTCGATCACCGAAGCGGCCCGCCAGCTCATGCTCCACGAGCTGGAGTAACCCGCCCCCAGATCGTTGTCGATCATGGAGTTGTGGTGGGGGGTTCACACCGTTGCGCCCCTTTTGCGGGGCACCACAACTCCATGATCGACCCCGTTGGCCCGGCACGGGTTGAGGTCGTCGTTGACTTCCAGGTGACCGATCACGGTGAGCAGCGCCGCCACGGCGATCCCACCGAGGGCCAGCACGCCGGTGTTCCGGGTTCCAGGCATCCCTTAGCCTGTCGCCGACAGCACCCGAACCGAATCCGGGACGCCCACCGAATTCGGACCCCGGGAACACCCCTAGTCAGTCGGACGAGCTACGCCTCTGCTCGGTCACGCCACGTTCAGACAGCTTCTCGAAGTGGATCGAAGGAGAAGATCATGCGGATCTCCGTGGCGCCAGCGGATCCGGGTCACAGCTCCTTCATGTGGTGGAAAAGAGTGCCCTTGAGCCGGTCGAGCAGCTTGTACCCGGAACGCCGGGTGACACTCAGTCGATCGGGATGTTCGCGCCGGCGGCGGCGCGGGCGTGGCGGGCGCTGACCAGGGTCATCGCCCATCCGGCTGCGGCGAAGCCGACGGCTGCGGCGGTGGCGATGATGGCCAGGCGCCACGCCGACTCGGTGAGCGCGGTGCCGCCGAGATGCCCGACCAGCGCGCCGTAGGTGGCCCAACCCAGCGCGGCCACCGCCTCGTAGAGCACGAACAGCCGGTACGGGTAGCGGCTGCGACCGGCCGAGAAGCAGGCTGCCATTCGTCCGCCGGGGACGAACCGGCAGAGCAGGATGACCATCGGCCCGGGTTGCCGGAGCCCCTGGGTGACTCGGCTGGCGACCCGGCGGGCCCGGCTCAGCTCGGCGTGCCGGGGTGGGCGGCGGTCGGGTGCGCTGCGCCCGAGCAGGTAGCAGGCCAGGTCGCCGGCGAACACGCCGAGCGCGCCGACGGCGATGGTGGCCGGCAGGCTGAGCCCGCCGTAGATGGTGAGCGCACCGCTGGTGATCATGACGATCTGGGTGGGGATCACCGGAACGAAGGCGTCCGCGATCAGCAGGGCGGCCAGCACGAGGTACGCCCACGTCGGCGATGCGACGTCAGTCAGTAGTTCGGGCACGCCTGCCACCTCGCCGGATGCGGCCGATTGGGTGTCTTGAGCCTGACGGCGTGTCCGGCGTCACCGTGGACAACCCCGGCCCGTCGTGACGGTCGACACGGCCGGGCCACCCGGTTTCAACGAGGCGAACCGGCCTCGGGTGACGGTTCCGGTGGCCGTCCCACCCCGGCCGGAGCGGTCGGCGGATCGGCGATCGTCGGCGTACCGTTGTCGGCGCGGCCACGCCCGTCGGGTCCCCCGTTCCTGACGAATTCGGGCCGCCAGGGCCGCCGGCGGGTCCCGCGCCGGCGGCCCGCCCCCGTCCACGCTCCGACCGCCGTAATCCAGGTGCGTCCTCGATCGCTCGACGGGTAGCGTCGCCGTATGCGCAGTGCGGTAGTGGTGACCACGACGCCGGGTGTCCCCGGCGCGCCGCTCTGACGTAACCACCGTCGACCAGGCCCCGGGGCGATCCGCCCCCGAGGGCCGCGCGGCGTTCGGTGTCCAGGTCGCCTCCGGGTCGTACCCGATCCAGGAGCCCGACATGATCGACCACCGTAGGCTCGGCCGTGAGCTGGACCTCTTCGTCTCCGATCCGCTGGCCGGCGCCGGTCTGCCGATCTGGCTGCCCGCCGGTGCCGCCGCCCGGCACGCCGTCGAGGAGTACGTCCGGGAGTTGGAACGTCGCTCCGGCCACCAGCACGTCTACTCGCCGCCGCTGGGCAAGCGCGAACTCTTCGAACTCTCCGGGCATCTCGGCTACTTCGCCGACGACATGTTCCCGCCGATGCGGTTGAGCGCCGACGACGAGTTCGTGCTCCGGCCGGCGCTCTGCCCGCACCACGCGTTGGTGTTCCGGGCCCGTGGCCGCTCCTACCGGGAGCTGCCACTGCGGGTCGCGGAGCTGGGCGGGATGTACCGCTCGGAGCGTTCCGGGGTGCTCGGTGGGCTGTCCCGGGTGCGCGCCATCTCGCTCAACGACGCGCACACCTTCTGCGCGCCCGAGCAGGTGGGTGGCGAGGTCGCCGAGATCCTCGGGCTGATCCGCGAAGCGCACGCCGCGCTGGGCGTACGCCCAGCCGGGTTCCGGCTGTCGCTGCGCGGGCCGGGCGAGAAGTACGTCGGCGACGACGCCCAGTGGGCCCGTGCGGAGGATCTGCTCCGCGCCGCGCTGGCCGGGATGGCGTACGTCGAGGCGCCCGGTGAGGCCGCGTTCTACGGGCCGAAGATCGACATTCAGATCGTCGACGCGGCCGGCCGGGAGTCGACCATCTCCACCATCCAACTCGACTTCGACAAACCTGAGCGGTTCGACCTGTCGTACACCGACTCGGACGGCAGCCGGCGTCGCCCGGTGATGGTGCACCGTAGCCTGGTCGGCAGCATGGAGCGGTTGTTCGCGTACCTCATCGAGGTGCACGAGGGCGCCTTCCCCGCCTGGTACGCGCCCGTCCAGTTGGTGCTGCTGCCGGTCGACGCGGGCCAGGTCGACGCGGCCACCGACCTGGCCCGTCAGGCCGTCGACGCCGGTCTGCGGGTCGAGGTCGACGTCGCCGGCTCGCTGGGCGCCCGGGTCCGGGACGCGACCCGCCGCCGCGTCCCGTACCTCGGGGTGTTGGGTGCCCGCGAGGCGGCTGACGGCCGCCTCGCGCTGCGTCTGCGCGACGGCCGGGCCCTGGACCCGATGCCCGCCGCCGCCGCGCTCAGCTTGATCGGTCGGCAGGTTGCCGCCCGCGCGACCGACCTGCTGCCGCCGGACTGACGCGCCCGCCGATCGTCTCGCACGCACGGCCGCCCGACCTCAGACCGACGCGGGTTGGGCGGCCGGTTCCTCGTCGGCCACGGCACCGGTGAACTGGGATCGGTAGAGCCGGTGGTACGCGCCGTGGGCGGCGAGCAACTGTTCGTGGGTGCCCTGCTCGACGATCCGGCCGTCCTCCATCATCAGGATCAGGTCGGCGTCGCGAATGGTGGAGAGCCGGTGCGCGATGACGAAGCTGGTCCGGTCCGAGCGCAGCGCGGCCATCGCCCGTTGCAGCAGCACCTCGGTGCGGGTGTCCACCGAGCTGGTGGCCTCGTCGAGGATGAGCAGCGACGGCTCGGCGAGGAACGCCCGGGCGATGGTGATGAGCTGCTTCTCGCCGGCGCTGACGTTGCTGCCCTCCTCGTCGATGACCGTGTCGTAGCCGTCGGGCAGGCTGCGCACGAACCGGTCCACGAAGGTGGCCCGCGCCGCCGCGACGATCTCCTCCTCGGTCGCGTCGGGCCGCCCGTAGGCGATGTTGTCGCGGATGGTGCCGCCGAAGAGCCAGGTGTCCTGGAGCACCATGCCGATCCGGCCGCGCAGGTCGTCGCGGCGCATCGTGGTGATGTCCACCCCGTCCAGGGTGATCCGGCCGGCGTCCAGCTCGTAGAACCGCATGACCAGGTTGACCAGGGTGGTCTTCCCGGCGCCGGTGGGGCCGACGATCGCCACTGTGTGCCCCGGCTCGGCGACCAGTGACAGGTCGTCGATCAACGGCTTGTCCGGCTCGTACCGGAACGAGACGTGCTCGAACTCGACCCGGCCGTGCGGGTCGGTGACCCGGGCCGGCTCGACCGGGTCGGGGGTCTGCTCGTCGGCGTCCAGCACCGCGAAGACCCGCTCGGCCGACGCCACCCCGGACTGGAGCAGGTTGGCCATCGACGCGAGTTGGGTGAGCGGCTGGGTGAACTGGCGGGAGTACTGGATGAACGCCTGCACGTCACCGAGGCTCATCGTCCCGGAGGCGACCCGCAGGCCACCGACCACGGCGATCGCCACGTAGCTCAGGTTCCCGATGAACATCATCGACGGCATGATGATCCCGGAGATGAACTGCGCGCCGAAGCTGGCCCGGAACAACTCCTCGTTCTTCGCGTGGAACGCGGCCTCCACCTCGCGCTGTCGACCGAAGACCTTCACCAGCTCGTGGCCGGTGTACGCCTCCTCGATCTGACCGTTCAACTCGCCGGTGTGCGTCCACTGGGCCACGAACTGCTTCTGCGAGCGCTTGGCGATGCGCTGGGTGACCAGCACCGACAGCGGCACCGCGACCAGCGCCACCAGGGCCAGCAGCGGTGAGATCCAGAACATCACGCCCAGCACGCCGACAACTGTCAGCAGCGAGGTGAGCAACTGGCTGAGGGTCTGCTGGAGGCTGGTGGAGATGTTGTCGATGTCGTTGGTGACCCGGCTGAGCAGCTCGCCTCGGGGCTGCCGGTCGAAGTAGGGCAGCGGCAGCCGGTTGAGCTTTTCCTCCACCTCGGCGCGCAGCCGCAGCACGGTGCGCTGGACCACCCCGTTGAGCAGCCACCCCTGCCACCAGGACAGCAGGCTCGCCGCCAGGTAGAGCCCGAGCGCCAACAGCAGCACCCGGCTCAGGGCGTCGAAGTCGATGCCCATCCCGGGCACCACGTCCATCCGGGCCAGCATGTCGGCGAAACTGTCGTTGCCGCTGGCCCGGGCTGCGGCGACGGCCTGCTCGGTCGTGGTGCCCGCCTCCAGCCGCCGACCGATCACCCCGCTGAAGATCAGGTCGGTGGCGTGGCCGAGGATCTTCGGCCCGGCCACGCTGAACCCGACGCTCACCACGGCGAGGGTGATGATCGCGGCCAGGTGCAGCCGGTGCGGGCGCAGCCGGCCGAGCAGCCGCCGGGCCGACGGCCCGAAGTTCATCGACTTCTCGGCGGGCATCCCGGCACTCATCCACGGAGGGCCGCCGCCCGGCCGGCCCGGAGGCAGCCGCTTCGGCGTCTGCGTGTCGCCGCCGGCCTGCTGCGTGGAGCCTCCCGGCGTCCGCCCGTCGCCGGCCGGCTTCTGACTGGGTACGGCCGCAGTGCGCGGCTCGTCGTGCTCGCTCATGCCGGCACCTCCGCCGTCTGCTGCGAGGCGACGATCTCGGCGTACGTCGGGCAGGTCTCCAACAACTCCGTGTGTCGTCCCACTCCGACGACCCCTCCGTTCTCGAGCACGATGATCTGGTCGGCATCGATGATCGTGGAAACCCGCTGGGCCACGATCACCACTGCTGAGTGAGCGGTGACCGGCCGCAACGCCGCTCTCAGCCGCGCGTCGGTGCCAAGGTCGAGCGCGGAGAACGAGTCGTCGAACAGGTAGATCTCCGGTTGCCGTACCAGTGCGCGGGCGATGGCGAGGCGCTGCCGCTGCCCACCGGAGACGGTGGTGCCACCCTGCGCGATCGGTGCGTCCAGCCCGCCGGGCATCTGCGCCACGAAGTCCCGGGCCTGGGCGATCTCCAGCGCCGCCCACAGCTCCTCGTCGGTGGCGTCCGGGTTGCCGTAGCGCAGATTGCTCGCGATCGTCCCGGTGAACAGGTAGGGCCGCTGGGGCACCAGGCCGATGCGCCGCCACAGCTCGTCGGGCGCCAGCTCCCGCACGTCCACACCGTCGACCAGCACCGTGCCCGCGGTGACGTCGACCAGGCGGGGAACCAGCGAGAGCAGGGTCGTCTTGCCGGCGCCGGTGCTGCCGATGATCGCCGTGGTGGTGCCGGGGGTGGCCCGGAAGGAGATGTCGCGCAGCACCGGCTCGACCGCTCCCGGGTACTGGAAGCGCACCCCGCGCAGCTCCAACTCGGCCCGGGTGGGCAGGTCGGTGACCGGCGTGGCGGCGGGGACCACCGAGGAGTCGGTGTCCAGCACCTCGACGATGCGTTCGGCGCAGACCGCGGCCCGGGGCACCATCATCAGCATGAAGGTGGCCATCATGACCGCCATCAGGATCTGCATCAGGTACTGCAGGAAGGCCGTCAGCGCGCCGACCTGGATCGCGTTGGCGTCCACCCGTTGCGCCCCGAACCAGAGCACCGCCACGCTGGAGACGTTCAGCACCAGCATGACCACCGGGAAGATCAGCGCCAGCAACCGGCCGGTGCGCAGCGCGGTGGCGGTCAGGTCGGCGTTGGCGACGGCGAAGCGGTCCGTCTCGTACGGCTCGCGGACGAACGCGCGGACCACGCGGATGCCGGTGATCTGCTCGCGCAGCACCCGGTTGACCGTGTCGATCCGGGTCTGCATCAGCCGGAAGCCCGGCACCATCCGGCGGATGATCGCGCCGAGCGCTATGGCCAGCACCGGCACGCTGACCAGCATCAGCCAGGACAACCCGATGTCCTCGCGCAGCGCCATGAACACGCCGCCGACGCTCATGATCGGTGCGGCGACCAGCATCGTGCAGCTCATCAGCACGAGCATCTGCACCTGCTGCACGTCGTTGGTGTTGCGGGTGATCAGCGACGGAGCTCCGAACCGGGCCACCTCACGGGCCGAGAACCTGTTGACGTGCCCGAACAGCCTGGCGCGGACGTCGCGGCCGAAGCCCATCGCGATCCGCGCGCCGAGGTAGACGGCGGCGATCGAACAGACGATCTGGATCAGGCTGACCAGCAGCATCCAACCGCCGGTGCGCACGATGTAGTCGGTGTCTCCCCGGGCCACACCCTGGTCGATGATGTCCGCGTTGAGGCTGGGCAGGTAGAGCGAGGCCATGGTGCCCACGAACTGGAGCAGCACCACCGCCAGCAGCGGTCGTTGGTAGGTGCGCAGTTGGTTGCGCAGCAGTCGGATCAGCACGCCGGATCCTTCGGTTCGGTGAGGCCTCCGGTCATCTGCGGGTCGTCCCCGCTGCCGATGACCTCCAGCAGGAACTCGCGGATCACCTGGGCCTTCTCCGGATCGGCGTCGACCGAGGTGAGCGGGCGTCCGGAGTGCATCAGCGCGCCGAGCGCGGCCACCCGTTCCCGCCCGGCGGGCGTGAGGGCCAGGCGGATGCTGCGCCGGTCGCTGTCGTCGCGCTGGCGCTCGACCAGACCGTCGCGCTCCAGCGTGTCCACGATGCCGGTGAGGGTCGCCGGCCGGACGAAGCCCTTCTCGGCGACCTGCCGGTGGGGCAGCTCGCCGTGTCGGGCGAGTGTCATCAGGGTGATCATGCCGGCCCGGGTGAGGCCGTGCTCCTCGGCGAGGTAGCGGTTCCACCGCTGCCCGACCAGGTGCCCGGCCACCACCAGCAGCCGGCCGAGCGGCACGTCCTGGAGGGTCACGAGTTCCACGGAAAGTAGATTAGCCCCCTGATAGTCAGGGGCCAAACGAAATAGCCGCAGCCGTGGCGACGAACGCGAGTTGCCCGACGGTGCGCTGCCCGAGCGGAGTGACCGGACGCCCGGCGAGGCTCAGCCTCCGGCGGGCGGCGTTGGCCCGGAAAGTCCCTCCCCAGCGTCGATCATGGAGTTGTGGTGGGTGGTTCGTTGGTCGATGCCCGTTATGTAGGGCACCACAACTCCATGATCGACCCAGATGAGGGGCTACCAGCTTGTGGGGAGGGGCATTCCTTCGGTGAAGCCGGCGGCGCTTTGGACGCCGACTAGGGCGCGGTCGTGGAACTCGGTCAGGTCCCGGGCGCCCGCGTACGTGAACGCGCTGCGTACCCCGGCGATGATCTCGTCGATCAGATCCTCCACACCGGGGCGGGCCGGGGCCAGGTACATCCGGGCCGAGGAGATGCCCTCCTCGAACACCGCCTTGCGGGCCTGGTCGTACGGGCTGTCGTCGGCGGTACGGGCGCTGACCGCCCGAGCGGACGCCATCCCGAAGCTCTCCTTGTACCGCCGGCCGTCCGCGTCCGTGTACAGGTCACCCGGGGACTCGTAGGTGCCGGCGAACCAGGAGCCGATCATCACGTTGGACGCTCCGGCCGCGAGCGCGAGCGCCACGTCCCGTGGATGCCGCACCCCGCCGTCGGCCCAGACGTGCCGGCCCAGTTCGCGGGCCGCCGCCGCGCAGTCGAGGACGGCGGAGAACTGCGGCCGGCCCACACCGGTCATCATCCGGGTGGTGCACATCGCGCCTGGTCCGACGCCGACCTTGATGATGTCCGCCCCGGCCTCGACCAGGTCGCGTACCCCCTCGGCGGTGACCACGTTGCCGGCGGCCACCGGCACTCCCGGGTCCAGCTTGCGGACCGCCTGGAGGGCCGAGATCATCCGCGCCTGGTGCCCGTGCGCGGTATCCACGACCAGGGTGTCCACCCCTGCCTCCAGCAGTGCCCGGGCTTTGCCGGTCACGTCACCGTTGATCCCGACGGCCGCCGCGATCCGCAGTCGGCCCTGGTCGTCCAGGGCCGGCGTGTAGAGGGTCGCGCGTAGCGCGCCCTGTCGGGTCAGCACCCCGACCAGCCGGCCGTCGGCGTCCACCACCGGGGCGAGCCGGCGACGGCCCGCCGAGAGCCTGTCGAACCCGGTACGCGGGTCCGCGTCCGCCGGGACGGTGTGCAACTCGGTGGACATCACGTGGCGCAGTTGAGCGAACCGGTCCACGCCCGTGGTGTCCGCCTCGGTGACCACGCCCATCGGCCGGCCGTCGTCGTCGACCACGATCACCGCACCGTGCGAGCGCTTGGGCAGCAGGTGGATGGCGTCGCCGACGGTCTCGGTCGGCCCCAGGGTGATCGGGGTGTCGTAGACCAGGTGCCGCTGCTTGACCCAGGCGACGACATTCGCCACCACCTCGATCGGGATGTCCTGCGGGATCACGGTGATCGCGCCCCGGCGGGCCACCGTCTCGGCCATCCGCCGGCCGGCGACCGCGGTCATGTTCGACACCACCAGCGGGATGGTGGTGCCGGTGCCGTCGCCGGTGGAGAGGTCGACGTCGAGCCGGGAACCCAGGTCGGAGCGGGCCGGCGCCATGAAGACGTCGGTGTAGGTCAGGTCGTGCGCGGGAACCGCGCCGTGTAGGAACCGCACCCGGCCATCATTCCCGCCCCCGGTCGCCATCGCCCACGTCGGTGCCGCAAACCACCCTCGTCGTACGGCGCTCCGTCCGACAAAGCGGACGGGAAGGCCCTCCGACCGTCAGGCGATGGTGCAGATGGCGGCACCGGCCGTGATGACCGCGCCGACCTCGGCGGCGAGGCCGCTGACCGTGCCCGCCTTGTGGGCGTGCAGCGGCTGCTCCATCTTCATCGCCTCCAGCACCACGACCAGGTCACCCTCGGCCACGGTGTCGCCGTCGGCAACCGCGATCTTGACGATGGTGCCCTGCATCGGCGAGGTGAGCGCGTCCCCACCGACCGGAGCGCCGGCCTTCGCACCGCCGCCACCGCGCCGAGTCGGCTTACGGGAGGCGGGTGCCGCGGTGGTCGTACTCCCGCCCAAGCCGGCGGGGAGGCTGACCTCGAGGCGCTTGCCGCCGACCTCGACCACGACGGTCTCGCGTTCGGCCGGCGCCTCGGCGACGCCGGCGGCGGCGGCGAACGGCGGCACGGTGTTGTGGAACTCGGTCTCGATCCACCGGGTGTGCACGGTGAACGGCTCGGCGGTGAACGCCTCGTCCCGCACGACCAGCCGGTGGAACGGCAGCGCGGTGGCCATGCCGTCGAGGACCATCTCGTCCAGCGCGCGCCGGGCGCGTTCCAGCGCCTCGGTCCGGGTCTCACCGGTGATGATCACCTTGGCGAGCAGCGAGTCGAAGTTGCCACCGATCACGTCGCCGGCCGAGATGCCGGTGTCGACCCGCACGCCGGGGCCGGTGGGCAGCCGGAGTGCGGTGACGGTGCCCGGTGCGGGCAGGAAGTTGCGGCCCGGGTCCTCGCCGTTGATCCGGAACTCGATGGAGTGCCCGCGCGGCGTCGGGTCCTCGGTGATCCGCAGCTTCTCGCCGTCGGCGATCCGGAACTGCTCGCGGACCAGGTCGATGCCGGCGGTCTCCTCGGTGACCGGGTGTTCGACCTGGAGTCGGGTGTTGACCTCCAGGAAGGAGATGGTGCCGTCCACGCCGACCAGGTATTCCACGGTGCCCGCGCCGTGGTAGCCGGCCTCGCGGCAGATCGCCTTGGCGCTGTCGTGGATCTGCGCCCGCTGGGCGTCGGTGAGGAACGGCGCGGGAGCCTCCTCGACCAGCTTCTGGTGCCGACGCTGCAACGAGCAGTCCCGGGTGCCGACGACGATCACGTTTCCGTGCTGGTCGGCGAGGACCTGCGCCTCGACGTGGCGGGGCTGGTCCAGGTAGCGCTCGACGAAGCACTCGCCCCGACCGAACGCCGCGACCGCCTCGCGGGTGGCCGACTCGAAGAGCTGCGGGATCTCCTCCATCGTGCGGGCGACCTTGAGGCCGCGACCGCCGCCACCGAAGGCGGCCTTGATGGCGACCGGCAGGCCGTGGTCGACGGCGAAGGCCATCACCTCGTCCGGGCTGGCCACCGGGTCCGGGGTGCCGGGGACCAGCGGCGCGCCGGCCCGCTGGGCGATGTGCCGGGCGGTGACCTTGTCACCCAGGTCGCGGATGGCCTGCGGGGTGGGGCCGATCCAGGTCAGCCCGGCGTCGATGACGGCCTGGGCGAAGTCGGCGTTCTCGCTGAGGAAGCCATATCCCGGGTGCACGGCGTCGGCCCCGGCCCGGGCGGCGACGTCGAGCAGCTTGTCGATGCGCAGGTAGGTCTCGGTCGCGCTGTCACCGCCGAGCGCGTACGCCTCGTCCGCGAGGGTGGCGTGCAGGGCGTCGCGGTCGGAGTCCGCGTAGACGGCGACGCTGTCGAGGCCGGCGTCGCGGCACGCACGGATCACCCGGACGGCGATCTCGCCGCGGTTGGCGATGAGTACCTTGCGCACCTTCGTGGCTCCTCCCGGGCAGGTTACTGACGGGGAGTGTATCGGCCACCCCGGCGGCCCTAACGATCGCTCAGTGTGGGATGCGGCACTGCGCCACTCCGTCTTAGTCAAACTTGGCTATTACGCTTGTGAGGTGTCTGCGACTCGAATGATGATCCTCGGTCTGGTGCGGTGGATGCAGCCCGTGCACGGCTACGACGTACGCCGTGAGCTGCTGAGCTGGAGCGCCGACAAGTGGGCCAACGTGCAGCCCGGATCGATCTACCACGCGCTGCGCAAACTCACCGAGGAAGGGCTGCTCAACGCCGTCGCGACCGAGCAGGTCGGCGCTCGTCCGGCGCGGACCACCTACGAGGTGACCGCCAAGGGGGAGGACGAGTTCGAGACGTTGCTGCGCAACCTCTGGTGGAACCTCAGCGAACCGCCCGACCCGTTCACGGCAGCGTTCTCCTTCCTGCCGGCGATGCCCCGTTCGGAGGCGGCGGCGGCCCTGCGGAACCGGGCCAACCTGCTCCGCGCCAATGTCGCCTCGATGCGTGCCTCGCTCGAGTCGGACTGGATCCGTAACGCCAAGCCGGTGCACGTCAGTTGGATGGTGGAGCTCTGGTCGGCACGCGCGGAGGCGGAGGTCGGGTGGTGCGAACGAATCGCGGAACGTGTCGAGTCCGGTGTGTCGTACCTGCCTGCTGAGCTGGAGAACGCGGATGGTTGGCCGGGGTGGCGGGACGGCGAGGAGCGGCCCGCGCCCAACGCGCAATAATCAACGTTGACTAAAAACGTTATATCGCGTTAGCCTGCTGGTGGCACAGCGGGGGAGTGCGCCGTCCGGCGTCGTCCCACTCGGCGGCCGGCTCGACCGGCCCGAACGACCAGGAGCAGAAATGATCGAGACCAGGGGGTTGCGGAAGTCGTTCCGCTCCCGCGCGGGTCGAGAGACGAAGACGGTGGACGCCGTGCGGGGCGTCGACCTCAAGGTCGCCGAGGGTGAGATCTTCGGCTTCCTCGGCCCGAACGGCGCCGGCAAGACCACCACGCTGCGGATGCTCGCCACGCTGATCGAGCCGGACGGCGGCGAAGCCACCATCGCCGGTGCCGACCTGCGCAAGGACCCGGCCGAGGTGCGCCGCCGCATCGGCTACGTCCCGCAGGGCGGCAGCACCTGGGACGAGTCCACCGCGCGTGAGGAACTGGTGCTGCACGCCCGCATGTACGGCATCGGCAAGGCCGACGCGCAACGCCGCGCCGTCCGCGCGCTGGACGCCTTCCAACTCACCGAGTACGCCGACCGCAAGTGCAAGACCTACTCCGGCGGTCAACGGCGACGGGTCGAGATCGCGCTCGGCATCATCCACGAGCCGAAGATCGTCTTCCTGGACGAGCCGACCACCGGTCTCGACCCGCAGAGCCGCGCCCACATGTGGGACGAGATCCGTCGACTGCGCAGCGACGGCATGACCGTCTTCATCACCACGCACTACCTGGACGAGGCGGACGCGCTCTGCGACCGGATCGCGATCATGGACAACGGCGAGGTCGTGGCCGAGGGCACCCCCGCCGCGCTCAAGCGGGAGATCTCCGGTGACGTGGTGCTGGTCGGGCTCGACCTGACCGCCACCCCACAGGCCGCCAAGGCCCTCGACGGCGAGCCGTTCGTCAACAAGCTGGAGACCGTCGACGAGGGCGGCCTGCGCCTCTACGTCGACGAGGGTGCCACCGCCATCCCGCAGGTGCTGCGTCGACTCGACCACGCGGGCCTGGAGCTGCGCTCGATCGAGCTGCACCGGCCCAGCCTGGACGACGTCTTCCTCACCAAGACCGGCCGCTCGCTGCGCGAGTCCTGACCACCGCTCGCTGCGCGAGTCCCGACCACCGCTCGCTGCGCGAGTCCCGACCACCGCTCGCTGCGCGAGTCCTGACCACTCGGAGACCACTCATGAAATTCGCCCGTGACACGTGGCTGATCTTCCAGCGGCAGACCCAACTGCTGCTGCGCAACCCGGTCTGGGTCTTCGTCGGCGTGTTCCAGCCGGTGATGTACCTGCTGCTCTTCGCCCCACTGCTCAAGCCGGCCCTGAACGCACCCACCCAGGCCGCCGCCTACAAGATCTTCGTACCCGGTCTGCTGGTGCTGCTGGCCATCTTCGGCGGCCTGTTCCAGGGGTTCGGCCTCATCGCCGAGCTGCGAGCCGGCGTCATCGAACGCTCCCGGGTCACCCCGATCAGCCGGCTCGCCCTGCTGCTCGGGCGCTCACTACGCGACGTGGTCTCGCTCCTCGTGCAGGCCGTCATCATCACCCTGCTGGCGCTCCTGTTCGACCTGCGGGTGTTCCTCGGTGACCTGCTGCTGGCGTACCTGATGCTGGCCCTCATCGCCCTCATGACCTCGGCCGTCTCCTACGGCGTGGCGCTCAAGGTCAAGAGCGAGGACGCGCTGGCCCCGCTGATGAACACCGTGGCGCAGCCGGTCCTGCTGTTGTCCGGCATCCTGCTGCCGCTGACGTTCGCCCCCGGCTGGTTGCAGGGCATCGCCGACTGGAACCCGTTCTCCTGGGCGGTCGACGGCACCCGAGCACTGTTCGCCGGTGACCTCGGCAGCGACAAGGTCTGGCAGGGCCTGAGCATCACCGCGGTGCTCGCCGTGCTGGGTGTCGTCTGGGCCGCGAGACAGTTCGCCCGCAGCGTCCGCTGACGCCGGCTCCGGTCTGGCCTGGGTCTGGCTTGATCGACTCGGTCTTCCTGGAAGTCGGGGCGTCCTATCGCGTGGGATGCCGCGACTTCCAGGAACCCGAGTGGGCCAAAGCGGCCGGCTGTCGCCGCTCAGCGCACCCGGGCGAGGGTGAGGCCGTCCGCGATCGGCAACATCACCGGGTCAACCCGCACGTCGGCGAGCACCTCGTCGTTGAAGGCGGCGATGGCCCGGTCGCCTTCGTCCTGCGGCGCGACGATCCGGCCGCCGCGCAGCACGTTGTCGACAGCGATCACCCCACCCGGACGCATCCGGGGCACCAACTCCGCCCAGTAGACCGGGTAGCCCGTCTTGTCCGCGTCGATGAACGCGAAATCCAGGTAGCGCTCGTGCGGCAACTGCCGCAACGTCTCCCCGGCCGGGCCGATGCGCAGCTCGATCCGGTCCTGAACACCGGCCCGAGCCCAGTAGCGCCGGGCGATGCCGGTGAACTCCTCGGAGATGTCGAAGCAGGTCAGCTGCCCACCCTCGGGCAGACCGCGGGCGATCGCCAGCGACGAGAGCCCGGTGAACGTGCCGACCTCGACGGCGTGTCGCACGTCCAGAAGTCGGGTGAGGAAGGTCAGGAAGGCCGCCTGTTCCGGCGCCACCTGCATCGTGGCGTGCTCCGGCAACACCGACCGGGTCTCCTCGGCCAGGTCCCGGATGATCTCGTCCGGCGGGGAGCCGTGTGCGACAAGATAGGCGTGCAGTTCGTCGGTGAGCGGGATCGACTTGGTGGTCATGACCGGACCGTACCGAGTGGCTCGACGGATTGGCCGCCCGGCGCGACAGTCGTCCAGAGGTCGGTGATCCGCAGATCAAGCTCGGCGAGTAGGCGTCGCAGCAACGGCATCGACAACCCGACCACCGTGCCCGGGTCACCCTCGATCCGCTCCACGAACGGCCCGCCCAGCCCGTCGATCGTGAACGCGCCGGCCACGGCCAGCGGCTCGCCACTGGCCACGTACGTCGCGATCTCGTCGTCACTGATGTCGGCGAAGTGGACAGTCGTCGAGGCGACCGCCTCCGCACGCCGCCCGGCGACCACGTCGACCAGGCAGTGCCCACTGTGCAGCACCCCACTACGCCCCCGCATCCGCTGCCACCGCCGGGTCGCGTCCGCCGGATCCGCCGGCTTGCCGAGGATCTCCCCGTCGAAGGCCAGCACCGAGTCGCAACCGACCACCAGCGTCCGCTGATCGTTGGCCGGGCTCAGCCGGGTCAGCACCGCCTGGGCCTTGAGCCGCGCCAACTCCAGGCACAACTCCTCGGCCCGGTCGGCCACCACGAGGGATTCGTCCACCCCGCTGACCAGCACATCCGGCTCAATGCCAGCGGCCTGGAGGAGCTTACGACGGGCAGGGCTCGCCGAAGCGAGCACAAGGCGAAGCGGCAAAGAGTCAGACACGAGCCCGACGTTACCGGCAACCCACCCACCAGGGCCGCCACCCGCCCCTGATCGCCCCGGGCTACTTCATCGACTCGGCTTCCTCGATATCGGGGTGTCCTGCTGGCCTGGATACCGCGACCTCAAGAAACCCGAGTCGATCAGCCTGTCGCAGACCGATCAGCGACTGATTCTGGGAGGTGGATCATCACTGCGACGCCGACGCCGCGCCACCACCGCCCAAGCGACCCCGGCAGCCACGATCACGCCCAGAGTGGCCAAACCACGCGCCGAAGCGCCGCTGCCATCATCATCCGGTCGCCGCCCGGCGGCCGTCGTCGACGGGCCAGCACCGGCCGGCGCGCTCACCGACTCAAACCCCAGCGGCGGTACGTCTGCCGTCAGCGCCGCCACGAGGTCGATCACGCCATAGCCGTACTCGTCGTCGCGCCCAGGCGGGCCCTTGTCGATAGCGGTGGCCGTGAGCCGGTGCGCTACCTCTCGCGCAGGCAGATAGGGGTATTTCGACCTGATCAATGCCGCCGCCCCAGCCACGATCGCAGTCGCGTCGGAGGTTCCGGTGCCCTTGCGGTACTTGCCGTCGAGACTCGTACTGTAGATGTCGACCGCGGGTGCGACCACGTCAATCTCCGGTCCGGTCACGGAAATGGCCGCGCGGTTCCCATTTCGGTCAATTCCACCCACCGCGACAACGCCTGGATAAGCCGCAGGGAATCTGACGAATGTATCACGGGGCTTGTTTCCTGCCCCTGCAATTACTATGACATTGGCCTGTACTGCCGCCTCTACCGCGCGTTGTAATCGAGTGCTCGGCCCTGCGACCGAAGAGATGCTGACAACCGCAGCCCCTTGGGCAATGGCGTACTCAATCGCGATCGCGAGGTGGTCGCTGTCGCCATCCTGGTCTGTTCGACTAGTTCGAATTGGCAGGATTCTGGATTCTGGGGCGATGCCGAGAGCGCCGATATTGCCCGGCCGCCCGTGAGCGGCGATTATTCCAGCCATTCCCGTGCCGTGGCTGTTCTGGTCTTGCTGGCCGTCATCTCGGCCGTCGGCGATGATGTCGGTACCGGCTAGGAGATTTTCACTCAGATCAGGGTGAGGTGCCACGCCGGTGTCCGGCACGGCCACTATCACGCCTCTGCCCTTATTGATCCTCTGCGCCTGGGTGGCATTGAGGTAGCCCAGGTGCCATTGGTCCTGACGTACCCGTTCGACACCTGTCGGAGACGGATTGCTGGGCGCTGCTGCCGGTAGGGGCAGCAGCGCAGCTGTGAGATGGAGGCAAGCCAGTAGCGCTCCGCAGGTTCTTAGGGTCAACGGTCAAGGCCTATGGCCGGACCGGGATCGATAGGATCATCCTCATTCGGCGGTCGAACAATTGGGGCGACGCCTTTGCCTGTCTCCCAAGGGTGGTCGGGGTCCCAGCGATGCGGTTCCTCGTCATACTTTGCCCGGACACCGCGTCCCGTGGACGCAGGCCCCCCAGGGCTCATGCCGCTACGGTCGGCGGAACCCAGGCCGAACGGTGACATTCCGTGGAGGGCACCTGCGCCTCGGCCGCCCCTGGGATGAGAGCCTGCGCCGCCGGTGGGTCCTGTTCCGGCGCTGCCGCCGCCGATGAGACCCCCCACTGGATTGATGCGGCGAGGTTGGTTGGCGCTAGACCCCGGTTGGCTGAGTCCCATCCCAGGCGTGCCGCCGATGAGTCCCCCGGGCGGCATTGGACGTGGTTGGGCAGAGGAGCTGCCTTTGCCCCCTGATTCGTTGCTTGGTGTATAGGCCGTATAGGGCTGCTTCCGCGGGTTATCCGGGCGATTTTCGCGTGCAGAAATGACAGGTGGTAATGGCGGTCCCCCGGCGAAGCCAGGCGTTGCAGTGATTGGCGTTGGCGAGGTAACGCCGATTGGCGGGACCGGGCTTGCGGGACTTGGGTTAATTACCCCACCTGCTCCGCCAAGGACTGGCCCGATGTTGGGACTCGTTGATGCCCCCACCAGCCCTGCGGCTGGGCTTGGTGGAGTTGTTGCGGATGGTAAAAGTGGAACTGGCACGACTGGAGGAATGATGGGTGGCCCGCCGTAGACGTCCGAGTCGCTTTGATCGACGCCAGGATTAGTCCTCGGCGCTGCTGGTGGTTTTTGGAGTGTTGCTTGGGCTTGTTGGAGTTCGCCGCTGAGGCCGAACATCATGCTCCGGGCCTGTACGTTCAGCTGTTCCAGCTCCCCATCGGCAACCGGTGGTGTGGTGACCCGGTTGCCCATTACCGCTTTCGGGTCGGCGGCGATCGAGTCGTACGCCTGCTTTTGTTGGAGCTTGGTCGCGTACACCTCGTGGATTTTGCGGAGCGCGGCGCGGGTGGTGCTGATGGCCTGGGTGGCGGCGGACAGCGCGGTGTAATTCGCGGCGGCGGCGTCGTGGGTGCGCTGGACCTTGTCGATCAGCTCGTCGAGTTCGGCGAGGTACGTGCTGGAGGCGGCGCTGGTTTCGGGTGGCCAGGCGGCGGCGAGCCCGCGCCGGTATTCCTGGAGGCGGCCGAGGTGTGTCTGGGCCAGGTCGCAGACCTTGCGCCAGCCGGCGACCTGCTTCCAGTGGTTGGCGGTGTCGTGGTCGGCGAGGCAGGCCCACATGCTGTTGACGTCCATGAGTTGCCAGTCGGTGAGGCCGGAGGTGCGGCCGGTGCCTCGTTCGATCACGGCAGGACCACCGGCCCTTCGGCGTCGGGGCTGGTCGGGTCGGCCAGCATCGGCGTTGGCCCGCCGGGTAGGACGGCGCTCGGGTCGGCGAGGGCACGCCGGACGTCGACCACCCGGGCGGCGGTGAAGGCGTCGCTGTCGGCGTAGTGGGTGGCGACCCGATCGGCGGCGGCGGCGAGGTGGCCGGTGGCGCCTCGGACGGCGTAGACCATGTCGGCGGTGGCCTGCTGTGTCTCGTGGTGTGCGTGCAGGAACGTGACCAACTCGACGAAGGCGTCGCACGGGTTGGGCAGTTTCGCGGACATGTCCTCGGCGATGTACGACAGGTGGGGCGCGTAGTTGCTCTCGACCTCGGCGGCGAGCCGGTCGGCGAAGTCGCGGAGTTGGCTGATGTCGGCCTCGATGCCGCCGTATCCGCGCAACCAGGGCGCTGGCCGACCCTCCTCAGGGATCACGGATCCTCCCTACGTGTGACGGCACCGCTTCCCTGAGTGAGGGTAACGGCTCGACGTGCCCCTGGCAGCCCCCGTCCGGGTAGGTCGGGTCAGCGTGGCAGGCCGGCGGCGCGCCACCCGCCGGGGCTGACCGGACGCCCGCTGCGCGCCCAGGCGGACGCGGTCACCGGGGCGGGGGTCACGGCCGGGCGGGAGCGGACGACGATCGCCCCGACGAGAGCGGCCAACTCCTCGGCGGTTGGCACACCGCGGACGACCCGGATCAGCGGCTCTTCGGCAGACATGCCGCCAGGGTACGCGGCCGGAAGTTACGGGGAACGCACAGTGGCGTGCCGGCGGTGTGAGCGTCGGCGGGTCCGGGTACCGTCTCAGCGATGTCGAACGCGCTTCCCCAACTCGTCGCTGACCGATACCGGCTCCTGTCGCCGCTCGGCCAGGGTGGCATGGGCCGGGTGTGGAAGGCGCGCGACGAGGTGCTGCACCGGGATGTCGCGATCAAGGAGTTGGTGCCGCCGCCCGGTCTCACCGACGAGGAGCGCCGCGAGATGCGCGAGCGCTCGTTGCGGGAGGCGCGGGCCATCGCCCGGCTCAACCACGCCAATGTGGTCCGCATCTTCGACGTGCTGCGCACCGACGGCGATCCGTGGATCGTCATGGAGTACGTGGCGTCGAGGTCGTTGCAGGACACGCTCGCCGAGGACGGCCCGGTGTCGGTGGCCCGCACGGTGGAGATCGGGCTCGGTGTGCTGGGGGCGCTCAGCGCCGCTCACAAGGCGGGCGTCATGCATCGCGACGTCAAGCCGGGCAACGTGTTGCTCGGCGAGGACGGCCGGGTGGTGTTGACCGATTTCGGCCTCGCCACGATTCCGGGCGACCCGAACGTGACCCGCACCGGCATGGTGCTCGGCTCACCCGCGTACATCTCGCCGGAACGGGCCCGCGACGGTACCGCCGGGCCCGAGGCCGACCTGTGGTCGCTGGGCGCCACGCTCTACGCGGCGGTCGAGGGCAAGTCGCCGTACGCCCGGCCGTCGGCGATCGGCACCCTGGCCGCGTTGGCCACCGAGCCGATCCCGCCGCCGAAGAACGCCGGGCCGCTCAAGGCCGTGCTCAACGGGCTGCTGCGCAAGGACCCGAACGAGCGGATCACCGCCGAGGTGGCGGAGCGGTTGCTGCGCCGCGCCGGGGGTAAGCGGTCGCGCGGGATTTCGCTGCTCGATGGCGTACGTCGACCGGGGCCGAACGGTCCGCGCGAGCCGCGCCTGCCGGTGGTGCCGGCACCGCGACCGGCCGAGAAGATCGATCGCCCGGTGTCGCCGCCGCCGGCCGCCGCTGCCGTGACCCCGGTCCCTGACGCGCCACCGGCCGCCACGACGCCGACGACCGCCGATGCCATGCCGACGGCCGTGGTTGCGTCCGATGTGGAGCCCGATGCGGCCGCGGCAGAGCCGACGGCCACGATCGACCGACCGGCCCCGGCCGACGCCGACCCGACCGCGAAGGTCACGGTCACCGGCGACTCGACCGGCGACGGTACGGCCAACGACGACGACGAGCCGACGATCGTCGACGGCCCGCCGGTGGCGCCGGAGCAGCGCAAGCCGTCGACCCCGACGTCTCTCATGCCCCCGGTGGGTCCGGCCGGTCGCGCGGCGGTGCCGCTGTCGGACGGCACGAAGCCGAACAACACCCGCCGCAACCTGCTGGTCGGGGCCCTGGTCGCCCTGCTGCTGATCGGCCTCGTGGTGATCGTGCCGCTGCTCACCAAGGACGACGACGCGACCCCACAGGCCGACCCGACAGGTGTGGCCGCCGCGACGTCGGCGCCCGCGCCGACCACTGCGGCGGCCGTGCCGCCGCCGACGACCGGTGCGCCGAGCCCGACGCCCTCGGCAACGCCCTCGGCGGACCCGAACGCGCTCCCGGCGGGCTGGAAGCTGCACAAGGATCCGGCCGGCTTCACCCTGCCGATCCCCGACGGTTGGGTGCGTAGCCAGGTCGACGGCAACACTGTCGTCTTCGACCAGTCCAACGGGCCGGGCGAGCTGCTCGTGCAGTGGACCAACACCCCGGAGAAGGACGCCGTCGCCGACTGGCGGGAGCAGGAGCCGAACCGCAAGAGGCTCGTCAACAACTACCAGAACCTCGGCATCAAGCCCTGCGACTTCTGGAAGACCTGCGGCGACTGGGAGTGGCTGGAGACCCGGGACGGGCAGCGGATCCACGTCCGTAACCGTGGGTTCGTGACGGCCAGTAACCGGGGCTACGCCCTGCGGTGGGAGATCGCCGACAAGGACTGGCAGGCCAACCTGCCGAACTTCGATCGGATCGCCGCCGGTTTCGTGCCCGACCGCCAGGACTGAAACTCATTCGCATGACCTTCCGTCGTCCTGGGTATTTGACCTTCGACGACGGAGGGAGGCACGACATGGGTTACCGACGGAGGGACACCCGGCCCCGGCTGGCACTGTGGATGCTCGTCGCGCTCGGCGACGCGATCCTGCTGCTGGTCGCCGTGGGGGTTCCGGCGCTCATCGCACTGCTCGGCGTCGTGATCGTTGCCGGTTGCGGGGTCGCCGCCTGGCGGCTGTCGCGCCGGGGTGCGCTGGCTCGCGAGGAAGCTGTGGTGCCGGCGCTGAGCCGACGGCGGGCCTGAATCGACTGTGTGGCGGCAGCCGGACCGATTGTCGACCGTGAGGTGACCGTCGATCCCGCTGCCGCCAACGGCCCGGTCAGGTGTTGTTGGCCAGGGCGATCAGGCGACTCCGGTCGCCGTTCCAGTAGTTGCGGTCCACGTTTCCGCTGATCCCGGAGACCGCGCCGGTGCTGGTGTACTGCCAGAAGCTCCACACCGACGCGCCGGCCGGCAGGGCGCCCGGCGTGCTCGACCAGCGGGCCAGCCAGAGCGGGTGGTTCGCCCACGGGCCGGTCCAGCTGCCGGTGCACTGGTTCCACCAGCTCGTGGTGGTGTAGATGACCGCGTACCGGCCGGTGCGGGAGCGGTAGGTGTTCAGGAAGTCCTGGACCCAGTTGCGCATCCCGGTGGTGCTGAGCCCGTAGCAGTAGCCGCCGCTGTACGGGTTGGCCTCGATGTCCAGTGCGGCCGGCAGGGTGCGGCTGTCCGCCGACCAGGCGCCGCCGTTGGAGGCCAGGTAGTTGGCCTGGGTGGAGCCGGCGGAGATGTTCGGGCGGGCGAAGTGGTATGCCCCGCGGATCACCCCGGCGTTGTACGAGTTGACGTAGTTCGCGTTGAAGTTCGGGTCCTTGTAGCTGGTGCCCTCGGTCGCCTTGATGAAGGCGAACTGGATGCCCGCGTTGCGGACGCTGGTCCAGTTGATGGTGCCCTGGTAGCGGGACACGTCGACGCCGGGTGTGGTGGCGGCGGCCGCCGGTCCGGCGGTCGCGACCAGGGCCGCCGCCGTGGTGGCGAGGACGGTGAGGCCGGCCGCGAGCGCGCGGCGCAGCGGTGACGGGGTACGGACCATGAGTGCCTCCAAGAGGATCGCTCTATCGACAACCATCTTTGGAGGTAAGTGCCCAAGATCGCAAGTGCAGCTGAAAAAAGCTTCATCGACGGGATGCGAAGGCCCGGTGTGCCGAGTGGGACGGTTCAGTGCAGCGTGGCCGGGTCGAGCTGCCAGCGGAACGGCTCGACGACAGTCAACGTCTCGCCGGGCTTGGCCACCTGGTCCTCGACGTAGTGCTCACCGTCCAGCCGGTACAGCCGCAGCGAGTGCCCGTCCCCGTCCTGCTCGACAAGCAGGTACCAGCGAATTCGCGCGATGGCGTAGAGCTGCATCTTGACCAGCCGGTCGGCAGCGGCGTTGCCGGGCGAGACGATTTCTCCAACGAGGGCAACCCGGTCGGCGTCGAGAAAGGCGCCGTCGTCGTCGATGTCGGTCACGACGAGATCCGGAATGACGACCCGGTCGATGCCGAGCCGGACGTTGATCGCCTCATAGACCAACAGGCCGTCAGGATCAGCCGCTGCCTCGATGCTGTTCGCCAGCCGGCGCGACACCCGCTGGTGCCATCGGCTCGGGGCAGGGCTCACGATCAGGCTCCCGTCGAGCAGCTCGATCCGGTCCGGGGTTTCACCCAGGGCGAAGTAGTCGGCCTCGGTCCAGAGCCCGACGTGGTGTCCCAGGGGTTCCGCACTCATCGGCGCTCACCTCCCGCTTCACTCGCCACCCGATCAGTCTCACAGGATACGAGCCGATGCCTCCGGAGCGACACGGAACGCCGCCGGTAGGCTCGCGCCCCATGATGTCGATCGACGGACTGGGCGAGAAGTGGGACACGCTGTTCGGCGCGCAGCCGGACCCGCCCGCGCTGCTGGTGCTGATCACCGCCGCCGTCGCGTTGGTGGTGGTGTCCACCCGGCTGCCCTGGCGGATCGCCCGGAACGCCATCACCATCGCCCACGAGGGTGGGCACGCACTGATAGCCCTGCTCACCGGCCGGAAGCTGCGCGGCATCCGGCTGCACTCGGACACGTCCGGGCTGACGCTCTCCGCCGGCCGCCCCACCGGACCGGGCATGATCCTCACCCTGCTCGCCGGGTACGTCGCCCCGCCACTGGTCGGGTTGGCCGGCGCCTGGCTGCTCGGCGGTAACCGGATCACCCTCCTGCTCTGGGTGGCGGTGGCGCTGCTGCTGGCCATGCTCGTCATGATCCGCAACGCCTTCGGCGTGGTGTCGCTGCTGGTCACCGGTGCGCTGGTGTTCGCCGTCTCCTGGTACGCCACGCCGCAGGTCCAGGCCGCGTTCGCGTACACCGGGGTGTGGTTCCTTTTGCTCGGTGGGGTGCGGCCGGTGGTGGAGCTGCAACGGCTGCGCTCGCGGGGCCGGATGCCCGCCTCCGACGCCGACCAGCTCGCCGGACTGACCCCGTTCCCGGCGATCTTCTGGGTGATGGTCTTCGCACTGGTCAACCTGGCCGCCCTGGTCGCCGGTGCGCTCCTGCTCGCCGGCCCGATCCTCACCGGCCCCGGCCTGACGGTCTGACCCGCCCGCCCCCCACCCCACCCCGCCCCCCACCTCGCACGGTCGATCATGGAGTTGTGGTGGGTAACAAAAGCCGCGAAAACTCCCGACTCGGGCACCACAACTCCATGATCGACGGGATGAGGGCGGGATGAGGGGCGGAGGGGCGGGCAGAATGGGGGCATGCGATACGTGATCATCGGGGCGGGCGCAGTCGGCGGGACGATCGGTGTGCGGTTGGCCGAGGCCGGCCGGGACGTGACCCTGGTGGCCCGTGGCGCGCACCTCGACGTGATCCGGGAGCGGGGGCTGACGCTGCGGCAGCCCGACGGTGAGGTCACCGCCCGGCTCGCCGCCACGGACGGGCCCGGCGACGAGCCGCTGCCGGCGGACACGGTGCTGGTCCTCACCGTCAAGTCGCAGGACACCGACGGCGCGCTGGCCGCCTGGGTGGACGCGCCGGTGGCCGGCGGCGGTACGGCCGGCGAGCGGCTGCCGCTGGTGACCGCGCAGAACGGGGTGGCCAACGAGCGGGCCGCGCTGCGCCTCTTCGCCGACGTGCACCCGGTCTGCGTCTGGCTGCCCGCCACCCACCTGGACCCGGGCGTGGTGGTGGCCAACGGCTACCCGCACCCGGGAATGCTCCACATCGGCCGCTACCCGAGCGGTGCCGACGACACCGACCGGGTGATCGCCGCGGACCTGGACGCCGCCGGCTTCGTCGCCCCGGTGCGGGCGGACGTCATGCGCTGGAAGTACGGCAAGCTGCTCAGCAACCTCGGCAACGGTCTGCAGGCGTTGCTCGGTCGGGACATCCCCGACGCGCTGGCCGAGCGGGTACGCGCCGAAGGCGTGGCCGCGCTCGCCGCCGCCGGCATCGCGCACACCTCGACGGAGGAGGAGAAGGCCGAACGTGGCGACCTGGTCGGCCAGCGACCGGTCGACGGCGAGGCCCGCTCCGGCGGCTCCACCTGGCAGAGTCTGGCCCGGGGCACCGGCTCGACCGAGGTCGACCACCTCAACGGCGAGGTCGCGCTGCTCGGCCGGCTGCACGGCGTACCGACACCGGCGAACGTCGCCGTCCAACGGGCGGTACGCCGGGCGGTCCGGGAGAGGATCGCGGCGGGCGCGTTCCCACTCGCCCACCTGGAGAAGATGATCGCCTGATCGGGGCAACCGACGGCCCCGCCCGGTGCGTGTTCCCTGCGACCGACACGGGGAGGTAGCGGGTGCCGGACGTCGACGGGTTCGACGAGTTCTACCGGGGGAGTCGGCAACGGCTGCTCGGATTCGTCTACGTGCTCACCGGCGACCGGGGCGAGGCGCAGGACGCCGTGCAGGAGGCGTACATCCGGGCCTGGCAGCGCTGGTCCACAGTCGGTGGCTACGACGACCCGGAGGCGTGGGTGCGGGTGGTGGCCAGCCGGATCGCCGTCAGCCGGTGGCGCAGCCTGCGCAGCCGGGCCCGAGCGTACCTGCGGCACGGGGCCACCGAGACCGTTCCCGGCCCGGGCACCGACACCGTCGAGGTGGTCGCCGCCCTGCGCCGGCTGCCCGAGGAGCAACGCGTCGCCATCGCCCTCTACTACCTGGTGGGCATGCCGGTCGCCGAGGTGGCGCGGGAGACCGAAGCTCCGGTGGGCACGGTCAAGGCTCGACTCTCCCGAGGGCGTGCCGCGCTCGCCGGGCTGCTCGCCGTCTCTGACCTGGAGGAGGCCACCGATGCGTGACGACCTGACGTTCGTCGAACAGGTCCAGCGGGACCTGCAGGACGTGCGCTGGCTCGGCCCGGAGGAGATTCGCGCCCAGGCCCGTCGCCGCAGCCAGCGCAGGATCGTGGTGGCCACCGTCGTGCTGGCCCTCGCCGGGGTTGCCGGCGTGGCGGTCGCTGCTCCGCGCAAGACTCCGTCGCCGGCCCTGCCGGTCGCGTCCGCCTCGCCGACCCGGCACGAGATCACCACCGACGCACTGTTGCAGCCAGCCGACCTGCCGCAGCCCGTCGATGTGCAGCTCAGCGATTCCGGGCTCGGTGAGCCGGTCCAACTGGATCACGAGCTCGACTCCTGCCGGACGAGCCAGGGGCGCTCGGACGGACGGAAGATGTCCATCCTGTCCCGCTCGCAGACCCTGGTGCACAAGCAGTCTCCGAGCGCTGCCACGCAAAGCAAGGGCGTGTTCACGCAGGATCTCTTCCGAATGGTGCCCGAAGCGGCCACGCAGCTCTTCGCCGATCTGGACGAGCTGGTCGCACCCTGCGCCGAGTGGCGCAGCGTCGGGCAGGTGGAGACGGCAGAGGGCATCCGCACGATGGAGGCGGTCCACCGGTGGGCGGTGGCGCAGAGGGGTTTCGCCGGGGACGACGCCGCCATCCTGCGCGACTCGCTCACCGCCCCGCGGGACGTGCAGACCGGGCAGCCGCTCGCCGACGATCCGACGCCGATCCTGCTGGCGGTCGTCCGGGTCGGCGACACCGTCTCGGTACTCCGCCTCGGCTACGAGAGCACCGAGGCGGAGCTCATGCAGCTCACCGTGGCGGCGGCGGCCCGGATGTGCGCCGCCGCCAACCCGCCCTGCTGACACCAGCCTCAGAGCGGGATGTTGCCGTGCTTCTTCGGCGGCAGGGTCTCCCGCTTGGTGCGCAGGACGCGCAGCGCCCGGACGATCTGGGTACGCGTCTCGTGCGGCGGGATCACCGCGTCGACGTACCCGCGCTCGGCGGCCACGTACGGGTTGGCCAGGGTGTCCTCGTACTCGGCGATCTTCTCGGCCCGCACCGCGGCCGGGTCGTCCGCGCCGGCCAGCTCGGAGCGGTAGAGGATGTTCACCGCGCCCTGCGCGCCCATCACCGCGATCTGCGCGGTCGGCCAGGCGAAGTTCAGGTCCGCGCCGAGGTGCTTGGAACCCATCACGTCGTACGCCCCGCCGTACGCCTTGCGGGTGATCACGGTGACCTTGGGGACGGTCGCCTCGGCGTACGCGTAGATGAGCTTGGCGCCCCGGCGGATGATGCCGTCCCACTCCTGGCCGGTGCCGGGCAGGAAGCCGGGAACGTCCACGAAGGTCAGCACCGGGATGTTGAACGCGTCGCAGGTGCGCACGAAGCGGGCGGCCTTCTCCGAGGCGGCGATGTCCAGGGTGCCGGCGAAGTGCATCGGCTGGTTGGCGACCACGCCGACCGGCCGTCCTTCGACCCGGCCGTAGCCGACCACGATGTTCTGCGCGTAGAGCGGTTGGACCTCCAGGAAGTCCCCGTCGTCCAGGACGTGCTCGATCACCGTGTGGATGTCGTACGGCTGGTTGGCGGAGTCCGGGATCAGGGTGTCCAGTTCGCGGTCCTCGTCGCTGATCTCCAGCGCGGCGGGAGCCTCGACGACCACCGGCTCGTCGAGGTTGTTCGACGGCAGGTACGACAGCAGCGCCTTCACGTAGTCGACCGCGTCCTCCTCGTCGCTGGCGAGGTAGTGCGCGTTGCCGCTGCGGGAGTTGTGCGTCCGCGCCCCGCCCAACTCCTCCATGCCGACGTCCTCGCCGGTCACCGTCTTGATGACGTCTGGTCCGGTGATGAACATGTGCGAGGTCTGGTCGACCATCACGGTGAAGTCGGTGACCGCCGGGGAGTAGACCGCGCCGCCGGCGCAGGGACCCATCACCAGCGAGATCTGCGGGATGACACCGGAGGCCCGGACGTTGCGGAAGAAGATCTCCCCGTAGAGGCCGAGGGAGACCACGCCCTCCTGGATGCGGGCGCCGCCGGAGTCGTTGATGCCGACCACCGGGCAGCCGATCTTCATGGCCAGGTCCATCACCTTGACGATTTTTTCGCCGAAGACCTCACCGAGTGAGCCACCGAAGACCGTGAAGTCCTGGGCGAAGACGCACACCTGCCGGCCGTCGACCGTGCCGTAGCCGGTGACCACGCCGTCGCCGTAGGGACGGTTCTTCTCCAGCCCGAAGGCCGTGGACCGGTGCCGGGCCAACTCGTCCAGCTCGACGAAGGAGCCCTCGTCGAGCAGCATCTCGATCCGCTCGCGGGCGGTCCTCTTGCCGCGCGCGTGCTGCTTCTCGACGGCGCGGGCCGACCCGGCGTGCACCGCCTCGTCGACCCGGCGCTCCAGGTCCGCCAGCTTGCCCGCGGTGCTGTGGGTGTTGGTCCCGGTCTCGGTAGTCACCCAGGGAATATAACGATGGTTCAGGTGGGTGCCGCTGTGCAGTACGCCTCAGTGCCGACGCGCCGCCCGCCGTAGGCTGACGGGATGTCGGGCTCCCCGTACACGAATCTTGATCGCCCGCCGCTGTCGGCGGCCCGGCTGCGCCGCGCGTTGGTCGCGCCGAACGGGCCGTGGGCCCGGCTGGAGCTGCGCACCGAGACCGGCTCCACCAACGCCGACGTGGCCGAGGCCGCTCGGACCGGCGAGCCGGAGGGCCTGGTCGTGGTCGCCGAGCAGCAGACCGCCGGGCGTGGTCGACGCGGTCGGGTCTGGCAGTCGCCGGCGCGGGCCGGCATCACCACCAGCGTCCTGCTGCGGCCTGGCGAGGCCGTGCCGGACCGCGATTGGCTGCCGGTGCCACCCACCGGGTACGGGTGGCTGCCGTTGCTGGCCGGCGTGGCGCTGGTCGAGGCGGTGGCCCGGTTGGCCGAGCTGGAGGCCACCCTCAAGTGGCCCAACGACCTGCTGATCGACGACGCGAAGTGCGCCGGTGTGCTGGCCGAGGTGGTGCCCGGGCGTTCACCGGACGAGCCGCCGGCCATCGTGCTCGGCATCGGGCTCAACGTGACGCTGCGCGCGGACGAGCTGCCGGTGAACCCGACCGGGCTGCCGGCCACGTCGCTGCAACTGGCCGGCGCGGCGGCCACCGACCGGGATCCGCTGCTGCGTGCGTTGCTGCGCTCGGTGGCCGAGTGGTACGACAGTTGGCGTTCGGCGGGCGGCGACGCGGTGGCCAGCGGTCTGCGCGACGCCTACCTGGCGGCCTGTTCGACGGTCGGCCGTGAGGTGCGCGTCATGCTTCCCGACGGTGAGGTGCTGACCGGCGCAGCGACCGGGGTGGACCGGGACGGCCAACTCCAGGTGGCCACCGCGACGACCACCCGTACCCTGGCCGCCGGTGACGTCCTCCACCTGCGCTGATCTCACGACCGGCGTCGAACGCACGACGGCCGCGACCGGCCTTCCACTTTGCAAGATCGTGAAGTGTGGGGTGGGGCCGCGTGGCGGATGTTGTGGTGGGCTCTGGGGGGTTTACCGTCTGCGCGTCGAGAAGATGGCGTTGGAGGTTCCCCGTGGCGTTTCCAGAAGATGTGCTCACGAAGGACGAGCACGTCGTGCTGCACCTACATCCGCACTGGAAGGCACTGATCCGGCCGATCGTGGTGCTGGTGCTGGCGATCGCCGCGGTGGTGGTCGGCGTGCTCCTGCTGCCCGAGAGCAGTGGCGGTTCGATCGCGCTGGCCGTGATCGGGGTGATCGCCCTGGTCGCGGTGCTGTGGCTCGGTCTGTGGCCGTTCCTGGTCTGGCGTACCACCCACTACCTGTTCACCAATGAACGTGTGCTGTTGCAGCAGGGTGTCTTCTCCCGGGACCGGCGGGACCTCCCGCTCACCCGGATCAACGACCACTCGATGAACCAGCAGTTCGTCGAGCGTCTGCTGGGCTGCGGCACGCTCACCATCGAGTCGGCCGGCGAGCGTGGCCAGTCGGTGCTGGCTGACGTGCCGGGGGTCGGCCGCGTACAGACCACCCTCTACGAGTTGGTCGAGGCACAGCACGACAAGCACTCGCTGGGCGACGGGGAGATGCGCGACATCCTGGCCGACATGAGCGAGGGTAAGCCGCTGCGCGACACCACGACCTGATCATCCGTAACGACGGAGACCCGCCCTGACCGACGTCGGGCGGGTCAGTCGTGCGGGTCGACAGTGGGCGGGGCACTCGCGGACGGTACGGCCCCGTCCGTCATGGTCCCGGCCGGTGACGGCGTGCTGGCGCGAGCGCCGGCCGCGCCGCTTTCGGGCAGGTCGCCGGCGGGTGGGCCGGCTTCGGGCGGGCCGCTGGCGGGTGGGCCGGCTTCGGGCGGGTCGCTGGCGGGTGGGCCGGCTTCGGTCGGTCGCGCGGCGAACCAGCCACGGAACCGGGTGCGCAACACCTCCTGCTCGGGCCGGTCGTCCGGGCCGAGGCGGAGCATGGTGCCGGTGAGGCTGACGGTGCCGAGCCCCGGCCGGGCGGTGGACGGTCGGGCTCCCATCACGTCGACCCGAACGGCGAGCCGGTCGCCGGCGCGCACGGGAGCGAGCCAGCGCAGCTCCTCCAGGCCCGGGGAGGCGTCCGCCGCCGCCCGGGACAGCAGGTGGTCGACGTACGCGCGCATGAACAGGCTGACCGTGTAGAAGCCGCTCGCGATCAACCCACCATGCCGGCTCTCCCCGGACAGGTCCGGGTCGACGTGGTACCACTGCGGGTCGAATCGACGGGCGAAGGCGACCATCTCGTCGCCGTCCACGGTGACCACGCCGAGATCGACGGTGAGCCCGGGGACGAGATCCTCGAAGAACAGCTCGGCGGGTTGTCCGGTGCCGGAGCGCGCGACGGGTGTCGTCACCGGCGGGGTGAGCGGCGGGTGCCGACGTGCAGCTCTGCGGCGAGTTCCGCGTCCAGGTCGGCAGCGGGGCTGACGCTCAGCCGCCTGGGCCGCCCCTGCGTGGGAGCGCCGGGCGGTGGATCGCCACGGTGCGCGGCCTCCGCCTCCTCCAGCTCGGAGACCGACTCGGCGAGTTCGGCGACCGGGTCCATCTCCGCCATGGTGTCCCACTCGTCGCGCGGAATGTCGTGCCAGGTGGAGTCCGACTTCGTCTCGTCCTCGACCTTCGCGACGGGCTGGAAGACGAAGGTCCGGTAGGACCAGAACCGGAACAGCGTGGCGAGCAGGACGCCGACGGTCTTGGCCACGTTCAGTGCGAGCAGGCCGTGCACGCCGAGGCCGTACTTGGCCGCAGCCACCGCGCCGAGCTCAATGAGCAGACCAGCGCCATTGAAAAGGAAGAAGAGGACGTACTCGCGTCGAAGTGCTGATTTCGGGCGATCCCGGTACGTCCAGTGCCGATTCATGAGGTACGACGTGATCGTGGCGACGATGGTCGCGATCACGGTTGCCTTCAACTGACCATTGACGAAAACGGTCAGTGCAAGGGCATTGAACACCGCGTAATTGATGACGGTGTTGATGCCGCCGACGATGCCGAACTTGAGCGCCTCGTGGATGAACTTCTGCCAGCGCTCAGGCAGCAGACGGACAAGACGCATGCGAAACACCTTAGGGCAGTCGTGTCAGCCGGCGATCACCGGCCGAACAGGGTAGGCGGCAGGTCACGCCCCGTGGTCACGGTCGGGCATGACCTGCGGAACGGTCGGGGTTCCCGCTTCGACGAAGACGAACCGCCGGTACGACCAGAATCGGAACAGCGTGCCGAACCCTGTGCCGACGATGTAGCTGGCCACGTTGTCGGCCAGGCGCGTCTCGAACACGGCCGGCCAGATGCTGCCGAGCCCGTACCGACTGATCGCGAGGCAGGCCACCGCGATGCCGAGCCCAACTGCGTTGAACAGGAAGAACAGCGCGTATTCACGGGCCGGGTGGTTGCGCTGACGGTGGCGCCACGTCCAGAACCGGTTGCCCAGGAAGGCGACGGAGGCCGCGATCACCGTGGAGATCGTCTTGGCCGTCAACTCTTCCACGCCGCGACTGCTCGTCAGGTAGTTGAAGAGCGCGAAGTCGACGAGAAAGGCGACACCGCCCACGGTGGCGAACTTGCTCATCTCGCGGACGAGGTGACCGAAACGATCCAGCATCTTGCGGACCAGACCCGGTCGGGTCTGCCGGGGACCCGGTTGCTCCCCGGTCATCGTGGCGGCCACGGGGCGAGCCTACCGGCTGTGGACCAGTCAGCGGGGTAGCAACGGCGAGCGGGTGTGGCCGCACGCGGGAGGCCAGCGCCGTGTGCGGAACGGTTGAACGCAGCGTAACCAATTGGGAGGACTGTCGCGGCCCGGAACGGGAATCCACGCACCGGTCGGCGGGGCATGTCCACGGCCCGACCGCAACAAGAGTCCGCCGGGGTGCACAACAAGATTTGCGTGAAACTGCGCGGGAAAGCGGGTATTAGCTCGTGATGCCGCAGCGTAGCCGTAGCTTGTGCAGTTCTTCACAACCAGTCCCACTGACTCGGAAGGCTGTCCGGTTTACGCTGAGGCCAATCCCAGGTTTCCACGAAGGCGTCGCATCGCGCCGCTGAGTCTCGTGCATCCCATAGATCGGTCAGCGTCGACCACAAGGAGATGTGTCATGGTTGCTCCGGCTGTTGTGCGGGGTATCGATCAGGCCCCGACGTCCCACCCGAAACTGCTCGCCTGGGTCCGTGAGGTCGCAGAACTGACCACCCCCGACCGTGTCGTCTGGGTGGACGGGTCCGACGAGGAGTGGCGCCGCCTCACCGACGAGCTGGTCGAGGCCGGGACGCTGGTCCGGCTGAACCCGGAGAAGAAGCCCAACTCGTTCTACGCCCGTACCGACCCGTCGGACGTCGCCCGGGTCGAGGAACGCACCTACATCTGCTCCGTCGACGAGGCGGACGCCGGCCCCACCAACAACTGGATGGCACCGGCCGAGATGAAGCGGACGATGACGGATCTGTACCGGGGCTCGATGCGCGGTCGCACGATGTACGTCATTCCGTTCGTGATGGGCCCGGTCGAGGCCGAGTCTCCGATGTTCGGTGTCGAGATCACCGACAGCCCGTACGTGGTCGCCTCCATGCGGATCATGACGCGGATGGGTGCCCGGATCCTCGAGGCGATGGGTGACGACGCGGACTTCGTACATGCCCTGCACTCGATCGGCGCGCCGCTCGCCCCCGGTCAGCAGGACGTGGCCTGGCCGTGCAACGAGACCAAGTACATCTCGCACTTCCCGGAGACCCGGGAGATCTGGTCGTACGGCTCCGGGTACGGCGGCAACTCGCTGCTCGGCAAGAAGTGCTACTCCCTGCGGATCGCCAGCGTGATGGGCCGGGACGAGGGCTGGCTCGCCGAGCACATGCTGATCCTCAAGATCACCTCGCCGGAGGGCAAGACGTACCACATCGCCGGCGCGTTCCCGTCCGCCTGCGGTAAGACCAACCTCGCCATGGTGGAGCCGACCATCCCGGGCTGGAAGGTCGAGACCATCGGCGACGACATCGCCTGGATGCGGTTCGGCCCGGACGGCCGCCTCTACGCGGTCAACCCCGAGTACGGCCTGTTCGGCGTCGCGCCCGGCACCGACTGGAAGACCAACGCCAACGCCATGCGCACCCTGGACCGGGGCAACTCCGTCTTCACCAACGTCGGCCTCACCGACGACGGCGACATCTGGTGGGAGGGCATGGGTGAGCCGCCGGCGCACCTGATCGACTGGAAGGGCAACGACTGGACGCCGGAGAGCGACAGCCTGTCCTCGCACGCGAACAGCCGGTTCTGCACCCCGATCACCCAGTGCCCCATCCTCGCCGACGAGTACTTCGACCCGAACGGCGTACCGATCGATGCGATCCTCTTCGGTGGCCGCCGCAAGGACACCGTCCCGCTGGTGACCGAGGCCCGCGACTGGGTGCACGGCGTCTACATGGGTGCCACGCTCTCCTCGGAGACCACCGCGGCCGCGTCCGGTGCCGTCGGCGTGGTCCGCCGGGACCCGATGGCGATGCTGCCCTTCATCGGCTACCACGCCGGGGACTACTTCCGGCACTGGATCGAGATGGGCAAGGGCGCTGACGGCGACGAGGCGAAGCTGCCGAAGATCTACTACGTCAACTGGTTCCGCAAGGACCCGGAGGGTTCGTTCCTCTGGCCGGGCTTCGGGGAGAACTCCCGGGTGCTCAAGTGGGTCGTCGAGCGGATCGAGGGCACGGCCGACGCGGTCGAGACCCCGGTGGGCATGGTCCCCGCGCCGGACGCGCTGGACGTCGAGGGTCTGGACATGACCCCGGAGGACGTCCGGATCGCCCTGAAGGTCGACCCGGAAGAGTGGCGCAACGAGCTGCCGATGATCACGGAGTGGTTCGAGAAGTTCGGTGACAAGCTGCCCGGCGTGCTCTGGGCCGAGCTGGACGCGCTGCGCGCGCGTCTGGACGCCGCGCAGCCGCAGCGGTAGGTGTGAAGACCGCCCCCTGCGGGCATCATCGGATCCCATGAGGACGGCCGCCGAGACCCAGGTCCGGCGGCCGTCCGCCGTCCGGGTGCTCACCATCCTGCTCGCGACGACGGCGGCGGCGACCGTCGTGGTCGAGCTGCTCAATTGGTGGTACGCCCCGGAGCAGGGCTTCGGACTGGCCGTACGGACCGGCTGGGCGATGCTGCGCTCGTTCGGCTTCCTGCTGTTGATCGGGCACGTCCGGCGGGGCCGCACGGTGGCCCGCCCGTTCGGGTTGATCCTCGCGGTCACCACGATCTTCGCGGTCGGCCGACTCATCGTGCCCCGGCAGGGGGTGCCGCCGCTGCCCGGGCTGCTCGGCTTCGCCGTGCTCACCGCGCTCTGCGCCGCGGTGGTCTGGCTGCTCTACCGCTCGTCGGCGCTGGCCGGGCACCTGGTCCGGCACCGGCCCCGACTCGTCATCGACCGGGACGGCATCTCCTGGCGGGAGACCCCTCCGCGCCGGCCGCAGGCCAACGCCTGGCTGTTGACCAGCCGGGTGGCGGCGTTCACCTACAGCCCGCTGATGCTGGTACCAGCCCTGGTGGCCGGAGGATCCATCCTGGACGGGCGGCTGAGCGCGGTACCGGCCGTCCTATTCTGGTTCGGCGCGGGCATCGCTGCCAGCTACGCCGTGCTGTTCTGCACCGCGTTCCTGATGCGGGGCAAGGACTGGGCGCGTGGCCTGCTGGTCGCCGTAACGGTCGTCGTACTCGCCGTGGATCTGCCGCTGTGCTGGTGGCTGCTGGGCGTGGACGGCCTGGTCCGCGACGGCGGCCCCCTGCTCGCCGCCGCGGCGCTGGCCCTCTACGGCCTGCGCCGGGCGAGCCGCGCCGACGACGCAGTCCCAGCCTGACCCGACGACGCCCCGCGCCCCGCGCGGTCCCGGGTCCCCTGCGCCCTGCGCCGCGCGCCCTGCGCCGCGCGCCCTGCGCCGCGCGCCCTGCGCCGCGCGCCCTGCGCCGCGCGCCCTGCGCCGCGCGCCCTGCGCCGCGCGCCCTGCGCCGCGCGCCCTGCGCCGCGCGCCCTGCGCCGCGCGCCCTGCGCCGCGCCCGCCCCGCGCCAAGATCGCGCTCGAACAAGGAAGTAGGGGTCTCATCGATGCGCCGATACCACTACTTCATGGTTCGAGCGTGGTCATGCGGGCGCACACCGCGCTGCCGCGGCGTGATCGACGCGCCGCACCGCCGCGGCGTGATCATGCGGGCGCGCTCTCGCGGATCGGTCGCTCCGGTGACGACGGCCGGGAAACGTGCCAGTGCGAGAGCGGTCCGCGCGTGCCGACAGGGGGCAGGATGGCGGGGTGGCGTCGGTCACAACGACCGACGTGGCGGCGCGGGTGGATCGTCGGGGCGGTGCGGGAGCAGTCGCGCCGGCCGGAGGGAGGCGCACGGTGAGCGACGAGTTCGACGTGGTGGTGGTGGGGGCCGGACCGGCGGGGGCAGCCGCCGCGCTGACCGCCCGCCGGGCGGGTGCCAGCGTGCTGTTGCTGGACCGGGCCGACTTCCCCCGGGACAAAGCGTGTGGCGACGGGATCGCCGCGCACTCGGTGGACGTGCTTGCCGAGCTGGGGGTGACCGAGGCGGTGGCGGGCTACGCCCCGCTGCCCGCCCTGCGCATGATCGCGCCCGGTGGCGGTGCCGTGGCCCGGGCGCTGCCCCGCCCCGCGTACACCGTGCCCCGGGAGGTCTTCGACGCGCGCCTCGTGGCGGCTGCCGTGGCGGCCGGCGCCCAACTGCGTCGGCACACCGTCCGCCGGGTCGAGCCGCGCGCCGACCGGGTGGTGCTGGACGGGGAGTTGTCCGGGCGGGTGCTGGTGGGCGCCGATGGTGCCGGGTCGGTGGTGCGGCGGGCCCTCGGCCACCCGCAGAATCCGGACCGGCACCTGGCGCTGGCCATCCGGGGGTACGCGCCGGCCCTCCCCGGCCCGCCCGAGCAGCTCATCGTCACCTCGCGGGCACGCTGGCCGGCGTACGCCTGGTCGTTCCCGATCGGCGACGGACGGGCCAACGTCGGGTACGGGGAGGTGCTGCGCGGTGAGCCGTTGAGCCGGGCCTACCTGCTGGACCGGCTGGCCGCGCTGCTGCCCGGCACCGACCTGGCGACGGTGACCGCGTTGCGTGCCCACCATCTGCCCCTGTCCACCCACCGGCCGGCACCGGGTCGAGGTCGCACGCTGTTGGCCGGGGACGCGCTGTCGTTGATCAATCCGTTCACCGGTGAGGGCATCTTCTACGCGCTGCTCTCCGGTGCGCTTGCCGGCGCGGCGGCGGCCCAGGCACCGGAGGAGGCCGCCGCCCGCTACGCCCAGGGACTGCGCCGCCGCCTCGGCACCCACCTGCGGCACAGCTCGTTCGCCGCCTGGTTGGCACGACGACGGCGGGTGGTGGACGCGGCGGTCCGGGCTGCCCGTCGGGACGATCGGGTGTTCTACGACGTGGTCGAGCTGGGGCTGGGTGACGGGCGTCTCAACGCGCGCACGCTGGCCATGATCGGCATCGGTCTGCCCGGCCGCGGTGGGGCTCCGAGGCAGTGAACTGGGGGAAGGGTCGCTACGCTGCTAGGTGATGACGCTGCGGAACCTTATCTACTCCGTGTACGAGCGCCGGCTCACGGCGAAGCTCGCCGGTAAGCCGGTGCCCCGCCATGTCGGGGTGATGTGCGACGGCAACCGCCGATGGGCGAAGGAGATGGGCTTCGTCGACCCGAACGACGGGCACCGGGTCGGCGCGGCGAAGATCAAGCACGTTCTCGGCTGGTGTGACCAGGCTGGCGTCGGGCACGTCACCCTCTATCTGCTGGCCACCGACAACCTGCGCCGTCCGGCCAGCGAGCTGGACCCACTCCTCAAGATCATTGAGGACCTGGTGGTGGAGTTGGCGGAGGAGGGCAACCCCTGGCGGCTGCGCATCGTCGGGGCGCTCGACCTGCTGCCGGCGCAGACCGCGGCGGCCCTCAAGGGCGCCGAGGAGCGCACCCGGGAACGCAGCGGCGGCGCGGAGGTCAACATCGCGGTGGGGTACGGCGGTCGCCGGGAGATCACCGACGCGGTCCGCTCGCTGCTGCTGGAGCATGCCGCCTCGGGCGGCACTATCGAGGAGTTGGCCGAGGTGCTGGACGTCGAGCACATCGCCGAGCACCTCTACACCCGTGGCCAGCCCGACCCCGACCTGGTCATCCGCACCAGCGGCGAGCAGCGTCTGTCCGGCTTCATGCTCTGGCAGTCCGCGCACTCGGAGTTCTACTTCTGCGAACTCAACTGGCCGGATTTCCGGCACATCGACTTCCTCCGGGCGCTTCGCTCGTACGCCACCAGGCAACGCCGCTACGGCGCCTGAGCGGGCTGGCCACGCGATCGTCGCCAGCCCGGCTGGTCAGGGCAGGTGGGTCAGTGCCCGGGTGAGGAAGTCGCCCAGGGCGGCCGGCGACTCGATCGTCAGGTCGGCGGCGTTCGCCACCTCGTGACCGGTCTCCGGGTTGGCCACCGCCACGCAGACGCCGAGGAAGTCCGGGTCGGCGGCGGCGCGGGCGCGCAGCGCGGCGAAGGCCTTGATGTCGGAGACGTCGTCGCCGAAATACCAGGCGCCGCTGGCGCCCTTGATCGCCTCGCCGATGACCATGCCCTTGTCCCGGTCCACTGGCGGCTTGAGCTCCAGCACCATCCGCCCGGCCTGCACCCGCAACCCGAGCCGGTCGGCCTGCGCCTCCCCCCACTGCTGCACGGTGGAGCCGAGCTGCGGGGCGGTGCGCCAGTGCAACGCCACGGAGAGCCGCTTGTACTCGACCAGCGTGCCGGGTGGCAGCTCCGCCCGAGCCTGGTCGGCCAGTTCCGCCATGGTCGGTACCCAGGGCAGCGCGGCCGGCTCGGTGACGGTCTCCCCGCCGGAGTGGCTGTGCTCCAGCCCGTAGAGGCCGTAGAGGTCCACGCCAGCGAGCCCGCCGAGTTGATCCCGGAGGAACTCGACAGGTCGGGCGGACACGATCGCGACCCGCTGCACGACCGGGGCCAACGCCTCGATCGCGGCCAGCGCCTTGGGCGCCGGGCGTACCGCGGTCGGATCGTCGTCGACGGGCGCGAGCGTGCCGTCGAAGTCGAAGAAGAGCACGGTCCCGGCCGCCCGGCTGGCGGTGGTCTGCCAGGCCTGGTCGGCGTTCAACGGGGTTCTCGGCTGCTGGTTGCCCAGATTCAACGGCGGCACGCGCGTCAGCGTACCCCGGCGATCGGGGCTCATTCCTGGCCGAGCGGACCCGTTGGGCGGTACGCGATCAGCGTTCGGCGGCCCCCCGTCCGCGCCGGCCGAACGGCACCACCGCCGCCTCCTGGCCGTGGCTCAGCAGGTAACCCTCCACGAAGCCGGTGTTGCGATCACCGGTGTGGTTCTCGATCTCGTTGAGCCGTGCCACCAGGAACTCGGTGAGGGCGGTGATCCGGTCGTTCAGACGCTCGTGCAGCTCGGCGACGACGGCCAGGACGACCGCGGTGCCGGCGGCGATGAGCACGAAGAGATTGACGAGCAGCGGAAGTTGCCCGCCATCGACTGCGAAAGTCACCGCGTTGCCGGTCGCCCACAGTGTCATCGACACCGTCGCGACCACGACTGCCAACCATTTCAGGGTCATGGACAGACCCCTCCTTCTGTCCCGCAGGGCTGGGTTCGGCCTTGTCCCGTCCCCCCGCCGATGACGAGCCCAAGCAGTACGAGTAGGGACGCTAGCGTGCCCGTTCCTGCCCCGGAGGTAAACGAATGAACCTGACCAGGCGTTCTTTCGCTATCTGAGGAACTACCCTGCCTGATTGCCCCTTTTTCGGACATCGACCGGCAACGTTGGGCGATATGCGAGGTATCTAATGGTTTCGCGGATGTGGAACTTCTCCGCGTCCGACACATTCGGATCGACGAGTCGGCGCAGCAACGCCTCGACGTCGGGGTCCATCGGAGGGGCGGGTTGACCCGTTCGGGGGCCGGCCGCGGCGCGGTCCCAGCCGAGTGCGGCGAAGGCGGCGGCGGGGTTCAACCCCAGGCCCTCGCAGAAGGCGACCACCCGCTCGGCCTCCGGGTCGCTGGCCCAGTCGCCCCGGACCCACCGGTTGATGGTCTGTCGGGAGACGCCGGTACGCCGGGACACCTCGGTCCCGCTCCAGGCCCGGGTCGCCCGTGCCTCGTCCAGGGCGCGCCGGACGAAGGTGGCGAAGGCGATCTTCCGCGCATTGGCCGTCTCGGTCACCCCGTGACCGTACGGCCAGCCGGTGCCGAGCGCGCGCCCCGGCTCGCCACTGTCACGCGGACGTGACGGGACCTTCGGGTTTCCGGTAAACGATTCGATGTCGCTGTTGAGGGGTGTCACGCGGGCAGAATAGATGCCCGTAGTGGTCAACGTAAGGGGACGAAAAGCTGATACTGTCACGTCCATGGGACAATCTACGGTGTGTCACGTGCATGAGACGACTGGTGCTCACATGCGTCACGCCCCCGGTGCCGAGGGGGTGTGGTGACCGAGCTCGCCACCCGCGCCCAGGCCTTCGGGCTGATCGCCGAGGGGGTGTCCTCGGGGCTGACCGCCCCCTGGCGCCTCTACCTCGCCCGAGGCTGCCGTTACCTGTCGCTGAGCGTCGGCGATCGCGCCGAGTGGAACGCCTGGCGTACCCATCTCGGCTGCCCCGAGCTGAGCGTCCGGGTCTACGACGCCGGCGGTGAGATCCGCCGCTCCTCGGTGGCCGAGGTCGTGCTCGACGGCTGCCGGATCAGCGTCGAGCTGGTCGAGGAGGTCAGCACCGACGACCTGGACCGGCTGCTCGTCGCGGATCCCACCACGATCGAGCCGGAGGAGCGATGACGCCGCGTCCGAGCGGGGCCGGAGCTGCCCGATGAGCCCGTTCCTCGCGGTTTTCCTCGTTGTGGTGCTCGGTGCCACCAGCTACGCCGCCGGCCGCCTGCACGGGCAGCTCAGCTACCGCATCGGCTACCGCTTCGGCTACCGGCAGGGCTACTTCGACGGTGACCGGGGTGCCTGGAACAGGCGCCGACGCGACGCCCAGGCGGCGATCGCCTCGGCCCTGTCGGTCGCGCCGGCGAGCGTGGCCCGCTCGGCGGCCGTCGCCACACGGCCGGGCACCACGTACACCGGTTCGTCGTTCACCGAGCCGGCCGCCCCGATCACCGGGCGGCACCCGACCGGCACGCTCGTCCGCCGTACCGGTTGAGGTCGGCTGGCGGGCGCCGCCCCGCCGACCGACGCCAGGAACGCGGTGCGTCGTCCGCGGCGGACACGCACCGTCGGGGCCACGTCAGACCGGTGACGGTGGCCCCACCGGCCGGGATGCGCGCAGGGGGCATGCATCCCGGCCGGTTCCGCCGCAGTGCCTTACGGCTGGTAGGTGCCTCGGTGAACGGGCGTTAACACACCTGTCTCGGGAGATCCACGTCCGACCTCTAGCCGAGAGGGTCCGGCGGGGCTAGCGTCTAGGCATGGCACGGGGTTCTCCCGAGCCAGCCGGTCCGCCCGGATCTGCGACCTCGCGCACGGGGTTCCGCATCCGACCCCGTGTCCCCGGGCACCGGAGGAGGCGGAACACGGGTGGCGGGTGCCCATCCGTCGGAGCAGGCCTGTGACGACTCGCCGTACCACCGCCGGTGCCGACCAGAGCCCGGCCGCGACTGCCACGACCCGCCGCGCCACCAGGAGCCGCCGTACGGCGGCCGCCGCGCCGGCCGACCCCAAGGAGCCGCGACCAGCCGGCCAGGCCTTTGTCCTGGACACGTCCGTGCTGCTCTCCGATCCGGCGGCGTTCCACCGGTTCGCGGAACACGAGGTGGTGCTGCCACTGGTGGTCATCACCGAGCTGGAGGGCAAGCGGCACCATCCCGAGCTGGGCTGGTTCGCCCGGCAGTCGCTGCGGATGCTCGACGACCTGCGCATCCGGCATGGCCGGCTGGACACGCCGGTGCCCGCCAACGACGTGGGCGGCACCCTGCGGGTGGAGCTGAACCACACCGACGACGGGGTGCTGCCGCCCGGTTTCCGTACCGAGAGCAACGACGCCCGGATCCTCTCCGTCGCGCTCAACCTCGCCGCCGAGGGGCGGGAGGTGACCCTGGTCAGCAAGGACATGCCGCTGCGGGTCAAGGCGGCCTCGGTGGGCCTGCGGGCCGACGAGTACCGCCACGGGCAGGCCAGCGACCCGACCTGGACCGGCATGGCCGAGATGGAGCTGACCGAGGAGCAGATCGGGTCGCTGTACGGCGGTGAGACGCTCGACCTCGACGAGGCGGCCGGGCTGCCCTGCCACACCGGCCTGGTGCTGCACTCGGGGCGTGGCTCGGCACTCGGTCGGGTGCTCCCGGACAAGTCGGTCCGGTTGGTCCGGGGTGACCGGGAGGCGTTCGGGCTGCACGGCCGCTCGGCCGAGCAGCGGATAGCGCTCGACCTGCTGCTCGACGAGTCGATCGGGATCGTCTCGCTGGGCGGCCGCGCCGGCACCGGCAAGTCGGCCCTGGCGCTCTGCGCCGGGCTGGAGGCGGTGATGGAGCGCCGTCGGCACAAGAAGGTGATCGTGTTCCGCCCGCTGTACGCCGTCGGCGGGCAGGAGTTGGGCTACCTGCCCGGCTCGGAGTCGGAGAAGATGTCGCCGTGGGCGCAGGCGGTCTTCGACACGCTCGGCGCGGTGGTGCACGAGAACGTGCTGGAGGAGGTCACCTCTCGGGGCATCCTCGAGGTGCTGCCGTTGACCCACATCCGGGGGCGCAGCCTGCACGACGCGTACGTGATCGTGGACGAGGCCCAGTCGCTGGAGCGCGGGGTGCTGTTGACAGTGCTCTCCCGGATCGGGCAGGGCTCCCGGGTGGTGCTCACCCATGACGTGGCCCAGCGGGACAATCTGCGCGTCGGCCGGCACGACGGCGTCACCGCCGTCATCGAGGCGCTCAAGGGCCATCCCCTCTTCGCGCACGTCACGCTCAGCCGTTCGGAGCGTTCGCCGATCGCCGCGATGGTGACCGATCTGCTGGAAGACATCCCGATCTGATCGTCATTTGGGGGAGTTTGTCCACATTTTAGATGTGGCACAGATCACAAAGAGGGCGGTTGGTTTCCCATCGGCCTCACTGTGCGCAATCGTGTCCCACGAGCGTCCACGCACCATGCGCATCGCTGGTGATCGTTAGTCCCGAGTGGGGCCGACATCGGCGGCGGTCGGTGCGTCGGCGCGACCGGCAACCGGTCGGGGCGCTCGTGGCACGGCTGACGGCCCACCTGGGGCCTGCGCCGGGCCGCGTCCTTGCCCCCGACGAAGGGACCACTTCGTGAGTCGGCTGTGGAGCCGGTTGGGTGCCCGTACTGCCGCCGTGGCGCTGCTCTCCGTGGGCGTAGCCGGCGGCTTCTACCTGGGCGAAGACCGGGAAACCCAGCAACAGGGCCTGGCCGAACAGGTCAGCCAGGAGGTCGACCGGGCCGATCTCGCGTACCAGCGCGAGCGGCAGGCCGCCCACCAGGTGAAGTTCGCCCAGCAGCGGGCCGCCGAATACCAGGCCAAGCTGCGCGCGGCGCAGGCCGCCAAGGAGGCCGCCGAGCGGGCCCGTCAGGCCGAGGCCGCCGCGGCGTCCCGTAAGCGCGAGCGCGATGCGGCCAACGCAACCGCCAAGCCGTACGACGGGCCGATTCCGGCGTCCTGCGAGGAGTACAGCGGCAACCGCAAGATCGGCTGCGCGCTGATGATCGACGCTGGCTTCGGCATTGCCGAATTCCCCTGCCTGGACAAGCTCTGGAACAAGGAGAGCGGCTGGAACCACAAGGCCCGCAACTCCTCGTCCGGTGCGTACGGCATCCCGCAGGCGTACCCGGGCAACAAGATGAGCGCCTTCGGTGCCGACTGGCAGACCAGCCCGGCCACCCAGATCAAGTGGGGGCTGAGCTACATCAAGGGCAGGTACAAGACGCCCTGTGGCGCCTGGACCTACTTCCAGAACAACAACCACTACTGACGGCTCTCGAAGGCGGGGCGGGTGGCTCTCCACCCGCCCCGCCTTCGCGCGTACTCCGAACGGGACGCGAGTGGCGGTCGGACGCTTTTGCTGATAGCAGTTGTACGGTGACCCTGCACCCGTCAAACGGCGACCCCTACCGGTTCGGCACCGAGGCGTTCTACGCCGCGCTCGGCCGGGCCTTCGTCGCCATGTGCGCGGTGGTCCCGTTCCTCTTCCTCATCGAGGCCGCCGACCAGGGTCTCGCGTTCGGCCTGGACGCCACGGCCGGCATCATCCCGCAACGCATCGACGGGCTGGACGGCGTCTTCTTCTCCCCGTTCCTGCACCACGGCTTCGACCACCTCTACAGCAACAGCATCCCGCTGATCCTGCTGGGCACGTTCGTCCTGGCCGCCGGAGCCCGCCGGTTCCTCTGGTCGACGCTGGTCATCATCCTGGTCAGCGGTCTCGGCGTCTGGTTCACCGGTTCGCCCAACTCGGTGGTGGTCGGCGCGAGCGGCGTCATCTTCGGCTACCTCGGCATCCTGCTCACCCGGGGCATCGTCGAGCGGAGCTGGTGGAACTTCGCGGTCGTCCTCCTGGTCGGCCTGCTCTACGGCTGGCAACTGGTCGGCATCCTCCCCACCGACGAGCGGATCTCCTGGCAGGGCCACCTGTTCGGGCTGCTCGGCGGGGTCGTCGCGGCGATCCTGTTCCGGCGACGGCGGCCGACCGTGGAGGGGCCGGACTACTCGGGCTCCACGCTCAGCCTGCCCTGACCGATTCCTCGGCGCGCCTCTGGGACGTGCTTGCCCGACCGCCGCCGCCCGCCTACGGTCGAGATCAGCAAGCGTTGATCCGTAAGCGGAAAGCGACGGTACGCCATGCGTGAGGTCGATGTCGCCGTGATCGGGGCCGGTCCGGCCGGTCTCTTCGCCGCCTACTACGCCGGGTTCCGGGGCCTGTCGGTGGCCGTGATCGACGCGCTGCCGGAGCCGGGCGGTCAGGTCACCGCGATGTACCCGGAGAAGTTGATCCTCGACGTGGCCGGTTTCCCCGCCGTCAAGGGCCGCGACCTGGTGGCCAACCTGGTCGCCCAGGCAGCCCCCTTCCATCCGCAGTACCTGCTCGGCACCCGCGCCGAGAAGCTCTCGTACTCCGATGGCCGCCCGGTGCTCGGCCTGGCCGGTGGCGAGCAGCTCGACTGCGGCGCGGTCGTGATCACCGGCGGGCTCGGCAGCTTCAGCCCTCGGCCGCTGCCGTGCGCCGACGGGGCGCCCGGCACCGGCATCGTCTACTTCGTCACCGAGCCCGCCGAGTTGGCCGGCCGGGACGTGCTCATCGTCGGTGGCGGTGACTCCGCCTTCGACTGGGCGCTGGCGCTGCAACCGTTGGCCCGTTCGGTGACCCTGGTGCACCGGCGGGAGAAGTTCCGGGCCCACGCTTCGACGGTTGCCCGGGTGCTGTCGCTGCCGGTGCGAGTGGTGGTCAACGCCGAGGTCAGCCGGTTGCTCGGCGACGGCGCGGTGACCGGCGCAGAGGTGACCGTGCGCGGCGGCGCGGCCGAGACGCTGCCGGTGGACATCGTGGTGGCGGCACTCGGCTTCACCGCCGACCTGGGCCCGCTCGCCGAGTGGGGGCTCCAGCTGGACCGCCGGCACATCCTGGTGGACAGCGCGATGGCGACGAACCTGCCGAGGGTCTTCGCGGCGGGTGACATCACCGAATACCCGGGCAAGGTCCGGCTGATCGCGACCGGCTTCGGCGAGGCCGCGACAGCCGTCAACAACGCGGCAGTGGCGATCGACCCGAGCGCGCACCTCTTCCCCGGGCACTCCTCCGACGCCGGCTGACCGTCGGTACCGGAAGCAGACCGGTCCGTAGCCGGACCGAGATCCGCTCACCCGACCCTGATGGAATGACCGGTCCCGAGGCGCGGCTCGACGGTGCACCGACGACACTGTCCTGGCTCTGCCACCCCACCACGCTGCTCGCCCTGGTCCTGCTGGTCGTCAACGACCACGTGTTGAAGCCCGCCTTTCCCGGGCTGCTGACCGGCAAGCTGAGTGACGTCGCCGGGCTGGTGCTCGCTCCGCCGCTGGTCGCGGTGCTGCTGACCCTCCTGGTGCCGCGACTGCCGGCCCGGATCGCCGCGGTGGCCGGTCTGGTCGCGGTGGGCGCCGGGTTCGCTGTCGTCAAATCCAGCGGGTACGCGGCCGAGCTCGCCTCCTCGGCCTGGACCGTGCTGGCCGGACCGTCGCTGGTCCGGGCCGACTGGACCGACCTGCTCACAGTGCCGGCCCTCGGCCTGGCGTGGTGGAGTTGGACGCGGGCCCGCGAGCGGCCGGTGCGGCAACGGGCCGCGCGGTTGGCCCGAATGCTCGTGGTGCTACCACCGGCGGTGCTGGCCGTGGCCGCCACCAGCGCCGTCTGGTACCCCTACGCCCTGGGAACCGCGATGCTCAACGACAAGCCTGCGATCTCGGTCGGCAGCGGCTACAGCACGCAGAACTGGCCGACGAGTCCGTCGGACGGGGCGTGGGCGGTCAGCGACAGCGGCGGGGCCACCTGGCGAGCGGCCACCGAGGACGAGAAGCAGCGACTGAACCACCAGGACTCGCCGCGCCGGCAGGCCTGCGCACCCGACGATGCCCGCCACTGCTACCGGGTGGTCACCGGGCACCTGCGGGTGGAGCAGAGCGACGACGCCGGTGTGACCTGGCGGGTGGCCTGGGAGGTGCCGGACGGGCAGCGCGAGGCACTGGGCCGCCAGTCACCCAACCCGGGTGACATCGGTCGCCACTTCGCCTCCCGTGAGCTGATCGTCTATCCCCGCGACGGTGGCGGCCACGAGGTGCTGGTCGCCAACGGTCGGGACGGTTTCCTCCGCAGCCTGCCGAACGGGGAATGGCAGCGAGACGGCTTCCTCTTTGAGGATGGCCGTAGCGCGATCCACGGGGAGGCCCTGCCCAGGCTGGAGGGCAGCAGCCCTCGCACCCGATCGTTCGATCTGCTGCTCGCCGTCGTGCTCGCCATGGGCCTCGGGGCCCTGGTCACCCTGGTGGCGAGTTCTCTGGCCGTCCGCCGTGCGGGTGGCGGGAGCTGGTGGGGATTCGTCGGCGGTCTGCCGATGCTGCTCGCGGGGCTCGCGTTGACGGCGTTCTGGTACCGAGGCGACGACATCCTCGGGGTGTCGTTCATGTTGGCCGCCACCCTGGCGGTAGGCATCGCACCGGCCGTCGTCGTGTCCGTCCGCGCCTGGTACGAGGGCGCGACGACGCGCTGGGTCGGCTGGATGCTGGTCGGCCTCGTGTTCACCGTCCTCCTGGCCGGAGTGCCGCTGATCGGCTGGGTGGGCGGCAACCCACCGGACACCCGGACGGCAGTGTCGTTGGCCCTGCTGGCCACCCTGCCGGGCCTGCTGCTGGCCATCCTGACCTCCGGGCTGGTCGACCCGACCCTGACGCGTGGCCGGCGGAACAGGCCGCCCTACCTGCCCAACCCGCCCTATCCGCCGTACGTGCCCTATCCGCCGTACCCGCCCCGACCGCACCAGCACGTCCCGCCGCCCTGACCCCCGCCCCTGACGGTTGATGGTCAGCGACGGGCTGGTGGGGCGAGCGCGGCGACCAGCACGGCAACCAGGGTCAGCGCTGCCCCGAGCAGGGTCTTCACACCGGGATGTGAGGCCGCGGTGGGCAGCAGCAGGTCCAGCAGGACCGCGCCCACGATCTGCCCGGCGATGGTGGCCAGGCCGAGCAGCAGCACCCCGGTGAACTGCACGATCGCCGCCGCGATCGCGATGAACACGATGCCGATCGGACCACCCAGGTAGAGCCACGGCTCGGTGGGCAGATGCCCGGTGGGCCAACCGCGTACCGCCGTGTCGATCGCGAACGCCATGAGCAGGGTGACAGTGCCCACGGCGAAGTTGACCAGGGTGGCGGTCAACGCGCTGTCGGCCGCCGCGCGGACCTGTCCGTTGACCGCCTGTTGCCAGGCGATGGCCACCCCGGCGAGCAGTGGCAGCAGAGCGAGCGCCAGCGTGCCCGGGTCTTCCAGCCGGTCGCCCACCGCCAGGACGACCGCCAGCACGGTCAGCACCGCACCGGCCAGCCGCTGTCGGGTGACCGGCTGCCGGCCCGTCGGCCCGATCCCCGCCCGGTCCACGGCGAGGCTGCTGCCGCTCTGACCGGCCACCACCGCCACGGTGAAGACGGCCACGCCCAGCGAGCCGATGGTGAGGCCCTGGGTGGCCACCAGGAACGCCCCGCACATCCCGCCGAGGCACTGCCAGGGCCGCAACGCACCGATCGCGAGCGCACGCCGCAACGCGACCAGGCCGCGCCGGCCGCCGGGGGTGGCCGGCACCAGCACCAGGAGCACCACCAGGCCCAGGCCGAAGGACACCACCGCGGCGGCGAAACCGTCGGCGAGGCGTACCCCCAGCTCGCCGTTGATGCGCGACTGCACCGCCACCGCGACCCCGGAGACCGATGCCAGCGCGACGCCGGTGATCCGGCGGGTGGCCGACAGGACCCGCGGGGCCGCCGTGTCGGTGTTCGTCACTCCTGCTCGGCCAGCGGCCGGCCGTCGAAGTCGACCGCGGAGTAGAGCGCCAGCTTCTCCAGCCGGTGGTACGAGTCGATCACCCGGATGGTGCCGCTCTTCGACCGCATGACGATCGACTGGGTGTACGCGCCGCCGGCCCGGTAGCGCACCCCGCGCAGCAGGTCACCCGAGGTGACCCCGGTCGCCACGAAGAAGCAGTTGTCCCCGGTGACCAGGTCGTCGGTGCCGAGCACCCGGTCCAGGTCGTGCCCGGCGGCGATCGCCTTCTCCCGCTCCTGGTCGTCGCGCGGCCAGAGCTTGGCCTGCATCGCGCCGCCCATGCACTTGAGCGCGCAGGCGGAGATGATGCCTTCGGGGGTGCCACCGATGCCCATCAGCACGTCGACGTCCGACTCGCCCCGGGCCGCCGCGATGGTGCCCGCGATGTCACCGTCGGAGATGAACCGGATGCCCGCCCCGGTCCGGCGGATCTGCGCGACCAGGTCGTCGTGGCGGCTCCGGTCCAGCACGCAGACCGTCACCTCGGAGACGTCGGTGCCCTTGACCTTGGCGATCCGGCGTAGGTTCTCGGCCACCCCGGCGTTGATGTCGATCACGTCGGCGTACGCCGGGCCGACGGCGAGCTTCTCCATGTAGAACACGGCGCTGGGGTCGAACATCGCGCCCCGCTCGGAGACGGCGAGCACCGCCACCGCGTTCGGCATGCCCTTGCTCATCAGGGTGGTGCCGTCGACCGGGTCGACGGCGACGTCCACCTCCGGGCCGGTGCCGTCGCCGACGTGTTCGCCGTTGAAGAGCATCGGGGCGTTGTCCTTCTCACCCTCGCCGATCACCACCACGCCGCGCATCTGGATCGAGTTGATCAGCTTGCGCATCGCGTCGACGGCGGCGCCGTCGCCGCCCTCCTTGTCGCCTCGGCCCACCCACCGACCGGCGGCCATCGCCGCTGCCTCGGTGACCCGTACCAGGTCGAGGGCGAGGTTTCGGTCGAGATCCTGTGGGATCCGCGTCCTGGTGTTCGTCATGACGGCTGCTCCTCCTCGCGACGGTGCGGGGACGACCGGTGGCGGGGCGGTCCCCGCTGCCGGCTTTGTCGCTGATCCTCACACGATGGCCGACCCGGCGTCGGCGCGGGGCGGTGATGGCCCGGATACCGCCGGTCGGGCGGCTGCGAAGATGGAGGGGTGGAACCCGCACAGCCAGCCGACCGCGACCCCGCCGACCGCACGCCGCCCGACGGTCAGCCGCCGGTCGACGTCCCCACCGGCTCCGGTGGTGAGCCCGCCGCGACCGATCCGACGCCGCCCCCGCGGATGGTGTCCGGCAAGTCCGAGCGCTCACCGAAGGACATGGCGATCTCGCTGCTGGTGCTGCTCGTCCCGATCGCCTTGCTGCTGGCGTTCTACCGGGGCTTTCTCGGCGGTGACGAGCCGACCACCGTCGATCCGGCCCCGGCCATCGAGCAGGCCCGGTCGGCGAACGTGTTTCCGGTGAGCCAGCCGCAAGGGCTCGGCTCCGACTGGTCGACGGTCAGCGCCCGCTACCAGACCGTCGAGGGCGGTGCCAACCTGCGGCTCGGCTACCTCACCCCGGAGGGGCGGGGAGTCCAGCTCCTGCAGAGCAACGTGGCGGCGGAGCGGCTGCTCCCCGCCGAGTTGACCGACCAGGCCCAGCCGCAGGGGCCCACCGAGCTGGCCGGGCGCAACTGGCAGCGCTACACCGCCCGGGACAACCAGCAGGCGCTGGTCCTGCTGGAGCCGAGCCGTACGGTGATCGTCGTCGGCGATGCCCGGGACAACGAGCTGCGCGAGTTGGCCGGCTCGCTGCGCTGACGGGGAGTCCACCGATCGGCGGACGTCGGCGAGAATGAAGATCCGTTAGGCTGCCCCGGCTCAGGTCCGGCAGGTGTCGCCGCCGGACATTCCCCCCTGCTTCGAAGTGAGATCTTCGTGAACATTCGACGGTGGAGCTTCGGCTTCCTCGCCGCCACCCTGCTCGTCCCCGGCCTGGCCGCGTGCAAGTCCGACGCCGCCGAGCCGACCGCCGGCGCGAGCCCCTCCGCGCCAGCGGTCCCGGCCGACCCGAAGGAGGCAATGCTCGCCTCGACGAAGGAACTGGCCAAGGGTGACTTCACCTTCACCGTGGCCGGTGCCGAGATGACCGGTGGCGGTCTGGTGCACAAGCCCAGCAACAGTGCGCAGCTCCAGATGAAGCTCGGCGACGCGTCGCAGGACATGTCGATCGACATGGACCTGGTCTACATCGACTCCGAGAGCTGGGTGAAGATGGACCTCGGTGGCGCCCTGGCCGGCGCCATCCCTGCCGTGGCGAAGAACAAGGGCAAGTACCAGCACCTCGACAAGACCAAGGCCGAGGGCATCGAGGATCTGCAGCTGGATCCGGAGTCGCTCGACCCGATCGCCAGCGACGCGCTGATCAAGGGCGTGACCGACGTGCAGAAGACCGGCGAGGGCGCCTACGCCGGCAAGATCGACATCTCGGCCGTCGCCGATTCGGTCGCCCTGGACGAGGACGTCGTCAAGGCTCTGGGCGCACAGGCGAAGGCGCTGCCGTTCACCGCCAAGCTGGACCCGCAGGGCCGGCTCACCGAACTGGTCATCTCCGTGCCGGCGGCCGGCGAGACCGCCGCGCACGAGGTGAAGATCGGCTACTCGGGCTACGGAACCGGTGCCGGCGCGCAGAAGCCGCCGGCTGACAAGATCGTCGAGGCGTCGCCCGAGACGTACGAGATGTTCAAGTAGTCGGAACGGGGCCGGGGCGGCCCGACGCCGCCCCGACCCCGCCTCTCGGAGGCACTCGGCGCGGGTCGCGCACCGGCAATCGGACAGAAGGGTGATTGTCCGACGCGTCAACAGGGAACAGAGAGGGAGTGATCCGGGCGCGCTGCTCGGCCCGGATCGCGCGACGCAGCCGACGGTGCTGCTGCGTCGCCCGGTTTCCGGCGCCGCCCAGGTCGTCGGGTGACCCTCTTGGGAGACACGTATGACTGTCCGACGACTCGGCGCCGGCCTGATGGCCGCCGCTTTGATCACGCCCGCCCTGGCCGCCTGCGCCAGCGGTGGCACCGGCACCGCCGGCTCGACCGCGACCCCGACGGTGACCGCGTCCGGCACGGCGAGCCCGTCCGGGGCCCCGGTCGCGGGTGACGCCAAGCAGGCCCTGCTCGACTCCACCAAGGAGATCAGCAACGGCAACTTCCGGTTCGCCCTCGCCGGTGTCGGTTCGACGGTGGAGGGGCAGGTGCACCAGCCGAGCCAGAGCGCCGCCATGAAGATCGCCATCGGCGGTCCCTCGTCCGACCTGGCGATGAAGCTCGACGTGATCCACTACAAGCCGGACAGCTGGGTCAAGCTGGAGCTGAGCGGCCCCACCGCCAACAGCCTGCCGGCCATCAAGCAGCTCAACCTCGGCAAGTACCAGCACCTGGACCAGGCCCGGATCAAGGGCAACCGCAACCTCGGCTTCGACTTCGACAAGGTCGACCCGGCGGGCAGCGCGGTGCTGACCCAGGGCATCACCGAGGTACGCAGCACCGGCACCGGCGCGTACGCCGGCACCATCGACGTCACCAAGGCCGCCGAGGCCGGCTCCCTGAACGCCGCCACGATCGCCGCGCTGGGCACCCAGGCGAAGACGGTCCCGTTCACCGCGAAGGTGGACCCGCAGGGCCGACTCAGCGAACTTGTGCTGCAGTTGCCGGCCTCCGGGCAGACCACCGCCCGGGAGATCCGGATGACGTACTCCGACTACGGTGCCGCCACCGCCGCGCAGAAGCCGCCGGCCGACCAGGTCGTCGAGGCGCCGACCGAGCTGTACAACCTGTTCAGCTGACGTACGCGAATGGGGCGGCTCCGGCCGCCCCACCCGCGATCGCTGTTCGCCAAGCCCGACATCCGCGCAACTTCCGGGCGTCGGCGGTGTTCACCGTGTTGGCGCTCTGGTCGCCCTGGTGACAGTCAGGAAGCCGGGTCCTGCCGGGCGGCGTCGATCCGCGCCCGTGCACCGTCCAGCCAGCGTTGACAGATCACCGCCAGCGCCTCGCCACGCTCCCAGAGCGCCAGGGACTCCTCCAGGGACGTGCCGCCGGCCTCCAGCCGCTCGACCACCGAGGCCAGTTCGGCGCGGGCCTGCTCGTAACTGAGCCGCTCGTCCGGCCCGGCCTTCGTGTCGTCAGTCATCGCGTCCATCTCAACACACCGCCTGCCGGGCCGCCGCGTCGCCACTCAGCCGTTCGACCGCGTTGCCGCTCACCCGTGACGCCGGGTCGGTGCTCAGCCGGGCCACCGCGTCGCCACTCACCCAGGTCACCGCGTCGCCGCTCACCCAGTTCACCGTGTCGCCACTCACCCTTCGACCGTGGCGGCCAGCTCGCCGTCGGCCAGCCGTACCCGCAGCGGGTCGCCCTTGCCGACCTCCGCCGCCGCGCGGACCACGTGGCCGTCCGCGCGCTGCACGATCGCGTACCCCCGGTCGAGGGTGGCGGCGGGGGAGAGTGCGCGCAGCCGCGCCAGGGTGTGCCGCAGCTCGTCGTCGGCGGCGGAGAGCCGGTGTTCCAGGCAGCGGCCGGCCCGCTGGCGCAACGCGGTCAGCTCGGTCGCCCGTTGCTCCACCATCACCTGCGGACGGGCCAGCACCGGCCGGGACCGCAGCCCGTCGAGCCGGTGGGTCTCCCGGTCCACCAGGTTGCGGACCGCCCGTTCGAGACGGTGCCGGGCCTGGCCGATGAGGCGTACCTCCTCGGTGAGGTCGGGGACTACCCGCTTGGCCGCGTCGGTCGGGGTGGAGGCGCGGACGTCGGCGACGTAGTCGATCAGCGGCGCGTCGGTCTCGTGGCCGATCGCGCTGACCACCGGCGTACGGCAGCCGAACACCGCGCGGCAGAGCGCCTCGTCGGAGAAGGGCAGCAGGTCCTCGATGCCGCCACCGCCCCGGGCGATGATGATCACGTCGATGCTCGGGTCGGCGTCCAGCACCTTGAGCGCGTCCACGATCTGCGGCACGGCGGACGGGCCCTGCACGGCGACGTTGACAGTGCGGAACTCCACAGCGGGCCAGCGCCGCCGGGCATTGGTCAGCACGTCCCGCTCGGCCGCCGACGCGCGACCGGTGATGAGGCCGATGCGACCGGGCAGGAACGGCAGTCGGCGCTTGCGGGCCCTGTCGAAGAGCCCTTCGGCGGCGAGCAGCTTCTTGAGCTTCTCCAGCCGGGCCAGCAGCTCCCCGAGCCCCACCTGGCGGATCTCGTCGGCCCGTAGGCTCAGTGTGCCCCGGGCGGCGTAGAACTCCGGCTTGGCGTGCAGCACCACGCGGGCACCCTCGCGCAGCTCCGGCGCGCCGGCGTCCAGCACGTCCCGATTGGTGGTGACGGTCAGGCTCAGATCCGCCGACGGGTCACGCAGGGTGAGAAACACGGTGCTGGCTCCGGGGCGGCGGCTGATCTGCGCGACCTGCCCGTCCACCCACACCCAGCCCAGCTTGGCGATCCATGCCCCCACCTTCTGGCTGACCACCCGCACCGGCCAAGGCTCCTCGGCGCTGCTTCGCGCTCCCGCCCCCGCGCCTGCCCCCTCACCCATACTCACCCGCCCACCCTACGACCCGGCCCATCCGACCCGTCGATCATGAAGTTATCGCCCTCCGTGTCGGCGTGTCGCGCCGCTAACTTCATGATCAACGAGGTTGGGGGCGGGCCGGGGTGGGGTTGTGGTGCGGTGGCGGGTGAGGGGACGGCACGTAGGATGGGTGGGTGACTGAGGCTGAGGCGACCCCCCGGACCGGCAAGCGCGTGCTCCTGGCCAAGCCCCGTGGTTACTGCGCTGGCGTCGACCGCGCGGTGCAGACCGTCGAGGAGGCGCTCAAGCTCTACGGCGCCCCGATCTACGTGCGCAAGCAGATCGTGCACAACAAGCACGTCGTGCAGACCCTGGAGGCCCAGGGCGCGATCTTCGTGGAGGAGAACGAGGAGGTGCCGGAGGGGTCCACCGTCATCTTCTCCGCGCACGGCGTGGCCCCCGAGGTCTACGAGCAGGCCAGGGCGCGTTCGTTGAAGGCGATCGACGCGACCTGCCCGCTGGTCACCAAGGTGCACCACGAGGCGAAGCGGTTCGCCGCCGAGGACTACGACATCCTGCTCATCGGTCACGAGGGGCACGAAGAGGTCATCGGCACCGCAGGCGAGGCCCCCGCGCACATCCAGTTGGTGGACGGCCCGGACGGCGCCGACAAGGTCACCGTCCGTGATCCGGAGAAGGTGGTCTGGCTCTCCCAGACCACGCTCTCGGTCGACGAGACGCTGGAGACGGTGGCCCGCCTCAAGCAGCGGCTGCCACTGCTGCAGTCGCCGCCCAGCGACGACATCTGCTATGCCACCTCCAACCGGCAGCACGTGGTCAAGGAGATCGCCGCCGACTGCGACGTGGTGATCGTCGTCGGTTCGACCAACTCCTCCAACTCGGTTCGCCTGGTCGAGGTCGCCCTGGACGCGGGTGCCCGTGCCGGTCATTTGGTCGACTTCGCCCACGAGATCGACGACGCCTGGCTGGAGGGGGCCACCACGGTGGGCCTGACCTCCGGCGCGAGCGTCCCGGACGACCTGGTCCAGGATGTGCTGACCTACCTCGCCGACCGAGGCTTCGGCGACGTCGAGGAGATCACCACCGCCAACGAGCGGCTCACGTTCTCGCTTCCGCAGGAGTTGAGGCGGGACATGAAGGCCGCCGCGGCGCGCGGCTGAACGCGGGAACCAACCCGACCCCGCGTACGTCAGATTCGGCATGAGGACTCTTCGGCTCGCCGGCTCCGTGCTGGCCGTCTGCGTGGCGCTGAGCGCCTGTGGCAGCCAGGACGCCGGCGGCGGCACACCCACCCCGACCCCGACGGGAGCGCAGCCGGTGACCAGTTCGCCCACGCCGGACCCGACCGTTTCGCCGTCGACCGTCGACCCCACCCCGACCTCCGGCCCGGGGACTCCCAAGCCCCCGAAGCCGGGCGGCCCCAGCACGCCCCCGGGAGTCGGCGCCACCACCCTGAGCGGCACCGTGCAGGCCGGCGTGGAGCCCAACTGCGTGCTGCTCGACGGCTACCTGCTCCTCGGCGGCCCGCGTGACGTGCTGACGCCCGGTGCGCGGGTCGAGGTCACCGGTCGGGTCGAGCCCGGCATGATGACCACCTGCCAACAGGGCACCCCGTTCGTCGTGTCGGCCGCCCACCGGTCCTGATCGCTCGCTCCGACAAGCGGGAGCCCGCCCCCGATCCTGGGGACGGGCTCCTGCTGGTGTTACCGAACGATCAGTTCACGGCGCCGATGGACACGGTGCCGCGACCCACGATCGCACCCTCGGTCGTGACGATCGCCAGTTCACCGGAGAGCTGACGCCCGTCGGACGGAACGGCCACCGCCGTCACCGTGCCGGTGATGGTGGTCGACTCGCCGTGCATCAGCGGCACCGCGACTGCCGGGGCGGTGATCGTGCCCAGCGACGCGGACGCGAACGCGTCGTAGTAGTCGTACGCGGTGCTGGTGCCCGGCCCGTCGACCCCGTACGGCTCCACCACGACGCGGTAGGTGCCCGCGGCCGGGTTGGTCAGCGTCACCGCCTCCTCCGAGTCGCCGTCGGCGGCCCGACCGACCTCGGTGGTGCCTCGGTAGACGTACAGGTCCAGGTCGGCGCCCGCGTTCGCGGGGTTGCCGATCCGGGCGGTGAACGTCGACGTGCCCGCCGGGATCTCGACGGTCCACTCCTGGTTGGGGCCGCCCTCGGTGATGGTCGGACGCTCGGTGCGCACGCCGGTCAGCGCGCCGCTCCGGCCGCTGACCGAGACCGGGCCGAAGGTGTTGGTGACGTCCCAGCTCACGTTGGTCGGCTCGCCGGCCTCGACACTGGGCAGCTCGACCAGCTCCGGCTCGACCGTCAGGCCCTGCACCCGCGCCTGGAGCTTGAACGGGTTGTTCAGCGCCGGTGAGGTCCGCCGCGACTCCACCTCGATCTCCCAGACCCCGGGCAGCGGGTTCTGGTAGTCACGCTCCTGCGGCTTGCAGACGTTGACGTCGGAGAAGTTGGTGTAGCAGACGGTGCTCGCGGTGCTCTCCACCGGCACACCCAGCGGGTTGATGGCGATGAATCGGGTCTGCGAGCCGGTGGCGATCCCGGACAGGTTCACCTGGAGCGCCTTGGCGCCCTCCGGCACCGTCACGAAGTACGACGTGAAGCCGTTCCGGTCGACCGAGCCCTCGTTGGTGTACGAGAAGTTGGGCTTCTTCACATCGTTCGAGGCCACCACCACCGTGGAGACCTCGAAGTCGACCACGTTGGTGGCCGGGTCGTCGATCCGCATGATCGCGCCGTGCGCGCCCTCGGCCGTCGGCTTGGCGGTCACGTTGACGGTGACGGTCTTGTTGAGCGGCAGCGCGACCGTCTTCGGGGCCTTGAACGTGCCGTCGTTGCCCTGCAACGTGACATCGTGCTTGATGGTGCCGGCCGGGCCGCTGGTACGGGTGATCTTGACCGGGTAGGTCTTGCCCTGCCCGACCTTGTGACCGCCGTCGGACGCGCCACAACGGTTGTAGACGCCGGTGCCCCGACCCGGGTTCGGCACGAACTTCACGCCGTTCCAGATGGTCAGCTGGTCGGCCAGCGGGCTGCAGACCGCAGCGTCGGAGACGTACGACCGGGTCTCGACGCCCTGGCGCAGCAGCTGCCAGGCGCCCGGCACGTTGACCATGCCGTAGCCCTGCGCGTACGTCGGCACGCCCGCGATCGGCTTGGCCGAGGTGAACAGCGCACGCCGCAGGGCGGCCGGGCTGACGCCCCGGTCGGTGGCCTTGGCGGCCGACAGCAGCAGCGCGCCGGCACCGGCGGCCTGCGGGGACGCCATCGAGGTGCCGTTGAGCATCGCGTAGCCCGGGGGCAACGCGTAGCCGGCCTCGGGGACCGGGGCACCGAGCTGCCAGGTCGGTGCGGTGGAGATGGCCGAGCCGGGGGCGGCGATGTTCGGCTTGAAGCCGCCGTCCTCGCGCGGGCCACGGGAGGAGAAGTTGAACAGGGCGTTCTTCTTCCGCACGACCGACCCGTAGTTGGCCAGCCAGGTGTCCTTGCTGATGCTGGCGGCGGCACTGATCACGTTGCTGGCGACGGACGGGTCGCCGACCGTGTTGAGGCCCGGCCCGGAGTTGCCAGCCGAGATGACCATCTGCACGCCGTACGTCTCGATCAGCTCGTTGTAGAGGTTCGCCCGGGCGTTGTTGCCGTCGTTCAGGCCCGGAAGGCCACCGATCGACATGTTGACGATGTCGACCCCACGGTTGGCCACGAGGTCGATCATGCCGGTGGTGAGGGCCGCTGCGGTGCAGCCGCCGCCCCAGGAGCAGGCGCGGGCGGAGACCAACTTGGCACCCGGGGCCGCGCCGTCGAAGGCGTCGTTGCCGAGCATGTCGTTGGCGGCGGTGATGCCGGCGACGTGGGTGCCGTGGGTGCTCTCGACGATGCCGATGTTGACGTAGTCGTAGGTGCCCGGCAGCCCGATCGGCGCGGTGTTCACGTTCTTGCGGTACTCGACGACGAACGGCTGCCGCTCGGCGACCGGGGTCGCCGGGTTGTCGGTGCCGAAGTACCCGATGTCGTACTTCTCCTTGTACGGCCGCATCAGCGCGTCGTCGGTGAAGTTCCGGTTCTGGTTGGCGTCCACCCAGATGTTGTTCGTGGCCGGGTCGTACAGCACACCCCAGGTGTCGGTGGTGTCACCGTCGCGGTTGACGTCACCGCGGGCGTCGCTGTTGGTGGTGACCGACTCGCTGAACAGGTTGAACCGGTACGTGCCGGCCGGTGCCGTCCAGGTGCCGAGACCTTCGATGGTGAACGACGGACCGGTGACCTGGGTCTGCATCCGCCGCCACGTCCCGTCCTCCAGCGGGTCCGTCGCGGTCACCCAGTCGACGATCTTGCGCTCGCCGGTGGTGGTCTGCTGCAACGCCGGATGGGCCAGGTCGACACCGGAGTCCATGATGCCGATCGTGACGCCCCGGCCGTCCCACTCCGGGTGGGCCGCGGTGAACGCCACCGCGCCGGTTTCGTTCGTCGGCATGTACGGGTTGTCCGCCCGGGTGGCCTCGCCCGGCGCCCCGACCGTGGCCTGCCGTGCGCCGGCGGTGCCGGCGGGGGTCTTCTCCGGGGTCGGGTCGGGCAGCTGGATGACCTCGTCCAGGTCGACGGCCGACACGCCGGGCAGCCGTGCCGCCGTGAGGGCCTTGTCGGTCGGGACCTTGGCCAGCACGAAGCCGACCTTGTCCTGCCGCTGGCTGACCGTGCCGCCGAGCTTGGTGAGGCTGTCGGCGACGTCCCCCGCCTCGCCCTTCTCGGTGGAGACGATCAGGGTGACGGTCGGGGCCTTCTTCGCCTTGGCTTCGCTGAGCAGTTTGGCGTCGTGAGCGCCCAGCGTCTCGGCGGCGGTGGCCGGGGAAGCATCCGGTGCGGTGACGGGGGCGGCGGCCGCGGTGGCGGCACCACCCACGACGGTCACGGCGCTAGCCGCCAGGACCGACGCGAAGAGCGCGGCAGAGGTACGCCGGCCCAAATTTCGGGGTTTGCTCACGTTCTCTTTCCTCCAGAGAACAGGGCCCTCAGGGACAAGGGCGCATGGGTGAGCAAAATCTTTCGGTGTATCGATGAGCACTGTCACTACTGGCCAGTCCCTTGTGACCACTTCGTGACATGCATGCATATGCACTGTCAGATGATTGGCTAGCGGGTCGGGACCTCGTCGGCCGGGTCGACCAGTTCGGGTGCCTGCGGCTGCCGGGGCGTCAACTCGACCTGCCCGGGCGTCGCCAACTCATCGTCCGAGACGCCCAACTCGGCGAGCTTGCGGGCGCTGACCAGCACCCGCGCCTCCAACGAGCCGACAGCCCGGTTGTACGCGGTCACGGCACCGGCCAGCGACGACCCGAGCTTGCCCACGTGGTCGCCCAGGGTGGAAAGCCGCCCGTACAGCTCGCGGGCCAGAGTGTGCACCGCGAGCGCGTTCCGGGCCAGCGCCTCCTGCCGCCACGAGTAGGCGACCGTGCGGAGCAGGGCGACGAGCGTGGCCGGCGTGGCCAGCACCACGTTGCGCGTGAAGGCGTGCTCCAGCAGCGTCGGATCACGCTGGAGCGCGACGTCGAGGAACGGGTCGGCGGGGACGAACAGCACCACGAACTCCGGTGAGCTGTCGAACGCCGACCAGTACGATTTCGCGGCCAGGGCGTCGACGTGCCCACGCAGGTGCCGGGCGTGCGCGTCGAGGTGGGTGTCCCGGCCGCGCTCGTCGCGCGACTCCATGGCCGTCAGGTAGGCGTCGAACGGCGCCTTGGCGTCCACCACCACCGATCGTCCGCCGTGCAGCCGGACCACCAGGTCCGGCCGGACGACCTGCTGGTCGGTGGCGGCGGTGACCTGTTCGGCGAAGTCGCAGTGCTCAAGCATCCCGGCTGCCTCGACGATCCGGCGCAGCTGGTGCTCGCCCCAGCGGCCCCGCACCTGCGGTGCCCGCAGCGCCGCCACCAACTGCTTGGTCTCGGTGCGCAGCTCACCGGAGACCGTGCTCATCGAGCGGACCTGCTCGCGCAGCTCGGCGTACGCGTCGACCCGGTCGTGCTCCAGCTCGGCCACCCGTTGCTCGTAGCGGCGCAGGGTGTCGTGCAACGGGGCGACCGCCCGGGCCACCGCCTCCTGGGACTGCGCGGTGGCCTCGTAGCTGAGGGCCCGCATGGACTGCTCCAACCGGCCTTCGCCCTCGCGGGTGGCGGCCAGGGTGGCATCGAGGCGGGCGATGTCGGCCGCCGACCGGGAACGCGCGGCGAGCCAGCCCACCGCCCCGCCGGCACCGAGGCACACGATCACCAGGAGCAGCGTCGAGACGTCCATCACCGGAGCTTGCCAGACGGATGCGACGTGACCTCCGGGGTACGTTCGATGGCATGGAACTTGTGCTCTGCCTCGCGGTCGTGCTGGTCGGCGCGGTGGGCGCCGCAGCGCTCATCCGCGCCCAGGCCGGTGCCCGCCGCCGCACCGAGCTCGGCGACGCGCGCGCCGAGGCGCAACGGTGGTACGAGCGGCTCGGCGGTCAGCTGATCAACCTGCACGGCGACGACCCGGCGGTACGCCAGGCGCTTGCCGATGCCGGCGAGCGCTACAACGCGGCCGGCTCGCAGCTGGAGCAGGCGCGTACGCCGCACCAGTTCGGTCTGGCTCGGGAGACCGCGCTTGAAGGGTTGGCGTACATCCGGGCGGCACGTACCGCGTTGGGCATTGACCCGGGCCCCGAGGTGCCGGCCCTGGCCGCCGCCCGCGGCGTGGGGCAGCTCACCAAGGAGCGCGAGGTCGACGTGCAGGGGCAGACCTTCCGGGCCGGACCGCAGCCCGGCCGGGAAACGCCCTACTACTACCCCGGTGGGCGCTACCAGGGCCGGCCGGTGCCGGCCGGCTGGTATTCGACGCCCTGGTGGAAGACGGCGCTGGGCGCCGGTGCCGGCGTGCTCGGCGGCATCCTGATCGCCGACGCGCTGTTCTCACCGGCCTTCGCCGACCCCGGGTACGGCTACGACGCCGGCTACCAGGAGGGCTTCGGCGACGGGTTCGACCAGGGTGGCGACCAGGACTTCGGCGCTGGTGACCAGGGTGGCGGCGACTTCGGCGGCGGCGACTTCGGAGGCGGTGACTACGCCGGCGGTGACTTCGGCGGGTTCGGTGGCGGCGACTTCGGTGGCGGAGATTTCTGACTCCGCCCAGCCCGTCGATCATGGAGTTGTGGTGGCCGATTCACCCCTGTAGGCGGCTTTTGCGGGGCACCACAACTCCATGATCGACCGGCTCGACCGGCCGGACCGGGCCGGGCCGGCCGGGCCGGGCAGCTGATCAGCCGGTGTTGCGCATTCCGGCGGCGATGCCGTTCACCGTGGTGAGCAGCGCCCGCTCCAGGGCGGTGCCGTCACTCGGTGCGCGTCGACCGCCCGGGGCGGTGGCCACCGCTCGTCCGGCGGCACCGGACTCCCGGTACTGCCGCAGCAACGCCACCTGGAGGTGGTGCAACGGCTCCAGGTACGTGTCGCGAACGGCGAGGGTGCGCTGGAGCACCGGTGAGTTCTCCAGCAGAGCGGGCGAGGCGGTGACCGCCAGCAGCTCCCGCTTGGTGAGCTCGTACTCCTGCTCGATCTGCTCGAAGATCGGGTGCAGCTTCTTCGGCACCAGGGTCTCCACGTACCGACGGGCGATGTTCAGGTCGGTCTTGGTCACCATCATCTCGACGTTCGACAGGAACGTGCGGAAGAAGTGCCAGTTGCGGTGCATCTCGGCCAGCACGTCGGCCAGGCCGGCCTCGCGGGCGGCGGCCAGCCCGGAGCCGACACCGAACCAGCCCGGCACGATCTGTCGGGTCTGCGTCCAGCCGAACACCCACGGGATCGCCCGCAGACCGGACAGGCCCGCGCCGGTGTTCGGGCGCTTCGCCGGTCGGGAGCCGATGTTCAGCGCGCCGAGCAACTCGGTGGGGGTGGACGCCCAGAAGTACGCCGGCAGGTCCGGGTCCTCGACGAGCGACCGGTAGGAGCGGAACGCGGACTCGGAGACCACGTCCATCGTCGCGTCCCAGCGCTCCAACATCTCGGCCGGCTGCCGGGGTGCGGTGTGCAGCAGGGTCGCCTGCAGCACCGCTGCGAGCGTGAGCTCCAGATTCTCCCGGGCCAGGGACGGCAGGGTGTACTTGTCGGAGATCACCTCGCCCTGCTCGGTCACCTTGATCGCGCCGTCCAGCGTGCCGTACGGCTGAGCCAGGATCGCCTCGTGCGTCGGCCCGCCGCCGCGCCCGACCGTGCCGCCCCGGCCGTGGAACAGCCGCAGGCGCACCCCGTGCCGGGCGGCCACGTCACGCAGCGCGCGTTGCGCCCGGTGGATCGACCACTGGCTGGTGGTGATCCCGGCCTCCTTGTTCGAGTCGGAGTAGCCGAGCATCACCTCCTGCACGTCGCCCCGGGCGGTCACCAGCGCCCGGTACGCGGGCAGCGACAGCAGTTCGTCGAGGAGTTCACCGCCGGCGTTCAGCTCGGCCGGGGTCTCCAGCAGCGGCACGAACCCGATCCGGGCCCGCCCACTGTGCACGTCCACCAGGCCTGCCTCGCGGGCCAGCACCACGGCGGCCAGCACGTCGTCGACGCCCAGGGTCATCGAGATGATGTACGACTCGATCACCTCGCCGCCGAACCGGTCCTGTGCCTCCCGGATGGTCCCGAACACGTCGAACGTCTTGCGGGCCGGCTCGGACAGCGACGTGTCCACCGTGGACAGTGGACGGCGGCCGGTCAGCTCGTCGGCGAGCAGCTTGGTGCGCTCCAGCCGGGTCAGTGCCGGGTAGTCGGAGACCTCGCCGACCGCCTCGTAGAGCTGGGCGAGCACCGCGTGGTGCGCCTCGGCGTGCTCCCGGACGTCCATCGTCGCCAGGTGCAGACCGAAGGCGGAGACCGTGCGGATGGTGGAGGCCAGTCGGCCGACGGCGGTGAGCTGCCCGGAGTTGCGGGCCAGCGAGGCGCGCAGCAGATCGAGGTCGGCGATCAGCTCGGCGGAGCCGCGGTAGTCGCGCCCCGGCACGTGCACGGTGCCCTGGCGCAGCCGTAGCCGGGTGTTGGCGAGCTTCGCCTTCACGCAGCGCGCCTTGAGTCGGTACGGCTCCTCCGCGTTGACCCGACGGAACCGCGTCGCCACCTCGGGCAGTGCGTCCAGGTCGGCGGCGAGGCTGGCGGACAGGTCCAGGGACACCCCGCGCAGCCGGCGGGAGACCGAGACCTCGTTGATCAGGTGGTCCATCGCCTTCTCGGTCGCGGCGATGCCGTGCTCGTGCTGGATGGTCAGCACCTCGCGGGTGACCGCCGGGGTGACGAACGGGTTGCCGTCGCGGTCGCCGCCGATCCAGGTCCCGAAGCTCAGCGGCCGGGCCGTCGGCGAGGTTTCCACGCCGAGGGTACGCAGCGTGTCGGCCAGGTCGTCGAGCACCTGCGGGGCGGCCTCGGCGTACAGGTCGCGCAGGTAGTAGATGGCGTTACGGGCCTCGTCGGTCGGGTCCGGCCGGTCGAGCCGCAGCTCGTCGGTCTGCCACATCAGGTCCAGCAACTCGGCCAGGCGGCGGTTGGCGGGGCCCTCGTCGCTGGCGCCGTAGAGGATCGCGTTGGCCGTCTCGGCGTCCAACTCGTCGGCGATGGCACGCAGCTTGGACAGGATCGAGCGGCGGGCCGCCTCGGTCGGGTGCGCGGTGAAGACCGGTCGGACCGCCAACCGACGTGCCGCGTTGGCGATCTCCTCGGCCGGTACCCCACGCTCGGCGATCATCTTGGCGGCCTGGTCCAGCCACCCGCCCTGCACCGCGCGGCGGCGGCGCAGATCCCGCGCCCGGTGCACCTGCTCGGTGATGTTGGCCAGGTGGAAGTAGGTGGAGAAGGCTCGGGCCAGCTTGGTGCCGGTGGTCACGTCGAGCCCGCCGAGGCGCTGGGCGGCCGCCGGGGCGTCGGTGCGGACCTGGGCGCGGATCTCCTCGACGAGGTCGAGCAGCGGGCGACCCTCCTGGCGGGCCAGGGTCTGCCCGAGCAGGGTGCCGAGTCGACGGATGTCGGCCCGCAGCGCGGCGTCCGGGCCGTCGTGGTCGTGCTGATCGGTCACGATGCGCTCCCTTACGTGGTGACGAAGGACAGCGCTGTCCGACTTACTGGATGGTATCCGCGCGCGCCGGATGTGCGGAGGCCCCCCGGTGATCCACTGGCTTTGGATCGGCGTTTCCGGCGTGATCTCAGCCACCGTCCCCGGTCGACCCGGGGCCGGAGCGACCCGACCCGGGGCCGGCGGTGGCGGTCCGGCGGCCCCGGACGCTGGCGGTCCGGCGGCCCCGGACGACGCTGGCGCTGACCAACCCGACGATGCCGACGACCGCCCAGAGCGCGAGCGCGATCGCGGGCCAGCCGGCGGACCGCCAGTCGAAGTAGACCGCCGCCTTGGTGAGGTCGTTGGCGAGCCCGGGGATGTTCCACCGGTGCATGCCACGCAGCACCCCGGGCAGGAACTCGGGCGCGTAGATGCCGCCGGAGCCGGGGTTGCCGAGCACCACCAGCAGCAGGATGACCAGCGCGGTGCCCGCGACGCCGAGCCAACCCTGGATGGCGCTGGCGAACATCGCGGCGGCGAAGACGGCCAGCGCGCCGATCGCGGCGATCGTCGGCACGTCGTGCTGCCAGATGTCCAGGACCGGCCCGACCATTATCGCGCCGGCGATGCCGAGCAGCACGCTGTAGACCGCCAGGGCGGCAACGCGAAGTCCCGCCCGCCGTGCCGTGCGCGGGGTGGTGCCGGCGGAGATCCCGAGCACGGTCGAGGCCAGGTAGCCGCCGAGCACGTACCCGACGTTCAGGTAGAACGGCACCACCCCGCGCGGGTCGGCCGAGGTGACCGGCACCCGGTCGACCACCTGTAACGGGGTGCTGGTGCGGGCGGCGGCGTTGCTGAGGACCTCCTTGATCGCGCTGGTGGCGGAGGGGCCGGAGGCACTCGCGACCGTCAGACGCAGGCCGTTGTCCGGGCCGGTGCTGAGCACGGCGTACACCGCGCGGCTGAGCAGGGCGTCCTCGGCGGCGGTCGGGTCGTCGTACTCGATGGGTTTGAGGGTGGTGGTCTGGTCGCGCACGGCGTCGAGCGTCGCCCGCGCGCGTTGGTCACTGGCGACGACGCCGACCGGCAGGTCGCGGGGCGTGGGTTGGTGCAGTGCTCCGACATAGGCCGCGATGAACGCGGTGGCCAGCGCGAGCGTGCCGATGAGCAGCCCGATGCTGCGCGGCGCCCAGTCGCGGTCGCGCTTTTGCGGTGCTTCCTCCACATGAGGAGCCTAATGTCCGTTCATTGGGCGGCAGGACCGAAACCGGTTGGCCGGGCGGTTAGCCTTCGATCATGGGGACACTGATCTATCCACCCAAGCCGCAGCCGGGTGACCGGGTCGCGGTCGTCTCACCCTCCGCCGGCCTGCCGGGACTCTTCCCCCACGTGTACGAGTTGGGGCTGCGCCGGCTGCGCGAGGAGTTCGGCCTGGAGCCGGTGGAGTACCCGACCACCCGGGTCATGGGTGCGGACCCGAGCGACCGGGCCCGCGACCTGACCGCCGCGTTCGCCGACCCGAGCATCACCGCGGTGCTCGCCACGGTCGGCGGCGACGACCTGATCACGGTCACCCCGCACCTCGACGACGACGTGCTGCGGGCCAACCCCAAGCCCTACTTCGGTTACTCGGACAACACGAACGTGCTCAACCACCTCTACCGGCTGGGCATCGTCGCGTACCACGGCGGGTCGGTGCTGGTGCACCTCGGTCGGCCGGGCGCGCCGCACCCGTTGACCGTCGACTCGCTGCGCGCCGCGCTCTTCACCACCGACTGGTACGAGGTGACGCCCGCGGCCACCTGGGGTGACCGGCCGAACTCGTGGACCGAACCGGAGACGCTGGCCTACGAGCCGGAGATGCTGCCCGGCGAGGGTTGGCGCTGGCAGGGGCCGCAGCGGGTGGTTCGGGGGCGTACCTGGGGTGGCTGCCTGGAGATCCTGCACTGGCTGATGGCCACCGACCGGGTGCCGACCGCCGACGAACTGGACGGTTCCGTGCTGGTCTTCGAGACCTCCCAGGAGATGCCCAGCGCCCAGGAGGTGTTCCGGATCGTGCGGAACATGGGGGAGCGGGGCCTGCTCGCCGCCTTCCCGGCGATCGTCGTCGGCCGCCCCAAGGCGTGGGATTTCGACAAACCGCTGTCGGTGCCGGAACGGCAGGCCTGGGGCGAGGCCCAGCGGGAGGCGATCATGCGTGCGCTCACGCCGTACCAGCCGGACGCGGTGGTGGTCTTCGACGTCGACCTCGGCCACACCGACCCGCAGGTGATCATCCCGTATGGCGGGGAAATCCGGGTGGACGGCGTCGAGCGCAGGATTTCGGTGCGCTACTGACCCGTCCGGGTGGTGACCTGGTGACCCCCGTGGGGCCAGGGAAATGCGTCCGCCGCACTTTCCTGATGTCTCCCGGGGCGCGTGGCGTCAGGGGTTGACGACGGCGAAGGCGCGGACCGGGAAGGTGCCCATGCCGGCCACCATCGGTGGGGCCGCGGTGAACCGGAACCCGGTCGGCGGTAGCGCGTCCAGGCCGGTCAGGTGCTCCACGATCGGTATGCCGGCGGCGAGCAGCGTGCTGTGTGCGGGGCGTTCACCGCCGGCTGCCGGGCTCATGTCGTCGATGTTGATCGAGTCGATGCCGACCAGAGCCGCGCCGGCGTCGGCCAGCGCCCGGGCGGCGTCCCCGGTCAGGTGTGGCGCCTCCGGCGCGCCGTACCGCTCGGTGCCGAAGTGCGCATCCCACCCGGTGTGCACCAGCACCGCGCGCCCGGCCACCTCGTACGGGGCGAGCATCAGCCGATCCACGGCTCGGGTGCCGGCCGGCACGCGGACCAGCACCCCGGGTAGGTCGGCGAGGCGGTCCAGCGGCACCCCGGTCAGGTCGTCTGCCCCTGCCCAGCGGTGGGCGGGCGTGTCCACGTACGTGCCGGTGTTGGCGATCAGGTCGATCCGCGCCACATGGAACTCGGTGCCCAGCGCGTACCGGTCGCGGGACGCCGCGAACGTCAGCCAGTCGGTGACCCGGGGCCCCGGCCAGCCGGGCAGAGTGGTCATCCCGTCGCTGATCACGTGGCTCAGCTCGATCAGCCTGCGGCCGGGCGTGGGCTGGCCGACGGCTACGCCCCGGCCACCCTTGTGCGGCTCCTCGATGATCGACTTAGCAGTGATCCGGACCTCGGCGACCATCAACAGCCCGAGGTGGCGGACGAACATCGCCGCCAGGTCGTCGTCGGTGATCTCCGGCCCCGGGATGTCCAGCCGAAATCCCTCGGTGCGCAGCCCGCCGCCGTTGGCGAAACTCACCTCCGCGTCGAACTGCGCCCGCCACTGCTCACCCATCCACCAACCCGACCACGTCGGCCGGCGACGGTCAAGATCCGCGCGACGCCGTGGCAGACCGGGGTGTCCGCTCCCGCGTGGGGGTCCTGCGCCCGCTCCCTCGGTGCCCGCGCCCGCGCCCGCTCCCGCGGGTCCTGCGGGTCCGGCGCGGTGAAGATCCGCGCAACATCAGGGCAAGTGCTGCCTCGGGGCACCGTGACCCACCACTTTCCCTGTTGTTGCGCGGATCTTGGGACGAGCAAGGTGCGCGGGTCGGCGACGTCTGTGCCGGAGGCCCTCCACTCTCCAAGATCGCGCAATATCAAGGATGTAGTGGTGTCGGCGCGTTGGTGAGGCCCCTACATCCTTGTTCGAGCGTGACCTTGGCGCGGTGGGTCGCCCCAAACTCGCCCAGGTCCCTGGGGAGGTCAAGATCCACGCAACATCGGGGATGCTGGGGTTTCCCGCGCGTCGGAGGCAGCAACATCCCCGATGTTGTGAGGATCTTGGGCGCGGGGCGCGGGGCGCGGGGCGCGGGGCGCGGGGCGCGGGGCGCGGGGCGCGGGGCGCGGGGCGCGGGGCGCGGGGCGCGGGGCGCGGGGCGCGGGGCGCGGGGCGCGGGGCGCGGGGCGCGGGGCGCGGGGCGCGGGGCGCGGGACCTGGGCGGAAGAGGGTGTGTGTCGGTGGACGGGGATAGGCTGGTCCTCGTGCACCCCCCGTCCGGCTGGACGAGGGGCGTCCGTCGTGTGCGTCGACTCCCCTGGAAGTGATCACATGCTCACCGGTCTGTTCTCCGCCGCCCTGGCCGACCCCGGGCTGACCCGGGCGCGTGACCTGGCGCGCTCCGGTGCCGCCCAGGTCGACGGCCTCGACATCACCGCCCCGGCGGCACTGCGCCCGTTCGCGGTGGCCGCGGTCGCGGCCGACCCCGACGGCACCGCAGGTGGGGCCGGGCGACCAGTGCTGGCGGTGACCGCCACCACCCGGGAGGCCGACGATCTCGCCGCCGCGCTGGGCGGGCTGCTGCCGGCCGAGCAGGTCGTGGTCTTCCCCTCCTGGGAGACGCTGCCCCACGAGCGGCTGTCACCCCGCTCGGACACGGTGGGTCGACGGCTGGCCGTGCTGCGCCGGTTGGCGCACCCGGAGGCCACCGACGCGCATGGCGGCACCGGGCCGCTGCGAGTGGTCGTGGCCCCGGTCCGTTCACTGCTCCAGCCGCAGCTCAAGGGGCTCGGCGATCTGGAGCCGGTGCAGCTCGCCGCCGGCGAGGAGGCGGACCTCGAAGAGGTTGCCCGCCGGCTGATCGACATGGCGTACGCCCGGGTCGACCTGGTCACCAAGCGCGGTGAGTTCGCGGTACGCGGCGGCATCCTGGATGTCTTCCCACCGACCGACGAGCACCCGTCCCGGGTCGAGTTCTGGGGCGACGAGGTCGAGGAGATCCGCACCTTCGCCGTCGCCGACCAGCGGACCATCGAGCAGGTGCCGCTGCTGTGGGCGCCGCCCTGCCGGGAGTTGCTGCTCACCCCGTCGGTCCGCGACCGGGCCGCCGCGCTCGCCGAGCAGCACCCCGAGCTGGCCGAGATTCTCGACAAGCTGGCCGAGGGCATCCCGGTGGAGGGGATGGAGTCGCTGGCCCCGGTCCTGGTCGGCCCCGACTCGCTGGAGTTGCTGCTGGACGCGATGCCGTCCGGCACCCATGTGCTGCTGTGCGACCCGGAGCGGATCCGCACGAGGGCGCACGACCTGGTGCGTACCTCGGAGGAGTTTCTCCAGGCCAGCTGGGCCGCCGCCGCGGTCGGAGGCCAGGCCCCGGTGGACGTCGGCGCTGCCGCCTTCCGCACCCTCGGCGAGGTGCGCGCCGCCGCCGGCAAGCTCGGCCAGCCGTGGTGGACGCTGTCACCGTTCGGGTTGGTCGAGGCGGAGACGGTTGAGACACGGCAGCCCTGGGAGGACGCACCGGAGGAGGCCGCCGTCACCCCGGACGACGCCATCGCGGTGACTCTCGGCGCTCAGCCGGCCCCGCTGTACCACGGCGAGACCAGCCGGGTGGTCGACGATCTCAAGCGCTGGGCCGGCGAGGGCTGGTCGATCGCGCTGGTGTTCGAGGGGCACGGCCCCGCCCAGCGGGCGGTGGAGGTGCTGCGCGACGCCGGGCTGGGCGCCCGGTTGGCCGAGGAGGTGCCGACCGCGCCGGTCCCCGGCGAGCTGGTGGTCACCTGTGGCGCGCTGAGCAGCGGGTTCGTCGACGAGGCGTCCCGTTTCGTGTTGCTGACCGGCAACGACGTGACCGGCGGTCGGGGCACGTCGACCCGGGACATGCGCAAGATGCCGAGCCGGCGGCGCAACACCATCGACCCGCTGGAGCTGAAGGCCGGCGACCACGTGGTGCACGAACAGCACGGCATCGGCCGCTACGTCGAGCTGGTGCAGCGCACCGTCAACGGCGCCAGCCGCGAATACCTGGTCATCGAGTACGCGGCCAGCAAGCGCGGCCAGCCCGGCGACCGGCTGTTCGTCCCCACCGACCAGCTCGACCAGCTCTCCCGTTACGTGGGCGGGGAGCAGCCGACCCTGCACAAGATGGGCGGCTCGGACTGGCAGAAGTCCAAGGCCCGGGCTCGTAAGGCGGTCCGGGAGATCGCCGCGCAGCTGATCCAGCTCTACGCCGCCCGCAAGGCGTCCAAGGGGCACTCGTTCGGCCCGGACACCCCGTGGCAGCGGGAGTTGGAGGACGCCTTCCCCTGGCAGGAGACGCCGGACCAGCTCGCCGCGATCGACGAGGTCAAGCGGGACATGGAGCAGACGGTCCCGATGGACCGGCTGATCTGCGGTGACGTGGGCTACGGCAAGACCGAGATCGCCGTCCGGGCCGCCTTCAAGGCCGTGCAGGACGGCAAGCAGGTGGCGGTGCTGGTGCCGACCACCCTGCTGGTGCAGCAGCACTACAACACGTTCGCCGAGCGGATGAGCCAGTTCCCGGTGCAGATCCGGCAGCTGTCGAGGTTCCAGACCCCGAAGGAGACCGAGCGGACGCTGGAGATGGTCGCCGACGGCACCGTCGACATCGTCATCGGCACCCACCGCCTGTTGCAGACCGCCACCCGGTTCAAGCAGCTCGGTCTGGTGATCGTCGACGAGGAGCAGCGCTTCGGTGTCGAGCACAAGGAGCACCTGAAGACGCTGCGCGCGTCCGTCGACGTGCTCAGCATGTCGGCCACCCCGATCCCGCGGACCCTGGAGATGGCGATCACCGGCATCCGGGAGATGTCCACCATCGCCACCCCGCCGGAGGAACGGCACCCGGTGCTCACCTTCGTGGGCGCGCAGGACGACCGGCAGGTGGCCGCGTCCATCCACCGCGAGTTGCTCCGCGACGGGCAGGTCTTCTACCTGCACAACCGGGTCGAGTCGATCGACCGGGCGGCACGGCGACTGCGGGAGCTGGTGCCCGAGGCGCGGGTCGCGGTGGCGCACGGCCAGATGGGCGAGGACGCCCTGGAGAAGGTGATGGTCGGCTTCTGGGAGAAGGAGTTCGACGTCCTGGTCTGCACCACGATCGTCGAGTCGGGCATCGACATCCCGAACGCCAACACGTTGATCGTGGAGCGGGCCGACCTGCTCGGCCTGGCGCAGCTGCACCAGATCCGGGGCCGGGTCGGCCGGGGCCGGGAGCGGGCGTACGCCTACTTCCTCTACCCGCCGGAGAAGCCGCTCACCGAGCACGCCCACGAGCGGTTGGCCACCATCGCCCAGCACACCGAGCTGGGCGCCGGCATGTACGTGGCGATGAAGGACCTGGAGATCCGGGGTGCCGGCAACCTGCTCGGCGGCGAGCAGTCCGGGCACATCGAGGGCGTCGGCTTCGACCTGTACGTGCGGATGGTCGGCGAGGCGGTCTCCGCGTTCAAGGGCGAGCGGCCGGAGGAGGACGTCGATGTCAAGATCGATCTGCCTGTCGACGCGCACCTGCCGCACGACTACGTGAGTGTGGAGCGGCTGCGCCTGGAGATGTACCGCAAGCTCGCCGAGGCCCGCGACGAGGAGCGGTTGGGCGAGGTGGTCGCCGAGATGACCGACCGGTACGGCGAGCCTCCGGCCCCGGTGCAGAACCTGGTGGAGGTGGCCCGGTTCCGCCTGCTGGCCCGTCGCTACGGCCTGACCGACGTGTCCATGCAGGGCAAGCACGTCCGGTTCGGCCCGCTGCCGCTGCCGGATTCGAAGCAGTTGCGGCTCAAGCGCTACCACCCGGACGCCGTCTACAAGCAGGCCACGGACCAGGTCAGCGTGCCCCGGCCGACCACCCGCCGGATCGGCGGCGAGCCGTTGCGCGACCAGGCGCTGTTGCAGTGGTGCGCCCAGTTGCTCTCCGATGTGCTCGGTGCCCCCGCGCCCGCAGTGGCGGCCGCCGGGGCGTCGGCCTGAGCGGGACGGCCTGAGCCTGAGCCTGACAGCGTCGGCCTGAGCCGGAGCCGGACGGCTCACCGACCAGGACGGTGCCCGGTCGCGCCGCGGGCATCGTCCTGGTCGCGCCGGCGCGCGAGGGGCGCGGGCGGTGGGGGGCGTCACAGCGACGTGGCCTGCCGTGAGAGAGTGACCGTCATGCGTGCTCGCCGTCGTGTCGCCGTCGCCAGCGTGGCGGTCGGTCTCATCGCCCTCTCCGGTTGTCGTGCCGAGCCCGGCATCGCCGCCTACATCGGTGACCACCGCATCACCGATGAGCGGGTCGCCGCCGTGCTGAAGGACCTGCGCGACAAGAACCCGGAGTCGCCCGCCGCGAGCCAACCCGGCCAGGCGGCGCCGAAGCCGGCCGGCCCGGCCGAGGTGGCCAGCGTGCTGGTGCTGGGCGAGGTGTGCAAGCAGGTCTCCGCCGAGAAGAACTACCAGCCGCGTGGCCAGGTGGCTTCCGACCAGGTCGCCCAGGCGCTCCAGCTGACGGCTGACACGGAGTACGTGCAGCAGGTGTCCGCCCTCTACACCTGCCTGTCCGGGGTGCCCTCCGAGTCGGTCGCGCCGACCGAGCAGGAGATGAAGACCCTGATCGCGGTCGGCCGCGAGGCGGGCCAGATCCCCGCCGCCACGAGCGACGAGGAGGCCGCCCGCCAGCTCGACGGCGACCAGTTGCGTGGTGCGCTGGCCACCCGGCGGTCGCTGGTCGAGGCGGTCGAGCGCTACGACGTCACGGTCAGCCCCCGGTACCGCCCGTTGGAGTTCCCGGTGCTCAGCTTCCCCGGCGACATTCCCGCCGTCAGCGTGCCGCTCGGTGAGCCGGGCTCCGACATGGTCACCGACATCTCCACCCCGGAGTCGGCCGAGTCCCCCGCCACTCCCGACGCTGAGGGCACGGCCAGCTGAACATGACGGCACGGATCGTCCTGCTGGTCACCTCGCCCCGGCTGCCGGCCGGCCTGCTGACGGCGGCGGCCTGGGACGTCGTACGCCAGCACCCGGTGTTGACCGGCGCGGAGAGCGAGTTGGCCACGGCGGTGCGCCAGGCGGGCGCCGAGGTCGTCGTGGTGGACGGCCCGGCGACGCAGCGCCTGCTGGACACCGTGGCGGCGCACGGCACGGCGGTCTGGTTGGCCGGCCCGGCCGGCGACGAGGCTCTTGCCCGGGAGCTGGGTCTGCGCCTGGCCCGGGAGCCGGGGCTGGCCGAGATGGAACTGATGTACGGCTCGTGGGACCCGCCGGGCGCGCGTCTGCTCGATGCGGTGGCCGTGCTGGACCGGTTGGCCTCGCCGGGTGGCGACCCGTGGAAGCGCGCGCAGACGCACCGCAGCCTCGCCGGTTACCTGCTGGAGGAGAGCTACGAGGCGTACGACGCGATCGACGCCGACGACACCGACGCGTTGCGTGAGGAGTTGGGCGACGTCCTCCTGCAGGTGGTGTTGCACGCGCGGCTCGCCGAGGAGTTGCCTGAGGGTGAGCGGTGGAACATCGACGACGTGGCCGGTGGCCTGGTCGACAAGATGATCCGGCGAAATCCGCACGTCTTCGCCGGTGCGGAGGTGGGCACGCTGGAGGAGATCACCGCGAACTGGGAGCGGATCAAGCGCGCCGAGAAGGCCCGGAAGTCGGTGCTGGACGGCGTCGCGGTGAGCCAGCCCGCCCTCGCCCTGGCCACCCAGATCCTGGACCGTGCGGCCCGGGCCGGCCTGGGTGTGCCACCCCCACTGTCGGACACCCAGGTGGACGCCGAGGCGAGACTGGGCGCGAGCCTCCTGGCGACGGTGGCCGCGGCCCGAGAGGCGGGCATCAACCCGGAGGCGGCCCTGCGCCGCACCACCCTCGCCTACGCCGAAGCCGTCCGCGCCGCCGAACCCCCACCCGCAGACCCGCGTTGATGATGAAGTTGCAGACCCGGCACGCCGGGAGGTCGACGGCAACAACTTCATGATCGACGGAACGGGCGTAACCGGCGGCATCGTCGGGGGTGCTCGGTAGGGTGGGCCGGTGGAAGCGTTTGGAGTGCTGGCCGAGCGGGTCGTCGAGGCGTTGCTGGAGTCCCGGCCGGGGGTTGCCACCTCGGCGGGGGATCACCGGTTCGACGATCGGCTCCCTGATCTGTCCGCCGATGCGCTCGCTGGCGACCGGGAGATGCTCTCCGACGCGGCCAACGCGCTGTCCGAACTGGACCCGGACTCGCTCGACGTGGACGAGCAGGTCGACCACGCGTTGCTCACCTCCTTCGTGGACCGGGAGCTGTTCGAGCTGACCGAGATCCGGTCGCACGAGTGGGATCCGCTGCGGCACAACCCCGGCCCGCTCCTGCACGCGCTGCTGGCCCGCCCGTACGCCCCGGCGGAGGTGCGACTGACCCAACTGGCCGGTCGGCTCGCCGCCGTACCGGACGCCCTCGCCACCGCCCGCGCGACGTTGCGCGACATGCCGCGGATCCACGCGGAGACGGCGGTCGGGCAGTTCGCCGGCACGGCCGCGCTGATCCGCGACGAGCTGCCGCCGCTGCTCGCCCAGGCGCCGAGCGCCCTCGACCGGGTCGAGCCGGCCGCCACCGCGGCGATCGCCGCGATCGAGGAGTTCGTCGCGTGGCTGCGCGCCGGCCTGGCCGCCGACGCCGGCCCCGGCCGCGACCCCCGGCTGGGCCGCCGCCGCTGGGAGGCCCGGCTCTGGCACACCTTGGACACCGAGTTGGGCGCCGCCGAGATCCAGCGCCGCGCCTGGGCCAACCTGGACCGGGTCACCGCGGAGATCCGCGAGGCGGCCGTCGAGCTGGTCGGTGGCCCGGCCGGCGACGCGGCGGTACGCCGGGCACTGGACCTGCTCGCCGCCGAGCACCCGGACGACGCCACCATCGTGGAACTGGCCGGGGTGACCCTGGACGAGACGACCGACTTCGTCCGCGCGCACGACCTGGTCACCCTGGTCGACGACCGGTGCGTGATCCAGGAGATGCCGGAGTTCGCCCGGGGTGTCGCGGTGGCCTACTGCGACGCGCCCGGCCCGCTGGAAACCGCGGCCGTGCCGACCTTCTACTGCATCGCGCCCACCCCGGCGGACTGGCCGGCGCAGCGGGTCGAGTCGTTCTACCGCGAATACAACGACCACATGATCCGCAACCTGACCGTGCACGAGGCGATGCCGGGGCACTTCCTCCAGCTCGCCCACGCCCGCCGCTACGTCGGTGGCACCCGGGTCCGGGCGCTGGCCGAGTCCGGCCCGTTCATCGAGGGCTGGGCGGTCTACGCGGAGGAGTTGATGACGGGCCTCGGCTTCGGGGGCCTGCCGGTGCGGTTGCAGCAGCTCAAGATGCAGCTCCGGATGACCATCAACGCGCTGCTCGACCAGTTGGTGCACGCCGAGGACCTGCCCGAGGCCGAGGCGATGGCGTTGATGACCGGGCGCGGCTTCCAGGAGGAGGGCGAGGCGGCCGGCAAGTGGCGTCGGGCGTTGCTGACCTCCACCCAGCTCTCCACCTACTTCGTCGGGTACAGCGAGGTCGCCGAGATCGCCGCCGCCCGACCGGACGCGGTGTCGGTGCGCGACTGGCACGACGCGATGCTCTCGCACGACTGCCCGCCCCCGCGCCACCTGCGTACCCTGCTCGGGATCTGAGAGGGCGGCCGCGCGGGGTTCAGCGGCGCGCGGCGGTCGCCGTCGCGTCGATCAGCCAGCGCGAGATGGAGTACGCGGGCGGCAGTTCCGCCGGCAGCGCATCCACGCCGAACCACCGAGCCTCGGTCAGCTCCCGGCCGTCGACCACCGGCTCGGCGTGCGGGTCGGCGGCACGGGCGGTGAAGCCGGCGAGCAGCACCCCGGGGCCGGAGATCGCCCACGGCTGGCTGCCGAAGTACGCCAGCCGGTCGACGGACAACCCGACCTCCTCGCCGACCTCCCGGTGCACCGCCGCCTCCAGGGTCTCGCCGGCCTCGACGAAGCCGGCCACGAGTGCCCACAGCCCGGTCGGTCCGGTGGAGTGTCGGACCAGCAGCAGCTCGTCGGCACGACCGGCCGGTCCGGGTCGGGTGATCGCCACCAACACCGCGGCGGAGAGCTGCATCGGGACGTACAGGCCGCAGTCCGGGCACCGCCGGGCCGTCTCGCCCGGCTTGTCGGTCAGCTCGGCTCGGCAGGCGCCACACCAACGGTGGGTACGCCGCCACGTGACCACGGCCAACGCCCGGCCGGCGAGCGTGGCGTGCGGCTCCGGCACCTCGGCGGCGAGCGACGCCCAGCCCCGGGCCCGGCCGGGGAGCACATCGGCGGTGGGCAGGTCGGTCGCCCAGGCGGGCACCCCGTCGAGGGTGCCCAGCGGCACCCAGTCGGTGTCGGCGGGCAGGTCGGCGACGCGCAGTGGTCGGCCGTCGACGTCGGTCAACAGCTTCGCGCCGGTGACCGGTAGCGCCAGGTCACCGGCGGCGGGCAGCCGCCCCCGCTCGGCCCCGGGCTGAAAACCGACGGGTCGTGCCGCGGACGCGGGGTCGTCCAACCCGGCAGCGGGGGCCGGGCCGGTCACGACCCTCCCGGGCGGCTGTCCACGACACCGGCGCCGGCCGGCGGGTCGAACGCGCCCTTGTCCACGGTCGCCGAGTAGCGGCTCAGCGCCAGCTCCATCGGTTTGCCGTCGACCGGTCCGGTGAAGCTGCCGAGCACGCCCTCCGTGGTGACGCAGGCGGTGAAGTCACCGGAGGAGCTCTGCACCTCCACACAGGCGGCGTGGTGTCCGGCGATGGTGGTGTCGCTCTGCTTGACGACCGCCTGCGGGTCGAGGGCGGCGGCGGTGAGCAGCCCGACCACCACCGGCGGTGTGACCAGCCCCTGCTGCTTGGCCTCCCCGAAGAGAGTCACGGTGGGCTTGCTGCCCGGGGTGGGCGGGGTGGCGAGGGTGCACTCCGGCCGGGCGCCGGTCGTCGTGCACCGGGTGATCGCCTCCGGGGTGACGGTGAGTCGCCCACCCGGGTAGATGTACGTGGAGCGGGCCGGGTCCTGCGCCTGCACGATCGCGGCGCTCTGGCCGCCGGGCAGCTGGTAGTCGGCCGAGTAGGTCAACTCCAACGCCCGGTCGAGTCGGGCGGCGAGGTCGTTGACGAGTTCCGAGCGGCCCATGGCCACTCCGGCGTCCTCGAATGTCTGACAGCCAGTGACCGTGAGCGACGCGATGACCGACACGGCGAGCATGCGGAGGGTGGTCGAGGCGGCGGGCATGCCGACCAGCCTGGTGGATCTGGTCCGTGCAGCGCAAACCCGTTGCCGGTTGACGCCCGGAAATCCGGGAATGTCCGTCAGTGCGGGGCGACTCGGGTGCGCGGGCGACGCCGTGCCCTTTCCCGTGGCCCGATACGCTGCGTTCAACACCTGCCTCAGCCGCACCGTCGCGGCCCACCCACGGACCGGATCACAACAACGAGGAGCGACTCAGTGGCAACCATCGAGGGAATCGTCGCCCGGGAGATTCTCGACTCGCGGGGCAACCCCACGGTCGAGGTCGAGGTCGGCCTGGACGACGGCACGGTGGCTCGCGCCGCGGTGCCCTCCGGCGCCTCCACCGGCGCGTTCGAGGCGATCGAGCTGCGCGACGGTGACGCCGACCGCTACCAGGGCAAGGGCGTGGAGAAGGCGGTCTCCAACGTCGAGGACAAGATCGTCGACCAGATCATCGGGTACGAGGCCAGCGAGCAGCGGCTCATCGACCAGAAGATGCTCGACATCGACGGCACCGACAGCAAGTCGGAGCTGGGCGCGAACGCCATCCTGGGGGTCTCCCTGGCGGTGGCGAAGGCCGCTGCCGGCAGCGCCGAGCTGAGCCTCTTCCGCTACCTGGGCGGCCCGAACGCGCACCTCCTGCCGGTGCCGATGATGAACATCCTCAACGGCGGCGCGCACGCCGACTCGAACGTCGACATCCAGGAGTTCATGATCGCGCCGATCGGCGCGCCCACCTTCCGGGAGGCGCTGCGCTCGGGCGCGGAGGTCTACCACGCGCTCAAGTCGGTGCTGAAGAAGAAGGGCCTGTCGACGGGCCTCGGTGACGAGGGCGGCTTCGCACCGAACCTGCCGACGAACGCGGCGGCCCTGGACCTGATCGCCGAGGCGGTCGAGAAGGCCGGCTACCGGCTCGGCACCGACATCGTGTTCGCGCTCGACGTGGCGGCCACCGAGTTCTTCGACAACGGCACCTACACCTTCGAGGGTGCCGCGAAGTCGGCCGAGGACATGAGCACGTACTACACCAAGCTGGCCGACGAGTACCCGATCGTGTCGATCGAGGACCCGCTGGCCGAGGACGACTGGAGCGGCTGGCAGACGCTGACCGCCTCGATCGGCGACCGGGTGCAGATCGTCGGCGACGACCTGTTCGTCACCAACCCGCAGCGCATCGCCCGTGGCATCGCGGAGAAGTCCGCGAACGCGGTCCTGGTCAAGGTCAACCAGATCGGCTCGCTGACCGAGACCCTGGACGCGGTGGACCTGGCCCACCGGGCCGGCTTCAAGTGCATGATGAGCCACCGCTCCGGCGAGACCGAGGACACCACCATCGCCGACCTGGCGGTCGCCACCGGTTGTGGCCAGATCAAGACCGGTGCGCCGGCCCGTTCGGACCGCGTCGCCAAGTACAACCAGCTGCTCCGGATCGAGGAGGAGCTGGCCGACGCGGCGCGCTACGCGGGTGCCGGCGCGTTCCCGCGCTACCGTTCGGCCTGAGACGCTGCCGGGAAGCCCCACCGCGGGGCTTCCCGACAAACTCCGTAACGCACGAAGCCTCGGGGGAGGGGTGTGACGATGCAGCAGCGCCGCACACCGGGTGGTCAGCGTCCCGCCCGCCGGCCGGGTCAGTCCGGTCGGCCGGGCGCCGGCCGCTCCACGCGGGGATCGGTGCGGGAGGCCGGCGTACGCGCCGAACCCCGTGCCGCCGCTGGTCGGGCTCCGGGTGCCGCCCGGGGCGCCGAGGGTGTGCGCTCGGCGAATCGTCCGGCCGCCGCTCGGCGTACCGCCGCCGGTGGGTCCGTCAAGCGGCTCGCCGCACCCCACCCCGGTCGTTTCACCGGTCGGGCCACCGTGCTGTTCGCGGTCCTGATCGCGCTCGCGCTGGCCTACACGTACCCGGTCCGTGTCTACCTGGACCAGCAGGCCGACATCGAGCGGATGGAGGCGGCCCAGGCGGCGCAGGAGGCGGAGATCGCCAAGCTCACCGCCGAGGCGGCCAACTGGAAGGATCCGGCGTACATCAAGACCCAGGCTCGGGAGCGGTTCTTCATGGGCGAGCCGGGCGAGAAGATGATGGTGGTGCTGTACGACCCGGACGGCGCGGCCCGGGACGCCGGGAAGTCCGGTTCGACACCTCCGGCTGGGCCGACCACCTGGTACGACACGCTCTGGTCGAGCGTGCGGGCAGCCGACAGCCAGCAGCCGGGCAAGTGAACCACCCCGAGTGTTAGGAAGGGCCCCTTCCTATACCGCAGGCGTTAACAAGGGCCCCTTCCTTATCGGCCGACCAGCACGACTGGAGTATCTGTGACTGTCGTACCACCGTCGGAGCCGGCGGCGGATTCCGTACCCCTGCCGCAGCGCGAGCCGGCCACCGAGGCCGACCTGGCCGCGGTGGCCGCGCAGCTCGGCCGCACGCCCCGGGGCACCCGGGCGGTTGCCCACCGGTGCCCGTGCGGCCTGCCGGACGTGGTGGAGACGACCCCCCGCCTGGCCGACGGCACCCCGTTCCCGACGCTCTACTACCTGACCTGCCCCCGGGCCACGGCTGCGTGCAGCCGGCTGGAGTCGGCGGGGTTGATGAAGGAGATGGCGGACCGGCTGACGACCGACCCCGAGTTGGCCGCCCACTACCGCGCCGCGCACGAGGACTACCTGGCCCGTCGAGAGGCGATCGGCGAGGTGCCGGAGATCGCCGGCATCTCGGCCGGTGGAATGCCCGGCCGGGTGAAGTGCCTGCACGTGCACCTGGGGCACGCGCTGGGCGCCGGCCCCGGGGTGAACCCGTTCGGCGACGAGACGTTGGAGCTGGTCGAACCCTGGTGGGCCACCGGCCCGTGCGTGGACGTGCCGGCGGGCGAGTGAGCGCGCCGACTGCGGATCAGATCACGGTGCGGCGGGCCCGCACCGGGGACGTCCGGGGCATCCGGCGACTGGTGGACACCTACACCAACGACCGGCGGCTGCTGAGCAAGGCCACCGTCACCCTCTACGAGCAGGTGCAGGAGTTCCGGGTCGCGGTTCGCGCCGAGGACGGCGTCGTGGTGGGCTGCGGCGCGCTGCACGTCATGTGGGAGGACCTGGCCGAGATCCGTACGGTTGCGGTGGATCCGTCGTGTCGTGGGCGGCGGATCGGGCACCGGCTGGTGGGCGAGCTGATCGACGCCGCCCGGGAGTTGGGCGTGGCCCGGATCTTCGTACTCACCTTCGAGACGCAGTTCTTCGGCGCGTTCGGCTTCCAGGAGATCGACGGCGCACCGGTGCCGCAACCCGTGTACGAGCAGTTGTTGCGCTCGTACGACGAGGGTGTCGCGGAGTTCCTGGACCTGGAGCGGGTCAAGCCGAACACGCTGGGCAACACCCGGATGCTGCTGCGCCTGTGACCCGGAGTTGGCCGGGCGGGCTGCCGTAAGGTTGCTGCCGTGACGACGCGTGTGGCGGCCATCGACTGCGGGACCAACTCGATCCGACTGTTGGTCGCCGACCTGCCCGACGACTCGGCCGGGTCACCGGCGCCGCTGGTCGACCTGACCCGACGGATGGAGATCGTCAGGCTCGGTGCGGGTGTGGACCGCACCGGTCGGCTGGCGCCCGAGGCGATCGAGCGGACCCGGGTGGCGCTGGCGTCGTACGCCGCCGACATCGAGAAGCTGGGCGCGGAGCGGGTCCGGATGTGCGCCACCTCGGCCTCCCGGGACGCCGCCAACGCGGCTGACTTCACCGAGATGGTGCAGCGCACTCTCGGTGTCGCCCCGGAGGTGGTCACCGGTGACGAGGAGGCCCGGCTGTCGTTCACCGGTGCGGTGCGCGGGCTGCCCGCCGACGCGAAGGCGCCGTTCCTGGTGGTCGACATCGGCGGCGGTTCCACCGAGTTCGTGGTCGGTGACCGGGAGGCCGGGGTGCGCGCGGCGATCTCGGTGGACATCGGCTGTGTCCGGATGACCGAGCGGCACCTGCCCGACGACCCGCCGACGCCCGAGCAGGTCGCCGCCGCGCAGGCCGACGTCGCGGCCGCGGTGGACCGGGCGCTCGCCGTGGTGCCCGGCCGTGAGGCGGCCACCCTGGTCGGCCTCGCCGGGTCGGTCACCACAGTGGTCGCCATCGCGCAGGGCCTGCGGGAGTACGACCCGGAGCGCATCCACCACGCGAGGGTCTCGTACGAGGCGGTCGCCCAGGTGACGGCGGATCTGTTGGGTCAGACCCGTGCGCAGCGGTTGGCGAACCCGGTGATGCACCCGGGCCGGGCCGACGTGATCGGCGCAGGCGCGCTGGTGCTCCGCGTGATCATGGAGCGGGCCGGGATGCCGTCGGTGGTCGCTTCCGAGCACGACATCCTCGACGGCATCGCCTGGAGCCTCCAGTCGGCGTCGCGGTAGCTGACGGCGCAAGGTCGCCGATGTGGGGTGACCAACCGGGCGGAGACCGCCACGTCGGTGAGGTGGTGTCGATCAATGCGCGGTGCGACGACTGATCGGGGCCAGTTATTGACGGACGCCTATGTTAGTCTGCGCCGAGACTCAGTCCACCATGAACCAACGGGGGTGTACATGTCGAAGCGTGTGTCACGGCGACTGGCGGCTGCGGCGCTGGTGGCGTTCAGTGTCGGGTCCTTTCAGGTCGTGACGGCCGGCTCCGCAGCGGCAGACCCGGTGTCCATTCTGGCGACGCCGACCTGCTCGAAGTCGATCACCTATCAGGGTGCGTTGGTCCCCGCCTCGTCCGGCAATTCGGTGAACTGCAGCATGCAGCGCGGCAACGTCAGTGACGCCGTGGCACGCCTGCAGGACACGATGAACGACTGTTACCGCAGCGCGCTGACCCGGGTCGGCGTCTACCCGCTGTCGATCGACCGCAACTTCGGCGGTAACACGGAAAAGGCGCTGCGGGAGGTGCAGAGGGTCGCGGGCACGGCGGCCGACGGGATCTACGGTCCGAATACGCGCAGGGCGATGTTGCACGTCGACCCTGACTACGGCGACCCCTGCCGTCGCGTCAGCTGATTCCGGAGTCTCGGATCCGAGGTGGGTCAGGTTCGTCCTGGCCCACCTCGTCGTGTTCCAGCAGGAACACGTTCGGTGCGATCGTTGACGCTACTTCGCATTGCGCACTACTGTCTAATGCGTGGACACCACACAGTTGTTGAAGGGCGTGCTTGACCTGGCCGTCCTGGCCGTGCTCCGGCAGGAGGACGGCTACGGCTACGACATCCTGCGTCGGCTGCGCGAGGCCGGCCTGGAGGAGGTCGGTGACGCCTCGGTCTACGGGACGCTGCGCCGCCTCTTCGCCGCCGGCCTGCTCACCACCTACGTCGTGCCGAGCGAATCCGGGCCGCACCGCAAGTACTACTCACTCAACGCCGCGGGGCGTGACCAGTTGACCCGCTCCGGCAAGCTCTGGCGCTCGTTCGCCACCACCATGGACAGTCTGCTCGACGATCGGGGGATGGCGGCATGACCGTCACGGAGCAGGAGATCACCGACTACGTGGCGCGGGTCCGGGCCGCGCTGGCCGACCTGCCGCCCAGCCAGCGCGACGAGTTGACCGAGGACCTCGCCGACCACCTCACCGAGGTCGCCGCCGAGTCCGAGGGCACGCTCGTCGGGCGGCTGGGCGAGCCCGAGACGTACGCCGCCGACCTGCGCGCCGCGGCCGGTGCCGCCGGTGGCACCGGCCGGAACCTCGACCAGCGGGTCGCCACCGCCCTGGTCCGGGTCCGTCGCCGGCTGCGAGAGATCGACACCCGGCTCGGCCCAATGCTCGGGTACGGGACGGCGAGCGAGTTCCTGCTGTTGCTGCGGCCGGCCTGGTGGGTGCTGCGCGGCTACCTCGCGGCGATGCTGGTGACGATGATGAGCACCGGCGGGAGCTACGGTCTGCTGCCCCGGTTCGGCGGAGAGTTGCTCGCCGGCATGGTCATGCTCGTCGCGTTCGTGCTCGCCTCCATCTGGATCGGTCGCCGCTCCGCCCGGCTCACCCGCTGGCCCCGATGGGCCCTGCATGCCGGCACGTTCGTGCTGGTGGTGTTCGCGCTCGCCGCACTGGGCCACGCGGAGGACCGGCTCGATCGCGACTACTACTACGACCAGACCTCGGTCGACAGTCAGTACAGCCAGATCCGGGACGTCTACGTCTACGACCGCGAGGGTCGCCTGGTGGAGAACGCGCGACTCTTCGACCAGAACGGCAACCCGATCCGTCTGGGCTATCCGGACTGCGGGGGTCGCGTCGACGAGTACGGCAACCCGTTGTTGCGGCCGTACCCGTACTGCCCCGAGCAGGCGCCCTTCGGGCCCCGCGCCCCGGGCGCGACCGCACCGCTCACGCCGCCGACCGCACCGCCCGCGACGACACCGACCGGCACGCCGGACCCGAGCGTCACCCCGGGCGCTTCCGTCGCGCCGCAGCCGGGCGGAACGGCTCCCGGTGAACCGCCGGCAGGCCCGACCGGGACGCCGAGCGGCCCACCGGCTCCGGCCGCGACGGGCTGAGTCACGGTGTGAACTGGATCATGCTGATGAAGCTGGGAAATAGCTGAACGGACGAGGCGAGCGGGACGGCACCGGAAATCAATGATCGTTACGGTGTCGTCTGCTCATCAACCCCTCGGAAGGAACCACCGTGTCAGAGCAGGTCGCACCCTCCTCCGCGTCCGACGCCGCAGCAGCCCAGCCGGCCGTCGAGACGCCGCAGCCGACGCCGGCCCAGCCGCAGACGGCCAAGTCGGACGGGGCCGCGCCGACCGCACCCGCATCGGATGCGACCGCGCCGACCGCACCCGCATCGGATGCGACCGCGCCGACCGCACCCGCACCGGACGGGGCCGCGCCGACCGCACCCGCATCGGACGCGACCGCGCCGGATGCGACCGCGCCGGACGCGGGCAAGCCGGAGGAGAAGTCCGGTGGCAAGAAGGCGCTGGGCATCATCGGCGCGATCCTCGCGGTCGTCGTCATCGCCGGCCTGAAGTTCGGAGTCGCCTCGGCGATCGGCAACTACTTCAACAAGGACGAGACGGCTGACGCCAAGGCCGGCGACTGCATCGCCGAGCTGCCCGAGGTCACCGGCACCAAGCAGGAGAAGGTCGACGGCGCCAAGGTCGTGTCCTGCACCTCCACCGACGCCGCGTACACGGTGGTCGGTCGGGTGAACGACCAGAGCGAGGCTCAGGCCCAGGCCGGCACCGCCTGCGACCAGTACCTCAAGGAGGGCGAGGAGGGGTACGTCTTCTCCAGCATCGAGCCGGGCAAGACCGGCTACGTCCTCTGCCTGACCAAGAAGGCCTGACCAGCGAGGAAGACCAGCATCGACGGCGGCGGGAGCGGATCCCGCCGCCGTCGGCGTACCCGCAGTCACCAGCCGGCGAACAGGAGGTGAATGCCACTGTTCCGGCGTCTTCCCGACGGCCGCGCGGCGTGGCAGGCTACCGGCACGTAGGACCACTGGGCGACCAGCCAACGATGACTGACCGCTAGGAGGACGGCCCATGGGCGAGATGGTGAGCTACCGCAGCAACGGAGGCACGAGCGAGGGGTATCTCGCGATACCCGCCAGCGGAATGGCCAGCCCTGCCGTCATCGTGATCCAGGAGTGGTGGGGCCTCGTCCCGCACATCCGGTCGGTGGCGGACCGGTTCGCCGAGGCTGGCTTCGTCGCACTCGCCCCGGACTTCTACCACGGCGAGACGACCAGCGAACCCGACGAGGCGCAGCGGCTCCTGATGGCGATGCGGATGGACGAGGCGGCGAAGGACATCGCCGGAGCAGCCGACTATCTCGCCGGGCGCCCGGAGGTCACCGGTAAGGTCGGTGCCGTGGGCTTCTGCGCCGGTGGCAGCCTCGCCCTCTGGTCGGCCACGATCTCCGAGCGGATCGTCGCCACCGCGGGCTTCTATCCTGTGCTGCCCTGGGATTCGATGCGCCCCGACTGGGCCGACTACGCCGGCAAGGCCGCTGTCATCCACTGCTCCGAAGAGGACGGCACCTCGGCCGCCGAGGGCGTACAGACCGCCCGCCGAGCCATCGAGGAGGCCGGCGGCGACTGCCACCTCTACGACTACCCGGGCACCTCGCACGCCTTCTTCAACGACGACCGGCCGGAGGCGTTCGACCAGCGCGCCGCGGCCAGCGCCTGGGCCCGCACCCTGGAACTCTTCCGGGCCAAGCTTGGCTGAGTCGCGTACCCCCGAGCAGGTGGTCGCCCGCGCAGCGCGGGCGACCGACCTGGTCGACCTCGACGCGGGCGTCAGCGACTGTTTCGCCTGCCCCCGGCTGGTCCGGTGGCGCGAGGAGGTGGCCCGCACCCGCCGGGCCGCCTTCCGCGACCAGGAATACTGGGGTCGGCCGGTGCCGGGCTTCGGCGCCGCCGACGCGCGGATCGCGATCCTCGGGCTGGCGCCCGCCGCACACGGCGGCAACCGCACCGGTCGGATCTTCACCGGCGACCGGTCGGGTGACGTGCTGTTCGCGGCGCTGCACCGGGCCGGGCTAGCCAACCAACCGACGAGCGTCGCCGCCGACGACGGGCTCGCCCTGCGCGACCTCCGGATCTTCTCGGCCGTCCGATGTGCGCCACCGGACAACAAGCCGACCCCGCAGGAACGGGACACCTGCGCACCCTGGCTGCACCGCGAGGTCTCGCTGATCCGGCCCACGCTGCGCGTCGTGGTCGCGCTGGGCGCTTTCGCCTGGGCTGCGTGGTGGCCGGTGCTCCGTCAGGTGTACGGGCTGCGACCGCCCAGCCCGCGACCGGCGTTCGGTCATGGGGCACACTGGTCCGGCACAGCCGCTCCGGATCTGCTGGGCAGCTACCACGTCAGCCAGCAGAACACCTTCACCGGACGGTTGACGCCAAAGATGCTGGACGACGTCTTCGACCAGGCTAAACAGCTGGCCGAGGTGGACTGAGAACGCGTGGGGCGGTGGCGATGACAGACGGAACACGCCCACCTGCGCCGGCACCGGCCGACGAGTCCGGTGTGTTGCGCCCGGCGTTCGGCCTGCTTCGCCGGTGGTGGCCGGTCGGAGTGGTCGCCGCGCTGCTCGCCGGTGCCGCGCTGGCGTCCGCCCACTCGTCGCTCGGCACCAGCCGGATTCCGCCGGCCGCGGAGAACGTCCCCTGGGTGCCCGAGTACCCGACCGTCGAGCCGTCCGCGTCCATCCCGGTCGAGCCACGCGACGCCGGCGAGGCCACCCAGGCGCACATACCGCAGTGGATCGCCACCGTGGCGCTGGTCCTGCTCGGGCTCGCCATCCTCGCCGCCCTCGGCTACCTGACCTGGGTCCTGATCCGGGGCGCGCTGCGCCGTACCACCCGGACACTGCCGACGCAGCGGGCCCGGCGCACCGCCGAGGGCACCGCCCGCGAGGTGGTCGCCGCCCTCGACGCCGGCCTGGTGGAGCTGGACGACCGGGACACCGACCCACGGGTGGCGGTGATCGCCTGCTGGGTGCGCCTGGAGGAGGCCGCCGCCACGGCCGGCGTGCCACGGCTCACCGGGGACACCCCCACCGACCTGGTCAGCCGGCTGCTGCGCGGCGACCCGGCGGCCGGCGTGCCGGCGATCGTCAGCGCCGACGTGCTGGCCGAGTTCGCGCACGTCTATCGGGAGGCCCGGTACGCCACCCGTCCGGTCGACGAACGCACCCGCGACCAGGCCCGCGCCGCGCTGCGCCGGCTACGCGGCGAACTCACCGCGGCGGTGGTGACCGCATGAGCAGCACCAGCATCGACGACCTGCTCGCGTTCGAGGAGGAGGCGGCCCCGTCCGGTCCGTCGGAGCGCCGCTCCCGGTTGGGTCCCGTGCTGCGTGCCCTCGCATGGGCCGCCGCACTGGTCGCGGTGTTGCTCGTCGGCCTCCGAGCGGTCGGCCTCCAGATCTCACTGCCGGTGCTGATCGCCGGGGTGCTCGCCGTCCTGGCGGTCCGCCGGGTCACCGCCCTGCTCGCGCCGCCACCCCCGCCGCCGGCGGGTGCCCGGGTCGCGCCGGGCGAGGAGGACGGCAGCTACAACTGGGGTGCCCGGGACGCGCTGCGCGGCGCGATCAACCGGTGGGAATGGCCCCTGGACTGGTCCTCGACCCGACCTGAGCGGTTCACCGGGACGGTCCTGCCGAGGATCGGTGAGCTGGCCGACGAGCGGATGCGCCTGAAGCACGGCGTCACCCGCGAATCGGATCCGGCCCGCGCCCGCGTCCTACTGGGTGACCAGCTGTGGACGTTCCTGGAGACCCCGCCTCGCCGCACCCCGTCGCCGCGCGACCTCGCGGCGATCGTCGCCGAACTGGAGAAGATCTGATGAAGGACGTGGACCGGAGCATCGCCCCCGCCGAGGTCGGCCACCTGGCTCGGGCCGTCCTGGACGCGGTCGGCACCGTCGTGGTCGGCAAGCGGGACGCGTTGGAGCTGGTCCTCGCCGGCATCCTCGCGGGCGGGCACGTCCTGCTGGAAGACCTGCCCGGGTTGGGCAAGACCCTCACCGCGCGCTCGTTCGCCCAGGCGCTCGGGTTGGACTTCCGCCGGTTGCAGTTCACCCCCGACTTGCTGCCCGCCGACGTCACCGGTTCCTTCCTGTACGACCAGCGCAACGGCGACTTCACCTTCCGGGCCGGCCCGGTCTTCACCAACCTGCTCCTCGCCGACGAGATCAACCGGACGCCCCCGAAGACCCAGTCCGCGTTGCTGGAGGCGATGCAGGAGAAGCAGGTCTCGGTGGAGGGTGTGACCTACAAGCTGGACGAGCCGTTCCACGTGCTGGCCACCGCCAACCCGATCGAGTACGAGGGCACCTACCCGCTGCCCGAGGCGCAACTGGACCGGTTCCTGCTGCGGGTCTCGTTCGGCTACCCGCACCACGAAGAGGAGTGGGAGGTGCTGCGCCGTCGGATGAGCCGTCGCCGCGAGGAGGCGGACATCAAGGCGGTGGTCGACGCGGCCACGCTGCGGGCCATGCAGGCCGCCCTGGAGGACGTGGTGGTGGAGGACTCCATCGGCCGGTACATCGTGGCCCTCACCGCGGCCACGCGGGAGCACCCGTCGGTGCTGGTCGGCGCCTCACCGCGGGGTTCGTTGGCGCTGCTGCTGCTGGCCCGGGTGCGCGCCGTCTTCGGCGGACGGGACTACGTCGTGCCAGAGGACGTCAAGGAGGTCGCCGCACCGGCCCTGGCCCACCGGATCACCCTGCGCCCGGAGATGTGGTTGCGCCGGGTCGACCCGGCGTTCGTGGTCGGCGAGGTGCTGGAGGGCACCCCGGCCCCGGCGAGTGGCGCACTGCCCAGCTACGCCGCTGGCGGGCCCCAGCGCTGATGACCGGACCGACCGTGTCGAGATCCACCGAGCCGGAACCGGCTGCCGGCTGGGCACCCACCCCGGCGCTCGGCCGGGCGGTGCTGCTCGCCGGTCTGCTGCTCGTGGCGGGGGTGCTGCTGGGGCGGGTCGACCTGATCGTGCTGGCCGCCCCGTTCGCCCTGGGCACCGCGTACGCGCTGCGCCGACGGCCCACGGCGCTGCCACAGGTGTGGATCACCTCGGGTGACGACGGGCCGCTGGTGGAGGGCGGCGACGTGGCGGCGGCCGTCAGTGTAGGCAACCCGGACACCGTCGACTACGACCTGGTGGTGCTGCGTACCCGGGTGTCGCCGTGGCTGCGGATCCTCCGGGCCGGCTTCGCCCGCGATCTGGCCGTCGGCGACGTGCCGCCGACCGGTGGCGAGGCTCCGGCGGCTGGCACAGGGCGTTCCGTCGCCGACCGGCCGTTCGTGACGTCGGTGCCCGTCGGGTCGGCGGTGGACCTGGAGTTGGCCGGCAGTGCCCTGCGCTGGGGACGGCACCCGGTCGGCCCGGCCGGCGCTCGGGTCGCCACGGCAGGCGGCCTGCTGGTTTCCCGCGCGGTGATCGTCGAGCCGGTTCGCGTGCGGGTGTACCCACGTACCGAGCCGTTCGAGGCGGTGGAGGCGATGCCCCGGGCCGCCGGTCTGGTCGGGGCACACCACTCGCGGCGCCCCGGTGAGGGCGGTGAGCTGGCCGGCGTACGGGTCTTCGCTCCCGGGGACCGGTTGCGCCGGATCGACTGGCGGGTCTCGCTGCGGGCCCGCCAGTTGCACGTGGCCGCCACCCTCTCCGACCGTGACGCGGAGGTGGTCGTGTTGCTCGACGTGCTCGCCGAGGCGGGGCGTTCCGGCGGGGTGGGGGGTGCCGCCTCGGTGCTGGACACCACCGTCCGGGCGACCGCGGCGATCGCCGAGCACTACCTGCACCGCGGCGACCGGGTCTCGTTGCTGGAGTACGGGCCGGCTGCCCGCCGGCTGCGTCCGGCAGCCGGGCGGCGGCAGTACCTGACCGTCCTGGAGTGGCTGCTCGACGTACGCGTCACGGCGTCCTCGCACGAGCCGTACGACCAGGTTTTCGGCCCACAACTGCTCTCCTCGGACGCGCTGGTGGTGGTGCTCACCCCGCTGCTGGACGAACGGTCGGCGCAGATGCTCGCCCGACTGGCCCGCGCCGGCCGGTTCGTGGTGGCGGTCGACACGTTGCCGGCCGACCTGGCCCCACCGAAGGACAAGGGTTGGGCGGAGGTGGCGTACCGGCTGTGGCGGTTGGATCGTGAGGTCATGATCGGGCAGCTTCGGGAGCACGGCGTGCCCGTGGTGCGCTGGGCCGGGGCCGGCAGCCTGGACCAGGTGCTGCGGGACGTGGCAAGGCTGGCGACGGCCCCCCGGGTGGGTGGCCGGTGAGCGCGAGGAGTGAGCTGGCGAGCCCCGCAGTCGCGAACGGAAGGCGGGAACGGTGAGCGCGAGGAGTGAGCTGGCGAGCCCCGCAGTCGCGAACGAGCGGAGGAGTAGATGATCGACGCCGTGACCGGGCGGGTCCGGGCGGTCCAGCACGCGGTCGGCCGGATCAGTGTCGCTCCGCTCCTGGTGCGGTGCGCGATCTTCGTCGTCGTGCTTGCCGGGTTCGCCCTCGCCTTCCCCGCCGAGGTGCTTTCCGGGCGGCCGATCCTGTTCCTGGCGGTTGCCGCGCTGTTGCCGGCTTTCGGTCCGCGTCGGGTCTGGGCGACCTTCACGGCGTTGGTCATGGTCGGCGGTTGGCTGCTCGCCACCGACGGGTACGGCCGTCCGGTCGCCCTCTGGCGGCTGCTCGCCCTGGCCGCCCTGCTCTATCTGGGGCACACCCTCTGCGCGCTGGCCGCGTTGCTGCCCTACGACGCGGTGGTGGACCCCGAGTTGGTCACCCGTTGGTTGTTGCGGACGGCGGCCGTCCTGCTGGGCACCGCCGTGCTGGGGGTGCTGTTGCTGCAGGCCCCGGTCGTGGGTGGGGAGACGGGCCACCAGTGGGTGACAGTGCTGGGTTTGCTGTTGGCTGTGGGCACGGCAGCGTTGCTGGGCTGGCTCCTGCGGCGGCGGTGACCGCTGGTGCGAGAGGGTTACGCAGGTCACATGGGTTGTGCTCCGTCACAGATGGGGGGCGCGAGCGGGATTACCTGAGCCGGCCGGGGAAAGATAGGCAACGTGAATCCGAAGCGGATCCTTGTGGTTGGTGCCGGGCACGTCGGTCTGTACGCGGCCCTGCGTCTGTCGAAGAAGCTCAGCTCCCGTGAGGCTGAGGTCATGGTGGTGGATCCCCAGCCGCACATGACCTATCAGCCGTTCCTGCCCGAGGCGGCGGCGGGCAACATCTCTCCGCGACACTCCGTGGTGCCCCTGAGGCGGGAGTTGCGTCGGTGCAAGATGGTTGCCGGCACGGTCACGCGGATCGAGCACGACCGCAAGGTGGCCACCGTGCAGCCGATCAGTGGCCCGGCCCGGGAGATCACCTACGACCACGTGGTCGTGGCTCCGGGTTCGGTGTCCCGCACCCTGCCGATCCCCGGCCTGCACGAGCAGGGCATCGGGTTCAAGACCATCGGCGAGGCGATCTACCTGCGCAACCATGTGCTGGACCGGCTCGACGTGGCTGCCGCCACGCCCGACGCTGACGTCCGTCGCGCGGCGCTGACCTTCACCTTCGTCGGCGGCGGGTACGCCGGCATCGAGGCGCTCGCCGAGATGGAGGACATGGCTCGCGACGCCCTGCGCTACTACCCGGAGCTCAAGCAGGACGAGGTCCGCTGGGTGCTGGTCGAGGCCACCCAGCGGGTGCTGCCCGAGGTCGACCGGGACATGGGCGCCTACACCGTGCAGCAGCTGATGAAGCGGAACATGGACATCCGGCTGGACACCCGGCTCGAGTCCTGCGTCGACGGGGTGGTCAAGCTCTCCGACGGTGACAGCTTCCGGTCCGACACGATCGTCTGGACGGCCGGCGTGAAGCCGTCGCCGATGCTGGACTCGACCGACTTCCCGCGTGACGACCGCCGGCGGATCACCTGCCTGCCCACGCTCCAGGTGGTCGACGGTGACCAGGTGGTCGAGGGTGCGTGGAGCGCCGGCGACTGCGCCGCCGTGCCGGACCTGACCAAGGAGCCGGGCAACTTCTGCTCGCCGAGCGCGCAGCACGCGGTGCGCCAGGCCGCCCGGATGGCCGACAACATCGCCGCCGTGATCCGGGGTCGCGAGCCGGTCGACTACAAGCACAAGCACGTCGGCAGCGTGGCGAGCCTCGGCCTGCACAAGGGCGTCGCCCAGGTGTACGGGATCAAGATGACCGGTTGGCCGGCCTGGGTCATGCACCGGACGTACCACATGAGCCGGATCCCGTCGTTCAACCGCAAGGTGCGTGTGGTGGTGGACTGGACGCTGGCGTTCGTCCTGAAGCGTGAGGTGGTCGCCCTCGGGCAGCTGCACGACCCGCGCGAGGAGTTCTCCGAGGCGTCCCAGCCGGTCGGCGCCCCCCGCGTCTGACCCAGCGCGAAGGAAGGGCCCCTTCTTACCGGAAACCGGTAAGAAGGGGCCCTTCCTTGTGCCGGCGCGCGGGCGCGGTCGCACCCCGGCGTCAGACCCGCCAGATCCAGGCGTCGGCGATCCGGGTGGCCGGGCCGTAGAGCTGTTCCAGGGTCGCCCGCAGACTCTCCGCGTGCGGGGCGTCGTCGGCCAACGCCACGCAGGAGGCACCCCAGAACTGGGCGTCGCGTGCGGCCTGGCGGCGTTGCTCGTCGCCGATGGCCGGCTGGTCGCCGCGCCGGGCGACGTCCGCCAGCAGAGCGGAGGTGGGCTGCTTGAAGGTGCCCATCGCCGCGGTGCCGCCCCGCCCGTACGGGCCGATGAAGAATCCCTCCGGCAGGCCGAAGGCGGCATCTGCGGCGGTGGCCCAGCGCATCGGCCAGGGCTCCTTGGGCGTGGGCAGCGGCACCGGGACCAGCACCCCGCCGGGGCGTACGCACTGCCGCCAGTGCCCGCCGCTGACGAACTCCGGCACGGCGGGTCGTTCGGCGGTCGGCAGCGGGGTCGGGAAGATCGGTAGCAGGGCCGCGCCGACGGCCAGTGGCACCAGCCGCCGGGCCCGACCGGTGCTGCGCAGTGCCCGGTCGACAGCGAGCACCAACAGTGTCGCCACGATTGGCAGCAGTGCCAGCGCGAACCGCATCGGCAACGCGCCGTCCACCACCGGCAGCCCGCCGATCAGGGCGTACGGGCCGGGCAGTGCGGTCCTGGTGCCGCCGAGCACCACCTCCGGGCCGAGGGAGAGCGCGCCCATCACCAGGCCCGCCACGACGCAGGCGAAGACCAGTCGACGCCGTCCGACCCAGATCGCGCAGGCTGCGGCGACCAGCAGCAGGGGCCAACCCAGGAAGGTGTTGTACTCGGCCGGGCCGGTGGTCAGCCGGGCGGACTCGTCGCTGCCGGCCACCGACAGCGGGGAGACCGTCCACCAACTGCTCAGGTCGGCGGAGAAGTAGGCCGGCGTGAACATGCCGTCGGCTACTCCCTGCGGGCCGGCGAACTGGAACCACAGCGGATAACCGAGCACCAGCAGGGCCAGTCCGGCGGCGATGGCCAGCCCGCCGGCGAAGCCGGGTAGCGCCCGCCGAGCCAGGTCCCGGTCCGCCACGACGTAGCTGATCGCCATCACCAGCAGGGTGACGGCGGCGAGGAAGAGCACTTCCTCGCCGATGAAGACCTGCGCGGTGATCGCGGCGGCCAGCCCGGCGGCGGAGGTGATCATCCGCCGGCGGTCCGGCCCGGCGGCGAGATCGCGACCCGGAGCGTCGGACCGCGCGGGTCCCGGGTCGGACGCGCGCAGCAGCCGGACCACCAGCCAGACGATCACCGGTACCAGCCACTGGGCGGTCATGTGCAGGTGGCTGTTGGTCTGCGAGACCATCCCCGGGCCGAACCCGCAGAGCCCTCCGCCGAGCGCGGCGGCGAACCGGCGGGCCCGCAGCGTCCGCTGGAACAGCAGGTACCACGCGAGGGCCGTACCAGCGAGGTTGGCGGCGGCGAGCAGCGCGAAGGTGACCGGCGCGCCCAGCAGCAGGGTGACCGGCGCGAAGGCGACGCCGAGCGCGATCACCGTGGTGTTGGCCATCAGGTTGACACCGTCGGGGGCGTTGAGTCGGTCGCTGAGCAGGTCGAAGTCGCCGAGTAGCGCGCGGGCGTCGACCGCGAGGAACCACTCGTAGAGGGCCTGGTCCTCCGGGTTGAGCGACAGGATGCGGCCGGCGGGGTCGGGCCACAGCCCGTGGGTGAGCCAGCCGGCCAGCACCGCCCAGAGCAGAGCGACCAGCAGATCGGCCCGGTGTCGGCCGACGGCGGCCAGCAGCCGGGTGGCCCGAGGCCGGCGGTTGACCCGATCGGCCAGGCGGAAGCCCTGATCAGGGGCGGCGTCGGGGGCCGTGGGGGCTGCGCTGCTCACGGCATCGACCCTAATGTGGCCAGCCGGTCGGGGTACGCCGGGTCGCCGGAGACCGGCTACGGTGACACTGCACTGTGCGTGTCGGCGCGACGGTGCCACCCGCCCGGGTGGTGGAAAGGCAGACACGGCCGCCTTAAAAGCGGCTGCCGAAAGGCGTGCGGGTTCGACCCCCGCCCCGGGCACAGGTCCGCTCACACGCATTCTCATCCGTGATCACCAGGAGTTGGCTGCGCCGTTTACTCTTGGAGGGCACGTTCACGTGCAAACGACCCCCTGAGGGAGGCCAGACAGTGAAGACCTCGAACCCGGTGCTTGCCCGGCTCGGCCAGGCGGCCGAGCGGGAGCGCTCCGCCGGGTACGCACCGGCCGGGCCGTACGGACAGCCCGGCATTCCCCAGCAGTACCCGTCCCAGGCCGGTTACCCGGCCGCACCGCCGACCGTGGCACCCATGACGATCGACGACGTCGTCGTCAAGACCGTCACTCTGCTCGGCATCCTCGGCATCACCGCCGCGGCAGCCTGGGTGCTCGTGCCCGACGCGCTCGTCGGGCCAGCCTGGGTCGGCGCGGCAGTGGTCGGCCTGGTTCTCGGCTTGATCATTTCGTTCTCCCGGATGGCCAGCCCCGCGCTGGTCATCGCGTACGCGCTCGTCGAGGGCGTCTTCGTCGGCATGGTCAGCAAGGCGTTCGAGTCGGCCTACGACGGCATCGTGCTCCAGGCCGCCGTGGCCAGCTTCGGCATCTTCTTCCTGATGGCGATGCTCTACCGGGCGAAGGTCATCCGGGCCACCCCGGCGTTCGTCAAGGGCATGATCGCGGCGATGGTCGGTCTGTTCGCCGTCATGCTGATCAACCTGGTGCTGGCGCTGTTCGGCGTCAACACCGGTCTGCGGGACGGCAGCCCGCTGGCGATCGGCTTCAGCCTGGTCTGCATCGTCGTCGCCTCGCTGAGCTTCGTGCTCAGCTTCAAGGAGATCGAGGACGGCGTCCGGATGGGCCTGCCGCAGCGCTACTCCTGGGTGGCCGCGTTCGGCATCCTGGTCAGCCTGGTCTGGCTCTACATCGAGATCCTGCGCCTGCTGAGCTACTTCCAGGGCGACGACTGACCTCGTCCGCACTGCGACCGGCGCCCGTCCCCGCTCTGGTGGGGGCGGGCGCCGTCGTCCGCGCCGTTTTCCCGCCACCGCCGGGCCGCCCGGGGCAGAGTGACTGCGAGGGCACACCCTGGGGTACGCGGGCGAAGGAGGCGGCGGTGCGCAGCAACAACCCGGTGCTCAACCGGCTGGACGAGACCGGCCGGGTGGAGGCCCGGGTGCTCGGCTCCCGCGACGTCGAGCCGATGACCGTGGACGACGTGGTGGTGCGTACCGTCGGGTTGCTGGTCGTCACCGGCGCGACCGCGGCGGTCTCCTGGGCGGTGATCCCCGACGCGGTGTGGCTGGGTGCCGCGCTGGCCGGCAGCGCGCTCGCCTCCATCGCGCTGGTCCTGGTCATCTCGTTGCGCGCGATCACCAACCCGGTGCCGATCCTCGGCTACGCCGTGCTCCAGGGTCTGCTGCTGGGGGTGGCGAGCCGTACCTTCGAACAGGTCTATCCGGGCATCGTGGTGCAGGCGGTGGCCGGCACGTTCGGCGTCTTCCTCGGCATGGCGGCGCTCTACCGGGCCCGGGTGATCCGGGCTACGCCCCGCTTGGCCCGCCTGGTGATCGGCACGTTGCTCGGCATCGCCGTGCTGAGCGTGGTCAACCTGGTGTCGTACCTGATCTCCGGAAGGCCGGGCCTGGCGGTCTACAGCGTCAGCGGCGAGGTCGGCTGGTTGCCGTACGCCTTCTCGGTGGTCGCCATCATCGCCGGGGCGTTCAGCTTCATCCTCGACTTCGATCTCGTCGAGCGTTCGGTGCGGGACGGCCGACCCCGCCGGTACGCGTGGCTCAGCGCGTTCGGCCTGCTCACCGGGTTGGTCTTCCTCTACTGGCAGATTCTGCGGCTGCTCAGCTACCTGCGTCGCTGACCGACCCACGCTGGCCCGGCGGTGCCGGCCGTAGACTCGGCGGCGATGAGCGCAGCGGAGTTGGATCAGGTCGTGCGGTTGCTGGTCCGTCAGATCGGGCACTGGGAGCAGCCGCGGTGGGCAGCGGCGGCGACGACCGGCAACGTGTCCCGCGCCGACCTGGTGCACCGTCTGGTCCAGGAGATCGCCAACCTGGCCGCCGACGCCGAGGGCGAGCCTCGGCGGACGGTGCCCCGGCTCGACAACGACCTGGCCCTGCCCGACCAGTTGCGGGTGGTGACGGCCGACCTGCTGGCCGCCGGGGCCGGCGACGAGGTGCTGACGCGGGCCGCCGCCGAGGTGACGGCGACCCGCAGCGCGCTCTGAGGCCCACTCCGCGAGGGGCGGGGCGGCGTCAGCTCAGCTCAGCCGTTCCAGCACCATGGCCATGCCCTGACCGCCGCCCACGCACATCGTCTCCAGACCGATGGTCTTGTCGTGCCACTCCAGGGCGTTCAGCAGGGTGCCGGTGATCCGGGCACCGGTCATCCCGAACGGATGACCGACCGCGATGGCACCGCCCATCACGTTCAGCTTCTCCTCCGGGATGCCCAACTGGCGGTAGGAGGGAATGACCTGCGCCGCGAACGCCTCGTTGATCTCGACGAGGTCGACGTCGTCGATGGTCATCCCGGCCCGGCGTAGCGCCTGCCGGGACGCCTCGACGGGCCCGAGACCCATGATCTCCGGCGACAGGGCGGTCACACCGGTGGAGACGATCCGGGCCAGCGGGGTGAGCCCGAGTTCCTCGGCCCGCTGGGCGCTCATCACCACCACCGCGGCCGCGCCGTCGTTGAGTGGGCAGCAGTTGCCCGCGGTGATTCGTCCGTCCGGGCGGAACACCGGCTTCAGGCCGGCGACCGCGTCGAGGGTGACGCCGGCGCGGGGACCGTCGTCGGTGCTCACCACGGTGCCGTCCGGCGTGGTGACCGGGGTGATCTCCCGCGCCCAGAAGCCGTCGGCGATGGCCTTCTCGGCGAGGTTCTGGCTGCGTACGCCGAACTCGTCCATGTCGGCGCGGGTGACGTCGTACACCTGGGCCAGGTTCTCCGCGGTCTGCCCCATGGTCAGGTAGACGTCGGGCAGCTCGCCCGTCTCGCGCGGGTCGGTCCAGACCTCGGCGCCGCCCTGCGCGCGGCGCTTCGAGCGCTCTCCGGCCGCGCCGAAGCGGGGGTTCTCCCAGCCGCCGCCGACCAGGGCCTGTGCCTCGGGAGGTAGTCCGTCGGAGCTGCCCCGGGCGTAGCGGGACACCATCTCCACGCCGGCGGAGACGAACACGTCGCCCTCGCCGGCCCGGATCGCGTGCATCGCCATCCGGGTGGTCTGCAACGACGAGGCGCAGTAGCGGGTCAGCGTGGCGCCGGGCACGGTGTCCAGACCGAGCAGTGTCGACACCACCCGGGCCATGTTGAAGCCCTGCTCACCACCGGGCAGGCCGCACCCGAGGTAGAGGTCGTCGATCGTGGTCGGGTCGAGCGCGGGGATCTTGTCCAGGGCCGCTTGGACGATGGTCGCGGCGAGGTCGTCGGAGCGGACGTCGCGCAGGGACCCCTTGTGCGCCCGGCCGATGGGGGAGCGGGCGGTGGCGACGATGACGGCGTCGCGGGACGACTCAATCGGCATGGACCAACGTTAACCCGTCAGTAACATGGCGCGGAAGGAGCAGACGCGGCGGGAAATGTCACCCCCTGCTAGCGCCGGGACGTGACCGTCGCGGCGGCGGCGACCGCGGGCAGCAGCGCGTGCGCCCACACGCGGTAGCCGTCGGCGGAGGGGTGGAAGCCGTCGTGGCAGAGCGTCCCCGCGTCGGCCCGGAACACCGGCCCGGTCTCGGCGGCCAGGTCGACCACCGAGCCGCCGGCGTCGAGCACTGCCACGGTCTGCGCGCGGGCCATCCGCCGCCCGGACCAGCCGACCATCTGGCGCAGCGGAGGCGCGATGGCACGCACCGCCCCGAGATCGGGGCAGGTGCCGACGACCACCTCGACCCGCGCCTCCCGCAGCCGGTGCACCGCCGCGCCGAGATAGGCCGCCGCGTCGGTGGGCCGGCGCAGCCCGGTGGCATCGTTGGCCCCGATCAGGATCAGCGCCACGTCGGGCCGTTCACCGAGCAGGGACCGGGCCACCTGGGTGGCCAGGTCGGTAGAGCGGGAACCGGAGACACCGACGCTGGACAGGTGCACCCGGCGACCCGTCGGCCCCTCGGCGAGCAGGTTGGCCAACTGCCCGCCGATGGTGTCCTCGAGACGGTCGACGCCGACGCCCAACGCGGAGGAGTCACCGAGCAGCACCAGCCGCAACGGTGGAGCGTCGGCCCGGCCGATCGTGGCCCGCAGGGCCAGCCCCAGCTCCGGTTGGGCGTAGCGCCGGTGCCGGGCGACGAACGCCTCGCCAGCCAGGACGGCAGCGCCCCCCACGGTGCCGGCGAGCAGCGAGAACGCCGCCGCCCGGCCCAGCCGGCCGGCGAGGTCGGCGGTCATGCCCCGCACCCTGCGCTCGTTCATGCCAGTCCCTCCACTGTCGAGGTGTCCGAGGCGGACCCGTGCTGCGGCACCGCGCCGACGCCGAAGAACGCGCGGCGACGCAGCTGTGCCCATCGGCCCGCCGGCCCTCGGTCGCGGCCCTGGAACCGGGTGCCGCTGACCTCGGTGCCGGCGTGCCGGGCCGCCTCCTGCGCGGCCTCAGGCAGCGACCGTACGCCCTCGCCCCGCGTCGGCGTAACCCGTCGTTCCTGAGCAGCTCCGAGCGCGGAGAGCATCGTCGGCAGGAGCGCCGCGGCAGCCATCGCGTACCCCTCGGCGGAGGGATGGAACCGGTCCCAGGCGAACATCCGGGTCGGCTCGGCGGTGAACCGGGGACCGAGCAGATCACCGAGGGAGACCGTCCAGCCGCCCGCCTCGACCACGGCGACCGTCTGGGCAGCGGCGAGTTGCCGGCTCCACCGGTGCGCCAACCACCTCAGCGGAGGTTGGATCGGGCGGATCGCGCCCAGGTCGGGGCAGGTGCCGACGACCACCTCGCAGCCGGCGTCGCGCAGGGTGTGCACCGCCTCGACCAGGTAGCGCACCGCCAGCCCACGCGGAGTGCGGTTGGTGATGTCGTTGCCGCCGATGAGGATCACCGCGATGTCGGGTCGGCACTCCAGAGCCGCCTCCACCTGGTGGCGGAGCGCCGAGGAGATGGCACCGACCACCGCGAAGCGGTGCAGGCGCACCGGCCGTTGCAGCCGGCGGGACAGGCCGTTGGCGAGCAGCGCCCCAGGAGTCTCCCGACGGCGGTGCACCCCGTAGCCGGCCGCCGACGAGTCACCGAGCACGACCATGCTGAGCGCGGGGCCGGGGAACTTCGCGCCGTACATCCCGTCGCATCGCGGGGGCGGTGCCTCGGCCATCGGAATGGTCCGCCGAGCCTGCCGGGCCTGGCCGAGCAGCACCCCGCCGGTCGCCACCGCAGCCGCCGCGGTGGCGCCCGTGCCGATGGCCACCAGGCGGGCGAGCCGCCGGGCCTGTCGCCACCTCGCACCACCGGGTACGACCGAATCAGCCCCCATACCGCGACATTATCGCGCCGCCCCGACACGCCGCTGTCGTCGCGACGGCACCCGAGTGCCTGGAAACCGACGCGACGGGGTATCTGTCCAGGAGGGGCCGGTCGACTTGCGCCGACCCGCCACGCTGATCCGGCGGAGAGGAGCACGACGTGGGCAAGACACTGAAGCGCAGCGCGGCGTTCACGGCCCTGGCGCGGGCACTGGCGGCCGGGGCCCGGGGTGGGCCGTCGTTGGGTACGCGCCTGGCCGCGCTGCCCCGGATGATCAGAGCCACCACCAAAGGGGAGTACGACGGCGGCCTCCGGCTGGCCCTGATGACCGCGGCCACGGCGTACATCGTCTCGCCGATCGACCTGTTGCCGGAGATCCCGTTGGCGATCTTCGGGCTCGCCGACGATGCGGTCATGATCACCTGGTTGGCCGGCAGCGTGCTCGCCGAGACCGATCGCTTCCTGGAGTGGGAGTCCCGCCGCAGCTCGGTCATCCCCGGGGGGCTGGTGCCCTGACGGCACGTACGCTGGGCCCGAGCAACCGTCTGCCCGGCCGCCGTCGCCGGCGCCGCAACGAAGGGCACACCGTGCAGTACTACGACAACGTCGTCGACATGATCGGCAACACCCCGCTGGTACGTCTGCGTAACGTCACCGAGGGCATCCAGGCCACCGTGCTCGCCAAGGTGGAGTACGTCAACCCGGGCGGCTCGGTGAAGGACCGGATCGCGCTGCGGATGGTGGAGGACGCCGAGGCCGCCGGCCTGCTCAAGCCCGGCGGCACCATCGTCGAGCCGACCAGCGGCAACACCGGCGTCGGGCTGGCCCTGGTGGCCCAGCTCAAGGGCTACCGGTGCGTCTTCGTCTGCCCGGACAAGGTCAGCCAGGACAAGCAGGACGTGCTCCGGGCGTACGGGGCCGAGGTGGTGGTCTGCCCGACCGCTGTCGCCCCGGAGGACCCACGCTCGTACTACAACGTCTCCGACCGGCTGACCCGGGAGATCCCCGGCGCCTGGAAGCCCAACCAGTACAGCAACCCGGCCAACCCGCGCTCGCACTACGAGACCACCGGTCCGGAGCTGTGGAAGCAGACCGAGGGCGGGCTCACCCACTTCGTGGCGGGCGTGGGCACCGGTGGCACGATCTCCGGCATCGGGCGCTATCTCAAGGAGGCCTCCGACGGTCGGGTCCGGGTCATCGGCGCCGACCCGGAGGGTTCGGTCTACTCCGGCGGCACCGGCCGTCCGTACCTGGTGGAGGGCGTCGGCGAGGACTTCTGGCCGGAGACGTACGACCGGGGCATCGCCGACGAGATCGTCGAGGTTTCCGACAAGGCGTCCTTCGAGATGACCCGACGGTTGGCCCGCGAGGAAGGGCTGCTGGTCGGCGGCTCCTGCGGGATGGCAGTGGTCGCCGCGCTGGAGGTCGCCCGCAGGGCCGGCCCGGACGACGTCGTGGTGGTGCTGCTGCCGGACGGCGGACGGGGTTACCTCTCGAAGATCTTCAACGACTCGTGGATGGCCCGGTACGGCTTCCTCGACAACTCGGGCGCCGAGCCGACCGTGGCCGACGCCCTGGCCAGCAAGCCCGGTGGGCTGCCCGAGCTGGTGCACGTGCACCCCACGGAGACGGTCCGCGACGCGATCGACTACATGCGCGAATACGGTGTGTCGCAGCTGCCCGTGCTCAAGGCGGAGCCGCCGGTGGTGACCGGTGAGGTCGCCGGCTCGATCGCCGAGCGGGACCTGCTCGACGCGCTGTTCACCGGCCAGGCCCACCTGCACGACACGATCGAGCGGCACATGGGTGACCCGCTGCCGATGATCGGTGGTGGCCAGCCGGTGAGCGAGGCGGTCGGGCTGCTGGAGAAGTCCGACGCGGCGCTGGTCCTGGTCGACGGCAAGCCCAAGGGTGTCCTGACCCGCCAGGACCTGCTGTCCCACCTGGGAGCCCACTAGCCCCTCCTAGCCCCGCACCCGCCCGGCCCCGCCCCGCAACCCCGCAACCCCCGCCGCCCCCCGCAACCCCGCAACCCCGCCGCCCCCGCCGCTCGCGTCGATCATGGACTTGTGGTGGTGTGCAAAACGAGCATCCGTGCCCAAAGCGCCCACCACAAGTCCATGATCGGCCGGGGGCCGGGGGCCGGGGGCCGGGGGCCGGGGGCCGGGAGCCGGGGGCCGGGGCCGGGGGCCGGGGGCCGGGGGCCGGGGGCCGGGGGCCTGGGGCCGGGTTGGGGTGGGGTGGGGTGGGTTAGGTGTTCAGGGGGCGGGTGTAGCGGACCTGCGGGGTGAGGGCGGTGCCGATGTGCTCCTCGCGCTCCGCTCCCGTGGGGGTCCAGCCGCCGCGCTCGTAGAAGGAGCGGGCGTGGGCGTTGTCCCGAAGCACCCAGAGCGCCGCGCGACGCCAACCCCGGGCGCGCATGGCGTCCAGGGCGTCCACCATCAGCGCACGACCGACGCCCCGGCCCTGCTCGCGCGGGTCGAGGTGGATCGCGTTGAGCAGCCCGGTCGCGGGATCGTCCTCGTCGTCCGGGCCCAGGTGGCTGAACCCGACCAGCGCCCCGGCCCGCTCGGCCACGGTCATCCGGTGGGTGTCCCGCTCCCACTGCCACCGCTCGACCCAGTAGCGCCCCATCGCCTCGGGTGTCGGGTCGGCCAGGGCTTCGACCGGGAGGAAGGCGGAGTACGCGGCGACTCGGGAGCGCTGGTGCAGGGCGCCCACCGCCATCAGGTCGTCGCCGGTCGCGGGGCGCAGCGTGACGGTCACCCGGCCGAGGCTACCCGGCGGGGTGGGAGCTGCACCGTGGTCAGATCCTCCGCGATGATCAGGTCACCGTCGAAGTGCTCGCGTGCCTCGTCGTGGAATCGGCGCGGGTCGGGGTAGCGCTGGGAAAAGTGGGTCAGCACGAGCCGGCGTACCCCGGACTCGGTGGCCACCCGGGCGGCCTGCGCCGCGGTGAGGTGTCCGACCTCGGCGGCGAGCGCGGCCTCCGACTCCAGGAACGTCGACTCGATGACCAGCAGGTCGGCGTGCTCGGCGAGCGCGTACACCCCGTCGCAGAGACCGGTGTCCATCACGAACGCGAACCGCTGCCCGTGCCGGGGCTCGCTCACCTCGGCCCGGGTGACGCGACGCCCGTCGAGGTCCAGGTGCCCGACGCGGATCAGCTCGCCGACGGCCGGCCCGACGATGCCGTACGCGGCCAGCTTCTCCGGCAGCATCCGGTGGCCGTCCGGCTCGACCAGCCGGTAGCCGTACGTCTCGATGGGGTGCCGCAGCCGGCGTGCCTCCAGCGTGCCGCACGGCAGGGTGATCTGTTGCCCGTCCGCCTCGATGGGTTCGACCCGCAGTTCGGCGGTCTCGTAGAAGGAGGTCGCGTGCCGTAGCCGGGCGAAGTATTCGGCGCCCCCGGCGGGAAAGTGCACAGCGACCGGGTGCGGCACCCGGTCCAGGGAGAGCCGCTGGATGGTGCCGGGCAGGCCGAGGCAGTGGTCGCCGTGGAAGTGGGTGACGCAGATGCGGGTCAGGTCGCTGGCGGTGACCGTGGTGTGCAGGAGTTGCCGCTGGCTGCCCTCACCCGGGTCGAAGAGGATCACCTCGTCGTCCCAGCGCAGCACGTACCCGTTGTGGTTGCGTTGCCGCGTCGGTGCCTGGCTGGCCGTCCCCAGCACCACCAGTTCGCGCATCGACATCGGCGGGCCTCCGGAGATGGAGCGACCCCCGGGGCGCTCCGCGCTCGCGCGCGGGCCGGCTGGACTTGGCCGGCACCCCGGGGGTCGGGTGGCTGTCTGGAATTCGCCGCACCGCTGCCACACGGTCTCGACGATGGTGCTGGTGCCCGCCTGTCGGCGGACCGATCACTGTCGAGGACAGCGGCTAGCTGACAGCCACCTCACGAGTCCGATTGCTATACAAGTCTGGACCACCTCCTTTCACGTGTACGGCCACGCTATCGACTTCCCGCCGTCCTCGGCAACGGATTTCGATCACAGGGCCGGACGGGAATGCCCGACCACCTCCCGGGCGGTCGGGCATCACGCGTGCGCGGTTGGTGCCTCGTGGTCAGCCGCCGACGCGGGCCACGCCGACCGGGCAGCTCAGGCCGTTCGGGCCGTGGTTGCAGTACCCGTTCGGGTTCTTGGTCGGGGCGAGGTACTGCTGGTGGTAGTCCTCGGCGAAGTAGTAGCTGCCGAGCGGGGCGATCTCGGTGGTGATCTCACCCTTGCCGGCCCGCGTCACGATCGGCTGGAACGCGTCCCGGGACGACTCCGCGATGGTCCGCTGCTCGTCCGTGGTGGTGTAGATCGCCGAGCGGTACTGGGTGCCCACGTCGTTGCCCTGGCGCATGCCCTGGGTCGGGTCGTGGTTCTCCCAGAAGACCTTCAGCAGATCCTCATAGTTGATCTTGCTGGGGTCGTACACCACCTGGACGACCTCGGCGTGCCCGGTCCGGCCGGAGCACGTCTCCTCGTACGTCGGGTTCTTGGTGATGCCACCCGCGTAGCCGGCGGAGGTGGTGTAGACGCCGGGCAGCGTCCAGAACAGTCGCTCGGCGCCCCAGAAACAGCCCATGCCGAAGACCGCTACCTGAAGCCCCTCCGGGAACGGGCCCTTCAACGGGGTGCCCAGCACCTCGTGCCGGTCGGCGACCGGCATGGCGATCGGGCGGCCCGGCAGGGCCTGGTCGGGCGAAACCATCTCGGCGTTCATACGGCGCAGAAACACGGTGGGGATCTCCTCTCGTACCACTCCCAGCGTGTAACACCGGAGGGTCCTGCTTCCTTACCCGCGCCGCCGTGACTCAGGCCCCACGGGGAAGCGCCGCGGCGACCCGGTCGGCGTACGTCTGGGCCTCGGTGTCGTCGTCGTACCGGGTGCGCGGCCAGAAGAAACCGCGCAACCCGTCGCCCTTGGTGCGCGGGACCACGTGGGTGTGCAGGTGGGGCACCGATTGGGACACCTTGTTGTTCATGGCCACGAACGTCCCACCGGCGCCGAGAGCGGTCTCCACCGCCACCGCCAGCCGCTGGACCATGGCGAAGTAGCCGGGCAGCAGTTCGGCCAGGGTCACCAGGTGCACCCGGGGCACCACCAGCACGTGCCCCTTGAACACCGGCCGGGTGTCCAGGAACGCCACCCCGTCCGGGGTGTCCGCCACCCGGAACGCCGGCACCTTGCCCGCCACGATCCCGCAGAACACGCAACCGCTCATCGGGCCAGGCTATGCCGACGGTGCCGGCGGCCCGGCCCCGCCGGGGAGCGCGGGTTCCGTTCCAGCCCTCGGGACGGGGCACTAGCCTCACCACCATGAACCACGGCTTCGAGACGCTCGCCATCCACGCCGGCCAGGACCCTGAGGCCCGCACCGGCGCGGTGATCCCACCGATCTACCAGACCAGCACGTACGCGCAGGACGCCGTCGGTGCGCCCCGGCTCGGCTACGAGTACAGCCGCTCGGGCAACCCGACCCGCGACGCGCTCCAGGAGTGCCTGGCGGCGCTGGAGGGCGGGCCGGTGGGGCTGGCCTTCGCCAGTGGCCTGGCCGCCGAGGACACCCTGCTGCGGGCCGTGTGCCAGCCGGGCGACCATGTGGTGATCCCGGACGACGCGTACGGCGGCACCTACCGTCTGTTCGCCCGTGTCGCCCAGCGCTGGGGCCTGGAGTTCACCCCGGCCAAAGTCTCCGACCCGGACGCGATCCGGGCCGCCGTCCAGCCCGGCCGCACGAAGATCGTCTGGCTGGAGACGCCGACCAACCCGTTGCTCGGCATCGCCGACATCGCCGCCCTGGCCGCCGTGGCACACGACGCGGGCGCGCTGCTGGTCGTGGACAACACCTTCGCCTCGCCGTACCTGCAGCAGCCGATCGCGCACGGCGCGGACGTGGTGGTGCACTCCACCACCAAGTACATCGGCGGGCACTCCGACGTGGTCGGTGGCGCGCTCGTCGTCGCCGACGCCGGGCTCGGTGAGGAGTTGCGCTACCACCAGAACGCGATGGGCGCGATCAACGGCCCGTTCGACGCCTGGCTCACCCTGCGGGGCATCAAGACGCTCGGTGTACGCATGGACCGGCACTGCGACAACGCCGAGCGGCTCGCCGCGTACCTCGACGGGCACGCCAAGGTGGCCCAGGTGATCTACCCCGGGCTGCCCTCGCACCCCGGTCACGAGGTGGCCGCGAAGCAGATGCGCCGGTTCGGCGGCATGATCTCGTTCCGTGCCTCCGGCGGCGAGGACCACGCCGTCGAGATCTGCAACCGCACCAAGCTCTTCGTGCTCGCCGAGTCGTTGGGCGGTGTGGAATCCCTGATCGAGCACCCGGGCCGGATGACACACGCAAGTGCTGCCGGCTCGCCGCTTGAAGTTCCCGGCGATCTCGTGCGACTGTCTGTCGGCATCGAGACGGTCGACGACCTGCTTGCCGATCTGGAGCAGGCGCTGGGCTGACCGCTGGGGAGGATGGCCGTGCAGGACATCATGGCGACCTGGGTCGGGGCGACCGCCAAGCAGATCGCCCGGGGCGTACGCCGGGGTGACGTCTCGGCCACCCAGGTCGTCGCCGACCACCTCGAGTACGTCTCCCGAGCCGATCGTGAGCTGGCCGCGTTCCGCGCCGTTCGCGGCGGCGAGGCGATCACCGAGGCGGAGAAGGTCGACGAGCAGGAGGATCTCGCCAACCTGCCGCTGGCCGGGGTTCCGGTGGCCGTCAAGGAGAACACTCCGGTCGCCGGCCTGCCCACCTGGAACGGGTCGGCGGGCGCCCGCACCGACGTCGCGGAAGCCGACCACGAGGTGGTGCGTCGGCTGCGCGGCGCCGGCGCGGTGATCCTGGGCGTGACCCGGATGCCGGAGCTGGGGCTGTGGGCGCTCACCGACGACGACAGCGCCGTGACCCGCAATCCGTGGGACAGCACGCGTACCCCCGGTGGCTCCTCCGGCGGCGCGGCCGCCGCGGTGGCCGCGGGGCTGGTGCCGATCGCGCACGGCAACGACGGTCTCGGCTCGATCCGGATCCCGGCGGCCTGCTGTGGTCTGGTCGGGCTCAAGCCGGGTCGTGGTGTGGTCCCCTGCCAGCTCGGCGCGGACGACTGGTTCGGCCTCACCGAGCACGGCATGCTGACCAGCACCGTCGCCGACGCGGCGGTCGGCTTCTCGGTGCTCGCCGGTCGACGTCCCGAGAAGCTGGTCCCGCCGCAGCGCCTGCGGGTGGGCGTCTCGCTGCGGTCCCCGGTGCGTGGTGTCGCACCGGACGCACCCAACCGGGACGCGGTCGCCGCCGCCGGTCGACTTCTCGCCGCCGCCGGGCATGACACCGTGCCGGCCGATCCGGTCTACCCCACCGCGCTCGGCCTGCAGGGCATCGCCACCTGGTTCGCCGCGGCCGCCGCCGACGTCCGGGCGTCCGGGATCGACCGGCGTGGCCTGCAACGGCGTACCCGCCGGCACGTCGCGCTGGGCGAGTGGGCGCAGCGCCACGGTTACGTGCGGGAGGCCGACCGGGCCGCGTGGCGGCAACGGTCGGTCGACTTCTTCGGCGACCACTCCGTCGACCTGCTGCTCACCCCGGCGTTGGCCACCGCGCCGCCGGAGGCCGCGCGCTGGTCCGAGCGGTCGTGGCGGGCGAACATGACGGCCAACATCCGGTACGCCCCGTACGCCGCACCGTGGAACGTCGCCGGTCTGCCGGCGGTCGTGGTGCCGGTGGGCCGTCGCCCGGATGGCCTGCCGGTCGCGGTGCAACTGGTCGGTCCGCCCGGCTCGGAGTTGCTGCTGCTCGGTGTCGCCGGCCAGTTCGAGATGACCGCCCCCTGGGCGCGCCACGCCCCCGGCTACCCCCGGATCGGAACGGGGTCGCCGGCCGTCGCATGATCGTCTACGGTGTGCGCGCATCATCGCGCGGACCCGGGGGACATTCATGCGCTGTCAGACCTGTGGGGACGCCACGTCTCCCGAACATCACGAGTGCCAGCGGTGCTACACGCCGCTCGGTCAGCCCGCCGTCACGCCAGGGCTGCCGACCTACCGGGTACGCGGGATCGGCCTGGCGGCCCGAGTCGCGGTCGGGGCCACCGCCGTGCTGTACCTGGCGGTGGCGCTGTCCCCGCTGATCGGCATGGTGCTGAGCCGGCGGGCCATGGCGAACGACGATCCGGGCCTGCTTCTCGGCGCGGTGATCATCGCTGCGGTGGCGGCGCTGACCATGACCGTGGTGCACCTCACCGCCGCCGTATTGGTGATCATCTGGACCTGGCGGGCCCGCAAGAACACCGACGCCTTCCCCGGTGCTCTGCCGACCCTCGGGTCCGGCTGGGCGATCGCCGGCTGGCTGGTCCCGTTCGCGAACTTCGTGGTGCCGGCCCGGGTCGTGGCGGGCGTGGCCCGCGACAGCCTCTGGCAGCGGTTCACGCCGACCCTGGTGGGCGTCTGGTGGTGCTCCTGGCTGGTGTTCAGCATCGGCGAGCGGCTCAGCAGCCGCGCCGACGACCGGGCGTACGAGAAGCTGCCGGAGACCCCGTTCAACGACGCCGGCTACCAGGCGTACGTCGACTACTACCAGGACTCCCTGCTCCGCAACGCGCTGCCCGCGCTGGGCTGCGTCATCGCGGCGGTGACGCTGATCCTGCTGATCCAACGGATCTCCGCTGCCCAGGAGACCCGGATCGCCCGCGCCACCCCGCAGTGGCCGACCGCCCCGGTCTGGCCAGACCAAACCTGGCCCGCCGTTCCGGCGGCGCAGCCCGTTCCGGCGGTGCAGTCGGCTCCGGCGGTGCAGTCGGCTCCGGCGGCGCAGCCCGCTCCCGTGGCGCAGCCCGTTCCGGCGGCGCAGCCCGTTCCGGAGGTGCCGGGGGCCGCGTCAGCTTCATGATCCACTTGGGATCGTTGGAGTCGGGGTGTCGGGCCGGCCCGGACGCCGCGCTTTCCGGGATACCGAATGGATCAACCCGGCCCGGTGGGCCCGCGGCCCGCTGGGCCTGGCCCGTGGGTTGGTCGGGGAGCGAGGGTGGCACGATCTGGGCATGACGGAACTGGTCGGTCTCGACGACGTGCGGGCCGCACGGGAGTTGCTCGCCGGCGTCACCCGGACGACCCCGCTGGAGCCTTCGCGTCCGCTCAGCGCGGCGCTGGGCGGGCCGACCTGGCTCAAGTGCGAGAACGTGCAGCGCGCCGGCTCGTACAAGGTGCGGGGCGCGTACGTGCGGATCTCCCGCTTGTCGGCGGCGGAGCGGGAGCGCGGCGTGGTCGCGGCGAGCGCGGGCAACCACGCGCAGGGTGTGGCTCTCGCCGCCGGCCTGGTCGGCACGCACGCCACCGTCTTCATGCCGGTCAACGCGCCGCTGCCGAAGGTGGCGGCCACCAAGGGGTACGGCGCGCAGGTCGAACTTGCCGGCAACACCGTCGACGAGGCCTTGGTCGCCGCCCACACGTACGCCGAGCGCACCGGCGCGGTGCTGATCCACCCCTTCGACCATCGCGACGTGATCGCCGGCCAGGGGACGGTGGCGCTGGAGATCCTCGAACAGTGCCCGGACGTGAAGACGATCATCACCGGGGTCGGTGGCGGCGGTCTGATCTCGGGCCTGGCCGTGGCGGCCAAGGCGCTGCGACCGGATATCCGGATCATCGGCGTCCAGGCGGCCGGTGCGGCGGCGTTCCCGCCCTCCCTGGTGGCCGGAGAGCCGGTCCGGCTGCCCACCTTCTTCACCATCGCCGACGGCATCGCGGTCGGCCGGCCGGGCGTGATCACCTTCAACCACGTGCGGAAACTGGTCGACGAGGTGGTCACGGTCTCCGAGGAGGACATCTCCCGGGCCCTGTTGATGCTGCTCGAACGCGGTAAGCAGGTTGTCGAGCCGGCGGGCGCGGTCGGTGTCGCCGCGCTGATGGCGGGCGTCGTCGAGGTGGAGACGCCGGTGGTGGCGGTGCTGTCCGGTGGCAACATCGACCCGTTGCTGATGCTGCGGGTGATCGAGCACGGGCTGGCCGCCGCGGGTCGCTACCTGCGGGTGACCGTGCGGTGCTCGGACCGGCCGGGGCAACTCGCGTCGCTGCTCAGCCAGATCGCCGAGCATCGGGCCAACGTCGTGGACGTGGAGCACCAGCGGGCCAACCCGCACCTCGGCCTCGGCGAGGTGGAGGTGGCGCTGTCGGTCGAAACCCGGGGCGTGGAGCACTCGGACACGCTGATCAGCGCCTTGCGGGCCAGCGGCTACCAGGTGGTGTTCGCCGCCGAGGCGTGACACCGGTGGGTGCCACGCCTCGGAAGCGGTGCGCGGGAGCGGCTCGGTGGCCGCCGGCGGTCAGCCGGAGAACGGCTCGAAACTGACCACTGTCACCTTGATGTCGGCGCCGCTCGGTGCCGTGTAGGTGCAGGTCTGCCCGGCCCGGCCGCCCAGGATCGCCTTGCCGAGCGCCGACTCGGGGCTGTAGACGGTCAGGTCGGTGGTGGCGGCGATCTCCCGCGAGCCGAGCAGGAAGGTCTCGGTGTCGTCGGTGTCGTCGTCGAAGTAGATCGTCACGACCATGCCGGGCGAGACCGCGTCCGCCGACGGCGCCTCTCCGACCTTCGCCGTGCGCAGCAGCTCCGTCAGGTAGCGGATGCGACCCTCGGCCTTGCCCTGCTCCTCACGGGCGGCGTGGTAGCCGCCGTTCTCCCGCAGGTCGCCCTCCTCGCGCCGCGCGTTGATCTCGGCGGCGATGGCCGGACGGTTGGCGATGTGCTCGTCGAGCTCGGCCTGGAGGCGGTCGTACGCGTCCTGCGACAGCCAGGTGGCGGGCGCCTCGTTGCCAGTGGACACAGGCGGTCTCCTCAGTTGTGCGTGGCTGGCTGACAGGTGAACTACCAAGTTACCAGTGCGGTACGACACAGCGTGTCGGCCATCACCGGCGGTGTCCGGATCCGACACCGCGCGTAGAGGGCCTTCCGTGCTCGAGGGAGGGGCTGTTCCCGCAGGTCAGGACGGGGGTCGGCAGCGTAGGACCTCGCCGATGAACGGCCGCGCGGTGGTGGCGAGGCGGTGTCGGGTCGTCACGTGCCGGTTGCCGGGCTCGGCGGTCACCGTGACCTGTTCCCGGGCCACCTCGGCACCCGCGCGGTCCCGGGCGCGCAGTACGCAGACCGCCGATCCGCCCGACGGCACGGTCACCCGGAAGTCGACGAACACCTGGTTGTCGGTGATGTCCGTGTACGTGATCACCTGGGCGTCGTAGGCCGGGTCGCCGTACTGGCGGTAGAGCCGTACGGAGATCACGGTCAGCGTCCCCACGAGCGCCAGCAGCACCAGTGTCGCCAGCAGCGCGCGTCGCCGCCGTCCGCCCGGTGCCCGGCGTCGGCCGTAGCGCCCGGCCGGGAAAACGGGCGCGCCTGCTGAAATTGTGGCGTGCGTCTCGGTCACCGGCGGGTATCTCCTGGCGTTGTTGTCGGCGGCATCGGCAAGAATGGCAGAGTCCCATCCTCCCACCCGGTCCAGCGGCAGGAATGGCAGGTCATGCAGCGCTGCTGATCGGCGGCAAGGGTGCGGTGAGGACGATCCCGGCAGGTCAGCCGGTTGAGCCCGGTCGGGTCCACCGTCCGGCACAGACGAGGAGCGCCGAAGTTGGCAGAGCAACTGCGTCTCATGGCCGTGCACGCGCACCCGGACGACGAGTCGAGTAAGGGCGCGGCGACGACGGCGAAGTACGTCGCACAGGGGGTGGACGTCCTGGTCGTGACGTGCACGGGCGGCGAGCGCGGGAGCGTGCTCAACCCCAAGCTCGACCGACCCGACGTCTGGGCCAACATCGGCGACATCCGGCGTGCCGAGATGGACGCCGCGCGGGCGATCCTCGGCATCGACCAGGCCTGGCTCGGCTTCGTCGACTCCGGCCTGCCCGAGGGTGACCCGCTGCCACCGTTGCCCGAGGGTTGTTTCGCCCTGCAGGACGTCGAGGTGGCCGCCGGGCCCCTGGTGCGGCTGATGCGTGAGTTCCGTCCGCACGTGGTCACCACGTACGACGAAGAGGGCGGCTACCCGCACCCGGACCACATCATGTGCCACAAGGTGAGCGTGGCCGCCTTCGAGGCCGCCGGTGACCCCGAGCGCTACCCGGAGCTGGGCACCCCCTGGCAGCCGTTGAAGCTCTACTACGACATCGGCTTCTCCAAGGGCAAGATCATGGCCCTGCACGAGGGCATGCTGGCCGCGGGTCTGGAGTCGCCCTACGAGGAGTGGCTCAAGCGGTGGGAGGACCGGCCCGACAAGGGGCCCCGGATCACCACCCGGGTCGAGTGCGCCGAATACTTCCCGGTTCGCGACGACGCGCTGCGTGCCCACGCCACCCAGGTCGACCCGGACGGCTTCTGGTTCCACGTGCCGATGGAGCTGCAGCAGCGCGCTTGGCCGACCGAGGATTACGAGCTGGCCCGCTCGATGGTCGACAGCCCGCTGCCCGAGTCGGATCTCTTCGCCGGGGTGCGGGAGACGGCGCACGCACGCTGATTCCGGGCGGGTCTACCCTGGTTACCAACCGCACATCGGAGGAACGCCATGCTGACCGCTGCCCAGGTGCTCGCGGAGAACAACTTCGGGGACACCCGCACGGGTGGTCTGGCCGGCCCGATGGGCCTGTTCCTCATCCTGCTGCTGGCCACCGCGACCATCCTGCTGATCCGCAACATGAATTCTCGGTTGCGCCGCCTGCCGGACCGGTTCCCGCAGCAGGTGGGGCCGACCGACCCGACCAGGGCCGATGCGGCAGTCGTCGATCCGACAGACGGGACCGGCGGGCGTGATTCATCCACGCCCGCTCCCAATGGGCACCAGCAGCACCGGAACGGGTAGTCGCCCCATGAATCACGCCGAACCGGTTGGTCGCCCCCTGTTGCGGCCACCCGGTTTGGCTTAGCCTTCCGCCGGGGGACCAAAAGTCCCCGAGCCGTGTGCGGGAGGGGGCGCCGATGACCAGCACAGCACCGGCCGCCCGCCGCAACCTCGGTCGGTCGGCTGACGGAGGAGGTCGATGACCTCCGGTCCAGCCAACGACTCGTTCGACCGGCTCGGGGTGCGGGGCACTCCGGGCCGGTTACTCGTGCTCACCGCCGCCGTCACCCTGACCGCCCTGGTCGCCGCTGCGGTCGGGTTGACCCTCCCGGCCACGCTGCCGGCCGACGACCCGCTCGGCGGTCCGGCCCGGTTCGTCATCGCGGTCGCCGTCCTCGGCCTTGCCCAGTTGGCCCGGCTCCGGTTCCGTTCGGCTGCGGGCATGGTCAGCATCACCTGGGGTGAGGCGGCGCTGATCGTCTGCCTCTACCTCACCCCCGCCGGCTGGCTCCCGTCCGCCACTCTGCTCGGCACCGGGCTGGCCTGGACGGTGCTCTCCCTGCACAACGACCGCCGTCCGGTCCTGGAGATCGTCCGGATCGCCGCGTCGCTGGCCGCCGCGTCGGCGCTGGCCGTCTCCGTGACCACGGCGCTCGGGCGGCCACTGCTCTCCCCGCCCACCCCGATGCTGGCGCTGGCCGTGCTCGCCGGGTCGGTGACGTATCTGCTGGTGACCGCCTGGCTGGGTGGGGTGACGCTGGGCCTACGGCACGGCCTGCCGATCGGGCCGCCGCTGCTCGCCGCGCTGCGCGGCAAGCTGCTGATGTTCGTCGGCAACGTCGCGGTCGGCCTCGTGGTGGTCGCCCTGCTGGAGCTGGACCCGCGCTGGTTGCTGTTGCTGCCGCCGCTGCTCTGGCTGCTCCAGCAGACCTACCGTTACCGGCTGCGCTCCGATCTGGAGCGCCGCACCTGGCGGGCCTTCGCCGAGGCCACCGCTGCCCTCAACCAGCTCGACGAGCGGGGTGTGGCCAGTGCGGCGGTCACCGGGGCGCTGACGCTGTTCAACGCCGAGCTGGTGGACGTGGACGTGGCCCGGGCCGACGGCCGGTGGCACCGATACCGGGGCGACGCCAGCGGTCAGCTGGCCGACCGCGAGACGGACCCACCGGACGAGACGGAGCCGGACGAGCACGAGCTGAGCCGGGCACTGGCGGTCGGCGCCGCGCCGGTGGGTCGGCTGCGGGTGCGGTTTCCCCGTTCGGCCCCGCCCAGCGCCCGGGAACGCGACGCCGTGGCCGCGTTCGGCGATGCGCTCGCTGCCGCGCTGCACGACGCCGCAACGCACCGGGAGCTGCGGTTGGTGACCGCCCGGTCGTCGTACGAGGCGGTGCACGACCCGCTCACCGGGTTGGTCAACCGGGCGGCGATGCTCGGCAAGGGTGACCAGTCGCTGCGGCAGCTCGCGCACGATCACCCGGTGGCGCTGCTGCTGCTGGACATCAACCAGTTCAAGGAGGTCAACGACACCCTCGGTCACGCGGCCGGCGACCAGTTGCTGCGGCTGACCGCGAACCGGCTCGACACGTTGGTCCGCCCCGGCGACCTGCTCGGCCGCCTCGGCGGCGACGAGTTCGCCCTGCTCCTCACCGCGGTGCCGGTGCTCGGCGACCGGGCCGCCCCGATGGCCCACGCGTTGCGCCAGGCCCGGGAGATCGCCGAACGGCTGGCCGCGCCGACCGAGGTGGCCGGCGTCCGCATGTCGATCGAGGTCTCTGTCGGGGTCGTGGTTGCCGACGCGGGCACCGCCGACCTGACCGAGCTGCTGCGCCGGGCCGACATCGCGATGTACCAGGCCAAGGAGGGCGGCGGCAACGTCGCCGCGTACGACGGCACCCGTGACGCGGCCAGCACCGATCAGCTCGCCCTGCTGGCCGAGCTTCGCGAGGCGTTGAAGGTCGACGACCAGCTGGTGCTGGCGTTGCAACCGGCGGTCGACCTGACCACCGGTGCGCCCACCGGTGTGGAGGCGCTGATCCGCTGGCAGCATCCCCGGCGGGGGTGGTTGAACCCGGCCGATTTCATCCGACCGGTGGAGAACAGCGAGCAGTTGGGCACCTTCACCCGCTATGTGCTTGACAAGGCACTCGGTGTGGCCGCCGGCTGGGCCCGGGAGGGGTTGGACGTCCCGATCTCGGTCAACCTGTCGGCGCGCAGCCTGCTCGACCCCCGGTTACCGGCGGAGATCGCCGACGCGCTGCGCCGACACCAGGTCCCCCCGCACCGGCTCGTTCTGGAGATCACCGAGACGGTGGTGATGAGCGAGCTGGAGGTCATCGACGAGGTGCTGGCCACGCTCCGGTCGATGGGCGTGCAACTCGCCGTGGACGACTTCGGCACCGGTTTCTCGTCGCTGACCTTCCTCACCCGCATCGCCGTGGACGAGTTGAAGGTGGACCGCTCGTTCGTGATCCGGATGGCGGACTCGCCCGAGGCGGCGGCGATCGTGCGGACGACCGTGGGTCTCGCCCACGAACTGGGGCTGCGCGTGGTCGCGGAAGGTGTGGAAACCGCCGAGCAGCGGATGGCTCTGGCCGAACTGGGCTGCACCTCCGCGCAGGGATACCACTTCTTCAAGCCGATGCCGGCAGACAAGATCGGCGCGGTGCTGGGGTCGCTGCGCGACTCGGCCGAGTCGAACGTGTTCCGGCTCCGCGCCGACGGCGCGTCCTGACCGTCCGGGTGGAGCCCGCGCGGTCCACGCCGGGGCTGGCTATGGTCGTCAGGTGAACCGACTCGTCGACGCCACCAGCCCGTACCTGCTCCAGCACGCCGACAACCCGGTGGACTGGTGGCCGTGGTCCGACGAGGCGTTCGCCGAGGCGAAACGGCGCGACGTCCCGGTGCTCATCTCGGTGGGTTACGCGGCCTGTCACTGGTGTCACGTGATGGCCCACGAGTCGTTCGAGAACGAGCAGGTCGGGGCCTTGATGAACGACAACTTCGTGTCGATCAAGGTGGATCGTGAGGAGCGTCCGGACGTGGACGCGATCTACATGACCGCGACCCAGGCGATGACCGGCCAGGGCGGCTGGCCGATGACCGTCTTCGCCACCCCGGACGGCACCCCGTTCTTCTGCGGCACCTACTTCCCGCGCCCCAACTTCGTCCAGCTGCTCCAGTCGGTCACCACCGCCTGGCGGGAGCAGCGCGACGCGGTGGTGCGCCAGGGCGCCGCGGTGGTCGAGGCGATCGGCGGCGCGCAGGCCGTGGGCGGCCCCACCGCCCCACTGGACGCGCCGCTGCTCGACGCCGCGGCCGGCCAACTGGCCAGCGAGTACGACGCGACGAACGGCGGCTTCGGGGGCGCCCCGAAGTTCCCGCCGCACATGAACCTGCTCTTCCTGCTGCGCCACCATCAGCGCACCGGTGACCCGCAGAGCTTGGAGATCAGCCGGCACACCGCCGAGGCGATGGCCCGTGGCGGCATCTACGACCAGCTCGCCGGCGGCTTCGCCCGGTACTCGGTGGACGCGCACTGGACGGTGCCGCACTTCGAGAAGATGCTCTACGACAACGCGCTCCTGCTGCGTCTCTACACCCAGCTGTGGCGGCTCACCGGTGACCCGCTGGCCCGCCGGGTCGCCCGGGACACCGCCCGGTTCCTCGCCGACGAGCTGCACCGACCGGGCGAGGGTTTCGCCTCCGCGTTGGACGCCGACACCGAGGGCGTGGAGGGCCTCACCTACGCCTGGACGCCCGCGCAGCTCGTCGAGGCGTTGGGCGAGGAGGACGGCCGGTGGGCCGCCGACCTGTTCACGGTGACCGATGACGGCACCTTCGCCCTTCATTCCGCCTCCGCGCCGCAAGGCGGCACTCCGGACGGAAAGAAGGGCGTCGAGAAGGGCATGAGCGTGCTGCGGCTCGCCCGGGACGTGGACGATGCCGCGCCCGAGGTGCGAGCCCGCTGGCAGCGGGTGGTCGGCGCGCTGCTCGCGGCTCGCGACACCCGCCCGCAGCCGGCCCGCGACGACAAGGTGGTGGCCGCCTGGAACGGGCTGGCGATCACCGCCATCGCCGAGTTCCAGCAGGTCGCCGCCCTGTACGCGTCTCCGCAGGACGAGGACGCCAACCTGATGGACGGTGTGACGATCGTCGCCGACGGGGCGATGCGCGACGCCGCCGAGCACCTGGCCACCGTGCACCTGGTGGACGGCCGGCTGCGCCGGGTCTCCCGGGACGGCAAGGTCGGGGAGCCGGCCGGGGTCCTGGAGGACTACGGCAGTGTGGCCGAGGCCTTCTGCGCGCTGCACCAGCTCACCGGTGAGGGGCGCTGGCTGACGCTGGCCGGCGAACTGCTGGACACCGCGTTGGCGCACTTCGCCGCACCCGGTGGCGCCTTCTACGACACCGCCGACGACGCGGAACGGCTGGTCGCCCGGCCCGCCGACCCGACCGACAACGCCACCCCGTCCGGCCGGTCGGCGTTGATCGCCGGGTTGGTCGCGTACTCGGCGCTGACCGGGGAGACCCGCTACCGGGAGGCCGCCGAGGCGGCGCTCGCCACTGTCGCGCCGATCGTCGGGAGGCACCCCCGGTTCACCGGATACGCGGCCCTGACCGGCGAGGCGTTGCTCTCCGGGCCGTACGAGATCGCCGTCGCGACCGAGGATCCGGCGGGCGACCCGCTGGTGGCCGCGGCCCGTCGGCACGCCCCGCCCGGGGCGGTGGTGGTCGCCGGACACCCGGACCAGCCCGGAGTGCCGCTGCTGGCCGACCGTCCGCTGGTCGACGGTCGGTCCGCCGCGTACGTCTGCCGGGGTTTCGTCTGCCGGCGGCCGGTGACCTCGGTCGAGGAGCTGGTCGCCGAGCTGGCCGGCGCCGGTAGCAGCCGGTAGCCGTCGGTGCGCCGCGGCGGAGTCGAGACGCGGCGCCCGGCCCAGAGCCGCCGGCCCTCCGGGGAGGCCCGCAGAGGGCCCCGGATAGGCTGGCCGCGCTATGGATTCCCGTACCGGTCTGCCTGTTGTCGGCATGGTGGGTGGCGGCCAGTTGGCCCGGATGACCCACCAGGCCGCGATCGCCCTCGGCCAGTCACTGCGTGTGCTCGCGACCGCCCCCGACGACGGCGCGGCTCTCGTCGCAGCCGACGTCCAGTACGGCGACCACACCGACCTGGCCGCCCTGCGTACCTTCGCCAAGGGCTGCGACGTCGTCACCTTCGACCACGAGCATGTGCCCTCCGAGCACATCCGCACGCTGGCGGCGGAAGGGGTGACCCTCTACCCGCCCGCGGACGCGCTGCTGCACGCCCAGGACAAGCAGGTGATGCGGGAACGCCTCACCGAGCTGGGTGCGCCCAATCCGGTGTGGCGGCCGGTCGGCGAGCCCGCCGACCTGGTCGACTTCGGCGAGCAGATCGGCTGGCCGGTGGTGCTCAAGGCGGCGCGCGGCGGCTACGACGGCCGGGGCGTCTGGATGGTCGACGACGCCGCCCAGGCCGCCGAGCTGGCCGCCACGCTGCTGGCCGGCGGCACCCGGCTGATCGTCGAGGAGCGGGTGCCGTTGCGCCGCGAGTTGGCCGTGCAGGTGGCCCGGTCGCCGTTCGGTCAGGTGGCCGCGTACCCGGTGGTCGAGACCGTGCAGCGCGACGGCATCAACGTGGAGGTGCTGGCCCCGGCACCCGACCTGGACGAGGCACTGGCGGTCTCCGCCCAGCAGCTCGCCATCGACCTGGCCACCGCCCTCGGGGTGGTCGGCCTGCTGGCCGTGGAGCTGTTCGAGGTGCGTGACGACACCGGCCGTCCCGCCATCGTCGTCAACGAGCTGGCGATGCGCCCGCACAACTCCGGGCACTGGACCATCGAGGGGGCCCGGACCTCCCAGTTCGAGCAGCACGTGCGGGCGGTGTTGGACTACCCGATGGGCGACACGGCGCTGACCGCGCCGGTGGTGGTGTCGGCGAACGTGCTCGGCGGCGAGCCCGGCGGGATGTCGATCGACGAGCGGTTGCACCACCTCTTCGCCGCCGAGCCGGGCGCCAAGGTGCACCTCTACGGCAAGCAGGTCCGACCCGGCCGCAAGATCGGGCACGTCACGGTGCTCGGTGACGACCTGGAAGACCTTCGGGCCCGGGCGGCCCGGGCCGCGCGCTGGCTGCGCGAGGGCCACGAGTGAGCGGAAACGAGGAGACAGCGGCAGTGAGCACCGTCGGGCTGATCATGGGCAGCGATTCGGACTGGCCGACCATGCGGGCCGCCGCCGAGGTGCTCGACGACTTCGGCGTGTCGTACGAGGTGCGGGTGGTCTCGGCGCACCGGACGCCGGTCGCGATGATCGAGTACGGGCGGGACGCCGCCGACCGTGGTCTCAAGGTGATCATCGCCGGGGCCGGCGGTGCCGCCGCGCTGCCGGGCATGGTGGCCTCGGTGACGCCACTGCCGGTGATCGGCGTGCCGGTGCCGCTGAAGCACCTCGACGGCATGGACTCGCTGCTGTCCATCGTGCAGATGCCCGCCGGGGTTCCGGTCGCCACCGTGTCGATCGGCAACGCCCGCAACGCCGGCCTGCTCGCCGTACGGATCCTCGGCGCTTCCGACGAGGAGCTGCGCGTCAAGATGGCGACCTACCAGCGAGAGCTGGAGAAGCTGGTGGCGAGCAAGGAAGCCGCCCTCCACCAAACCCTCCGCTAACCCCGGGGCCGTCGATCATGGACTTGTGGTGCCCGAAAAGTGTCGCTCGCGGCCATTCGTCCCCACCACAACTCCATGATCGACGCGTCTAGGCGTCGACGCGTCCGGCGGTTTCATCTCATTCCGCGGAGGGCGGTCTGGAGGCGTTCCTGCGCGCGGCGGCGGCGCTCGTTGCTCGCCCCGAGTACGAGCAGCAGGATGCCGACCGGGATGAGCGCGAGCCACGGGCCGAGGCTGACCAGTGCGTGGATCGCGGTGATCGCGGTGACCGACGCGCCGACGATCACCGGGGCCTGCTGCCGGGTGGACGAGCCGAAGATCAGCACCGCGACCGCGCCGAGCAGCAACAGCATCTGCCGCAGCGTGCTGGACTCGGTGGCCAGGACGATCGCCAGGGTCGGGACGAAGGCGGTGACCAGCGCCGGCCCGTACGCCACCCAGCTGCTCAGGTCTGGGCGGTGCCGCAGTTCGAGGACTCCGACGAGGAGGGCCAGCGCGGCGAACGGCAGCGTGTACGCCTCGGGCAGCGCGACGTCGGCGACCCGCATCAGGATCCACCAGGCGGTGATCTCGCAGACCACCACCGCCCAGAACAGGATCCGGCGTTCCACCGGGCGGCGACCGGGCCGGGTCGCCGCCACCCCGAGGACCGCGCCCCAGGCGGCCAGCAGTGCGGCGATGTGCCGGGGCGAGTCGAAGGCGAGGGCCAGGGCGATGAGCGCCGCAGCGTACCCGGTCCACTCCACGGTCGAGGCTTCGCGCTGCGCCTCGGGGCGGCGCAGCCGGGGCAGGGTCGCGGCGAGCACCTGCAGGACCGCCCCGACCGCGAGCACACCGAACGCGGACCAGACCGCGGCCAGCCCGGCGACCAGGCCGGCGGTGAGCACGAAGAGCTGCGCCATGAGTGAGGCGAAGAGCCAGCCGAGGATGCGCGCCCGCTGGGTGGTGCCGAACAGCGCCGCCACCGCGCCTACCCCGACCGCGCTACCGAGCGTCAACAGGGTCATCTGCCGGTCGGCCAGGCTGCCGGCGAGTCCGGCGCTGCCGCCGGCCAGCCCGATGGCGAACACCAACACCCGGGCCAGCCGCAGCGAGCGAGCCCGCTCGACCAGCGGCGGCGGTGGGGTCAGCGCGAGACCGAGCATCGCGATGGTGAAGACGGCGAGCGCGGCGACGGTGCTGGCGGGCCAACCCTGGCCCAGCGCGATGGGTGCGATCAGCAGCGTGACGGCCGCCCCGGGCAGCACCACCGGCACGGCCCGGGACCGTCGCCCGCCGCTGAACCCGGTCGCGGCCAGCGCGGCGGTCGCGGTGAGCAGCAGTGCCGTCAGCACGTGGGTCGGGTTGACCACGTCCGGCGGTGGGGTGAGCAGCTCCGGCGGTGGGCCCTGCCAGATCCGGGTCAGTGTGCGGTGCGGCTCGACCAGCGCGGTGACCAGCGCGGGGGCGATCGAGGCCAGTGCCAGGGCGGTCGGGAGGGCCGCCGCGGCCAGCGCACCGGCGGCGGGGTTGACCCGCCACCGTCGCCGCTCCGGGTCGTCCGGCAGTCGCCGTAGGGCGCCGTCGAGCCGTACCGCCCAACGCCGAACCGGCTGGGCGGCGTTGGTGGGCGGCACGGTCGCCGCGCGGATCAGCTCGGCCAGCACGCCGAGCAGGGCCGCAGCGGCCGCGTAGACCCCTGCGGCGAGGCCGGTGGGGATGGCGGCGAGGGCGCTGATGGTGGCCCCGCCGACCACCGCCACGCTGACCCAGGGCAGATATTGGGGCACCTGCCGGCGGACCGCGGCCACGGCGGCCAGGCCGAGGCTGGACGCGGCCAGCGCGGCGGTCAGCACCACCTGCGCCGAGTGTTCGAATTCGGCGGCCAGCGCCGCCACCGAGCCGGGGAGGGCCAGCAGGGCGGCGCCGATCGCCGCGCCACCGATCTGCGCCAGGTGCGGTGGCATCCCCTCGGTGTCGATGTCGGCCACCTGCGGGCCGGCCAGGACGCGGGCCAGCGTGGCCACCACCACGCCGATGAGCGCGATGCTGCCCAGGGCCAGCGCCGTGGTCCACGGGCGGACCAGGCCGGCTCCGGCGGCGTGCAACGCGACCACTCCGGCCACGGTGGCCCGGGACAGCCCGGCACGGGCCTCCTCGGTGGCGACCGCGGCGATCCCGTACACGGTGGCGACCATTCCGCCGACCAGGACCGGCGACCACCAGGCCAGGTCGAACGCGGCGGGCGCGCCGATCGTGGCGAGCACCGCCGCCACCCCGGACACGTCCCACCGCCAGGGCCGCGGGAGCAGGATGCCGGCGGCGAGGGCCAACAGCGCCAACGCGACAGGTGCCTGCCAGCTGGCGCCGCCGACCGGCGCGGCGGGCCAGCCGCTCAGGTCGCCCTCCCAGATCGGGCCGGGGGTGGCGAGCACGCCGACCCCGCCGCGCACCGCGGACCACCCGGCGAGGACGCCGATGAGGAGACCACCGACGGCGAGGCCGAGGATCGGCCCGCGTCGCCACTCCTCCGGCATGCTCCGTGCGCCCACCGCGACCACCAGGACCAGGGCGGCGGCCACCGCCAACTGCCCGCCCGGTGCGAGCACCGCCCCGATCCGCACCAGCGTGGCGATCAGGGCGGTGGTGACCGCGGCGGCGGCCAGGTCGGATCCGTCGAGGGTGAGATCGGCGCGGCGGCCGGCGTCGATGGAGGGGGCCAGGAAGAGCAGCACCGCCGCGACCAGCAGGAGTGCTCCGACCCAGGCGTCGGCGACGGTGGCACCGGGCGCGCCGAACGCGGCGGCGGTGACCAGCAGCGCGCCCAGCCCGGTGCCGACCGACAGCGGCGCGGGGATGCGGCGCTGGGAGACCTGCACGACGGCGGCGTAGCCGAGGGTCACACAGACCGCCAGGAAGCTGGCCGCCAGGACCGGGACGGTCACCTCCCGGAGACTCGCCGGGGTGGGGGTCGGATCACTGGGCATGGTGGCGGTCACGAACGCGGCCACCGCCCCGGGCAGCGCGAACGCGGCGCCTCCGGCGGCCCAGGCGGTGACCGTGTCGGAGGCGGCCGAGGCGATCCGGATCCGGGGCGCCAACGCGACCAGCGTGCCGGCCACGAACAGGGTGAGCAGGACCGCAGCGGTGAGCGTGGGGCGGGTGAGGCTGGCGCCGGCGCCGAAGATGCCCACCACCGCCGCACCGACGGCGTGCGCCACCGCCGCTCGGTCGGTGCGGGCGGAGAGCCCGATGACGCCGATGCCGATCGAGGCGACCACCATCGGCCAGGGTGCCGCCGCCCAACCGAGACCCAACGAGGCCGGGACGGCGAGCGCGGTCAGCGCCGCGCCGGCGACCGCGAACTCGCGGCGGATCTCCGGGGGCAGTGCCAGCACCGCCGCGATGGTGAGCAGGAACGCGGCGCCCGCGAGCTGCCAGGTGGTCGGACCGACCGCCGCTGCCAGCTCCCCGGGGTAGCGGCTGAGGTCGGCGCCCCAGGCGGGCAGCGCCGCCCGGACCGGCGCGACCCCGGCCCGTAGTGCGCCTCCGGCGACCACCAGACCGCTGACGGTCAGCGCCACCGCCGAGGCGATCTGCGGACCACGGCGGGCGGTCTCGGGGACCGCACGGACCGCCAGCCCGGTCACCGTGATGACCAGCGCGATCAGCAGCAGCGCCCGGCCGGGCAGCGCCACCGAGACGATTCGGCTGAGCGCACCGATCACGGCCAGGGTGACGATGCCGGCCGCGACGTCGGGCAGCGGCGGTCGACGCAGCACCAGCGCGCCGGCCAGCCCGACCGCGGCGGCCAGCAGCAGCACCGTCCCAGCGCCGGTCGCCGTCGGCACGGTCTGCGCCCGCAGCAGGGCGGTGACCGCGTACGCCAGGGCCACGGCGACCGCCATCGCGTGCAGCAACCAGGTCAGCTCGCGCAGCCCGGGCACCGGTCGGGCCGGCCGCGCGTCGGCGGAACCCGCTCCGGCGTCGATCAGCTCGGCGGCCTCCTCCGGGTCGCCCTCCGGCCGGCTCTCGGCACTGCGTTGGCGAGGCGTCGACGAGGTGCCCGGCGGGGGCAGGTCCGGCCGGGCGGGGCGTTCCATGACCACGCCGGAGCGGGCCAGCCAGAGGTCGACGAGGGCGACCAGGGCCAGCACCAGCGCCCAGCCTCCCGGGCCGGTGATCCGGTCGTACGCGAGCAGCGGCAGCACCGGCTGCGCGGCGAGCACGGTGGCGAAGCGGGGTGCGCGCAGGCCGGTCCAACCGGCGTACGCGAATGCGACGGCCACCGTGACTGCGAAGATCACCCCGCTGAAGACCGTGGCGGAGACGCCGCCGGTGCCGATCCGGTCCACCGCCCAGAGTGCGTTACCGGCAAGCGGCACCAGGAGGAGGCCGACGGCGGCGATGGTCTCGGCGGTCGAGGTGAGCCCGCGCCGGGCCAGCACCGGCGGGGCGAGCAGCATCAGCGCGGTGGCCAGGAGCAGGATGCCGAGCCGGGCCACCGCGTCCATCGAGCTGGTCGCCACCGCGGCGAAGACCACCGCGGCCACCCCGAGCAGCAACGCGCCCAGCCCGAGGGGGATGTTCTGCACCTCGCGCGACGAGGCCTCCGGCGGGTGCTCCGGGTCGTCCGGGCCCAGCCAGGTCGCCCGGGGTGGGGGCGGGTCCTCCGGGGTGAGCGGGGTGTTCTGGCGCGGCACTCGGGGCGGTGCTCCGGTGGTGGCGGTCGGTGGCCGCCGGCCGGCGCGGCGGCGCAGCACCCGACGGGGTCGGGTGGCCTGCTTGACCCGCTCCTCGCCGGCGTGGGCGAGGATGTCCCGCTGGAAGAGCGCGGCCTGCATCTTGGCGGCGATCTGCCGTTGCTCCCGGGCGATGGCGGCGTCGCGTGCCTTCATCTCCGCGATCGAACGCTCGATGTCCGCGAGGTGCTCGACCCACTGTGGCTGGTCAGCCCCACAGTGCGGGCATCGGACGGCCGGCTTGATCTCCCGGCCGCACGAGGAGCATTGAAAGGTCGCCACGACACCCCTCCACCCGCACTGTGGACTCCCACTGTCGCAGCATGCCCAAAGCTGGCGCGGATTTCGACTCTTGTCGGCGGGTCCGGGGCAAACAACGCCACCGGCCGGCCCCCGGAACGCTCGGGTGGCCGGCCGGTGGAGGTCGCTCGGTCAGGGGCGGCCCATGCCCCGGTACTCCCAGCCGGCCTGGGTCCACAGTGCCGAATCGAGACAGTTGCGCCCGTCGACCACCTTGCGGCCGTTGACCAACTCGCCGAGGGCGACCGGGTCGGCGTTGCGGAAGTCGGCCCACTCGGTGAGGACGCAGACCAGGTCGGCGCCGGTGACCGCCTCGTTGATGCCGGTCTCGTAGGTCAGCTCGGGGACCGCGCGACGCGCGTTGTCGGTGCCCTGCGGGTCGTACACGTGCACGTCGGCGCCGGCCTTGTGCAGCAGCGCGGCGACGGCGAGCGCCGGGGCGTCGCGGACGTCGTCGGTGTTGGGCTTGAAGGTGGCGCCGAGCACGGCGATCCGGGTGCCGGAGAAGTCCGGGCCGGCCGGACCGGAGCGGCGGCCGAGCAGGTCCGCGGCGAGGTTGAGCACCCGGGTACGACGGCGCAGGTTGATCAGGTCGACCTCGTGCAGGAAGCGCAGCGCCTCGCCGGCGCCCAACTCCTGGGCTCGGGCCTGGAACGCCCGGATGTCCTTGGGCAGGCAGGCGCCGCCGAAGCCGAGGCCGGCCTGGAGGAACCGGTTGCCGATGCGCGGGTCGTAGCCGATCGCGCGGGCCAGTTGGGTGACGTCGCCGCCGGAGGCCTCGCAGACCTCGGCCATGGCGTTGATGAAGGAGATCTTGGTGGCCAGGAAGGCGTTCGCGGCGACCTTGACCAGCTCGGCGGTGGCGAAGTCGGTGACCACCAGGGGCACCTCGCGGTCCTCGGTGGCGGCCAGGTCGAACACGCCCTTGTGCGCGGCGTAGAGCATGCCGTTGGCCCACTCGCTCTTCACGCCCACGACGATCCGGTTGGGGCGCAGGACGTCGTCGACGGCGAAGCCCTCCTGGAGGAACTCCGGGCTCCACGCCACCTCGACGCCGAGGTCGTCGGGGGTGTGCTTGCCGACGAGTTGCTCCACCCACTCGGCCGTGCCCACCGGCACGGTCGACTTGCCGACGATCAGTGCCTTGCGGGTGAGGTGCTGCGCGAGGCTGGTGACCGACGCCTCGACGTACGACAGGTCGGCGCCCATTCCGTCGGCCCGCTGGGGGGTGCCGACGCAGATGAAGTGCACGTCACCGAACTCGGCGGTCTCGGCGATGTCGGTGCTGAACCGGAGGCGTCCGGCAGCCAGGTTGCGCCGGAGCAACTCGTCGAGGCCGGGCTCGTGGATCGGCACCTGACCGGCGTTCAGCATTGCGATCTTGTCCGCGTCGACGTCGAAACCGAGCACGTCGTAACCCAGCTCGGCGTAGCAGATGGCGTACGTCGCACCGAGGTAGCCGGTCCCCAGGAACGTCACCCGCGGCCGAGGTGCGCCCGAGGGCGGTGTCACCGCGGCGATGGCGGGGGTCGGCTGGATGGTGGGGTAGGGGATCGTCACGCCTGTCTTCTCCGCTCGCACTGGCGGCGCGTCGTCGCGTCGCATTCTGCTGCGGCGCCTGGGCGGGGCACCGGAGGATGGCTCACTGTCTGGCCTCCATCATTGCCCAGCGGCCTGGGTGCACCCTCATGCCCATGCCTACGCGCCGGTAACATCACCTGAACTGCAGTCGCTAGTCTTCAGTCTGCGCGGTCAGCGGTCAGGAGTCGTCACAGACTGCGCATGATAGCGGTGAAGGGGAGGGGCCGACATGGCCGCAGGGGAGTCGTTCGACGTCTACCGGTTGCCCGAGGAGCACGTGGCGATCCGGGAGGCGGTCCGGGAGGTCTGCGAGGCGAAGGTGGCCCCGCACGCCGCCGAGGCCGACGAGACCGGGGAGTTCCCCAAGGCGTCCTACGAGGCGCTGCGAGCGGCCGACTTCCACGCCCCCCACATCCCCGAGGAGTACGGCGGCGCGGGTGCTGACGCGCTGGCCACCGCCGTGGTGATCGAGGAGGTCGCCCGCGCCTGCGCGTCCTCCTCGCTGATCCCGGCGGTGAACAAGCTTGGCACGATGCCGCTGCTGTTGTCCGGTTCCGAGGAGATCAAGCGCCGCTATCTGACGCCGGTCGCGGCGGGTGAGGCGATGTTCTCGTACTGCCTCTCCGAGCCGGAGGCGGGCAGCGACGCGGCGTCGATGACCACCCGGGCGGTGCGTGACGGGGATCACTGGGTGCTCAACGGGGTGAAGCGTTGGATCACCAACGCCGGGGTGTCCGAGTTCTACACCGTGTTCGCCGTCACCGACCCGTCCGCGCGGTCCCGGGGCATCTCCGCCTTCGTGGTCGAGAAGTCCGACGCCGGGGTGAGCTTCGGCGCGCCGGAGAAGAAGCTCGGCATCAAGGGCTCGCCGACCCGCGAGGTCTACCTCGACAACGTGCGGATCCCGGCCGACCGGATGATCGGCGCGGAGGGCACCGGCTTCGGCACCGCGATGAAGACCCTGGACCACACCCGCGTCACCATCGCCGCGCAGGCCGTCGGGATCGCGCAGGGCGCGCTCGACTACGCCAAGGGGTACGTGACCGAGCGCCGGCAGTTCGGTAAGGCGGTCGCCGAGTTCCAGGGCATCCAGTTCATGCTCGCCGACATGGGCATGAAGCTGGAGGCGGCCCGGCAGCTCACGTACGCGGCCGCCGGCAAGTCCGAGCGGGGCGACGCCGACCTCACCTACTTCGGCGCGGCGGCGAAGTGCTTCGCCTCCGACGCCGCCATGGAGATCACCACCGACGCGGTGCAGCTGCTCGGTGGCTACGGCTACACGCGGGACTACCCGGTCGAGCGGATGATGCGGGACGCCAAGATCACCCAGATCTACGAGGGCACCAACCAGGTGCAGCGCATCGTGATGGCCCGGCAGTTGCTGGCCGGCGTCGTCTAGGCCCCGACGCCGTCGGTGATCCGGTGCGCCGACGTCGGCGTGCCGGACCATCGACGGTCTCGTCACCGGTCGGAGGTCGTCTCGGTGGCGGGTCGCAGAGGGCCGCCACGCAGCGCGTACGCCAGCAGGCCGGTCACCGCCAGCACGGTGGCGCAGGCGGTGGCAGCCGTGGCGCCGGCGGGCTGGATCAGCCAACTGGCGACCTGCACCCGTACGTCCCTGCTGGGCCCGAGAAACGGCAGGACCGCGACGAGGGTCCAGGTGAGCGGGGCGACCCAGGACAGCGCGGCGCCGAACAGGGCGGTGCCGAGCGCGGTCAGCCCGAGCAGGCCGGCCGTGTTGCGCAGCACGAGGGCGAGCGGTTCGTAGCGCGCGTCGGTGAGTGTGCTGAGCGACAGCAGGGCGGTGATCACTGCGGCGGCGGCGAGCAGGTGCCCGGCTCGCCGCAGCGGCCAGTTGACCGAAGCGGTGTGGTCGAGGGCGTCGTCGGCGCCGTTCAGGGTGGCCCCGAGCGCGACCACCGCCAGCATGATGGTGAGGCTGGCCGTACGCGCGTTGATCGTCGCCGAGGTCGTGTAGGTCGACGACAGCACCCACGCCAGCACGATCACCGCCGTGGCGACGCCCAGGGCGAGGGGCACCCGACGGGAGCGCAGGTAGAGCTGAATCCATCTCACGGCTTCTCCTCGGGCAGGAGCGCCAGCAGGGCGTCGGTCCGGCAGTCCAACGCAGCGTCGCGTGCCGCCGCCATCCGATGCCGCTGCTCGGCCTCCGGCAGGCCCACCAACGCCTGGTACGCGCGCTGCGCCCGTTCGGCGTCCGTTCGATCCCACCAGGACTCCAGGGCCGGTGGCTGGTCGCTCAGCCAGGCGGCGGCGAGCCTCCGGGCGAGGGGTTCGTCGTCCTCCGACCCTTCGCCGCACTCCTGCTCCCAGACGGCCCGGAGCAGGGACGGCACGAAGTCACCGTCGGACAGGTCGGCGCCTCCGGTGCGGTTGATCGTCGGGGTCTCGAAGACGAGCGTGTCGCCGGGGTGCCGGGGCGGTGACAGATCGGGTGTGAGTTGCGCCCAGTAGGCGACCTGTTGGGTCTCCACCGCCCGGACCGGGGCGTCGGGTAGCTTCGCCGCGATCACCGCCAGGGCCTCCCGGGCCGGGCCGACGACGTCGGGCAGCACCCCGGCGTGTGCGCGGGTCACGCAGACCTGCGGGCCGTCGTTGTCGCAGACCAGCTCGACGGCGACCGGGTCGGCGACGACCGCGCCACGGGTTCCGCCCACCGGCAGCAGCGGCACGGTGACGGCGGCGCCGAGCACCGCGGGGAGCACCGCCAACGCGATGGCCCGACGCCGGACCGCGCCCAGGAGCAGCAGCCCGGTGGCGGCGAGGGACACCAGCCACACCATCTGGAGCAGGCTGACCCGGTTGGTGACCGTCTGGAAGTCGTCCACGCCGCCGCTGAAGGTCGGAACGAGCAGCACCGCCGACGGTTCCGGCCGGAGCCGGGCGAGAGTCGTCGCGGTGTCGACCGTCATGACCCACTCCGGGACCAGACCGACCAGGACGAAGCCGAGCACGGCGACGAGGGGTGCGGTGACCAGGCGGGGTACGGCCCGGCCGGCGGCCATGCCCAGCCAGGCCGCGGCGATCAACGCCGGAACGCCGACGGCGATCACGACCATCGCGTTGGCCGGAAAGTAGCCCGCCGTCCGCACCACCCATCCGGCCGCGACGAGAAACACCAGGAGGTACGCGGTCGCCACCGCGCCGGCGAGCGCGCCCGCGGCCGGACCGACACGCTGCCATCGTGGCCGGACGGTGCTGGCGAACAACTCGTCGACCCGGTGCCGTGCGTCCCGGCGACCCAGCCACGCTCCGCCGGCCAGCGCCAGTGGCAGCAGCACCATCAGCATCGTCCGTGCGGTGATCGCCAGTTGCATCCACCGCCCGGCGTAGAACTCGGTGGACGTGAGCACCAGCGCCGTGCCGGTCACCAGTGACAGGAGGGCGACACCGGGAGCCGCCGACCGGCGCAGCTCGATGCGCAGGATTCGGCCGGTCACGCCGACACCCGCCCACGGTAGGCGCGCAGCACCGACGAGTAGCCGCGTTCGGTGGCGCTGTCGCCGGCGTCGTCCGTGCCGCCCTGCGCGGCCAGCTCACCGGTGCTGCCCTGCCACACCAACCGACCCTCACTGACCAGCACCACGTCGGTGCAGGCCACCGCGACGTCCTCGACCAGGTGGGTGGAGACGAGCACGCAGCTGTCCAGGCCGATCTCGCGCAGCAGCTCACGGAAGTCGAGGCGTTGCTCCGGGTCCAGGCCGACCGTCGGCTCGTCGAGCAGCAGCACCTCCGGGTCGTTGACGATCGCCTGGGCGATGCCGGCGCGGCGCAGCATCCCGCCGGACAGCGTCTTCATCCGGGAGTCGGCGCGGTCCGCCAGACCAACCCTTTCGATGGCCCGCTGCACCGCGCCGGGGATGACCGCCTTCGGCATCTCCTTGAGCCAGGCCAGGTACTCGACGAACTCCCGGACCGTGAAGCGCGGGTAGAAGCCGAAGTGCTGCGGCAGGTAGCCCAGGCCACGTCGTACCCGGCGCAGGTCCGCGCCGGCGGTGACGTCCTCGCCGAGCAGTGTGAGTCGGCCGGCGGACGGCTTCACCACGGTGGCCAGGGCCCGCATCAACGTCGTCTTGCCGGCGCCGTTGGGGCCGAGCAGCCCGTGCACGCCGATGCCCAACGACAGGTCCAGACCGTTGACCGCCAGGTGTCGGCCGGCCTTGACCTGCAACGCCTCGGCGTGCACCGCCCACGGGTAGGTCGACGGCGCGGTCTCCGCCACGCTGACCGTACGCATCATGATGTCTCCATTCGGTCCTGGCTGGATCTCGTCATCGGAAGGTGTTGGTCGGCAGCTGCGAGCGCCATCGGGCCTGGACGAGGACCACGGCCAGCAACAGCACCGTGGTGAGTGCCCAACCGGTCAGGCTGCTGCCCGCGAGGACGGCCGGGAGTCGCCCGCCGACCAGGCTCGGCGCCACCACACCCACGGACCAGGTGAGCGCCAACGTGAAGGCGGCCCGGTCGATCCCCATCACGGTGCCCAGCGCCAACGCTCCGGCGGTGAAGCCCAGAGCCGGCAGCAACCAGAGGCCGGGGGAGTGCCCGGTGCCCCAGCCCGCCACCGCCAGCACCGGCAGGACCGCGACCAGCGCCCCCAACGTGCGGCGTATCAGAAGCGGCAGGCCGGTACGGGGTGTGGTGGCCGCCAGCTCCCAGGCCGGGTCGACTCGCCGGCTCCAGACGGCGGCCACCGGCAGCAGCGGCGCGACCGGCGCGACCAGCAGCACCAGCGACGGCAGGCTGGCGAAGCTCCTCTCGAAGAGGAACGCGGCCAGCATCAGTCCGGCGGCGGTGGCGAGCCAGGGCAGGATTCGTGCGGCGACCCCGGTACGGGGTAGCCGCCGACGACGCACCGGCCCCGGACCGGTGGCCATCTGGGCGGCGACCACGCCGGCCACCCGGTCCAGCAGCTCGCGTGTGCCGGGGTCGACCGCATCCGTCAGCAGCGCCCGGCAGCCGGTGCAGGTCTCCAGGTGTGCCTCCACCGCCCAGATGGTCGCGTCGTCGACGCCGGCTCCGCCCGAGGCGTAGTGGGAGATGAGAGCGGGCGTGGGATGAGTGGTCATGACAGCGCCTCCCGGAGTGCGATTCGGGCCCGTCTCGCGCGGGTCTTCACGGTCCCCTCCGGCATGCCGAGCAGCAGTGACGTCTCTCGGGCGGTCAACCCGTCGAGGACCATGGCGCGGAGCACCTGTCGCAGCTCCGGGGCCAGGGCCTGCAGGGCCTTTTCGAGGTTGGCGTCCATCCCCCCGGCCAGCGCCTCCTCCTCGGCGGCCGGGGCGACGGTCTCGAAGGTCTGCACCGCCGGGATCCGCTCACGTCGAGCCCGGTGGCGGAACGCGTCGATCAGCCGGTGGGCGGCGATCGTCCACAACCAGCCAACGGCGCTGCCGGAGGTGGAGGACGACTGCGCCTGACTGCCGGCCGACCGCCACACCGCCAGGTACGTCTCCTGCAACACCTCGGCCACCACGTCCTCGTCGGCGCAGCGCCGGCGCAGACGCGCGGTCAACCAGGGGGCGGTACGCCGGTACAGCGCGTCGAACGCGCGCCGGTCGCCCCGAGCGACCCGGCGGAGCAGTTCGCCCTCGTCGAGCCCGTCCAGACTCCGTCTCACGAAAGGCAAGACGACGCGTACCCCTGCTGCGGTTCTCGCTGCACCGTGACCGCCGTCACACCCGACACCCGTCGACGGCGATCCGCCGTGGCGTGACTCCCCACACACTGGGAACGTCGTCCGCCTCGCACGCGTTCACCCCCACCGCAACCCTGCTCGTCACGTCCTCGCCTCCCACACCATGCCCGCTGTTCCTGCGGGTGCGCCGACGCTCCGCGCCGCGTGTGACGAGATACCCGCTTCCACAGAGAGATCGAGTTGATGAAGCAGTCCGTGGAAGAGACCGGACCCGGCACCCGTACGGCAGATCCGACGACGACCGAGGGCGTCCTGCCCGGCGATCTGATGACCAACCGTCAGCGGGTGCAACTCGTCCTCGTGCTGGGCGCGTTGATCGCCATCGGCCCGTTGACCATCGACATGTACCTGCCGGCGCTGCCCGCCATCACGGCAGGTCTGCAGACCACCGAGACCGCTGTGCAGTTGACGCTGACCGGCACGTTGGTCGGTCTCGCCCTGGGTCAGTTGCTGATCGGTCCGCTGTCCGACGTGGTCGGACGGCGGGCTCCGCTGCTGGCCGGGTTGGCCGCACACATCGTGGCCTCGGTGCTGTGCGTCTTCGCGCCCAACATCGCGGTGCTCGGCACGCTGCGCGTCCTGCAGGGGCTCGGTGTCGCAGCCGCCACCGTGGTCGCCACGGCCGTCGTCCGCGACCTGTTCAGCGGGGCCTCATTCGCCCGGATCTTCTCGCGGCTGATGCTCGTCATGGGGCTGGCGCCGATCCTCGCGCCGACCCTCGGCAGCGCCCTGCTGAGCTGGACCGACTGGCGGGGCGTCTTCGCCGCGCTGGCGGTGCTGGGTGCGCTGCTGATCGTCGTGGCCGCGTTCCGGCTCCGGGAGACCCTGCCGGTGACGCGTCGGCGGCACGGCGGGGTGAGCGCCACCCTGCGCGACTACCGGGGGTTGCTCAACGACCGGGCATTCGTCGGCCTGGTGCTGGTCGCCGGCCTGGCGATGGCGGCCCTGTTCGCGTACGTCTCGGGTTCGTCGTTCGTGCTCCAGCAGGAGTACGGCCTGGACGAGCAGCAGTTCGGCATCGCCTTCGGGGCCGGCGCGGTGGGCCTGATCGGGGCCACCCAGTTCAACGTGCGGCTGCTGCGCCGCTACACCCCGCAGCAGATCCTGGTCAGCGCCCTGATCGCCGGAACGGCGGCCGGGCTGCTGCTGATCATGTTCGCGGCGACCGGCTTCGGTGGCCTCGGCACCCTGCTCGCGTCACTGTGGCTGGTGCTGGCCGCCGCCGGCCTCGCCCTGCCGAACGCCCCGGCGCTGGCCATGAGCCGGCACAGCGAGGCCGCGGGCACCGCCGCGGCGCTGCTCGGCGCGGTGCAGTTCGGCATCGGCGCGGTGTCGGCGCCACTGGCCGGCCTGTTCGGCACCGGGAGCGTACCGATGGCGGTCGTCATCGCGGGCGGCATGGCCGCCGCGCTGGTGGTCATGCTCCTCGTCGTTCCCCGCGCCAGCCTCGGCACGGTCGACCCGGATCTGGCGGTCGCGCTGCACTAGGGCGGGTGTCTCGCTCGGCGAGACAGCGGGCGGGCCGGTCACCCGGCCCGCCCGACGATTCAGCGGATCTCGGTGGTGTCCTCGGGGCGGGGTTGACCACGCGGTGGGGCGGACCAGGGTGACTCCCCACCGACCCGGCGTGGCAGCGGCTCGGTCGGCGTCGGATCAGCCGGGTAACCCAGCGTGAGGGGTGCGGTGTCCCGGTCCGCCGGTGTGGCCGGCGGCCAGTCGGTCGGTGTGACGTCGTCCTTGCCGGGGCCTCCGTCCGGCACGGGGGCCGGCGTCGCGGCCGGCTCGGTCGCCGGGCTGGGCCACTGCCGCCACCGCTGCATGCTGAAGGTCGCCATCAGCAGCAGCAGGCCGACCAGGAAGAGCGTGCCGTTCTCCACCGGCAGCCGCAGCGGCAGCGGATCGCCGAGCACCTTCCACCCGTGCGGGATCGCATCCCGCACCGAGAAGGGTGCCACGAACATCCCGATGTACGGGGTGACCAGCAGCAACCCAGCCACCAGTGGGCCCAGCGGTGAGAAACGCAGCGTGCCGAGCAGGCCCAACAGGACGCCGCCGACACCGAGGTACACGGCCGGCTCGATCAGGTTGGCGGTGTTGAACGTGCCGATCTCCACCCAGCGGTCGACCGTCCGGCTCGACCCGTCCTGCCCCAGTGTGACCAGCACCCAGGTGATGGGCGCCACCACCAGCCCGGCGAGGAAGCTCCAGAGATGTCGCATCCGCGCACCGTACCGTTTTCGACATGACTGAGCACCTCTCCGCCGCTCCGATCGGCAAGCCGACGTCGTACTCGCGCGTCACGCTGAGCAAGATCATGACGGCCGTGGACGTGAACCTCTACGGCACCGTGCACGGTGGGGTCCTGATGAAGTTCGTCGATGACGTCGCGGGTGCCGCCGCGGCCCGGCACAGCGGCGGAACGGCGGTGACCGCGGCGATCGACGAGATCGTCTTCTCCGAGGCGGTCCGCGTCGGTGACCTGGTGCACGCGCACGCGCAGGTGAACTGGACCGGCCAGACCTCGATGGAGGTGGGTGTGCGGGTGGTCGCCGAACGGTGGGACTCGGCCGAGGACGCGGCGGTCCGGGTGGCCACCGCGTACCTGGTCTTCGTCGGTGTGGACGTCGGCGGCGCGCCGAGGGCGGTCCGCCCGGTGCTGCCGGAGACGGCGGAGGACGAGCGCCGGTACAAGGAGGCGGAGATCCGCCGGGCGCACCGCCTCGCCCGCCGCCGCGCCATCCAGGCCCACCGCGCCGGCTGAGGGCGAAGGAAGGGCCCCTTACTAACGCCTAGCGTTAGTAAGGGGCCCTTCCTTCGCCCACATGGGTCGGCGGGGTGGTGTGTGGGACGGGCACGCGTCGGATGGCGTACCCGGTGCGCAGAATGGCGCTTCGAGGTAGGGCAAGATGGCGCCACGGCCCATTTCACAACGTCGTGCCGGGCCAGGGGGAGGGTGGACCAGTGGGTGACATGCTGTGGGCGCCGCCAGCGGACGTACGCGAGCGGTCCCGGATCGGCGGCTACCTGCGCTGGCTGCGGGAGCACCGGGGGCTGGACTTCGCCGACTACGACGCGCTCTGGCGCTGGTCCACCACCGATCTGGACGGGTTCTGGCGCTCCATCTGGGATCACTTCGAGGTGATCGCGCACACCCCGCCGACCGCCACCCTTGCCGAACGGGGGATGCCCGGGGCCCGCTGGTTCCCCGGGGCCACGCTCAACTACGCGGAGAACGTGCTGCGGATGCCGGGGCGTGTCGAGGACGACCCGGTGGTGATCGCGCACGGGCAGACCCGACCGCCGGTCACGCTGACCGCCGGGGAGCTGCGCGAGCAGGTACGCCGGGTGTCGGCCGGGCTGCGCCGGCTCGGCGTCACCGCCGGTGACCGGGTGGCGGCGTACGCCCCGAACATCCCGGAGACGTACGTCCTGTTGCTGGCCACCGCCAGCCTGGGCGCCATCTTCTCGTCCTGCGCGCCCGAGTTCGGCACCCGAAGTGTCACCGACCGGTGGCAGCAGATCGAGCCGACGGTGCTGGTCGCCGTGGACGGCTACCGGTACGGCGACAAGCCGGTGGACCGCCGCGCCGAGGTCGCCTCGATCCGGGCCGCCCTGCCGTCGCTGCGGCACACCGTCAGCATCGGCTACCTCGACCCGCGGGCCGCACCGCAGGACGGTGCGCTGGGCTGGGCCGAGCTGGCCGCGCCGACCGACGAGCCGTTGACGTTCACGCCGGTGCCGTTCGACCACCCGCTGTACGTGCTCTACTCCTCAGGCACCACCGGGCTGCCCAAGCCGATCGTGCACGGCCACGGTGGCATCCTGCTGGAACACCTGAAGATGCTGGCCCTGCACCACGACCTGGGCCCGGCGGACCGGTTCTTCTGGTTCACCACCACCGGCTGGATGATGTGGAACTTCCTGGTCTCCGGCCCGGCGGTGGGCGCGACCATCGTGCTCTTCGACGGCAATCCCGGCCACCCTGACCTGGGCGGGCTGTGGCGGCTGGCGGCGGAGACCGGCACCACGTATTTCGGTACCTCGGCCCCCTTCCTGTTGGCCTGCCGCAAGGCCGGGCTGGTCCCCCGGGAGATCGCCGACCTGTCCGCGCTGCGCGGTGTGGGTTCCACCGGTGCGCCGCTGCCCGCCGAGGGCTTCCACTGGGTGTACGAGACTGTCGGCGACCGCCTGCAGCTCCAGTCGCTCTCCGGTGGCACCGACGTGTGCACCGGTTTCGTCGGTGGGGTGCCGCTGCTACCGGTGTACGCGGGTGAGATCGCCTGCCGTGCCCTGGGCGCGAAGGTGGAGGCTCGCTCTGCCGACGGCACCCCCGTCATCGGTGCACTGGGCGAGTTGGTGATCACCGAGCCGATGCCGAGCATGCCGGTGGGCTTCTGGAACGACCCGGGGGGCGTCCGCTACGCCGAGGCGTACTTCGACGTCTATCCGGGCGTCTGGCGGCACGGCGACTGGATCACCATCAACGAGCGGGGCGGCTGCGTGATCACGGGACGCTCCGACGCCACGCTGAACCGGGGCGGGGTGCGGCTGGGCACCGCCGAGTTCTACTCGGTGGTCGAAGGGCTGGACCAGGTGCTCGACTCGGTCGTCGTGCACCTGGAGGACGACGAGGGTGGCGCTGGTGAGCTGCTGCTCTTCGTGGTGCTGGCCGACGGCTTGGAGTTGGACGATCCGATGCGCGCGACGATCTGTCGTGAACTTCGCACCGCCCTCTCGCCCCGGCACGTGCCCGACGAGATCCACCAGGTGCGTTCGGTCCCCCGAACCCTGTCGGCGAAGAAGCTGGAGGTGCCGGTCAAGAAGATCCTCACCGGCACCCCGGTCGACCAGGCCGCGGCCAAGGGCGCGTTGGCCAACCCGGAGTCGCTGACCGCGTTCGCCGCCCTGGCCCAGTCCCGCACCTCCGCCTAAAGCCCAGTCCCGCACCGCCCTCCGTCCGGCCCGCCCGCCACCCCGCCGACCCTCCACCCGGTTGATCATGGAGTTGTGGTGCCCCGCAAAACGGGCATAGCATCAGGAATTCCCCACCACTACTCCATGATCGACGGGGCTGGGGTGGGGCGGGACGGGGCTGGGGTGGGGCGGGGACGGGGCTGGGCGGGGCTGGGAAGCTGTTACGGGAGGGGGCGGGTGACCTTTTCCGTGGTGACGCGGGTGGCGAGGCGGGCTGGGTCCGGGTTGGCGCAGAGGACCACTGTGGCGGCCCGGGTCAGCGGGGCCAGGAGCCAGTCGACCGGGTCGGGATAGCGGGTGGCGTCGACCAGGACGCGTGCCCCAGGCTCGATGCCCAGCTCGTCGGCACGGGCCTCGGCCCGGGTCAGCAGGCGCTCGTCGGCGGGGCCCGGACCGGGCTGTGGCGTGTAGTGGTCGCCGTGTCGGCGTACCTCCACGACGTAGTCGGCGAACCCGGGCGGCACCTGCCGTAGTGGAGCGGCGAGCGGGGCCAACCCGAGGGCGTACCGTTCGTCGGCCGCCCAGGACTCCGCCTCGTCGAGCTGGTCGACGGCGGCGAAGAGCACGTCCACGTCGCCCGGTGTGTCGACGACGTTCAACTTGGCCGACCAGCAACCCAGCAGCACCGCCGCGGCCTGCCAGTGCGGCGGCAGCAACACGCCGGCCGGGGTGCCCGGGGCGAGGCCGACCTCGTCGACGAGAAGATTGGCGGTCTTCGCCACCCAGTTCGCCAGGGTGGCGCCGGAAAGTTCGGTGCGGTCACCGCTGGCGTCGTCGTACCAGGTGAGCAACGGTCTGGTCGGGTTGGTCGCGATCGCATCGGCGAAGACCCGGGCAATATTGTCGGCCATCGGCGCGAACGATACGCCCCTGCCGGCCGTACTCGATGGCGATGACAAGTCGGCGTACCGTCGGGTCGCAGTCAGCGCCGCCCCCGCGCTCCGGCGTAGGCTTGGCCCCCGGAGTGTTTTTCCCCACAGACCCGCCAGTGCAAGGAGTCGCCCCGTGACCGCCGGTCGCCCGCCCCGCGTGCTCATCGACGCCACGAGTGTCCCCGCCGACCGTGGTGGTGTCGGTCGCTACGTCGACGGTCTGCTCGGTGCCCTCGGCAAGGTGTGCGGGTCGGGGGTGGAGCTGGCGGTGGTCAGCCTCCGCACCGACCTGGAGCGTTACACCCGGATGCTGCCCGGCGCGGAGATCATCCCTGCCCCGGCCGCCGTGGCCCACCGCCCGGCCCGGCTCGCCTGGGAGCAGACCGGCCTGCCGTTGCTCGCCCAGCAGGTCGGTGCGCAGGTGCTGCACTCGCCGTTCTACACCTGCCCGCTGCGGGCCGGCTGCCCGGTCACGGTGACCGTGCACGACGCGACGTTCTTCACCGAGCCGGAGCATTACGACAAGTCCCGCCGCACGTTCTTCCGCAGCGCCATCAAGACCTCGCTGCGCCGCGCCGACCGGGTGATCGTGCCCAGCAAGGCCACCCGGGACGAGTTGATCCGATTGCTCGACGCCGACCCGACCCGGATCGACGTGGCCTACCACGGTGTCGACCAGGCTGCCTTCCACGCTCCCACCGACGAGGAGAAAGCCCGCGTCCGGGCCCGGCTGGGGCTCGGCAACAGCAGCTACGTCGCGTTCCTCGGTGCCAAGGAGCCGCGCAAGAACGTACCCAACCTGATCCGTGGTTGGGCGCGGGCGGTGGCCGACCGGTCCGACCCGCCGGCCCTGGTGATCGCCGGTGGGCAGGGGCACGACGACGACATCGACCGCGCCGTGGCCGAGGTCCCGTCGCACCTGCGCCTGCTGCGCCCCGGCTACCTGCGCTACGCCGACCTGCCGGGCTTCCTCGGTGGCGCCCTGGTCGCCGCCTACCCGTCCTACGGTGAGGGTTTCGGTCTGCCGATCCTGGAGGCGATGGCGTGCGCCGCCCCGGTGCTGACCACTCCCCGGCTGTCCCTGCCCGAGGTGGGTGGCGACGCGGTCGCGTACACCTCCGAGGACCCGGAGCAGATCGCCAGCGACCTGGCCGCCCTTCTGGACGACGAGCAACGACGGTTGTCACTGGCGAAGGCGGGCTTCGACCGGGCGAAGGAGTTCACCTGGGAGTCCAGCGCCGAGGTGCACATCGCCGCCTGGAGTCGGGCCCGTTCCTGACCCTCCGGCGCCGGGTGGTGACCCGTGCCACTCCCGGCCGGCTCGTCGGGCATGATGTGCGGATGCTCTATGCGGTCATCCCAGCAGGTGGCAGCGGCACACGGTTGTGGCCGTTGTCCCGCGCCGGCCACCCCAAGTTCCTCCACCCGCTCACCGGCACCAGCGCCTCGCTGCTCCAGGCGACAGTGGAACGGCTCGCGCCGCTGACCACACCGGATCGGACCCTTGTGGTCACCGGTGCCGCGCACGTCGCGGCGGTGGCTCGGCAGCTGACCGGTCTGCCCGAGGAGAACATCCTGGTCGAGCCCTCCCCCCGGGATTCCTGCGCGGCGATCGCGTTGGCGGCGGCGGTGATCGCGGTGCGCGACCCGAACGCGGTGATGGGCAGCTTCGCGGCCGACCACCTGATCCGCGACCCGGACAGCTGGGTCTGCACGGTCCAGGAGGCGGTCCGCGGGGCCGAACAGGGCATGCTGATGACCGTCGGGATCACCCCGACCCGCCCGGAGACCGGCTACGGCTACCTGGAGACCGGCGAGGAGACCGAGGGTTCGCCGTGGCGACAGGTGGCCGAGTTCAAGGAGAAGCCGGGCGCCGAGGTCGCCGAGGCGTACGTCCGTTCGGGCCGGCACCTGTGGAACGCGAGCATGTTCGTGTGGCGGGTGGACGTCTTCCTCGCCGAACTGGCCCGTCAGCAGCCGGCGTTGCACGCGGGCGTCGTCGCGATCGCCGCCGCCTGGGGCACCCCTGAGCAGGACGAGGTCCTCGGCGCGATCTGGCCGACCCTGCCGAAGATCTCGGTGGACTACGCGGTGATGGAGGGCGCGGCCACCGCGGGTCGGGTCGCGACGGTGCCGGGCGACTTCGGCTGGAACGACGTCGGTGACTTCCACACCCTGGGTGACGTGCTCCCGAGCGACGACGCGGGCAACGTGGTGCTCGGCACCGACGCGAAGCCGGGTGTGCTGCTGCGGGACAGCGCCAACCTGGTGGTCGTGCCGCAGTCGGGGCGGCTGGTGGCGGTCCTCGGGTTGCGCGACCTGATCGTGGTGGACACCCCGGACGCGGTGCTGGTCTGCCCGCGCGATCGGGCGCAGGACGTCAAGGCCCTGGTCGACGAGCTCAAGGAGCGAGGCGAAGAGGGCTACGTCTGAGGGCTGCGAGGGCCGGCGCGACCAGTTGCACGGTCCCGCCGGCCAGCGGCTCGGGCAGGTGGTTCGTCGGGAACCAGCCCAACTCCTCGGCCTCGTCGCTGACCTGCTCCACCGCAGCCGGCGGGGCGAGCACGGCGAACCGGACGTCGTGGTGCAGGGAACCGCCCTGGCACTGCACCGGGTGCACGTCCACGTCGATCGGCACCGGGTCGATGCGCAGACCGGCGATCCCGGACTCCTCGGTGGCCTCGCGGAGCGCGGCGGCCATCAGGGTCTGGTCGACCGGCTCGCAGTGCCCGCCGAGTTGCACCCACCGTGCGAGCTTGGTGTGCAGGCAGAGCAGCACGCGCGAGCCGGTGGCGTCGAGGACCAGCGCGCTGGCCGTGATGTGCCCGGGGCGGTGCTGCCTGCTCATCGCGACCGGGCCGGCGTCGAGCAGGCGCAGGGTCCGGTCCCGGGCAAGGGCCGCGCCCGGGCGGGTGGGCTGCCAGCCGTCGAGCAGCGCGGTGGTGTCGGCGTGCAGCGTCGCGTACGTCGCGGGGTCGGTCGGTTCGGTGATCGCGGTGTCGGGCACCCCGACACTGTACGAGCGTGTGCTCCGTACGCTGGCTCGGTGAGCCTGCGACTCGTCGAATTCGGGTGGCCGGGCGAGTGCGAGCGTTGGGTGACCGGGCGGCACCTCTGCGGAGCAAGGGGCCGCAGACCCTCGTGGTGCCGCCCGATCACCGGGGCCTCCCCGGTCCCGGTGCCCTGGCGCCGGGAGCGTCAAGGACGCGCCGGCACCGTGTTCGAGCACTGGAAGCATGCCCAACCGGCCCGGAGGGCGTCGAGGTTTTTCAGCTCAGGCTTAAAGATGGAGATTAGTGCCGGCCAGGTAGAGTCGAACGGTCACCAGGCATCCCCCTGCCGGCGACACGGGAGCGCACCATGCTGAAGATCCACTTTTCTGGGGACGACATCCTCCGGACCAGGGTGGCACCGGCTGCGGACCCCATCTGGGAACTGGTCCTCAGCCTGCACGTGCTCCAGGGCCGCAACCGTGATCCCTTGACGGCGCACTGGCGGCGCACCGTGTCCCGGGGGCTGCGTCAGGACGTCGCCTCCGAGCAACTCCGGTTGCTGTTCGCGCTCAACCCGCCGCGTGGCTACTTCCCCGACTTCCTCACCCCGTACGCCAGCGTCGACGGTTTCGAGGCCGGGCTGGACGCGCTCCGCCGGACCCCCACCGAGCTGCTGCACCGGGACCTGAGCGTGCTCGCCGCCGAGAACCAGCTGCCCTCCTCGGCCGCCGCGCTGGCCCGAGGCGAGGTGGCGGTGCTGCACCACCTCGCCGAGTCGATGGAGCAGTACCGGTCGTTGGCGATCAGCCCGTACTGGAGCCGGATCCAGGCCGCGGTGGCGGCGGACCGGGCTCGCCGAGCCCGCGCCCTGCTCGACGGCGGTGTCGAGGGCCTGCTCAACAGCCTCCGACCAGCCATGCGCTGGGAGAGCGGGGTGCTCGAGGTCCGTCACTACCCGCACAGCCGGGAGATGCACCTGGACGGTCGAGGGCTGCTGCTGGTGCCGTCGTTCTTCTGCGCGAGCACGCCTGTCGCGTTGCTCGACCCGGCGTTGCCACCGGTACTGGTCTACCCGGTGGACCGGCTGGGCGGGCTGGCGCCAGCCGACCGCGTCGGGGCGGCTCCTTCCGGTGTGGCCCGCGACTCACTCGCCGCGCTGCTCGGCCGCACCCGGGCGGCGGTGTTGCAGGCCAGCGACGAGGGATGCACCACCGGCGAGGTGGCCCGTCAGCTCAACATCTCGCCGGCGGCGGCGAGCCAGCACGCCACGGTGCTGCGTAACGCCGGCCTGCTGGTCAGCCACCGCGAGCGCAACAGCGTGCTGCACACGTTGACGCCGCTCGGCCGGGCCATGCTGGACGCCTGACCCGGCCGTCTCAGCGGGCGAGCGGGGCTGGACGCCTGACCCGGCCGTCTCAGCGGGCGAGCGGGGCGACCGTCCGGCTGACCCGGCCCTCTGTCACAGGGCGAGCGCGGCGCTCGCCGGGCTGCCTGGCGGTGGCGGCAACAGGGTCGACCCGACACCCTCGGCGGCCAGCGCGACGCGCAGTCGGTGCAGGTCGGCACCGAAGCGGACCAGACCGATCGGCTCGACGGGCGTCGGGGCCGAGCCCAGCACCAGGGCCGCGCCCTCCGGCCAGCCCGGCATCTCGGCGACCAGTCCGGCGCGTACCTCCGCCTCGTCGACCAGCGTGAAGACCGTGCCGGGGGCGACCACGTCGGCGATCGAGTCGATCGCCCGTCGCACCGCGCTCAGGTCCGCCGGCGTCGAGCCGAGCGCGTCGGTCAGGGTGGCGGCGTCGGCGAGCCCGGCGGCGCGGGCCTCGGCGGTACCGAGCGAGAACAGGTCCTGGGCGGCGTCGCGGACCAGCGCCCGCGCACCGGCGGCGTCCTCCGGGTCGGTGGTTGAGAGGTAGCCCCGCACCACCGCGACCGGGACCTGGTCGCACTTTCCCTTGATCAGCTCGCCGGCGCCCGCCAGTTCGTCCACCACCGCCATCTGGGTCAGCTGCAGCTCGTTGCCGTACGGGTCCACCTCGCCCCGGTGGTCACGGATGGCCGGCATCCCGGCCACACCGAGCGCCACGTCGGTGAGCCCGTTGCGCCACGGTCGCCCCATCGTGTCGCTGATGATCACCGCGACGTCCAGGTCGTAACGCTCCCGCAGCGCCCCGCGCAGAGCCCGTGCCGAGGCGTCCGGGTCGACCGGCAGCAGCACCAGTTGGGTCTTGTCCACGTTCGACGCGTCGATGCCCGCCGAGGCCATCACGAAGCCGTGATGGGTCTGCACGATCCGGGTCGGCCCTCGACTGGCGACCACCCGGGCGGTCTCACCGGCCAGGACGTCGTCCCGGGCCGCCAGCCGCTCCGGCCCGTCCGCCGGGACGTCGACCAACCGCCCCTCCGCCTTGGAGACGATCTTGCTGGTCACCACCAGCACGTCACCGTTACGTAGCCACGGTGCCGCCGTCGCGATCATCGCCGGCAGGTCGTCACCCTCGGTCACGTGGCCGATGCCGAGCACCGGCAGGATCTCCAGCCTCACGTCAACTCCATCGCGGCGCGGACCATCGCCGCCGTCGCCGCCTCGTCGGTCATCCGCAGCGGCACCGCGCGGACCGTCATCTCGGGCACCACAGTGCCGGCGTCCTCCTCGGCCACCAGCCACCCGTCCAGCAGGCCACCATTCGTCCGGCCTCCGTACAGGCGGCCCACCCCGGCGGCGCTGCACTCGACGCCGAGCACGTCGAGGCAACGGTCAGCCATCCCGCGCACCGGAGCGCCACCGATGATCGGCGAGACACCCACCACCGGCGCCGGGCCGTCCACGACCGCCTCGCGTAGCCCCGGTACGGCCAGCACCGGTGCCACACTCACCACGGGGTTGCTCGGCGCGACAAGCACCAGGTCGGCTGAGCCGATCGCCTCCAGCACCCCGGGTGCCGGACTCGCCGTCTCCGCGCCGACGAACACGAAACGGCGGGTGGGGATGTCGGCCCGGTACCGCACCCACCACTCCTGGAAGTGGATCGCCCGTTGCCCCTGCTCGTCCTCGACGACGGCGTGGGTCTCGAGCCGGTCGTCGGTGGCCGGCAACAGGCGTACCCCCGGCTCCCAGCGGGTGGACAGCGCCTCGGTGACGGCGCTCAACGGATAACCGCCGTTGAGCATGGTGGAACGCACCAGGTGCGTGGCGATGTCCTTGTCGCCGAGACCGAACCAGGTCGGCTGCGCCCCGTACGCGGCCAGCTCGTCCTTGACCGTCCAGCTTTCGCCGACCCGACCCCAGCCTCGCTCCGGGTCGGCGCCGCCGCCCAGCGTGTACATGACGCTGTCCAGGTCGGGGCAGATCTTCAACCCGTGCAGCCACAGGTCGTCGCCGACGTTGACCACGGCGGTCACCTCCGCGCCGACCTCGCGGGCGTACGCCCGGACGCCGAGCAGGAACCGGGCGCCACCGATGCCGCCGGCCAGAACCACGATGCGCATGTCGACCATCCTCGCGCACGTGACGCCTACGATCGGTCGGTGACCGACGAGACTAGGCTCACGTGCGCACTGTCCGTCCATGCCCCGAGGGGGAGCTCGTGACCAGCCCCGCCGAGCCCGCGCCGACCGACGCGACACAGGCCCGTCAGCTGACCAAGCCGCTACGCGAGCTCGCCGCGCTCGCGCTACTCGGCGCCAACGCCGTGTTCCTCTTCGTGGGCCTGCTGCGGTTGATCGCCCCGAACGACTACAGCTCCTTCACCGACCGGGCGGGCAGCGCCTTCTACTCGTTCATCGGGGTGGAGGCGGTGGCGCTCCCGCTGCTGGCCGTGCTGCTGGCCACGCACATCTCGCCGGTGCTGCCGAAGGCGAAGCTGATCACGCAGGTGGCCCTCGTCGAGTACGCGGTCAGCGCGCTGTTCGGCACGCTGACCATGCTGATCTGGACGGTCGGCCGCCTGGCTCAGGCAGAGATCCTCGACGCGCTCCTCGGCGTGCTGACTCGGTTCGCCTGGATGGTGATCTTCGCGGTCGCCGCCTGGGTGGTCTACACGGTGTGGCGTGCCCACTACTACGTGCCGCGGCCCAAGCCGCAGCCGGGTGTCTACGGTCAGCCGCAGCCCGGTCAGCCGCATTCCGGTTGGCCGCAGCAGCAGGGTGGTTGGCCGGCACCGGGGCAGCCCGGTGGACAGCCGCAGGGTGGATGGCCCGCTCCCGGGCAGCCGGGCGGATACCCTCCGGCGCAGCACCCGGGCCAGTTCGGTCAGCCCTCTCCGCCGTTCCAGGCACCGCAGTCCGCGCCGCCGCGCCCGCAGTCGGCACCGCCGTTCCCGCAGTCCGCGCCGCCGGTCAACCCGGCGCCGTCCCCGGCCGCGCCGCCGTTCGGGCAGCCGCCGTCGGCAGATCCCACGCAGGCCATTCCGCGTCAGCCCGCCGACTCGGCCGCCGCCGACAGGACGCAGGCCATCGCGCACCCCGCCGACTCGGCCCCCGCAGACCCGACGCAGGCGATCACCCGTCCCACCGACTCCGACGACGACCGCACCCAGCGCATCAAGCCCGGAGAGCACCCCGAACAGCCCCGCTGAGTCTGACTCCATGATCAGGTGATGAAAAGTAGCTCCCCGGACGCTCTGACACCTACTTTTCATGACCTGATCACCACGTTGGCGGATCGCCAGCGCCCGGCGCGGCGGGATCAGCGGGCACTGACACCACAACGGTGGATCGCTGACGTGCTGGCGCAGCGGATGACTGGACACTGTCACCGCGCTGGTGCCGAGCCAGGCGGGGAGGCGAGGTGGGCCGTTTCTCACGGTGCGGGCACTGGTCGGTCGAGCGGGCTCGCGCTGCGCATAGGCTGAGCGGATGGTTGATCGCATCCACCCTGGCGCGAGCGGCGACTCCGGGCTGAGCGACCGCTCCGGCCCGAGCGGCGACTCCGGCCCGAGCAACCACTCCGGCCCGAGCGACGCGAGCGTGCGGCGGGCCCTGGGCCGGGCCGCGACCGGGCGGGCGCTGGATGTCGACGAGGCGACCGCGCTGCTGTCCGCCCGTGGTGACGCGCTCGACGAGTTGTTCCGGCTGGCCGGCGGGGTCCGCGATGCCGGGCTGCGTGACGCCGGGCGACCGGGCGTCGTCACGTACTCCAAGAAGGTCTTCATCCCGCTGACCCGGCTCTGCCGGGACCGCTGCCACTACTGCACGTTCGCGACCGTGCCGCATCGGCTACCCGCGCCGTTCCTGGACCGGGACGAGGTCCTCGCGATCGCCCGGGAGGGCGCCGCGCAGGGTTGCAAGGAGGCCCTGTTCACCCTGGGCGACCGGCCGGAGGAGCGGTGGCCGGCGGCCCGGAGCTGGTTGGACGAGCGCGGCTACGACTCCACCCTGGACTACCTGCGCGCCTGCGCGGTGGCGGTGCTGGAGGAGACCGGGTTGCTGCCGCACCTCAATCCGGGGGTGCTGTCCTGGTCGGAGTTGCAGCGGCTCAAGCCGGTCGCGCCGAGCATGGGCATGATGCTGGAGACAACGGCTACGCGGCTCTGGTCCGAGCCGGGAGGTCCGCACTTCGGCTCACCGGACAAGGAGCCGGCGGTCCGGCTGCGGGTGCTGGAGGACGCGGGCCGGGTCGGGGTGCCGTTCACCACGGGCATCCTGATCGGCATCGGGGAGACCCCGGCGGAGCGGGTGGACGCGCTCTTCGCGATCCGTCGCGCCCATCGGGAGTACGGGCACCTTCAGGAAGTGATCGTGCAGAACTTCCGTGCCAAGCCGGACACGGCGATGCGCGGCATGCCCGACGCAGAGCTGCACGACCTCGCCGCCACGGTGGCGGTGGCCCGGCTGCTGCTCGGCCCGAAGGCCCGGATCCAGGCCCCGCCGAACCTCATCGCCGGCGAGTACGACCTGCTGCTGCGGGCCGGCATCGACGACTGGGGCGGCGTCTCCCCGCTCACCCCGGACCACGTCAACCCGGAACGACCCTGGCCGCAGATCGAGGAGTTGGCCCGGCACTCCGAGCGGGCCGGGTTCACCCTGCGGGAGCGGTTGACCATCTACCCGGAGTACGTGCGCGCGGGCGACCCGTGGCTCGACCCACGGCTGCTGCCGCACGTCAGTGCCCTCGCCGATCCGGCGACGGGCATGGCGGTCGAGTCGGCGATGCCGCAGGGCCGCCCCTGGCAGGAGCCGGAGGAGGTGTTCGGCGGGCGGGTCGACCTGCACGCCACCATCGACACCACCGGCCGCACCGACGACCGGCGCGGCGACTTCGACAGCGTCTACGGCGACTGGTCCGAGGTCGCCGGCAAGGTCACCCCGGAGGCGACCGCGCGGCGTGCGGGCGTACCCCCGATGTCGGCCGGGAGTGGCGCGGACCGCGACCTGGCGGCCGGGCTCAGGCTCGCCGCCGACGACCCGGCGGCGCTGCTCGATCCCCGGCACGCGGACGCCGCGCTGGCGCTGTTCGGCGCGGACGGGCCGGCGCTCGACGAGGTGTGCCGGCTCGCCGACGACGTTCGCCGGGACGCGGTCGGCGACGACGTCACCTACGTGGTCAACCGCAACATCAACTTCAGCAACGTCTGCTACGTGGGCTGCCGGTTCTGTGCTTTCGCCCAGCGTGAACGCGACGCCGACGCGTACCGGCTCTCCGTCGACCAGGTCGCCGACCGGGCAGAGGAGGCCTGGGCGGCCGGTGCCAGCGAGGTCTGCCTCCAGGGCGGCATCGACCCGAAGATGCCGGTCACCGGGTACGCCGACATCGTGCGCGCGATCAAGGCCCGGGTGCCCGAGATGCACGTGCACGCGTTCTCACCCATGGAGATCGTCACCGCCGCCGCGAAGGCCGGCGTGCCGGTCCGCGAGTGGTTGACCCAGCTGCGCGAGGCCGGGCTGGACACCATCCCGGGCACCGCCGCGGAGATCCTCGACGACGACGTGCGGTGGGTGCTGACCAAGGGCAAGCTCCCGGCCGCCGCCTGGGTCGACGTGGTCAGCACGGCACACGAGCTGGGCATCCGGTCCAGCTCCACGATGATGTACGGCCACGTCGACCATCCCGGGCAGTGGCTGGCGCACTTCCGGGTGCTGGCCGGTGTGCAGGACCGCACCGGCGGGTTCACCGAGTTCGTGGCGCTGCCGTTCGTGCACACCAACGCCCCGATCTACCTGGCCGGGATCGCCCGACCCGGGCCCACCTGGCGGGAGAACCGGGTGGTGCACGCGATGTCCCGGTTGCTGTTGCACGGCCGGATCGACAACATCCAGTGCTCCTGGGTGAAGCTGGGTGACGAGGGCACTGTGGCGATGCTCCAGGGCGGCTGCAACGACCTGGGCGGCACGCTGATGGAGGAGACCATCTCCCGGATGGCCGGTTCCGGCAACGGTTCGGCGCGTACCGAGGAGCAGTTGCGGGCCATCGCGACGGCGGCCGGGCGTCCGCCGCGCAAGCGTACGACTGCGTACGGTCACGCCCGGTCCTGACGTCGAACCTTTCCCCGCCTCCGGCCGTACCACGCGGTGCCGGCGGCGGTCGCGGCGAGGACCGCCGCCGGCACCGATGCGGCTGCCGCGGCAGCCACCCCGGGGTTGAGCGCCGCACGATCACGCGTACGGGCCGTCGGAGACCGGGAGTGTCGTCCTCGATCTGGGCGGCGACACCGGTGCCCTGATCGTCTACGTTCCACGGTGCGGTCTATCCCGATCTGCCGGCCGGAATCTATACCGTCTGGTGGGACGAGGGTACCTCCGTCGGGGAGGTTTCCGTCCATGGTGGACGTATAGCCGAGTTCGTGTGGCCCAGCAGCGGTTTCAGGGTCGCCGGCTGACCTCTCCGCATCGGTTCTCCGGTCGCGCCCCGTCCACACTGTGGACGGGGCGCACGTGCTGTCCATCGATCGACGGGCGGTCCGTGCCGCGCCGCGTTAACCTGTCCCCCACCAAGATCAGCTTGATGGTGGAGGTGTCTGGTGCCATCCGGGCGGCGATCCGTCAGGGGAGCGCCACGGCAGAAAAGTCGGGCAACTCGCCGGAGAGGGCGTTACTCGGCCGGGGTCTGAATCGATAGGGCAGGTTGCGAGGCTGGACGGCCTGGGTGGCCGTCCGGGGGTGTCGGGAGGGCGACTCCATTATCAAGTTTGGCTTGACGGCGCACGCATTACACGCGTGTAATTTGAATGGGGTTGTTCGCACGGAACGCAACAAAAAGGGACCGGACGGACAAGCACGCCTTTCGCGTGGGGGGTTGCAGCGGCGATGACGCCGGTGCGCGACAAGGAGGCATTTGATGGACGGCCAGCTTGAGGTGGCCGACCTGCTCGGAAACGCGCCGGAGTGGCAGGAGCGAGCGCTGTGCTCGCAGACCGACCCCGAGGCGTTCTTTCCCGAGAAGGGCGGTTCGACCCGGGAGGCGAAGAGGATCTGTGGGCGCTGCGAGGTCAAGACCGAATGCCTCGAATACGCCCTGGGGCACGATGAGCGGTTCGGCATCTGGGGTGGGCTCTCCGAGCGGGAGCGGCGCAAGTTGAAGCGGCGGGCCGCCTGAGCGGTGCGAGGTCGGGGCGGTGGGGGCCGCCCGACGTCACACCCAGACGGCAGCTCCACCGGAGCGGAGTCCGGCCCGCGGGGGGTCGCTCAGCGCGGCGCACGGCCGGACTGCTCAGGCCAGCGCGGCCGGACTGCTCAGGCCAGCTCCTCGGGGTCGACCCCGAGGAGGTTCGCCACCTGCTCGATGATCACGTCATGGACGAGATCGGCAAGGTCCTCACGGTCCATCGCCCGGAACTCCAGGGGCCGCCGGTACAGCACGATCCTCGGCGGCACCTCCTGTCGGCCCGGGCGGCCGGGCAACAGTCGGGCCAGCGGGACCTCGCCGTCCTCCAGCACGTCGGAGTCGTAGACGTTGAGGTCCGGTGGGACGTCCTCGACCGCGAACTCGACCCCGGCCAACTCCTTGGCGAACCGACGTTCCAGCGTCTCCACCGTGTCCAGGACCAGGTCGTCGAAGACCTCGGCCTTGGTCCGCGCCAGCGGAACCGTGGCCGGCACCAACCGCCCGCGCAGGCCGCGCCCGTGCCGATCACGGTGCGCACGCCGGCCGGAGCCGGGGCGGCGGTGTTCCGGACTCGTCATGAGGCAAAGGGTAGCGCCCACGCTGGGCTGGCCAGCGGCAGCGCCGCTCCCGTGGCGCGGCGCGCCCGGAACGGTCAACTGTGATCACCATGACGGGCGTGTCGCAACGCGAAGCGATGCGCCGGACCCGGTAATGGAGATACCCTGCCGCCGTGAGGTCACCACGGCGCTGCTCCCGTAACGGCTGCCCCCGGCAAGCGGTCGCCACATTGACCTATGTCTACAACGAGTCGACAGCGGTGGTGGGGCCGCTGGCGGCGTTCGCCGAGCCGCACACGTACGACCTGTGTGAGCCGCACGCCCGCAGCCTGACCGCGCCGCGGGGCTGGGACGTGGTCCGGCACGAGGGTGAGTTCGAGCCGCCGCCGCCCACCACCGACGACCTGGTCGCGCTCGCCGAGGCGGTCCGCGAAGCCGCCCGCCCGGCCCCCCGTCCTCCGGAGGAGCCCCACGACCGGTCGCACGCCGACCAGTCCCACTCCACCGGCCGTCGAGGCCACCTCCGCGTCATCCCCCCCAACCATTAGGCCCCGCCGGCGCGCGCCCCCTCCCGGCCTCCCGGCCTCCTGCGTTGATCATGAAGTTATTGACGCTCGCTGCGGCGTGTCGTGGCGATAACTTCATGATCGACGAGGTGGTGGGGGAGGCCGTCAGCGTTTGGGGCGCTGGGCAGCTTGGGGGCGTTCCGGGGGCGTTCTGGGAGTGCGCCGACATGTCTGACCGCCACACGCCGGTAGACCACAGACATCGCCACGCAGCGTGGTTACCATCCGCCGCAGCGTGCATCGATCCAAGTCGCGGTGTGCGCCTGGCGGGCGGGAGGCTCCGGTGGCGAACGAGGCGTTGCGGGTGGCGATGGCCGAGGCGGGGGAGACTGTCGAATCGCTGGCGGAGAAGGTTCGCGTCCATCCCAAGACGACCGCGCGGTGGCTTGCCGTGGGGCACATCCCGCATCCGCGTACCCGGGTCGCGGTGGCCAGGATCCTGTGCCGGGACGCGGCCGACCTGTGGCCGGAGCCGTTCCGTCGCCGTGACCTGCCGTGGTTCCGACCGTGGGCCGAGCTTGAGCAGGATGCCATCTCGATCCGGTCCTATCAGCCGTTGCTGGTGCCGGGTCTACTGCAAACCGAGGGGTACGCCCGCGCGGTGCTGGGCACCGGTGGGCTGGTCCCGCCGTCCGAGGTGGATCTCATCGTCGCGAGTCGCCTCGAACGGCAGGCGGTCCTCGGCCGCGATGCCCCACCGCAGCTCGTTGCGGTGATCGACGAGGTGGTGCTGCGTCGCCTGGTCGGCGACCGCGCCGTGATGTCCGGGCAGTTGGCTCACCTGGCGGCGGCAGCCGAGTGGGAGCACGTGCAGGTCCGGGTCATCCCGGCCGACAGCCCGTGGCACACCGGCCTGGCCGGCCCCTTCGTGCTGGGCCGCCTGCCCGACGGGACGGAATTGGCGTATCTCGACAACCAGCTCCGCGGTCAGATCGTGACCGATCCCGTCGACGTCGTTAACCTGGGACGCAGGTGGGAGAGCGTCACCGGTGAGGCGCTACCCCAACGCCGGTCGATCGAGCTGATCAGGGAAGTGGCGACGACATGGACATGACCGACGCCCGCTGGCACACCGCGACCCGCAGCAGCAACAACGGCGGCGACTGCGTCGAGGTGGCCGACAACCTGCCCGGCCGGGTGCTGGTGCGCGACAGCAAGGACCGTGACGGTGGCATCCTGGCCTTCGCGCCGGCCGCCTGGGCGTCCTTCGTCGACGGTGTGCGCCGGCCCGACCGCTGACCGGACCCCGGGCCGATCCATTCGGGTTCACGGAAAGCGCGGTGTCACGGCGCGAGGATGGCCCGGTTTCCCGAAAGGCGAGTGGATCAAGCCTTCCGACGTCGCGTGGACCACGCTGAGCGTGATGGACGGCTGCACGGGCGGTGACGCGCTGGCCCCGATGCTCTTCTGGCGCTGCGGGTTTGTCATCGTGTCAGGCGTCCACGGCACCGACCCTGAGGAAGACTGATGCGCGCGCCCCTCCGGCCCCTCTCCCGGCGTGGACTACTCACCGGCACTCTAAGCACGGTTGCCCTGCTCACCACGGGCGGCAGCCTCGCCGGCTGCGGCACCAAGGGCGCCCAGCAGACCGAGGCCGGCTGCGTCAGCGAGGACCTGTCCGGCACCGAGAAGAAGCTCGCCTTCTCCAACTGGCCGCAGTACCTGGACGTGGACGAGACCGACGAGTCCAAGCGGCCCAGCCTGGACGAGTTCGTCGCGAAGACCGGCATCGCTGTCACCTACACCGAGGACATCAACGACAACAACGAGTTCTTCGGCAAGGTACGGAACCAGCTCGCCGCCTGCCAGAGCATCGACCGGGACATCATCGTGCTGAGCGACTGGATGGCGGCCCGGATGAGCCGGCTCGGCTGGGTGCAGAAGCTCGACCCGGCGAAGATCCCGAACGTGCGGGCCAACCTGCTCCCGTCGCTGCTCGACCGCTCCTTCGACACCGAGAACCGGCTCTCCATCCCGTGGCAGTCCGGCCTCGCCGGGTTGGCGTACAACGGCAACGTCACGAAGGAGCTGCGGACGGTCGACGAGCTGCTCACCCGCCCCGACCTCAAGGGCCGGGTGACCGCGCTCAGCGAGATGCGCGACACCATGGGCCTGCTGCTCGCCTCGAACGGGCACGACCCGGCGAACTTCACGCCCGCCCAGTTCGACGACGCGCTGAACAAGCTGAGGAAGGCCGTCGACTCCGGGCAGATCCGCCGGTTCACCGGCAACGACTACGCCCCGGACCTGGCCAAGGGTGACATCGCCGCGTGCATCGGCTGGTCCGGCGACGTCATCCAGCTCGCCGGCGCGGACGAGAAGGTCAGGTTCGTCGCGCCCGACTCCGGCGCGATGCTCTACAGCGACGACATGTTGGTGCCCAACAAGGCCACCCACAAGGCCAACGCCGAGCAGCTCGTCAACTACTACTACGAGCCGGCGGTCGCCGCGAGGCTCGCCGCGTACGTCAACTACATCTGCCCGGTCCGGGGCGCCCAGGCGGAGATGGAGAAGATCGACCCGGAGTTGGCAGCGAACCCGCTGATCTTCCCCGACGAGGCGCTGCTGTCGAGGTCCACTGTGTTCATGACCCTGGACGAGAAGCAGGAGAAGGAGTACGAGGGCAAGTTCCAGCAGGTCATCGGGGCGTGACGCGGATGGCGCGCGAGACACCGGCCGGCGACCTGCGCCTGGCCGACCTGACCAAGCGGTTCGGCACCCGTACCGCTGTCGACGCCCTCGACCTGACGATTCCCCAGGGCTCCTTCTTCGCGCTGCTCGGTGCCTCCGGCTGCGGCAAGACCACCACCCTGCGGATGATCGCCGGGTTGGAGGAGCCGACCAGCGGCCACGTGCTGCTCGGCGACCGGGACATCGGCCGGCTGCGGCCGTACCAGCGACCGGTCAACACCGTCTTCCAGAGCTACGCGCTCTTCCCGCACCTCGACGTCTTCGAGAACGTGGCCTTCGGGCTGCGGCGGCGCGGCATCCGCCCGGTGGCCGACGAGGTCAACCGGATGCTGTCGCTGGTGCAGCTCGACGGTTACGGCAGCCGGCGACCCGCCGAACTCTCCGGCGGCCAGCAGCAACGCGTCGCGCTGATCCGGGCGCTGGTCAACCGACCGCAGGTGCTGCTCCTGGACGAGCCGCTGGGGGCTCTCGACCTGAAGCTGCGCCGGCAGATGCAGATCGAGCTGAAGCGCATCCAGACCGAGGTCGGCATCACCTTCGTGCACGTCACCCACGACCAGGAGGAGGCCATGACCATGGCGGACACGGTCGCGGTGATGAATGCCGGCCGGATCGAGCAGCTCGGCGCGCCCGCCGACATCTACGAGTTCCCCGCCACCGCGTTCGTCGCGAACTTCCTTGGCCAGTCCAACCTGCTCGCCGGCGAGGCCACCGGCGTCAGCGGCGGCGACGTCGCGGTGACGGCGCACGGCGCGCGCTACTCGGTGCCCGTCGGCCGCTCACGGGCCGAACGCGGGCCGGTCCACCTGGGGGTACGCCCGGAGAAACTGCAACTGGTCGGCTCCGCCGCCCAGGTGCCCGTGGGTCATCAGCACGTCGCCGGGGTGGTCACCGACGCCTCCTACGTGGGGGTCAGCACGCAGTACCTGCTGCGTACCGGCGGGGGCATCGAGCTGTCGGTGTTCGCCGCCAACAGTGGAACGTCGACCCCGGTGGCGGTCGGCGGGGCGGCCGTGGCCCATTGGGATCCACGGCACGCGTTCCTGCTGCCCGCGTCGTCGTGACCCGGCTGACGCGGCGGCGACTCCTGCCGTACCTCCTGTTGCTGCCCGGCGTGGCCTGGCTGCTGGTGTTCTTCGGTGTGCCGTTGGTGCAGCTCGCGGCGGCCAGCCTCTACGACCCCAGCGGTTCGCTCACCACCGGGTACGCGATGACCTGGGCGTTCGGCAACTACCCGGACGTGGTGCAGGCGTACTGGCCGCAGTTCCTCCGCTCGTTCGGTTACGCCGGGTTGGCCCTGGTGCTGGCGTTGCTGCTGGGCTACCCGCTGGCGTACACGATCGCCGTGAAGGCCGGCCGGTGGAGGAACCTGCTGCTGGTGTGCGTTGTCGCACCGATGTTCACCAGTTTCCTGGTGCGCACGCTGGCCTGGAAGACGGTCCTGTCGGACAACGGGGCGCTCGTCGGCCTGCTGCGTGACGCGCACCTGCTCGCGCCGGACGGGCGGCTGCTGGCGACCCCGTTCGCGGTGGTGCTCGGCCTGACGTACACCTTCCTTCCGTTCCTGGTGCTGCCGCTGTACGCGAGCCTGGAGCGGCTGGATCCCCGGCTGTTGGAGGTGGCCAGCGACCTGTACGCGAGCCCGGTGCGGGCGTTCCGTCGGGTGACCCTGCCGCTGTCCATGCCCGGTCTGGTCGCCGGCACGCTGTTGTTCTTCATTCCGGCCAGCGGCGACTACATCAACGCGGAGCTGCTCGGCACCCCGAACGAGTACATGATCGGCAACGTCGTCGACTCGGCCTTCCTGGTCCGGCTGGACTATCCGCAGGGCGCCGCGCTGTCGGTCCTGCTGATGGCGGCGATCCTCGCGGTGGTCGTCGGATATCTCCGCAGAGCCGGCCGGGAGGAGGTGTGGTGAGGATCGCGCGCTGGCTGGCTGACCGCTGGGTGCTGATCGTGGCGCTGCTGGTGCTCGGGTACCTGGCGTTGCCGAACCTGGTGGTGGCGGCGCTGTCGTTCAACCGCCCGTCGAACCGGCTGTCGTACGACTTCAACGAGTTCACACTGGACAACTGGCGTCGGCCGTGTGCCACCTCGGACATGTGCGACGCGGTGGTCCGCAGTGTGCAGATCGGGTTCCTCGCCACAGTCGTCGCCACAGTGCTCGGCACCCTGATGGCGTTCGCGCTGGTCCGGCACCGCTTCCGCGGCCGGACCGGGGTCAACGTGCTGGTCTTCCTGTCGCTGGCCACCCCGGAGTTGGTGATGGGCACGTCGCTGCTGGCGCTGTTCGTGTCCGCCGGGGTGCCACAGGGCTTCTGGACGGTGGTGATCTCGCACGTCGTGTTCTGTGTGTCGTTCGTGGTGGTCACGGTGAAGGCACGGCTGGCCGGGATGGACCGGCGGCTGGAGGAGGCCGCGATGGACCTCTACGCCAGCGAGTGGCAGACCTTCCGGCGGGTCACCCTGCCCCTGGTGCTGCCCGGCATCGTGGCCGCCGCGCTGTTGGCGTTCTCGCTGAGCTTCGACGACTTCATCGTCACGAACTTCAACGCCGGCACCACTGTCACCTTCCCGATGTACGTGTGGGGCGCTGCCCAGCGTGGGATCCCACCGCAGGTCAACGTCATCGGCACCGCGATGTTCGCGGTCGCGCTGCTGCTCGTGGGGCTCGGCTCGCTGCGCGGTCGGTCGGCTGGTCGGGCCGCCTCGCGGGCCGGGTCGGCGCGGACGGTGCGCTGACCGCGCCTGCTGACGGCATCTCGACAGCTCACCGGTCGTCCGGTGGCGATCGACGGCGCGACGGCGTGCGGGGTGCTGATTTGCGGCTCTTGTCGGCAAATGCAGCCGCACGATCGGCCGAGCCGATCGGACGGGAGGGTTGCTGCGGCTGGCGTCTCGTCGTCCGGGGAAGCGCCCACGGATCATCGGTGTGAAGCGAACGGCGCAGGTGACGAGCGCGACGGATGATATTGCACACGGTGTTTGCGACGACACTCATCGCCGTGACGATGCAATCACCACAGAACCCGGGCCCGCCGTACCCGTCGCCGTTCGGTCAGGCGCCCCGCCCGAACTGGTTCCGTCGGGCCAGTCCGGCCCGCCGCACCGCCGTGATCCTCGGCTCGGTGACCCTGTCGATCCTGCTGCTCTGCTGCACCGGCACCGCCATCATCGGCGCGTTGGCCGGCGAGCCCGAGCCGACCACTACCGGCACGGCCGCCGAGCAGGCGCAGCAGCCCATCGTGGCGGCGCCGGCCGACCCGACCGAGGAGTCCTCCGCCCCGGTCACCGAGCCGGACGCCACGCCAACTGCCGCTCCCGACGCCGTCGTTCCCCCGGCGCCGGCCTCGCCGACCCCGTCGGATGCCGCGACAGCGCCGGTCGTCAAGGTGACGACCGAGACGGAGCAAGCCACCGTCCGGTACACCGAGAAGACCGTCAAGGACGCGTCCCTGGCCGAGGGCAAGCGGGTCGTGCGGACCAAGGGCGTCAACGGGGTGCGAACCCTGACGTACGAGGTGACCACCACGAACGGGGTGCGGACGTCCCGGAAGCTGGTCACGTCCACAGTGACGAAGCAGCCGGTGACCCAGGTCGTCGCCGTCGGCACCAAGAAGCCGCAGTCGTCGAAGTGCGACCCGAACTACAGCGGCTGTGTCCCGATCGCCAGCGACGTCGACTGTGCGGGCGGCAGCGGCAACGGTCCCGCATACGTCAGCGGCCCCATCCGCGTGATCGGGTCCGACATCTACGACCTGGACCGCGACGGCGACGGCACAGCCTGCGACTGACCCCGCCCCGTTACGCGTCGATCATGGAGTTGTGGTTGGTGATAGATCCTCATTAGAGGCTTTTGTGGGGCACCACAACTCCATGATCGACGGGTAGAGGGAGCGGGGCTAGCACCGGCTGTCGCGGGGGGTCTACGCGCCATCGGCTGATCTGGCAGCACACCTGCCGGCGATCCTTCGACGGCTGCCAGCCACCGCCGTCGTCGGCTTCCAGACTGGCGCACAACTCCATGGCTTCGGCGATGCGCGCACCCCCGACGTGCACGTGGTTGTGCCGGCCGGGGAGAACGTCCCGCACATGCGGGGCGTGATCGCCCACGAGGCGGTGCTGCCCGTGCGCGATCCTGTGCTGCTGGCCGGAGTGCCCTGCGCGCCCGCTGCCAGATGTGCCGTCGACCTCGCGCGATCGATGCGTCGGATGGACGTGATGCCGCTGCTGGACCTCTGTCTCCGCGTAGGTGCCTGCCAGCCCGAGGAGCTGCGGGCCGAGGTCGCGCGGCACAAGCGTCTCCGTGGGGTCTGTCAGGCTCGCGATCTCGTGCCACGTGCCGACCCCCGTGCGGAATGCCGACAGGAAAGCCAGCTTCGACTGGTGTTGGTCGACGGCGGCCTTCCACCACCGGAGCCGCAGATCTGGGTCCGAGACGGCAACGGGATACCGCTGTACCGCATCGACCTTGGCTATCGGCACCATCGGGTCGGTGTCGAGTACGACGGTCTGTCCCACCTGGACCGCGACCGTCTCCGGCACGATCGTTCCCGATCGAACTGGCTCGCCGCGAACGGCTGGCAAATGCGCCACTTCACAGACCTGGACCTCTACCGCCGCCCGGCCCACATAATCAAAACCCTGCGTCCTCTCCTCCACCCCTAACCCCCACCCCCACCCCCCGCCCCCACCCCCGCCCGGTCGATCATGGAGTTGTGGTGCCTCGCCAATCGGGCAAAGCCATGCAGAACGTCAACCACAACTCCATGATCGACGCGTAAGGGCGGGGGCGCGGTGGAGGGCTCGTGACGCGGCTCACTCTCCGTTGGGGCGGTCGGGACACCGGGTGCGGGCGGCACGGGACTGGGACGAACCCGGCGGCCCCCTGGTCGCGCAGACTTGTCCCTGGGGCAATGCCGTGGACGATGGCTGTCGGCGGGTGCTTACGGAACCCTTAACCCGGGCCTGCCACGGTATGCCGGGTAAGCGGAACTCGGGGGAGCGACAACGTGCGGGTGCTGGTGGCGGACGACGAGCGGTTGTTGGCGGACACGGTGGCCGAGGGGTTACGCCGCCTGTCGATGGCCGTGGACGTCTGCTACGACGGCGACGGCGCGCTGGAGCGGGTCGGGGTGAACCGGTACGACGTGGCGGTGCTGGACCGGGACATGCCGGGTCACACCGGCGACGAGGTGTGCCGCAGCATCACCGACGCCCAGGTCGGCACGCGGGTGCTGCTGCTCACCGCCGCGGCGGGCATCCGGGACCGGGTGGAGGGTCTCGGCCTCGGCGCGGACGACTACCTCACCAAGCCGTTCGCCTTCGCCGAACTGGTCGCCCGGGTGCAGGCGCTCGGCCGCCGGTCCACGCCGGCGCTGCCACCGGTGCTCGCCCAAGAGGGCCTGGTGCTGGACGTGGGTCGGCACCTGGCCACCCGGAACGGCCGTCCGCTCGCGCTCAGCCCGAAGGAGTTCGCGGTGCTGCACGTTCTGCTGCGCGCGGACGGCCAGGTCGTCAGCGCCGAGGACCTGCTGGAGCAGGCCTGGGACGAGTTCGCGGACCCGTTCACCAACGCCGTACGGGTCACCGTGATGACCCTGCGCAAGAAGCTCGGCGATCCGGCGGTCATCCACACCGTCCCGAAGGCCGGCTACCGCATCGGCGGGACGGCGTGACCTGGACGCCCCGCCGTCGGGTGCTGCTCGTAGGTCTGCTGGCCCTGCTGGCCGGGCCGTTGCTGCCGACGATGGGCAAGTGGCTGGCGGGGACGACCTGGATCTGGGGGAGGCAGTTCTGCGAACTGCCGATACCCGGGCTGTACACGGTGTGCGCGGACGCGCGCCCGGGGGCGTTCGCGCTGCCCCTGGCGGCCATCCTGCTGGTGACGCTGGCCGCGCTGCTGGGGGTCTGGCTCGGTGCGGTGTGGTGCCTGCGCCCCGTCCGTGACCTGACCGGGCCCATCGAGCACCTCGGCCCGCAGAACCTCGGTCACCGGATCCGACCCCGGGGCCGCGACGAGTTGGCCCAGCTGTCCCGGGCGATCGACGACATGATGGAACGCATCTCCGCCGGGTACGACGGGCAGCGGCGGTTCGCCGCGAACGCCTCGCACGAGCTGCGTACGCCCCTCGCCGTGCAGCGCACGCTCATCGAGGTCGGCATGGCCCGAGCGCTCAGCGGCGAGCAGTTGGAGCTGCTGACCAGTCAACTGCTGGAGACCAACGAGCGCAACGAGCGGCTGATCGAGGGTCTGCTCGCGCTCAGTGAGAGCGATCAGGGTCTGCGTTCGCGGATACCGCAGCGGCTCGACACGATCGTCGAGGCGGTGCTCGCCAGCTACCAGGACCGTGCCCGGGAGGCCGGAGTCACCATCGACACCCACCTCGAACCCCGGGTCGTCGTCGGCGAGCGGGTGCTGCTGGAACGCCTGGTCACGAACCTCGTGGAGAACGGAATCAAGTACAACCGGCCGGGCGGCTCGCTGAAAGTCGTGGTGAACCAAATGCCCGCGCTGTCCGTGGTCAACAGCGGTCAGCCCGTGCCGGCCGAGGCGGTGGCCGGTCTCTTCGAGCCGTTCCGCCGGCTCGCCCGGGACCGGACCTCGCAGGGCGGCGGGGCCGGTCTGGGTCTGGCCATCGCCCGCTCGATCACGCAGGCGCACGACGGCATCATCGCGGCCCGGCCCGCCGAGCACGGCGGCCTGCGGGTCGACGTCCAGCTACCCACCCTGACCTGACGCATCCACACCTGCACCGGGGTCCACGTACCACTGGATCCCGCCGTCGGTGTGCCCGAAAAAGGAGAGACGATGACACGCACCGTTGGCCAGGTCCGGGCCGATGTCGAGCAGGCCAGCCGCTGGCTTGCCGGTCGCGTGGTCCGCACCCCCGTGCTGCGGTCCCCGGTGATCGACGAGCTGGCCGGGGCGCGAGTCCTGCTCAAGGCAGAGAACCTGCAGAACGGCGGCTCGTACAAGATGCGGGGGGCGCTGCGTGCGGTCGGCCGGCTCGCCGCGGCCGGCCACACCGGTGTGATCGCGCAGAGCACCGGCAACCACGCCATCGCGGTGGCGTTGGCGGCCCGGGAGCACGGGCTCGCGGCGACAGTGGTCCTGCCGGTCGACGCGGCACCGACGAAGATCGACCGGGCCCGCGCGGCGGGGGCGCGCGTGGTGCTCGCCGGGACCGACGTCGAGGAGCGGGCGGCGACGGCCAGCGGGCTCAGCGACGAGAGCGGTCACCCGGTCGTCGACGCGTACGACCACCCGGACGTCATCGCCGGGCAGGGCACGGCCAGCCTGGAGCTGATCGAGGAGGCCGAGCGCGCGGGCACACCACTGGACGCGCTGGTCGTACCCGTCGGTGGTGGTGGTGGGGTGGCCGGCGCGTGCCTGGCCGCCGCCGGTACCGGCATCGAGGTGTACGGCGTGGAGCCGGTGGGTTGTGACTCGCTCGCCCGCAGCCTGGCGGCCGGTGAGCGCGTCCCGGTCGCGCCGGCGCGCACGATCGCGGACGGGCTGCGGCCGTCCTGCGTGGGTGAGCTGCCGTTCGCCATCGTGCGCGACGCGCTGCGCGGGGTCGTCCGGGTCGACGACGACGAGATCGGAGCGGCGTTCCGGCTGATCCTGATGGAGTTCAAGGTGCTCGCCGAGCCGTCCGGGGCGGCCGGCCTGGCCGGGGCGCTCCGGCTCTCCGGCGACGCGGGCCTGGGCTTCGGTCGGCAGCGGACGGTCGGCGTGGTGCTGACCGGCGGGAACGTGGAGGCGTCGCTGGTGGCCCGGCTGGTCGTCCAGCGGCCCAGCACCGTGGCGGCGGAAGGGGTGGCGGCATGAACGCGCCGATTCGGATCGGCATCCTGTTCGGTGGACCGTCGGCGGAGCACGAGGTGTCCTGCGCGTCCGCGCTCGGGGTGGCCCGGGCGCTCGCCGGTGGCGGTTACCGCACTGTCGCCATCGGCGTGACCCGCAGCGGCGGGTTCCGGCTGATGCCGGATGCGCTGCTGGCCGAGTTGCGCGACCGGCCCGCCGGCGAGCGGGCCATCGACGACCACCTGGTGGTGACCGGCCCGGCCGTCGAGTTACGGGCCGGCCCGCGTCCGGGCGTCGTGCAGGTGGCCGCCGGTAACGCCCCCGGCGCTGTGCACGCCGAGCTGGACGTGGTCTTCCCGGTGCTGCACGGTCCGTACGGCGAGGACGGTGTGGTGCAGGGGCTGCTGGAGTCACTGAACGTGCCGTACGTCGGCTGCGGCATCCTCGCCTCCGCGGTGGGCATGAACAAGGTGGCGATGAAGCGGGCGTTGCGGGCCGAGGGCATTCCGGTCACCCCGTACGTCGCCTTCGACTCGCACACCTACCGAGCGGCCGACGACCCGCAGGACCTGGTTGCGGGGCTGCGTCGGCCACTCTTCGTCAAACCGGCCAGCATGGGTTCCTCGATCGGCATCTCCCGCGTCGGCGTCGGCGACGACCTGGCGACCGCCGTGGAGGAGGCGCTTCGCCACGACCAACTCGTGATGGTCGAGCAGGGGGTCACCGGTCGCGAGCTGGAGTGCGCGGTGCTCGGCGGGGCGCGCCCCGAGGCGTCGGCGGTCGGCGAGGTGCAGGTCGCCGGTGGCTGGTTCGACTACCAGCAGAAGTACTTCGGTGACGCCGACCCGATGATCGTTCCCGCCGTCCTGCCGGACGAGGTGACCGAGCTGGTCCGTGAGTTGTCACTGCGCGCGTTCGCCGCGATCGGCGGTTGGGGCCTGGCCCGTGTCGACTTCTTCTACGACGAGAAGACCGGTGCGGTGTACGTCAACGAACTGAACACCATGCCCGGTTTCACCGCGCACTCGATGTACCCGAAGGTGTGGGCCGCTGTCGGTGTCGGTTACCGGGAGGTGGTGGACCGCCTCGTGGATCTGGCCCGCGTCCGGCACGCCGGACGGTCTGCGATGACGGCGGGCAGCGTCCGATGATCCTGCTCTCCGATCCCCGGGTGGCCGCCGTACCCAGCTCCGACGACGGCGACCCGCTGGTGGACCTGCGGGCGTTGCCCGAGTTGCGCCTCGACGGCCGCGCGGTCGACCCCGCCGGGGCGTACGCCCGGTTGCGGGCCGGGGTCGTGGACCGTCTGCTGGCCGCGCAGCGTGCCCTGCCCTCCGGGCTGCGGCTGCTGGTGGTCGAGGGTTACCGGCCGTACCAGGCGCAGTTGGCGATCTTCACCGGTTACCGTGACGAGCTGCGTCGCCGGCACGCGGACTGGTCTCCCGAGCGACTGCACCGCGAGACCACCAAGTTCGTCTCACCTGTCGAGGTGGCCCCGCACAGCACGGGCGGGGCCGTCGATCTGACACTCTGCACCGACGACGGCGTGGAGCTGGACCTGGGCACGGCCATCGACGCGACGCCGGAGGACAGCGCCGACGCCTGCTTCACCGACGCGCCCACCATCAGCGCGACCGCCCGACACCACCGGCAGATCATGGTGGACGCCCTCGGCGGCGCCGGGATGGTCAACTACCCGACCGAGTGGTGGCACTGGTCGTACGGGGATCGTTACTGGGCGCTGATCACCGGGGCACCGTGCACCCGGTACGGGCCGGTGGACCTGTCCGTCGCTCGATCGATTCCCGTGCCAGCTGAACGGTAGGGCGCTGCCGTCCGTACCAGGCGGTGACGAAACACCGAGGACGGGAGTGACGGCGATGAGGGTGCAGCGCAGGCACGTGCTGGCGGCGAGCGTGGCGGTGCTCGCCGCGGCGGGTGTGGCGGTGGGAACCAACCTGGGGTTCGCCGGCACCGCCCCGACACGGTCGTCGGTCTGCTCCGGCTCGGTCACCTTCTCCGCGGAGGGCGGTGCGCCGGCGGCGACCAGCGACCGTTTCCCGGTGGGTACCCGGCTGCGGGTGACCAACCTGGACAACAACCGGGCGGCCACGGTGACGGTGACCGGGCCGTCGGGCAGTTGCGTGCTGCTCAACGCCGCCGCCATGGAGCTGGTCCGGGAACCCGGCAAGAACGTGATCCGGCGCAACGTGGTGGAACGCGTCGACGGTGCGGCACCGCCCGCCGCCGCGCCGGCTCCCGGCACGGTACGCCCCGGTGCCGCGTCGCCGGCCGCGTCCGGCCCGGCACCCCGGTCGGCGTGCTCGGGTGCGATCACCTTCTTCGAGGAGGCCGCCGGGCCGGGGGCCACCAGCGGGCAGTTCCCGGTGGGTACCCGGCTGCGGGTGACCAACCTGGACAACAACCGGGCGACCACGGTGACGGTGACCGGGCCGTCGGGCAGTTGCGTGCTGCTCAACTCGGCCGCGATGGAGCAGATCCGCGAGCCGGGCAAGAACCTGGTCCGCCGCAACACGGTCGAGGTGCTTCGCTGATTTCCGGGGTCGGGGCTCGTGCACCGGGCCCCGCCCTAGTCGGCCTGCCAGGTGCCGTCGTCGCGAACCCGGGCCGGGGCGCGGCCGAGCAGCAGAGTGGTCAACGCGGCGTCGATGGTGTCACCGAGGAACCACTCGCCAGTCTGGTCGAGCGCGAAGACCCGCCCCCGCTCGTCGACCGCCAGGATGCTGTCCTGCTGCTCGGTGCCGATCGGGAAGAGGCGTACGCCGAGCACCGCGCCGAAGTCGGCGAGTGTGTCGGCGGTGTGCGCGATCAGGTGCGGGCGGATGTCGAAACGGGAGATCCACACCTGTTCGCCTCGGCCGCGCCGGGCACCAACCAGGCTCGGAAACGCGGTCAGCGCCTCCACTGCGGCCGGAAAGACCGTGTGCTGATGGGTCACCCCTGATACCGCTGTCACGTCCCGCACCGCTGCGGCGGCCATGATCTGGTCCCCGATGTGCGGTCGCCAGCCGGCCGCGACCAGCGCGTTGGCCACCACCGCCGGGAAGCGCCCAGGGGCGGGGTCGGTTGCCGCGGGCGCACGCCAGGTCTCGGTGTACGCCCGAGCCGACTGCGGCAGGACGTTGGCGCGCACCAGGAAGCTGATGCACGAGTCGCAGGGCAGTTCGGCGGGGCCACCCGCCGGATCGCCCGGCTCCCGGATCCGGAATATCTCGAACCGGGCGCCCTCCAGCAGCGCTGCCGCCTCGGCCCGACCCATCGGCGCGATGCCTTCGGCGGCCCGACGGTGGTCGTACTCGTGCAGCACGTCGGAGACGACGATCAGCTCGGCGTGCGCCTCCCCGCCCCGGACCAGCTCGCCCGGCGGCAGCCGGTCCAGGTAATCGCGGACCAGCGGGTGATGATTCAGCGGGACGTCGCCCTTCGCGCCCTCCGCCGTCCAGATCCGGCCGTCGATGGTCAGGTGCGCCGAGGTGTTCGGCGTGGCCACCCGGTGGATCTCGCGGGTCAGCAGACTCGACGGATCGACGGTGCGGGGAGCCGTCGGCCCGGCCGGTTGGCTGCGGCGGTACAACTCCGCCACCACGTCACTCGGCACCCGTGGCCAGGTGGTCACCGTGCCGGTCTGCTTGTCGACGACTGTCGTCGGCAGGTCGCCGGGGACAGTGCGTACCTCGGCGGCGACGACGGACGTGATGACGTAGCCGAGGTCGAACTCGTCCACCAGCGCCGTGCACTCGTGGCCCAGCCGCAGTGAGTCGCGGCGGGCCCAGGTGGCGGCGAGCTGTTCGGCCTGCTGGCGGTCGATCACGCACTGAAACTACCGGACTACACGGATCGATGGCAGCCGGTATGGTGCTGCTCTACCGACGGTGACGGGAGGGGCGGCGGTGAGCGAACACGTGGACCGGCACGCCAACCGCGAGCTACGAGCCCGATTCGATGACGTCTACGGGCAATACCAGCAGCTCAGATCCGGTTTGGACGACCTGCAGGCACGGCTCGCCGAGCTACGGGTGACCCGACGGTCGGCCGACGGTCAGGTCATCGCGACAGTGGGCGCCCGCGGCGAGTTGATCCAGGTGGAGCTGGCGTCGACCGTCTACCGCGAGCGCGACGCCGCGGCGCTCGGCCGAAAAATCACCGAAACGGTCCAGGCCGCCGCGACCGCCGCTGCCGACGCCACCCGCGACCTCGTCGCCGAGAGCATGCCGGCCGGTTCCGGCTCGGTGGAGTTCCTGCGTACCGGCGACTACGCGGCCCTGCTCGGTCGAGCCGACGCGGTGCTCGGCAGGCGCGAGGGGCAGGCATGACCGACGGCCAGCTCTGGCTCGATCCGTCCCGGGCGCGTCGGGGTGGTGCCGACCTGGCGCTCGCCGGCGAGGCGGTGACGGCCCGCCGAGCGGCCGAGGGTGGCGCGATCGAGGCCGCCAGCGGTGCCAGACCGTGGGGCCGCGACGACATCGGTGCCGCGTTCGAACGCAACTACCGTGAGATCGAGCAGACCATGCTGCGGGCCTGGGCGGGTGTCGGGCACCGGCTCACCGAGTTGGGCGGCGACGTGGTTCGCGCGGTCGATGCGAGCGTGCAGACCGACGGGGCCAACGCCGCCCGGTTCGGTCGGGCCACCGACAGGCACTGAGGCCGGGGATCGGAATGACAGTGCTACCCAGCCCGATTCCGCATCCACTGGACCTCGCACCGTGGGACGTTCCAGGGTGGATCTACGAAGCACTCGACTGGGTGGTCGGCGTGCAGTGGCCGGAGGGCGACGAGCGGGCCGTCTGGGACGTCGCCGACAAGTGGTACGACGTCGCGGCCGTGATCGCCGGCCCGCACCTCGACGCCGCCGCGGCCGCCGTCGAGGTGCGCAACGGGTACGGCGGGGTCGGGGCCGTCGACGCCGCATTCGAGGCCGCCTGGCGGGGGATCGCCGAGAACCCCGACGCCCCGCTGCCCGTGCTGCTTGCGGTCACCGCCGACCTCGGCCGGCTGGTCGAGGAATGCGGGTGCGACATCGAGGGTGCCAAGCTCGAAGTCTGGATCGAGCTGGGCATCCTCGTCATCGAGCTGCTCTCGGTGGCGGTCGCGGCGGTGCTGACCGCCGGGGCCGCCACTCCGGCCGCCGGTGCGGCGATCACCGCGACGCGGCTGCTGGTCCAACAGATCTTCAAACGGCTGATGGGCCAACTGGCCAGCAAGTCGCTCAAGCACGGGCTCCGGGAGGCCGGCGAGCGAGCCGCCAAGGAGGTCGCCCGGGGCGGGGTGCGCGGGTTCGCCAAGCGGGCCGCCCGCGAAGGGCTGGAGGAGGCCGCCGAGGAGAGCGGTGTCACGCTGGCCACCCAGGCGTACCAGAACTCCACCGGGCGGGCACACGGCCTGGACCTGACCGACCTCGGTGCGTCGGCGGTCGGCGGGCTCGCCGGTGGGGCGGTCGCACCGCTTGCCGGCCTCGGTCGACACGCGACGGGGCGAGCGGCCCGAGTCGGCGAGCACCTGGGGCGGGAGATGACCGGCGAGGTGCTCGCCGACAGCGCTGCCAGCCTGGCCACCGGCCAGGGCCTGACCTCGATGGAGGACGTGGCACGGGCCGCCGCGTCCGGGGCCACCGGCTCGGTGACCGGCCAGACCGACCACGCCCTACGCGCCCGGCTCGACGCACAGGCCGACGCCCTCGCCGGGGCGTCACTCGCCGGTCCCGCGCTGCCGTCCGTGGCGGCGCTCGCCGGCGACACGTCGGTTTCCGGGGCGACCTTCGCCGCGAGCGCGCCTGCCGTGGCGGGCTCGCCCGGAGCAGGTGCGTCCCCGGTCGTGCCGACGCAGGCCACAGCACCGGACCAGGTGGCCCCGTTCCGCGCCGATCTGCCGCCCGCCGTCGACGCGCACATGCCGGTGCCACAGTCGGTCGACGTCAGCCCGGACATGGACGGCATCGACCACCCGCTGCGCCCGCCCGACCCGATGCCGACGGCCACCACACCTCTCCAGACCGACACGATCGCGGCGCAGCCGGTGGCGGCTGTTCAGCCGCTGCCGCCGGTGGCTGCCGACCCGTCTTCGTCGCTTGTGGACGCGGCTCGGACGCTGCCTCCGATGCCGGGTGCTGATCCGACTGCGTCCTCCCTGCACGCCGGGCGGATGCCACCGGTGGTTGGCGATCCAACGCTGACGCCGATTGCCGCCGACCCGGCGCTGTCCTCGGTGACCGCTGATCCGGCGTTGTCGTCGGTGGCCGCTGATCCGAGGCTCTCGTCGGTTGCCGCACCCGTGGTCGGGACCGCCGAGCCGGCCAGCGGGCCGGTCACCGGCACCGCGCCGGGCCAGCCCGGGAACCTGGCACATCCCGCCGGCCCGACGGCCTGGCCTCCGTCGACTGGTCTGCCCGCACCGGCAACCGCGGGCCCGACGCCACCGGCGGCCAGCGTCGCCCCGCCGGTCGGTGCGCCCCCGACCGTGGTGGGCCGATCCACAGTCCCGTCCCGCGCACCGGCCCGTGGCGTGCGCTCACCGGCACCCGAGCATCCGGCCCGGGGCAGGGCGTCGATCCCCGTCGACCTGGTCTTCGGCGACCCGGTAGAGCCGGCACACGAGACCGACGACTCCTACGCGGCGCAGTGGGCCGCCGAGGCCGAAGCCGCCGAGCGTCGGCGCTACCAAGGCCACTACGAATCGCAGCGGACCGGCTTCGAGACCAACCGCCGCCGGGCAGAAACCGCCCGACTGCGCGCCCGGGCCGCGGAGCACGACCGCAGAGCCATCGAGTACGCCACGTACGCCCGACAGTTGCACCAAGCAGGTCACCGACAGTGGTCCGACGGCTGGCAGCGCGCCGCGAACGACGAGGCACGCGCGTACGCCCACTGGCGGGACCTGGCAGACGCGGTGCTGGTTGGCGCCACCGCGCCGCAGGTGGTGGACATCAGCGCCGCCACCTTCGAGCACGCCAACCGGGACGTGGGCGCGCTCGCGCTCGGCGCGGTGGAGACTTCCGGCCCGTCCCGGCTCACCGGCGACGACGGGCCCCCACCGATCGACGACTCCCGACCGTACGGCCAGCCGGGAGGGCTGCGACCGCCGCTCGCCCTGCACCAGGTCGACGTCGAACGGCAGATGCCCCGCGAGCCGGACGGCACCGTCACCCGTACCGCCGACCCCCGAAGGGGCGGCTGGTTCCGGCTCCTCAACGACGGAGGTCCCGCCGCCGACGCCACCCGGGGCATCAACTGCCTGGACTGCACGATGTCGCTGTTCGAGACCTGGGTCCACGGGCGGCCAAGGGTGTCCGCGCCCCGCACCTTCGACGGCTACCTGGACGGTGACATCCGTCGACCCATCCGTGGCGAGGCCGGCGGCCCAGGTCGGGTGGAGGACGTCACCGGCGGACGCTTCCAGCAACTCCTCGCCCCGTCCGGCCAACGCACGTACGCCGAACAGGCGCGGCCGGCCGCCGACCGGGGTTACCGCAACCTACAAGACCAGCTGCTGCTGGGAGGCCACGGCAGCTACGCGTTCCTGGTCACCGAGTGGGCGCACGGCGGTTCGCACGCCTGGGTGGCGCTCAACCAGAACGGAACAGTGCTCTACGTCGATCCGCAGACCGGTATGGTCCGGGACCGGCCGCTGTACCCCGACGTGGTCGGCATCGACGCGCTGGTGCTGGGCGGGGACGGCCGACCTATGCCGCTCGGCGGGCTGCCCCGAGGTCGGTTCAGCGAGCGGCCCGACCTCCCGGACCACCCGCCGACGCGTGGCGATGGCGGCCACGGCGACCCGTACGTCAACCGGATGTACCTGCTGCTGGACGGCCCGGGATCAGCGCAGCACCCGGTCGCGCCGGATGACGGCGTGGACGAAGCAAGCGGATCGCATCCTCCAGACGTCGAGTTGGCGCAGCTGACGGCAGCGGAGTTGGCAGGCTTAACAGCCCTTCGTGATCGAGCGGCCGCGGTCGCCGATCAGGTGGAGGCGGCTCTGGTTCAGGTTGGGCGGAATGTTTCGGAGGCGATGGGCCTTCCAGAGCCGATCCAGTTGCGTGACAGGGCCTCTCGTGTCAAGAAGCTGAACTCTTTGGCACGAAAGTTCCTCGACGAGGCGCGAGGTGCGGCCATCGGCGTTGAGCAGTTCGCGAGCACTGTGAACGACGCTCTGCGGTTCTTGTTCGAGATGCCACCTTCCGACGGCTATCGGGTTGCTGTTGATCTGGTGATCGCAGGTCTGGTGGAGGCCGGATTTTCCGTGCCGCAAGCAGAGCTCAAAAACTTTTGGCGGGCTGGCAACAGGTTTTACGGATTCAATTGCACCCTACGCTCTCCCGGCGGCCTTCTTGTCGAGTTGCAACTGCACACCCGAGATTCGCGAGAAGCGTGGATGCGGACTCACGTTGACTATGAGATTCTGCGGCGGGTCGGGAGCAGGCCTGAGGATCATGTACACGCGTTCCTGCGGATGCTTGCTGCAAACCGTGAGCGGCGGATGTCGGAGAGTGTGCCGCCGGGTCTGGCGGACCGCTACCCAACCAAGGACGCGAGCTTCGCCAAGTGGCTGAGTCGGAACGGAGATGCGTGGCGCAAGTATCAGTCCTGGCTTGACAGTCAAGGGGCCAACTTTTCGCAGATAGCTCAAGAGTTGGGGTTGGATTTCAGCGACTTCCCAGTAGCGGAAGACGTTGCCGCCAAGTTGGAGAAAGAAATTGTTGACGTATTACGTAATCTATCAAAATGACCAAAAGGAAGGTGGGCCGGCTGGTCTCTTCGTGGCTGATGTAGGTACCGGAAATGCCATATTATGGGATCACCGAAGCGGAGGTTGGGCCTTTGACCCCGCGCTCGTCGCACGTTTCGTTAATGACCATCGAAACGATGATCGGTTCGAAACAGTCAGCAGGGCGACGGCTGAGAGTGTGGCCGAGGCCATAACTGGCGGTCGCCCTCTGCTCGACGAGGACGGCATTCGCGCTATGTTTCCGTCCGATGCGGGAGGTACTGGACCATAGCCGTGCGGCGTCAGCGAATCAGGGGCGCCAAGGGAGCGGCATGAATGGGCAAGATCCGAAGTCGGGGGCGGGCTGACCTTCCCGTAGGTACGTTGACATCCATGCTGTAGGGGGCCGGCGGTCTCCGGTGGCGCGGAACGAGGGCGGTGGTGGGGCGGGGGTTGGCGCGTCCGAATAAGATCGACGCATGGCGAGATCCGGCTCGGAGAGCACCTGGTCCACTGTCTGGGCATGGCCGGTTGGCATTGCGGTCGGTTTGGCTGTCGGCATCCCTGTGTTCGGTGCGAAGGGTGGGGTGGCTTTCGGCGTCGCCCTGGGCGTTGCCTTCGCGGTCGGCCTTGGCCTGATCAGGGGCCGAAAGTCCTCCGTCGAGGCCGCTCCTGGAGGGCTTCGTGCCCAGGGCGACCAGCGTGAACGCTCGGCCCAGGGTTCGACGGACGGCAATGCCACCAGCGTCGACGCGGGCGGCCTTCACCGACCGTGATCGACTCCGGTTTCATGAGAACTAGGCATCCAGCGCTGTGGGATAACCCTGCTTCCGTGAAGTCGAGTGGATCACGCCTGGGGCCGACCGCAGGGCAGCGCATCAGCGCAGGGCGGGACATCGGCATGCAGCCGGCGGGGCCGGGCAGTGTGGCGGAGGCGGTGGCCGTACAGGAGGAGTTGCGGCCGCTGGTCGACCTGGTCGGGCCGGGGCCGAGCGCGCCCGTGGCGGTGGCCGGCCTGGACGTCGCGTACTCCCGGGGTGGTGACCTTCTGGCGGCGGCGGTGACGGTGCTGGATGCCCGGACGTTGGAGGTTGTTGATTCCGCGGTCAGCGTGGGACGGCCCGCGTTCGACTACGTGCCGGGGTTGTTCGCCTTCCGTGAGTTGCCCGCGCTGCTCGGCGCGCTGGACCGCCTGAGCGTCGTGCCGGACCTGTTGGTCTGCGACGGGCACGGACTCGCCCATCCGCGACGGTTCGGGCTTGCCTGTCACCTCGGGGTGGTCACCGGGTTGCCGGCCATCGGGGTGGGGAAGACGCCGCTGGTCGGGGCGTGGGATCCGCCGGCCGACCATCGGGGTGCCTGGTCGCCGCTCCGCGACGACGGTGACGTCGTCGGCCGGGTGCTGCGGACCCACGACGGTGTGAAGCCGGTCTTCGTCAGCGTCGGCCATCGGATGAGCCTGGACAACGCGACCGCGCAGGTGCTCGCGCTGACCCCGCGCTACCGGCTGCCGGAGACCACTCGCACCGCCGACCGACTCAGCCGCGACGCCCTCGCCCGAGCCGAGCACCCTGACTGACCGCGCCCGACGGCTCGCGCGGAGCAGGCCGACTGACTTCGGACGACGGCCGCACCCTGCGGCCCCGCGCGGAGCACGCCGACTGACTGCGCCCGACGGCTCGCGCTGCGCGACCGAACGGTGCCCGAGCACGCGCCCCACCTGCGGCGATCCGGTGCGATGCCGATCCTCTACGCAGGTCGACGGGCTGGGTCGTCAACCGTAACGCCGCACACATCCGGGCCGCTCTATGACCGACGGGGTGGCTGGGCCGGTAGTAGCCTGACCCGCGGACCCCACCCGGGGAGAACGGCGAGGTGATCATGACGGTGCGTCGACGCACGGCACGGCTCGCGGCGGCCTGCGGTCTCGCTGGCGGCCTGGTGATGCTCGGTGCGTCGCCGGCGTTGGCCGACGGCGACTCGGTCCGGGTAGGTGCGGCCAGCAGTTTCGCCGCTGGTGGTTCCCCGCAGGGGGTGAACGTCGCGGTGCGCAAGCGCACCGACGGGTGCGTCCTGCTACGTACCGCGTTGGGTCTGCGCCTTGAAGGTCTTCAGCCGGGTCAGGTGACGGTCGAGGTCAGCGCGGATGGGCGCTGGCTTCCGGTGGGTGTGTCGGGCGGCAGTGGCACGGTGCAGACCGCGCAGACGTCGCCCGCGAAGCCGAAGCTGTGCAAGGGCAAGGGGATCACGGTGCGGTACCGGGTGGCGATCGCCGCGGGTGCCCCCGGTGGTCGGCTCGTCGTCGCCGGCGTGGGTCTCAGCGCCGAGGGGCAGACGTTGGGCCAGCACAGCGATGTGGCCAAGGTGACCGGCGGGCGGGTGACCCTGTCGCCGACGCCGTCGAAGAAGGCGTCGCCCACTCCGAGCCCGACCGAGGTCGCGACCGTCGACGAGGCCGTGAACCCGGCGGCTCTGGGCGGAGTGTCCAGCGCGCCGGACACCAAGGCGGCTGCTGCGGAGTCGTCCGGCGGAGGATCGCCGGTGATGTTCTTCGGCATCGTGATGGTGGCGGTCGGTCTGCTGCTCATCGTGCTGTTGTTGCGTCGGTCGCGGCAGGACCGCGACCCGTCCGACGAGTCACCGGGTGCGCTGCCGGGCGACCCCGGCGGCACCACCTACCGCGCCGGTGGTGGGTCACCGGCCGCGCCAGGTCGCCCTGGCCAGGTGTACGGCCAGCAGCCGCCGGCCGCCGACTGGGGTGCCGTGCCGTCGCCACGCCCTCCGACCGGCGGGGTCTACGGTGCGCGGCCGGGCGGTGCCGGTTCCGCCCCGGAGGCGACGCAGCCGATGCCGGGGACACCGCAGACCAGGGCGCTGCCCGGGGCGCCGCCCACCGACGAGGGTGGCCACACCGTCTTCATTCCTCGGCTCCCCGGCTGAGCGAGGCTCGACCCGGCGGCTCCGTTAGGCTCAGGCTCGGTGTCTAACTTGCGGCCAAGGAGTGGAACACGTGTCTGATCTGTCCCAGATCGTGAAGGCGTACGACGTTCGAGGGACGGTACCGGACCAGTGGGACGAACGGGCCGCCGAGGCACTCGGGGCCGCGTTCACCCAGCTGCTCAACTCCACTGACGAGCCGGGCGACGCGGTCGTCGTCGGGTACGACATGCGGGCCACCTCGCCCGGGTTGGCCGCCGCGTTCGCCGCCGGCGTACGGGCCGAGGGGCGCTCGGTGATCGAGATCGGGCTCGCCTCCACCGACCTGCTCTACTTCGCCTCCGGCTCGCTCGACCTGCCCGGTGCGATGTTCACGGCCAGCCACAACCCCGCGCAGTACAACGGCATCAAGATGTGCCGTTCCGGTGCCCGTCCGATCGGCCAGGAGAGCGGCCTGGCGGAGATCCGGGACCGGGCCCAGGCCCTTCTGGACTCGGGCGAAGCCCGTCCGGCCGGTGCGCCGACCCGGCCGGCCGAGCGGCGTGACCTGCTCCCCGACTACGCCGGCTACCTGCGCAAGCTGGTGGACCTCTCGGGCATCCGGCCGTTGAAGGTGGTCGTCGACGCCGGCAACGGGATGGGTGGCTTCACCGTCCCGACGGTGCTGGGTGACGCCGCCCTGTCGCCGCTGCCGCTGGAGATCGTGCCGCTCTACTTCGAGCTGGACGGCAGCTTCCCCAACCACGAGGCCAACCCACTGGATCCGGCGAACCTGGTCGACCTCCAGCGTGCGGTCGTCGAGCACGGTGCCGACATCGGGCTGGCCTTCGACGGCGACGCCGACCGGTGCTTCGTGGTGGACGAGCGGGGCGAGCCGGTCTCACCGTCGGCGATCACCGCCCTCGTCGCCGCGCGCGAGCTGGCCAAGCACCCGGGCTCCACGGTGATCCACGGTCTGATCACCTCCAGCGCGGTCGCGGAGATCATCCGTGAGCACGGTGGGCAGCCGGTCGTCGCCCGGGTCGGGCACTCCTTCATCAAGGCGGAGATGGCCCGCACGAACGCCGTCTTCGGCGGCGAGCACTCCGCGCACTACTACTTCCGCGACTTCTGGTTCGCCGACACCGGCATGCTCGCGGCGATGCACACCCTGGCAGCGTTGGGCGAACAGTCGCTGCCGCTGTCCGTGATGGCCGGCGAGTACGAGCGCTACGTCGCCTCCGGCGAGATCAACTCGACAGTGGCCGACCAGGCGGCGGCGGTGGCCGAGGTGCGCGCCGCGTACCCCGACGCGGTGGCCGACGAGATGGACGGGCTCACCCTGCGCTTTCCCGACGGCGCCTGGTTCAACCTGCGCGCGTCCAACACCGAGCCGTTGCTGCGGCTCAACGTCGAGGCGCCTTCGCGTGATCGGATGGTCTCGCTCCGGGACGACGTGCTCGACCGCGTTCGCCGATAAGATCGCCTGCGCCGGTCGGCACCGCCGCCGGTGAAGCCGCACACGTGGAAGGAGCCGTGCCATGGCCCTGGATCCGCAGTTGCTCGAGATTCTCGCCTGTCCGGACACGCACCACGCCCCGCTCAGCTACGATGCCGAGGCGCAGACGTTGACCTGCACGGAGTGCGGCCGGATCTTCGAGGTCCGCGACGACGTGCCGGTGCTGCTGCTCGACGAGGCACGCGGCGGCCCTGGGCAGCCCTCATGATCGACGGTACGGCCGGGGTCAGCGGACGCCGCGACGCCGACGAGGCCCTGCTCGACAACCCGGACGCGCTGGCCGAGCACGACCCGGGCGGCATGCTCCGGCACACGGCGTCGGCCGGCGCGCAGGTCCGCGAGAGCGCCGCGCTGGCTGCCGAGGCGAACCTGTCGGTCCTCGCCGACGACGGGCGACCCCGAGCCGTCGTCATCGCCGGCATCGGCACGGCGGGGCGTACCGGGGACGTGCTGGCCACTGTCGCCGGGCCTCGCTGCCCGGTTCCGGTCATCGCGCACCGCAGCGCCGGCGTACCCGGCTGGGTGGGTGCGGCCGACGTGGTGATCGCGGTGAGTGCGTCCGGTCGTAGCCCGGAGGCGCTCGGCGCGGCGGAGGCCGCGCACCGGCGCGGTGCCCGACTGGTCGCCGTGGGCGCTCCCGACTCGCAGTTGCAGTCGATCGCCGAGCAGGCCCGGGCGCCGTTCATCCCGGTGCCCCGGCGTGCCCCGGCGCGAGCCAGCCTCTGGGCGCTCACCGTTCCGGTCCTGCTCGCCGCGCGTTCTCTCGGGCTCGTGAAGGTCAACGAGGCGGACCTCGCGGAGACCGCGGCCCGGCTCGACGCGGACGCCGACCGCTGCCGGTCCGCCGCGGAGTCGTTCGTCAACCCGGCCAAGTCGCTGGCCCTGGGCCTGGCCGGCTCGATCCCGATCGTCTGGGGCTCGTCCCCGCTGGCGACTGTGGCCGCCCGCCGGTTCGGCGACACCCTGTCCGCCAACGCCCGCTACCCGGTGGTCACCGGAGCGCTCGGCGAGGCCGGTCGGGGCCGGGTCGGGTTGCTCGACGGCGTCTTCGGTGGCCTGGCCGAGGGGGAGCGCGACATCTTCGCCGACCCGGCCGAGGACGACGGCGAGGGCACCCGGCTGCGGTTGGTGCTGCTGCGTGACGGCGGGCTCAACGCCGAGGACGACACCGACGAACCCTTCGCCGTCGAGGAGCGCCGTGCGGACGCGGTGCAGACCCTCGCCGAGCGCCGCGGTGTGCGGTGCGACGTGGTGACCGCCGAGGGTGGCTCCGCGCTGGAGCGCCTCGCCTCGCTGATCGCGGTCCCGGATTTCGCCTCGATCTACCTTGCCCTGGCCCACGGGCTGGACCCGATGGCCGTGCCGGCCATCACCGAGATGAAGGAGCTGTCGAACCAGTGAACGGACGTAGGGGGCGGCGCGGCGTGCGCCGACCGGTCGGCTTCGCGCGGCGAAGCGGAGCGGTGGCATGAGCGCCAACGGTGGGACGAAAGCGATTGTCGCCGCCCTCCTGGCCAACGTCGGCATCGCCGTCACCAAGTTCGTCGCGTTCCTGCTCTCCGGCTCGTCGTCGATGTTGGCCGAGGCGGTCCACTCGGTCGCCGACTCCGGCAACCAGGGCCTGCTGCTGCTCGGCGGTAAGCGGGCGAAGCGGGCGGCCACCCCGGAGCACCCGTTCGGGTACGGCCGGGAGCGCTACATCTACGCGTTCATCGTGTCCATCGTGCTGTTCAGCATCGGTGGCCTGTTCGCCCTGTACGAGGCGTACCACAAGTGGCATCACAAGGGGGGCATCGAGTCCTGGCAGTGGTTGCCGGTGGCCGTGCTGGTGGCGGCGATCATCATGGAGTCGTTCTCCTTCCGGACCGCCATCAAGGAGTCCAACCACGTCCGGGGCAGCCAGTCCTGGGTGCGCTTCATCCGCCGGGCCAAGGCACCGGAGCTGCCGGTCGTGTTGCTGGAGGACTTCGGCGCGCTGGTCGGTCTGGTGTTCGCGCTCTTCGGCGTCACGATGACGCTGATCACCGGGAACGGTGAGTGGGACGCCGCCGGCACCGCGATGATCGGAATCCTGCTGGTGGTCATCGCGGTCGTGCTGGCCATCGAGACGAAGAGTTTGTTGCTCGGTGAGGGGGCCGAGGCGTCCGAGCTGGCGGCCATCGAGCGAGCCGTCACCGAAGGCCCCGAGGTGGAGCGGATCATTCACATGAAGACGCTCTACCTGGGGCCGGAAGAGCTGATGGTGGCTGCCAAGATCGCTGTGCCGGAGCAGGAGAGCGCCCACGACCTGGCGCGCGGTATCAACGCCGTGGAGGCGCGGATCCGCGCGGCGGTGCCGATCGCCCGGGTGATCTACCTGGAACCGGACGTCTACAGCGTCGCCGCGGCCAGCGCCGGCACCGGCGCTGCCGCCGACACCGCCGTGCCGCAGGCAGAGGGTGCCTCCGGCGAGGCGGCCGGGGGCTGACGGGTGGAGCCACTGTACGGACCGATCCGCGACTACGCCTGGGGGTCGCGCTCTGCCATCGCGCTCCTGCAGGGGCGGCCGGTGCCCAGCGAGGGACCGGAGGCGGAGCTGTGGTTGGGCGCCCACCCGGGCGCCCCGGCCAGCGTGGCCCGTGCCGGACTGCGGGTGAGCCTCTGTGACCTGGTGCGCGACGAGCCGGGCCAGTGGCTCGGCCAGCGGGTGTCCGAGCGGTTCGGCAACCGGTTGCCGTTCCTGCTCAAGGTCCTCGCCGCCGAGGCTCCGCTGAGCCTTCAGGCGCATCCGGACGCCGAACAGGCGCGGGTCGGCTACGCGGCGCAGGAGGGGCGCCCCGAGGGGGAGCGCAACTACTCCGACCCGCACCACAAGCCGGAGTTGCTGGTCGCGCTCACCCCGTTCGAGGCGCTCTGCGGTTTCCGGGATCCGGCGGAGTCGGCCGAGGCGCTCGCCGCGTTCGGCGTACCGGAGTTGGAGCCGGTGGTCGCCGCGTTGCGGACCGGGCCGGCGGGGCTACGGACGGCGGTGCGGACGCTGCTCGGCTGGCCGGCCGCCGAGCGTGACGCGTTGGTGGGCTCTGTGCTGGCGTCGTCGGCCGACGGCCCGGACGCGGAACTGGTCCACCGCTTGGCCGAGGCGTACCCGGCCGACCCTGGCGCGCTGGTGGCGCTGTTGTTGCACCACGTGCGGCTGATGCCGGGGGAAGGGATCTGGATGCCGGCCGGCAACCTGCACGCCTACCTGAGCGGCTGTGGTGTGGAGATCATGGCGGCCAGCGACAACGTGTTGCGCGGTGGCCTGACCCCGAAGCGGGTGGACGTCGACGAGTTGCTGCGGGTGCTGCGTTTCGAGGTGCTCGACGATCCGGTGCGTGCCGCGCAGCCGGTGGGCCCGGGTGTTGAGTGGTGGCCGGTGCCGGTGGACGACTTCGCGCTGCACCACGTGCGCGTCGACGCGGTGGTGCCCTCCGTCACGCTGCCACTGCCCGGTCCACGGGTGGTGCTCTGCGGCGGCGGTTCGATCACCGTGGACGATGGCGCCGGCACGGTGACGCTCGTGTCCGGCCAGGCGGCGATCGGTACGGCCGCCGGTGAGCCGCTACGGATCAGCGGCGTCGGGGATGCGTACGTGGCGACGTCGGGGTTGAGCTGAAGCCTGCCAGCGCCGCGACACAAGTCCGACTTTTCCGGAATAGCTTGACGCGGTTCTGCCTGAGTGTGACTCTATGAGTACGCAGCGTTATCGCGACGACGGTCCGAGAACGTGCGGGGAACCAAACCGGGGGGATGTGCGGGGCGGGCGGGACGTGGACGGGAAACCGTCCACCACCGACCGCCCCGTGCGCTGTCCGCGGCCGGTCCCCCGGATACCCGTCACCAACGCGCGTAAGGTGGAGGGTCGGCGCAGACATCGTTCGACAGGAGCTTTCATGACCAGCACCCTCCCGGCCGCCGCCAGCGGTACGCCGTCCGAGGCCCGGCCGAGCACGCTCGCCGACGGCGACTTCAAGGTGGCGGATCTTTCGCTCGCCGAGTTCGGGCGTAAGGAAATCCAACTCGCCGAGCACGAGATGCCCGGCCTGATGGCGATTCGCCGGGAGTTCGCCGAGGCGCAGCCCCTCGCCGGCGCGCGGATCACCGGCTCGCTGCACATGACCATCCAGACCGCGGTTTTGATCGAGACGCTGGTCGCGCTCGGTGCGCAGGTGCGCTGGGCGTCCTGCAACATCTTCTCCACCCAGGACCACGCTGCCGCGGCGATCGTCGTCGGCCCGAACGGCACCCCCGAGGCCCCCGCCGGCGTGCCGGTGTACGCGTGGAAGGGCGAGACCCTCCCGGAGTACTGGTGGTGCACCGAGCAGGTGCTCGCCTGGCCGGACGGGCAGGGCCCGAACATGATCCTCGACGACGGCGGCGACGCCACCCTGCTGGTGCACAAGGGCGCCGAGTTCGAGAAGGCCGGGGCGGTCCCGCCGGTCGAGTCGGCCGACTCCGAGGAGTACGCGGTCATCCTCGAACTGCTGCACCGCTCGCTGGCCGAGGACGGCCAGCGCTGGACCCGGATCTCCGCCGGCATCAAGGGCGTGACCGAGGAGACCACCACCGGCGTGCACCGGCTCTACGAGATGCACCGCGCGGGCACCCTGCTCTTCCCGGCCATCAACGTCAACGACTCGGTGACCAAGAGCAAGTTCGACAACAAGTACGGCTGCCGGCACTCACTCATCGACGGCATCAACCGGGCCACCGACGTGCTGATCGGCGGCAAGATGGCCGTCGTGATGGGCTACGGCGACGTGGGCAAGGGCTGCGCCGAGTCGCTGCGCGGTCAGGGCGCCCGGGTCGTGGTGACCGAGATCGACCCGATCTGCGCGTTGCAGGCCGCGATGGACGGCTACCAGGTCGCCACCCTGGACGACGTGGTCGAGCAGGCGGACATCTTCATCACCGCCACCGGCTGCTTCGACGTCATCACCAACGAGCACATGGCCCGGATGAAGCACCAGGCCATCGTCGGCAACATCGGCCACTTCGACAACGAGATCGACATGGCCGGTCTGGCCAAGCGTTCCGACGTGGAGCGGATCAACATCAAGCCGCAGGTCGACCTGTGGCGCTTCGCCGACGGTCACGCCATCATCGTGCTCTCCGAGGGCCGCCTGTTGAACCTGGGCAACGCCACCGGTCACCCGAGCTTCGTGATGTCGAACTCGTTCTCCAACCAGACGATCGCCCAGATCGAGCTGTTCACCAAGACCGAGGACTACCCGATCGGCGTCTACGTGCTGCCCAAGCACCTGGACGAGAAGGTGGCCCGGCTGCACCTGGGCGCGCTCGGCGCCAAGCTGAGCACGCTGACCAAGGAGCAGGCCGCGTACCTGGGGGTTTCTCAGGAGGGTCCGTTCAAGCCGGATCACTACCGCTACTGATCGACGATTCCGGGCCGGGCGAACGCCCGGCCCGGAGCGTCGACTCGCGGTGACGAGACGATGCGGCCCGGCGCCTCCGCACCTTGCGCCCGGGGTTGCTGAGGACGGGAAGTAGACCGTCTGCCGGCCGACGAGCGCCACTGCCGCAGCCAGTAACCCCAGCAGGGGGACCGCCCGGCCCATTCGCCTGGCGCGGAGATACCGACCCAGGTCGCTACTGCGCACAGCTCTTGTCACCGACGACCTCGTAGCGGTCTCGCGCCCATGACGCCTGCTGACGTGGTTCGCGAGCGAGCACCTCGCGGACCCTGTCCCACACCTGGGGCGGCGTACGCTCGAGGATCCTGTCATCGCCGGTGACCCGGACGGCGAGCCAGGTGCGTAGCATCACGCTGTTTTCGGCCCAGTGCTGATCGATGTCAATCTCTGTAATCAGCTGAGAGCTGGTGCGAGAACATGTCCACCGCCGCCCGCCGGACCTGCGGATACCGCGCCCTCGGAAGGCCGTCATTCAGCGCCGTCACAGTGGCGCGGCGGGCCAATTCCGGGAAGAATGCTCCCGTCGCCCCGGCGGTCATTGCCACCACCTCGGCGCGTTCGGTCTCGGAGAGTTCGAGACTGCTCCCGTGCACGGCCAGCAGCCGGTGGCGGCTGTCCGCGTCGGGCAGGGGCACCTGGATCGCCAGGTCGATGCGTCCGGGCCGGCGTGCCAGGGCGTCCTCCAGTGCGCCGGGATGGTTGGTCGTGAGCACGAAGGTCAGGTCGGCGTCCTCCGCGGTGCCGTCCATCTCGTCGAGGATGTCGAAGAGGACCGGGTTGCGCTCGCCGGACCGCCGATCCTGGGCGACTAGGTCGACGTCTTCGAGCACCACCACCGAGGGTGCCGCCCTACGGGCGAGGTCACACGCCGCCCGGACCAGGTCGAGTTGCCGACCGCTGAGGACGACGGCGGTGTGACCGGGCAGGCGCGAGAGCAGGTGGCGGACGACGAGCGTCTTGCCGGTGCCGGGTGGACCGTGCAGCAGCACTCCGCGCCGGAGGCGATGCCCGGCGGCGAGCAGCGCCAACCGGTGCTCCTCGATTCCGTGCACCTGTCGGTCGAGCGAGGCGAGGGCGCCGTCCGGCAGGACGACGGACGCGGCGGGCACCACCTGGCGCCGGTGGAACCGGACGGACCCGGTCGGCTCCCCGTCCCGAGCCGTGTCGAACGAGATCAGGTGTCCCTGGTAGATGTTGTCGCGATCGAGGTACGCCCGCAACTCGGCGAGCAGGTCCTGGCCGACGTCGGGCTCGGGGGCCAGGACCTCGACCAGGACGCGGGGTTTTCCGGTGCGTCGGTTGCCCTCGCGCAACAGCACCGCTACCGGGTGATCGCCCGCCGTCGTCAGGAAGATCCCGAAGGAGACGCAGCTGCGCTGCCCGTCCACGTCGACCGGCAGGCTCTGGTAATCGGCGGCGCCCAGTCCGTACTGGTGCCGTGCGGCGCCGTCCACGATGTCACCCAGGCCGGCGTACTCGCGGCCAGGGCTTCGCACCCCGATCAGCGCGACCGGCTCGCTCCTGGCGGAGGTGAGCGCATCCAGGGCGATCGCCACGTTGGCGTGCTCGTGCGGCGGGAAGGTCGCCGTCACCACGGGCATGTCGAGCGGAGTCCGACCCAGATGACGTTCCAGTCGATCGAACAGGGGCCCGGGTGGCGGGGCCGGCGCGAGTCGGGACATCGCCCGCATGAACTGCTGGAACTGCCGGCCGAAGTCGGCTGTGTCGAATTCGTCGGTCATCTGGCCCCCGTCGCAGTGGCTCAGGCCACCATATCGACCTCGGTGCGGGTGGCCACCCGAGCTGCCCTGCGCGGCGAAGAGTGAGGTTGCCATGAACGACTTGACGCCCGGCCCGACCAGGAGCAAGGTTTGCCTGCCCTTACTTAATTGAGCCAAACCTTAGCTACCGGAGTAACGGATGTTCGCCACCTACCTGATCGGCCTGCGGGAAGGGCTGGAAGCCACCCTGGTGGTCAGCATCCTGGTCGCCTTCCTGGTGAAGTCGCAGCGCCGGGACCGGTTGCCCCAGGTCTGGGCGGGCGTCGGCCTGGCCGTGGCGCTCTCGGTGCTCTTCGGCTGGCTGATCGAGTACACGTCGACCTCGCTGCTGTCCCGATCCGAGGACCGTGAGCTGTTCGAGGCGGTCACCTCGGTCGCCGCCGTGGTCTTCGTCACCTGGATGATCTTCTGGATGCGCCGGGCCGCCCGGACCATCGCCGGGGAGCTGCGGGGCAAGCTCACCGAGGCGCTGGCCGTCGGGTCCCTCGCCGTCGCCGGCATGGCCTTCCTCGCGGTGATCCGCGAGGGCCTGGAGACCGCGTTGATCTTCTATTCGGCCGCCCAGGGCGCGGCCGGGGACAGCGGGCCACTGCTCGCCCTGGTCGGCGGCATCGTCACCGCCGTGGTGCTCGGTGTACTGCTCTACGCCAGCGCCCTGCGAATCAACCTCAGCAAGTTCTTCACCTGGACCGGCGCGCTGCTGATCCTGGTCGCCGCCGGCATCCTCAAGTACGGGGTGCACGACTTCCAGGAGGCCGGTGTCCTGCCCGGCCTGAACGACCTGGCCTTCGACATCACCAGCGTGCTCGACCCGACCACCTGGTACGCCGCGCTGCTCGCCGGCATGTTCAACGTGACTCCCGCGCCCACCGTGCTGGAGACGATCGCCTGGGTCGCGTACGCCGTACCGGTTCTTCTGCTCTTCCTGCGGCCGGCCCGGCGCAAGCCGGCACCCGCCGCGCCCACCACCACCGTCACCGAGCGCGGGGCCGACACCGGCACCGAGGCTGAGGCCGAGCCGGCGTCCACGCCGCAGCGGGCCTGACCCCACGAGGAGAGACAGCTCAGATGCGTACCACCCAGTTCTTCGCGCTGGCCGCCGCCGGCGTGCTGGCGACGGCCGGTCTGGCCGCCTGCTCCGACGCCGACAAGGGTGACCAGGCCGGGGTCGGCGGCCCGATCGTGGTCAAGGCCAGCGACACCGCCTGTGAGGTCGGCACCACCGACCTGGGCGCCGGCACCGCCACTTTCAAGATCACCAACTCCGGTGCGAAGGTGACCGAGTTCTACGTGTACGCCGACGGCGACCGGGTGATGGGCGAGGTGGAGAACATCGCCCCCGGGCTGAGCCGTGAGCTGCACGTCGAGCTGCCTGCCGGCACGTACCAGACGGCCTGCAAGCCGGGGATGAGCGGCAAGGGCATCCGGGGGGCGCTCAAGGTCAGCGGGTCCGCCCAGCCGCTCACCGCCGACGCCGCGTTGGGTGACGCCACCGACAACTACCAGCGCTACGTCAAGAGCCAGACCACAGCGCTTCTCGCCAAGACCGAGGAGTTCGTCGGCGCGGTCAAGGCCGGTGACGTCGCGAGGTCCAAGGCGCTCTACCCGGTCGCCCGCACCTACTGGGAGCGGATCGAGCCGGTGGCCGAGATTTTCGGCGACCTCGACCCCAAGATCGACGGCCGCGAGGAGGTCATCGAGGAGGGGATGGAGTTCACCGGCTTCCACCGGATCGAGAAGGACCTCTGGCAGTCCGGCGACATCAGCAAGGACGGCCCGATCGCCGACCGGCTGCTGGTCGACGTGAAGGAGATCGTGGCCAAGGCCAACGCCGAGAAGCTCTCCCCGCTCCAGCTCGCCAACGGTGCCAAGGAACTGCTCGACGAGGTGGCCAGCGGCAAGATCACCGGCGAGGAGGACCGCTACTCGCACACCGACCTGTGGGACTTCGCCGCCAACCTGGAGGGTTCGAAGGCCGCCGTGTCGGCCCTCCGGCCGGCGCTGCAACAGCGTGCCCCGGAACTGGTCACGCAGCTCGACACCGAGTTCGCCAACGTGGAGGCGCTGCTCGGCAAGCACCGCGACGGCGACGGGTGGAAGCTGCACACGGCGTTGGGCAAGACCGAGCTCAAGGAGCTGTCCGACGGGATCAACGCGCTCGCCGAGCCGATCAGCAAGGTCGCCGCGGCCGTCGCGAAGTGACCGGACCTCAGGAGTGCAGATGAGCGGGAGTGGGCTGACCCGGCGGCGAGCGATCACGTTGGCCGGCGCCGGGGTCGCCGGGGTCGCCGGGGCGGCGGTCGGCGTGGGAGCGATGGTGAACGGCTCGCACGGCCCGGCCGTGGCGAGCGACCACCCGGCCGGGGCGGTGCCGTTCCACGGTGAGCACCAGGCCGGCATCGTCACCCCGGCCCAGGACCGGCTGCACTTCGTCGCCTTCGACGTGATCACCAAGGACCGGGCCCGGCTGGTCGAGCTGCTCGAAGAGTGGACGGCCGCCGCTGCCCGGATGACCGCGGGCCGGGACGCCGGGGTGCTCGGCGCGGTCGGGGGGATGCCGGAGGCCCCACCGGACGACACCGGTGAGGCGCTCGGTCTGCCCCCCTCGCAGCTCACCCTGACCATCGGCTTCGGGCCGACGCTGTTCCGCGACGCCGACGGTCGAGACCGCTTCGGCATCGCCGACCGGCGGCCCGCAGCCCTGGCCGAGCTACCGAAGTTCCCGGGCGACGCGTTGCAGCCACAGCTCTCCGGCGGTGACCTCTGCGTGCAGGCGTGCGCCAACGATCCGCAGGTGGCCGTGCACGCGATCCGCAACCTGGCCCGGCTCGGCATGGGCGTGGTGAGCGTCCGCTGGTCGCAGCTCGGCTTCGGCCGTACCTCGTCGACCTCCCGGGACCAGGCCACCGCCCGCAACCTGTTCGGCTTCAAGGACGGAACTGCCAACCTCAAGGCCGAGGACACCGACCTGCTCCGCGACCAGTTGTGGGTGCAGCCGGGCGACGGGCCGGACTGGATGACCGGGGGCTCGTACCTGGTCACTCGCAAGATCCGGATGCTGGTGGAGACCTGGGACCGCACCTCGCTGGCCGAGCAGGAGGAGATCGTCGGGCGGAGCAAGGGCAGCGGGGCCCCACTCGGCCGGACCGACGAGTTCGACGAGCCGGACTTCGCGGCGCGCGGCACGGACGGCAAACCGGTGATCGCCGAGCACGCCCACGTCACGCTGGCCCATCCGAGCCGCAACGGCGGCGCGCAGTTGCTCCGCCGGGGTTACAACTTCGTCGACGGCTCGGACGGCCTCGGACGGCTCGACGCGGGGCTGTTCTTCATCGCGTACCAGCGCGATCCGCGCCGCCAGTTCGTGCCGATCCAGACCCAGTTGGCCCGGCACGACGTGATGAACGAATATCTGCGGCACGTCTCCAGCGGTGTGTTCGCCTGCCCACCCGGGGTACGCGACGGCGGGGACCACTGGGGGCGTGCGCTCTTCGGTTGACCGTCGTCCGGATGGCGACAACGGAAACGGTCGGAGCTGCGGTGGCGCCGGGCCGCGCCGAAGGGGGATCATGGTGTCAGCCAGGCAGACGCCGGTCCCACCGAACTGACTGAGGATGCAATATTAATCCCATGAGAGCCCGCGTACTGGTGGTCGACGACGACCCCGCGCTCGCTGAGATGCTCGGCATCGTGCTGCGCAGCGAGGGTTTCCAGCCCTCGTTCGTAGCCGACGGCGAGCGGGCGTTGGCGGCATTTCGCGATAGTCGTCCCGATATCGTGCTGCTCGACCTCATGCTGCCCGGAATGAGCGGCATCGACGTCGCGCGGTCCATTCGGGCGGAGTCCGGCGTGCCGATTGTCATGCTCACCGCCAAGAGCGACACGGTGGACGTCGTGCTCGGACTGGAGTCCGGTGCCGACGACTACGTGGTCAAGCCGTTCAAGCCCAAGGAACTGGTCGCCCGGATGCGGGCCCGACTACGCCGGGGCGAGGACGTGGCGCCGGAGATGTTGACGATCGGGCCGCCCGACAACCAGATCTCCATCGACGTGCCCGCGCACACCGTCAGTCGTAACGACGAGGAGGTGAAGCTGACTCCGCTGGAGTTCGACCTGCTGGTCGCGCTCGCTCGAAAGCCCCGTCAGGTCTTCACCCGTGAGGTGTTGCTGGAGCAGGTCTGGGGTTACCGGCACGCGGCCGACACCCGCCTGGTCAACGTGCACGTCCAACGGTTGCGCGCCAAGATCGAGCCGGACCCGGAGCGCCCGGAAATCATCCTCACCGTGCGGGGCGTGGGCTACAAGGCGGGGACCGGATAGCCTGGTCGCACTGTGTCGACCTCGCCGCCCACACCCTCCCCGAGCACCGCTGCCCGCCGGCCCAGCGCCGGCGGGGAGGTCTGGCGTGCGGTGAGCGGCCGGGTCGCCCGGGTGGTGGCCCGGGTGCATCAGACCTGGCGCCGCTCACTACAGGTCCGGGTCGTGACCATCACCTTGGTGGCGTCCAGTCTGCTGGTCGGCGGCTTCGCGTTCCTGATCGCCGACAAGATCACCACGATCCTGCTCGACAACGCCCGCAGCGACGTCCGGCAACGGGTGACCAGCGGCGCCAGCTACGCCACCAAGCAGGTCTCGCTCTACGGCCAGCCGCAGGAGGCGCAGCTCCAGGAGACGATCGACGACACGGTCAACTACCTCGCCGGAGGCGACCCCCAGCAGACCAGCGGGGTGGTGGTGGCGATCACGGCCGACGGCTATCCCGACCAGATCCAGACGCGCACCGCCCCCGCCGCGAACGTCCGGCCGCTGATCAGCCCCGAGCTGCGGGCCGCGATCGCCGACGGCAAGGTGGCCAGCCAGATCCGCACCGGTCGGCTCACCGATGAGCCGACCAAATACCTGGTGTACGGCTCACCGGTGCCCACCCGCTTCGGCCAGATCGAGATCTACTACCTGGTGCCGTTGACCCGGCAGGACGTCACCGCCGCCGACGCCCGGGCCACCGTGGTGGCTACCGGGGTCGCCCTGGTGATCCTTCTCGGGCTGCTCGCGGCGCTGGTCACCCGCCTGGTGGTCAACCCGGTCCGGGTCGCCGCGCGGACCGCCCAGCGGCTCTCCGCCGGCCTGCTCGACCAACGGATGGTGGTCAACGGCGAGGACGACCTCGCCCTGCTCGCCGCCTCGTTCAACCAGATGGCCACCAACCTGCAACGGCAGATCCTGCGCCTGGAGGAGATGTCCCGTTTGCAGCGCCGCTTCACCTCCGACGTCTCGCACGAGCTGCGTACGCCGCTGACCACCGTCCGGATGGCCGCTGACCTGATCTTCGCCGAGCGCGACGAGTTCGACCCTGCGGTGGCCCGCAGCGCCGAGCTGCTCCAGGCCGAGTTGGACCGGTTCGAGGAGCTGCTCACCGACCTGTTGGAGATCAGTCGTTTCGACGCCGGCTTCGCCATGTTGGATTCCGAGCCGACCGACCTGGTGCCGGTGGTGCACCGGGTGGTCGACCGGCTGTCTGGGCTTGCCGAGCGGGTGGGCGTCCCGATCGAGCTCGACCTGCCGAACGCGCCGGTGATCGCCGAGGTCGACCCGCGTCGGGTCGAGCGGGTCCTGCGTAACCTGGTCGGCAACGCCGTCGAGCACGGCGAGGCCCGCCCGGTGCTGATCACCCTCGGCGTCGACGAGACCGCCGTGGCGATCACCGTCCGCGACCGTGGGGTGGGACTGAAGGTGGGCGAGGAGAAGTTGGTGTTCAACCGGTTCTGGCGGGCGGACCCGTCCCGGGCCCGGCAGACCGGTGGCACCGGTCTGGGCCTGTCGATCAGCCTGGAGGACGCCCGGCTGCACGGCGGCTGGCTGGAGGCATGGGGCGCTCCCGGGCAGGGCGCGCAGTTCCGGCTCACGCTGCCGGCCCGCGCCGGTGACCGGCTGACCACCTCGCCACTGCGACTGGTGCCGGCCGATGCCGCGCTGCCCTTCGGCGGACCTCGCGACGGTGGCCCGCTGGCCATCGGCCCCGGCACCGGTGGTGCGTTGGCGATCGGCCCCGGCAGCGGCGGCACCGTGGCGACCGGCCCCGGCGGGGCGTCGGCGACCGGCCCGGGCGGCGGTGCGGCGTCGGTGACCGGCCCGGCCTCGACCGGAGGCGAGCAGCGGGCGGAGGTGCGCTCATGAGACGACCCTCCCTGCTGGGGGCACTGGGTGTGGTGGTGCTGCTGGGTGCCGGCTGTGGCATCCCGGCCGGCTCCGACGTGCGGGTGGACGGCAAGGGTGGCGCCGTGACCGGGGCCGGCGTGGTCGACCTGCGCAGCGGTGAGCCGCCGACCCGGCCGTCCAGCGGCAGCGACAACGAGATGTTCGTGCGCAACTTCCTGTCCGCCGCCGCAGGTGAGCCGGACCGCGCCTACGAGCGGGTCAAGGCGTACGTCGCCCCGGAGTCCAAGTCTCGCCTGCAGGACAAGAAGGGCAGCGAGGTCGCGCTGAACGTGGTCCGGCTGCGCGAGGCGGTCTACACCCTGAACAGCGACAACACCACCACCGTCAAGATCAGCGTGCAGCAGATCGGTGTGCTGCGGGCCAACGGCGTCCTGGCACCGCCCGTCGCGACCGAGACGGAGTACGAGTTCCGGCTCCGCAGCGCGGCGTTCGACGGCGGTGCCAACGACGAGCGTGCCGGCCTCTACGTCGTCGACCCGCCGAACGTGCTGCTGCTCAGCGACGCCGCCCTCAAGCGGTACTACCAGGACGAGTTGATCTACTTCTGGAGTTCCGACCGCAGCCGCCTGGTGCCCGACCAGCGCTACCGGCCGCTGGCCGTGCCCATCGAGCGTCGGGTCAACGAGGTGGTGAAGTGGCTGGTCGGTGGCCCTTCCGACTGGTTGCGCCCGGGTGTCGTCGGGCTGCCCGACCGCACCGAGCTGATCAACAACGCCACCGGCGCGGACAGCCGGTGGGAGGTCAACCTCGACATGTCCGGTGACGACCGGAACGGGATCGACCAGCTGATCACCCAACTCGCCTGGTCACTCGGTGACCTGACGGGCGAGCTGGAGTTGAAGATCCGCAACAACTCGCAGCCCGTGCAGGACCTGGCCGAGCGGCGAAACGCCCGACAGCTCTACCCGAACGCCGACAGCCCGCAGCGGTTCGGCGTGTACGAGGGTGCGATCCACCCGCTCGACTTCGACGGCGAGCTCAGCGGGACGGTGCCGCTGGCACCCGAGGCCAACCGCAACATCGTCTCCGCCGGCCTCGCGGTGGCCAAGGACCGGCGGATCCTCGCCGCGATGATCACCACGGGCAGCAGCAACGGTCGGTACCGTCTGTCGGTGGGCACCGGTGCCGCGCCGATCACCGTCGTCAGCCGCAGCGACACCGAGCACACCTCGATGAGCCGCCCGGTCTGGCTGCGTACCGCCGACTCCCGGGCCGGTCGCGGCCTGGTGGTCGCGGACGGGAAGCTCTACCGGTTCGACGAGGCGGCCCGGATGTACCAGGTGCCGCTCAACCTGCCCTCCGGCGACGTCAGCGCGGTTGCCGCCGCACTGGACGGCCAGCGGGTCGCGCTGATCTCCGGGGGCCAGCTCTACGTCGCCGCGGTGAACCTCGACGGCGGCGGGGTCTCGATCGGGCCGCCCCGGCAGGTGGCCACCTCGCTGACCGGCCTCACGGCGGTCGACTGGGGCCGGGAGGACCGGCTGGTGGTGGCGGGGTCGGCGGGCCAGCAGGCGATCTACGAGATCAGCGTCGACGGTGCCCTGGAGACACCCCTACGGACCGACGTGGGTGCCAAGGTCAACCACCTGACGGCGTACCCGACCAACCGCACCGTGCGGGCACCCAGCGGGGCCTACATGTACGAGGCGAACGGGGTGGCCTACCGGAGCAGTCCGTTCGAGCGGATCGAGCCCGAGCGGGTGCGGGACATCCCCTCGGTGCCGGCTGGCGTCCGCCCGAGCAACCCGTCGGCACCGTTCTTCCTCTACTGACCCGGTGAGCGGGCTCTGGGCGGACCTCGCCGACCTGGTACTGCCCACCACCTGCGCAGGTTGTCGGGAGCGGCGGCCCGGCCTGCGACACGGGGTCTGTCCGGCCTGCGTCACGGCGCTGGAGGCGCTGCGGCCACGGTCGGTTCGGCCCACACCCGCCCCGCCGGGCCTGCCGCCCTGTGTCGCGCTCGGCCCGTACGCCGGCCCGCTGCGCGAGGCTCTGCTGGCGTACAAGGAACACGGCCGGCACGGGCTGGCCCGTCCGCTCGGCGCGCTGCTCGCGGAGGTCGTCGCGGCGGCGGTCGGTGACGCCCGCCCGCTGGCGCTGGTCCCCGTCCCGGACACCGCGGCGGCGGCCCGGTCCCGGTACGGGGATCACCTGGACCGGTTGGCCCGGCACTGCGCGGCCCGCCTCACACGGAGTGGCTGGGTGGTGCGGGTGCACCGTCCGCTGCGTGCGTTGCCCCGGCCGGACTCGGTCACCCTGGACAGCATCGGGCGGGCGAGGGCGGCCGAGGCAGCGTTCCGGCCGCGTTCCACCGCGCTCGGCCGGGAGCGTGCCACGAGCGGGACGCCGGTCGTGGTGCTGCTCGACGACATCGTCACCACCGGCGTCACCCTGGCCGCCGCAGCCCGGGTGCTGACCGCGACCGGGTGGGCACCGAGTGTCGCCGCGGTGCTCGCGGCGACCGAGAAAAGACCCCACTCGTAACCGATCGTGTTTCCGTTTCACCCATTGGTGTACGAGCTGCGAGAAATCCTGGGCTGTCTCGGCAACATGGGGTGACTGCCGGGCAAACTGGAGTTAGCGTTTCGCTGTCGGGGGTAGGAGGTCTTTCCACCCGCCCCTGGCGGTGAGAGGAGGCGTAGCCGTACCAACCGGTCGACGCCAGCGGGTCTCCCCACGGCGCGCGACCGGGTCAGCCGGATCGAAGACCGTCCGAACAAGGGAGGTCACGTGGACATCGTGGTCAAGGGCCGAAACGTCGAAGTGCCGGACCATTACCGGGTGCACGTAGCCGAGAAACTCGCAAAGATCGAACGCTACGACCACAAGCTTATCCGTGTCGATGTCGAGCTGTTTCACGAGCGCAATCCGCGCCAGGCCGACCACTGCCAGCGGGTGGAGATCACCTGCGTTTCCCGGGGCCCGGTGATTCGGGCCGAAGCCTGCACGAACGACTTCTACAGCGCCCTCGACGCGGCCATCGCCAAGCTCGACACCCGGCTGCGCCGCGCGGCCGACCGTCGCCGCGTACACCGGGGTCGGCACGCGCCGATCTCCGTCGCCGAGGCCACCGCGGGCCTCCCCGTGGACCTGGTGGCCCCCGCGCTGAGCGCACCGGCCGACGGCGCCCGCGGCGGCACCGCCGTCGCGGAGCGGGTCGAGGAGGAGTACGACGACCAGCAGCCGTGGCACATCGCCCGGGAGAAGGTGCACCCGGCGGAGCCGATGACGATCGACGACGCGTTGTTCGAGATGGAACTGGTCGGCCACGACTTCTACCTGTTCCAGGACAAGGAGTCCGGCCGCCCCAGCGTCGTCTACCGGCGTCACGCCTACGACTACGGCATCATCTCCCTCGCCACCTGACCGGCCCCTGACCGTGTCGATCAGGGAGTTGTGGTGGGGGCGTCCCGCCGCAACTCCCTGATCCGGTCTCAGCGCAGATCGCCGGGGAGCAGCGCGAACGTCAGATCGTCCAGACGGGTGCCCTCGAGGCCCGGCAGGCGGCCACGCTGTAGGCCCTCCCGGTGGAACCCGGCCCGCTCCAGCACCCGGTGCGACGCACTGTTGTCCGGCACCGTGCCGGCGGCCAGCCGGGCGATGCCGGCCGCGCCGAACGCCCAGGCCGCGAGCAGCCGGACCGCCCGCGTCGCGTACCCCCGGCCGCGCCAGTCGGGTAACAGGGCATAGCCGATCGACGCCTCGCCGCCGGCCACATCGGTGTACGACAACCCGCAGCTGCCCGCCGGCTGCCCGCTGGCCACGTCCGTGATCAGCAGCCGGGCGATCTCGCCGGTCAGCCATCCGCTCTCCGCCATACGGCAGCGACGCTCGATCGCCTCCCGCGTCGGCGGTACGGGCGGCGCCTGGTTCGCCACCACCTCGGGTCGGCTGTGCAGCCGGTGCATCAGCTCAGCGTCGCCCGGCGCGAGCCGCCGCAGCGCCACCACCTGATCGGTGAGCACCCCGTCGGGCAGGTCGGGCAGCAGTCGGGCGGCCGGGCCGGGCGGATCGTCGACGAGGCGTACCCAGGCCAGCAGGTCGTGCCGCCCCCCGTCGCGGGCGCTACCGGCGGACCGGCGCGACCCCTCGTAGCGGAAGCCGGCGGCCAGCGCGACCCGCTGGCTCGGCGTGTTCTCCGGGTGGGTGAGCAGCTCCAGTCGAGCCGTCCCCGAGCCGAACGCGTGCTCGGCGAGCGCGCGGGTCGCCGCTGTGGCCACCCCACGTCCGCGCGCCGCCGGGCACACCCAGTAGCCGATCTCGGCCTGCCCCCGTGCGGGCACCGGGTTGGACAGCCCCACCGTGCCGAGCAGTCGGTCCGTGGCCGGGTCCGCGATGGCGTACGCCGCGCCGCCGCCGGTCCAGGCCGCCGGAGCGCCCGCCTCGATCCACCAACGGGCGTCGACCTCGGTGTACGGCGCTGGCACGCCGGTCATGAACCGTTGGCTGACCGGGTCGGCCAAGCCGTCGACGATGTCTGCGGTGTCCTCGGCGCGGAACGGCCGCAGCCGCACCCCGTACGCCTCGACGACCTGCCGGAGGCTCACGTCAGGTCCTTGGCGAGCAGCGCGCCCACCCACACGTCGACGCGCTCGCCCCGGTGCTGCACCCCGCCCCGGGCGGTCCCCTCGACGGTGAAGCCCGCCTTCTCCGCCGCCCGGCGGGACGAGGTGTTGCCCACGTTCGCCCGCCACTCGATCCGGGCCAGGCCCAACGTGCTGAAGCCCCAGGCGCTGAGGGCGACCAGCGCGGCCGGCAGGTAACCCCGGCCACGGGCCTCCGGGGCGGTCATGTACCCCACGTCCGCCACCAGCGGGTCGCCGGGTGAGAGCCGAAGGTCGATCGTGCCCACGTACCGGTCGTCGGGGTCGGCGATCACGAAACAGGAAGCGTCCCCCCGCGCCCAGACGTCCCTGCCGTAGGCCAGGTAACCCTGGGCGTCGGTGCGGTCGTACGGGTCCGGCACCGTGGTCCAGCGGATGCTCTCCGGGTCCTGGCAGGTGCGCACCACGTCGTCCAGGTCCTGCTCCTCCATCTGCCGCAGCCGCAGCTCGCCGGGTGCCGCCGTGGCGAACAGGACAGGCTGCGGGCGGCCGAAGACGGCGGCCCGCCGGGCGGCCAGGGTGCCCGGACCGGCCGGCCCGGTCGAGCCGGGGGCGGGCACCTCGCCGGGCAGCAACGAGCCGATCCAGCCGTCCGCAGCGCCGGGCAGCGCCGGGTGGGTCAGCCGCAGCCGCCCGTCGACCCGGAAACCGGACCGGAGCGCCACCAGCCGGGAGGCGTGGTTGCCCACCTCGGCCTGCCAGATCAGCCGACGTAGCCCCAGGCCGTCGAAGGACCAGCGGGCCACCGCTCGGGTGGCCCGGACCATCACCCCACGGCCCCGCGCCCACGGGGCGGTCCAGTAGCCGATCTCACCGGTGCCGGCCGGGTCGATGGAGATCAACCCGCACGACCCGAGCAGATCACCGGTCGCCGGGTCGCAGACCGCGAACGGCGCTCCGGTGCCCTCCGCCCAGGCCCGCCCGCTCACCTCGGTGACGAAACCGTGAGCGTGTTCCGGTCCATAGGGGCGCGGCACGGTGGTCCAGCGCTGGATGTCCGGATCCTGGCAGGCCCGGTGCACGGCCTCGGCATCCGCCTCCCGCCAGGGTCGCAGCAGCACGCCGTCCTCGATGATCTCCACGGGCTCCACTCGTGCATCGTGCCGCAACGTTCGCCGACGGCGTAACCGGATAACGTCCCCGGCGTACCTGCTACGCGAGTTATGTCGGGTTCGCCGCGGTAGACCCCTGCTACCAGTGACCATCACGCCGATGGAGCGCCTACGATGGTTCGAGACCGTCTAGGGGAGCGTTGATCCGTGTCGATTCTGGAAAAGGTCCTTCGCGCAGGCGAGGGCCGCATGGTGCGCCGGCTGAAGGCCATCGCCGCCGCCGTCAACTCGATCGAGGACGACTACGTCAACCTCAGCGACGAGGAACTGGCCGGCATGACCGAACAGTTCCGGGAGAGGCTCGCCGACGGGGAGACCCTCGACGACCTCCTGCCGGAGGCGTTCGCGGTGGCCCGCGAGGCGTCCGCCCGGGTGCTGGGCCAGCGTCCGTACGACGTCCAGGTGATGGGCGGCGCGGCACTGCACTTCGGCAACATCGCCGAGATGAAGACCGGTGAGGGCAAGACGCTGACCTCGGTGATGGCCGTCTACCTCAACGCGCTGTCCGGCAAGGGCGTGCACGTGATCACGGTCAACGACTACCTCGCCCAGCGCGACGCCGCGTGGATGGGCCGGGTGCACGAGTTCCTCGGGCTGACCGTCGGTGTGGTGCTGCCCAACCGGCCGGCCACCGAGCACCGTGCCGCGTACGAGTGCGACATCACCTACGGCACCAACAACGAGTTCGGCTTCGACTACCTGCGCGACAACATGGCCTGGTCGAAGGACGAGCTGGTGCAGCGCGGGCACAACTTCGCGGTCGTCGACGAGGTCGACTCGATCCTGATCGACGAGGCCCGCACCCCGCTGATCATCTCCGGCCCGGCCGAGCACTCGGCCCGCTGGTACGGCGAGTTCGCCGGCGTGGTGGCCCGGCTCCAGCCCGGCACCGACGGTGAGGGTGACTACGAGGTCGACCACTCCAAGCGCACCATCGCGGTGACCGAGCGCGGTGTCGCCAAGGTCGAGGACCGGCTTGGCATCGACAACCTGTACGAGTCGGTCAACACGCCGCTGGTCGGCTACCTCAACAACGCGATCAAGGCCAAGGAGCTCTACAAGCGCGACAAGGACTACATCGTCAACGACGGTGAGGTCCTGATCGTCGACGAGTTCACCGGTCGCATCCTGCACGGCCGCCGCTACAACGAGGGCATGCACCAGGCGATCGAGGCCAAGGAGGGGGTGGAGATCAAGCAGGAGAACCAGACCCTGGCCACCATCACCCTCCAGAACTACTTCCGCCTCTACGAGAAGCTGTCCGGCATGACCGGTACGGCGCAGACCGAGGCCGGCGAGTTCAACAAGGTCTACAAGGTCGGCGTCGTGACCATCCCGACCCACCGCCCGATGGTCCGCGAGGACCGGCCGGACGTCATCTACAAGACGGAGAAGGCCAAGTTCAACGCCGTCATCGAGGACATCGCCGAGCGGCACCAGCTGGGTCAGCCGGTGCTGGTCGGCACCGTCTCGGTGGAAAACTCCGAGATCCTCTCCCAGTTGCTGCGCCGGCGCGGCATCCCGCACAACGTGCTGAACGCCAAGTTCCACGCCCGGGAGGCCGAGATCGTCGCCCAGGCCGGGCGTAAGGGCGCCGTTACCGTCGCCACCAACATGGCCGGCCGCGGCACCGACATCCTCCTCGGCGGCAACGCCGAGTTCCTCGCCGCGAACGAGCTGCGCCAGCGCGGCCTGGACCCGTTGGAAAACGAGGAAGAGTACGCCAAGGCGATGGAGGAGGTCCTTCCCACGTGGAAGCAGGCCTGTGACGCCGAAGCGGACGAGGTCGCCGCCGCCGGTGGCCTCTACGTGCTGGGCACCGAGCGGCACGAGTCCCGCCGGATCGACAACCAGCTACGCGGTCGTGCCGGTCGGCAGGGTGACCCGGGCGAGTCCCGCTTCTACCTGTCTCTGCAGGACGAGCTGATGCGACGCTTCCGGGCCGGTGCGGTCGAGGCGGTGATGGAGCGCTTCAACATCCCTGAGGACGTGCCCATCGAGTCGAAGATGGTCACCCGGCAGATCAAGAGCGCCCAGGCCCAGATCGAGGGTCAGAACGCCGAGATCCGAAAGAACGTCCTCAAGTACGACGAGGTGCTCAACAAGCAGCGCCAGGTCGTCTACGCCGAGCGTCTCCGGGTGCTCAACGGCGAAGACCTCTCCGACCAGGTTCGCAACATGATCGACGACACTGTCGAGGCGTACGTGCGGGGAGCCACCTCCGAGGGCTACGGCGAGGACTGGGATCTCGAGCAGCTCTGGTCCAGCCTGAAGCAGCTCTACCCGGTCGGTGTGACGATCGAGGAGTTGGAGGAGGAGGCCGGCGGCTCGCGTGCCGGCATGGACGCCGACTTCCTGGTCGCACGCCTCAAGGAGGACGCGAACGCCGCGTACGACCGGCGCGAGGAGCAGGTCGGCACCGAGGGCGTGCGTCAGCTGGAGCGGATGGTGCTGCTCCAGGTCATCGACCGGAAGTGGCGCGAGCACCTCTACGAGATGGACTACCTCCAGGAGGGCATCAACCTCCGGGCGTACGCCCAGCGCGACCCGGTGGTGGAATACCAGCGCGAGGGCTTCGACATGTTCGCCACCATGATGGAGGGCATCAAGGAGGAGACGGTCGGCTTCCTCTACAACGTCGACGTCCAGGTGACCGAACCGGAGCCGGAAGAGGGGTCCGAAGAGGTCACGCTGCTCGACAAGCCGGTGGAGATCCGAGCCAAGGGCCTCAACCAGGCACCGCGGCGGCAGGGCCTGCAATACTCCGCCCCCACCATCGACGGCGAAGCCAGCCCGGGCGCCGTCGCCGTGGAGCAGGCCGAGCAGCAGGCTCCGGCGCTCGGCGTGGGCCGACCGGCCCCGAATGCTCCGGCGGCGCCGGGGCAGACCGCACCGTCCGCTCCGCAGCGGCCCGCGTCCGGGCTGCGCGGTCCGGCGCTGCCGACGGCGGGCTCCCGTCGTCCGGCACCGAACCAGGCGGAGGCGAGCAACGGTCCGTCCCGCAACGCGCCGTGCCCGTGTGGCTCGGGTCGCAAGTACAAGCGCTGCCACGGTGCCCCCAACGGCGGTAACTGACCGACAGCAACCTGACGAACGGGTCCCGGCCATTCAGGCCGGGACCCGTTCGTCGTCTCCGGCCCTTTTCGCGCCCAACCCGTCCACCGGCTCACCGCCACCGGCCTGTCCGCGCGGTCACGTCGCGGGCGCGGCAGGCTTGCTCGCCCGTGCCCGTGCCCGTGGCCGTGGCCGTGGCCCGGTCCAGCCGGGCCGGGCCTGACCCGGCTCCGGGGGGCCGTGTGTCAGAGGACGTGTAGTGCGGTGCAGAGCCAGCGACCGCGACGATGTTCCAGACGGAGCGCCATCGCCCAACTCTGGCCGGCCGTGCCGGTGAGGACGGCGGCCGCCTCCACTGCGGCTTCCCGGGGCTCACAGACGCGCAGCCGGAGCAGTCGGACCGCTGGCCGGGTCGTGCGGCGGCGAGGTGCGCCGGTTCGGGTGGACGCGCGGGCCAGCTCGGCCAGTAGGTCACCAGCTCGTGGTGGGTCGAGCAGTGCGCGCAACTGTGCCGGCGAACGGTAGCCGTTGATCACTTCCAGGCAGGTGCCCACGAATCGATGCGCGGCTCGGGTGGATTCCGGGGCGGTTGCCGGGGGTAGCGACGCGGCCGGGTGAGTGGCGGACCGTGTGCGCACTGGGCGGAGAGCCGCCCGGCGCTCGGGAGGTCGCACCGGGTCCGGTCGGGTCGAGGCGAACAGGTCGAGGGCGAGCTGGCCGTGAGTAGGCACCGGCCAGTACGAGTCGTCGGCCTCGTCGGCGTACGGGGGGTCGACCGGTGGGACGGGGCGCATCCGCACGGGAGGTCGGGAAGGGCTGGGCCGCGCTTCGCTCATCATGCCCCCTGGTTCTTGCGTTTGCCTTCGTTTGCATACGACAACCCATTCTCGATAACGGAGCGGTGTCGGTCAATGCCCTCGCGGCGGACTCACCAGTCGGCAGGCGATGATTCACTCGACTTCGCCGAAGTCGGGGCGTTCCTACGACCCTGACACCCCAACTTCGGCGAACTGGAGTGGGTCAACGCCGCCGCCCTGTGTCTACTCCGGGTCGCGGTCGATCAGGGGGTTGCTCTGCACCCACTCTGCTGTCTCGTGGTATTTGCGGGCGATGTACTCCTCCAGACGCGCGCGTTCGACGCGCCACTGGCCGCGTCCACCGATCTTGATTGCGGGCAGTTCGCCGCTGCGCACCATGTGGTAGACCTGCGAGTCCGACACGTTCAGCTCGGCGGCGACGTCGGAGAGCAGCAGGAACCTCGGCTCCACAGGAACTCCCGGGGTTGATGTCGTTTGGTTTAGTTTGCCATCGACAGCCCTCGCCGCCCAGCACCGACCGCTCCGGCGGCAGACCGGACCGCGCAGGACACACCGGCCGGAAACTTCCACCGGCCGGAGGCGGGGTGTATGACGGTCACGGCGTGCGGCATGATCTGCGCCCGTGCCGGCGGCCGCCGGCGGTGGACGAAGCGGGGGAGACGACCGGTGACCGACGAGCTTGTCCGGGTGTACGTGCCGGCGACCGTACCGATGCTGGCCCGGCTGCGTGCCGAGGGGCTGGCCGCCGCCGAGGCGCATGCCGTGACCCCGGCGTTGCGCGAGTGGTACGCCGAGGGCGACGAGGAGGAGTTGGAGTACGTCGCTTTCACCCGGGCCGCCCAGGACGCGCTGCACCTGCTCCGGGCCGACCCCAGCGCTCCCCGCCGCCGCGTCGTCGTCTCGGTCGACCTGCCGCAGGGCGCGGTCGGGCGGGGTGACGGCGAGCTGGGTTCCAGCACGGTGACGTTGGCTGACGCCGTGCCGGTCGGTGCCATCGCGGCCATCCACGTGGATGGGGCGGACGCGGTCGAGGACGTCGCCGCGGCGGCCGACGTGGTGGCCGAGGCGGCCGCGGGCGACCTTGACGCTCAGTTCGCGGTCGACGGCGCCGAGGACCATGAGCTGGAGTGGTACGACGTGACGGAGCTCGACCTGCTCCTGCGCGCAGCCAGCTGAGCCGGACGTCGCAACGGCGTCGCGAGGTGCCAACCGACCTGCGGCAAGCCGGACGTCAACCCAGGTCAGCGCGCCGGGTCTGCCTTGGCCGGGTCGGTCTCGAGCCGGTCGAACGCCTCGGCGAGGTCCGGCTCTTCGGTCTCCGCGTCGACCCGGTCCGCGTCGACCCGGTCCGCGTCGACCCGGTCCGCGTCGACCCGGTCCGCGTCGACCCGGTCCGCGACGGGCTGCGGGCTGTCGGCCGGTTCGTCGTCGTTGTGCGCGGGGCCGAGCGTGCGGCCGAACGCGATGAGCGCGGTCAGTGCCCCGACGAAGAGCACCCAGATGCCGTTGTCCACCCGTGAGGTGCCCAGCGAGGTCTGCGCCACCGCGTCCGCCTCGCTGAGCGCGCTGGCCAGATCGAGCAGCGATCGGCCACCGATCCGGATGATCACCTCGGCGAGCAGCAGGAACAGCCCTGGCCCGGCGCCGGCGAGCAGGTACGCCGGCCAGCGCAGTGCCGAAGCGGCAGGATCGCGGCGGAGGATTCGGCGTCGCGACCAGGTCAGGTAACCGTAGGCGAGGAGTCCGGCGAAGAGCCCGGCGACGAGCGACTCGGTGCGGGACACCCACTTGGCCGCGTCGACCAACGACTGTTGACTGTCGCCGGCCCCGAAGAGGTCGAACAGCGGGTCCCGGGCCTGGCTGAACGCGACCACGAAGACGAGCGTGCCCAGCGCGGCGGTCACCACCGCGCCGACCGCCGGGGCGGTCCGCGCGCCGGCCACCGCGCCGCCGATGATCGCCGCAGCCGCCGTGGTGCCGGCGATCACGTTGGTGGTCGAGGTGTCGAAGTAGGTGAGGTTGATCGCCAGGGCAGAACCGAGACCGACCAGCAGACCGCCGCCGATCGCCCCGGTGAAGCGCAGGGTCGCCCAGTCCCCGTACCGCCGGGACAGCAGGTTGCCCGCCGCCAGCGCGACGGCCGCCCCGGCCACCAGCGCGGCCGAGATCACGCCGGGCAGGGCGAACGCGGAGAGACTGATCGCGGTCACCCCGGCCGCCGCCGAGGTGATGGCCTCCCGCGTGGACCAGAGCATGGCGGTCAGCCACCCGAGTGCCAGCAGTGCCAGGACCGCCGCGCCGGGCGCGGGCAGCGGGCGGCTGCTGGGGCTGGCCGCGTCGGCCGCCGGGTCGTCCGACTCCGCGGCCGGGACGCGGCCGGGCTGCTTGGTCATCGTCTCCCCTTCGAGGCGGCAGGTCACCGACCATTCAGGGTACGCGGGCCCGCTGGGTCGCCTGCCGCCCCGGGACCACCGGAACGGGGTACGCGCCGAGCATGCTCCCCGAGCGTGTCGGCGGCGTGGCTGCCGGCGTGGGTGCGGGGCGGCTGCCCGGCGCGTGGGCGGGTGGTCGGATCGAGCCCGGTCGGTAAGGGGAGAAGGGGTGCGCCGGTCCTTGGCCGTAGGCGGTGGCGGAGGTGGGGCGCGCAGCTCTCCATGGGAGAATCACCGGAGGTCCCGCCGCTGCTCGGCCCCCCGGGTGGTGTCCGGTGTCCGGCCGTCCGGTCGGTGCCCGCGGGTCCGGTTTCGCCACTGCTGTCGAGATCGCCAGGAGCCTTGATGGATGCCGTGTTCTCCGTTCCCGAGCCGCGCAACGAGCCGGTTCGCAACTACGAGCCGGGCAGCCCCGACCGGGACCGGCTCCAGCGGCGGCTGACCGAGCTCGCCGCCGAGCGCATCGACCTGCCGATGACCATCGGTGGTGAGCAGCGGATGGCTGCCGGTGACCCGATCGACGTGGTGCAGCCGCACAAGCACGCGCACGTGCTCGGCGTGACGGGTCACGCCAGCCACGACGACGCCCGCGCCGCGATCAAGGCGGCCAAGGACGCCGCCCCGATGTGGCGGGCGCTGCCCTTCGAGGAGCGCGCCGCGATCTTCCTGCGCGCCGCCGAGATGCTCGCCGGCCCCTGGCGCGACACCCTCAACGCGGCCACCATGCTCGGCCAGTCGAAGACCGCGATCCAGGCGGAGATCGACTCGGCGTGCGAGTTCATCGACTTCCTCCGGTTCAACGTGCACTTCGCCCGCCGCCTGCTCGAGGAGCAGCCGGCGTCCTCGCCGGGTGTCTGGAACCGTTTCGACCACCGCCCGTTGGAGGGCTTCGTCTACGCGGTCACCCCGTTCAACTTCACCGCCATCGCCGGTAACCTGCCGTCCGCGCCCGCGCTGCTGGGCAACACGGTGATCTGGAAGCCGGGGCCGACCCAGCAGTTCGCCGCGCACTTCACGATGCGGCTGTTCGAGGCTGCCGGCCTGCCGCCCGGCGTGATCAACATGGTTACCGGCCGGGGTGAGGAGGTCTCCGACGTCGTGCTCGCCGACCCGGATCTGGCCGGCATCCACTTCACCGGTTCCACCAAGGTCTTCCAGCAGTTGTGGCGGACCGTCGGCGACAACATCGCCCGTTACCGGGGCTACCCGCGCCTGGTGGGCGAGACCGGCGGCAAGGACTTCGTGGTCGCGCACACCAGCGCCGACGTGGACGCCCTGCACACCGCGCTGATCCGCGGCGCGTACGAGTACCAGGGCCAGAAGTGCTCGGCGGCCTCACGGGCGTACGTGCCACGTTCGATCTGGGAGGGTGGGCTGCGTGACCGGCTGGCCGCCACCACCGACTCGTTGACCTACGGCGACGTGGCCGACTTCGGCAACTTCGGTGGCGCGGTGATCGACGACAAGGCGTTCGCCCGGCACACCGCGGCGCTGGAGTTGATCGCCGGTGACGACTCCTGCCGGGTGCTGGCCGGTGGCACCGCCGACGACTCGGTCGGCTACTTCGTCCGGCCGACCCTGTTCGAGTGCTCCGACGCCGCCCACGAGACCTTCACCACCGAGTACTTCGGGCCGATCCTGGGCGTGCACGTGTTCGACGACGCCCGCTTCGACGACGTGGTCGCGCAGGCCGAGTCGATCGCCCCGTACGCGCTGACCGGCTCGGTGTTCGCCACCGACCGCCGGGTGGTCGACGCGGTCGCCGAGCGCATGCGGTACGCGGCCGGCAACTTCTACATCAACGACAAGCCGACCGGCGCGGTGGTCGGGCAGCAGCCCTTCGGCGGCGCCCGGGCCAGTGGCACCAACGACAAGGCGGGCTCCTGGCTGAACCTGGTCCGTTGGTTGTCGCCGCGGACGATCAAGGAGACCTTCGTGCCGCCGACCGACCACACGTACCCCCACATGGGCTGAAAGGAAGGGCCCCTTGTTAATGCCTGGTGTATAACAAGGGGCCCTTCCTTACCCCAGGCGATACATTGATAGTCCTCAACGGACAGTCTGCCGCCGACAGTGCACTTAGGAAGTCCTGTTGGGTGGCAAACTGGCAAATCCTGGACGCCGGGTGCGCAAAGTGGCAGCGTAGTGGGCATGGCGGATTCCGGAGTCAACCCTACGGCGGCGGCCCTGCTCGGCCTCCTCCATGAGGGCCCGATGACAGGCGGTCAGTTGATGGCCGCCGCTGAGCGCCGTCTGGCGCCGTACTGGTCGATGACCCGCAGCCAGGTCTACCGCGAGTTGCCGGTGCTGGCCGAACGGGGTTTCGTGCGTCTCGGTAAGCCGGGGCCGCGGATGAGCCAGCCGTACGCACTCACGGCCAGCGGGAAACGGACGTTCTCCCGCTGGCTCGCGGAGAACCCGGGGCGGGACACGATCCGCAACCCGATCGCGCTGCGGATGGCATTCGGCAACCTGCATTCCGCGAGCCAGTTGAAGGGCCTGTACGCCTCGGCCAACGAGTACCACACCGAGGCACTCGCCCAGGTTCGGGAACAGGTCAAGAACGCCAAACGGGACGGGGAGACGTACGACGCCAGCGCGCTGGAGTTCGCCGTCGCCTACCACCGGGCCGCCCTGTCGTGGTTGAAGTCCGCCCCCGTCGGGTGACGCCGGGAGGGTTCGCCCACCGGGAACGAGCTGAGCAGCCTGCGGCACAGTACGCTTGTCTGTCGTGACCGCTGCCGATTACGCCGAACAGCTCAAGGAACTCGACGCGACCCTGCGAAACATCGAGGCCGTCCTCAACATCGACCGGCTCCACGAGGACAAGGCCCGCCTCGAGCAGGAGGCCTCCGCCCCCGATCTCTGGGACGACCAGGCCAAGGCTCAGCAGGTGACCTCGCAGCTGTCGTACGTCAACGGCGAGATCAGCAAGCTGGGCAGCCTCCGCTCCAGCCTCGACGACGCCCAGGTGCTGCTGGAGCTGGCCGAGGCCGAGTCCGATCCCGGTGTGCTGACCGAGGTCGAGTCGGAGATCACCGGGTTGACCAAGGCCATCCAGGAGATGGAGGTCCGCACCCTGCTCTCCGGCGAGTACGACTCCCGGGAGGCGCTGGTCGCCATCCGGGCCGGCGCCGGTGGCGTGGATGCTGCGGACTTCGCCGAGATGCTGCTGCGGATGTACCTGCGCTGGGCGGAGCGGCACGGCTACCCGACCGAGGTCTACGAGACCTCGTACGCCGAGGAGGCGGGTCTGAAGTCGGCCACCTTCGCGGTGAAGGTGCCGTACGCGTTCGGCACGCTCAGCGTCGAGTCGGGCACCCACCGCCTGGTCCGGATCAGCCCGTTCGACAACCAGGGCCGCCGTCAGACCAGTTTCGCGGGCGTCGAGGTCCTGCCGGTCACCGAGCAGACCGACCACATCGACATCCCGGAAAACGAGGTACGCGTCGACGTCTACCGCTCCTCCGGCCCGGGTGGGCAGAGCGTCAACACCACCGACTCGGCGGTCCGGCTGACCCACATCCCGACCGGCATCGTGGTGACCTGCCAGAACGAGAAGTCGCAGCTGCAGAACAAGGCGTCCGCGCTGCGGGTGCTGCAGGCCCGGCTGCTGGAGCGCAAGCGCCAGGAGGAGCAGGCCAAGCTTGAAGGGCTCAAGGAGAACGCCGCCGGCTCGTGGGGCGACCAGATGCGCTCCTACGTCCTGCACCCGTATCAGATGGTGAAGGATCTCCGAACCGAGCAGGAGACCGGCAATCCGAGCGCGGTCTTCGACGGCGAGTTGGACGGTTTCATCGAGGCGGGCATCCGGTGGCGCAAGCAGCGGCAACTCGCCGACGACGGTGCGTAACCGCGTGTAGGCGCAGCGCGTCATCGATCTCCAGGTGGGGGCCCGATTCGGCGACTCGCGATGGATCGGCGGGGCGTGGGGCTTGGCTCAGTTGTTACACCGCGTAGACTCACGACCCGTGATTCAGCTTGAGCAAGTGACGAAGACGTACCCGAAGGCGTCCCGGCCTTCGCTCGACAACGTGTCCGTCTCGATCGAGAAGGGCGAGTTCGTCTTCTTCATCGGTCCATCCGGCTCCGGCAAGTCCACGATCATCAAGATGCTGCTGCACGAGGTGGCTCCCAACAAGGGACGCGTCGTCGTCAACGGCAAGGACGTCACGTCGATGCGGTCCTGGAAGCGACCCCACTTCCGGCGCTCGATCGGCTGTGTCTTCCAGGACTTCCGGCTGCTGCCGAACCGCACCGCCTACGAGAACGTGGCGTTCGCCCTTGAGGTGATCGGTAAGACCAAGGCGGTTGCCCGCCGGGTCGTGCCGGAGGTGTTGGAGCTGGTCGGGCTCGGTGGCAAGGAGCACCGTTATCCGCACGAGCTCTCCGGTGGTGAGCAGCAGCGGGTCGCGGTCGCCCGGGCGTTCGTGAACCGTCCGCTGATCCTGCTGGCGGACGAGCCCACCGGAAACCTGGACCCGGACACCTCGATCGAGATCATGCGCCTGCTGGACCGGATCAACCGCACCGGCACGACCGTCGTGATGGTCACCCACGACTCCAACATCGTGAACCAGATGCGCCGCCGCGTTGTCGAGATCGAGAGCGGTCGCATCGTGCGTGACCAGGCCCGCGGCGTCTACGGGTGAGTCGACGCTCCACCCTTGCGCAGCCTGACGACGAACACCTCATGCCGGAGACCCGGAGGAAATCCCGATGCGCGTGAAATACGTCCTGTCCGAGGTACTGGTCGGACTGTGGCGCAACGTGACCATGTCCATCGCGATGATCATCACGATGGCGGTCTCGCTGACCATGCTCGGCGCCAGCGGTCTCATGTACCGCCAGGTCGACGACATGAAGGACCTCTACTTCAAGAACATCCAGGTCGCGATCTTCCTGAACCAGGAGGTGAGTGAGCAGGAGCGCACCGATCTGCAGAGCAAGCTCGACGGTGACCCCCTGGTGAAGGAGGTCATCTACGTCGACAAGGCCCAGGCGTACGAGCGCTTCAAGACGATGTACCAGGACGCTCCGGACCTGGTGAACGCGGTCAAGCCGGACCAGCTGCCGGAGTCCTTCCGGATCACGTTGAACAACCCGGAGCAGTACAAGAACATCTACGACCAGTACAAGGAAACCGGCGGCGTCGACGAGATCGTCGACCAGAGCAAACTGCTCGACAAGATCTTCAACATCCTCACCTCGATCCAGAACATCGCCCTGGCTGCCGCCATCGTGATGGCGATCGCCGCCCTGCTGCTGGTCGCGAACACCATTCAGGTGGCTGCGTACAGCAAGCGGCGTGAGGTCGCCGTCATGAAGCTGGTCGGCGCGTCCAACTGGTTCATCCAGGCGCCGTTCGTGCTCGAGGCGGTGGTGGCCGGTCTGATCGGCTCGCTGCTCGGTCTCGTGGCCCTGGTCGCGGCGAAGTATCTGCTCTTCGACGGCTCGTTGAGTGCGTTGCAGGGTCTGCTCTCGCCGATCACCTGGGGCGACATCCTGTTCATCTTCCCGCTGATGGCCGGTGTCGGCGGTCTGGTCAGCGCGGGCACCGCCTGGATCACCCTGCGCTTCTACCTGCGGGTCTAGGCATCGCACGGGTCGTCCCGTCGTCTCCTCAAGGGCCCTTCCGCAGCCGGAAATAAACGGCGCGGGAGGGTCCTTGTCAATGAGGCTCGTTCGGGCGGCCCTGACGATGGCACGGCCTGCTCGGCGGCGAGGGCCCGAATAAGCCTCATTCGGGTAGCATGATCGGTTGTCCGGCCGGGGTGAGCCCGGCCACGACGACGGAGAGGGGGTGGCGCCGATGCCACGGGAAAAGGGGCGCAAGGTGGTCGCCTCCAACAAGAAGGCACGCCACGACTACGCGATCCTCGACACCTACGAGGCGGGCATGGCGCTGACCGGCACCGAGGTCAAGTCACTGCGCGCCGGGCGCGCCTCGCTGGTCGACGCGTTCGCCCAGGAGCGCGACGGCGAGTTGTTCCTGCACGCCATGCACATCCCCGAATACACCCAGGGCACCTGGACCAACCACGAGCCCCGGCGGACCCGCAAGCTGCTGCTCAACCGGGGTGAGATCGACAAGCTCGTCGGCAAGACCCGCGAGGGCGGTCTGACGATCGTCCCGTTGCAGGTCTACTTCTCCGACGGCTGGGCCAAGGTGGAGATCGCCCTGGCCAAGGGCAAGAAGTCGTACGACAAGCGTCAGGACCTCGCCAAGCGGGACGCGGACCGGGAGATCGCCCGGGTGTCCGGTCGGCGCGGCAAGGGCATGGACGACTGATTCATCCTGTTTGCCCGGGTCGGCGTGCCGGCCCGGGGCTCGGGATGAAAGCTGTTGCGGCAGGCGTTAGTCTTGTCAGTGCCGCCACATCGGCGGCCTGTCGAGGGGGTGACTGGTTTCGACTTCGTACGCAGCGACAGGGGAAGCGAGCCGAGGAAGCCGACGTCGTCTCGAGAATCGGTCGTCGGAAACTTATAAGCGCCAAGAACACTCGCGCTGACTTCGCTCTCGCCGCCTGAGGCGAGTAGCTAAGTCTGTCGGCCTGGGAACGCCTTCGTCCCAGTAGCCGGCATCAGCTAGAAGGCTGGCCAATCGGACCCGGTCGCGGGGTCCGTGCGGCGAGATCAATCAGCGACTGGGCCCGTCACACCAACTTGCTCGCGTGAGCGGTGGGGCCGAGTAGAGGCACAGCGAGCTGCGCTCGGAGAAGCCCTGACAAACCGGCGAAGGACCCGGGTTCGATTCCCGGCACCTCCACCACCTCGAGCGAAGCGCCCCGGCCACCAGGCCGGGGCGCTTCGTCGTGTCGGAGGTCTTACGCTGCCTGCTGTGACCCACCAGGAGCTGCGCCTGTCGGTCGGCGCGTCACCCGCCCAGCGCACCGTGGCGGTGCTGTCCGGCGTGTTCGTCGCGACCGTCGGGCTGGCGTTCGTGGCGCTACCCCTGCTCGCCGGCGGGCTGCTGCGTCGGTTGACCGGCCCGGGCGATCCGTTCGCCTCCTACGAGGAGGCCCGCGATCTCCCGCCGGGCATGCTGCCGCCCGGGCTGAGGGACTCCGCCGGCGGCGCGGACCAGTCCAATCCCGTCCCGGTCGTCGGGCTGTGCGGCCTGCCGTTCGTCCTGCTCGGCGTCTACCTCGTGCTGCGGGTGCTCCGCACCGCGGCGTGGCTGGACGGCAGCCAGGTACGGGTGCGGGGCGCGTTCCGTACCCGCTCCGTCGACCTCGCCACCGCCCGGATCGATGCCGGCGGAGTGCCGCATCGCGAGGTGGGAGACGATGCCCCGATGGTCGGGCAGCGGCTGCGGGCCGCCATCACCGCCACCGACCGGGCGAGCGCGCGGCGGGTCACCATTCCGCTGCGCGGCATGGGCCTGGACAGCCTGCCCCCGTCCGAGCTGCGTGCGTTGGCGGACGCGATCACGACCGGCCGACCGACCGACGGGCGCGACGACGGTGCGCATGCCGTCGCCGTCCAACTGCACCGCCTGGCGGCGCACCCCCGCTAGACCGGCGGTACCGGCACCCCGGCTGTGGCCGCTGATACGGGTGGGCTTCTTGTGGTGCCCGGTGCAGATGAGTCGAATCGTGGCCCTGGACAGGGCGGGCCGGGCAGGCTCACCATCGCGTTATGGGATAGCAGCGTCGCGGGAGGTGCCATGGTCACCGGTCCGGTCCAGCAGCCGTCACTCGTCGCCCGGCCGCGTGCGGCGCACCCCGTCGATCCGCATCCCATCGGGTTACCCGGTGAGCCCCGCCCGGCCGGGCTCTCCGGCGACGTGCACGCCTTCGGCCGGGCCGTCGCCGTCGCCACCACCGAGCCGTGCTGGCGCGAGGAGGTCCTGCTGCGGCTGCGTCCGGTGCGGCGGGGCTTCGCCGAGCACGTCCGGGTCACCGAGGGCCCCGCAGGCCTCTACCGGGAGCTGCTCACCCAGTCGCCGCGGCTGGAGCACGGGGTGCGGTTGCTGACCCGGGAGCACGCGGCGATCGTGGCCACGCTCCTCGCGGTTCAGCGGATCGCCGAGCAGGCCGAGGCGCACCCGGACGAGCTGCGGCATCGAGCCGGGCACCTGCTGCGGAAGTTGGCCCGGCACCGGCGACGCGGCGCGGACCTCCTCTGGGAGGCGTACCAGACGGATCTGGGCGGCGAGACCTGAGCCCGCGTCGGGGAACCAGGGCGTCGGTGGCCGCGTCGAACCGGTCATGCGTCGACCGGTCCTGCTGCTCGTGCTCCCGTTGCTACTGGTGGCGGGCTGTGCCCCCACCCGTGCGGATCTGTTCGACGGTCCCAGCGACCCCCAGCGTGCCGAAGCCTTCGACCAGCGGGCCGCCCAGGTCGCCGAGGCGTGGCAGCCCGGCCCGGACTGGCGCACGGGGTACGTCCCCCTGCAGGGGCCGACAGTGCTCACCGGTGACCCGCGCTTCACTCCCGACACCGAGGCGGCGTTTCGGGCCGGCTGGTACCGGGCGCAGGTCCCGATTCCGCCCACCCGGGTCGGCGGTGAGATCCGGTTCCCGGACGGCCGGCTGACACTGCCGCTGGTCAGCGCCGCCGAGGCGTACCGTCAGCTCGACCAGGGCGACCCGCTGCCCTGCCCGGGGCGACCGAAGCGACCCGGCCTGCCCACCCCCGGCGGCCCCACCGTCGAACCCGGGCCGGACGGTTGGACCACCAGCACGCCGCAGACCGCCTGCCTCTCGCTCACCGTCACCGGGGTCAACCTCGGCACCGTGCCGGTCCGCACGAGCCGGGGTGAGGCGCAGGTCCCGGCCTGGCTGTTCGACGTCGAGGAGCTGGCCACCCCGGTCGCGCGGCTCGCCGTCGCACCCACGGCGGTGGGTGCGGTGCCCGAACCCACAGCGCCGGCCGGGCCGCTGCCGGACGGGTTGGTGGCCGCCCAGGACCTCGCGGCGGTCGACGGCACCCGGTTGACGGTTCGGCTCGGCGTCGGTGCCTGCGACACCGCGATCACGCCGCTGGTGAGGGAACGGCCGGACGTCGTGGTGGTCGGTGGCAGCGTCACCCGATCCGCCGGCGAGTGCATCGCGCTGCTCAAGGTGCAACCGGTCACCGTCACCCTCGCGGCGCCGCTGGGCGCCCGCCCGGTGCTCGACGTGTTCACCGGCGCTGCACTGTCGATCGCGTCGCGCTGACCGTGCGGCTCAGAGGATGCTCGGCACGTCGGTGCTGATCGGTACGGGCAACACGGTGGGTCGGTCGGCCCGCAACCCGGCGGCGAGCGCGACGCCGAGCTGGTCGGGGGTCTCCACCACCTCGGTCGCGCAGCCGTATCCGGCCGCGATCGCGATGATGTCCAAGCCGGGCAGGTCCAGGCCGGGCACCCCGGGAGTGTCCTTCAGCTCGGCGAACGCCTTGAGGATCGCGTACTGCTTGTTGACCGGGACGACGACCACCACCGGCAGGGCGAGACGCGCGGCGGTCCACAGCGCCTGTACCGAGTAGTGGAACGAGCCGTCACCGATCACCGCCACCACCGGTCGCCCACGCCCGGTGTCCCGCTCGGCGAGGGCCACCCCGATCGCGGCCGGCAGGCCGTAGCCGAGACCGCCACTGGCCATCGTGAAGTACGACGCCGGGCGGTTGACCCGGAGCTGGCGGCGCAGCGCGGACAGATTGGAGGGTGACTCCTGGACCAGCACGCCGTCCGTCGGCCAGTGCGCGGCCAGCGCGGCGAACAGGGCGTCGGCGCTCAGCGGGGTGGTGACCTCGGGCGGCGCCGGTGCCGCCCGCGGCGCGGGCGGTGGCCGGTCGGCCGGTGGCACCCGTTCGGCCAGCGCGGCCAGGGTCAACCCCGGGTCGCCGAGCAGGCTGTCCCCGACCGGGGCGCGGGCGGCCTCGTCGGGGTCGTCGGTGACGTGGAGCAGCCGGGCGCCGTCGGGGAGGTGCCCGCCGGGCACGTACGGGTAGTAGCGGAACACCGGCGCGCCGACGACCAGCACCGTGTCGTGGCCACGCAGCGCGTCGGCCAGCGGCCCGATCGCGTACGGCAGCACCCCGCGGAAGTGCGGGTGGTCCTCGGGGAACACGGCCCGCTCGGGGGCGGGGGCCGACCAGACCGGTGCGGCCAGCCGCTCGGCCAGCGCGACCGCGGTCGACCAACTCCCGGAGCGGTCCACCCCCGGGCCGTACACCAGCACCGGGTTGCGGCTGCCGGCGAGGATCCGGGCGAACTCGTCCAACCGCTCCGGGTCCGGTGCGAAGCGGGTGGCCACCGAACGTGGCGCGGGCGGTGGGTCGGCCGGCTGGGCCCAGTCGTCCATCGGCAGCGAGAGGAAGACCGGGCCGGCGGGTGGTTGCACCGCTGTCGCGTACGCCCGCAGCACCGCCGCCGGGATGTCCTGCGCCCGCGCGGGCTCGTAGGCCCACTTGACGTACGGCTGGGGCAGCTCGGTGGGGCGACGGTTGGTCAGTCGGGGTTCGAGCAGCAGCATCTCCCGGGTCTGCTGGCCGGCGCTGACGATCAGCGGGGTCTTGTTGTGCCAGGCGGTGACCAGGTTGCCCATGCCGTTGCCGGTGCCCGGCGCGGTGTGCAGGTTGACGTGGGCAGGCGCACCGCTGGCCTGGGCGTACCCGTCGGCCATCGCCACCGCGGTCGCCTCGTGCAGCGCGTGGACGTAGTGGAAGTCGGCGGGGAAGTCCTGGAGGAACGGCTCCTCGGTAGAGCCGGGGTTGCCGAAGACCGTGGTCATGCCGAGGGTGCGGAGCACGTCGTACGTCGCGTCCCGGACCGTTGCCATCGCCACCCGCCTCCGCGTCGCGGGCACGGACGACCATGGTCACCCTCCCGATCAGCCGAATCTATCGGGATGTGACGGACCTTTCGGGCGTTTCTCCACCGACTGTGGCCAAGAGCATCGATCACCAGGAGCTTCGTCGTCGGGGCTGTCGAATCTCCGTCTTAACTGTCCGATCACCTGCCGGTCAGACCTTAGCCAGCGCCCGGGACGCAGGCTATGGTGCCAGGCATGGCGTTGACAGCGCGGTCGATCCCGGCGCCCCGGTCGGATCCGGCAGATGACCGATCCCCGGCGCGGGCTCACGGTTGATGGGTGTGTGGGATGCAGGGAGAGGGCCAGGCGATCGGCGGACGGGCGATGGAGTCGATGACCGGGCGGCTGCTGGTCGCGACTCCGGCGCTCAAGGACCCGAACTTCGACCGTACGGTGGTGCTGCTGGTCGCCCACGAGCCGGGCGGTGCGCTCGGCGTGGTGTTGAACCGCGCCACTGAGGTGCCGGTGGCCGACGTGCTCGGCGACTGGAGTGACCTGGCCCGCCACCCGGCGGTGCTGTTCGAGGGCGGCCCGGTGCAGCCCGACTCGGCCATCTGCCTGGCCCGCATGCGACACCCGATGCGTCGGCTCAAGGGCTTCCACCAGGTCTCCGGGGCGGTCGGCACGATCGACCTCTCGGTCGATCCGGAGCGGCTGAGGGAGGGCATCGGCGGCATCCGGGTCTTCGCCGGCTACTCGGGCTGGGGCGGCGGCCAGTTGGAGCAGGAGATCGCCGACGGTTCCTGGTTCGTGCTGGACGCGCTGCCCGGTGACGCCTTCGTCGACCGGCCCGACGACCTGTGGCCGATGGTGCTGCGCCGGCAGGGCGGGATGATGGCCGCCGTCGCGCACTTCCCCCCGGACGTGGCGCTCAACTGACCCGGCTCGGCAAGGGACCCCGCGAGATGACCATGCCGGCCGGTCTGTGTATAGTTTCCCAGTGCCCGGGCGACCGGGACGACAGCAAGGGGCCGTGGCGCAGCTGGTAGCGCACCACACTGGCAGTGTGGGGGTCAGGGGTTCGAGTCCCCTCGGCTCCACCTTGTTGCACAGCAGGTCAGCGGCTTAGTCGGAGAACATCGGCTAGGCCGCTGATTGTTTTTGCGGTCCTGGGCGCGACCAGCGCCTAGCCGACGATCGGTGACCACTCCCGTTGGCCGACGATCGTCACCCCGGGGGTGCGGTAATACGGGTCCTCAGCGAGGATGGCGGCGAACGCCTCGGCGTCCGCGACGTCGAAGATCAGGAGCGCGCCCGAGTCGTCGGAGAATGGCCCGGCCATGACCAGGCGGCCCTCCTGACGCAGAGCCTGGAGACGTTCCCGGTGCGCGGGCCGGGCGGCCAGCCGGTCGGGTTCGTCGCCGAAGGACAGCTCCAAGATGAACACGGTTCCTCCTCCTGAAGGCGGTCTCCCGGAGCACCCTAGTCGACGCGCGGTGCCATCGCCGCCGCACCGAGGGCGCCCGGCCCAGGGGCCACGGCAAGGGCCGGCGGGCGCGCGGTGGCCCGACTCGCAGAAGTCACGCCGCTGGGCTCGCACCCGCTGGGGACAGCCGTGGCGAAATCGTCGGTAGACGGACAGTGAAGGTCGCGCCGGCACCGGGCCAACTGTCGGTGGAGATCGTCCCGCCGTGGCTGGTGACCACCTCGCGCAGGAGGGCCAGGCCCAAACCGAAACGCCGGTCCTTGGCCCCGGCGCCGCGGTGGAAGCGGTCGAAGAGGTGCCTCGCGTCGGCGGGGTCGAACCCGGCTCCGCTGTCCGTGACCACCAGGTCCGCGTCGCGGCGGGAGGTGCGGAGGGTGACGTCGATGCGGCCGCCGGGCGGGGTGTGGGTGAGGGCGTTGGCGAGCAACTCGCCGACCACGCGGCGTAGGGCCGAGGCGACTCCGGGGACGAGGACCGGAGCGTCCGGGACGGTCAGGTGTACCTGGACACCCTGCTCCGCGGCGCGGTCGGCCTCGCAGTCGACGGCCTCGGCGGCGAGACGAGCCAGGTCGACGGGCTCGGAGGGGTGCCGGTCGGCTGGCATGGCGGCGAGGCGGGCGGAGAGCAGGAGTTCGTCGACGATCTCGCCGAGGCGGCGGGTGGTCTGGATCAGGCGGTCGTAGTCGGCGCGGTCGGCGCCGGCGCGGCGGGCCAGTAGCTGGGCGCGGGTGTGGACCTGGGCGATGGGGGTGCGCAACTCGTGGCTGGCGTCGGCGACGAAGCGGCGTTGCCGGTTGAGCGCCTCGGCGAGCGGTGCCACGGCTCGGCGGCCGACGATGATGCCCGTGAGTACCGCCGCGGCGATGCCGACCATCGCGGCGAGGAGGAAGGCGGCGAGCAGGTGACGCCGGTCGGAGAGTTGGAAGCGGGCGTCGAACACCGCTTGCACGACGCCGGTGCCGCGCGGCTGGGTGCGGACGTAGTAGGTAGTGCCGTTGCGGCTGATCTTGTCGCTGCGAACCTGACGGTCGAGGGCCACCGCGTCGATGGCGGACCGCAGTGGGAAGCCCGGAGGTGGCGGGTTCCGGCCCGAGTCGATGCTGCCGCCGTCGTACAGGATGATCCAGTTGCAGCCCGGCGGCCCGTCGATCGTGCCGTGGACCGCACCGTAGGTGAGCTCCCGTTCGATCTGTTCGTGCTGACTGTGCAGCAGTGTGGCGTAGGAGATGGCGGCGCCCAGGGCGAGCAGCGCGGTGATGGTGAGCCCGACGAGCATGCTGACCCGCACCCTGGCCCGGCGCAGCATGGTGTCCTCGAAGCTCACAGGGTCCCCAGCCGGTAGCCGAGGCCGTGCACGGTCCGGATCACCGAGCGGCCGAGCTTGCGCCGCAGGTAGTAGACGTACGTGTCGACCAGGGACGCCGCGGCCGCCTCGTCGAAGACCCGGCTGCGCAGCTCGGAACGGGAGTGGACGGTGTGCGGCCGGGCTGCGAGAACCCGTAGCAGCTCGAACTCGCGTGCGGACAAGGCGATCCGGGTGCCGTCGCGCAGGACGGCGTCGCGCACGGAGAGGTCGAGCTGGCCCGAACCGAGCCGTAGCACCTCGGTCGACTCGGAGGTCCGGCGGCAGAGGGCCCGGATGCGGGCGCTCAGCTCGTCCAGGTCGAAGGGTTTCGTCAGGTAGTCGTCGGCACCCGCGTCGAGGCCGGCGATCCGGTCCTGGACGGTGCCGAGCGCGGTCAGCAGCAGCGCCCGGGCGACCACCGCGCGGGAGCGCAGTCGGACGACCAGGTCCAGCCCGTCCAGGGCGGGGAGCAGCCGGTCGATCACCATCACGTCGTAGGGCCGGGTGAGCCCCAGGTGCAGGCCGCGCTGCCCGTCGGGGGCCTGGTCGACGACGTATCCCTCGTCGGTCAGGGTCTCAGCCACCATGCCGCGTAGCTCCGAGTCGTCCTCGACGAGCAGGAGTCGAGTCATGCATAGATGGTGACACCGTTACATCGAAATGTCTCTATATCTCGGAAAACTTGTCGCCTCAAACAAACAATCTACGGGGTCTTCGGGGTCTACGGGGTCCCGGCGGGTACGAGCGACGGTGCAGCAGAAGTGGGGACCCGCGCCTCACGCCGCTCGATCCAGCTGAGCAGCGGTGTCGTCATGAGTGTCGTGACGAGCGCGACAAGCACCAGCACGGTGAAGAGCGACGGATTCACGATGCCCGCCTCCAGCCCCACGTTCAGGGCGATCAGCTGCATCAGGCCCCGGGCGTTCATGAGCGCGCCGACGCGCAGCGCGACCCCGTTCGGCTCGCCGCGCAGCCGGGCCGCACCCCAGCAGGCGCCGAACTTGCCGGCGATCGCCACGGCCACGCACGCGGTGGCGAAGCCGAGTACGGCCAGGTTGCCCAGCAACGCGAACTCGGTGCGCAGCCCGGAGTAGGTAAAGAACAGCGGCAGGAAGACCGTCGCGGCGATCGGCGTCAGCGTGTCGACCACCCTGTCGGTCTGTTCGGAGCGCGGCATCACCACGCCGACCGCGAAGGCGCCGAAGACCGCGTAGAGCCCGATCTCGTCGGTGTACCAGGCCACCAGGAAGAGCAGTGCCACGGTGCCGAGTAGCCGCGCGCGATCGCCCGGGAGCCCCATGACGTAGCCGGTCACCCGCCGCCCACCCAGCCACAGCGCCACCCCGAACAGCAGCGCACCACCCGCGCAGACCAGGGCCGGGCCGACCGCGCCCGAGGCGAACGCCAGTACCGCGGCCAGCATGATCCACGCGACCATGTCGTCGATCGCGCCGCTGGCCAGGGCGAGCAATCCGAAGCGGGTCCCGGCGAGGCCGCGCTCCGTGATGATCCGGGCGAGCATCGGGAAGGCCGTGATCGCCAGCGCCACGCCGACGAACGCCGCGGACACACCGAGCGACACACCGTCCGTGCGGATCGGGACGAAGCCCGCCATAACAAGGACCAGCAGGGTCCCCAGCACCAGCGGAGCGGCGACACCCGCGAGCGACACCGCTCCCGCCGTGCTCGCGAGCCCGGTCACCCGATGCGAGGTGAAGGCGTACCCGGCCTGGAACATGAACAGCACCAGGCCGACCTGGCCGACCACGTACAGGATCGGCAGCAGCGGCGCGGGAAAGAGCGCGGCCTGCGCGCCCGGCCACAGCAGGCCGAGCAGCGACGGGCCGAGCAGCACCCCGGCGAGCATCTCGCTCACCACGGCGGGCTGACCCACCTTGCCGAGGAGCCAGGCGACCAGCTTGCAGAAGAGCAGAATGACCGCGACCGCGATGAAGAACCGCGGGGCGAGCTCGGTGGGGGTCATGAGCCGGCCTCCTCGAAGAATCGGGTGCACAACTTCTGTCGCCGGGCGTCGACGACCATCCAGGTGCCGCAGAAGAGCTGCTTGACCGAGCGCCCCACGTCGAAGAGTCGGTCGCGCTGCCGCATGAGGGCGAGCCGGTTGCGGCCGGGGCCGGGGAGACCCCGGGGCGTCAGGTACGCGGGACCGCGACTCGGCAGCGAGCGGGTGTGCGCTGCCGACGAGCTGACCGAGAAGCGCCGCAGCACCTCCCGCGTGGCTGCGCGCAGTTGGACGGGGGCCGAACCACGCGCCGGGCAGGCCCGGTTGGCGGTCACGCCGTACGGGATGAAATGCGCGTCCTGCCGGCGCAACGACAGCCAGCGGTCCGGGTTGAACTCGTCGTCCGCGGCGGGACCGGTGCGCTGATAGGACAGATAGTTGAAGAGCAGCACCGATCCGGTGGGGAGGACGTGATCCCCCACCGTGATGGGTCCGGAGGTGATCCGGTGCGCGATACCGAACAGCGGGTGCACCCGGAGCGTCTCGTCGATGAGTCGGTCGAGCGACCCGTCCGACGTGTCCGTGACGGCCCCGGAGCACAGCAGGATGTGTGCCATGGCCTCCGACATCTGCACCACCGCCGTGTTGAAGAACGCGCCCTGCAGATACCAGGCGGTCTCCAGGGCGCTGAAGGGCGGCGGCAGCACGACCGGGCACGTCCCCGCGTCGATCCGGTCCAGCAGGTAACGGGTCAGACGAACCCGCCGGGACATGTGCCGCAGACTCATCCCTTTCAGGGCGGTGACCACGTCGTCCGCGTTCGCCACGATGAGATCGCGGACGTCGCGCGGGCAGCGTGCGCCGAACACCAGCTCGTACGAGACCTCGGCCCAGATCGGCATCATCAGGTCACGTAGCCGCACGTGGCTGATCCGGTCCGCCGGGAGCGCGTCGAGGATCCGCCGGGTCGCGGCCGTCGCCAGTTCGTCGGAGCGCGCGTGCGGGACGGCGAGCACCTGCCGGGTCGTCCGTGCGACCGTCCGGTACGGCTCGCCGGGCTCGAGGTGCTCCTGATGCATCTGCGGACCGGGCGCGAGCCAGTACCAGAAGAGGTCCGACAGGCCGGCCCCACGGCTGCGTCCGTCGGCTGCCGGATCGCTGTAGACCCGCTCGAAGTCCTCCGGGCCCACCAGCGGCCCGGGGACGGGAACGCCCTCGGTCCCGTTGACCCGCTCGAAGATCCACTCCCGCAGGCCGACCACCGCCCTCACCGGGTCACCACCTGGTCGGGCGTCAGGTCGGCCGGCCGCCGTGCTCCGACCAGGGCGAGGGCCTGATCCAGCTCGGTGGTGAGTCGGTCGAGAACGTCCCGTACGCCCACCGCCCCGCCCGCCGCGAGCGCCCGCACCACCGGGCGCCCCACCAGCACCGCCCGCGCCCCGAGCGCCAGCGCGATCACCACGTCGGTGCCGCGGCGCACACCCCCGTCAAGCAGCACCGGGATCTGCCCATTCACGGCGGCCACGACCGCGGGCAGCGCGTCGAGCGTGGGGATCGCCCCGTCGAGCTGTCGTCCACCGTGGTTGGACACGATCACACCGGCAGCGCCGTGCTCCACCGCGAGGCGGGCATCCGTGGGATGCAGGACGCCCTTGAGCAGGATCGGTAGTCCCGTGACGCCGCGCAGCCAGGCGATCCGGTCCCACCCCGCCGTCGCATCCATCGTGATCGGGCGCACCCGGTCGGTCGCGTCGCGCATGTTCTCGCACGCGTAGCCGGACGGCAGGTCGGTGAAGCCGTTGCGCAGGTCACGCTCGCGCCGCCCGAACACCGGGGAGTCCACGGTCACCACGAGCGCCCGGCATCCCGCGGACTCGGCGCGCTTGACCACGTACTCCGTGAAGTCGAGGTCGGGCTGCGGGTAGAGCTGGAACCACAGCGTCCCGCCGGCCGCCGCGATCTCCTCGACCGGCTGGGTGGCGGCCATGCTGACCACCATCGCCGTGTCGGCCGCCGCGGCCCCCCGCGCGGTGGCCGCCTCGCCGTGGGGGTGCGCGAGGCGATGAAAGGCCGTCGGAGCGACCAGGACCGGGGCGGCCAGCGAGGTGCCGGCCACTGTGGTCCGCAGGTCCCGCTCACCGGTCGCCCGCAGCACCCGTGGCACGAGCCACCGTCGCTCGAAGGCCCGCTCGTTGGCGGCGAGCGTGCGCTCCCGCCCGGCCCCACCCTCGAAGAAGTCCTGGTGGACCGGGTCCATGTCAGCCCTCGGCGCCCGAGAGGCAACGCCCAAGGAACTCCTGCAGCGGCCGTACGTGGACGTCGGGCCGGTCCCACTGGTTCTCCAGGTTCTCGGCGAGGTGGTGCGTGCTGATCAGTTGACCCTCGCGGTGGTAACGGACGACCGGGTGCAGGTACGCCGCGTCGTGCGCCTGCCCCACGGCGTCCTGGGCCACGCGGGACACGGTGATGTCGAACGGGTCGACCTGGTCGTGGTCGGGACCGTACTCCAGAGTGATCACGAATGCCTGGTCGTAGTCGTGCTCGGCGGTGCGCAGGCCGGTCGCCGCGAAGTAGTCCACCGGCACCTCCTCGTGGTAGCGGGCCTCGGGCCCGGCCACGGTGAGTACGTCGCCGAGGAACCCGAACTGCTGCCACAGGGCCGAGGTGCGGTTGACCCGTTCGATGACGGCCGCGGTCATGGCTGCCGGGTCGACGGCGAGCCTCTCGGACGGCCAGTCGGTGGCGTCGTACCGACGGGAGAGGATCCTGTGCAATGCGCGCACGGCGTAGCGGAAGCCGTGCACGAAACCGCTCGTGGACTTCTTGAAGTCGCGTTCCTGCGAGATCGTGCCGGCGAAGAACAGCCCCGGGACGTTCACCGACTCCCACGCCTCGGTCTGTGCCGGGAATCGGTCCTTGATGGCGAGCTGGGGCCGGGCCGAGGCGTCGAAAATCGAGGCGTCGAAACGGAATCCCGTGCAGCCCAGCACCCGGTCGTAATGCAGTTCCTTCACGACCTCGTTCGCCCGCGAGAAGCTGAACTCGACCTTGTAGCCGGTACCGTCGCGCTCGATGCTCCTGACCGTGCCGTCGAGGATCGCGTTCGCCGACTTGAGCTGATATGTGTCGAGGAAGTTGTTGTTCACCGCGCGCAGGTGCCCGACGTAGTGGGTGCGCCACGCCATCCGGACCGAGCTGGGCCCGGCGACGTGGATCAGTGTCGTGGTCTCCATGAGATTCTCGGCGGTCTCGAAGGCGGAGTTGCCCTTGCCGATGATCAGCACCTTCTGGTCGAGATAGTCACGTGGCTCGACGCTCATCACGTCGTACCCCTCGGCCAGCTCGAATCCTGCGATGTCCGGCTGGTAGGTCTTCGAGACGCCGGTGGCGACGATCACCGCGCGGGTCTCCCAGCGCCGGTCGCCGGCCTCGACCGTGAACACGTCGTCGTGCTTCGACACGCGGGTCACCCGGGTGCCGTAACTGACCTTGACGCCGGTCTTCGCCGCGAAGTCCGCGAGGTACCGCACCATCACGTCGGCGTCCGGGAAGTACCGCTCGGTGTACTGCGTGAACAGCAGCGCCGGGTCGTCGGTGAGCAGGGAATTCCAGTCGAGCCGCAGATTCAGCTCGGGGTCGTCGGTGCCCGTGTGCGGCTTGTTGATCGAGATGAGTTGACGGTGCCGCGGATAGGTGGCGAAGAATGCCCCCGGTCCGTCGGCGGCCTCCAGCACCACATAGTCACGCTTGCCGTCGGCCTCGAGCAGGGCGGCGAGTTGAAGGCCGGCCGGACCGGCTCCGATGATCAGATAATCAAGCGTCACGGTGGTCACCGTACGAGCCGGAAATCAGAGAGATTTCAAGCTCTTCCAGAATCGCGGCTGCCCTGCGCACGTCGTTGTCGAGCGGCCGGTCCGGATCGATCGGAGGGATCTCCTCCAGGGCCCGAAGGACGCGGTCACAGCCCGCCGCCGTGGGCCGGCGCGCCCCCACGTGCGCCGCCTGGCGCAGCCCGAGCCCGAGCGAACCGGTGATCAGGCGCAGCAGCTGCGCCTGGTCCAGAGCGCGGAGAGCGGCCTGCGTGCCGAGCGGAATGACGTCCTGGTTGTGCAGGTTGGTGGGGAGGCTCTGCAGGCTCGCGGGCACGCAGTCGCGCCTGATCTCGGCGATGAGCGCGGTCGACGCGAGCTGTACGCCCTGCAGCCCGTGCTGCTGGCCTGGTCCGGCCGCGAGCATCGGCGGCAGTCCGCCGTTGCGCCCGGGGTCCACGAGCAGGTCGAGTTGGCGCTCGGCGAGGTTGCCGACCTGGGCGATCACCATGGACAGGACGTCGGCGGCGAACGCGGCGGGTTGGCCGAAGAAGTTGCCGCCGTGCACGACCTTGTCGTCGGCCGGGAAGAACAGCGGGTTGTCGCTCACCCCGCCGAGGTCCGCCGCCACGACGCCGTCGACATAGCGCAGGGCGTCCTCGGCCGCCCCGAGCAACTGCGGCGCGCAGCGGATGCTGTAGGGCTCCTGCAACGGTCTCGTGCCGGACTTCCGCAGGCCCGCGGAGGACTCCCGCATCGCGGCGCCGACCGAGCTGGCGCCCGGGTGGCCGTACGCGGCGAGGAGGGCGGGATCGAGGAACTGTGGATCGCAGCCGAGCAGGTCGGCGAGCAGGCAGCTCAACGTCTGCACCACGCGGTGCGACGTGCGGACCCGGCCCAGGGCGAGGGCCAGCGCCGCCGTGGTGAGCGACGTGCCGTTGACCAGCGCGAGTGCGTCCCGACCGTCGAGCGGCAACGGCTCCAGGCCGGCCTTCGTCAAGGCGTCCCCGGCGGGCATCCGGACACCGTCCAGGTAGGCGTGCCCGCGACCGCGCAGCGCCTGGGCGGCGGCGCCGAGCGGGATCAGGTCACCGCTGGCCCCCACCGAGCCGAACCGGGGCATGGCCGGTGTGAACGTCGTGCCGAGCATGGCCGCGAGCGCGTCGATCACGTGTGGCGAGACCCCCGACGCGCCCCGGGCCAGGGACCAGGCGCGGACCAGCAGCGTCGCGCGTACGACATCCGGGGCGAGGTCCGGGCCCTGGCCCGCCCCGAGGTGGGCGAGGGTGTTGTCGGCCTGGTCGCGCTGGTCGGCTCGGCCCGCGTAGCCGACGAGCGCACCGAAGCCGGTGGTGGCACCGTAGATCGCCCGGTCGTCGCCGAGTGCCTTGCCGAGGAATGTGCGGGCCGTCGCCACTCGGTCCCGCACCTCGTCCCCGACCACGACAGTGACCGGGCCTGCTGCGACGCGCAGGTCGGCGAGGCGCAGGGGTGCTGCCAAATCCACCTCAATCGTCATGGGAGCGGATGTTAGAGGCAATTTCTCAGAGCTCTCTGAAATTGCCTCAGTAAATTGCGGCCCATGACGCACGATTGCCTGATCATCGGAGCCGGGCCGGCAGGTCTACAGCTCGCGGCCCTCCTCGAACGCGACGGTCACGACTACGTGGTGCTGGAGGGCGGCCCTCGGCCGGGCACATTCTTCGAGACCTATCCCCGGCATCGCCAGCTGATTTCGATCAACAAGGTGTGGACCGGATCGGAGGACCCGGAGTTCAATTTGCGGTCGGACTGGAACTCGCTGCTGACCGACGATCCGGCGCTGCTCTTCAAGAACTACAGCACGCGCTACTTTCCGGCCGCGGACGATCTGGTGCGTTATCTTGCCGACTTCGCGCGGGGTCTGCGCGTCCGCTACGAAACCCGGGTGACCTCCGTGTCGAAGGTCGGTGACGTGTTCACGGTGCGGGCCGGCGACGACAGGTGGACGGCACGGAGAATCGTCGTCGCCACCGGCGTCTCCCAGCTCTACGTGCCGCCGATCGAGGGCGCGGACCTGGCCGAGCGTTACGACACGGTGAGCGTCGACCCCGCCGACTTCGTCAACCAACGCGTGTTGATCATCGGTAAGGGCAATTCAGCCTTCGAGACCGCGGACGCGCTCGTCGAGACCGCCGCGACGATTCACGTCGCCGGTCCGCACTCCATCAAGCTGGCCTGGCAGTCCCATTACGTCGGGCACCTGCGCGCCGTGAACAACAACTTCCTGGACACCTATCAGCTGAAGTCGCAGAACGCCGTCCTGGACGGCACTGTGGAGCAGATCAGCCGGCGGGAGGGTGGCGGGTTCAGGGTGCTCTTCCGGTACGCCCGGACGGTCGAGAATCTGCGCGAGATCGAGTACGACCGGGTCATCCTCTGCACCGGATTCCGCTTCGACGCGTCCATCTTCGCCGAGTCCGCCCGGCCGGAGCTGGCCATCAACGATCGGTTCCCGGCGCAGACGCCGGCCTTCGAGTCGGTGAACGTCAGCGGTCTCTACTTCGCCGGCACCCTCAGCCAGCAGCGTGACTTCAAGAAGTCCACCAACGGCTTCATCCACGGTTTCCGCTATGCCACCCGCGCACTGCACCACATCCTCCGCGAGCGGCACCACGGGCAGCCCTGGCCGTCCCGGCAGATCGCCCTGACGCCGGAGGCGATCGCCGAGTCGATAATCGCCCGGATCAACGTGACCTCGGCGCTGTGGCAGCAGTTCTCGGTGCTCGGCGACGTGATCACTGTCGAGGGCGAAGCCGCCTGCTACCGCGAGGAGGTGCCGGTCGCCTACCTGCGGGACGCGGAGCCGGACGTGTTCGCGTTCCTGGTCACCCTGGAGTACGGCCCCGACCACGACCAGGTCGACCCGTTCGACATCACGGTGCCGCGTCCGGCCGAGAACGACGCGAACGCCGCTCACGACGCCAGCTATCTCCACCCCGTCGTGCGGGTGCTGCGCGACGGGCAGGTCGTCGCCGAGCACCACCTGGCGGAGAACCTGGAGAACAACTGGGATCTGCCGACAGTGCATCGGCAGCCCCTCGAGGTCTTCGTCAAGGGTGTCCTCGCCGATGCCCGCTGAGCCGATGCCCGCTGACGTCTGGCCGCAGCCCGTCCTCGACCTCCTGGCCGACGGCGGGGACCGGCCGGTCTTCGAGGACGGGCCGGTCGTCACGACCGCTTCGGAGATGGCGGGTCTGATCCGGCGCATCACGGTCGGGCTGCGCTCGTCCGGCGTGGGGCCCGGAGTGGGCGTCACGCTCGATCTGCCGGTAACCGCCGCCGCCTTCGCCGCCACGATGGCCGCCTTCGCCGTCGGGGCGCGGGTGTCCGGGTGGCGTGCCGACCTGAGCCCGGCACAGCTGTCCGGCTCCCTCGTGGTCGACTCGGCGCGGCTGGCCTCGCTCGCCGATTATCCCGACGACGGGCTGCCATTCGTCGCGGCGGGACGGGCTGCGGATCCCGCGCGGATCATCTGGACCAGTGGGAGCACAGGGACACCGAAGGGCGTGGTCCAGACCTATGCGGCCATGTCGGCGGCCTGGGCCCCGTACCCGCACCGGTGGCCGCCGGCCATTGCCGAACTGGCCACCCGGTTGCAGCGTTACCTGGTCTTCGGCTCGCTGGCCAGCCAGGTGATGCTGGAGTACGGCGTCCTCGCCCTCGCGGCGGGCGGCACCCTCGTCGTGGCACCCCGGCCGGTCTTCCCGGACGCCCTGGTCGAACACCGGGCCACGGCGAGCGTGATCACCGTCGGCAAGCTGCACCAGCTGATCCGGGACCACCGCGCCAACCCGGTGGACCTGCGTCACCTGCGGGCGCTGATGGTCTCCGGGTCGCCGCTCGCGCCGGGCCGACTGGCGGAAGCGCTCGACGTGCTGGGTCCGGTGGTCTTCCACGGGTACGGGCAGACCGAGACGTCGATGATCGCCATGGTGACCCCCGCCGAGATGCTGGCCGACACGGCGACGCTCGCCACGGTCGGTCGTCCGGCCGTGCACGTCTCCCTCCGCGACGGCGAGATCTATGTCCGCACACCCGCGCAGGCGTCCTCGTACTGGCAGGACCCGGACGAGTCTGCCGAGGTGTTCGTGGACGGCTGGGTGCGTACGCGTGACCTGGGGGAACTCGACGCGAACGGGTACCTGCGGCTACTCGGACGCGCACGAGAAGTCATCATCGTCAACGCGCAGCTGGTCCACGCCGGACCGGTCGAGCGGGCGCTCGCCGCCGACGCCACGGTCGGCGAGGCGTACGTCGTCGGGTGCCCGGACGAGGTGACCGGCGAGGCCGTGCACGCCTTCGTGGTGGCGGTGGCCGGGAGGACGCCCGACCCGGACGTGTTGCGCAAGCTCGTGGCCGCACAGGTGAACGATCTTGCGGTGCCGCGAACCGTCACGGTCATCGACCGGGTTCCGCTCGCTCCGAGCGGCAAACCGGACAAGCGTGCACTCGCCCAGCGTGTACCACTTCAGGACCGAGGCGTACACGCAGACCGCCCCTGACCGGAGCATCCGGTCAGGGGCGGTTGTCGACTGTATGTCCGGTAAGGGCGGGGTCAGCCCTGGCGGCTCTTCCACTGCGGGTTGGCGCGGTTCACCACGACCGTCCGGCCGCGACGGCGGACCACCACCGAACCCGGCTTCTGCTTCAGCGCACGCAACGAGCTACGTACCTTCATCTCTGCCTCCTCGGTGCAAGCGGTTCCGGGTATCGAAACGCCATGCCCACCCCGGGGATTCCCGCCCTCTGCGCCGATGGCCGACCCTGCGTGGGGAGGGCGGCGTCGGATCTGGTGACCCGCGCCGCCCGGAACCCGGCGGTGCTCAGCTCAGGTGCCGCTCGATCTCGGCCAACTCGTCGGCGGTGAAGTCGAGGTTGTCGAGCGCGGCGATGTTCGTCTCCAACTGCTCGACGCTGCTCGCCCCGATGATCAGGCTGGTCATCCGCGGGTCGCGCAGCGCCCAGGCCAGCGCGAGTTGCGCGAGGGACTGGCCGCGCCGATCGGCGACCGCGCCGAGACCCCGGATGGTGGCCATCTTCTCCTCGCTGAGGTCGCTCTCGTTGAGGAAGACGCTGGTGCGCACCCGCGAGTCGGCCGGGATGCCACCCAGGTACCGGTCGGTCAACAGGCCCTGGGCCAGCGGGCTGTACGCGATGCAGCCCGCCCCGACCTGCTCCAGCGTGTCGAGCAGGCCGTCGGACTCGGTCCAACGGTTGAGCATCGAGTACGACGGCTGGTTGATCAGCAGCGGCGTACCCAGGTCACGAAGGATCGCGGCGGCCCGCGCGGTCTGCTCGGAGTTGTAGTTCGAGATGCCGACGTAGAGCGCCTTGCCGGAGCGGACGATGGCGTCGAGCGCGCCCATCGTCTCCTCCAGCGGGGTGTCCGGGTCGAACCGGTGCGAGTAGAAGATGTCGACGTAGTCCAGCCCCATCCGGCCCAGCGACTGGTCCAACGACGAGATCAGGTTCTTGCGCGAACCCCACTCGCCGTACGGGCCGGGCCACATGAGATATCCGGCCTTGCTGGAAATGACCAGCTCGTCCCGGTACGCCTTCAGGTCGGTGGCGAGCATCCGGCCGAAGTTCTCCTCCGCCGAACCGGGCGGCGGGCCGTAGTTGTTGGCCAGGTCGAAGTGGGTGACACCCAGGTCGAAGGCGCGCCGGACGATGTCGCGCTGCCGTTCGAACGGTCGGTCCGGACCGAAGTTGTGCCAGAGGCCGAGGGAGACGGCGGGCAGCCGCAGGCCACTGCGCCCGCTGCGCCGGTAGGTCATGGAGTCGTAGCGGTCATCCGCGGCGAGGTAGGTCACGATCATGAGCCTAGCTCTGGCAGGTGCTGGCGGGGATAGCGCGTGCGAACCAGGACATCGGGGTAGTTTCGACGCCATGCGTTTCATTGCGCTCGACACTCCCAAACCGCTGTCCAAGATCGGGCTGGGCACCTGGCAGTTCGGCTCCCGCGAATGGGGCTACGGCCGGGAGTTCGAGCAGCAGGCGGCGCAGATCGTCCGACGGGCCGTGGAGTTGGGCGTGACGGTCTTCGACAGCGCGGAGATCTACGGCTTCGGGCGCAGCGAACGGATCCTCGGCGCGGCCCTCGGCGACGACCGGCCCAAGGTGGTGATCGCCTCCAAGATCCTGCCGGTGCTGCCGGTGGCCGCGGTGGTGCAGCAACGGGCGGTCGCCTCCGCGGCCCGGCTCGGCGTCACCAGCATCGACCTCTACCAGGTGCACTCACCCAACCCACTGGTCGCCGACCACACCACCATGCGCGGCATGCGGACCTTGCAGGACGTCGGGCTGGTCGGCGAGGTCGGGGTGAGCAACTACGGGCTGCGCCGCTGGCGGGTCGCCGAGGCGGCGCTCGGCCGGCGCGTGCTCAGCAACCAGGTCCGCTACAGCATGCTGGACCGCGCGCCCGAGCAGGACCTGCTGCCGTACGCGCGGGAGGCCGGCCGGGTGGTCATCGCGTACAGCCCGTTGGCGCAGGGCTTCCTCTCCGGCCGATACGACGCGAAGAACCCGCCGGCCGGCGCGGTCCGGCGGGCGAGCCCGTACTTCCTGCCGGAGAACCTGGAGCGCGGCGCCGTGCTCATCGACACGCTGCGCCAGGTCGCCGACGCGCACGACGCCACCCCCAGTCAGATCGCGCTGGCCTACCTGCTGCGCCACCCGAACGTGCTCGCCATTCCCGGGGCGTCCGGGGTGGAACAGATGGAACGCAACGCCGCCGCCGCGGACATCGACCTCGCCGACGACGAGTACGCGGCACTGGCCGAGACCGCGAAACGCTTCCGACCGGTCACCGGCCTCGCCGCGATGCCGGCGATGGTACGGGCCCGGATCACCGGCCCGACGGGAAAGTGAGCACAGTGGACGACATCACCGCACTGATCCTGGACGACCACGCCGCCTTCCGGCGTGGCTTCGCCCGCCTCGACGACGCCCGCGACGAGCAGGAGATGCTCGCCGTCTGGGACGCCCTCGCCCTGCACCTGGACATCCACGCCGAGGCGGAGGAGGCGATCCTCTACCCGCACCTGGTCAAGCACGGCGACGACGGCGAGGACGAGACCGCCGACGCGATCGGTGACCACAACAAGATCCGGGATGCCATCGCCGAGGCGAAGCTGCACCCGGTCGGCTCGGACCAGTGGTGGGCGGCGGTCGGCACGGCCCGCCGGGAGAACAGCGAGCACCTCGCCGAGGAGGAGGACGAGGCGCTGCCCGACTTCCGCCGGCACGCCAGCTTCGAACTCCGCGCCGAGCTGGGGCAACGCTGGCTGACCTTCTACGGCGAGCACAAGAACGGCCGCAACCTGCCGTTCCGCGACAAGGACCCGCAGCAGTACGTCGACGACCACCGCTGAGATCTCCCCGGCACGGGGGAGTCGCCCGAGCCCACCTCGGCAGCAGAATGACGAGGTGACCCTCCGCGCGGCGCTGACCCCGCTGGTCGCCGGCACCACCTGGCGACGCGGCGTCTTCCTGCTGCTCGGCGGGGTGCTGGCACTGCCGTACGGGGTGCTCGCGGTGACCTTCGCCCAACTGTTCGCCGACTCGGCGATCCCCCGCCCACTGGTCTACGTCCTGCTGGTGATCGCGGCGCTGATCGCCGGGCTGCCGCTGCTGCTGGACGGCAGCCGGGCACTGGAGATCGCCGCCGTACGGGCCCTGCTCGGCATCGACCTTCCCGAACCCGCGCCCGGGCACCGGGGCGACCGGGAGACCCGGCTGCGCAGCGCACTCTGGATCGCCACCCACCTCATCGTCGGCGCACTGGTGATGATCGCGCTGTTCAGCGCCCTACCGATGGCGCTCGCCTTCATCGCCCAGCAGTTCGGCATCGGCACCGAGCTGATCAGCCGCGAACGGTTCGGACCGCTGGACGGACGGGACGGCGGCTGGTTGACAGTGAGCGGTGTGGTCCTGCTTGTCGGCCTCGGCTACGCCGTCGCCGGGCTCGGCGCGCTCGCCGGCTCGATGGCGCCGGTGCTGCTCGGCCCCGCCCCGGCGGAGCGGATAGCCGCCCTGGAGACGCAGGCCATCCGGCTCGCCGAACGCAACCGGCTGGCCCGGGAACTGCACGACTCCATCGGCCACGCGCTGACCGTCGCCACCCTCCAGGCCGGGGCCGCCCGCGAGGTCCTGCACACCGACCCGGAGTTCGTCCGACGGGCGCTCACCGCCATCGAGGACACCGCACGGACCGCCATGGACGAGCTGGACCACGTGCTCGGGCTGCTCCGGGAGAACGGCATCGACCGGCCGGCGGTGGCGCCGCAGCGTACCCTCGCCGACCTGGACCGGCTGGTCACCGACGCCCGCGCGGCCGGGCTGGCGGTGCACGCGCATCGCGTCGGCGACCCGGCGCGAGTGCCCCCGGCGGTCTCCCGGGAGGGTTACCGGATCGTCCAGGAAGGACTGACCAACGCCGCCCGGTACGGCGACGGGCCGGTTACGGTGCGGCTGGACCTGCACCCGGGGGAACTGGAGTTGGAGCTGGTCAACGCGATGAGCCGCCCCGGTAGGGCCCCGCTGGGACAGGGCGGTCGAGGTCTGGACGGCATGCGGGAGCGGGTGCTGCTGCTCGGCGGCCGGATCACCGTGGGACCGGACGGCGACCGGTGGCTGATCCGGGCCCGCCTGCCCTACCAGGAGGCACGATGACCACCGGCGTGCTCATCGTCGACGACGACGAACTGATCCGGATCGGGCTGCGGGCCATCATCGACGCCCAACCCGACCTGCGCGTGCTCGCCGAGGCCGCCGACGGGGCCGAGGTGCCGCCGCTGGTGGCCCGGCACCGGCCCGACGTGGTGCTGATGGACGTACGGATGCCCGGCATCGACGGCATCCAGGCCACCCGGCACCTGCTGGCCACCTCGGCCGACCCACCACGGGTGCTGGTGGTCACCACGTTCGCCAACGACGAGTACGTCTACGAGGCGCTTCGCGCCGGCGCCTCCGGGTTCCTGCTCAAACGGGCCCGGCCCCCCGAGGTGGTGGAGGCCGTCCGGGTCGTCGCGGCGGGGGAGTCGCTGCTCTTCCCGGCTGCGATCCGTCAGTTGGTCGGCGCGTACGGGCCGGTGGGCGGGGACCGGCTGCGCGCCGCCCGGCTCACCGACCGGGAGGCCGAGGTGCTGCGGTTGATGACCACCGGTCGATCCAACCCGGAGATCGCCGCGCACCTGGTGGTCGGCGTGGAGACGGTCAAGACGCACGTCGGCAACGTGCTGGCCAAGCTGGGCGCCCGCGACCGCACCCAGGCGGTGATCGCCGCCTACGAGTCCGGCTTCGTCACCCCGTCCGGCTGACGGTTCCCTCGCCCGGGGGAACCGGTTCACCGCTGCTCGGGAGGGGATCGGCCGGGCATCGGTCGACGCTGAGAGCATGACAACCATCACTGCCTCCCCTGCCCGCCCCGGCTCCCGCTGGCCGGACCGGCTCGCCCCACTGGCCGCCGGTTGGCTCGGCCTGTGGGGCGTGCTCGCCCTGGTCGGCACGCTCACCGCCACTGGTTACCCGTTCGGCACCAACGACCAGCACGGTGGCGACGTCAACCTGCTGCGTCTGGTGCCGGTGGACCTGGCCACCCCACTCTTCGCCGGCGTGCTGCTGACCGCCGCCGTGACCGCCCTGGTCATGAACCGCCCGGCGGCACGCACGCCCGGCCCGCTGCGGGCGCTGCTCGCCGGCTACGGCTGGGCGGTGGCGTTCCTGCTCGCCGTGGTCGTGCCGGACGCCCGGGTGTTGGTCGTCCTCGGCTACCTGCCGGTCCTGCTCGTCGGAGCGCCGTTCGGCTGGCCCCCGATCGACTACTCCGACGTCTTCAACTGGGCGCTCTTCGCCCGGTTCGCCGCACTGGCCGGCGGACTGCTGCTGGCCGGGGCCGTTCTCACCTGGCAGCGGCGCACCGCCGGGGCCTGCGTCGGCTGCGGCCGAGACGACACCGACCGGGGGTGGACCACCCCGGCCGCCGCCGCGCGCTGGGGCCGGTGGGCCGCCGGCATCGCCGCCGTCATCCCGTTGACGTACGCGCTGACCCGGTTCGCCTGGGCGGCCGGCATCCCGCTGGGCATCTCCCGGGAGTTCCTGACCGAGATGCAGGAGAGCGGTCTGGTGTGGGCCGGGTTCGGGCTCGGCGCGTTCGCCACCGTCGGCGCGATCCTCACCCTCGGCCTGGTGCAGCGCTGGGGTGAACGGTTCCCGCGGTGGATGGTCGGGTTGGCCGGTCGTCGGGTGCCGGTGACACTGGCGGTGCTGCCCGCCACCCTGGTCGCCATCGCGGTGACGGCGGCCACACTGGGACTGCTCAGCAACCCCGAGTTCTGGCGGCTGACCGGCGGTTTCAGCCTGACCGGTGCGCCGATGCTGCTCTGGCCGCTGTGGGGTGTGGCGCTCGGCGCCGCCACGTACGCGTACCACCTGCGTCGCCGGGGAACCTGCCGGCGCTGCGATCGGGGCTGAGGGTGGGGGACGGGGTGCTCCCCGATGCGCGGGGCGCCCCGGCGGATGTGAGCTAGCGTGGGTCGGGTGACTGCGCCTAACCCGGTAATCCCGGTTCCACCGGCCGACCTGCCCAGCACGCTCGGCGCGCTACGGGCGGCCGGTCACCAGTACCGCACCGTAAAGCAGGAACTCCGCGACAACCTCCTCGCCCGGATGCGCTCCGGTGAGGCCCGATTCCCCGGCATCGTCGGCTATGACGACAGCGTGTTGCCCGAGGTCGAGCGGGCACTGCTCGCCGGGCACGACATGGTGCTGCTCGGCGAGCGCGGTCAGGGCAAGACCCGCCTGATCCGCTCGCTCGGCGCGCTGCTCGACGAGTGGACCCCGGTCATCCCCGGCTCGGTGCTCAACGAGCACCCGATGCACCCGCTCACCCCGGCGTCCCGCGCCCAGGTCGCCGAGGCCGGTGACGACCAGCCGGTCGGCTGGCTGCACCGCTCGATGCGCTACGGCGAGAAGCTCGCCACCCCGGACACCAGCGTCGGCGACCTGATCGGTGACGTCGACCCGATCCGGATCGCGCAGGGCCGCACCCTCGGCGACCCGGAGACCATCCACTTCGGGTTGGTGCCCCGCACCAACCGCGGCATCTTCGCCGTCAACGAACTGCCCGACCTGGCCGAGCGGATCCAGGTGGCCCTGCTCAACGTGCTGGAGGAGCGGGACATCCAGGTCCGCGGCTACCAGCTGCGGCTTCCACTGGACCTGCTCCTCATCGCCAGCGCCAACCCGGAGGACTACACCAACCGGGGCCGGATCATCACTCCGCTCAAGGACCGGTTCGGCGCGGAGATCCGTACCCACTACCCGGTCGACCTGGAGCTCGAGCTGGCGCTGATCCGCCAGGAGGCCGACCTGGTCGCCGACGTTCCGGAGCACGTGCTGGAGGTGCTCGCCCGCTTCGCCCGCGCGGTCCGCGAGTCGCCGTCGGTGGACCCGCGCTCCGGCGTCTCCGCCCGGTTCGCGATCGCCGCCGCCGAGACCGTCGCCGGTGCCGCGCTGCGCCGCTCCGGCCTGCTCGCCGCCATCGGTGACCCGGAGGGTCGCCCCGAGGCGGCGGTGGCGCGGGTTGGCGACGCGGTGTCGGTGACCAGCACCCTGCGCGGCAAGGTGGAGTTCGAGAGCGGCGAAGAGGGGCGGGAGATCGAGATCCTCGCGCACCTGCTGCGTACCGCGACCGCCGAGACGTTCCGGGCGCACCTGTCCGGGCTGGACCTGTCCGGTTTCACGGCGCTGGTCGGGGACGGTGCGGCGATCGAGACCGGCGAGCTGGTCAGCGCCGCCGAACTGCTGCGGCAGGTCGGCACCGTACCCGGCCTCGCGAAGGTCCTCGACCGGCTCGGCCTGGGCGACGCGCCCACCCCGGAGGAGGCGGCGGCTGCCGTCGAGTTCGTGCTGGAAGGGCTGCATCTGACCCGACGGCTCGGCAAGGACGTCACCGACTCCGGGCGCACCGTCTACGGCGGCCGGGGCTGATCGTGGCCGGCAACCGGTTCCGGTACGGGCAGTGGAACGGCGGGCCGGACCCGCTGGCACCCCCGTACGACGTGCGTGAGGCGGTGGACGCGGTCGGCGCCGAGGTGCTGGCCGGCGGCAGCCTGCGGGAGGCGTTGCGCGACCTGCTGCGCCGTGGCCCCAAGGGGCGAGGTGGGCTGGACGACCTGGCCGCCCGGGCCCGGCGGCTGCGCCGGGAGGCGCTGCGGCGCGGCGACCTGGACGGGGCGGTGACCCGGGCGCAGGCCCTGCTCGACCAGGCCCTCGCCGCCGAGCGGGACGCGCTGCGGGGCCGCGACGACGACGCCGCGCGCTTCGCCGAGTCGGTGCTGGACAACCTGCCCCGCTCCACCGCGCGGGCGGTGGAGGAGCTGTCCGGCTACCAGTGGGCCAGCGACGACGCCCGCCGCTCGTACCAGCAGATCCTCGACCAACTCCGCGACGACGTGCTCGGTCAACGGTTCGCCGGGCTGCGCGACGCCGTGCGGGCGTCCGCCGACCCGGCCGCCCAGCAGCGGCTCGCCGAGATGATGGGCGACCTGAACGACCTGCTGGCCCGGCACGGTCGCGCGGAGGACACCACCGACGCGTTCGCCGAGTTCATGCGCCGACACGGTGACTTCTTCCCGGAGAAGCCGGAGACGGTCGACGAGTTGATCGACGTGTTGGCCCGCCGTTCGGCGGCGGGTGAGCGGTTGATGAACTCGCTGTCCGACCGGCAGCGCGCCGAGCTGGCCGGTCTCATGCAGCAGTCGCTCGGCGACCGCCTCGCGGGGGAGTTGTCCGCGCTCGACGCGAACCTGCGGGCGCTGCGCCCTGATCTGCGCTGGGGGCGCGGCGAGCGGGTCCGGGGCGAGCAACCGTTGGACTACGCCGACGCGGCCGGAGCGTTGGGTGAGATCGGCGAGCTGGACGACCTGCTGGACCAGCTCGACCAGGAGCACCCGGGAGCGACCCTGGACGACGTGGACGTCGAAGCGGTGGCCCGCACGCTGGGGCGGGACGCGGCCGACGACGTCCGACGGCTGCGCGATCTGGAGCGGGAGCTACGCCGGCAGGGCTGGGTGAGTCGGGACGCGGACGGGCTCACGCTGAGCCCGAAGGCGCTGCGCCGGCTCGGCGGGACGGCGCTGCGACGGGTCTTCGCCGACCTGACCGCCGGGCCGCGGGGTCAGCACGACCTGCGTTCCGCGGGGGCCGCCGGCGAGGTCAGCGGCGCGTCCAGACCCTGGGAGTACGGCGACGAGCAGCCGTTGGACGTGGTCCGGACGTTGACCCGGGCGGTCAGTCGGGGCGGACCGACGGTCCCGGTGCAGCTTGCGGTGGACGACTTCGAGGTGGTGGAGACCGAGAAGCGGGCCTCGGCGGCGGTGGTGCTCTGCGTCGACCTGTCGTACTCGATGATCTCGCAGGGTCGTTGGGGGCCGATGAAGCAGACGGCGTTGGCGCTGGCGCACCTGATGGAGACGCGTTTTCCGCAGGACGCCCTGCAGATCGTGGGTTTCGGCCGGGAGGCCATGACGCTCACCCAGCAGGAGTTGGCCGCCGTCGAGCCGGACCTGGAGCAGGGCACGAACCTCCAGCACGCGCTGCGGTTGGCCGGTCGCCACCTGCGTCGGCACCCGGACGCCGAGCCGGTGGTGCTGGTGGTCACCGACGGGGAGCCCACCGCGCACCTGGACCCGGACGACGGGGAGGCCCTGTTCCACTGGCCACCGCTTCCGGAGACGATCGACGCGACGGTCCGTGAGGTCGACCGGCTGAGCCGCTACGGTGCCACGCTCAACCTGTTCATGCTCGGCGACGACCCGGGTCTGCGGCGCTTCGTCGACGCGGTGGCCCGCCGCAGCCGGGGGCGCATGTTCACGCCCGACACCGACGACCTCGGCGAGTACGTGGTCTCCGACTACCTGCGCTCCCGCCAATCCCGCCGCTAACTCCCCGCGGGGCGGGTTGACTGGGAGGATGGCGCAGAGCGAGGGGTTGCGGCGGGCCTACGGGGCCCTGTTCGCCGAGGTGGACGCTGGCGGGTTCGGTCCGGCCCCGGAGGGGCAGCTCAGCGCCGAGCAGATCGTCGCGCACCTGGTCGCCAACGACGAGCTGATGATCCAGGCCACCGAGGCGCTGCTGGCCGGGTCACCGTTCGCCTACTACGAGCTGGAAGAGGACATCCACCGTCCGCAGCTCGACGCGCTGGCCGCCGAGCAGGGCGGGCTGCGTGGCCTGACCGCCCTGCTGCACGGCACCAGCGACCGTCTGTGCGGGCTCGTCGACCAGCTCGGCCTGGCGGCGGAGACCCCGGTCGAGACGCACCTCCGTGAGGGCTTCGACCTCGTCGTCGACGAGCCGCTGCCCTGGTCCCGGACCCTGGACCTGCACACCCGGGTCCACCTGCCCAAACACCAGGCCCAACTGCACCTGCTCCGCGCCTGAGCGGCGGTGGCGCTCGCCAGTGGGTCGGCGTGTCGCAGCAGCGACCGTCCCGCTCTGTTGAGCCTGATTCCGCTGCGGCATCTTGATGCCGGAACGGCATCAGGCTCGCAGCGGCGCCCCCACCTCCTGCTCCCTTGGTCTTGGCAGGGTCCGTGCGCTCCACGAGGGGGCGCGGCAGGGTTCGGATCAGGTTTCGACCATCTCGGGGCGGGGGTGGAAGGTGCGGCGGTAGGTGGAGGGCGCGACGCCGATGCGGAGGTGGAGTTGCTGGCGCAGGGCGGCGGTGGTGCCGAAACCGGACCGGCGGGCGATCTGCTCGACGGTGAGGTCGGTCGTCTCCAGCAGCAGCCTCGCGTGGTCGGTGCGCTGTTGCAGCAGCCACTGCGCTGGGCTCAGGCCGGTTTCCGACCGGAAACGCCGGGTGAAGGTGCGCACGCTCATCCGCGCCTGCTCGGCCAGGTCGCGCAGCGCGATCGGCTCGTGCAGCCGCTGCCGCGCCCACTCCCGGGCGCTCGCGGTGCTGGTGTCGGTCGCCTTCGGCACCGGCCGCTCGATGTACTGGGCCTGGCCGCCGTCACGCCACGGTGGCATCACGCAGCGGCGGGCCGCCCGGTTGGCCACCTCGCTGCCGTGGTCGAGGCGGATGACGTGCAGGCAGAGGTCGATACCGGCGGCGACCCCGGCCGAGCTGAGCACCGGGCCGTCGGCGATGAAGAGCACCCCCGGATCGAGGTCCACCCGGGGGTGCAGGCGGCGGAACTGCTCGGCGTACGCCCAGTGGGTCGTCGCCCGACGACCGTCGAGCAGCCCGGCGGCGGCCAGCACGAACGCTCCCGTGCAGATCGACATGATCCGGGCACCCCGCTCGTGCGCCGCGCGCAGCGCCTCGGTCACCTCCGGCTCGACAACGCCCAGGGTCAACGCGTTGCCGGCGTGGATGCCCGGGACGATCACCGTGTCGGCGGTGTCGAGCAGCTCCAGACCATGGTCGGGGATCACCTGGAAGCCGGCGGTGCTGCGGACCGGGCGCGCACCCGGGGTGCACACCCGAACGTCGTAGAAGTGCGTCTGGTCGGCCGCCCGGGCGGTGCTGAACACCTGGGACGGAGTGCCGAGGTCCAGCCCGACGACCTGGTCCAGGGCGAGCACGGCGATCCGGTGCGGGCGAGCGTTCATGGCCCGATTATTGCGCATGATGGCTTTCCGGCCACTCGTCGCCCAGGTGGACCGCGCACAGACTGGTCCGGTGACCAAGAACCGCCGTCTGCATCCCGCCTGGCTGGTCGCCGCCGTCGCCTTCGTGGCGTTGGTCGGCGCGGCCGGCTTCCGGGCCACCCCCTCGGTGCTGCTGCACCCCCTGCACGAGGAGTTCGGGTGGCCACTGGCCACCATCTCCGCAGCCGTCTCGGTCAACCTGCTGCTCTACGGGCTGACCGCGCCGTTCGCCGCCGCCCTGATGGACCGGTTCGGCATCCGCCGGGTGGTCTCGGTGGCGTTGCTGCTGGTCGCCGCCGGCAGCGGGTTGACGGTCTTCATGACCGCCAGCTGGCAGCTCCTGCTCTGCTGGGGTGTGCTGGTGGGGCTGGGCACCGGCTCGATGGCCCTGGCGTTCGTGGCCACCGTCACCGGGCGCTGGTTCGTCCGTCGCAGGGGCCTGGTCACCGGAGTGCTGACCGCCGGCGGGGCGGCCGGACAACTGGTGTTCCTGCCACTGATCGCCATCCTGGTACGCGACCACGGCTGGCGCACGGCGGCACTCGTCGTGGCCGGAGCCGCGCTGGCGGTCGTACCCCTGGTGGTGTGGTTCCTGCGCGAGCACCCGGCGGATCTCGGTCTGCCCGCCTACGGGGCGACCGAGGTCGTCGCGGCGCCGCCGGCAACCGGCGGCGCGGCGACCCGGGCGCTCGGCGCGCTGGCCACCGCGGCCCGGACCCGCCCGTTCTGGCTGCTCGCCGGCGGGTTCGCGATCTGTGGCGCGACCACCAACGGCCTGGTCGGTACGCACTTCGTGCCGGCCGCACACGATCACGGCATGCCGCAGACCACCGCGGCCGGGTTGCTCGCCCTGGTGGGGCTCTTCGACATCGTCGGCACGGTCGCCTCCGGGTGGCTCACCGACCGGGTGGACAGCCGCCTGCTGCTCGGCATGTACTACGCGCTGCGCGGGTTGTCCCTGCTGGTGCTGCCGAGCCTCTTCTCCGGCACCGCCGAGCCGAGCATGCTGGTGTTCATCGTCTTCTACGGCCTGGACTGGGTGGCCACCGTGCCGCCGACCGTGGCGCTGTGCCGGGAGTACTTCGGTGGCGCCGGAGCGGTGGTGTTCGGCTGGGTGTTCGCCGCGCACCAACTTGGCGCTGCGGTTGCCGCGACCGGCGCGGGGCTGGTCCGGGACCGGCTGGGCGACTACGCGATGGCCTGGTACGTGGCGGGCGCGCTGTCGATCGGCGCGGCCGGGCTGTCGTTGCTGCTGCGCCGCCGACCGGGCCGAGGAGTCCCGGAGGCCGTGCTGGCCGCCGCGACCGCGCCCAGGGCGTGGAGCTTCCGGGGCTGAACCTCGACGCGTCGGCCGGTCAGCTCACCGTCCACTGCTGGGCCGGCCGACCGTCGCACTGCCGCTGCCGGATGTCCTCGCCGGCCTCGACGGCGTCGTCGTCGGCCTGGGCGCACTTGTCGCTGTGCGCGGCGACGAGCAGCACCGGGCCGGTGCCGGTCGGGGCGAGTCGCCACCGCTGGTTGGCCTCGCCGTGGCAGGGGTACTGCATGATCTTCGCGCCGTCGTCCCGACTGCCACCCTCGACGTCGAGGCACTGCCCGTACGCGGCGTTGGCCAGCGTCACCACGTCCGCGCCGACCGGGTTGACCACCCACTGCTGCTCCGGGCCGCCGGTGCACACTGCCAACTCGGCCTCGGCCTTCTCGCCGTCACCGTCGAGCCCCAGGCAGAGGCCCGAGGCGGCGCGCAGCACCCGAGGGCCGGTGAGCGGGGCGGCCGGCGTGCTGGCCGACGGGGTCGGTGACGGCTCGGCCGGTGCGGTCGGGGTGGGCTCGCCCGCCGGGTCGCTGGGCTGGGCCGGGCTGGACGGCGAGCCGACCGACGCCGGCACGGCCGGCTCGTCGTCACCGTCGAACAGCCCGGTGGCGAAGACGACCCCCAGGAGTACGCCGACGACCCCGACCGCCACCGCGATCCGCAGCAACGGGTCGGCCAGCGGCCCGGGGCGCGGTGTCCGGTGACCGCCGTAGACGGTGCCGGCGGGGTCGGGGCGTTCCTCGGGCGCGGGCATAGGGGCCATCCTCACCCACCGCCGACGGCCACGGCCAGTCGGTGCCGTCAGTCGACGACCCGGACGCCGCCTGCGGCAGCGCTCAGCGGGTGGGCTGCGGGTCGGTGACGTCGGCCACGGTGGCGTGGAGGGCGGCGATGGCGGCGTCGGCGTCGAGCGCGACGGCGAGGCCACGCTCGCCGGCGCCCAGACTGATCTCCCGTCCGCGCAGCCGCTCGTCGGCGATCACCGGCCAGGCCGTGCTCGCGCCGAACGGGGTGATGGTGCCGCGTTCGTAACCGGTGGCGGCCCGCGCGCCGGCAGCGTCGGGCATGGAGAGCCGCTGTACCCCGAGTAGCGCGCGCAGCTTGGGCCAGGAGATGACCCGGTCGCCGGGGGTGAGCACGAACAGGTGATCGTCTTCACCGCGGCGCACCACGATGGTCTTGACCACGTCGGAGACGGCCACGCCCTGCGCCGCCGCGGCCTCCGCGAGGCTGCCGACCTCACCTCGGCTGACCAGCCGATACGGCAGTCGGGCGGCGTCCAGGGCGGTGATCGCGGGCGATGGCATGCCCGCCACGGTAACCGCCGGGCCTCGGTCCGGACGGGAAACTGCCATCGTCGACATCCCACGGTTTCCGAAACGCGAGCGTAAGGTGATCACATGCGCGCTGAGCGTGTGGATCACCCCATTGACCATGATCAAGCGGTGGACACGCTGCGACGGTCGTACGCCGCGGTGCCCACGGGCGAGCCTGTCCGGCTGGCCAAACGCACCTCCAACCTGTTCCGCCCCCGGTCCGCTCCCCGGACCCCGGGCCTCGACGTGAGTGCCCTGGACGGCGTGCTGTCGATCGACCCGACCGGCCGTACCGCCGACGTTCAGGGCATGTGCACGTACGAGGACCTGGTCGACGCGACGCTGCCGCACGGGTTGATGCCGCTGGTGGTGCCGCAGCTGCGCACCATCACCCTGGGCGGCGCGGTGACCGGCCTCGGGATCGAGTCGACCTCGTTCCGCAACGGCCTGCCGCACGAGTCGGTGCAGGAGTTGGACGTGCTCACCGGCTCCGGCGAGATCGTCACCGCCCGACCCGACGGGGAGCACGCCGACCTGTTCACCGCGTTCCCCAACTCGCTGGGCAGCCTCGGTTACGCCACCCGGCTGCGCATCGAGCTGCAACCGGTAGGCCGGTACGTGGCGTTGCGCAACGTCCGGTTCACCCGACTGGAGGCGCTCACCGACGCGATCGCGGAGGTGACGGCGACCCGCACCTGGGCCGGCGAGCCGGTGGACGCGATGGACGGGGTGATGTTCAGCCCCGGTGAGGCGTACCTGGTGTTCGCCAGGTTCACCGACGCGGCCGATCCCCCCAGCGACTACACCGGCCAGGCGATCTACTACCGCTCGCTGCGCCGGCGCACCCGCGACGTGCTCACCGCGTACGACTATCTGTGGCGCTGGGACACCGACTGGTTCTGGTGCTCGGCGGCGTTCGGCGCGCAGCATCCGGTCGTCCGCCGGCTCTGGCCGGCACGTTACCGGCGCAGCGACTTCTACCACCGGCTGGTCCGGCTGGAGCACCGACACCAGGTGGCGGCCCGGATCGACCGGCTGCGCGGGCAGCCGGCCCGGGAGCGGGTCGTGCAGGACGTGGAGATCCCGCTGAACGAGACGGCTGACTTCCTGCGCTGGTTCGCCGGCGCGGTGGGGATGAACCCGGTGTGGCTGTGTCCGTTGCGACTGCGTGAGCCGGCGGGGCCCGGCTCGGCGCGGTCCTGGCCGCTGTATCCACTCCGGCCGGGGCAGGACTACGTCAACATCGGGTTCTGGGGGAGCGTGCCGATCGCGCCGGGCGCCGCCGACGGCGACGTCAACCGCACGATCGAACGCAGGGTGTCGGAGTCGGGCGGCCACAAGTCGCTCTACTCGGACGCGTACTACGACCGGGACGCCTTCGACCGCCTGTACGGCGGCGACACGTGGCGGGCGGTGAAAGACCGCTACGACCCGGACCACCGGCTGACGGGACTGTACGAAAAGGCGGTAGCACGAGCATGAGCCTGACCGACAGAGATCAAGGGGCGGCGAGCGTTCCCGCCACCCCGCCGGCGGGGGGCCGGCACACGGGTCCGACCGTCGCGGATGTCGTCCGTGCGGTCACCACGGGACCACTACCGGTGCGGATCACCGGGTACGACGGCAGCGCCGTCGGCCCGTCCGACGCCGGGATCACCCTGGCGATCCGTTCCGAGCGTGGCCTGTCGTACCTGCTCACGGCCCCTGGCGACCTGGGCATGGCCCGGGCCTACGTCAGTGGCGACCTGGCGTTGCAGGGGGTGCACCCGGGCGACCCGTACGAGGCGTTGCGGGTGCTCAAGGACGAGTTGCGGCTGCGCCCACCGTCGCTGGCCGAGGGGCTGGCGCTGGTCCGTGGGCTGGGCTGGGAGCGGCTGATGCCGCCGCCGGCACCGCCGCAGGAGGCGCAGCCCCGCTGGAAGCGGGTGGTGAACGGGCTGCGGCACTCCCGGGTGCGCGACAGCACGGCGATCTCGCACCACTACGACGTCTCCAACGCCTTCTACGAGAAGGTGCTCGGCCCGTCGATGACGTACACCTGCGCGGTCTTCCGGTCTCCGGACGACACGTTGGAGCAGGCCCAGGCGGCGAAGTACGACCTGGTCGCCGGCAAGCTGGCGTTGAAGAAGGGGATGCGGCTGCTGGATGTGGGCTGCGGCTGGGGTGGCATGGTGCGCCACGCCGCCCGTGAGTACGGCGTGAAGGCGCTCGGGGTGACCCTGTCGAAGGCGCAGGCGCAGTGGGCGCAGGCGGCGATCGAGCGGGAGGGGTTGACCGGGCTGGCCGAGGTGCGGCACCTGGACTACCGGGACGCGCCGGCGGAGCAGTTCGACGCCATCTCGTCGATCGGGTTGACCGAGCACATCGGGGTGCGCAACTACCCGACCTACTTCGGGGCGCTGCGCAGCCGCCTGCGGCAGGGTGGCCGCCTGCTCAACCACTGCATCACCCGGGCGGACAACCGGGCGCCGCACCGCTCCGGGGCGTTCATCGACCGGTACGTCTTCCCGGACGGCGAGTTGGCCGGTCCGGGCCGGCTGATCAGCGAGGTGCACGACGCCGGGTTCGAGGTGCACCACGAGGAGAACCTGCGCCAGCACTACGCGCTGACGCTGGCTGCCTGGTGTCGCAACCTGGTCGAGCACTGGGACTTCTGCGTGTCCGAGGTGGGCGCGGGCACCGCTCGGGTGTGGGGGCTGTACATGGCCGGGTCGCGGATGGCGTTCGAGCGCAACGGCATCCAACTGCACCAGGTGCTGGCCACGCACAACGGCCCGGACGGGGTGAGTGGCTACCCGCTGCGACCCGACTGGTTGCCCTGACCATCCGCTGAGTGCCCGCGGGAAGCCGCGTCGAGAACGTCGGCGCGGCTTTTCGCGAACCGATTGACAAACAAGTTTTGTACGTACAAACTGATTTTGCCATGAGAGACGTCCTGTACCTGGAGCAGATCGAGCAGGCCGAAGTCCTGCTCAAGCCGCAACGCGTCGAGGTGCTGCGGCAACTGGCCGAACCGCGCACCTGCACCGAGGTCGCGGCCCGACTCGACCAGACGCCACAGCGCGTCTATTACCACGTCAAGCAGCTCGTCGCGGCCGGCCTGGTCGAGCTGGTCAACGAGCGCAAGGTCCGGGGGATCACGGAGGGCATCTACCAGGCCGCCGCCCGCTCCTACTGGCTGTCCCCCCGGCTGGTCGGCCGGATCGGGCTGCGCAAGGCCCGCGACGAGCTGAGCCTGGGCTACCTGCTCGACCTGATGGAAGAGGTCCAGGCCGACATCGCCGCCCTGGACCGGGCCGCGCCCGAACTGCCCTCGATCGGGGTCTCCGGCGAGATCCGGGTGCCCGCGGAGCAGCGCCAGCAGTTCCTGCACGACCTGCAAACCGCACTTCAGGACCTGTTCACCCGCTACGGCGGCAGCGAGGGGGATGCCTTCAAGCTGGCCGTCGCCTGCTATCCGAAAGGGAACGACAATGAGTGATCTGATGAAGCTCACGGCACGTCTCTCCGCGCCCGTCGGGCGCGTCCGCGAAGCCCTCACCGACCCCGCCGAGCTGCGTGTCTGGCTGGCCGAGCACGCCGAGGTCGAGCTGCCCCAGCGGTACGAGTTCTGGGGCCGCTACACGCCCGAGGGCGACGCCCCGCATCAGCGACTGCTGCACGCCGACGACGACACGCTGCGCTTCGCCTGGGTGCTCGACGGGGTGGAGACCACCACCGAGTTCCAGTTGACCGCCGAGAGCGCCGACAGCACCGTGCTGACGCTGACCCAGAGCCACTTCGACTTCGCCGAGGCGATGAGCGGCTCCACCATCCGGGGCGTGCTCCAGACGTACTGGGCGCTGGCCATCGCCAGCCTGGCCGCCCACGTGGAGGGCAAGCCGCTGCTGCCCCGCACCGACTTCACCTCCGCCGACCTGCGCGGCGAGCTGGTCATCGCCGCCCCCGCCGACAAGGTGTGGGAGTCGCTGACCGACTCCGAGCAGGCCAGCGCCTGGTTCGGCTACCCGATCGGCATCGAGCCCTGGGTCGGCGGCCGGTACGCCATGGGCGGCTTCGAGACCGGCTACGCGGCCAAGGTCGTCGACCTGGAGCCCGGCCGGCGGATGTCCGTCGACTGGGGCCCGACCGGTGTGACGAACTGGGAGCTGGCCGAATCCAACGGTCGGACCACGCTGACCTTCGTGCAGAGCGGCTTCGACGAGGCCAACCCGCCGTACGGGGCCTGGAGCGGGTCGGTTGCCGGGCTGTACGAGCTGCGGCGCTTCCACGAGGTGCCGAACTGGCAGCCGATCTGGCTCGCCGAGGAGATCCCCGGCCTGGAGCCCGCACCCGCCAACTGAGTCACGCTGACCGCTCGGAGATCCTCGCTTGATCGTGCTCGATCACGGATGTAGTGGCCTCGTCCGCTCCCTGAGGCCACTACATCCTGGTTCGAGCGCGATCTCGCGTGGGCGGGACGTGGTCTGGCGGACCTGGTGACTTTTCGGGTTCGAATGGGTACTGGCGAGCGATGTTCTTCATCTTTGGTCTGCGTACCAAGGTCGACCGGTCCGGTGTCGTGCAGCAGGTGTGTCGACACTGCGGCAACCACGCCGCGCAGGTGATCACGCGCCGGGCGACGAAATTCACCCTCTTCTTCATTCCGCTCATCCCGATCCGCACCCGGTACGCGCAGCAGTGCACGTTCTGCGGGGCGGAGTACGAGATCACCAAGGCCGACGCCCAGCGCCTCCCGGTCGGCTGATCCGTCGATGGAACGTTTCCTCTGCTGGCTGATCGGTCGACCATCGCCCCCGGCCGACGTGGCGGTGCACACAGTGGCCCGTTCGCCCTGCACCCCCGGCCAGCGCAAACGCCGCCGCACACGTCGCCCACTGGCCGGCACCGCGCTGCCCCGCTCACCCTGGAACCGATCCGCCGGCCGCTGACCGGGGCATCGCGCCGCTCCACAATCGACTACCGTCATTCCGTCGACGTGCCGGTCGCCCAACCGGGGGCGATCACGTCGCGGACACGGGGGGGTCCACTTGTCAGCACACCGTGGGCGTCGGTGGGGCGCAGCCCTGCTCGGTGCCACCGTCCTCGCCAGCCTGTTGGGCGGCGCAGCTCAAGCCGTCGCCGGTGCCGAACCGGTCCCGGACGGCAGCTACCGCTTCAACGTCAAAGTCAGCTTCGGTGCCGAGTTGGCCTGCTCCGGCGCGCTCGTCGACCAGGACTGGGTGCTGACGGCGAAGAGCTGCTTCGCCACCGGCACGACGCCCGTCGTCGCGGGTCCGCCGAGTCAACCGAGCAGCGTGCTGGTCGGCCGGACCGACCTCACCGGCACGACCGGTCAGCAGCGCTCCGTGGCGTCGCTCAAGCCGCACCCGGACCGTGATCTCGTGCTGGTCCGCCTCTCGTCGCCGGTCACCGACGTCGTTCCGGTCACCCTGGCCTCCACCGCGCCGACCGCCGAAGAGACGCTCACCGCGACAGGTTACGGCCGGACGGCGACCGAGTGGGTTCCGGACCGGCTGCACCAGGGGGCCTTCACCGTCGACGCCGTCGCGGCGACCACGGTGGGGCTCAGTGGCGCGTCCAGCGGCGCGACCCTGTGCCGAGGCGACGCCGGGGCGCCGGTGTTCCGCGACAGCGCCGGTGTCGCCACGCTGGTGGCCGTGGTGACCTCCTCGTGGCAGCGGGGCTGCCTCGGCGAGGTCGAGACGCGCGACGGCGCGACCGGCACCCGGGTCGACGACCTCGCCGCCTGGCTCGACGAGGAGACCGCGGACGTCCAGATCTTCGGCGTGCAGGCCGACGGGCGGCTGACCTACAGCGTCATCGACTCGGCCACCGGTGACCTTCGGGCCAACCGGACCTCCACCGTCGCCCTCGGCTTCGCGCCGAAGGCGATGGCCACGTTGAACGAGAACACGATCCTGATCACCGATACCGGCGGCACCATGTACCGGGTGGACGTCACCGGGTTCGACCCGTTGACCTACACCACCACGAACATCGCCGCCGGTTACTCGCCGTACAACCGGATGACCTACGACGGCTACGGCTCGCTCTACTACATCCACGGCACCACCAACCAGCTCTACCGCCGTACGGTCACCAGCGCCAAGCCGACGGGTGCCGACATCAACCGGGCCACCCTCATCTCCGCCGGTTTCAGCCAGAAGACCATCACCTCACCAGGGGCCGGCCGGATCCTCGGCACGATCTCCGACGGGCGGCTGCTGTCGTACCGCGTCTACGGCAACGGTGACAGCGCGTGGACGGTCGGTGAGCTGGCCAAGACCGGTTGGGCCGCGCCGACGCACCTGCTCTCGCCCGGCGGTGGTGTCTACTACGCCCGCACCTCGGCCGGTCGACTGGACCGCTACCGCGACGCCAACCCGTTCGACGGCATTGGCACCGACATCACGGCCTTCCCGAACGACCCGGTCAGCGTGAGCGGGTGGAACCAGGTCCTGCTCTCCGCCCGCCCCTGGGCCGGCGTGGTGTCGGTCTTCGGCGCGAAGCCGGACGGTCGGTTGTCCTACACGGCCCTCGACCCGGTGACCGGTGCGAAGCGGGTCACGACGGTGTCGGCGCAGACCCTCGGGTTCTCCCCGAAGGCGATGGCGACGCTCAACTCGGACACGTTGCTGGTGACCAACAACAGCAGTCTGTACCGGGTGGACATCACCAGCACCGATCCGTTGACCTTCACCCGTACGGCCGACCCCATCGGCGGCGGGTGGAGCCACGACCGGCTGGTCTTCGACGGCTTCGGCTCGCTGTTCGGCCAAGCCAACAGTGTCCTGCGGCGGTACACGGTGACGAAGGCCAAGCCGGCCAACGCGACGACCGACATCACCGCCAACACGGTGGTCATCGACAGCGGGTTCGGCGTGCCCACGCTGGCCGCCACCGGCAAGGGTCGGCTGCTCGCCACGACGAACGCGGGCATCCTCGCCGCGTACACCATCCCGGCTGCGGGCGGTTGGAGCCGCGACGATCCGGCCAGCAGCGGTTGGGGTGGCGTCACGTCGCTCTTCTCGCCCGGTGGCGGGCACTACTACCGCCGCGACGCGAACGGTGTGGTGACCGGCTGGTTGGACACCAGCCCGTACAACGGCAGCGGCACCGACCTCACGGCGTACGTCCCCGCCGGCACGTCGAGCACCGGTTGGGATGCGCTGCTCTCCGCGCAGCCGTACGACTCGTGGCCGGACAGCACCCGCCGCTGGTGACGCGCTGACCACCGAGACGAAGTGACGGTGCGGGCCACCCGGCGACGGGCGGTCCGCACCTTTCGTCATCGACAGGTCTGCCATTCGGCTATGGCGGGTCATCCGGGTGCTGGCTAGGCTTTGCCAGGTTTGCCGGGACCGGTCCTCAGCGTCGAGGGTGCGCACCACGAGAGAGAGCCGAAGCGTTCGCCGTGTCACCGCAGGACGTGAGCCAGGCCGTCGTGGTGTCGACCCCGTCGGCGCCGCCCACGCGTCCCGACCCCGCTGACCGACGCGCGTTCGCCTCGTCCCGGACGGGCCGGCTCGGCCTGCTCCTCGCCGGCACGGTGCTGGCCGTGGAGGCGGCCTGGCTGGTCGCCGCGCTGCCCGGTGCCGCGCTCGTCAGCGACCTGGGCGCGATGGTGGTGGCCGGTTGGGCGACCGTCGCCTGCGTCGGCGTGGCCCGTCGTCATCCGGCTCCGCTGCGTCGGTTCTGGACCCTGCTCGCCGTCACCATGGCGCTCGCCGCGCTGGGCCGGGCGATCTGGACCGCTCAGCGCCTCGTCGGCGGCGACCTGCCGCACACCCCGGTGGTCGGGGTGGTCTTCACCGCCGGCATCCTCACCGGTACGGCCGCGCTGCTCAGCTCGCCGTCGGCGCCCCGCACGGCGGTGGGGAGGGCCCGCACCCTGCTGGACGGGGTGATCGTCGCCCTGGCCCTGGTGCCGATCGCCTGGGTGCTGGTCTACCAGGGGGTCGCCGCCGCCGAGTTGGCCGACACGGCACGAACGCTGGGGCTGCTCTACCCGATGTTCGACCTGATGCAGCTCACCATCCTGGTCGCGGTGTCCGGCCCGGCCCGGCCGATGTGGCGGCCGATGAGCCTGCTCGCGGGGAGTCTCACCCTGCGGGTCGTCGCCGACGTCGTCTACGTGTCGCTGGTCGCGCGTGCCGACTACGCCGCCGGTCACCCGATCGACCTGTGTTGGCCGCTGAGTTACCTGCTGATCGGCCTGGCCACCCGCAAGCCGCCGCCGCCGGACTGCGACGGCGCCGACGACACCGCCGAGTCACCCCTGCCGCCCTGGTGGCGGGGAGCGCTGCCGTACCTACCGGTCGGCGGGGCGATCATCGCGGTGGTGCTGGCCCGTCGGCCCACCGGGCAGACCCCGCACCTGGTCTTCGTGAGCATGATGGTGTTGCTCGCGGCCCTCGCCGTACGACAGGGGTTGGCCGCCAACGAGAACCTGCGGCTGGTGGCCCGGCTGCGCCGACTCGCGTACGGCGACCAGCTCACCGGGCTGCCCAACCGGTTGCTGTTCAACAGGCGGCTGCGCCTGGCCCTGCGCGACCGGCGACCGGTGGCCGTGCTGCTGCTCGACCTGGACGGGTTCAAGCAGGTCAACGACCGGTTCGGGCACGCTACCGGTGACACCCTGCTGACCGGGCTGGCGGCTCGGATGCGGGCTGCCGTGAACGGCGACGGGACGATCGCCCGGCTCGGCGGTGACGAGTTCGCCGTGCTTGTCGACGGCGACCGTCCCGTCTCACCGGAGCGGCTCGCCGAACGGCTGCTGGACGCGTTGCGGCCGTCCGACGACGAGGAGGACGTCGGGGTGCACCCGTCCGCGAGCATCGGTATCGCGGAGTTCGGTCCGCAGCACGCCTCCCACACCGACCTGCTGCGCGACGCCGACATCGCCATGTACGCGGCGAAGGCGGCCGGGAAGTCCGCGTACCGGACGTGCACGCCGGCGCTGCGCGAGTCGGCGGTGTCCCGCGCCGAGTTGATCGCCGACCTGCGCCGCGCGGTCGACGAGGACCAGCTGCACCTGGAGTTCCAGCCCATCGTCGACCTGGGCACCGGAGCGGTCCGCAGCGCCGAGGCGTTGGTGCGGTGGCGGCACCCCCGGCTGGGGATGCTGCCACCGGCGAAGTTCCTGCCGTTGGCCGAGGAGACCGGGCTGATCCTGCCGATCGACCGGTGGGTGATCCACGAGGCGTGCCGGGCCGCCGCTACCTGGCGCGGCCGTGCGCCGGAGGCCACTGTCGCTGTCAACATCGCCGCGGCGCACCTGCGCCGGCCGGACCTGATCGCCACTGTCACCTCGGCGGTCAGCGCCGCCGGGCTGGCACCGCGGGCGTTGACGCTGGAGCTGACCGAGTCGGCCCTGATCGAGGACACCGAGACGGTGCTGGAGCGGCTGCACCAGCTCCGGGAGCTGGGCATCAAGATCGCCATCGACGACTTCGGCACCGGGTACTCCTCGCTGAGTTACCTGCACCGCATCCCGGCCACCGAGCTGAAGATCGACCGGTCGTTCGTGACCCGGCTGGGTACCGACGACCGCGCGTACGCCACGGTGGAGATGGTCACCCGACTGGCCGGCGCGTTCGACCTGGCGGTGGTGGCCGAGGGGGTGGAGACCGAACGCCAGCACGAGGCCGTCGCCGCGATCGGCTGCCCGCGCGGTCAGGGCTATCTGTACGGGCGACCGGACGGCGCGGCCATGGTGGGCCAGAATCGGGCTTGACCCTCACGTAGCGGCAGGCGGGAGCCTGGTTCCCGGAAGGGAGGGGAACCATGGCGTACACGGTGGGTCAGGTGGCGAAGCTGGCCGGCGTGACGGTCCGGACGTTGCACCACTACGACGAGGTCGGGCTGCTCTCGCCGAGCGGGCGGACCGCGGCGGGTTACCGCCGCTACGACGACGCGGACCTGCAGCGGCTGCAACTCGTCCTGTACTACCGGGAGCTGGGTTTCCCGCTTGAGGAGATCACCGCGATCATCGACGACCCGGCGGCCGACCCGGCCGCGCACCTGCGCCGCCAGCACGAGCTGCTGACGGTACGGATCAAGCGGTTGCAGGAGATGGTCACGGCGATCGAGTTCGCGATGGAGGCGAGCAAGTTGAACATCCAACTCACGCCGGAAGAGCGGTTCGAGGTCTTCGGTGACTTCAGCCCGGAGGAGCACGAGGCCGAGGCGGAGCAGCGCTGGGGCGACACCGACGCGTACCGGGAGTCGAACCGGCGGGCCTCCCGTTACGGCAAGGAGGACTGGCTGCGGATCAAGGCGGAGAACGAGGACTGGGGTCGGCGGATCGTCGCGCTGATGGCCTCGGGCGCGCCGGCCGACGGCGCGGAGGCGATGGAGCTGGCCGAGGAGCACCGGCAGATCATCAGCCGTTGGTTCTACGAGTGCTCGTACGAGATGCAGACCGGGTTGGCCGACATGTACCTGGCCGACGAACGGTTCACCGCCCACTACGAGACCATCGCTCCGGGGCTGGCCGCGTACCTGCACGAGGCGATCCACGCCAACGCGATCAGCCGCGCGTGACGAGGGGCGGTCCGGCTAGTCTGGCCGGACCGCACCGCGGTGAGCGTCGATCGGCGACCGGCCGGCGGCGTGCCGCTCGGGGGAGATGACCGTGCAGAAGCCGAAGCTGATCGCCGCTGTCGCCGTGCTCGTGGTGGCGGTCGGCGTCGGTGCGTGGGCGCTGGTGGCCAGCGGCGACGAGCCGGACGCGGGTATCCCGGCGGCGTCGGCGGGTCCGACCGACCCGGTCGCTGTGCTGAAGGCCGCCGCCGCCAAGGCCGACGAACAGCCGTACAAGCTGATCGTGGGCACGGGCGGCGCGGACGGTGACGCCACGGTGCTGCTCTGGGACCCGACGGCCAAGCGCGGTCTGGAGACCACGTCGTTGAAGGTGCCCACCGGCGTGGTGAAGATCGAGCGGTTGACCACCGGGTCGGACGTGTACGTGCGGGTCACCGCCCCGGACCGCCGCGTCCCGGTCTGGGACGGCAAGACCTGGTGGCACGTCGGCACGCCGGGCGCGCCGGCGGCCAAGCAAGGTCTGGACAACACCCGACTGGCCAGCACGCTGGGCACGCCGGTGGGGGTCCGGCAGACCGGCGCGCGGGAGTACGCCGGCACTCTGGACCTGCGCGAGAGCGGCGCGGTGCTGGGCAGCGGCGTCGGCAGCGTGCTCGGTGACCGGGCCGGAGCGGTGCCGTTCACCGCGTCCGTCGACGAGCAGGGGCGGTTGGTCCGCTATCGCATCGAGTTGGCCAGTGAGCAGTCGCAGACCGCGCAGCTCGACCTGACGTACTCGGACTTCGGGCTGTCGGTGTCGGCCGATCCGCCGGCGGCCGACCTGGTGGGCGAGGACCCGCCGGCGAACATCCCCGGCGCCTGACGCCGGCTCACTCCTCGACCGCCCCGTCGGTGGGGGTGACCAGGAAGTCGTAGACGGTTCGGGCCATCCGGCGGACAGTCTCGTCGCCGGTGGCCATCGGCCCGGCGGTGAGGAACGCGACGGCGGTCTCGGTGCCGGGGATCAGGTAGTAGCCGACGTCGTGTGAGGCATCCGGCAGGTCACCGGTCTTGTGGGCCACCGGCACGCCGGGTGGCAACGCCGCCGGGATCTTCGTGTTCAGGGTCTGTTCCCGCATGAACCCGATCATCAGGTCGCGGGAGGCGGGGGTGAGGATCTCGCCGTCCCAGACCGCGCCGAGCAGGGACACCACGTCGTCCGGGCTGGTGTAGTTCTCCTCGCCGCGCTGGGCGGCCGCGCTGTCGAGCATCCGGCGGGCGAGGATGGTGGACCGCTGGTTCATCGAGTCGATCAGCGCGTTGACCGGGGCGAACCCACCCAGGTAGGTGATCAGCACGTTCGCGGCGACGTTGTCGCTGTACTTGATCAGATATCGGGCGAGCCGGTGCAGGGTGACCACCTGCGGGAACGTCTCGAACTGCAACTGGCCGGTGTCGCCGACGATGTCCTCCGGGGTGACCAGCACGCCCTCGTCGAGGGAGACCTGTCCACAGTCGACCCGGCGCAGCAGCTCGACGAGAATCCACAGTTTGATGACGCTTGCCGCCTTGGGGCGCAGCGATCCGTTGACCGCGATCTGCTGGTCGCCGTAGCGGCCGGACAGGTCGCGGACGGTGACCCCGGCCGGGTTGAGGCTCGCGTCGGCGACCACCCGGGCGAGCTGGCCGCTGAGCGGGAACAGCCGGGCTCCCGCGACCGGATCGGTGGGCGGCTGAGGGCTGGTGACCACCACGCCGCTCAGCGTCGTCGGCGGGCGGTGCCGTTGGATCACCTCAAGCGTGCCCTCGCTGCGCCCGACCAACGGCACCCGGTAGCGGTAGGCCGTCCCTCCGACGACGACCGCCCCGCTGGCCACCCCTGCGGCGACCCGCATGGTCGGGTCGGCGACCCGACCGGTGTCGCCGTCGCAGGCGCGGTAGCGCACGGTGCGCCCGAGCGAGTCCACCGCGAACACCCCGCCGGGAAACGACAACCAGGACACCTCGCTGGTCGGCGCCCGCTCCGGCGTGGGGTCGAGCCCGGGCTCGTGGCCCTCGCCGTCGGCGTACCCCGGCTGGGTCTGCGGCGCCGGGTCCGCGACGGGCCCGTGGTCCGGGCCGTCCGCAATGGCCGGCCCGGTCGTCGCGAGCACCGCGAGCGCGACCGCCGCCGACAGCACCTTCAGGGGTACGCGGGCAGAGTCTCGCAACAGGGAAGATGAGCGCCTCTTGTCGCTTTTTCTCACGTTTGCACGATATGAAGCGCCGGAGGCTGATGCGGCCGGCGGGACCGGCGTCACCCGTCCGGGCGGCAATGTCCTCGTGAGCGTGATGCCACAGCGGAATCAAGATGCCACAGCGGAATCAGTGTCAGTGCTGACACCGCCCCGACGTCACCTCGGCTTTCCGTCCGACGGTTCGGGTTCGGCGGGCAGGCCGGGCGCCATCCGGCGGAGCGAGGTGAAGGCGGGCACCAGGGCGTCGTACAGCTCGGCGAAGAGCGGCAGCAGCGCTGCGTAGGTGGCGGCGGCGGCCGGGTCGGGACGGATCGTCTCCTCGATCCGCACCAGGTCGGCGGCGACGTCGATGCTGGGGATCAGCCCGAGCGCCTCCATGCCGAGCAGCGCCGCGCCGAAGCTCGACCCCTCGTGCGCCGCCGGGAAGCTCACCGGCATGCCGAGCACGTCGGCGAGCATCTGCCGCCACAGGCCGCTGCGGGCGAAGCCGCCGCCGGCCCGGATCTCGCGGACCTCGTTGCCGGCCGCCCGCACCGAGCTGAGCACCAGCGCGAGTTGCTGGCAGACCCCCTCCAGGGCCGCTCGGACCAGATGCTCGCGGCGGTGCCCGTGGGTCAGCCCCACATACGCGCCGCGGGGTAGGGCGCTCCAGTGTGGGGCCCGTTCGCTGTGCAGGTAGGGCAGCATGATGAGCCCGCCCGAGCCGGCCGGCGCGCGGGCGGCGAGGGCGACCAGGTCCTCCTCCGAGTGTTCGCCCAGATCCGGGGCGAGTGCCGCGCCGGCCCACTTGAGCACGATGCCGCCGTTGTTGATGGCACCTCCGACCGCCCAGCGTTGCTCGGTCAGCGCGTAGCAGAACACCCCACCGAGCGGGTCCACGCCGGGCCGCTCGACCATCACGCGCATCGCGCCGCTGGTGCCGATCGAGCAGGCCACCATGCCGGGATGCACCGCGCCCAGGCCCAGGTTCGCCAGTGGCCCGTCGCCGGCGCCGACCACCACCGGGGTGCGCTGCGGCAGGCCGGTCTCGGCGGCGGCCTGCGGCGTGAGGCTGGGCAGTACGGCGGTGGTGGCGACCAGTCGGGGGAGTTGGTCAGCGGTGATGCCGGCGATGCCCAGCGCCTCGCTGTCCCACTCCAGGGTGTGGATGTCCAGCAGGCCGGTGGCCGACGCGATCGAGTGGTCGGTGACCAGCGCGTCGCAGAGCCGCAGCAGCACCCAGTCCTTGATGCCCACCCAGTGCGCGACGCTCTCGAAGAGCTTCGGCTCCTGCTCGGCGAACCAGAGCAGTTTGGGCAGCGGTGACATCGGGTGCATGGGCGTGCCGGTGCGCCGGTGCAGGGCCAGCCCGGACGGCACCGCCCGCAACCGCTCGGCCTGCCGCGTGGACCGGGAGTCGGCCCAGGTCACCGACGGGGTGAGCGGGTTGCCGCCTGAATCCAGCCCGATCAGGCTGTGCATGGCGGAGCTGAACGACAACCCGGCCACCGGCTGGACCAGCTCGGCCACGACGATGCTGATCGACCTCAGCACCGCGTCGAGGATGAGCCGGGGGTTCTGCTCGGCGTAGCCGGGTTGCGGGTTGTCCAGGGGGTAGCCGAGCGAGTGGCTGCCGAGCTGCTTCCCGTCGGTGTCGTACGCGACGGCCTTGGTGCTGGTGGTGCCGATGTCGACCCCGATCACGACCCCCGGCACGGTGACTGGCGGCACGACCGTCACCCCCTCGGAAAACGTGAACGCCGGCACCAGTATCGCCCTATCGTGCGGGATGCTCCGCCGATCGGGTATTTTGCCCGTTTCGGCGTGTCCGGGCGCCACGCCGCTCCGGTTAGACCCCGTGACAACCCAGATTGGTGGTCTGCGCGGCGAAGGAGTCGGCGTGGCAAAAACTGATTCGACGGGTTCCACATGGCGGTACCGGTGGGCGCGCCGGCAGAACGTGCGGCGGGTCAGCACGTACCGCGGTGCCGAGGCGGCGTGGCGGCGGCGAGCCGACGAGTTACGACGGCTCCGCGAACTGGCCGGCGACTTCCACGGCTCCGCTGCGGCCGGTGCCGGCCTGCCGCTGGAGTTGGCCGCCGACGAGGTGGTGCTCTGGGTCCTGCCCGCCGCACAACTGATCGAGGTGCGCCACACCACGGTCCTTCCCGCGCCGGACCTCACGATCGCCCGACCGGCCGGGCCGCTGCGCCCGCGCCGCCCCGACGGCGTACGCGTCACCGACGCCGGCATGGCCGTGATCACCAGCCGTCGACTGGTGCTGCTCGGCGGACGCGGCCGGCGGGACTGGGCGTACGGCCGGATGACCGGTCTGGCCCACGACCCGGCGGCGCCGGTCACCCTGATCCAGGTACTCGACCGGCGGCACACCTCCGGGTTGCTGCTGCCTGTCGACGCCGCGGCGGACTTCCGGTTCAAGCTGACCCTGGCCTTCGCCGACGCGATCGAACAACGTGCGGCGGTGCTCGCCCAGCTCGACGAGCTGATCGCCGAGCACGCCCAGCTCAAGCCGTTCCGGCCGGCGGTGGCCACGCCCGGGCAGGCCCGGCTGTCGTCGTTCGTGCCCGGCGGTCGGCGAACCCTCGCGGTGGCGGCGGCCATCGCGTTGCTGGTGCCGGCGGCGCTGATCGAGTCGAACCCGTCCGACCCGGCGGAGGTCGCCGTCGCCGCCACCCCGGCGCCCACTGCCAGCGTGACTCCCGCATCGAGCCGACCGGCGACTCCGGGGCTCGCGCTGAAGCCCCCGTCGCCGAAGCCGACGAAGTCACCACGCCCGTCGCCCAGCGCGACCACCCAGCAGCCGCGCTGCGGGGCGCCGGAGAACCCGCTGGGGTACGACTTCTGCGGCGGTACGCGGATCCGCAAACCGGCGGCGGAGGTGTGCGACTGGTTCGACTGCGTACCGCAGTTCTGGGCCGGTCGGGGTTACCTGGTGCAGTGCCGCGATGGTTCGGTCAGCCTGACCGGCGGCCGGTCCAACGCCTGCGCCGAGCACCGAGGCGTGCGGCGAACCGTCACTAAATGACCTATTTTGGGGGTCGGAGTCCGCTTCTATCGGCCAGAATGATCGAGTGGAGATCCGGTCTGACGATGGCGCCCGGGTGCGAATACGCCCCGTCGGCTACCAGCCCGGCATCGACCCACCCGACGACCCCGAAGGCGCCACGCCCGGCTGGCACGACTGGCTGCTCATCGAGGTGGACGCCCGGACCTCCGACGGTCAGACCTGGTCACACCACTACCCGAGCCTGATGGTCGAGGAGGCGCGCGCGCTCGGCGGCTGGCTGCACGGGCAGGCCACCGCCGCCCTCGGGCTGAGCGCACCGCCGGCGCTGGTCCGCTTCACCGAACCCAACCTGGCCCTCCGCACCCGCGTGCTCCGCCGACGCCGGCTGGAGCTGATCGTCGAGTTCTCCGCCGAGTCACTGCCCCCGTGGATGCGTCGCCCCTCCAGCGCTGTCTATCCGCTGATCCTCACCGTCTCCGCGGACGCCCTCGCCACCGCCGCCGAACACTGGACCGAGCACTGCGAGGCGTACCCGCCGAGGGCCCAGTCGCGGTTCCCGGTCCGCGACCCGATGACCGACCGCCGCCGCGCCGGCTGATCACCTGCAATTCTCTCCTTTCGGGCGCAACGGGATGCATCGATCCCGGTCGCGTTGCCTGTCACGTACGTGAGCGGTTGTAACGCATGTGACCGTGACCTCTGTGGCCTGCGCCCCCTGGCGGATCGCCTGGGCCGAGCGCGAGAACGAGCGCCGGCAGCGCGCGTACCGCGACGCCACCGACGCCTGGCGACGCCGCGACGACCACCTGGCCCGGCTCCGCGTCGAAGCCGCCAGCTTCCTCGGGTGTACGCAGCCCCGCGTCGGCCTTCCGGTGGACCTCGCCGACGACGAACTCGTCTTCCGCGTCCTCCCCGTCGCCACGCTGGTCGAGGCCGAGGCGCGGCACGTCCCCGGCCTACCCACCCCGGGCGGCTCCTGTTCCTTAGCCGAGACGTCAGGCGAGGCGCTGCCGGCGGGTCTGCGGGCCGTCGACACCGGTATGGCCGTCGTGACCAGTCATCGGGTCGCCTTCGGTGGGCGTGAGCACCGGCGCGAGTGGCGGTACGAGGACCTGGTCGGCCCCGCTCACCACCCCGACGTCCCGTTCACCCTGCTGCCCGACCACTGTCGACTCTCCGGACTGCTCGTCCCCGCCAACGCCGTGGTGAACTTCCGCTTCTATCTCGCGCTCGCTGTCGCTCCGGATCGCGCTGCCGTCCTGGCGCAGGTCGACGCCCTGCTGGCCGCGCACCGGGCGGCCCGGCCCGCGCCTGTCATGCTGGCGGAACCCGACGACGCGCCCCTGACCGCGGTACGCCCCGACCGGCGGGCGCTCGGCGCTGCCGCCATCGCTGCGGTGCTGATCGCGACGGTCGGCCCCGGCGCCCGCGGCCCGAGCCCGCACCTCTTGGGATCCGAGCCTGTGCCGCAGGCGCAAACCATCGCCCTGGACGTGCCGAGGGCCGGAGCGCCCCTCGTGTCGATCGGTGCCGTCGGGCCGGTGGCCCCCCGGTCGCGGGTCGGTTCGGCCGACAGCGCCGTCTGGAGCCCGCCGCACACCCCGACTGCCCGGCAGTCGTCAGCGGCAGCCGTCTCCAGAGTGGTGTCACCTGCCGTTACGGTGTCGGTAGCGCCAGCAGTCACCCCGTCGGTAGCCCCTGCTCCGTCGCCTACCTCGGTGCCGACCCCTGAGCCGGTCCCCACCACGGAACCGGCCACCCCAGCCGTCCCGACGCCGCCCGTCGCGTCAGCCTCCCCGACTCCGACGCCCACTGCGACGCCTTCGCCGATTGCGCTGCTGGCCGTCTGCCTGGATCCTCTGCAACTGCCGCTGCTGGACCCGCTGCTCTGCCCACCTCCGACGCCCTGATCCGTGTTCGTGGGTGCGTCAGCTCAGCCCGTGGCGCTGAAGTCGGGGACGGTCAGGGTGCCGTCGTCCGCGAGGGTGAAGCCGGGATTCCACGCGATCTCCCAGACGTGCCCGTCCGGGTCTGCGAAGTAGCCCGCGTAGCCGCCGTAGAAGGTCTCCCGGGCCGGCTTGGTCACCGTGGCACCAGCCTTGGTCGCCGTGGTGATCACCTCGTCCACCTCCTCGCGGGATCGGACGTTCTGGGCGAGGGCCATCCCGCCGGAGCCATCGGTGCTCGGATCGGCTATGCCAGCGTCGCCGGCGAGTTTGTCGCGGCCCCAGAGGACGACGGCCAGGCCGCCGGCCTGGAAGAAGACCGTCTCCTCGACCTCCTGGCCACGCCAGCCAAGGTGCTCGTAGAACGCCTTGGCGCGCGCCAGGTCGCTGACGCCGAGGGTGATCAGGCTGATCCGCTGCTCCATGCCCCCAACCTAGTGCGTGATCAGTCACCGGGTGTGCTACCCGGACGGCCGCCCGGTCATCGGCGGCGAGGCTGAAAAGCGCGCGCCCGACACTCGCGTGCGTCCGAAAAGGATTAGGGCGCGACGGTACGCTGCACATCGGTAGCACAGGGTGGTGATCGGAGCGTCCGTGGGCGCCTCGGCCACCAGACGTCGGTTGTGCCGGACACACGGGGGGAACCATGTTCGAGCGGCTGGGCAGATTCGTCGTGGGCAGAGCGTGGTGGGTGATCGCCGGGTGGGTGGTCGCGGCAGCCGCCATCATCCTCACCACACCGTCCCTGAGCGACATCACCTCCGCCGACCAGGAGAGCTTCCTGCCGCGGTCGTACGAGTCGGTGCAGGCCACCGAGCTGGGGCAGAAGGCGTTCCCGCAGCAGGCCACCGCGACGGCGACCATCGTGGTCAAGCGCGCCGACGGGCAGAAACTCACGTCGGCGGACGAGGCGAAGGTGGGCCAGCTCGCCCAGTCGCTCAAGGCCAAGAACATCCCGCGCACGTCCGGCTACCTGACCGGCCCGCCCGCGGTCGCGCCGGACAAGTCGGTGCAGATCATCAACGTCGGGCTCGACGCCCCCACCCCCGACGACCCGGCACTGCTCGACGCCGTGCGCGACCTGCGCGCGGACATCGGCCCGGAGCTGGCGAACAGTGGGCTGACCGCGGGCGTGGCCGGTGACGTGGCGAGCTTCGTCGACAACGAGGACACCTTCAACAACGCCTTCGCCGTGGTCGGCGTCGCGACGATCATCCTGATCATCGGACTGATCCTCGTCATCTTCCGCAGCCCCATCGCGGCGCTGCTGCCCGTGGTGGTCGTCGGCGTCGTCCTGAGCATCACGACGGGTCTCGTCGCCGCCGCGGGCAAGGCATTCGACCTCAGTGTCAGCCAGGATCTGCAGACGATCCTGCTGATCGTGCTGTTCGGCATCGGCACCGACTACATCCTGTTCCTGCTCTTCCGCTACCGGGAGCGGCTGCGCGCCGGCGACGACAAGCGCACCGCGATGATCGTCACCGTCCAGCGGGTCGGCGAGGTCATCACCTCGGCCGCCGGAGCGGTCATCGTCGCGTTCCTCGTGCTGCTCCTCGCCTCGCTGGGCTTCTTCGGCTCCCTCGGTCCGGCGCTCGCGATCGCGGTCGGCGTCATGCTGGTCACCTCGCTCACCCTCATCCCGGCGGTCGTCTCCCTGCTCGGCCGGTACGTCTTCTGGCCCTCGAAGGCGTGGCAGCGTGCGCCCAAGGCCACCATCTGGCACCGGCTCGGCAACACCGTCGGGCGCCGGCCGGCGCTTGTCGCGGCGGCCTCCGGCGTCCTCCTGGTCGCGCTCGCCGCAGGCGTGCTCGGCTACAAGGCCGACTACGACTTCAGCGCCGGCTTCCCGCAGGACACCGAGTCGGCGAAGGCCGCACAGGACCTACAGCGCGGGTTCGCCGCCGGCGCGCTCGCTCCTACCGAGGTCTACCTGACCACCGGCAACGGGTCGCCGCTGAACGAGCAGCAGGTCAACGACTTCGCGGCGGCCGTGGCGAAAGCCCCGGGTGTGGGCCAGGCGCAGCCCCCGGAGCGCAGCACCGACCCGAGTGTGGCCCGGGTCAACCTGCTGCTCAACGAGAACCCGGTCTCCAACGAGGCGATCACCCTCGTCCGCGACGACCTGCGCGGTGCCGTGCACGCGGCGGCCCCGCCGGGCACCCGGGCGCTGGTCGGCGGGACCACCGCGATCTTCGCGGACATCAACTCGGCCAACAACCGGGACCTGTCGGTGATCCTGCCGGTCGCGGCCGGCCTGATCGCGCTCATCCTCGCGCTGCTGCTGCGTAGTCTGGTCGCGCCGATCTACCTCGTGATAGCGGTGCTGCTCAACTTCGCCGCCACGCTGGGCGCCACTGTCTACCTTTTCCAAGGGCTGCAGGGTGAGCCCGGTGTCACCTTCCAGCTGCCGATCATCCTCTACCTCTTCGTGGTGGCTATCGGGACTGACTACAACATCCTCATGATCGCCCGACTACGCGAGGAGGCGCGGGAGGGCAACGAGCCGCACCAGGCCGCCGCCATCGGGGTCGAACACGCCGGCCCGACGGTCGCGGCAGCAGGCTTGATCCTGGCCGGGACGTTCGCGGTGCTGCTGCTTGCTCCGATCTCGTTCCTGCAGCAGATGGGCTTCGCGGTGGCGATCGGCATCGTGCTGTCGGCGTTCGTCATGTCGATGTTCTTCGTGCCGGCGCTGACCGCCCTGATCGGGCACAAGGCGTGGTGGCCGGGCCACGGCGACGAGCGACCGACCGGCGGGCCGCACGTCCCGCCGCAGCCGGAGGGGTAGCCGGGCGAGCGGACGTTCGGCCGATATCAGGCGGCGATGGCCCGAGCCGCGACGTACATGTCGGCGGGCAGCGCGTGGCGCAGCTTCCAGAGGATGCGCATGGGTCGGTCGCCGGTGTGCTCCTGGTACGTCATCGGCCCGGCGTACAGGTACGGCGGCGCGCCCAGGTCACGGTCGGGGATACGGGTCTCCCGGACGAAGAGGTGCACTGCCGACCCGCCCGACGTGTAGCGCTGTCCGGTCGCTGACGCCGACGAGGTGGTGCTCTGCGACTCCCACTGGAAGAGGGTGTCGGTGACGGCCCGGTCGGCGTACATGGTGGTGGGGGAGTAGTGCGCCGCGGACTTGACCAGGGTGACGAAGAACAGGTCGGCCTGGGCGTCGGGCAGCCACTTCACCCCCTCGCGCAGCGACCCCGGGTTGGTCATCCCGAAGGCGGCACATGCCTCGTTGCGGCTGTACCGGGCGTGCACCCGCAACGGCACCGCCCCCGGCGTGAGGGTGGGCGTGACCCGGTGGATGCGGTCCCGCAACACCTCGGCGACCTGCCGCAACTCGGCACAACGCGCCGGTTCCTTCCACAGCCGTGCCAGCTGTTCGTCCCGCATGGCGAGGGGTGCGTTCGGTCCCCAGAGGCTGAAGTGCAGCATGTCGAGCAGTCGGCCGCTGCCCGCGTACACCTGCTGACCTGGCGCGGGCGGTCCGGCCGCGACCCGGGTCAGCAGCTCCAGCCGGTCCACGTCGTCGGTGTGCAGCATGCGACCGATGGCCCGGCCCAACTCCCGGTCGTCCGGGCCGGGCGCGGACGTCTCGATGCCGGCGAGCCGGCGCAGACCGGTCCAGCCGCCGATGCTGGCCGAGCGGTACACGTCCTCGATCTCCAGGCCGGTCTCACAAAGGAACGTGGCCAGGCTGACGTCGCCGAGTTGCCGCAGCTCGGACACCAGACCGGCCTTCGAGGTGGGCAGCGCGCTCTTCAGGTTGGCGAGCACGACCTCCTTCGCCACCCGGTCCAGTTCGACGTGGCAGCCGCTCGGGAGGCTCGGGAAGTCGTCCCGGACCGCCTCGGTGATCGCCCGCCGGCTCACCCCGGTCAGCGCACGCCACCGCAGGTCGAAGCGGAAGTTGGCGTTCTGCCCACCGATGAAGTCGAGCACCGTGAGACAGGGCTTGTCGTCGTCCAGGCGCAGGCCACGGCCGAGCTGTTGCAGGAAGATCGTGGCGCTCTCGGTGGGCCGCAGCATCAGGATCGTGTCGACCATCGGCAGGTCGACGCCCTCGTTGAACAGGTCAACTGTGAAGAGCACCCGCAGCTTGCCGGCCTTGAAGTCCCGCAACAGCCCTTTTTGTGTCGAGCGCTCCACTCCCGACGTCACCGCCGCCGATGGCACGCCGTGGTCGTTGAACCACCTGGCCATGAACTCGGCGTGCCCGATGCTCACGCAGAACCCGAGCGCCCGCATCCGTCCGACGTCCACCTTGTCGCTGACCGCGCGAAGCACCGACCTCGCGCGGGCGTGGTTGCCGGTGTAGACGACGTCCAGCTCCGCCGGGTCGTAGCCCTGGCCGCGCTTCCAGGCGAGGTGCGACAGGTCCACGTCGTCGTGCAGCCCGAAGTACTGGAACGGCGACAGCAACTGCCGCTCCAACGCGTCCCACAGGTGCAGCTCAACCGCCGCGCGGCCGTCGAACCACCGACGCACGTCGCCGCCGTCGGCCCGGTCGGGGGTCGCCGTCAATCCGAGGAGTACGCGGGGACGCAGCCGCTCCAACAGCCGTGTGTACGTCGGCGCCTCCGCGTGGTGGAACTCGTCCACGATCACCATGTCGTACGCCTCGGGGTCGACCTCCCGGCGGTGCAGCGACTGGATGGAGGCGAAGACGTGCTTCCAACCGTTCGGCTTCTCGCCAGCGACAAGCGTCTCCCCGAAGCTGCCGTCGCCCATGACTTGCCGAAACGTCGACAGGCTCTGCCGCAGGATCTGCTCCTGATGGGCGATGAAGAGCAGCGAATCTGTTCGTCCCGCCTTGTGCAGCCGGCGGTAGTCCAGCGCGGCGACGACGGTCTTGCCGGTGCCCGTCGCCATCACCACCAGGTTGCGCCAACGCCCGTGGACCAGCCGTTCGGCGTCCAGGTCGGCCAGGATTTCCGCCTGGTACGGGTACGGGCGCACGTCCAGGTTCGAGATCTCGGTAGGTGTCTGGTCTCGGCGCTCCCCGGTGAGTGCCTGCCGAAGCCGTTCGGCGTCCCTGGCCGCGTCGTACGCCTCGAACGCCGGATCGTTCCAGTAGTCCTCGAACGTCGCCGTGAACGTGTCGATGACGTGCGGCTGCTCGATGTTCGAGATGCGGACGTTCCACTCCACGCCGTCGACCAGCGCGGTCTTCGACAGGTTCGACGAGCCGACGTACGCGGTGGTGGTGCCGTTGTTGCGGCGGAACAGCCACGCCTTGGCGTGCAGGCGGGTGGTCCGCGTCTCGTAGGACACCTTGACCTCAGCGCCGAGCTCCTTCAGCCGGTCGAGCGCTCGCTGATCGGTCGCGCCGAGGTAGGTCGTGGTGATGACCCGGACTTTGCCACCCCGGGCGATCAGGTCGCGGATGGGCTTCTCGACGATGCGCAGTCCGTACCACTTGATGAACGCGCAGAGTAGGTCGACGCTCTCGGCTGAGGCCATCTCGTGGTTGACCTCGTGGCCGATGCGGGGCTGGTGACGGCCGTTGACGAGTAACGCGCCGGTGGAGAGCGGGGTGGTCGGTCGGTCTGGGAAGGCTGGTAGCGCGGGTGGGGTTGGTGGGGCGGCGATGGCGTGGAGCAGGTGCTTCGCGTCGGTCACCTGGTCTTGGTCCGTTGCGGCCTTCGGGCTCAGCTCGCCGATGGCGTCGGCGATCCGGTTCGCCAGCTCGACCTGGTGGTGGAGCTTGTCGTCGCCGCCGGGGACGGATTGGAGGGCGCGGGCGGCCAGGGCGGCGATGTGCCGCGCGAGGGTGGTGTGCGCGTCGGCGGGGTCGAGCTTGTGGTGCTGGATCAGAGCGGGATCGACGTGCTGAAGACGATCGGCGAGCTCACGAGTGATCAGATGCTCGTAAAGCCCTCGCTCAAGATCCGTCATCAGGAGACGGTAGCTCCGTTGCGTTGCCCCTTCTGTCGGGTCCGCGACAACATTCACCCATCGAGCCTGCGGCATGCATTGCTAGAGAGTTTCCAGTATGGACCGCAGTAGTGGTGATCACCGTGGTGAGCAGGGAGTTGCGGGCTATGCCGGAGAACGTCGATGGAAACGTGAAGTGATGGCGGCGGCGCCCTCAGCCTCTGCTGCAGATATATGCCAGAAGCGCCGTCACTCTGGGGGTCCCGCGGGAAGGTCCATGGCGGTAAAGTCGTCCCTGCCGCCGGCGGGGAAGGGGCGAGTCCATGTATGCAGCTGCGAATTTGCGTAATAGGTATAGATGCGGTCCGTTCTCGCCACCTCGGAAGCCGGTTCTTACGCCTGTCTAATCCTTGTGACATTTTCTAAGCCACGTCAGTGGCACGACTCGGGCGTGTAGTTAGGCCGTAAACCGGGCCGGGTGGACGTTGTCCGTATAGGCGTTAGCGTTGCAGGCGTTCGCGCAACGCGGATGGGGAGTAATGTGTCTGTTCGGCGCATTCCTGGAGAGATAAACGGCGTCCCGGTGTTGGTGGAGGTCGTTCCGATCGGCGACGAGTACACGAGCACTAGACCAGCTCAGCAGAAAGCAGAGGAGCTTTTTGTCAAGGCTCAATCCGTAATTGAAGGAATGGTTGCATCTACTGCCGAAATGATGAGGTCTGCGGCTTATCGCGCGGCGCGACCTTCACAGGTGGAAGTTCAGTTTGGCTTGAAATTCTCTACACAAGCGGGGGTGATCTTCGCGAGCGCAGCCTCAGAGGCGAGCTTGAACGTGAAGTTGGTTTTTGGATCTGTCGGGGTGGCGGACGACGAAACCCGTTCTGATGTCGAGATGAAGGGAGGCAGCGATGAGCGTATCGACCGGTCAAGTTGCTGAAGAATTTCTGGGTCGCATTGAGAATGCCCAGGGCGACTATGTTGGCACATGTTTCCAAGTAACCGCTGGGGTGCTTGTGACTGCAGCTCACGTGATCCAGGAGGCTCTGCAAGAGGTAGACCGTTCAAACTTGATGGGTAGGATCGTCGCCGTTGCTCCACTCACCTCTGCCGGACGCGGGAACATTGCGGCCCGCGTGATCGCGGTGCATCCTAGTCAAGATCTTGCAGTCCTTCAAAGTGATAACCCCCTGCCCGCAGAGGTGTCGCACTTGGCGTATTCTGATGTGCAATCACCGGGGACCGAATTCTATATTACCGGCTGCGCTCTTCTTGATAACGAGTCGCGGTATAAAAGTTTGACCACTCTTGGCCACTGGGGGCGATCTGCCCACACGCTCAACGATTCTTCAATAGGGGCGGGGACCGCTGCCGGGGCGGAGCGGGGAATGAGTGGATCCCCGGTCTTGCGAACCAGCGACAATGCCGTTATTGGCGTGATGAGCATGCGTTACAACAGCGACGGCTGGTCCAGGGATCGGGTTTGGTTCGCCCGGGTCGAAGATTTGGTGTCAATCCTTCCACCCACGGTTCGAGTGCCTATATTTCGCACTGCCGCAAATGGGGATGATGGTGCAACTCGCTTAGGGGTGACATACGAAGATAAGTCCAGATTAGCGAACGAAGCTAACTTCTTCATGCCTAACGAATGGACCGGGGCATGGGTCGATTCGGTAGCTGCCTTGGAGTCGAGCAAGGTACTAATTCTCGTCGCTCCCGCAGGCTTCGGTTCAACAACATTCGCTGAACAGTTGATCGTTAGGGAGGGCGACTTCCGCCTGCGATTGGCTAAACTTGAGCCGGGTGACTGGGACAGGCCGCATGCTGCTTCCCTGCCCATGCAGGCATGGCACGGATACATTCTCGACTTGCAAGACCCTGAGCATGATAGGCCCACCGCCGAATTCCTGCGCGGTTTGGACGATATCGCGACCGCTCTCGCTGAAATCCAATCGCATCTTATCGTGACGATCAAAGAAAGTTTGTGGTCTAATCGGCATGCCACATCACTAAACAATGTACGAGCTGTTCGTATCGATCAGCCGCCGGATCCACATGCGCTGGTCGAGAGATTTTTCGAAGAGTTCGACCCTATCGTTGTCGAAGCGGTACGTCAAGATCGCGTTCGCACGCACCTTAATGGCATGAATGCGATCGAGTCTAGCCAGGCTGTGGGACAGATCGTGGATCTGCTCGAGCCCTTTGGTGACCGCAGTTCATTATCTACTTCAAAAATCGCCGAAATGATTGCCGAGGTGCTCGATAATCACGTCGACGACTTGGATGTATTATTCGGTGAGGAAGGCACCGATCATCGGCCTACCTCCTCGTTTAGTAGAGAAAAAGACCGACCCCTTGCGCTCAACGATCGATGCTTGCTACTTACACTTTCTGTCCGTTCTGCGGTGCATCTGAGCAATCTTGAACGCGATTGGCGAAGCTTTCTGTCCGAGCTTAGAGGGAAGCCTGAGGAGGATGTTCGTCACCTGGACGCCGTCTTGGCTAGGTCTGGAATTAGGGGACGGCTAAAGCGTATTCGCGCATCGGTCGACAGAGACGAAATGGCCCGACTGGCTAGGCCAGCTTTCGGTGTGGCGGCTATCCGTTACGTCTGGGATAACTATAGCGAGGTGCGGCGCCCGCTCGTCCGTTGGATGAGTACAAATATCTCTCAGGATTCGGGGCCGCTCTCGCCGGCTGCGTGGGTGTCTACCTTGGTGCGTCGAAGTCAAGACATCGAATTCATTCGTCACGATCTCCGTAACATCGGCGACAAAGGGATTTTGAAGGATGTTCTTTTCGACGCCTGTCGCGACATGCACATGCGGCGTCGGGCGGAGCGGATATTGTATGATTGGGCACAAAGTGCCGAGATGCAAGACGTCGTCATAGACGTTGCGACGCGCCTATACCTCCTCGATCAACGCCCGATCGCTGTTAGGCGATTGCAGCGAGTGGCTGATTCCGCCAAAATATCAGATGGAACCGCGGCACTGGTTGTGGCGGCCTTCGACCAGTTCCTTGCAGACGAAAACGCACGAGAGCCTTTCCTCGCTACGGTCTCGGAATGGTTGACTGCGGCCGGCGCGCGGGCCTCCTCAAGGTTTGCGCTCGATGCGATGGTAAGAGACGCTGAAGGCGTCGAAGTGTTTCTCGCTCTCGAGAAGAGAGGAATTTTGCAACTAAAACCTTTTCTGGCGCAGCTTCTTGATGATGAGCCTTCGCATGCAACAATTGTCACTATGTTTAGGTCGGCTAATGACGACGCCAGCTATGATGCCCTCATCGAGTCCTTGGCCGGCGCCGCACGGGAAAACGGGCTGATCGCGAGTCTCTTCAGGTTGTCCGGGGCGCTGGATTCCACGGCCGGAATGCGGAATCCGGTCAAGGACTTGTCGGTGCGGCTGGAGGGGTACATTGCGGGAAGGGTTGTGGAAAGTAGCCATGTTCAGGCTTGACCGCCGGCGAAGGGCTATCCTCTTCCCGGCTCGGATGCCGCTGGAGACGCGCACCGAACACGTGCTCTTGGAAGCGGACTTTACCGCGACGGTTCGAACGGGGCGTACTCACGCGGACTTGGACGCCTTAGTGCGTAGCAGGCTGCATGCGCTAGCTTTCAGCGTCACCTCCAGATTGCAGCCGGTATTCGTCGGGCAGGCCCAGGACGAGATCAACGGCCTGTTGGGGCAACCCAAAGATTGCCCCGATGGCTTTTACCGCGATTTAGTTGGGAATGTTCAGTTGTATATGTCCGACGAGGTTACCGCCGACCTTGCGAAGCAGCGAGAGGATGCTGCCAGGCTTCGGCGGCTTCGTTTTTTGAAGGAAAACATCTTCTCTGACCCGAGCTTCGTGGCTATTGAGCTGTTCGAGCGCAATCCCGTAGGTGGTCCCGAGCTGGATTCCTTGCTCAAGAGAGCTTCTGAGATGGCTCTAAAGCTCAGGTCGTTCGATGACTGGTGGGCCCCTTTGTTGCTGGCTTGGGGGGATCTCGCTCAAAAGATGCAATCTCCCGCGGAGGCCGATGTTGCGATGCGCGTACTCCTTAGGGCAATTAGCGACCTCGACTCGAGGCTAATTCGAAATTACCCAGTTCCGAGACCAGAGGCTGGCGGCCCTAACTAACCCACTGAATAGATTGTGGCTATGCCGAAATTTCCTACATCAAGTCGCCTTGATGCCGCCCTGCCTGTGAAGGTAGATAAGTGCGCATTCATCCTTAGGGTCGACGATGCGTCCAATAGAGCGAGGGGAAGGGCAGCCTGCCTTATGGATGTTGCCAGCTACTTCTGCGTTAGTGGTGCGCCTGTGCAGGTGAGGACATGGACGTCGAAGACTGGTGCACTCTGCCAGTTCGGCCGCAAGGTGGTGACCTTGCTCCAGCCCCAACACCCATACATCGTTTGGGCGGCCAGATTGTCAGAGCGGACCAGGAGGGTTGCTCGGGTCTCAGTCCGGCATCCGATCAAGTCATTGTGTAGCGCTGCGGCGATGCCCTGACGTCGCCAACCGGGACGTACCAGCAGCTCGCTGATCGCGAAGGTACGTTGGCCGTCCTCGTCGGTGAACCCGGGCGGCACCGGCTCGTGGATGCCATCCCACCACCGAGTCTCGGATGGCAGCGGGAACCCATAGATATAGCCGACCAGGGTCCCGTCGAGCGTTGCGGTGACCAGCTCCCAACCGACCCGTTGCATGTGTAGGGAGAGCTGACGCCGGTACCGGTCCTCGCTGTGGAACTCGCTGCCGCCCGCGTAGACCTCCAGGTAGAGGTCCACCAACTGATCGAGGATTCCCTTGGCCTCGTCCGCGTTGTGATGGCGGAGTTGCAGGCCCTCGATCACGCTTTCACCGCTAGGTCGTAAGCACTGACGAACTCGCGGGCTGCCGTGGTCGCTCGCCGTGATGTCGCCAGAGTCGAATGCACCTGTGCAAGATGCCGGGTGATGCGCCCTGAGTTCATCCGGCTTACTGCGGGCAGTGCGTCCAGCGCGATTCGCGCTGCCTCGTTGACGTCGCCTTGCTGGTACATCGCCTGAGAGAGGTGGACGGCGTAGTAGACCTGGTTACGTCGATGGCCCGGCGATGGGTTGGCGATGATCTCGCGGAACGATTGAGCGGCACGGCCGGGTTTGTCTAACTCAAGGTAGGAGAGCCCTTCGATGCCGTTCAGCTCTTGCGAGTTCACGAAGTGAACAAATCCCGGATCATCCTCATGTGTTCCGCGTTCTAGCTCACGGCGAGCCTTGGTCATTTCGCGACTGAACCCACTCTCGTCCCTCAGTACGGCGTGGGCATGCGCCCTTCGCAGGTGCAGCAACGTGGTGAGTCGAGGCGTCGCCCATCCGGCAGACACACGCAGCGCGGCTTCGGCACAATGCAGTGCCTCGCCGGGCTGACTCTCCCGAAGCAGCATCGATAGCTGGGTCAGCGCCCGCACTTCTACGCGAGGGTCATCGGCGATGCGGGCCCGGGTGATGGCCTCGTTCAGGTACGGCCTGGCTTCTGGCCGGCGGTCGGCATCGATAGCGAGCCACGCGGCTTGGATGCCGAGATCAGCCAGGGCGCTTTGAAGAGCGTCGCCAACGGCTCTGCTGTAGTTCGAGCTCGCCGCCCAGGTCGATAGCCTGGTGTGCACGTGGATAGCGACGTCACACAGTTGGTCGGCGCCGACTGCCGCATCGGCCCGTCGGAGATCTTCCACCAGCGAGGTGGCCAGTCGTACCTGCTCCATGCCGATATTCGCCGGGTCGGCAGAGCCCGTGAGCAGGTAGGGGTGACCGGCTGCGGCGAGTCCCGCGAGCGCGGCCATTGCGTTGAAGCGTCGCCGGTCCGTAGCGCCACCCCCTTCGGTTGGTGCCTCCTCCACGGTAACCGCCATGGCCGGGACTTCACCCTGCTCAGCTTGAGGGGCGTCGTGTGTGCGACCGGGCGCGCGATTCCGGATTTGAAAGGGCTGGTCAGGAAGACCGAACCACAGGCAAGACGCCGGTATCCGAAGGATCTGCGCCCAGTGCGCGAGTCGGTCCAGGTGCACGAGCGGCGGCCCGTTCTCCACTCGACTGAGCTGTGCCTGCGTGATGCTCAGCCAACTCGCGACCACGGTCTGCGGCAAAGCGACGCGGCCGTGGTACGGGTGAGACCGGTAAGCCCTGATGAGCCGCCCGAGATGTCGCTCGGCCAAGGCCTGCCGGACCGGCTCGTGGTCCCAGAAACTGGCCGGCACCACCGGCGGTGCGCTCAGACGATCACGCTCGGCAGCCTGGCAGGGAGCACATCGCCCGCTGTCGTTGTCGCGAGCCAGGCGCCCGCCGCACCGGGGGCAGTTCGCATGTGTCACCGGCGGCTCCGTCCGTCTCGCCTCATCGAGCCTATTCATTGAACAGGCTGCGTGGAGGGTTGGTATACGTGAGACGCATATCCGGGGTGACAGCAGTTGCTCAAGCCGGGCGTACCAACCGCAACGTCTCGATGACCACGCCCCATCGCTCTGGTGAGTTCAGCGGTTTCCCGTCCGCCACGACCACGCCGGCAGCGCGCAGCACCTCCAGGTGACCCGCGTACGCCGGATGCGCCGCCAACTCGTCCTTGGTGTGCGGGAACGCGATGATCGGCAGTCCCGCTCCCAGTGATTCGTTGAGGACGCCGAGCGCCAGTGTGTCGTTGATGCCCAGCGCCCACTTCGTCACCGTGTTGAACGTGACCGGCGCGGCCACCACCACGTCAGCCGGAGGATGCGGCTCGGGGTCGCCGGGCATGCGCCACTCGACGCGTACCAGATAACCGGTTTTGTTCTGGAGCGCCTCCCGGTCGAGCCACGGCGCGGCGGTCGGGCTGACGATCATGCACACCTGCCACCCGTCGGCGATCAGTAGATCGACCAACTCGTGGATGTGTTCCGCCGGGCCCGCGGCGCAGACGACCAGATACAGCACCGGACGTTCCGTCATGCCCGCAGTCTGCCCGACTCGGCGGAGGCGTGGTCGAGCGCATACCGATTCCGCATGCCGCCCACGATCACCGTGACATGCCGTATCGCCTGGTCAAGCGCGAGAGTCGACGCATGGCCCGGGGCGGGTGCTCGGTCCTGGAGTTGCGCCGGCCCCCGTAACGGCGCAGCTTTCCCCGCCCGCCCCGGTGCCACTCAACTCGTCACCATCCTGGAGCCGCCATGCCCACCCTGACCGCCGCCTGGGCTTCGGTCGACGATCGGGCCGCCGGTGACTTCTGGTGCACACTCGAAGACCGCCAGCCCGGCCTGCTTCCGCACCGGGACGCGCCGCTGTTCTTCACCGCGTTGGGCCGCCTCGCGGTCGGCGGCGACGACCCGGCGAACCGGGCGGCGCTGCTCAGGGTGCTCGGCCGCGCGTACCGTCACTTCGACCTGCTCCCGCACGCCACCACCATCGGCGACGCGCTGCTCGCGACAGTCGCCCGCCACGTCCACCCACTGTGGACGCCGCAGCTCGCCGCCACCGCCGAGCGCGCCCTGCGCCGATCCACAGACGCCGTGCGCCGCGCCGCCAGACAGGCCGGCGACGGCTCGGCCTGGTGGCACGTCCAGGTGATCGGCCACGACCGGCCGTCTCCCGACATCGCCATCCTGACGGTACGTCCCTGGCGGCGACTGCCCTTCCAGCCAGGTCAGGCCGTGCCGGTCTGCACACCCCGCCTGCCCGGGCACTGGCGCTGGCTCTCACCAGCCAACGCCCCACGCGCCGATGGCACCGTCGAGCTGCACGTCCGCGCCGTGCCCGGCGGCACCGTCTCCCACGACCTGGTTCATCGGGTACGCCCCGGCGAGCTGCTCTGGCTCGGCCCGCCCGTCGACACCGGGCTGAGCCTCGACCCGGCGAGCACCAACGATCTGCTGCTCGTCGCCGGTGGCACCGGCCTGGCACCACTGCGCGCCCTGGTCGAGCAGGTCGCCGCCGCACCGGACGGTCGACGGGTGACGCTTGTCGTCGGCGCGCGCACGTTCACCGACCTGTACGACGCGATCGCACTCGACAAGCTGCAATGCGCCCACGACTGGCTGACCATCGTGCCGGCGCTCTCCGACGACCTCTGCGCCGAGCCGGCCGAGCGGGGCGACGCCCTAAGCATCGCTCTCGATCAGTATCAGCCTGGCCAGGACATCTACCTCTGCGGCCCGCCCGCGATGCTGGCCAATGCGCGGCTACGGCTGTGTACCCTCGGCATCCCCGTCGCGCGCATCCACCTGCCCAGGGCGCCAGAGGGTCGGGAATAGTTCGCCGAGAAGCGTGATGCCGGTGAGGCATCAAGATGACTCACCAGCATCACGCTCGTCAGGACCAAGCCTGCCGGACCCGGGTCACACCCCCCGGCGCGCGGTCAGGTGTTCGTGTCGCCGAACTCGCGTACCCCGTCGACGTCAAGCGTGATCCGCCCGTTCTCGGTCCACTGGCCGGTGGCGGCGAGCCAACTCGGGTCGTCGCGCTCGTCGATGGTGCTCCAGCTGTGCCGGTGATGCCGTAGCTGGATCGGCCCTGTCGACTGGCCCGGCGCGAGCGTCCCACCGGTGAAGGTCAGCTCCACCCAACCGGGGACGGCAGTGCCCGGCGGGGGATACGGCGGCGCCGGTGTCGACATCGCCGACGGCGGCCCGCCCGGTGGGACGAAGAACTGCACGGTCTGGCGGATCCGGTCGCAGCCCAGCGCCGCCCAGTCGCAGTTCGGCACCAGCGAGGTGTTGCCGCCCTCGAAGCGCAGGTGGTAGCGCACCTGCACAGTGCTCAGGTCGAGCGGCCCGGTGCCCGTGTTGGTGACCCGCAGGAGGTGCTGGATCTGGTTGTTCGTCGGGGACCAGTCGAGATTGAGGTAGCTGACCGTCGCGCGGCCGCTGGCCGTGCGCACTGTGGTGGCGGCCGAGGAGTCGGAGTAGCCGCCGAGCGCGCGGGCGGCAACCGCGATGCGGTACGTCGTGCCGGGCGCCAGGTCGGTCAGCGTGATCGTGGTGTCCACTGTGGTGCCGAGCCAGCGGTACGTGTTGGGGCCCAGTGGCACCTGCACCTCGTAGTTGATGGGCTGACCGGTGCCCTGCCCGTCGACCCAGGTGGACGGCGCCCAGGTGAGCGTGAGCTGGTGAGGTTCGTTGACCACCACCGTCGGGCTGCCAGGGGTGCTGATCGCCGGGCCGTCGTCGGCATGGGCGACGCTGACGGCGAGCAGGCTCGCCAGCGCGGCGACGGCTACGACGGCGATGGCGCGGCGAGGGGACATGAGGCGAATGCTAGGGCCGTGCCCGCAAAACCGATAGTCAACAGTCAATATGTGGTTCGCCGGCAACTGGTCCGACACGGCGTACGCCATCTGCGCCACGGCGTAGCGACGAGTGTTACGTGTGGCCGCCCCGGCGCTTCGGGGGCGGCCACACCGGCTGACTGGTCGGCTCAGGAGCTGCCTTGCCGCTGGATCCGCCCGTCGCCCGAGACCTTGGCCCGGCCCAGGTCGCGTTCGGTGCCGGCCGGGCCGGTCGCGGTACGGCGGTGCCGTTGGTCGGGCGAGTGCTCCACGGTCGAGCCCTGGCGGCCCGGAGCGCCGCTGCCCGGATGCCGCCGCCCACGTGCCGATTCGCCGCCGCTGTCGTGTTTGTTCTGCTTGTGGCTACCCATGGATCGCGCGTACCCGGTCACTGTGCGGCTAGTCCTGAGCCTTCGTCAGCGCCACGGGAGCGAGCGGACTCACGGATTCCAGTAGACGAGGACGCTGGCCTGGTCGAAGCGTCGATCCCTCAGGTCGGCACGCTGGATCACCCAGTGGATGCTCGCGCCGCCCTGTCTGCCGCCGTGGAACTCGGCCAGCAGAACCCAGTCACCATGGTCCGGTGGCCCACCACCGCGCACCGGCCCGTCGTGGCCGGACCAGCCCGAGGGGTTGGCGCCCAACCAGGCGGGGTTGAAGCCGTTGCAGTCAGTGCCGTAGCCGCCCAACAGTAGCGGCGTCCAGCCTCGACGGGAGAACGGGCCGTCCGGCACTTTGCCAAGGACGTCCTGCCACACCTTGGTCATCTCTTCGAACGGGGGATCTCCCGGCAGCGGCGGTGACCACGGGGGCCCCGGGATCGTCTTGACGTAGGGAAGCGAGATGTCGACCGTGAGGTGCAGATCGCCCTGGGGGATCTTCGCGTAGACCTCGGCACACTCCTCGTCGTCCGGGGTGAAGCCCGGCGGATACTGTTCTCGCTCATCGACGGCGACGCCCGCCGGCACGTACATCACCTCGCCGTAGCCGTCTTCTTCGGGCCAGCCGAACAGCAGCAGTTGGCCGTCGGCCGGTAGCGGAAGGTCGGTCAGGTCCGCCGGAAGGGCAGCGCAGTCGATGGTGGCGATCAAGGGAAACCTGGGGTCCTCGGCGTCGGCCGGGAGCATGACCGGCCCACGGAGGGCGCCCACGACCGGCCCGTCACCCTGCTGTGTCAGGAGCGCAGACGGGCGGGCGAGCTCCAGCCAGCGCTCCACGTCGGCGGCGGGGATGTCGCGGCGCAGCGCCTCGGCGCGGACCTGATCGAGGATCTTCACGTTTCGGGAAAGCATGGGAGCACCGTAGGTCAACCGTGCGACGTTCACGGACCCGCCGGATATTGGCCGTCCGGAAGGCAGGCGCCCCTGCGATCGATACCGCGATTTGCCGTCCGCGGGCGGCGTGTGGGAGCACCCGGCCATAGCGTCCGAACCATGGAGTTCCGCGAGCGCGCGATCTTGAGGGAGGCGGCCGTGCAGGCGACGCAAGGTGTGGTGTTACCGGGCGAGCGAACCCCGGTCACTGTGCACACCGACCGCTGGCGGGCTGGGCTACCGCCGGGCGCGTGGCCCGCCGGCCTTCCGGCGAACGGCCAGCTCTGGCGGCGCGACGTCTTCGCGGTCGCCGACGCCTACCGGGCCGGGTCCGCGAGCCCACGGCAACTGCTGACCGCCGTGCTGGTCTGGGCCTACGGACCCATCGGGTACGGCCCGTGGCGTGCCGCCAGGTCACTCGACGCCGACCCGGACGGCAACCGCCTGGCGTACGCGCTGGAAGGGGTGGCCACGCCAGCACCCGACGAGGCCGCGCTGGGTACGGCGTACCGCCGCTTCCGCGACCCCGACCACGCTCGTCTGCCGTGGTTGGGGCCGGGCCTGTGCACGAAGGTCCTCTACTTTGCTGGCTACCGGCGCGGGGTGGGCGGTGTGCAGCCGTTGATCCTCGACCGTGTCGTGGCCAGCCATCTCCCCGCTGAGGCGGGGGTCGGCCGCGGCAACGGGTGGTCATCCGAGGAGTGGCTGGCCTACCTGCGGTGGGCGGCCGAGCAGGCTCGGGTCAGGGAAGTGGAGCCGGACGCGGTGGAGATGGCGGTCGTGCCCGACCGGTGAGAGGGCTATCGGGCGGCGCGGAGACGGGTGTCCAGCGCGTCGAGGTCGTCAACGAACCAGATCTGCCCACCCTGGTTCGACTCGTGCACCAGGGCGCGCAACGCGGAGCTCTCCGCAAGCTGCGCCGAGATGTCGCCGACGACGGCCAACCGCACCCGGTAGTTGACGAACTTCTGCATCACGTCGCCGGCGAAGCGGGTGCCCAGCGAGAAGAAGCGCTGGTCGAGCCGGTTGGCCGGGACGGCCACCACCTGGGCGCCGAGGAACGCCGCGCCGATCAGGTCCAGCGCGTCCTGCTCGGTGGCCAGTGGTGGGCCGTCGGGGTCGCAGACCAGCACCGGCACGCCGCCGCGTTCGTGGATCTGGTCAGGCATCGGAGACCTCCCGGTCGAGCAGGCCGTTGTCGGCGTTGAGGACGGCGTCGAGCAGGTGCAGCAACTCGGCGGTGGCGGCCGGGCCACCCAGGATGATGATTTTCATGCGGTGGCGTTCCTCGTCGTGCACCGTCTGCACCCTCAGCGGCCGGGCCTGGTCGTGGCCGGTGTTGGCGCTGGTGAGCACGAGCGTGCCGAGCCGGTCGGCGGCGGCTCGGTCTACACCATCGATCTGCACGATGCTCGACACCTCCGCCTGGCCCCTGCCCGGGCTGACGGCCGGAGCCTGCCCGGTCAGGGCGTCGAGATCGCTGGCGGCGATCCGATACTGCTTACCGATCCGCACCGCCCGCAGCCGGCCCGAGCGGATGTAACCCCGCACGGTGCGCACGTGCAGGCCGAGCCGGTCCGCGACCTGCTCGACCGAGTACATGTCTTCCTTCATCACTCCCTAAACTACCCCTTGCGTGCCTAACAAGCGAGGATAGGGTCTGATTCGTTTACGACATCAGCTCCATAGGCTTCCCGACCCGGGTGCGCCACCTGCGGCTGCTCGAACAACCCGCCCGCCCCTGTCGGACGGTTCCAGTACCGTCTGGAAACCATGGACGCGCGGCGCGGCGACGCGATCATCGGACGGGACCACCCCGCGGGTCTGCTGCGCGCCGAGATGGACCGGGCGGCGACCAGCCACGGCGGTCTCGTCCTGGTCACCGGCGAGCCGGGCATCGGCAAGACGACCCTCGTCACGGCCGCAGCCCGGGAGGCCCGGCAGCGTGGCGCGCTGGTCCTCGGCGCCGCCTGCTGGGATTCCGACAGCGCCCCCGGCTACTGGCCGTGGGTGCAGGTGCTTCGCGGCCTGCGACGCTCCGCCGACGACTGGGCAGTGGCGCGGCAGTCCGCGGAGCCGGCCCTCGCGGCCCTGCTCGGCGAGGCCGACACCAGTGGCGAGCAGGCTGGCCGCGCCGCCAGTTGGGCCGGCGTCGACACCGGCGGGGAGGTCGTCGACCGGGAGGCGTTCGCGCTGTTCGACGCGGTGACCGCCGCGCTGGTCGCGGTCTCCCAGCACCGGCCGGTCGTGGTGGTCCTCGACGATCTGCACTGGGCCGACCCCGCCTCACTGCGGCTGCTCAGCTTCGCCGCCCAGCACACCTGGTTCGAGCGGCTACTGCTGATCGGCACCTACCGTGACGCCGAGGTCGAGTCGGGAGAGCATCCGCTGCGCTCGCTGCTGATGCCGCTGGTCGCGAAGGCCACCAGCATCACCCTCACCGGGCTGGCCCGCGACGAGGTGGCCGCGTTGATGACCCGGACCGCCGGGCGGCAACCCGACGCCGGCCTCGTCGACGAAGTACACCGCCGCACCGGCGGGAACCCGTTCTTCATCGAGCAGACCGCGCGGTTGTGGCACGCCGACGACGCGGCCGACACCATCGCCCCCGGCGTACGGGAGGCGGTGCGCCGCCGTCTGGCCCAACTGCCACCGGCCGTGGCCGAGGCGCTCACCGTCGCCGCCGTACTCGGTCGCGAACTCCACCGTCAGGTCCTGGCGGCCTGCGTGGCGGCCCCGGTGGCGCAGGTCGACCGGCTGCTCGACCGGGCGGTGACGGCTCGGCTGATGGTCGCCCGGGGCGGCGGCCGGTTCGCCTTCGCCCACGACCTGGTCCGCGAGACCCTCTACGACGGGTTGTCCGACGACGATCGGCAGGCCCGGCATGGCGCGGTCGTTCGGGCGGTCGACCACGTGCGGGAACTCAGCGATCAGCTGATCCCCGCCGACCTGGCCCGCCACGCCTATCTGGCCGGCCCCGCACTCGACCGGGCCCGGGTGGCCACGTTGCTGGTCGCCGCCGGGCGGGACGCGTTCACCCGACTGGCCGCCGACGAGGCGGCGGTGCACTTCCGTCGGGCGTTGGAGGTGGTCGAAGACCCGGTGCAGCGAGTCCGGGTCCTCATCGAGTTCGGGGAGGCGCAATACCACCACGCCTCCCGGGACGAGGCCACCCAACTGCTCACCGAGGCGGGGGCGCTGGCCCGCACACTCGACGATCCGGTGCTGCTGGCCCGAGTCGCCCTCATCGTGAACCGCGCGCGGCAGGTGGAGATCGCCCACTCGGTCGAGGCGGCCGAGCTGGTCCGCGAGGCGTACCGGCGGTTGATCGGCGAACCGGCCGCCGGCGCGTCGGTCGGCACGCTGGTCGCCGACCTGATCACCGCCACCGAGACGATCGCCCGTCGAGGGCAGGACGACGAGGCGCTCACCTTCAGCCTCTGGGCCCGCCACGACACCACCTGGGGTCTGGGCACCGCGAAGGCCCGCGCCGCGCTGACCGCGGAAATCCGCGATGTGGCCCGCCGCACGGGAGACCGGGAAACCGAGCTGTGGGCCACCTCGCTGCGCTGGGTGGCACTGCTGGAGCTGGGCGACCCCCGCTTCAACGAGGAGTTCACCACCTTCGTCGGCGCGGACCGGGAGGGCGACCTCACCCGACACCGGATGGCAGCAGCCGTCGACAGCGGGATCATCGCGGCCTTCCGGGGCGACTTCGCCGAGGCCGACAAGAGGTTCGGCGACATCATCGACGTCGCCGATCCGAGCCATGCCGAGTTCGGGTTCATGGGCCACCACCTGCGCTGGTCGCGGCTGCTGCTCCAGGGCCGGTTCGCCGAAGCCGAGACCCTGCTGGACGGGCTCACCCCGATCGACTACCCCTACCACGAGTTGCTACGGGCGATCACCGCCGCCGAGCGGGGTGACGACGAGACGGCGATCCGACTGACCGCCGGGATCGAGGCCGCCACCATCCGGTACCCCCGCCCGGTGTCACCGCTGTGGTTACGGTTACGTGCCCAGGTCGCCGCCGCGTCCGCCGACCCGCAGCGCTGCGACACCGCGCGAGCCGCACTCGCCCCGCACCGTGGCGAATGGATGGTGGGCCTCTTCGGCTGCGACATCAGTGGCCCAGTCGACCACTGGCTGGCGCTGATCGACTCCGCCCAGGAGCGCTGGGACGACGCCATCGCCGGCTTCACCGCCGCCCGTGACTCCGCCGACCGGCTGGGCTCCCGGTCCTGGTCGGTTCTCGCCCGCGCCGGCATGCTGAACGCCCTGGCCGGCCGAGGCCACCCGGGCGACGCCGCGACGGTGGCCGGGCTGCGTGCGACCACCGCACAGGAGGCAACCGCTCTCGGCATGACGCAGGTGCTGCACCGGATCGCCGAACCGGCGCCCACCGGCGCGGCCGAGCAGACCGCCACCGCACGCCGGACCGCCGCGCCGGGGCAGGCTGTCCCGCCGGCCAACACCGGGCCAGGCCAGGCTTTCGCGCCCGGTCAGGTCGCGCCGGTCGCGCCAGCGATCGAGGGGTACGAGTTTCGGCGCGACGGGCCGGTCTGGCAACTCGCGTACGCGGGGGTCGTCGTGCACCTGCCCGACGCCAAGGGCCTGCACGACCTGCACCTGCTGATCAGTCGACCGGGCAGCGACGTACCCGCCGTGGAGTTGCTCGACCCGGCGGCCGGGCCGGAGCTGGTCGCGGCCCGGCAACTGGGTGCCGACCCGGTCCTCGACGACGAGGCGAAGGCCCGCTACCGGCGGCACCTGGCCCGCCTCGACGAGGAGATCGACCGGGCCGCCGCGCGCGACGACGACCGGAAGGTGGCCGTGCTGGACGCGGAGCGGGGTGCGCTGCTCGACGAGTTGCGTGCCGCGGCGGGGCTGGCCGGTCGCAGCCGCCGCCTGGGCGACGAGGCCGAGCGGGCCCGCAAGACGGTGACCGCGCGGATCCGGGACACGCTGCGCAAGCTCGACGGGCGGCACCCGACCCTCGCCGGCCACCTGCGCGAGTCCGTCTCGACCGGCAGCACCTGCCGCTATCTACCGCCCGAGCCGCTGCGCTGGCGGCTCTGACAATACGACGGGCACCGCCACAGCCGTGACGGTGCCCGTCGTTCTGACCAGTGTCAGCGGCGGTTGTACCTGTACATCGTCAGGGTGCCGAAAACGGCCAGGAAACCGGCGCTCCACACCAGCAGCCACATCGTGGCGGACGGGTCCGACTCGCCGCTCATCGCGCCGCGGATCGCGGCCACCAACTGCGTCACCGGGTTGACCTTGACGAACGCCTGGAGCCAGCCGGGCATGGTGCTCGGGTCGACGAAGACGTTGCTCAGGAACGTCAGCGGGAACAGCACCATCATGCTGACTCCCATCACCGACTTCTCGCTGCGCAGGATCAGCCCGAAGAACGTCCACACCCAGGAGAACGCGAACGAGAAGACCACCAGCAGCCCGATCCCGACGGCCGCGCCGACGACCCCGCCAGCGGGCCGGAACCCGAGCGCCAGCCCCAGGCCCAGGATCACCAGCGCGGCGAGAATGTAACGCAGCACGTCGCCGAAGATCATGCCGACCAGGGCGGACGGCCGCCAGACGGGCAGCGTCCGGAACCGGTCGAAGATTCCCTTCTCGATGTCGGTGTTGAGGCCGATACCGGTGTACATGGTGATCATCACGACGCTGGTCACCATGATGCCGGGCAGGAAGAACTGCAGGTATTCGCGCGGGCTGCCGGCGAGGGCGCCACCGAACAGGTACGTGAACATCAGCACCATGATGATCGGGAACGCGGTCACGTCGAAGAGCTGCTCCGGCACGTGCTTGATCTTCAGCATGGCGCGCCAGCCGAAGGTGAGTGACGCGCCCAGCGCGCTGGGCCGGGGCGGTCGGGCGCCGGGCGCGAGCACCGTCGCCAGCGCCTCGGCGGACGGGACGTAGACGGACGGGGCCCGTTCGGTGGTGGTGGTCGTGGTGTCGCTCATCGGGCTGCCTCCAGCTCGTCGTCGCGTTCGTCGGCGGGCACGGCGGGGTGGTCGGTCAGGGCCAGGAAGACCTCGTCCAGGCTCGGCTGGCCGAGGGAGAAGTTGTCCACGACGATGCCGGCGCGGGCCAGGTCGCTGAGCACGCGAGCGGCCTGCGCGCTGGCGTCGAGGTCGGTGCCGGCCTCACCGACCCGGGCGGTCAACGCGACCGGGTCGGCGGCGAGCTGCACCGGCACACCGAGCGCCTCGCGGAGCACCCGCTCCGCCTCGGGCCGCTGGCCCGGATCGCGTAGTCGCAGGTGGACGGTGCCGGAGCCGACCGACGACTTCAACTCCCCCGGGGTGCCCTCCGCGATCACCCGGCCGTGGTCTACGACCGCGATCCGCCCGGCGAGCTGGTCGGCCTCGTCGAGGTACTGGGTGGTCAGCAGCACCGTCGTGCCGTGCGACACCACCGCCCGGACGATCTCCCACACCTGGTTGCGGCTGCGCGGGTCGAGACCGGTCGTCGGCTCGTCGAGGAAGAGCAGATCCGGGGTGTTCAGGATGCTGGCGGCGATGTCGATGCGCCGCCGCATCCCACCGGAGTACTTCTTCACCTGCCGGTCGCTCGCGTCGGTCAGACCGAACGCGGCGAGCAGGGCCGCCGCGCGCTCCCGGGCGGCCGGCTTGCGCAGGCCGAGCAGGCGGGCCAGGAGCACCAGGTTCTCCGTGCCGGTCAGGTCCTCGTCGACCGAGGCGTACTGGCCGGTGAGGCTGACCCGGGAACGGACCTTGTCGGCCTCGGTGACCACGTCGTGACCGAAGACCCGGGCCGAGCCACCGTCGGGCCGCAGCAACGTGGCGAGCACCCGGACCGCTGTGGTCTTGCCCGCGCCGTTCGGCCCGAGCAGGCCGTAGACGGTGCCGGCCGGCACCCGCAGGTCGATCCCGGCCAGCGCCCGGGTGTCCCCGAACGAGCGGGTGAGCCCCTCCGCCTCGATGGCCAGCCCGGTGGTGCGTCTACTCATTGTTCTTACCTTCCGTCGGACGTGTTCAGGAGACGTAGGGCCGAGCCGCCCGGCCGTCGCGCAGGGCCAGACCCCACCAGCGGAGCTGGTCGAGCAGGACACCCGCGTCGCGGCGCAGCTCGTCGGTGCACTGCACGGTCGGCTCTCCGGCGAGCAGGTCGATCCCGACGACGTCGCGCACCGTCATCGCGTGCAGCGCGGTGAAGACCGTGCGCAACTGGTCGACGGCGTGCAGGCCGGTGGACCGACAGCCGTACGACACGAAGCCGACCGGTTTGGCCTGCCACTCGTCGTACGCGTAGTCGATTGCTTGTTTCAAGGGTGCCGGAAAGCTGTGGTTGTACTCGGGGGTGACCACGACGAACGCGTCCGCCCGGCCCACCTCGCTGACGAACGCCCGGACGGACGCGGTCGGCTCGGCGGGATAGCTGGCCGGGAAGTCGTAGTCGGTCAGGTCAACGACCGTCACCGCCAGGTCGTCGTGCCGCGCGGCCTGGTCGACGAACCAACCGGCGACCCGGTCGCCGGCCCGCCCTTCCCGGGTGCTGCCGACGATCACGGCGATCCGCAACTGTGTCATCGCCACCCCCCTTCCATCCTGAAGGCGCGAGATGACGAAACGCGCCCGCTAGATCAGATCTAGCGGGCCCGGATCGGGGCGGAATGTCGGCGCCGTCGGCTTGACTGGGGTCGACGAACAGGGGGCGGGATGGCACAGGTACGCATCGAGCCGTGGCACGAGGACGACCTCGACCTGCTGCGGCAGCTCAACTCACCGGACACCCGCAAGCACACCGGTGGCCCGGAGACCGACGAGCAGGTGCTCGCCCGGCACGACCGGTACGTGCACTTTGCCGACAGTGGGCAGGGTTGCATGTTCACGCTGGTGCTGCCAGACGGGGCGCGGGCGGGCAGCGTCGGCTACTGGGCCCGCGAGTGGCGCGAGCAACCGGTGTACGAGCTGGGCTGGGCGGTGCTGCCCGCGTACCGGGGAAAGGGCCTGGCCACCGCCGCGGTGCTCGCGGCCCTCGACGCGGCCCGCACCCGGCGGGACCGGCGCTACGCGCACGCCTACCCCTCGGTCGACAATCTCGCCTCGAACGCGGTCTGCCGCAAGGCGGGGTTCACGCTGCTCGGCGAAACCGGTTTCGAATACCCGCCGGGGCGGATGATGCGGGCCAACGACTGGCAGCTCGACCTGACCGCCCCACCGGCCGGGAGCTGAGGCCGGCGGGGCGGCCGGTGACAGGTCACCAGGTGGTGTCGAGGCGGTGCCGTTGCTCGGCGGTCAGCTCCAGGTCGACCGCTGCCAGGCTCTCCTCCAGTTGCGCCACCGACGAGGCGCCCACCAGCGGGATGCACGGCAGCTCGCCGCCGAGCAGCCAGGCGAGCACCACCTGGTTGACCGTCGCGCCGGTCTGCCCGGCCACCTCCCGCAGCGCGGCCAGTCGCCGGGGCGCGCTCGGCAGGTCGTACGCCGAGCTGAGCGGCTTGTCCGCCCGGGTGAACGCCCCCTTGAGCAGCGGTGAGTACGCCACCAGGGTCAGCTCCGGCTCGGCACGCAGGTAGCTGAGCAGGTCACCGCCGACGCCGCCCGGCTCGCCATCCGGGTCCAGTTCGCTGACCAGGTCCGTGCGGCTCGGCAGGTAACTGCGGTGGTACTGGAGCACCTCGTACCCCGGCAGGCCGGCGGCGGCGGCCAACGCGCGGGCCCGCTCCACCCGCCAGGCCCGGTGGTTGCTGGCCCCCAGCAGACCTACCGTGCCCTCGGCGACCAGTTCGGCGAAGCCCTCCACGGTCTCCTGGAGTGGCACGGTCCGGTCCTCGATGTGCGCGTACAGCAGGTCCAGCCGCTGCACCCCGAGCCGTTCCCGGCTGCGCTGCGCGGACTCGCGGATCACCTTGGCGGACAGCCCTTCGGCGTTGTCCAGGTAGCTCGTCCCCGGGGCCAACGGGCGGGCGCCCAGCTTGGTGGCGATGACGATCTCGGTGCCCACGCCCCGGCTGCGCCGCCACCGGCCGAGCAGCTCCTCGCTCTGCCCGCCCTGCCCACCGTCCACCCAGAACGCGTAGTTGTCCGACGTGTCGATGAACGTGCCGCCGGCCTCGACGTACCGGTCCAGGATTGCGTACGAGGTGGCCTCGTCGGTGGCGCTGCCGAAGAGCATCGCGCCGAGGCTGAGCACGCTGACCTCGCGCCGGGTCGCCGGATCGGTGCCGATCGTGCGGTGCCGCATGGGATCTCCTCTCACGCGCCCTACCGATGGGCGCACAGATCACCCTGCAAGCTGGAGCGCGCTCCAGGTCAAGCGCGGACTTTCGCGGCCCGGGGCCGTAACTGCCGCGAGCGCCGCACCGCACGGGTGCGGTACGGCGCTCGCCGGGACATGACCCGCCGGACGGCGGGCTCGGGTCAGTTGGGCAGGTAGGCGAAGGTGTCCGGGTTCGGGCCCTGCCGCCCGGCCTCGCCCTGGTTCAACGCGGTGATCCGCTCCATCGCCACGTCGTCCAGCTCGAAGTCGAAGATCCGGGTGTTCTCCTCGATCCGCTTCGGGGTGGTCGACTTCGGGAAGATGATGTCGCCGCGCTGCACGTGCCAGCGGAGCACCACCTGCGCCGGGGTCCGGCCGATCTGCTCGGCGAGGTCGACCACCGTCGGGTCGTTGAGCACCTTGCCCTGCGCGATGGGCGACCAGGCCTCGGTGAGGATGTTGTGCGCCTGACCGTAGGCGCGAACCTCGTCGTTGGTGAAGTACGGGTGCGCCTCGATCTGGTTCACCGCCGGCACGACGTTCGCCTCGGCGGCCAGCCGCTCCAGGTGCGCGACCTGGAAGTTCGACACGCCGATCGAGCGGGCCCGGCCGTCGCGCTGGAACTCCTCCAGCGTCTTCCAGGTCGAGACGTAGTCGCCGTCGTACAGGGTCGGCAGCGGCCAGTGGATCAGGAACAGGTCGATGTAGTCCATCTTCAGCGCCGCGAGCGTCGAGTCGAACGCCCGGCGGGCGTCGTCGGGGCGGTGGAAGGCGTTGCTCAGCTTGCTGGTCACGTAGACCGCGCTCCGGCCGAGGCCGGACACGCGTACCGCCTCGCCGACCTCGGCCTCGTTGCCGTACATCTCGGCGGTGTCGATGTGCCGGTAGCCCGTCTCCAGGGCGGTGGTCACCGCGGCGACGGTGTCCTTCGGCTCGATCTGGAACACCCCGAAGCCGAGCTGCGGAATGGTGGTGCCGTCGTTCAGGCTGATGTCGGGAATGGTGTTGGCCACTACGGCTCCTTCGCGTCATCGTCGTTGCCTGTCATCCATACCCGGGTGGCCTGTCGAATCACCGCACATCGGGAGGTGACGAGCGCAACGTCGGAATGGTTCACCCGGTCGTGTCGAAGAGCACCGGCCAGGGCCGCGCCGCCGGTGCCGACGTCGCGGCCGGCGTGGCGGGCTCGGCGTCGGCCAACACCTCGGCGGCGAGCTGCCCGAACATCGAGGCCGCCGGGTGCGCCGACCGGTCCGGCCAGGCCGCCGAGGTGCGTTTCGCCAGTGGCGCGTCGACGATCGGCCGCCAGGCGATCCGGGGCTCGCGACGGGCGACCGCCGCCGGTTCCACGGCCACCCCACCCCCGGCCAGCACCAACCCGAAGAGGAACTCCGGGTTACGGGCCGGGCGCACCCGGGCCGGTCGCCAACCGTGCTGTCGGCACACCGCCAGCAGGTGGTCGTGCCAGCCGGGCGCGGTGGCCCGGGGGACGGCCACCAGATCCAGACCGGCCAGCGCCGCGAGCGCCACCTCCCGACCGCGGGCCAGCGGCGAGGTGCGCGGCAGCAACACCCCCAGGGGTACGTCCACCGAGGCGCCGAAGCGCAGCCCGTCCGCCGCCACCGGGTGATGCACCAGCCCCACGTCCAGGGTCCGCTCGGCGAGCATGCGTACCTGCTCGGCAGTGGCCAGCTCGTGCAGCTCCACGTCCAGGCCCGGCGCCCGGGTGGTGAGCCCGTCCAGCAGCGCCCGCAGCGTCACCGCGGGCGTCTCCGGCGGCACCCCGGCCCGGAGGACGCCCAGCTCACCGGCGCGGACCTGGCCCATCAGGTTGCGCAGCCGACCCTCACCGGCGAGCAACTCCTCCGCCTCACCGAGCAGCAGCTCACCGGCGGTGGTGAGGCGTACCTGGCGGCGGGACCGGTCGAACAACTCGACCGTCAACTCCCGTTCCAGCCGCTGGATCGACTGGCTCAGCGGCGGCTGGGCCATCCCGAGCAGGTCGGCGGCCCGCCCGAAGTGCAACTCGTGTGCGACGACCACGAAGTGCCGCAGGTGCCGGAGCAGATCCACGGCCGCGACCCTACGCCAGCGCTGGTGCCGGGCCGCTGGATAGCGTGCTGCCGTGGACGTGGACGAACGCATCGAGGGCATCTTCGCCACCGCCGGGGTGACCGCCAGCCTGCACGCCGTCGACCTGGACGCCGTGGACCTGCACGCCGCCGACCTGGACGCGGCCGGCCGGGCGGGCGCTGCCCGGGAGGTCGGGGTGCGGGCCGACGAGCAGGTGGTGATCGCCTCGATCTTCAAGGTCCTGCTGGTGCTGGAGTTCGCCCGGCAGGTCGAGGCCGGCCAACTCGACCCGACCGAACGGGTAGTGGTCACCGCCGCCGACCGGCTCGGCGGGTGGGGACTGGCCGGCTGCACCGACGACGCCGAGGTGTCGCTGCGCGACCTCGCGTACTTCGCCATGTCGGTCAGCGACAACACGGCCGCCGACCTGCTGCTGCGCCGGGTCGGTGCGGATCTGCTCCCGATGCTCGCCGCCGAGCTGGGGCTGACCCGTACCCGCGTCCGGGGCGGCCCGCGCGAGCTGGTCGAGCTGATGCTCGCCGACGTGGGTGCCCGGACCGAGGCGGACTTCGCCCGGATCTTCCCCACGTTGCCGCCGGATCGGATCCGGGCGATGCGGGTCTTCGACCCCGAGCAGACCACCTCCAGCACCCCCCGGGAGATCACCCGGCTGCTCACCCTGATCTGGCGGGACGCGGCCGGGCCGGCGGCCGCCTGCGCGATGGTCCGCACCTGGATGGCCCGGCAGATCTTCTGGACCCGGCTGGCCGCCGGGTTCCCGCCCGGTGTCCGGGTCGCCGGTAAGACCGGCACCCTGCCCGGCCTGCACCTGGAGGCCGGGGTCGCGGAGTACCCCGACGGCGGCCGGTACGCGATAGCCGTCTTCGCCCGTGCCGACCAGTTGGCGTCGCGGCGGATCGACGTGGACCTGGCGATGGGAGAGGCCGCCCGGACCGCCGTGGAGGCGCTGCGCCGCGACTGATTTCGTGCCCGTCGGGCGCTGGCGCACGACCACTGGGCAGGCCCGATATGCGGCGGCGTATCGGAGCTGATCGCCCTCGATCTTGGACCGGGGCCGGGTCGCGCTGGTTGGCTCGTGCCGACCAATCGCCCGACCACGGGGAGTACACCCGCATGCCCAGCCTCGACCGTCGACGCTTCCTGCGCGACACCGCCGCCACCACCGCACTGGTCACCGCCGGAGGGCTCGCCGCCGGCCCGATCACCCCGACCCAGGCCGCGCCGCCCGCCACCACACCCGCCCCGACAACTCGCCGCAAGGGCGCGGTCAGCTTCCGCTGGTGGGGTACGGCCGGCTGGCGCGTCGACATCTCCGATCGCACGGTCCTCGTCGACCCGTTCCTCAGCCGGATCGACACCGGGCTGTTCAGAGGCGCGTTCAACCCGGCCAAGGCGTTGACAGTGCGCGCCGACGTGATCGACCCGCGCGTCGACCGGGCCATGACGGTGCTGGTCACGCACACCCACTGGGACCACTTCATGGACGTGCCGTACATCGCGAAGCGCACCGGCGCGCGGGTCTTCGGCACGCTGACCGCGTACCACCTGGGATTGGCGTACGGGCTGCCGTCGACGCAGCTCAGCGCCGTGAAGGGGGGCGAGGTGCTGGACTTCGGCGACCACTCCGTCGAGGTGGTCGGCTCGCTGCACAGCCGCAACGCGTCGTACTCGGTGGCCTTTCCCGGGGTGCGGGTGAGCCAGCCCGCGCAGCCGACGACCATCGCGGACCTGCCGGAGGGCGACACACTCGGCTACCTGCTGCGGGTCGACGGCGGCCCGTCGGTCTACTTCACCGGGGCCAGCGACGTCGCCGAACGGAACCTCACCGGCCTCGCGCCCGACGTGGCGATGGTGGCCATGCAGAGCGCCACCACGACCGGCGACTACCTGCCCCGCCTGCTGGCCGGGCTGGACTACCCGAAGGTCGTGGTGCCGGTGCACTACGACAACTTCGAGACGGAGTTGAAGAACCCACCGCCGGTAGCCGAGACCGACCGCACCCGGTTGAACGAGATGATCGCGGCGATCCGCCGGATCTCGCCGCGCAGCCGGGTGCTGGTGCCCGAGTACGAGACCGCATACCACTTCTAAGCAGCGCCGGTGGGGGTCGCGGGGACGCCACCCCCACCGGGGTCAACCGGCGGACAGCTCGGCCAGGGCCCGCACCGACTTCCAGTTGCGGGTGGTCGCCAGGACGCCGAGTTTCTTCTCCAGGTACGCGTTGGTGAACTTCGACCGGCCGTAGCCGCCGTCGACGTAGTGCAGGTAGACCTCCCGGCCGGTCACCGTGAACGACACGTTCTCCCCACCGGGCACGGTCAGCGCATCCGCAGCGGACTTCGCCGGCGCGGTCGCCAGGAAGGCCACCAGCAACCGCGTCGGGTCGTCCTCCCGGTCGGCGTACGGGTTGCCGCCGGCCACCGCCGCCAACTCCCGGCCACTGCGCACCAGCACCGGCACTGTCAACGCCAGCTCGTCGGTGAGCGCCCGCCCGATCCCGGCGGCCAGCTTCTCCGCGTCGCGCACGGCGCTGTCGAAGGCCACGTTGCCGCTCTGCAGGTACGTCTTCACGTCCTCGTGCCCGAGCTCGGTGACGATCCTGCGCAGGTCGGCCATCGCCAGCCGGGTGGCGCCGCCGACGTTGACCCCGCGCAACAGTGCGACGTACCGGGTCATTGCTCCTCCTCGGGTGGCGGCCAACCGGCTCAGCGTAGGCCGCCCGGCCCCACCAGGCCCGTCTCGTAGGCGACGATGACCAGTTGCGCGCGGTCCCGGACTCCCAGCTTGGTCAGCAGCCGACCGACGTGGGTCTTGACAGTGGCCTGGCTGAGACTGAGGTGCGTGGCCAACTCCGCGTTGGACAGACCCCGGGCGATCAACGCGAGCACCTCGCGTTCCCGTTCGGTCACCCCGTCCAGGTGACGGGGCAGCGGCCGGGTCGGCTCCGGTCGCCGGGCGAACTCGTCGATCAGCCGGCGGGTCACCGTCGGCGCGAGCAGCCCCTCACCGGCGGCGACCACCCGGATGCCGGTCAGCAGGTCCGCTGGTGGGGTGTCCTTGAGCAGGAACCCGCTGGCTCCGGCGCGCAGCGCACCGTAGACGTACTCGTCCAGGTCGAACGTGGTCAGGATGATGACCCGGGTGCCGGCCGTCGCCGGGGCGGCGCAGATCCGTCGGGTCGCCTCGATGCCGTCCATCTCCGGCATCCGTACGTCCATCAGCACCACGTCCGGCCGGTGCTGGCCGGTCATCGCGACGGCTTGCACACCGGTGCCCGCCTCGCCGACAGTGGTGCAGTCCGGGGCGAGATCGACCAGCAACCGGAAGCTGCCGCGCAGCAGCGCCTGGTCGTCGGCGATCAGCACGCGGATCACGCGGCCACCCGGTAGGGCAGGCTCGCCGTCACCGCGAAACCGCCGTCCGAGCGTGGCCCGGCGCGGAACTCCCCACCGTGCAACGCCACCCGTTCCCGCATACCGATCAACCCGTGCCCCTGCCCACCGGTCCCGACCGGACGCCGGCCGTCGTCGGTCACCTCCACCCGTACCTCGCCGGGCGTGACGGTCACCGTAGCCCGGCAGGCGGCCGGGGCCGCGTGCTTGACCACGTTGGTCACCGCCTCCTGCACGATCCGGTACGCCGCCAGGCCCACCGACTCCGGGACCACGATGCCCGGTGCCTCCCGCCGGACGTCGAGGCGTACGTCGACACCGCCGATCGCCGCCTGCCGCGCCAGCGCGGGCAACTCGTCCAACCCGGGTGTCGGCGCGTACGAGGTGCCCTCCCGCAGGACGCCCAGCACCCGACGGACGTCGGCCAGGGCGTCGCGGCCGGTCTGCTCGATCACCCGCAGGGCGGCGCCCGCCTCGCGGGGGTCCGCCTCGGCGACGTGATTGGCGACGGCCGCCTTCACCACGATGAGGCTCAGCGTGTGGGCGACCACGTCGTGCAGCTCGCGCGCCACCCGCAGTCGTTCCTCCGCGGTGGCCTGCCGGACCAGGTGGTCACTCTGCCGCGCGGCGAGGGCCCGTCGTTCCCGGACCAGCCACCCGATCACCCAGGCAGGCGCGATCATGACGACGGCGTAGACGACCGCACCGGTGCGCGACCAGAGATCGCCCGCCGTCAGCACCAGGGCGACGCTCACCAGCGCGAGACAACACACTGCGCAGAGCATCGACCGGCGGGTGGTCGTCGACACCGCGACCGTGTAGAAGGACAGGCCGATGGCGAGCGCCGGCGCGGCGGCGGCGAAGTTCGGGACCACCCCGGTGATCAGGGCGACGGTGGCGACTGAGCTGATCACGGCGGCCACCGTCATCGGCCACCGGCGGCGTACCGCCAGCGGCAGCCCGAGGGCCATCCCGACGAGCACGGACACCCAGAGCGGTTCGCGTACGCCCCCGTGCAGCGGTGACTCCAGTGCCGCGTACGGGCAGAGCAGCCCACCGACCGCCACCGCCAGCATGGCATCCACGATGTACAGATCCACTGGCCGCAGCCGTCGGGTCAGTAGGAGAGCGGTCACCTGTCCGACCGTAACGGCCGGCTGGCCGGGCCGCGTCCACCCACGGGCGGTCATCCCGGAGGACGACGTGCCGGCAGCTCCGGGCCTTCGACTCCACCCGGGGGAGGGGCGGAAACTGTCCGCGCCGGCACGACGCGCGGCACCTGCCCCAGTCGGCACTGTGGTGGTCATGACCACACACACGGTGACCCTGACGGGGCTGCGCGCGGTGTACGGCACCGGAACCCGGCGGGTGACGGCGCTGGACGGCGTGACGACGAGCTTCGCGAGTGGGACGTTCACGGCGGTGATGGGCCCCTCCGGCTCGGGAAAGTCCACCCTGCTGCACTGCGCGGCGGGGTTGGACAGCCCGACCGAGGGGACCGTCACGATCGACGGCGTCCGCCTCGACGAACTCGGCGAGGACGACGTGACCCGGCTGCGGCGGGACCGGATCGGGTTCGTGTTCCAGGCGTTCAACCTGGTGTCCACGCTGAGCGCCGCGCAGAACGTCGAGTTGCCGTTGCGGCTGGCCGGTCGCCGCCCACCGGCCCGGGACGTCACCGCCGCCCTCGACGCGGTGGGACTGGCCGACCGGGCCGGGCACCGGCCGAGCGAGTTGTCCGGCGGTGAGCAGCAGCGCGTCGCAGTGGCGCGAGCGTTGATCACCCGCCCGGCGGTGGTCTTCGCCGACGAGCCGACCGGGGCGCTGGACAGCGGGGCGTCCCGGCAGGTGCTCCGGCTGCTGCGCGCGCTCGTCGACGACCACGGCCAGACCGTGGTGATGGTGACCCACGAACCCAGCGCCGCCGCGTACGCCGATCGGGTCCTCCTGCTCGCCGACGGCCGCGTCGTCGACGAGTTGGCCGGCGAGATCTCCGCGGCGGTCGTCGCCGCGCGGATCGCCGAGCGGGAGGCGGACGCGGCGGGCTCGTCGCGGCACTCCGTCGAGACGGCCGGGGAGCGGTCATGCTGAGCGTCCGGCGGTCGACCAGCGCATTCGTGGCCGTCGCCATCGGGGTCGCGCTGGTCGCGACCGCCACCCTGCTGCTCGCCTCCGGACGCCCGCAGGTGCCGGACCGGCTGGCACGGGCCGCGGTGGTGGTGCAGAGCCCCGAAGCGGGCGCCTCGGCCGACCAGTTCGTCCCGACCCGGCCGTGGTCCGCCACCACGGCGGCGGGACTCGTCGGCAGGCTGGCCGGTCTGCCGGGCGTCGTGGCGGCGGTACCGGACCGGACCTTCTACGCCCAACCGCTCGTCGACGGCAGACCCTCCGCCGCCGACAGCCGGCGGGAGGACGCCCAGCAGGGACACGGCTGGTCCAGCGCACAGCTCGGTGGATTGCGCCTCACCGCCGGCGAGCCGCCGCGCAGGACCGGCGAGGTGGTGGTCGACCGCGCGCTCGGACTGCGCACCGGCGCGCCGGTCACAGTGCTGACGGCGGCGGGGCCGGAGGCGTACACCGTCACCGGTCTGGTCGACGGGCCCGGCGTCCATGTCGCGGACGAGGTCGCCGCCACGCTCGCCCCCGGCGTCCGGGCCATCGGGCTGGTCCTCGCGGCGGACGCCGACCCGGAGCGGGTCGCCGCGACGGCTCGCGGTGTCGTCGGCGGCGACGGTCGGGTGCTGACCGGCGAGGAGCGCGGCGCGTTGGAGCCGCGCAACGACGCCCGGACCCGGTGGATCGGCATGCAGGTGCTCACCGCCACGGCAGCCCTCGCCGGCTTCGTCACGGTGTTCGTGGTCTCCTCGACCTTCGCGTTCACCATCACGCAGCGCCGCCGCGAGCTGGGCCTGCTGCGCGCCGTCGGCGCCACCGGACGTCAGGTCCGCCGCATGGTGTACGCCGAGGCGCTCGTCGTCGGCGTCAGCGCCGGGCTGGTCGGTCTGCTGGTCGGCGTGGTGCTCGCCCCGGGGCTGGGTCGACTGCTTGTCGACGTCGGCTACGAACCGGCGACCTTCCGGGTCCGCTACGCCCTCTGGCCGGTCGCGGTCTCGCTCGCGGCCGGGCCGGTGATCGCGTTGTTGGCGGTCTGGTCGGCGTCGCGCCGGGCGGCGCGGGTCCGCCCGTTGGAGGCGCTCCGCGAGGCCGCTGTCGAGCAGCGACCGATCGGGCGGGCCCGAGTCGCCACCGGGGCGCTGCTCGTCGCGGCGGGAATCGCCCTGAGCGTCGGCACGGCGACCGCCGACGAGGCCCGCGTGGCGGCGTCGTACGCCCTGTACGCGGTGATGGCCCTGGTGGCCGGTGCCACAGTGCTCTCTCCGGTGGTGGTCGGGCCGGTGGTGCGGCTGCTGCGGTTGCCGGTGCGACAGCCCGGTGGGGCGATCGGGATGCTGGTCCGGGCCGG